>CAWKNX010000016.1:0-508613 GCA_963851085.1 uncultured Actinomycetota bacterium | reverse complement strand
CCGACAGTCGCTCGGAGAAAGTCGTTCGAGGCTCGAAGCAACCATGGGCCTGGCTCCAGTTGGAGAACAACGTCACCAGGCGCTGGACAAGACGGCCAGGGCTGCGCTCGACGTCAGGCGTCCCGGTGTGCCACCCGCATCGATGCCGCCGCCAGGGCGATGGCGGCATAGACGCCGAGGACCACGACGGCAGTACCTGGCCTCAGGAGTCCCGCCGAGTGGTTGACCGTCACGGCGGCCTCGAGTGCGGTCCCGGGCAGGTACTGGCGAAGGCCGGCCGGAAGGAACTGGCCGAGCATGGCTCCTCCGACGATGACCAGCACCAGTGCGGTGGTCGCCGCCGGCGGTGTGTCGGATGAGGCCGCCGAGACCGACCCCGATGATGGCGACGAGGCTGACGGCCACGGCAGCGAAGACCACCGCTTGAAGAACACCGGGATGGCCGAAGGACACCTGGAGGTGCTTGCCGGCGAAGATCCGCTGGCCGACTTCGAAGCTGACGACGACGGCGCAGCAGCGCCACCGGGAACACGAACGCCGCGGTGACGGCAGCCTTGGCCGCCAGTACCAGGCGTCGGGTGGGCGTGGCGGTGAAGGTGGACCGGATCATCCCCGTCGAGTACTCGGCCGTCACCGTCCGCACGGCGAGCGCCCCGAGCAGCACGGCGCCGACCAAGAAGAATCCCCCCAGCGAGCAGGCCGTCGGGTCGAACGTCGCGCGCTGCTGCGGCGCGTCATGGTGGCCCACTGGTTGGCCTGGGAGATGCAAAGGACGGCACCCAAGCCGATCGACATGGCCACGGCCATGACGGCCGTCCGCCACGTGGAGGGCAGCGTGCGGAGCTTGGTCCACTCCGCCTTGAGAGTCCTGCTGATCGGCGGTTCGCACCGGCGAGCCGAGGGCGTGAAGTGAATCGCATCGATGGTGTAGGTCGCAGTGCTCATGTCAGATTCCTTTGGTCGAGCCGGCCAGCTGGCCGGCGTGGTAGTCGGTTTCATCCTTGGTCAGGTCGAAATACGCCTCCTCGAGCGACGACCCGAGCGGGGCCAGCTCGACGAGGGTGATGTCGTGGGCGGAAGCGACTCCGCCGATGGCGGCGGAGTCCATGCCGGTCACGACCATGGCGCCGTCGGAACCGCACTCGATCAGCGCGCCGCGTCGGGTCAGGGCCTCGGCCAGGTCGGTCTGCTCCACCGCCCGGACCCGGACGCTCGGCGGCCGTGTGCCGGTTGATGAACTCATCGGTGCTGGCGTCGGCGATGATGCGGCCCCTGCCGATGACGATGCAGGTGATCGGCGGTCTGGGCCATCTCGCTCATCAGATGGCTCGAGAGGAACACCGTGCGGCCTTCTGATGCCAGCGACTTCATCAGGTTGCGGATCCAGAGGATGCCCTCGGGGTCGAGGCCGTTGATCGGCTCGTCGAACATCACCGTCTCGGGGTCGCCGAGCAGGGCGGCGGCGATGCCGAGCCGCTGGTTCATGCCCGAGCGAGAAGGTCCCGACCCGCTTTCCGGCCACGTCGCTGAGTCCGACGATGTCGAGCACTTCGCTCACCCGGCGGCGGGCGATGCCGTTGCTGTCGGCCAGCCACATGAGGTGGTTGGCGGCACTGCGGCCACCGACGATGGCCTTGGCGTCGAGGAGCGCCCCGACCGAGCGGAGCGGGTCGGCCAGCTGGCGGTAGGGCTTGCCGTCCACGCGGACTTCACCCGAAGTCGGGGCGTCCAGGCCCAGGACCATGCGCATGGTGGTCGACTTGCCGGCCCCGTTGGGGCCGAGGAAGCCGGTCACCTGCCCGGGCTTGGACGGTGAAGGAGACCTCATTGACCGCAACCGTCTTGCCGTAGCGCTTGGTCAGGTGCTTTGCCTCGATCATTGTGCTTCCTTTCGCTCGATCGTTCTTGGTCTGGAAGCAGCCTGCGCTTCGGGCCTGAGGTGGGACTGACGTGGCGCTGAGGTGGCACGCCGGCGCATATCAGCGGTCGAGACCGCCGCCCGTGGCAGCCAGCATGGGTCGTACGGTGGAGGTCGTGGAAGTCAGGCTCTTCGGCGAGTTCGAGGTGGTCGAAGGACGGTGCAGACGGTCCCGGTCCGCGGCGCCAAGCAGCGGGCTCTGCTGGCTCTCCTGGCGCTGCAACGAGGCCAGCCGGTGAGCGCCGACCGGCTCATCGACGCGCTCTGGGGTGACGGGCAGTCGGCCAACCCGGCCAACGCTCTGCAGGCCCAGATCGGCCAGCTGCGTCGCACCCTCGGAGCGACGCGCGATCGTCACCACCGAGGCCGGCTATGCCCTCGGCAGTCGGCCCGGATGACATCGACGCAGTCCGCTTCGAACAGCTGGTGGCCGAGGGCAGGCGGCTGCTCGCGGAGGGGGACGACGGTGCTCGCGTCAGCCGCGCTGGGCGAAGCGCTCCGGCTGCGGCGGGGGGAGCCGCTGGCCGAGTTCGCCTACGCCGACTTCGCCGATACCGAGAACGAGCACATCTCGAGGAGCTGACCCTGGTGGCCATCGAGGCCCGGGCCGAAGCCGACCTGGCGCTGGGCCGCCACGGGGAGCTCGTCGACGAGCTGGAGGCGCTGTGCCGCCAGCACCCGCTCCGCGAGCGTCTGTGGGAGCTGCTCATTCTCGCCCTCTACCGGGCCGGACGCCAGGCCGAGGCATTGCGCGCCTACACCGAGATCCGCGACCACTTGGTCGACGAGCTGGGCATCGATCCGGGCCCGGCCCTGCGGGAGCTCGAGGCCCGGGTCCTGGCCCAGGACCCCTCGCTCGCGCTCGCCGGCACCGGCGCCCGCGCGGCAGGGCTACGACACCAGGGCAGCTGGCAACCTGCGGAGCCGATGAGCAGCTTCATCGGCCGCGGCACCGAGATCGAGCAGGTGTGCGAGGCCGTCCGCGCCTGCCGGCTGGTGACACTTGATCGGCCCCGGCGGGGTCGGCAAGACCCGACTGGCGGTCGAGGTGGCCGCCGTCCTTCGAAGAGCATACGGGACGGCGCCTGGTTGGTCGAGCTCGCCGGCGTCACCGATCCCGCAGGCGTGGCCCCGGCGGCGGCTGCCGCCCTGGGTGCGTCGCGCCGTCCGTCCCCGGAAGGCCCATGCTGCCAGGATCAACGGCCGAGGTCATCGCTGCGCCACTTGGCCGGCCGGTCCCTGGTCGTTGTCCTCGACAACTGCGAGCACGTCATCGACGCGGCGGCGGCCCTGGCCGACGCCCTGGTCGGAGAGGTTCCCGGCCTCCGGCTGATCACCACCAGCCGTGAGCCGCTGGGCGTCCCCGGCGAGGTGTCTGGTGCCGGTGGGGGCATGGCCGCTGCCAGCTCGCCGTCGAGCTGTTCGTCGATCACGCCCGGGCGGTCCGACCTGGGTTCGCACCCGACGGCCGCGCCACCCAGCTCGTGGAGGACATTTGTCGCCGGTTAGACGGCCTGCCCCTGGCCGTTGAGCTCGCCGCCGCCCGTCTCCGGGCGCTGACCCTCGCCACCGTGGCGGAACGGCTCGACGACCGCTTCCGGCTCCTCACCCGGGGCGCCCGTACCGCCCTGCCCCGCCAACAGACCCTGCGGGCAGTGGTGGACTGGAGCTACGACCTGCTCTTCGAGGACGAACGCCGTCTGTTCGCTCGTCTCTCGGTCTTCGTGGGCGGCTGCGAGCTCGACCGCGGTCGAGGCTGTTTGTGCCGACGATCGGGTACCGAGCGGTGAGGTCCTCGACGTCATGAGCCGACTGGTCGACAAGTCCCTCGTCACTGCCCCCGTTGGTGACGACCCGGTTCACCCAGCTGCAAACCCTGTGGGAGTACGGCCGGGACCGCCTCGAGGAGTCCCACGAAGCTGACGCTGTTCGCGCCAACCACGCTGCTTACTACCTGCAAATGGCCGTCGAGGCCTATCAACGCCTGCGAGGTAACACGGGCCCGGTATGGCGGGACCGCTTGAGCTCGGAGTCCCGCAACTTGAGGGCGGCGCTTGACTGGTACATAGCAGCGGGCGACGCCGATGCGGCTTTGTCGTTGGCCTCGGGGATCGCCTGGCTGTGGTTCATCAACGGCAACTTCGCCGAAGGGGCCCGCTGGCTGGCGTGCGCCCTGCGCGCCGAAGGCGAGCGCCGACCCCGAGTTGCAGGCGACGGCCAAGGCCTGGCATGGCTATTGCCTAGGCATGTCCTCGGCCCTGCGGCAGGAGTCCTTGAGTGCGAAGAGGCTGTCGCCGCCTTGAGGCCCGCGGCCGACCCGCTCCGCTTGGCAGAAGCGCTGGAGCTGTGGGCCGCGTCCTCGCTTCAGCAACCACTTCGATCAGTCACTCCAAGCCTTGGCACGAGGCGAAGCAACTGCTCGACAAGCTCGAAAACGGTTGGCTCCTGGCGCGCGCACGACCTGGTCGTCGCTTGGGTCCTGCTGTCCTGGGCCGACTGGACGACGCTGAGCCGGCCGCCCGCTCGAGCCTCGAACGATTTGACCAAGAAGGAGAGGTGCTTTTGGTCGTCTCTCCGCTAAACGTCCTCGCCAGAATCGCCGAGGCCCGAGGTGACCTCCACGGCGCTTCAGTGGCGTACGAAGCGGTCATCGAGCGGTGCCGGGCCACCGGCAGCCCCCTTCATGTGCCGTTCATCCTGGTGGCTTTGGCGACACTGCGGGCCAGACAAGGCGACGACAACGCGGCCGACGGCCTTTACGCGGAGGCGATCGGCTGCTGCTTCAACCCCTGGCTGTCGTCCGACGCCATGGTAGGCCAGGCCGCGGCCCGTCGTCTCGGAGACCTGGTCCGAGCCAGGTCCTTGCTCGACGAAGCCGACCGCTACCCCTATGTCGACTTCCCGCCGGGCCGCCCCGCGTCCTCGCCGGCCTCGCATGGTGGGCGCTCGCCTCCGGCCAACCAGACGACGCCATTATCTACGCCGTGGACGCGGTCAACATCGCTGGGACAACGGGGGATTCCAGAAAGCCAGGTGCTGGCCGATTCCGCCCTCGCTGCAGCCAAGTCGATCGCCGAGCCCACACAGCACCACACAGACGACTTCATCGCGCTCGTGCAACGACGAACCCTGGGTCCGTCGCATCGGCGCCCTCACCGACGAGCCGGATCTGATGGCGCTCGCAGCTCGCCTTATACCGGTCGTCAGCTGAACGACGCGACCTCGACGGGGGCTGGGGTTCTCCCACGAACCGGAAGATCGGACCAACGTCAAACGGCACCCCAAAGCCTTGGCGTCCAGCTTGCCTCAGCATCAACTCAGGGCGGCCTCAGGCCAGAGGCCCAACTTAGGAGTCATGCACGCAGATCCAGATCAGCCCTCAGGCCGGCGACGCCAACCGGGCAACGTCGGGCCGACGGTCGAGGACCACGGTCGGGTTGTCACGGCAAACCCAGAGGCCGCCGCCTACTATCGCGAAGCGCAGCAGGCCGTCGACTCGCCCCACGCGGTGACCGCGCTACGCCTTGCGGTTGAGGCTGATCCGGGCTTCGGCCTCGCCGTCGCCGATCTCGATGCCATGACCGCAGCACCCCCGAGCCCTATCTCTCGACGCCAAATGATCTGGGAACGCCACCATGTCGAGGTAGTTCGTGCCGCTGCCGGCGGCGAGGTCGACCGAGCCTCCGATCTCCTTCGTGAACTCCTCGCCAGTGTTGGCTGCGATCCGCTTGCCGTGCGCATCGTGGGCGATTTTCGCATTCGCACGGGGCAGGGGCTTCAAGACCTCACCGATCAGCTTCCCGGTTGCCATCGGGAGTCGCGGAGCTGATCAGTCGCTTCGCCGGCAGTCACCGAGCCGCGCTCTCCCGCCTCAAAAGGATGACGCTGCTCACCAGGACGAAGAGCAGGAGCAGCACGAATCCGATCAGGTCGAGAACCAGGCCAAAGGATGCGATCACACCGCCGAGGCCGAAGGCCTGCAGAAAGAGCAGGGGCGCGGCGAGGATCGAGACCCACCCAAGCCACCGCGGCAAGACTCCACTCCTGAACACGAGCACCCCAGCAGCGAACGCGAAGAGACTGCCGAAGACGTCCGCGACGCTGTCCACGGCGTAGGTCAACAGGTACAGCGTGTAGGAGACACTGTGGTCGTGTTGCGCACCGAACGTCGCGAGCTTCCCGTCGAGCACGCCGTAGATCCCGACGTCGCTGACCGCGTGAAGGGCGACAAACAGCACGCCGCCGACCAGCAGCAAGGAGCCGAGGGCACGCGAGCCCTCGGCATCCGTGTGCAGGAGACGGTCGTAGAGCTTCCACAGGTAGATCGGAAACATGGCGGCGTAGACGACACAGAATCCCTCGACGACCACCAGCCGGTTCCTGTGATCGGCAAGCGTGTTCGCGATCTTCGCGGCCGAGTCGTTCTGGTTGATGCCGACCCCGAGCCCGATCGCGGACTCCGCCAAGACGGCGAGAACGAAGAGGATCCCTGCCACCCAGGCATACCGCTCCCAGCCAGGTGCGGCCCGCGTGGTCACCCGTGAGGTCCCTGCATCAACGATGCCGGTAGCCATGACGTCGTCCTTCCTTGGCGGCGTCTTGCCAAGGCGTCGTCAATGACTGGACCCTGTCGTCGAGCCCCACTCTGAGACCGTACACCCTCCATTCACTTCATGCGGAGACGACGTTGCTACCCGACACGGTTGTCGAAAAGGGCCAGTGCCCCATAACGTGCGTGTGCACCCTGGGTTCTGAGAGACGCCGGCCGCGGGGCGCTCGCGCAGAGCATTCGGGCCGGTCCATGTGGACCGGCCAATTCCATTGTGATCAGCAATATTGGGGACATTGCGAACTTGTACACCCTGGCCATTGGCGACACAGGGGCGATAAGTGTCGGAGCTTCGGCTTCAGAGTTACGCTTCGACGACTAGCCGACTGCCCTCGTTCGCCGGAACGGCAAGATACCCAACGGATACCTTGGCCTCATGGAAAGGGCATTGCAGGATGCGCTTGATGTGCTCCTGCCGGAACTACGACGCACGGCTGGACTTCGACCAATCGTCGAGGACAGGGCGGGGGTCAACCGCTTCGACGAAGAGGTCATCAATGTCATGTTCCTCAACCAGGACGGTCACGGACAAGGTATTCAGGTCCCCGAGGGTGATTGGCCCCGTCAGCTCGCACAGGTTTCAGAGCAGATACAAGAGTGGGCCATAGAGGAACTGTGGAACCGGGGACGACCAGCTACCTGGCCTGAGTGTCCATTCCATCCTGGTTCCCATCCTCTGGAGCCTGTTGTCGTTGCCGGCACCGCCCTGTGGCGGTGTCCGAAGACTGCCGAACCCGTTGCCACTATCGGGGAGCTGCAGTCATGACCCACCCCAGATCCCCGGTCCTGGGCGTTCGACGGGTGCCGTCGGGCGC
Organism: uncultured Actinomycetota bacterium; assembly: GCA_963851085.1. Taxonomy (GTDB): domain Bacteria; phylum Actinomycetota; class Actinomycetes; order Streptosporangiales; family Streptosporangiaceae; genus DATFVJ01. The sequence goes on along the minus strand of CAWKNX010000016.1, from coordinate 501,271 downwards.
TACGGCACTTGCTTATAGACCTCGAAGCCGGTCTCGGTCGGTGGCGACGTGAACCCACCCTCAATTCCCCGCTGCAGCCGGGGCGTCAACGTTTCGTCGCGGAACTTCACCCAGCTCTGCTCGGAATCATGAATCGCCATGACCGTCCAGCCTCCCTCTGACGGGCCGGCGGCATGAAAGAGCTGTCCCTCTGGGAGTTCGAACTCCCCGGGGTGAACTGCTTGCAGCACGGCGTCATACTGCTCTTTCGTCCCACCAGGAAAGAAGTGAATGATCCCGTAAGACATGGCGAACCCCCCTTACGTGTTTGTGCAGACCGGAGCGTAGCAAGGCCTCCAGTTCGAAGCTACGTCGATTCCGGTGCTCACAACAGTGGTCCCTGCCCCAGTTCGCCGGGGAAGGTGCCACCCTTGTGGCACCCATAGGGCATTGATCTCGGTGCACTCCCACCCAACTTCGGGTACCGTCCAACAGGATCCACCGAACGGCGCCGGTATTCTGATGAGATCGGTGCTCCTCTCGTTGCGCACCGCGGATGAACTCCCCCAACCGCCGACCATAAGGAGACCACAGCATGCCGACCGTAATCGGACACCACGACATCTCGAAAGGCAAGGACCATTGGCTGAACTCGCCTAAGCGCGAAGAGGTCTTCGGCCAGCTCGGCGTCACCAACATTCGGACGTTCGTGAACCCCGACGACCCGACAAAGGTGGCGCTCCTCATGGACGTTCCCGACATGGATGCATTTGCGTCCGCCATGCAGTCAGAGGCTGCCGCCGAGGCCATGGAGCACGATGGCGTTCTGCCCGAGACGTTGGTGATCCTCGTCGAGGAATAGACGAGACAACGTTCCGAGCAGCTGGCTCCCGGTGCCGATCCAGATTGGTACACGGGCAAGGCCTGGTCGTAACAGCGGGGTCGCCCCGTACGATGCTCCTATGGGCTGTCAAGCCCCAATCTGTCGTGAGGTAGGAGGTTGAACACCTCTCGAGCGACGTAGCGCTTGAGACATCGCACCGCCTCTTTCTTGGTGAGACCTTCCGCTATCCGTCGATCGATGTACTCGGTCGTGCGAGGGTCATAGGCCATGCGAGTTATCACGATATGCCAGAGAGCCGAGTTGGCCTGGCGATCACCACTGCGATTGAGCCGGTGACGCTGTTGCTTGCCACTACTGGCTTCGATCGGTGAGGCGCCGCAGAGATGGGCGAAGGCTGCCTCGTTGCGCAGGCGCTCGGGATTGTCGCCGGCCGTGACCAACAGCGTCGAGGCGGTGTCCGGACCGATGCCCAGAGCGCCGACCAGTCGGGGTGCAGTCTCATTGACCAATGGCTCGAGGATCGCGTCGATCTCGGAGATCTCCTCTTCGAGGGTGAGGGCCCTCCGAGCCAGCATCCGCAGGCTGAACTTGGTCAGCGAGACGATGTCGCGCTTGGAACCGGGCCGATAGGTCGAGGCCCGCTCGAGGAGACGAAAGACGTTGAGGCCTCGGAGCTCGGCGCGGATGGGCTCGGGGGCGGTCGAGATCAGCCCGCGCATCTGGTTGAGCGCCTGGGTCCGACCCTTGCGCGCTGAAGCTCGGGCGACCCGCAAAACCCGCATGGATTCGACGTTTCCGTCCCTCGTCTTGGCCTCACCGGCCGCATCACCGGACAGCGCGGCGCGAGCCGCCGTGATGGCGTCTTGGGGATCGGACTTGCCCTTGCGGCGACGGCGTTGGCGGTTGGGGCGATCGACTTCGACGACACGGACTCGCTCGGCTTGGAGGTGCCGGGTCAGTCCGGCTCCATAGGAGCCGGTCCCTTCGACGCCGACCAGCACAACCGGGCCGAAATCGCTCAGCCACCCCAGCAGCTTCTTGTAACCATCTGTCGTCGTGGCGAAGCTCTCGACGCCGAGCAGGGCACCTCGTTCGTCCAAAGCTGCAGCTACATGCACGTCGAGGTGTGTATCGACCCCGCCGGTGATGCTCCGTGCCAAATTGGTCACTGTCATCCCTTCGTTGGATTGGGTTGGGGTGACACCGCACCGAGCGGGACGACGGACAGGACAGCGAAGGGCCTGTACAGGCAGGCTCCTATTAGGTCACTCCGTCCGACCGGCAGGTGTCGAGTGGGTGACCGGGCCAGGCCGACGGATCGTACGAAGGACAGTCCGAAAGGACGTCAGCCGGATAGTTGGAGTCAGACCTGGCCTGGGCACCCACCCACACGCTGACCAACCCGTTCACCAAAGTGGTGGATCACTCAGCGGCCACCTCAATCCTCGCTGCCGGGTGTGGGTCCGTCGCTAGCAGGTACCCAAAGGAGCTGTCGGCTGAGGTGACGATTGAACTCACATCCCCGCGACAGTCGACGATCTGATCCTCAGTGGGCCGAACGACATCGGCGCAGTTGGTTGTGTCGCGAGACGCCTCCATCAGGACTCTGCCGAGTAAGAGCGACGTCTTGTCAGAAAACAAGGAACTACGCAGAAAGACAAAGGTCGAGCAGGGTCGCTATGGGCTGGGGTACACGGCGATGTCGGCTAGACGTTGAAGTCACGCCGTCTTCATCAACTCGTCTGCTAGCCCAGTAGTGCGTGCTGGGGCAGGCAGTCAGAACCCCTCCGGCGGCCGCTCGTCACCTTCGGCGTGTGCCACCGACACGCATGCACGTACTGCGCCCCGATCCGGCGAAATGGGGCAGGGGGTCTGCCTACTCGAACGCTCCTGAAGACCGATTCGTCAGACACGCTCCGGCAGCGGTCCTACTCGGTACTGATCTTCTCGAGCCTCTCCAGGCTGGCCGTCATGGACTCAAGCACCGAATTGGTCCCGTTGATCCACGCCCCGCCATCACGTAGGAGGGTGGCCGATCTCCTCCGACAAGGGGCCGTAGTCAAAGACCTCGGTGACGACGGTGGCGTCGTCACCGTCCGGAGTGAGGATGTAGCCCCAGCGGTAGCCCGCAGGAATGCCGACTTTGGATGGATCATCACCCTCAGCCCGAGAAGGGTCTCCGGGAGCCGGTTCCCAAAATATGCGCCGATCTGGCTCGAACTCCACCACATAGTTGAGCATGAGGTAGTCGTCTCCGAGCCGATGCATCTTCATGGTGAAGGTGTCGCCCACGTCGGAGATGGGACGGTCGAGGACGGCTCCCCGGAGCATGCCGGACCCGTCGAAATCCATGTGACGTTGCGGATTCGCCAGGATCTTGAAGATGAGGGCCGCCGGTGCTTCGATTCTGCGTGACACTTCGACCGGCTTGCTTTCCTCTGCCATGGTCCAGTCCTCTCTGTTGCTCTACGCCTGCACTGCTGAGCGCACTTCAGCGGGCTCATACAGTTGGATGTTCCAGATCCCGCAAATGAATTCATCGGTCAACATTTTGGATTCTGGGACCCATTCGATGATTCCCAGGTCGACAGTGTTTCGAAAAGGTGGACATGTCCCATATGTGATGCGATGAAGGAGCGGGGCCTCCGCTCCCCGTGACGGTTCCGGTCTCGCGGTCGAGACTGGGGTTGTCACACCAATCCCTCACGACAAGGGAGGCCCCGATGGGACAAGAGTATGTCGGCATCGACCTGCACCGCCGGCGTTCGGTGATCTATCGGATGGACGCAGGCCGGGGAGAAGATCGACTGTGTCCGGGTCGACAACGAGCCGGCCGAGTTCGCCGAGGCGGTGAGCGCGGCCCCGGCGGGCAGCGACGTCGTCGATCGAGGCCACCTATGGCTGGTACTGGGCGGCCGATCTGCTGAACGAGTTGGGCTATCGGGTCCACTTGGCCAACCCGCACGGCAACGACTGGGGGAACCGGCGGGTGAAGAACGACGAGCGCGACGCCCGGGACCTGGCCGACCTGTTGCGCCTGGGTCGGCTGGCCGAGGCGTGGATCGCCCCGCCGACGACCCGCGAGCTCCGCGAGATGGTCCGGTTCCGGGTCAAGCTGTCCAACCTGCGCACGGGCTCAAGGCCCAGGCCCACGCGGTGATGGCCAAGAACGGGATCCTGCCGGTCGGAGGTGACATGTGGGGCCCGGGCGGCACCGCCCAGCTCGACTCGCTCGAGCTCCCCGACGCCTACTTCAATCGCATCGCCGTGCTGCGCGACCTCGTCGACACCTACGACCGCGAGATCGGCTGCTTGGACCGCGACATCCACCGCATCCTGCGCGACGACGCCGGCTACAACGCCGTCCAGGCCATCTACGGGGTGGGTCGGGTGTTCGCCGCGGTGTTCGTGGCCGAGATCGGCGACGTCGACCGCTTCGACTCGCCCAAGGCGCTGTGCTCGTGGGCTGGGCTCACCCCGATGCACCGCGAGTCCGACACCAAGGTCCACCGGGGCGGATCACCAAGCAAGGATCACGGCTGGTGCGCTGGGCCGCCATCGAGGCGGTGGCCCGCTACCACGGCGGTGACGCACCTTGGCCGCCAAGTTCCACGCGATCGCCGAGCGGCGCGGCAAGCACCAAAGCCAACGTGGCCATCGCCCGCAAAGTTCTCACCCTCGTCTACTACGGCCTGCGCGACGGCGAGATCCGCTGTCTCGCCGACCAAGAGGCGGCGTGACGCTCGGACACGACCGGGTGCGAGCTCGACAAACGGCAAGGCTCCCACCTTCGGAGTGGCGACGCCGGCTAAGTGATTGAGCCCGCCCGGCCGTGGCCGAAGACGCACCATGCCGATCAACCTCGGCGAAGACATGCCTGCGCAGCCGAGCCTGCTCCAAGAACCTTCTCGCTCCCAAGCGTGAACCCTCGGATGGTCGAACCCGGCGTCCTGTCGCCATTGACAACCTGAACATTCTGCGTGGCGAGGCTCCGTTGTCGTAGCAGTCGCCCGTGGATCCATAGGAGGGGACGAGGCCGAGCTCATGGAGCCGGTTGGTGAAGTCGAGGGAGGTGTATTGGCACCCCTTGTCGCTGTGGTGCAGCGGCGGGATCACCGGGTCCCGACGGGCCACCGCCATCGAGACGGCCTCGATGACGAGCTCCGAGGTCTGACGCGTGCCCATGGACCAGCCGACGAGGCCGCGGCCATAGAGGTCCTTGACGCCGGCCAAGAAGAGCTTGCCCTCGCCGGTCGTGAACTCGGTGATGTCGGCCCCCCAGCGCTCGTTGGGTCGGCTCGGCGCTGAAGTCGCGCTTGAGCAGGTCCGGGGCCGGAGCCACGTCGAGGCGCCCCGGCGCCACTTCTTGCGCGAGTGCACCCCGACCAGGTCGAGCTCGGCCATGAGCCGCGCCACGCGTTTGCGTCCGACCCGGGTGCCAGCCCGACAGAGCTGTCCGTGGACCCGAGGCGCTCCATAGGTGCACCTCGAGCGCCGGTAGATGTCGCGGATGGTGTCGGCCAGATAGGCGTCGTCGACACAGCGAGATGACGGAATCCGGCTGGCCCAGGCGTAGTAGCCGCTGCGCGAGACCCTGGCCACCCGGCACAAAGCTTTGACCGGGTACTGGTCTCGGTGGGCCGAGACGAACCGGAAGCGGCTTAGCGGTTCGTCTCCTTGGCGAAAAAAACCGCCGCCTTGAGGAGAATCTCTCGGTCCATCTTCAGCTCGGCGTTCTCCTTGCGCAGTCGCTTGAGCTCAGCGAGCTCGGACTCGCTTAGCGCCTCGGGATCTTGCCCCCGGGCCCTCGCCTTGTCCTCGGCCTTCAGCCAGTTGCACAGCGTCTGGTCCGGAATGCCCAGGCCGGCAGCGACCTGACGGATGGAGCGATCACCTCGGCGTGCCAGCTCACACGCTTCCCGCCGGAACTCCTCGGGATAAATAGACGGACGACCCACTGCGGGCTCCTTCCTCTGGGGTCTTCCCCAGAATGAGGTGTCCACGAGAGCGGGTCAACTCCACGGCGTACTGGGGCGCCCCCGGGAGAGCGCCCTCCGATTTCCCCATGCCTCCGTTGCCTTCGTTGGATGATGAGAGCAGACTTCACCCGAAGACACGTCTTGCGCCGGGTCTGTCGCCAAGTCGCCCGGTTGCATCTAGGTTGGGGCGCAAATAGCGCACAAGGGGGAAGTTCTCATGAGGCGATTTCCGAAGCCGCTCGGTGCAGTGGTTGTCGTGGCCATGCTGGCCATCACGACGGGTGTGGCGGCGGGACCGGCGTCAGCGATCAGTCAGAGCAATAGCAATCCGAACAACTACCTCGCGCTCGGCGACTCCGTCTCCTTTGGCTACAACCCCTTGCTTGTCGCACCAGGGGTGAGTCCGAGGGTGTTCGTCGGGTTCCCGCAGCTGGCCAGCGATCTCTTTCGTCCTCGGTTGAAGGTCTTCAACGCCAGCTGTCCCGGTGAGACCAGCACCAGCCTGATCACCGGAAGCCGCCCTGATAACGGCTGCCAGGACTACCGCCAGTACATCGGGGCGCTCCACGTCGCCTACTCGGGCAGCCAGCTCAGCTACGCCGAGAGCTACGTCAAGGCCAACCCAAGGACCGGGCTCGTCACGATGATGATCGGGGCCAACGACCTGTTCTTGCTGAGTGACAGCTGTGCGGGCAGCCCGAACCCCGACGCCTGCATCTTCGCCGGGCTCCCGGCGCTGCTAACGACCTTGAGCACGCAACCTCACGACCGTCTACACGGCACTACGCCAAGACGGATTCAAGGGGATCTTTGTCGCCGTCACCTACTACTCGACCAACTACAGCGATCCGCTCACCACTGGAGCGGTGGGTGCAATCGACAACACCCTTGCCAGCGTGACCCGAGGCTTCGGTGGCAAAGTCGCGGACGGCTTCGGGGAATTCCAAGTGGCAGCGGCCGCGTACGGCGGTGACTCATGTGCTGCTGGTCTGCTCATCCGCCTGACGCCGACCACCTGTAATGTCCACCCCACCCAGGCTGGGGCAGCGCTCCTCGCCGACGCAGTGCTTCACGCCTCGTAGCCGGGGGCCTGTGGGTGCCGAAAACGTCATCCGGACCCGCGGCCTGGACTTTCGTTGGCGTGATCTGCGCGACGAGGATGGTGCGTGGCGCTCTCCTTCCTCTACCTTGCCTTCGTCCGCATGCTCCAGTTGGTACGTCTCTCTCGGAGTGAGCGACAGGACCTGGCCATCGAGATCGTCATCCTTCGCCACGAGGTCACCATCCTGCGCCGCCAGGTGGCCCGTCCGGCCCTGCGACCAGCGGATCGAGCGATACTCGCTGGATTGAGTCGGCTTCTGTCGACTGCTCGCCAGCGACGCTTCCTCGTCCGGCCCGAGACCCTGCTGCGCTGGCACCGCGCGTTGGTGCGACGGAAGTGGACCTACTCGCACCGACGGCAAGGACGACCCGGCATTCCAGCAGGCACGGTCTCTCTGGTCCTTCGCCTGGCAAAGGAGAACCCGACCTGGGGCTACCGACGGATCCAGGGGGAGCTGGCCACGATGGGCGTTCGGCTTGCCCCTTCGAGCGTGTGGGAGATCCTTCGCCGGCATGGCATCGAACCAGCTCCGAGGCGTTCTGGCCCGACCTGGGCGGAGTTCCTGCGGGTCCAAGCAGAGACCATGCTGGCCTGCGACTTCTTCACCGTCGACACGGTGCTGCTTCGCCGTCTGTACGTGCTGTTCTTCATCGAGCTCGACACCCGGCGTGTCTACCTATCAGGCATCACCTCCAACCCAGTGGGGGAGTGGGTGACCCAACAGGCTAGCAATCTGAGCGTCGACCTCACTGCCCGTTGCCAGTCAGCCACGTTCCTCATCCGCGACAGGGACGCCAAGTTCACCTCCAGTTTCGACAAGGTGTTCCGCACCGAGGGCATCAGAGTCATCAAGACCCCCGGTTCGATCTCCACGAGCGAACGCGTTCGCCGAACGCTTAGTCGGTACCGTCCGCCGAGAGTGCACCGATTGGATCCTCATCTTCGGGCGCAAGCATCTCGAGCAGGTACTGCTCGAGTACGTCGCTCACTACAACGACCACCGTCCGCATCGCTCTCTCGACCAGCGGGCACCGAGGACCTTGAGGCTCGAGCCAACCCAAATCGACAAGCCCGATCCGACACAGCTACATCGAAATGCTGTCCTCGGCGGCCTCATTCACGAGTACCGACTCGTTGCATGACCTGGTCGGATGAGTTGTCGGCACCCACAGGCCTCATTCACGAGTACCGACTCGTGGCATGAGCTGCTTGGATGGGATATTCGGCACGAACAACGTCGCATGCACCAGGTTCGTCCCGACATCGACCCCGATCACGTGCATAGTTGAGGAATGGTGGACAGCCGCAAAGCCACAGCTGCCCCGGCGGGGTCTACCCGTGACCCAGCGTTCCTTCGTGCCGCTCGACCAGTCCTGGAACGCTACGCGTCCTACTTCCGGCCAGAGGTGAGGGGGTTTGAGCGCTTACCCCAACGCGGACCCTTCCTTGTGGTTGGGAACCATTCCGGTGGCCAGACACCCCCGGATCTACCAGTCCTGCTGACCGCGTGGTGGCGTGAGCGGGGCGAAGACGAGCCTGTCTACGCACTCTTCCACTCGTTCTTCCTGGGGCTCCCAGGAGTGGGTCCCGTCATGAAGCGTGCCGGCGCTGTCGAAGCCGGGCCGGCCGAGGCGGAGGCGATTCTTCGCAGCGGAGGGATCCTGATCGACTACCCGGGTGGTGACTCAGAGGTCTTCCGACCCTGGCGGGAGCGCAACCGCATCGAGTTCGGCGGTCGCGTCGGCGTCGTTCGTCTCGCATTGCGAACAAGGGTCCCCGTGGTCCCTGCCGTCTCCGTCGGCGCCCACGAGACGCTGATCGTCCTCGGCCGAGGGGAGCGCGTCGCAAAGTGGCTCGGGCTCGACCGCATGTTCCGCATCAAAGTGATGCCTCTGGTGCTGGGACCCCCCTTTGGTGTCGTTCCAGGGGGCATTCCCACGTGGCCTCTTCCCGCCAAGATCACCGTGGAGCTGGGCCCACCGATCGACTGGTCGTCTCGGTACGGGCCTGAGGCGGCTGAGGACGAATCGATCGTTCGCCGTTGCTACCAGGAACTCACGGAGACGATGCAGACGACGCTCGATCGATTGGCAGCTGAACGCCGCTTTCCGATTCTCGGTTAGTCGGTTTCCTCAATCCTCGTTCTGGTCTCGTAACGCCGCTTCGGCGACCGCTCGGGCCCAGGGGTAATCCGGTTTTCCGCTGGGTGAACGAACGAAGTCATCGACGACGATGACCTCTCGGGGCACCTTGAAGCCGCTCAGCCTCGCATGGACGTGCTGGCGGATTGCCTCCGGATCGATCTCGTGCCCGGTTCGGGGCAGTACCAGGGCGACCACCCGCTCACCGAAGCGAGGGTCGGGCACGCCGACAACGATGGCGTCGCGGACGTCGGGGTCGTCCTTCAACGCGGCCTCCACCTCGTCGGGGAAGACCTTCTCCCCGCCAGTGTTGATGCAGAGCGAACCGCGCCCGAGGACGACGATGCTCCCGTCGGCGTTCACCGTCGCCAGGTCACCGGGGAGCGCCCATCGTTGGCCCCGTGCCTCCACGAAGGTGGCCGCGGACCCGGGCGGGTCGCCTAGGTAGCCGATCGGGACGTGGCCGCCCCTGGCGAGGTGTCCGATCACCCCAGAACCCGGTGGGACAGGTTGGAGATCGGCATCGAGCACGTCGGTGCGCTCGTCAACCCGCAGGCGTGGCGGCCCGAACGGGTCCCCGGGAGGCATCTCACCACCGACCTGGCCGGTCTCCGAAGACCCGAATCGGTCGGCGACGATCCGCCCGGGGAGGAGCTCGGCCAGCTGTGCCTTGGTGGACGGCGAGAGCACCGCTCCCCCGGATCCCACGGCCATCAGCGACGAGAGGTCGTAGCGATCGGGTTGCGCGGCCAGCACGTCGAGCAGCGGCCGGACCATGGCGTCGCCCACCACGGCGATCGCGTTGACCCGCTCCGCCTCCACCAGGCGCCAGACCTCGGTGGCGTCGAAGACCCCCCCTTCGGTCGTCACGACCGTCCCGCCACCGAACAGCGTGGAGAACGCCAACCAGTGCCCGGCCGCGTGCATGAACGGAGGTATGGCGAGCGCAGTGATGCCCGGATGCAGGAGCCGCGTGGCAAGCTCGCCAGGGGTGGCGATGTGGTTGCCCAAGGACAGTGGGTCACCGCCGCCCATGGCCGCGAAGAAGATGTCGTCGTGTCGCCAGAGCACGCCCTTGGGCATGCCGGTCGTGCCGCCCGTGTAGACGCAGTAGAGGTCGTCGCTGCGGCGCGGGGGAACTCGCGGGTGTCGGGCGCCGATGCGAGGGCACTCTCGTAGTCCTCACCCACGGTCGGGCGATGACCGACCGGCTCACAGACCTCCAGCACGGCCCTGGTCTCGGGCATGGCGCCCAGAGCACCCTTCACCGCTGGGGCGAAGCGGCCATGAAAGACGAGGCCCACCAGTGCGGCGTCCCTGTACAGGTACTCCAATTCGCCCGCCAGGTAGCGGTAGTTGACGTTGACCGGCACGGCACGAATCTTGAAGCACGCCAGCATGCTCTCGATGTATTCGGTGCCGTTGACCAGCTGCAGCCCCACCGTGTCACCGGGACCGACGCCGGCGCCCTCCAGGTGGTGGGCGAGGCGGTTGGCCCGCCGGTCCAGTTCGGTGTAGCTGAGCCTCCGGGAGCCCGACACCATCGCCGTCTGATCCCCGATCTGGTCGACCACGCTCTCGAAAAGATCGGCAAGGTTGAACTCCATAGCCCTCCCTGGTCCCGACCTGGGCCTTCAGGCTCTGCCGTTGATCAGAATGCCAGACGTAATATCACAGTCGGCCGTGCCCTCTGTCCGAGGGCGAGGCGCCACGGCACGCAAGGAGGCCGGATGGGGGAGGTTGCGCATGATCCCGCCGGCGACTGGATTGACCCCCCGAGCGGAGTCCCGCCTACGGAGAGCATGTCCGAGAGCGTGGAGCCCGGTATCTCGGTGCCGGGGATCGATCGGATCACCGGGCTCTTCCGAGCTGCTGCCGGGTTCTTGAACCGGCGAGCGCTCGCCCGGGCGACCCGCGCCCTGCCCCGGACGCTGCACTACATCGGTTCGGCCTTGCTGAGCGGGGAAGTGAGCGACTCGGTGCCCGCGCCGCACCTCTCGCTCGGCCTCGCGGCCCAGGTGGCGATGGACGAGGCGCTGCTGGCCATGGCCATGACGCCCCGGAGGTTCCCGCTGCCCGGGGACTACGCGAGGGTGGCGAGCGAGCTCGCCGAGGCCGAATCCTTGTACGCACGGGAAGGTTGGATCGAGGAGCCCGACTCCTATCACCGCACCCCGCCGCCCCTCTTCGAATCCGACGTGACGACGAGCCGGGGCTGGGCGATGGGGCTGGGCTACGACCGGTGGGACTGGGACAGCGGGTTCACCCCCATCCCGGCGAGCCCGGCGCCGACCGGTGGATGGCGTTCGAACCGAACCGGACCGCCTCGGCCGTCATCGTCCGCCACCCCGACGGCCCCCGCCCCTGGGTGATCGCCGTGCACGGCTTCTGCATGGGCTTCCCGTTCATGGACTTTCAGGGGCTCCAGATGAACCGGCTCCACCACGAGCTGGGGATGAACGTGGCCCTCCCGGCGCTGCCGCTGCATGGGCCGCGCCGGGTCACCCTGGTCAGTGGGGAGCCGTTCCTCTCCTTCGAGCTGATGAACGCCGTGCACGGCCTGACCCAGGCCGTCTGGGACATCCGGCGGCTCATCACCCTCATCCGTGAGCAAGGAGCCACGTCGATCAGCCTGTACGGCGTCTCCCTGGGCGCGTACACCGTTTCGCTCCTGGCCGGTATCGAGCAGGGCATCGACGGCGTGGTGGCGGGCATCCCGGTATCGGATTTCCCAGGCCTGTTCCACCGGCACAGTCCCCACGACATCCGTGCCCGATCGATCGAGCACAAGATCATGGGCGGCCCGGCCGAGAACGTCTACCGGGTGGTGTCCCCTCTGTCCTTCGAGGCCAAGGTGCCCAGGCGCGGCCGGTTCATCTTCGCCGGCTACGGCGACCGGCTGGCCCTTCCGGATCAGGCCCAACGCCTCTGGGAGCACTGGGATCAGCCCCGCATCTCGTGGTATTCGGGGGGCCACGTCGGCTACCTGTGGTCCAAACAGGTGTCCGACTTCCTCGTCAGCTCGCTGCGTCAGGTCTCGACCAGCCGTTCTCCCAAGAGAACCGAGGCTGACTCATGGAGACGATGACCGGGCTGGACGCCAAGTTCCTCTATTCGGAGACACCGACCGCCCACATGCACACGGTCAAGGTCGTCGTGTCCGACGTTTCTGCCCTGAAGGGCGAGTTCTCCTACGACGCCCTGACCGAGGTCCTCGCGGACCAACTTTGGCAGGCTCCCGCCGTTCCGCCGCCGGGTCGTGCCGGTCCCGTGGGGACTGGGTCATCCCGTCTGGGTGGAGGACCCGGAGTTCGACCTGAAGCGTCACCTCAGCCGCCGGGTGCTCGCCGCCCCGGCGGGCGATCGCGAGCTCGCCGCCGTGGTGGCCGATTTCGCCGGCACCCCACTCGCGCCGTGACCGGCCCCTGTGGGAGTTGCTGGTCGTCGAGGGGCTCGACGGCGGCCGGATCGCGGTCGTGGCGAAGATCCACCATGCGGTGGCCGACGGGTCCGCCGCCGTGGCCCTGCTCCAGAACGTGGTGCAAGGCGCCGACGTCGAGCCGTCAAGGGAACCCGATGCGGATTCGTGGCGTCCAGAGCCGCTCCCGACACGTCGCGAACTGCTGAGGATGGCGGCACAGGACCATGTCGTCCGGTGGAAGGGCCTGCCGCGGTTTGTGGTGCAATCGGCGCGACAGGGCCGAGCGTCGGAAGCGCGGCGTCGCAGCTTCGCGGTCAAGCCCCCTCTTCCTCTCCACCACATACCCAAGACGTCGTTCAACGTGTCGCTCACCTCCGAGCGCACGTTTGCAATGACCAAGCTCCCACTCGAGGATCTCAAGTCCATCCGGCGCACCGCGGGCACCACGCTCAACGATGTCTACCTGTGCGTGTGCGCAGGGGCGCTTCGACGCTACCTGTTGGACCGCGGTGAACTACCTGCACGCCCCCTGGTCGCCAGTGTCCCGGTCTCGACCGACCCGAATGTGGCCCGCATGTCGGGCAACCGAGTCGACAACCTCTATGTGAGCATCGGGACCGACATCGCCGACCCGGTCCAGCGCCTCGAACATATCCGGAGCATGACGGCAGCTTCCAAGGAGGTTCGCAGCGTGCTCGGCCACGATCTCTTTGAGCAGCGCGCCGATTTCGTGCCGCCACAGATCTACCATTCGGCCGTGCGGCTCTGGACCCGGTCCCACATTGCGGACCGGGTGCACCCACCCCTCAACGTCGTGCTGTCCAACGTCGCCGGACCGCGGGAGCGGATCTTCTTCGGTCCCATCGAGCTCGAGGCTCTCTACTCGGTGGGCCCGATCCTCGAAGGGATCGGCCTCAACATCACTGCCTGGAGCTACGAGCAAACGCTGGGTGTCTCCGTGCTCGGTTCCCCGGTCAGCGTTCCCGACCCCTGGCTGATCATCGACGCACTACATGCTGCACTCGAAGAGCTCGGGGATGCGATCGGCACTGAAGCGCGGGCAGACCACTGATCCTGGGTGGTGAGGTTCGGTGGATGAGGGCTGGCCTACCCACGTGACGCGCAGACTCGAAAGGTGGCGCTTTTGCAGTCTCGGCGATCGTAGACCGCTCTACTACAGGGGCGTACGCAGCGGACGAGGTGGAAACTGGGTGGCCGGAACGGCACTTCACCGGTCTGGAATTATGTACTAGTTCAGTTGACGCTTACGTAAGGCAATACTTACACTATGACCCATGGAGGCTGCCCTCAAGGCGCTGGCGGAGCCGCACCGGCGGGAGATCTTGCGACTGATCTGGTCCGAGGAACTCCCGGCTTCGGCGATTGCCGCATCCTTTACAGAGGTATCTCGATCGGCAATTTCCCAGCATCTCGGGGTTCTGCGACAAGCCGGACTCGTTGTCGAGCGACGCGAAGGCACCCGGCGTCTTTATCGATCGGACCATCGCGAAATGGCCAAGCTCCGGGCCTTCCTCGACGACTATTGGACCAACGGTCTCGAGCGACTCCGTAGCGTTGCGGAAGCCGCTGAGGCAAACAAGGAGAACATTCATGGCTGAACTCGTACGCGAGATCGTGATCGAAGCCAGTCCGGCGACCATCTTCGAGTTCCTGACCATTCCGGAGAAACATGTGGAGTGGAACGGCACAAGCGCGGAGCTCGACCCTCGGCCGGGTGGCGTCTACCGAGTGTTGTCGGGTGGCGTCCATCAGGCCGCGGGTGAGTACGTGGAGATTGTTCCGAACGAGAGGGTGGTCTTCACCTTCGGGTGGGATCAACCGGATCACCCAATCCCGCCAGGGTCAACGCGCGTCGAGGTCCAACTCATTCCCGAGGGAACCAAAACCCGAGTGCGGCTCATCCATAGCGGACTCCCCGCTGACGCAGTTTCGGACCACACCAACGGTTGGGATCACTATCTAGGACGGCTCACCGTCGTCGCAGAAGGCGGCAATGTCGACGCAGATCGTGTGCCCGGTGGATAAGGCCAACGAGATTCAAGGTCCCTTCACGGCGCCGACTAATCCAACAACGGGCTCCATCGTATGAAAGCCAATCAGACCTGGACGTATATCCATGCTGAGCGATCGGCGATGGCGGACACGTGGACCGGGCTTTCGACCGACCAGTGGACAACATCGTCATGGTGCGAGGGGTGGTCGGTTCAGGACACGGCCGGGCATATCCTCGCCGCAGCCGAACAGACCCCGCTCAACTTCTACAAGGAGATGACGGCTGCTGGTTTTCGTTTCGATGTCTTTGCCAACCGGGCGGCCAAGCGCCTTGGGGCGTTGAGCCCAGGAGAGCTCGTTGAGCGCCTCCACGCCCGGACCACAACGACGAACCATCCGCCAGCTCCAGTCATCGCCATGCTGGGCGAGATTGTGGTCCACGGCGAGGATATCCGCCGCCCATTGGGACTCCACCATTACTACGCCGAGGGTGCCCTTGTCGCCGTTGCCGAAAACTACAAGAAGACGAACCTCCTGATTGGCTCCAAACGCCGGATCGCCGGTCTGAGTCTTCGGGCCAGTGACTGTGATTGGGTGCACGGGGAAGGTCCCGAAGTGAGCGGCCCGCTCGTCTCGTTGATCCTGGCAATGGCGGGACGCAAGGGGGTTCTTTGTGATCTCGTTGGCGACGGTCTGCCCATTCTCGAAGCTCGGGCCTGACGCGACTCGCCCAGCTTCCCGAAAGTCTGTCTCTCGGGGTCTCTATCGGCACACTGCTGCCGAGTTTCACCTCCTGGTGATCGCTGGCTGAACTGGTCGACTCCTCAACAGTGCGGAGAACCATGTCGGTGAGGTCTCCGGTATTGCAGTTGTGGGGACCAGTCTCCAAGAGCAGACTGCCCCGATCGACCCGGTCGAGAGTTCGTGTTCATCTCCCTCCACTCGTCGTAGGTCCAGATAGCGCTGCGAATCCCACTCAGTACGCGTCCTATCAGTCTCCACTGCGGACCCGCCCCCGTAGGGCCAGAAACGCCAGGAACATGCTGAGGCATCCAATGCCGGCCATGGCAGCGACTCCCTCGAGGAGCGCCGTGGCGTCCCAGCCCGTCGTGATCAGAGACCGCAGTGCCCCGAGCAGATAGGTCACGGGGTTGTACGTCGCGATCGTCGAGAACCAGCCGGTCAACGCCCCTTTGGGGATAACGGCGTCGGTCAGGAAGAACAGAGGGAAGAAGATCACGAAGCAGGCGTTGACCGCCGCCGGGTTGCCGGTCTTCAGGGCCACCGCATAGGGAAAGCCGGTGAAGACAAGGCCCCATAGGCCGCAGATGACCACGAAGAGCACCAGACCGGGCAACCCGGTCTCAAAGCGCACTCCGACAACGAAGCCCATCAGGAGAACGGGAATGCACAAGAGCACCAATACGGTGACATCGGCCACCATCAGTCCGAGCAGAAGCGCCGAGCGGCGAATCGGTGTCAGGCAGAGACGGTCGAAGTAACCGTCCTGGATGTCGGTGACCAGAGCCGGCGCTCGGGTCATACCGGTGACGGCGAAGGCGATGGCCATTGGGATGAGGAAGGCCTTGTAGTCCAGGCCGCTCATGTGGCTCGCCACGTTCTCGAGGGCACCCAGGTTGACGACGTAGAAGAAGGCCGGGACGAAGACGGCGGGAATGACCGAGGTCGGTTCCCGGCGCATCTGTCGAAGTGCACGACCGGCCACCGATGTGATGTCACGTCGAAATCCCGCCTGACGACCGAGGACCGGATCGGCTTGGACGACTGTCACGCCGGCACGGCTTCTTGAATGTGCGATCCCGTCAACTCCATGAAGACGTCATCGAGCGTGGGAGTGCGCAGGGTCAGGGCACGGACGCGAAGCGACGTGGAGTTCAGGGCGATCGCCACTGGGCTCAGTTCGGCGGGGCCGTCCTTTGTGCTCACCACGATCCTTCCCGCCTCACAGGAAACTGCCTCTATGCCGCTGAGTGCTTGCAACCTCACCAAGGCGGTGGGATCGTCGCCGTCGACATCGGCAACGATGAGGTCTTGACCGATGGAGCGTTTGAGCTCTTCGGGTGTGCCCTCGGCGACCACGCGGCCCTGGTCGATGATCCCGACCCGATCGGCGAGCGCATCGGCTTCGTCGAGGTACTGTGTCGTGAGGAAGATGGTCATTCCCAACTCGGTGTTGAGCCGGCGGATCTCTGACCAGACGCTGGCCCGACTCAGTGGGTCGAGCCCGGTGGTCGGCTCGTCGAGGAAGAGCACTTCGGGACGATGGATCAGGGCGGCTGCGAGGTCGAGTCGGCGCTTCATTCCGCCCGAATAGGTGCCGATCCGACGATCGATGGCCTCACCGATGTCCACCAGGTCCAGCACTGCGGTCATCCGGTCCCGGACCTGGGTCGCCGTCATGCCATAGAGGCGCCCTTGGAGGTGAAGCAGCTCTCGGCCCGTCTGGCGATCATCGAGCGCCGTCTCCTGCAACGCGACGCCTATGCGCAGCCGGACGGCCTGTGGATGGCGGGCGACGTCGTGTCCGGCCACATAGGCAACCCCCTCGTGGGGCCGCACGAGCGTGCAGAGCACCCGAACGGCCGTCGACTTCCCCGCGCCGTTCGGCCCCAAGAAGCCGTAGATCTCGCCCTGTCGCACCGAGAGGTCGATGCCGTCGACTGCGTTCACCGAGCCAAAGCGCCGCACCAAACCACGAGTCAAGACTGCGGAGGCTGCCACCTCCGATTCATGGACCACCGATCCACTCGAGTCATCGAGATACCGGATGGGATCATTCATACTGAGTAGTATTCACTATACTGCGAAGTAGCACAAGCCCTATGCCACTCGAACCGCTCACCGCAGAACGCCGGCGCCAACAGACCCGTGAGTACCTGCTCCAGGCTGCTGCCCAGGTCTTCGCCGAGCGCGGCTTCTACGCAGCGACCCTCGACGAAGTGGCGGCCGCCGCCGGATTCACGAAGGGCGCGGTGTACTCGAACTTCAAGAACAAGGAGGACCTCTTCTTGGCCCTCCTCGAAGACGCCTACGCCAGGGAGATGACCGCGCTTCAGGGCCACCATCGAAAGCTCCGACATCCCACCGGAAGCACGTATCGGGGATTTTGTGTCTCTCATCGGTGGTGAGTTGGACCGCGTCCCCAACATGGGCGCCTTGTACCTCGAATTCCACCTCTATGCGTTGCGCAACCCCGCCGCCCGGGCGCGGATGAACGAGCTCGAACAAGAGGACATCCGCGCCATCGCCGAGATCCTCGAGGTCGAACGCGAGCAGCGTGGCATCGAAGTCGAAGAGCCGGCTGAACGGACTGCTCGCATCATCGTGGCCCTCTTCCGCGGCATCAACATGATGCGCACCGCCAATCCCGAGGTGGCTGGAGAAGAGCTACTCGAGGCAGCCATTGCCTTCGTGACACGGGCACAAGGGATCGAGGTCTGACGGCCGAATTGTGGACGGAGCGGGATTCATCGCGGAAGATGGATCAATGACAGCGCTCGACCCCCCCAAACCGTCTTCCAGACGTTCCCTTCGAGGCGTTCCGGTCGCTTGACCTCCGAGCCGGGCGGGTTGTCGATGCTGCCCCATTTCCCGAGGCTCGGGACCCCGCAATGAAGGTGGTCTTCGACTGGCTCTACAACAGGGTCGAATTCGGGCGGATTCGGTGGACGATCCGCAGACGGGAGCCCAGCTCGGAGGAGACTCGCCTGGACGCCGTGGACAAACTCAAACACCTTGCCAAGGTGAGGGTCGCGGGTTCGAATCCCGTCTTCCGCTCCCCGTCTTCCGCTCTCGAAATCTCGCCTCTAGCTGGGCTGATAGCGGATGGCCCCAGGTTCAGTTCACTGTTTCTGCCCATCACTGCCCATCAGTTGCTCTATGACGGGACAAGGCTTGAGCGATGGATGCAGCCAGGGTTGGATTCATCAGCATGGGACCGACTCATTCGAGCACTCGGATCTACCGGGGGTACTGATCCAGTCTCGGGAAGGCGGCCCTGGCTGACGCGCACCGTTCGGGGCGACCGTTCAGACGCCCTGCGGGAGCTCAAAGACGTTGGCGGCACACGCAAACATCGCGCCGGCGGTTGGGGCCCACGCAACGGCGATCAGAGATCGTTCCCGGCGTACGAGAGGTTGAAGCTCTTGTTCGCTAATGGGAAGTCCGGGACGATTGTGTCGACCAGCGAGACCGGCAGCGCGGGCCAGTTGTGGAACGACGGATCGACGATCTTCACCCTGCACGAGTCGACCCTCGTCGTCAAGCTCCACCCGATGCGTGGCAGCTCCGCGCCACGCTTCGGCGATCCCCACTCCACTGACCGATCGGCCCTGTTGCGACCGACTCGGGATCGTGACAGCCTCGAGCGCCCCGACCCGCTGGACGAAGTCCCGCAAGAGGGAGAGCGACGACCGGGCCTCTGCGACCCGGACTTCGAAGCGTGCCTTCACGTCACCGTCCGTACGAACGACGGGGGAGAACGAACTCGGCAAAGTCATTGAAGGGTGGGCGTGACGCGCGTCGAACGCGAGACCCGAGGCGCGGCCGGCCATCCCAATGACACCGAGCTCCCGTGCCTGGGCTTCGTCGAGCACGGCGGTGCCGGTGAAGCGCTCCATGACAAGAGCGCTCGACGTGACCAGACCAATCAGTTCCTCGAATCGCTCGCTGACTTCGGCCAGCTCACTCACGGTGGGCAGGCATCGGACCCGAGCCCCGCCGGGGATGACACCGCCGCGCAGGAGACGGTGACCGGTCACCCGGGCGTTCGTCTGGAGCAGGTGCTCACGCAGCGAGAGCGCCCAGGCGTTGGCGATGCCGAAGCCGACGTCGTTGCACAGCGCGCCGACATCGGCCACGTGGTTGTACAGACGCTCGAGCTCGAGCAGGGTGCCGCGGAGCACCAGCGCCTCCGCCGGGACCTCGAGACGCCACGCGTCCTCCACGGCCTGGCAGTAAGCGAGGGTGTGCCCGACGGCGGTATCACCCGAGATCCGCTCGGCCAGTTCGAGGCCGGCCTGGGGGTCGCGCCCCTCGAAGAGGCGCTCGACACCCTTGTGCACGAACCACAGACGCGCCTTCATGCGAAGGATGGTCTCGCCGACCGCCCAGAAGCGGAAGTGCCCGGGTTCAATCAGCCCGGCGTGCACCGGCCCGACCGGGATCTCGTAGACGCCGGTTCCCTCCACGGGCACGAAGGGGTACGCGCCGGCGTCGGGCACCATGGCCGGAGGGTTCCCGGATCCGCGGCGCATCGGGTGCCAGCCCTCGGGCCAGTGCTGGTGCAGGACCAGGCGCCGGGGCTGGGGGTGACCGACCGGGATGATGCCGAAGAGGTCCTGGAGCTCGCGCTCGAAGCGGCCGCCGGGGAAGGAGACGCCAGACAGCGTCGGCACGGTCGGCCGCTCGGGGTCGACGAACAGATGCAGCTCGACCCGGGTATCGGGCGGGCCCGACGTGAAGAGGTAGACGACCCGCAGCCGGCTGCCGTCGTCGTGACCTGACACCAGGGAGAGCCGCATCCCCCGAGAGAGGAGGGTGGAGGCCGCATCGACCAGGTCCTCCGCCGCGACCACACCGGCCCGGCGGTGTCGGCCGACCGGCTCGAGCGCCACCGACGCCAGCGAGGGACCCGTCACGTCGCCACCACACGCGCCGCGGCGGCCAGCAGGCCCGAGAGCGGCCAGGCGAACACGCCGATGAAGCCGCAGACGGCCAGACCGCCGATCAGAGGCGCCGCGACCCAGCGGGGCGGCGGTGTGGTGAGGCCAGGCGACGCGGTGGACTCGGCCGGCCCGAGGAGCATGTGCCGGGCGTGGCCCACCACGGCGATGAAGACGACCACCATCGCCACCATGGCCAGGACGGCCGCCCACCCCAGGCCCACCTCGAATTCGGCCCGGACCATGACCAGCTCGCTGGTGAAGAGGCTGAACGGTGGGAGGCCGAGCAGGGCGACGAGCCCGACCCCGAACAGTCCACCCAGAGCGGGCCGGCGGGCGACCAGGGACCGCACGCCGTCGATCCGGCTGGTGCCCTCCGCCGTCAGGATCTCCCCCGAGGTCAAGAAGAGCACGCTCTTGGCCAGACCGTGCCCGAGGATGTGCAGCAGGACGGCGGCGATGGCGAGCCGGATCCCCGCCGCGGCCCCGAGAGCGATCAGGCCCATGTGCTCGATGCTCGAGTAGGCGAGCATGCGCTTGTAATCGCGCTGAGCGATCAGCAGCGACGCCGCCAGCGCCAGTGAGAGGAGGCCCACGATGACGAGCAGGGTGCGGGCGAACCCGGGCCCGAGCGCCACGTCGGTCACCGCCTTGAAGCGCAAGATGGCGTAGAAGGCCACGGTCAGGAGAACCCCCGACATCAGGGCCGACACCGGGCGCGGGGGCCTGGCTGTGGGCGTCGGGGAGCCAGGTGTGCATCGGGGCGAGTCCGACCTTGGTGCCGTAGCCGAGGACGAGCAGCCCGAAGGCGAGGCGCATAAGTGACGGGTCGAAGTGGCGTGCGTGCGCCATGAGCGAGGTCCAGTCGAGCGCATGGGCCGAGTGCCCGCCGGCGTGCAGGGCAGCCAGGTACACGAAGACGGTGCCCAGGAAGGCCAGCGCGATCCCGACCGAGCAGATGACGATGTACTTCCACGAAGCTTCGAGTGAGCCCCGGGTCCGCCGGAACCCGACCAAGAACGCGGTGACGATGGTGGTGGCCTCGACGGCCACCCACAGCACACCGACGTTGGCCGCCAGCACGGCGAGGAGCATGAAGCCAACGAAGGCCTGGACGAGCACGCCGTAGACCGCCGACCGCTCAAGGACGCTGCCGTGCCCATCCTCTGGTGCAAGCGACGCGGTGCGGACGCCGAGCCATGATGCGAGCAGCGAGATCGCACCGATGACGATGACCATGAACACACTCAGCGCGTCGGCCCGCAGCGTTCCCCACGCGCCAGAGAGGGGGCCGTCTCGGAGCACCCGGACGGCGGCGATGATCCCGAGGACGAGCGCGGACCCGTTGGATGCCACGGCGACCCACGCACTCCATGGTCGTCCGCGCCCGAGAGCGACCGCGGCGCCGCCGAGCAACGGGAGGACGAGGATCGTGATGAGCAGCATCAGTCGTGCAGTTCCTGGAGTTCGTCGAGATCGACGTCGCCGAACTCGAGCCGGAGTCGTTGTGACAGCACCATGAGGACGACGACGCCCAGGAGGACGTCGAAGGAGACCCCGAGCTCAATCAGGAACGGGAAGCCCGCCGTGCACAAGAAGGCCGTGAGGGCGATCCCGTTGTCCACCATCAGCAGTCCGACGATCTGGAACGTCGGCCGGCGCCGGGCCACCAGGACGAAGAAGCCGATCAACATGGTGGCGAGTCCGATCGGTACCAGCGCACCGGCTCTGGTCCCGACGAAGTGGGCCACGCCGCGGCCGGTGACGAAGGCCAACACGATGAGGGCGGCCGATGCGACCAGCGAAGCGGGGACGTTGACAAGCGGCCGGCTCTCGCGCGATCCGGCGTCCGGGCCGCTGGCTCGTCCGAGGAGGACCGGGATCACCACTGCCTTGACCACGACGACGACGGCCGCCGCGGCCAGCAGACCGGCGTCGTGCAGGTGCACGCCGAGGACCACGGCGACCAACCCCAGGGCAGCGCCCTGGACGGCCACCATCGAGATGACGGCGCGGATCGAGGCCAGCCACAGGATCGCTACGGCGCAGACCAGGACCGTGCCGGCGGCCACGGTGAGGGCGGAGAAGTAGGGCGATCCGCTCACGTCACCACCAGCGTGGAGAGGACGGCCAGCGTGGCCAGGACGAAGGCCCCGGCGAGCAACTCGGGCACCCGGAAGAGGCGGAGCTTGGCCACCGTCACCTCGAACGCGGCCAAGGCCGTCCCGAGCACGACCACCTTCCCGGCGGTGCTGGCGACGGCCACCGCGAGGTGCCAGGGACCTGGTGAGGTCGCGATGCCCCAGGGGAGGAACAGGTCGGCCAGGAGGGTGAACAGGACGAGCAGTCGCATGGACTCGGCCAGCTTCACGAGTGCGAGGTCGGGCCCGGCGTACTCGAGCACCATGGCCTCGTGGATCATCGTCAGCTCCAAGTGGGTGGACGGGTTGTCGACGGGCAGCCGTCCGCTCTCGGCCACGATGACGATCACGAACGCCATCACGGCGAGGACTCGCTCGGGGGTGGCCAGCCAGGCGGGGTGCGCCAGGGACCTGGTGATGATCGTCGGCAGGTTGGAGGAGTGGGCCGGGACCGAGAGGGCGAGGATGGCCACCAGTAGGGCGGGTTCGGCTAGTGCCCCGATCGTCATGGCCCGGCTCGCCCCCATCCCCCGAACGCGGTGCCGGTGTCGAGGGCGCCGAGGGCCAAGGAGACCGAGCCGAGGAGGAGGAGGAAGACGACGGCGAACAGGTCCGCGGACCAGCCGAATGCCGGGTCGGTGGCCAACAAGGGCGCCACGGCAGCCACGACCAGGGTGCTAGCGACCAGGACCACGGGGGCCAGGGGGAAGATCCAGCTGGCGTGCTCGGGGCGGGTCCGCTCGCGCCGAGCCAGCTTGCGCAGGTCGAGGAGGGGCTGGCGGACCGGCGGCCCGACCCGGCCCTCCATCCGGCAGCGCACCTTGCGCATGAGCCCGAGCAGGAGCGGGCCGCCGACGACGACCAGGATGATCTGGAGCAACGAGATCGCCGCCATCGAGGTGATCGACCAGCCGGGGTTCACGCCAGCACCACCAGCACGACGATCAGCGCGACGAGGCCGAATGCCAAGTAGCGGTGGACGCTTCCGTTGGGTACGCGGCGGGCCACGGCACCCCAGCGTTCGAGCATCCGGTCGGCCGGGCGGTACATGCGCCGCTCGAACGCATCGTCGATGGTCGTGTGGATGACCGCAGCCTCGGTGTAATAGCGCGCCTCGGCCAGGTGGCTCACGTCGACGTCGCGGGCCGGGCTCAGCACATCCTCGAACACACGCGTGAGCGGCTCGCCGAACGAAGTGGCCGTGTACTCCATGCGCGCCGTCTGCAATTCGCGCCCGCATCCCCACGCCTCTGTCAGACGTACCGGGCGCTCCTGCACCAGACGGCGGCCGAGCGCGACCAGTCCGCCGAAGCCCACCAGACCGATCGCCACCAGGCCGGGTGCCAACATGCCCGGAACGCCGGGCAGCGCCACGTTCCAGCCGCGGGCGAACGCCCCGGCCAGGTGAAGACCCGGAATGGCACCAGCGGCGTCGAGCACCGAGGGGATCACGAGGAAGGGAGCGACGCCGAACACCAAGCAGAGGACGGCGAGCAGGCCGGCGCCGATCCACATGGGTCGACGGACCTCCCGGGCCCGCTCGGCATGCTCGGTGCGCGGCAGGCCCAAGAGTCCGATGCCGACGGCCTTGGTGAACGTGAAGGCGGTGAGTCCACCGGTGAGAGCGAGGACACCCACACCGATCGGCATGGCGACGGCGATGGCCACGTGTTTGAGGGCAGGCCGTGCAACATGCTCTGGAGGAGCAGCCACTCGCTCACGAAGCCGCAGAACGGCGGTAGAGCCGCGATAGCCAAGCCACCTACGAGGAAGATCGGTCCGCTCACCGGCATCCGCCGCAGGAGGCCCCCGAGCCCGTCGAGGTCAGTCGACCCGGCGGCCTGGTGGACCGAACCGGCGGAGAGGAACAGCGAGCCCTTGAACACGGCGTGGAACACGACGTGGAGCAGCGCGGCCACCAGCGCCACGAGGGCGAGAGCCCGATGTCCGGTGGCGGCGAAGAGGCCCGAGGCGCCGACACCGAGCAGCATCAGGCCGACGTTGTCGGTTGTCGAATAGGCGAGCAGCCGCTTGAGGTCCTTACTTGTGGCCGAGTGCAGCGATCCGAACATGGCCGAGAGAGCGCCGAGGCCCATCACGAGCAGCCACCACCACGCCGGCCCTCCCGAGAGCAGGCCCATGCCGACCCGGACGATGCCGTAGACCCCGAGGTTCACCATGGCCGCCGACATCAGGGCGGACACAGGTCCCGGCGCCTCAGGGTGGGCGCGGGGCAGCCACACGTGCAGGGGCACGGCGCCGGCCTTCGAGCCGAAGCCCACGACCGCGAGCACGAACGCTGTGCTGCGCACCCAGGCCGGCAGGTGTGCGGAGCGGAGGGCGATGACGGCGAAGGACTGACTCCCCGAGCGCGTGGCCAACAGCACCAGGCCGAGGATCAGTGCGGCCGCACCGAATTGCGTCATCACCGCGTACCACTGCCCGGCCGCCTGCACCTCGCCGCGTCGTGCGTGGTCGGCCAGGACGAGCAGGAGCGAGGTGATCGCCATCAGCTCCCAGAAGAACAAGAAGGTGGTCACGTTTGAGGCGGCCGGGACCAACAGCAGGCTGGTCACGAACAGCGGGAGGATGCACGATGCCGTCCGGCTGGCCAGACCGTGGCCTTCGTACCCGAAGCGGAACACCATGGCGCAGATGCCGACGACGGCGGTGATCACGACGAAGAGAGCTCCGAAGCGGTCGAGGGCAAGGGAGAACCCCGAGAGCGGCATCAGGGCGGCCGTGTGCACGACGGCGGGGTGACCCGAGTGCAGGACGTCGGCGCCGACGACGAGGCCGAGGACGCAAGCCGCGATGGTGAGTGCCGTCGACAGGCCGATGCGGAACCGCGCGGGGGCGGCGGCCCCGATCAGTGACGCGGCCAGCCCGGTCAGCACGGTGCCGACGAGCAGCGCTGCGGTCACGTCCCGGCCAGTCCCCGCAGGGCGCGCACGATGGTGGCCGGGTCCGGGGGGCAGCCGGGGATCTCGAGGTCGACGGGCACCACGTCGCCCACCGCACCCTCGACGCCGTAGGCACCTCGGAACACCCCGCAGTCGCGTGCGCAGTCGCCCACCGCCACCACGACTCGTGGCTGGGGTACGGCCTCGAAGGTCTTGCGCAAGGGGCCCGCCATGTTGTGGGTGACGGGGCCGGTCACGAGCAGCCCGTCGCAGTGGCGGGGAGAGGCTTCGAGCCGGATGCCGAATCGCTCGGCGTCGTAGGTGGGGGAGAAGATCGACGAGATCTCGATCTCGCAGCCGTTGCACGAACCTGCGTCCACGTGCCGGAGCTGTAGCGATCCGCGGAGCCGATCGGCCGCAGCTGCGACCGCGGGACGGCCGCGGTCGGGATCCCCGATCTCCATCGGGCGGGCCCGAAGTCGCCTACCGATTGCTCTGAGCCGCATAATTGACATATACATCAATCGATAAATACATCAGTTGTCAATCTGACGAATCGATTGATCAATCAGTTAGGGTGTCTGAGGCAAGGACCGCAGGCCAAGAGGAACGGACCGCAGGCACTGGACTGGAGAAGGAGACAACCCCGTGGCTTCCATGCCGATCTATCAGGTGAAAGCAGAGTTCTTTAAGACTCTCGCCCACCCAGCGCGGATCAGGGTCCTCGAGCTTCTCCGAGACGGCGACCGGACCGTTGGAGAGCTGATTCCTGAGGTCGGCATCGAAGCCTCCCACCTGTCCCAACAGCTTGGGATCATGCGGCGAGCCAATCTCGTGCAATCCCGCAAAGACGGCGCGACGGTCGTCTACTCGGTCAGCAACCCCATGATCTTCGAACTCCTCGACGTGGCGAAGAAGATCCTCACGTCGTCCCTCGCTGAAACCAGGGACCTTTTGGCCGAACTCGAGTCGGCGACCGAGACCTGATTCAAGGACCTCGGCCACTGCGTTCGTCATCGGGGAGGACGACGCTCACTTTCTGGACACACAAACTTGCTCCGGCAGTGCGCCCTCGTTGAGCACGCCGGGACCGGCTCGGGGGCGAGGAATCGGATCCCCGAACGAGCAAGACTGTGGCGGTGGAGGAAGCGTCCGTCGATCCGGACCCGATGACTCAGTTGTCCTCGTGGCTCGCGGCTGCGCGGGCAGCCGGCGAATCCATGCCCGAGGCGATGGCCGTTGCCACAGCCACGACCGAGGGGCGCCCGTCCTCCAGAATGGTCCTCCTGCGAGGAATCGATCACCGAGGCCTCGTCTTCTACACCGACCAGGAAAGCGGCAAGGGCCAGGAGTTGGAGGCAAATCCATTTGCCGCTGCCCTCTTCCATTGGTTCAAGCCCGGTGCACCGACAGGTCCGGGTGACGGGCGCAGTGGAGGTGGTCGAAGCCTCGTTGTCGGACGCCTACTGGCAATCGCGGCCGCCAGGTTCTCGTCGTAGCGCAGTCGCAAGCCATCAGAGCCAGGTAATCGTGACTCGAGCGGTGCTCGAAGAGGAGGTGACCAAGCTGGCCGAAGCGTTTCCCGGTGACTCGGGGCCACCGCGCCCTCTTCGATGGGGCGGTTACCGGATCCTGCCTGATGTCGTCGAGTTGTGGGAAGAAGGAGCGGACCGCCTGCACGATCGGCTTCGCTACAGCGTTCAGTCTGGGAACTGGAGGATCGAGCGACTGTCACCCTGATCAGTCTTGGACTGGTGTCTATTCGAGATCCAGATCGGCGATGGGCGGTCCACCCGGAGTCGGTCTGCGGTGTTAGTAGACCGCGCCACTACACGACCGAATCCAGTCCGACCAGATGGACAAAGCGTGGACGCAGTTGCATCGCAGCGAACTGGACAGAACCAGTTGGACTAATCCGACCACCTTGCCGAGGTGAGGGTCGCGGGTTCGAATCCCGTCTTCCGCTCTCGGAATGTCGCTCTCTAGCTGGGGCGATGCGAGCTCGCCCGCTGGTTCAGTTCACTGTTTCTGCCCATCACCGCCCATCAGTTGCCCATCACGGGACAAGGCTCAAGGGATTCGTCTGCATCGTCGCCGCTTCGACGATCTGAATGTCGGGCGGTTGAATCGCAAGTGGTCCACCGGCGACAGGAACCTGCCACACCATCGTCATATACGGAGTCGGTCCGGTGGTTGAACCCGCCGCACACGGAGCGAACCCGGAGATCGCAAGAGGGACAGCCGGCGATCCGGTCTCGGGTACACACAGACCGGTGCGTTCGTGCCACTGGACGAGCGAGCCGTAGGGCATTGGTGGATCATTGAGTAAGTGTGTCTGGAAGCAAGTACATCGCGGCACAAGAACCTGCTCTCCAGAGGGTGTCGTCGCGTAGACGAGCCCATCGACGGCAGAGGGATCGAGGCTGCGTCCTGCGGATTGATTCGCCGTCACGATGGTTGGATTCACGTAGTAGACGATCGGGTAGTCCGTCGGACTTACCGGCTCGTACCCTGCGGCCTGTGCCGCCGCTGGCGTGGAGTAACGAGCCACTGCCTGGCTGGTGGCTTGGACGTACTGGGTTGCGCTGATCTGCTCGGAGAAGGTCGGCTCCTTGGCGCAGCCCGATTTGGCCATGTGGATCTTGTCCGCACCGTTCCCGCCGTCGGCCAACAGTTCCTGGGCCTCCGCCGTCGGGCAATGCCGGACCGGTGTAGTGCCAGTTCGATTTGGTGGTGTTCAGTCCAGCCGCCGCACTGGCGTCGGCCCCGTTCATGTTCATGTTGGTGCCCGGCCCAGCCATGACCATGTTCGGCGTGTTCTGGACGTCCAGCCCGGTCCTCGGCGCCCCGTTGTTCCCTCGAGTACAGGTGGCGGTCGTCGAAGTCCCGCCGCCCGAACCCGAGGTCGCCCCGGACATGCCGGTCATGCCGGCCATGGCCGTGCTGGTCGACTCCTGGGCGGCCACCGGGTAGGCGGCGCTGAGGAAGAGCCCCGCCAGCAGCGCCACCAGGCTCCCCAGCACCAACACGGGATATCGAAAGAGCGCGGTCGAGAACGGCGAAAGCCAAGACGTCGTATCCGGCAGCACGGCCGGCACCATGGCCAGCGCCAGGAGCACGATCAGCGGGCCGGTGTTGGGGTCGGTTCCCGAGCCCGTAAAGATGCCGCCGAGACCCTGGCCGCTCACCCAGAAGAACGTCGCCAACAAGCCACCAGCGGCCAGGAACGGAGTCGGTCGGCGGAACACGAGGGGCCCGAATCCGATGACGAGGGATCCGATGGCCAGGAGCCAGGTGGTCCACACGCCGCCGCTGCCGAAATGGTTGCCGAAGCTGTTGAGAAAGTGGGAGTAGGCGCTCGGCTCGCCCGATGACATGCCCGTGATCGCACTCGACACCGACGTCGGGGTCCGGTTGTCGGGGAGGAGGAACAGGATCGCCGCCAGCGACCAGTACCCGCACCACACCAGCAATGGAGTCACCGCCCCGCCGATGCCCTGTCCGGCGGCCGAGGATGCGATGCCGACGCTCGGCTCCGTCTCCTCACCCTCCTCGGTGGGAGCTGACCGCGGCCATGCCATCAGGCCAATCAGTCCATAGAGGAAGACCGAGCCCGGGGCGCCGGTGAGGGCAGACGCCGATCCGGTGAAGATCAGGCCGAGCCCCTCCCCGAAGAACCAGACGCCGAATGCCCAGAAGAACGAGACGACAAGGGCGGGTCGCACGGTCCGGCGGAACAGCAACCCCAGTCCGATGGCCACCTGAATCAGCGCAAAGAAGGTGTTCCAGACCGCGACATGGGGCCCGACGAAGTTGCCGACATTGGTGATGATCCACCGGATCACGTCGGGCTGGTTCTGGGCGTTGTTCAGCAAGTAGGTCGTGGTGAAGCCGCTGCCGAACATGTAGGGCTGGAACTGCAGGCCGGCGTCGAGGAGCCAGAAGAGTCCCAAGATGATCTGAAGGACCCGCTGTGTCCGCACGAGGCGGAAGTCCCGCGTCGGCTCGTGCCCGAAGCTTCGGTGGCGTCAACCATGTTTCGCGTTCCCCCCATCGATCCATCCAGGTCGGTGTTCTCTCACCAGGCCGTACGGTGTCACTCCGCTCCCAGATGTCGCGGTGGAGGCCGTCAGGTCGCCATCAGGTGCTCGCGACGCCGGGGATGTTCTGACCCACCAACCAGCTGATGGCGCTCAGCGCATCGGAGAGGGTCCAGTTGGGATTGCCTTGGTGGTCGAGGTTCTGCAGCCCGCCGTCGTTGAGCAGACTCGTCAACCTCTTGTCCAAGTGCCCGTCGAGATTCGGGCGGATTCGAATCGCTGAAGCGCTCGTGGCCAGCGGAGTCGATGAGGAAGTAGCCGTCGGTGTGGTCCACGTCGTAGGTCAGCGGCGTACCGGTGTACCAGTCGATCTTGGCTGGCTGCTCCTCGGGGACGATCTGCACCGAGACGCCGAGGAACTTCCACAGTGCATCGAGGTTGGCCGGCGTACCGGTGGCCAGGACCCAGTCGGCACCGAACTCCTTGGAATAGGCGGCGAGGCGAGCGGGGGTGTCGCGCCCCGGATCCACGGTGATCTCCATGAACACCACCTTGCTTCCCAGACCCGCCGCACGGACGTCGCGTTGGAGGGCGATGAACGCACCGGTGACGAGCGGGCATTCGTCCTGGCAGAGGGAGAGGAACGGAGCCATCACGATGTCCTTGCCGCGGTAGGCAGCGAGTGAGGTCGGTGTCCCCGGAGCTCGAGATCGAGCGGGACATCCGGTATGGTCCGGTTCACGACAACGCCCTGTGAGGCCGGTGGAGCCGGCGGATCGCCTGAGCTTCCGCACGCGGCCAGCAGGGTTCCGAGAACGACGAACACCATGAAAGCCGCTGCGGTCGACCGCCCCCGACGAGTCCGCCTCGACCAAGGAATCACGGCCCAGAAGAAACGGGGGCAGGACTCGAGCCGGCTTCCCGCTCCGCATCCAGCTGGCGGTCGACACGGACCGCCTTGCGCTCGTCCATGTGCATCCAACGCAGTGCGACCGGGATCATCGGCCAAAGCATCAACGTGTCGCCGACGACCCACATGATGTCGCCCCCCACGTGGAGGTCGGTGACATAGGACGGGCCCCAGGTCCGGTGCGTGGCGAAGTAAGCGGGGAAGAGTTCCTTGTTCGCCCCTGCCAGCGACAGGCCGGTGAAGGTGTCGATCGGAATGGCCAGGAACAGGTAGAAGAACTGCAGGGCGGGGTGGAGGCGGTAGCTTGTTCGGGATCACTTCCGAAGATCTGGCGCCAGAACAGGTACCCGACGACCAGAAACGCCAGGTGCTCGGCGTTGTGGACGCTCTCGTGCTCGAGCGTGAGGTTGTACCAACTGGTCAGATGGCTCACCGGGATGATCACGGCATAGAGGACGAAGGCCGTGACCGGATGGCCGAAGAGCTTGGCGACCCGCGAGCGCAAGGCCTCGGTGACGACGAGGTGGGCGGTGCCCGAGGTCGAGCGCCAGGCCAGGTCCAGAGGCGAGGCGATGGCGAAGAGGGGAGCGGCCACCATGATCAGGATCAGGTGCTGGACCATGTGGTCCCAGAACAGCTCGCCGTCGTAGACGCCGACGAAGCTGAAGATGGCCACGCCAGTCGTGAGGAGCGCACCGAGCCAGGCGATCGTTTTGCCGACCGACCACGGGTGGCGAGGGTGCAGGGCGTTGTTGCGCTTGACGGCCCAGAGGTAGAGAACGAGGGCGACCAGGATCATCGCCACCGGGACGAAGTCGAACTGCGTCGAGACGAACTCGTGGCCGGCGAGAGGTGGCAGAGGCTCGTCGTAGAGAGCGGCGATCACGAGGCGAAAAGGTACTACTACATAACGTAGTAGTACAACTACGGTACGTAGTAGTAGAACGGGGTCCGTGAAGATGGACGCTGTGGCGGCAACTGATCAGGAGGAACGCCCATGAGGCGCCTGGGAGAGCTGGAACGCAGGGTGATGGACGTCCTTTGGGACTCCGAGACCCAGCGCCGCTGACGGGTCGGGAAGTGGCGGACCAACTTGCCCGACAGGGCCTACACGACGGTCCTCACGATCCTCGAGCGCCTACGTCGAAAGAACCTGGTCGAGCGGACCACAGACGGCCGGACGCATCGATTCGCGGCCGCCGACACCCGTGAGGCCTATCGAGCCGAACTGATGATTGACGCCCTCGGTGAGGCGACGGCGAACAGAAGTGCCGTTCTCGTCCGTTTCGCCGAGTCGGTGTCGCCCGATGAGGCGGAGATTCTGCGGCGAGCACTCGGTGAAGCTGCGGGGGCACCCGAGGAGAAGGGCAAATGAACCTCTTCGTTGCGGCGGGGCTTCTCGCCGTTCTCTCCGTTGTGCTGCTCGGCCCCTTCTCGAAGTGGCTCTCGCAGGCTGCCTGGGTTTCGCAAGCTCCCCGTGCGGCGGTGCTCTGCTGGCAATGCATCGGACTCGGTGCCATCGTCGCCGGCATGGGAGCCGGACTCTCCGTGGCCGTGGCGCGCTATCGGGTCGGGTTCGCCGGCGGCATGAGAGAGCTCGTCGGCAGCCTCTTCAGCGGCCACCCGCTCCAGGGCCTAGGCCTCTACGACGCGCTCGCCCTGACCCTCGCGGCCGACCTCGGCATTGTGCTCGTCGTCATCTTCAGCGCCCTCATCACACGGACTGTCCGATCGAGGGCGAGGCACCGCCGCCTTCTCGACCTCGTGGGACATCGATCAGCTGCCTACCCAGGAACTGATCTCATCTCGGACACCAGAACGGTGGCGTACTGCGTTCCGGGCGTCCGTCCGAGGATCGTGTTGAGCGAAGGGACCCTGCGACTCTCGGGCCCAACGGAGATTGCCGCGGTCATTGAACATGAGCGAGGTCATATCCACGAGCGCCACGGGCTCGTGATGCTCCCGATGGTCGGGTTGAAGAATCTCTTCCGGTGGATTCCCTACGCTCGCCTTGCGCCCCGGGAGATCGCCACATTGCTCGAGATGTCGGCAGACGACTACTCCGCCCGGCGGTACGACCCGCTGACACTCGCTGGGGCACTCGTGGACATGGCGGCGTCTGGGTGCGCCCCGCGGTGTGCGCTTTCGGCCGCTGGCTCGGATGTGCCCCAAAGAGTCAGCCGGCTGCTTTCGTCTTCTCGGAACTCCAAGAGGACTGCCGTGGCCTCTGGACTGCTGGCTGGTGCGATTCTTGTTCTGCCTCTGGCAGTTGTGGCGCTCTCGGGATGAAGGGCCCGTATCCCGTAGTAGACCGCTCTACAACAGGGTTGAATTCGGGCGGATTCGGTGGACATTCCGTGGACGGGAGGCCAGCTCAGAGGACTGGCCTGGACGCCGTGGACGATCTCAAACACCTTGCCAAGGTGAGGGTCGGGGTTCGAATCCCGTCTTCCGCTCCAAAAGTTCCAGGTCGGTGGTCCTGTTTCAAGCAGGGTCCAATTATCCGGTCTGGTTGGAAGCTGTGGGCTGAACATCTCGGGTGCTTCCTCGATGCTACGGCGCTGACGGCGAGGATCCGTGGGCCTATTTCGCGAGCGTGATCAGTCGGAGCGGTTCCATAGCGCGGGCCGCGTCGGCGGCGAGCCACGTCCGATAGCCCCCATCGAGGTTGCGGGCCTTCAATCCCGAGCTCGTGGAGTAGCGATGTCGCCGTATGGCCGCGCTGACCGACCTCGCAATAGACCACGAATGGCCCATCGCCGAGCGCCTGCAATGTCTTCACGTAGCGAGTCGAGCGGAAGGTTGATGCTGTGGGGGATCGACCCCTTGGCATGCTCCGCGGGAGTGCGGACATCGATGAGGGTCCAGCCCATGGCGAGGACGTCGTCGAGCTCGTCGGGCTCCACGACGTCGCACTCTCCGGAGAGGACGTTCTCGGCCATGTACCCGAGCATGTTGACCGGATCCTTGGCCGACGAGAAGGGCGGCGCATACGCCAACTCGAGGTCAGCGAGCGCATCCGCCCGCAGGCCCGCCGCCATCGCAGTGGCGAGGACGTCGATCCGCTTGTCGACCCCGGCACCGCCGACCGCCTGCGCCCCGAGGATGGTGCCGTCGTCGGGGTCGAAGAGGAGCTTGAGAGACATCGGCTCAGCCCCCGGGTAGTAGGTGGCATGGCTCATCGGATGGGAGTGGATGGCCCGAAACCGTCTTCCCGGCTGCCCGAAGGCGCCCTTCGTTCCACCCGGTCATGGCGGCGGTCACCTCGAAGACCTTGACGATCGCCGTGCCGAGGGACTGGGTCGGGCGAACCGTGAGGCCACAGATGTCGTCGGCCACCCTCCGCCCCTGACGATTGGCGATGTTGGCCAACGCGATGAGCGACGAGCCGCCGCCGACCGAGTCATGCTTCTCCACGGCGTCGCCGACGGCGTAGATGTCGCGGTCACTCGTGCGGCCATTGTCGTCGACGGCGATCCCTCCGTTTGGGCCAAGGGCAAGGCCGGCCATCTTGGCCAGCCCGGTGTCAGGCCGCACCCCGATGGCCCCGACCACGAGCGTGCCGGCGATCTCCCGACCGTCGGCCAGGACAACGCCCCGCTCGTTCACCTGGGCGACGGCGACCCCCGTCTCGACGGCGATACCGTGGCTGACGAGCTCGGCGGCAACGAGAACGGCCAGTTCGGGGTCGAGCGGCGTCAGCACCTGCGTCGGCCGCTTCGACGATCGTCACGGCGATCCCGCGGCGGGCCAGGTTCTCGGCCGTCTCGAGTCCGACGAACCCGGCCCCGATGACCACGGCAGTTCGCGGCCCATCCGTCACGTCGTCCGCCAACCGCTCGGCGTCCTCGACCGTTCGGAAGCTGCGAACTCTGTCGAAACCCGGGATAGGAGGACGCACCGGTGCCGCACCGGGACTCAGGACGAGCTTGTCGTATGGGATCCGGGACGATGCTCTCCGTCCTGCGTCGAGCGGACGGTGACCTCGTGGGCCCCGGCGTCGATCGCCACGACCTCGGTGTCGACCCGCACATCGAGGCGGAACCTCTCAAAGAGCCTCGCAGGCGTCTGAAGAAGCAGGTCATCCTCGTCCTCGATGACCCCTCCGACGAAGTACGGCAGTCCGCAATTGGCATAGGAGACGTGGCCCGAGCGCTCGAAGACGGTTATCGCTGCTGACTCGTCGAGACGGCGCAACCTGGTTGCGGTTGACATGCCGCCGGCCACGCCACCCACGATCACCACCCGCCGCGTCGTCACATCGTTTCCTTCGTCAGCGCGCCGCCGAACCGTTTCCACGCTGTTGGATAGCCCGCGGCCAACGCAAGCGATTGGCGGTCAACGTTCCCACCGTGCCACCGCCCAAGATAACAACGCGACAACCCATCACTCATAGTGAATGTCCCTGCACAGCTCGTCGTCAGGGTCAAAGGTCCTTCGCTGTCGTGACCAACGTCCCAACTCTGGACCATCTTCGGCTCCGGCGGCGTGAGTCGTCAGATTCTGTGAACTCATGGTATCCAGCGACGGACTGGGTGGAGAATGAAGTGAAATCTGGCGCACGGAACGGCAAGCCAGGGGAGTGGCTAGGGCTCATGGATCAAATCCCTCACCTTGCCAAGCCGACGATGTTTGTGACCTTGGTCCCTGCCTTTGCCGTGGCCCGTGGGCGCAAACTGGTCCTCGTCGTCAGTCGTAAGCGACGAAAGGGGAAACGATGAGGACCACGAAGCGTTGGTCGAGTAGGCGGCGGGGGCTCTACCCGGAGAGGCTGCCGTCTTACCTGCTTCCACCCGTCCTGAGCGAGGTGGTCTTCGACCCGACGCTGCAACGGGCTGGCAAGGTTCACCGCACGATCTGATCAGCCGCGTGGTGCCCTCGGCGATGAAATCAGTCCGGTGGAAATCCGCAGTCAAGGCTTTGCTTGCCAAAAGGGAGACCGACCTGATGAGTGCGCTGCGACTCAGGGAGTGGAAGGCCGATCCGGTCTTGATCGAGGTGGACGACCGGGTACCTGGCCTGGTCCAGATGGTCGTTCGAGTCGGGGATCCGGGTGCGTGTCTTTCGGATCTCCGTCCAATGCACGAATACGAAGGGGGCATGCTGCCCTGGGGTCCTCCGTTCACCCTCGGACACGAGAACGTCGGCTGGGTTCATGCACTCGGTTCAGACGTCACCGGCCTGGAGGTGGGCCAACCTGTCGCGCTGTACAGGCCCTGGGGCTGCGGAAAGTGACGACAGGTCCATCGTTGGACGCAGAACGCAAGACTCTCGTCGCTGATCTCGCGACGCTCGAGAGCGCGATGTCGAGGCTGGAATCGAGCCATGCCGATGACATCACTTTGGTCCAGCCGGAGCATCGGGCGGATGCCGTGAACCTCACTCATTACCTAGCGCTCCGTCAAAGTGACGAAAGGTCCCTGCAGCGGAAGCTCGGCCAGCTTGGTTTGTCGTCTTTGGGCCGCTGCGAGCCACACGTCCTGGCCACCGTCGAAAGCGTGCGCGCGGTTCTCGATACAACGACCAGCGTGCCCGTGCCCTCGTCACTCAGTTTTGAGGCCGGACGAGACGCGCTCGACCGCAATACCGACGCTCTGTTCGGGCCCCGGCCCCTCGGGAGGGTTCCACGAGTCATGGTGACGCTTCCGAGTGAAGCCGCCACGAACTACGAATTTGTTCGCCGGCTGCTCACGTTGGGGATGGATGTCGCCCGGATCAACGGCGCCCATGATGGCCCCGAAGCGTGGGTGCGCATGTCCTGCAACGTTCGGAAGGCGGCAGACGAGGTCGCTCGTCCGTGCCGGATCTCTATGGACCTGCCTGGCCCCAAGATGCGCACCGGACCCCTGGTCGAGGGCCCGCAGGTGGTCCGTCTGCACCCTCAACGGGACCTGCGGGGGGTAGCCGTCGTGCCCGCACAAGTGAGGCTCGTCGGATCCCCGGTGATTACGAGCGAGGCTTCGTCCGCCCTTTCTGTCGACCCTGCATGGTTGGCCCGCCGCGAACCGGGGGACGTGGTCGAACTCGTCGATACCAGGGGCTCGCACCGGTGCCTCAACATTGTCCAATGCGACCGGGGTCAGGCGACCGCGCTGGCCTGGGACACGACCTACATCGAGACGGGCTCCACTCTCAGTTGCGACGCTTGGTCGACGACGGTGGGATCTCTTCCTCCTGTTCCTCAACACCATCTGTTATGTGTTGGCGACCGCCTGCGACTGACCAAGTCGTTGGAGGCGGCGGAACCATGGCGACACGGCCAGCCCGGGGTGGCACGCATTGGCTGTACGTTGTCTGCGGCATTCGCTGTTGCAGAACCAGGCCAGCAGGTCGTCCTCGACGACGGCAAGCTGATTGGCGTCATCGAGAGCGTTGACCCTGGCGAGATCCTCATCCGAATCGAGCGCGCGGCTGCGCACGGAACAAAACTACGCGCAGAGAAGGGTATCAACATTCCCGAAAGCAGTCTTCCCGTGGACGCCGTGACGGACGCCGATTTGCCGCTTCTCCGAGTCGCTGCTGCTTATGCGGACATGATCGCCGTCTCGTTTCTCCGTCATGAGCGCGATGTCGACCTCGTGCGGCAATATCTCTGTCGAGTTGGGGCGGAGGACTGCGCCCTCATTCTGAAGATCGAAACCGCTGCAGCCTTCGCCCGGTTGCCCGAGATCCTCTTGCACGCCATGCGGTCGCCGCGCGTTGGCGTGATGATTGCCCGCGGCGATCTCGCCGTCGAGGTCGGATACGAGCGGTTGGCGGAGCTCCAAGAAGAGATCCTGTGGTTGTGCGAGGCCGCGCACCTGCCTGTGATCTGGGCGACGGAGGTGCTCGATCACCTAGCTCGCACTGGCAATCCCTCCCGCGCCGAGGTGACAGACGCAGCCATGGCGCAACGTGCCGAGTGCGTGATGCTGAACAAGGGGCCTCACCTCGATATGGCCATCGTCGTCCTCGATGGCATTCTGCGCCGCATGTCAGGTCATCAGCGCAAGAAGACAGCCTTGTTGCGTCAACTGAACAGCTGGGGCGAGGGCAATTGGCCACCACTGTGTGCGGTGATCGCCACCATCTCAGTCAACCTTGATAGCTAAGGGCAGCTCGGTCATTCCTGAGCGACCTGGTCACAGCATTCCCGTATGAGATTGGGCCGAGTGACAACGGGAGAAGGTCCTCGTTAGCTTGCAGTGGAATCTGGGCACCGTCGGCCCAACCACCCCGAGCGTGGAGGTTTGTCTCGATGGTAGAGGGCTGAATTGCAGCCAGAATCGCTAACCCTGCACCTGCGTAAGGGGCTGCGGTCGCCGGAGCCCATGAGCTCGGCGAAGCACCGATTCGATTCCCGCGCTGAGCACGTCCGCATCTGGGCAGGCGTCCGGGTCGGCGAGAATGCCGATGGTGAGTGAGCCGTTGTAGGAGATTGCCGCGACACCGACGCTCAGGTTGCCCCCGAGCGGCACGAGGGGTATGACTTCAAGCATGCGCGCCCCCAGCAGGTAGAGCGGAATGTCTGGCCCCGGCACGTTGGTCACGACCAAGTTGACGAAGGGCTGATGGTGCACGAGGTGGCTGGCTGCCGAGACCGCCGCTGGTGGTAAGGAGTTGAGGGAGGACAATAGGAGGTTCGTCGCTCGCGCCTGGCCGCGCTCCTTGTGCGACCGTTCCACCGCGGCGACTTCGCGGAGCCGCTCCGCAGGCGCGGCGGCACTGATCGGAAGCCGCACGAACATTGCCGAGACCTCGTTGCCCAGCCGGTGGTCGTCGTGATGATCTGAGCCGACCGGGACGAGTACTTGCAACTGGCGGTCCTCCATAACCTCGCCTCTGGCCGAGAGCAGATCGTGTACGCCGGCAGCCACCGCTGTCAGCAGCAGGTCATTCAGTGTCACGCCGAAGAGGCGCTGGGCTCGGCGAAGATCGTCCATTCGCTCGCGGACGACGATGGCCCGTCGATCGAACCCGATGGCAGCGTTCAGCGACAGACGCGGAGCTACGGGTATCGGGGACAGCAGGTCTTGGAATGCTGATACGTAGCGTGAGAGCACGCGACCCGTTCGGGAGGGGTGCCATGCGGCATGCCATGCGTCCGCCGCCAGCATCGACACGACCCCGCCGAATTGGGCCAGTGCGTCGGCGACCAGGGTCGCCCTTCGGGGTGCAGGAGCGGGCGTCCACGCGTCCATGTTGTGCGGATCGTCCCGATGACGGGCCTCGAGGTCGAGCAGGACGCTAGCGAGTTCGACACCGGCCAGTCCATCGGCCAAGCAGTGGTGGATCATCTCGAGCACTGCGACGCGTCCGTCCGCGAGTCCGTCGATGAGCCAGATTTCCCATAGAGGGCGGTCGCGATCCAGCGGGGACGACATCAGTCGGGCACAGAGTTCTAACAGCTGCGCTTCGTCGCCGGGCTCGGGCACCGCCGCCTGACGCACGTGGTTGGAGATGTCGAACTCGGGGTCGTCCACCCAGACCGGTGCAGACTCTCCGAGCAGCGGGAGTCGGACGAGCTTTCGCAGCTTCGGCACCAGATACAGCCGGCCCTGCACATGGGCCCGCACCGCGTCGAGCCGGAGGCGTCCGCGGGAGTCGTGCAATGGGCTGCTCTCGAAGATCCCGATGGAGCCCATGTGCATGGGTGTCTGTGGGGATTCCATGTAAAGGAACGAAGCATCAAGCTCCGTCAGAAGGTCGACTGAGCCCCTCATGTCGACCGTGGGGGGCCGGGTGGACTGGCAGAGCAGACTTCGGAGAATCCGTCCTCGATGCAGCCGGCGAGCTTCGCACCGTCGTCAACAGCCGCGATGTCTGTTGTGATGGTCACACAGGCCCGTTCCGCCGTGGACACCAGTGACACGCTGAGGGCGGCCCCCGATGGCGGAGTGACGGCGTAGATGCCTTCGACCGCAACTCCCGCCAGGAAGGGCTGCAATGGAGGCCCCGGGATGTTCGTTATGCAGAGGTCGTCGCCCATAAGCATCGAACTCCAAAGGCCGCGGGCCAGCCCGGCCGGCAACGCGCTCAACCCGGTGGCGAGGCTATCGCTTATGGCGAGACCCGGCGCGTGCTTCCACTGCTCGGCGCTCCGTCTGACCTCTGCCACGCTGTCAGCGATGTCGCTGTGGACGGGGATGACGAATCGGGCGGGCACGAAGTGGTTGCCGGCTTCGCTATCGGCGGTGTCACGCACATTCACCGGCATGAGGACGCGGAAATCCCGGCGCCGCGACGCCGTGCTGCTCATGGTACAGAGTGAGGCCGCGCACGACGGAGGTGACGAACAGATCATTTAGCGTGCCACCCCAGGCCTTGGCTGCGCGCTTGAGGGTCGTGAGGTCGAGGTCGAGGATCTCGACGTGGCGTCGGAAGCTGCGCCCAGTCATGATCGGTGACATCGGCTTCCTCGCAGGAGCCATCAGGCGACCAACGGAGCCGCCAACGGCGATCACTTGGCCGACTGAGCGCACGGGATGCGTCACCATGTTGAGCGCATCGCCAACGAGCCGCACCGCACAGGCAAGACCCGGCACTCGGCCAGAGGCAGAGTGCCGTGGCCGGCGATCCGGACCTGCTGATGCCGGCAGCGCTACTTCGCCCGGGTTCGACACCGGAGGGATGGGGTCGAAGAGTCGCGCAAGCACGGCAAGGCCGCCCACGCCGTCGATGAGGGCGTGATGGACTTTCATGACGAGGACGGCACGGTCGGCGTCCGATTCCTCGACGAGGACTGCTTCCCAGAGTGGCAGCGCAGCGTCGAACCCGCTCGTGGCCATCGTCTGGGCCATGTCGAAGACGTCCCGTCGAATCCCGTGTTCAGGCAGCCGAATGCGGCGGAGATGCATGTCCAAGGCGAAGTTCTCGTCGATCACGAACTGGGGTCGTCCTCGGCCCGGGGCTCGGGTCACGGCACGTGAACGCAGGCGGGGGACCGCCTCGGTGAGCTCCGTGACTCGCGCCCGGACCTCTGCCCACTCAGGCTTCCCATCCAAGACCATCATCGCCACGATGGTCGGTCGCATCACGGGATCGGCACTGATCGTCCACAGCAGAGCGTCTGAGCCGCTCATGGTATCGACGGTCCTCAAATTCTCACCTGCGTCTGATGCGTCTGACATCGGGAACACCCCTCCCTCAAGCATTGTGGTTGGGCCTCTCGGATGAATAGAGACCAAAGTCCCCACCGAAAAGTGCTCAAGGTCACCTCTGATCCACGAAGTCGCTCAGAGTGTGCGCAGTTGTGCCAAAGGAAAATCAGGTTCCTTCGACGCCCGCCTCCGGATCCAGCTGCGTCAGCGCCCCCTCGAGCAAGACACGCCGAGCGCGCAGCCCGTCGCGGAAGGTGGGGTTGTCCGTCGCCGCGATCTCTGAGCTGAGGTCGCTGAGCGTTCCCCGCAGGAGCTCCCGCAAGTCCCCCACCTGCTCGTCGGTTAGTTCGATCGTCATCGCATGCCCCTCTCATTGCAGCGGGCAAAAGGCCCCAGACTTCCGTGATCTTGCCCGGCCGGCAGGGTCGTCGCGCCGTGGGGGTGGCCTCCGCACGTAAACCATAATACTGGGCCCTATCCGCGACCATCGCGTCACGGACGCGGCGTGGTGAGTGGGGCAGGCCTGGGGGATCTGACCGAGCAAACCTCCCCGATCATCTGGCCGTACCCGGATTCTTCCGCGGTAGCCGCGGATGGGGTCCTTACGCACGTGGCGGCAGGTCGCACTCGCCGCCGTATGGAAGGGCGTCTTCGACATCACGGGCACAGAAGGCGGCCGGGGATGCCGGCCGTACCGCACCACCGGGTCGACCGGTCGCACGAGTGACCGGAACCCGCTCCCTGGGAAGGACGCTTTGTGAGCGACACCACCGAACTCCTCACCGGCCCGGCAGATATGCCTGATGCGACCCCCGCTGCGGCCGGAAACCCCGACGAGGTTCCGGGCGCAGCGCCTGCCACGGCGGCCAGGCCGCGGCGGCGGTCCGGTACCGGTTTGTCGTCGATGCTGCTGCCCGAGCTGCAGCAGCTCGCCCAGTCCCTTGGCATCAGCGGGACGGGGCGCATGCGCAAGAGCCAGCTCATTGAAGCGATCCAGGCGCGGGCGATCTTGGACGAGCCCGGCACCGATGGGAGGGGCCTGGATCAGGGGAGTTCAGTTGTGGCACCGGCCGCGGCCAGTGCCAGCTACGCGCCGCCCGGCTCCCGCCGCGGCGCTACCGATTCAAACTCAGCCAAGCGGGGCTCGCCCGCGGGAGCCGGCGATTCCCGCCCCGATGAGCAGGACGCTATGCAACCAGATAGATCAACGTCTGCTGACCACGGTGCCGACG
The DNA here is from genome assembly GCA_963851085.1 of uncultured Actinomycetota bacterium. Classification (GTDB taxonomy): domain Bacteria; phylum Actinomycetota; class Actinomycetes; order Streptosporangiales; family Streptosporangiaceae; genus DATFVJ01. The sequence goes on along the minus strand of CAWKNX010000016.1, from coordinate 459,803 downwards.
CAGGCGCCGGGGGTGAACAGCTCAGCTTTGACCGGCAACGCTCGGGTGGGGAGCGGGCCGGTTTCACCGGGCAGACCGAGGCACCTCAGGCGCCCGTCGCCGCCACATCGTTCAGCGGCGCGCAGGCGGAAGCGCCCGCAGCGGGCTCCGGCCAGGCAGGGACCGGCCAGGCAGGCTCCGGCCAGCCAGGCACCGTCGAGCAGGGCGGCGACACGCGGTCCGCCGAAACGGCCGACGCTGATGCGCCACCCGGTGATGATCAGCATGCCGACGAGCAGCGCGGCGACCGCAGGCGCCGCACCAACAACCGGCGGGACGACACCCAGCGGCGCGATCAGCAGGGCCGGGACCAGGGCCGCGACCAGCAGGGCCGCGATCAGCAGGGCCGCGACCAGCAGGGCCGCGACCAGAACGCCGCCGCGGCGAGCCGCGGCGGTGACCAGCAGGCTGCCAGGCCCGACGACGACGGCGACGGCCAGGGCCGCCGCCGCAGGGACCGCGACCGCTTCCGCAACCGCAACCGCAACCGCCGTGACAGGCCGGACGGTGAGCCGGTGGTCGCAGAGGATGACGTGCTCATCCCGATCGCGGGCATTCTCGACGTCCTGGACAACTACGCGTTCGTGCGCACGTCCGGGTACCTGCCGGGGGCGAGCGACGTCTACGTGTCGCTCTCCCAGGTCCGCAAGTACGGGCTGCGCAAGGGCGATGTGATCGAGGGCGCCGTGCGCCAGCCACGTGAGGGCGAGCGCAGGGAGAAGTTCAACGCCCTTGTCCGGCTTGACAAGGTCAACGGCCTCGACCCCGAGCAGTCGCGTGGGCGCCCCGACTTCAGCAAGCTCGTTCCGCTCTACCCGCAGGACCGGCTTCGCCTGGAGACCGACCCGCTCGGCCTCACCACGCGGATCATCGATCTCGTCAGCCCGATAGGAAAGGGCCAGCGCGGCCTGATCGTGTCACCGCCCAAGGCGGGCAAAACGATGATCCTGCAAGCGATCGCGAACGCGATCACCAAGAACAACCCCGAATGCCACCTCATGGTCGTGCTCGTGGACGAGCGCCCTGAGGAGGTCACCGACATGCAGCGTTCGGTGAAGGGTGAGGTGATCCATTCCACCTTCGACCGGCCGGCCGAGGACCACACCACGGTCGCCGAGCTTGCCATCGAGCGCGCGAAGCGGCTGGTCGAGATGGGCCACGACGTGGTTGTGCTGCTCGACTCCATCACCAGGCTTGGCCGCGCGTACAACCTGGCGGCGCCTGCGAGCGGCCGGATTCTGTCCGGTGGTGTGGATTCCACCGCGCTGTACCCGCCGAAGCGGTTCTTCGGCGCGGCGCGCAACATCGAGAATGGCGGCTCGCTGACCATCCTGGCGACGGCGCTCATCGAAACCGGTTCCCGGATGGATGAGGTCATCTTCGAGGAGTTCAAGGGCACCGGCAACATGGAGCTGCGGCTGCGCCGCGAGCTTGCCGACCGGCGGGTCTTCCCCGCGGTGGACGTGGACGCCTCGGGCACCCGCAAGGAAGAGATCCTCATGTCGCCCGAGGAGCTCAAGGTCGTGTGGCAGCTACGGCGTGTGCTGCACGCTCTCGACGTCCAGCAGGCGCTCGAGCTGCTGCTCGAGAAGATGCGGGAGACCAAGAGCAACGCCGAGTTCCTGCTCCAGGTCCAGAAGACAACGATCAGCTCGTAGCCAAGCGCCGGAGGGTGGGAATCACAGCAGCCCGCGCGACGTTTCACCCTCTGGCAGACTGGTAAGCCGAAATATCGCGGTACCGGTTCACGCCTGCGCCGCAGCAGTCGCAGTTATGCGACATGCGGCCACGGCGACCCGGCGACCGCCAGAAACCAGGAGTCCTGAAGTGAAGAACGATATTCATCCTGAGTACGTGGTCACCACGGTGACCTGCACCTGTGGCAACACTTTCACCACGCGGAGCACGGCCAAGAATGGCGTGATCCACGCGGATATCTGCTCGAACTGCCACCCGTTCTACACGGGCAAGCAGAAGATCCTCGACACCGGCGGCCGCGTCGCCAGGTTCGAGCGGCGGTTCGGCAAGAAGACCACCGGCACCAAGTAGCCGGCAGGTACGCGATCGGCGGGCGGCGCCGCTCAACGGGCAGCCGGTGAGCAGCGGTCACGCAATCGGCCGGTGAGCGGTCACGCGATAGGCGTGGCGCGCGGCGGTGTCACCGGCGCCGCGGACGATGCGCACAGATCTGGGGAGTCGACGGGCTGCGCGGTCCTGGCTGGGACGCGCAGCCCACGAACGGCGTGATCGCGGGCTGGGACTTCCAGCCCGCCAACAGCGTGTTCCCTGGCTGGGACGTCCAGCCCGCGAACGGAATGGTTCCAGCCGGACAAGCCGCCGGCCACAAGCCGCCGCACAGCCGCCGCCGAGTGGTGAACGGATGACAAGCCCGCCGCCAAACGGCGGTGAATGACTGACAACCGCAACCGGAGGAACCGTGTTCGACCAGCTCAGCGAGCTGGTGAGTGAGTACGAGCGCCTAGGGCGCGAGCTCGCTGATCCCGCCGTGCACACCGATCAGGCGAAGGCCCGCGCGCTCGGCCGCCGTTACGCGGAGCTGACCCAGGTGGTGCAGGCCTACCAGGAGTGGCACCGGACGGTCGCTGACGGCGAGGCCGCCAGGGAACTGGGTGCCGAGGATCCCTCCTTCGCGGCCGAGGCAGATCAGCTTGACCTGCGGCAGGGCGGAACTTGAGGAAAGGCTCCAGCGGCTGCTCGTGGCCCGCGATCCGGCCGACGGCAAAGATGTCATCCTCGAAGTGAAGGCAGGCGAGGGCGGCGAGGAATCCGCGCTCTTCGCCGGTGACCTGCTGCGCATGTACCTGCGCTACGCACAGCGCCGCGGCTGGCAGACAGAGGTCCTTGACGCCACACCTTCCGATCTCGGTGGCTACAAGGACGTTACGGTCGCGGTCAAGGCTGGCCGCCGCGCGGCCGCGGCAGTCTCAGCCGCCGCGAGCCTGGCGGCCGGCGGGCCTGGCGCGGACGGCGTCTGGGCGCGGCTCAAGCATGAAGGCGGCGTGCACCGCGTTCAGCGGGTACCTGTCACCGAGTCACAGGGCCGGATTCACACGTCGGCGGCTGGCGTACTCGTGCTGCCCGAGGCCGACGACGTGGAGGTCCAGATCGACCCGAACGACCTTCGGATCGACGTGTTCCGCTCATCGGGCCCCGGCGGGCAGAGCGTGAACACCACCGACTCCGCGGTCCGCATCACGCACGGCCCCACCGGAATCGTCGTCTCCTGCCAGAACGAGAAGAGCCAGCTGCAGAACAAGGAACAGGCGATGCGCATCCTTCGCGCCCGGCTGCTCGCCGAGGCACAGCAGGAGGCGGACGCGCAGGCAGCGGCCGAACGCCGCAGCCAGGTGCGCACAGTAGACCGCTCAGAACGGGTCCGCACGTACAACTTCCCTGAGAACCGCATCTCCGATCACCGGGTTGGCTACAAGGCGTACAACCTCGACCAGGTGATCGACGGCGACCTGGATGGTGTCATCCAGGCGCTCGCCGACGCCGACCTGGAGGCACGGATCGGCGCGGCGGGCCAGGCAGACCAGACCGGCGGCCCGCCCAGCGGGCCGGGATAATGGAGTGCGGCAGTGAGCATGCTGCTCGACGAGGTCACCCGGGCCGCGCAGCGCCTGGCCGCTGCGGGTGTGGACTCACCCAGGGGTGACGCGGAGCAGATCGCCGCGCACGTCCACGGAGTTGCGCGCGGCAGCTGCACATGGTCCCTGATGCCGAGTTCGACGCGGTGTTCTGGGTCGATGTGGCTCGCCGCGAGGCCCGCGAGCCGCTGCAGCACATCACCGGGCGGGCGTATTTCAGGTACCTGGAGCTCGAGGTCGGCCCCGGCGTGTTCGTGCCACGCCCGGAGACCGAGGTGATGACGGGCTGGGCGATCGACCAGCTTCGCGCGATGGACGCGGCCGATCCGACGGTGGTGGACCTCGGCACAGGCTCCGGAGCGATCGCGCTCGCCATCGCGCAGGAGGTCCCGCGGGCATGGGTGCACGCGGTCGAAGCGCAGCCGATGGCGCATGCCTGGGCCGAGCGCAACATCGGGGCAGGCCCGGGCGCCGCGCGTCGCACTGCACCTGGCCGACCTCGCCACCGCGCTGCCCGAGCTTGACGGCGCCGTCGATCTCGTCATCAGCAACCCGCCCTACATCCCGGACGGCGCCGGAGTGCCGCCCGAGGTCGGCGAGTACGACCCGCCAGCGGCACTGTGGGGCGGACATGACGGCCTTGACACCATCAGAAAGCTTGAACGCACGGCCGCCCGGCTGCTGCGGCCCGGCGGTCTGGTCGCGGTCGAGCACGGCTCGCCGCAGGGCGCCGCGGTCTACTGGACGTTTCCTGAGACCGCAGGCTGGCGTGACACGCGCAACCACAAGGACCTGGCTGGCCGCGACCGGTTCGTGACCGCCCGCCTTGCGGCCGCGGAAGACGACTGTACCCGTCGCCGCGAACCACGCCGCGAACAGGTCCCCGCCGCATGGCAGGATGGGCCGCTGTGAGCCACAGCGATTCGCCTGATTCGACTGCACCGACGCGGCGCAGCGCGCTGCGGGCATCGAGGAAGCGGCCGCGGCGGTCGGGCCGCGGCGAGCTTGTCGTGCTGCCCACCGATACCGTCTACGGGATTGGCGCGGATGCGTTCATGCCTGCGGCCGTGACCGCGATGCTGACTGCGAAGGGCCGGGGCAGGCACATGCCCTCGCCCGTGCTTGTCGGATCGGTGCGCGCCGCGGCGGCCCTCATCGAAGACCTGGGCATGCACGGTCAGGATCTGATCGACGAGTTCTGGCCGGGCGCGCTGACTCTCGTCTGCCATGCCAGCCGCACGCTCAGCTGGGATCTGGGCGACGCGAAGGGTACGGTCGCGATCAGGATGCCACTGCATCCCGTCGCCCTCGAGTTGCTGAAGCGGACCGGCCCGATGGCGGTGAGCAGCGCGAACAAATCCGGAGCAGCCGCCCGCGATGACGGTGGCAGCAGGCGCAGGCGCAGCTTGGCGATTCGGTCGCGGTGTATCTGGACGGCGGGCTGCGAACGGGCGGGGTGCCGTCCTCGATCGTGGATCTGACCGGCACGGTGCCGAGGTTGCTGCGTGCGGGTGCCATTTCTCCCGAACGGCTGCGCACCGTGGCACCGATCAGTAGAGAGCACGGCAGACGAACCCCGAGAACAGCGAGGACGGCAGCGCAGACGGCTCAGACGGCGGCACCGAGAGCACGGAGCATCACCGAGCGACGACCCGGCTCCTCCGGATGCACAGAATTCACACGCGAATGACGTTCGAGTTGTTTGTGATTTTTCTTCCGGCGCCGTTGGGCCTGCAATACCGTTGGACCCCCCGCCGACGTGCGTTGCTCGTTGGGCCCGGCCTGATCGCTGGGCGCGTAGGCTGTCATTGTGCGCGAGTACCTGCTCACGCTTCTTGTTGCGGCTGCGATGACCTACCTGCTGACCCCGCTGGTGCGCCGGTTCGCGATCGCGGTCGAGGGCGTTGCCCGAGGTCCGCGACCGCGACGTCCATGCGGTGCCGACGCCGCGGCTTGGCGGGCTGGCCATGTACGGCGGGCTCGCCGCGGCGCTGCTTGTGGCGAGTCAGCTGACGCACATGAAGGCCGTGTTCGCGAGCAACCTCAACGTCCCCGGGAAGCCTCAGCGCACCGGGCAGCCTGCTGCTTGCGGGCGGGCTGATCGTCGCTACCGGATTCGTGGACGACCGCTGGGGGATGAGCGCTACCAGCAAGCTCGCTGCCCAGGTGGCCGCCGAGCGGGATCCTCGTCTGGGGCGGTGTCGAACTGGACTGGGTGCCGCTGCCCAGGGGCAGCGTGCTCTCGCTGTCGCCGCGGCAGGGCGTCGCTGCTCACCATCCTGCTCGTCGTGGTGACCATCAACGCGGTCAACTTCATCGACGGCCTCGACGGGCTGGCGGCGGGCGTCGTGGGAATCGCCGCGTTCGCGTTCTTCATCTACTCCTATGAGCTCACCCGCGTCGTCGGGTTGCCGCACCAGACCTTGCCAGCCCTGGTGTCGGCGATGCTCGCCGGAATGTGCCTCGGGTTCCTGCCACACAACTTCTACCCGGCCCGGATCTTCATGGGCGATACCGGGGCCATGCTGATCGGGCTCGTGCTCGCCTATGCGACGATCTCGAGCACCGCCAATCTGGACCCCGCGACGCTTCAGCAGATCAACCGGTTCCCGCTGGTCCTGCCGCTGCTGATTCCCGTTGGCGATCCTGGTGATCCCGTATCTGGATCTGTGCTCGCGGTGATCAGGCGGGCCAGGGCGGGTATGTCGCTATTCGCGGCGGACCGCGGCCACCTGCATCACCGGATGCTGAACATCGGTCATTCGCACCGGCTGAGCGTCCTGATCCTGTACCTGTGGGCGGCGCTTTTCGCCTTCACCGTGGTGATGTTGTCGATCGTCGGCTCGGCGCTCGCGGTGCTTTCCGTAGCGACGGTCGGCGGAATGGTGGCGCTGCTGCTCGTCTCGATGCCGTGGCTACGATCGCGCAGGCCCGCCGATGGGCGCCATCAGGCCGACCAGGCGCGCCCCGGCGGCGTCATGCCGCACGATCACGTGAGTCTTCGCGAACCGGGGACTGCACCGGGATCAGCCTGCCACGGGAGAGCGGGTTTCCGCCGTCAGCGGGACATTGTCCCAGCGGGCAATGCACCCGGCACGGTGCTGGCACCGCTGGCGAGCCGCCGACAGCGGACATTTCGTCGCCGCGGCCTGCCCAGCAGGCGACCAGGCAACCGCCACGATCTCCACCGCGCTGTCGGGATCCATGCCACGGACGAGTTCTCGCAGCAAGATGACGGTTTTCCGGTGCCTGGCGACGCCCGTCCCCCTACCCACGTCAACGGTCACGCCCGGCGCCGATGCGCCGTGCGCCGGCACCGGGCGGCGACCGCCGCTGGGGGAGCGCACGGGTACCTCAGGCAAAGGTCTTACCAAGAGCTTGTGATACCTTTCACGAACAGCCGCCCACCGCACTAGCCCGCACCTGACGGCAGTGTCAAGGCATACCCCACCAACCGCGACCCACGAGCCAGACCCACGAAACCCGGAGCCGCGAAGATGCTGGCCAATGACGCCCGGATCCTCATCCGATCCGCCATGGCCACGGCGATCGTGGGCGTGATCCTGATCGCCGTGGGCGGCGTCACCGATGGTGGCAAGGGCGCACTCGGCGCCGTCTTCGGTGTGATCCTGGTCGGGGCGTTTTTCACCGCGAGCGTGGTGCGGTCAGCTTCGCCGGGCGCTGGGGTCCCGTCCGCGATGATGGCGACGGCACTCGGCACCTTCGCGGCGAAGATCCTCATTCTGCTCGGGCTGATCGCCGCTTTCAGTGGCACGACCCTGTTCAATACCCGGTTCTTCGGGATCACCGCGATCATCTGCATCCTGGTGTGGACCGGCGGCGAGGTCTTCACCGTCGCGAGCAGCCGGATGCCTTACGTCGTCCCGGAAAGCGGGCCTGGGCAGGGGACGGAAGACACCGTGCCCGAGCCGGGCCACGTCAGCGGGGAGCTGTAACCATGGACGCGCCGACGGGCGTGTGGGCCGGCTCTTTCGGCTGCTTCCTGCCCTGTTATCATGGGCCGCGACATGATGGGGAAGGACCGTGCGCCGGAATCGCAGGTTCCGCCGGGGGAACACGGGAACGCCTGGCCACCGGCCACGGGAACGGCCAGCACCGCGCCGAATTCGCAGCAGCAGAGTTCGCAGCAGCAGGGTCCACAGCAGCCGCCGGGTTCGCAGCAGCCGCGCGCCGATCAGGCCGCCACACCGCGCGAGCGCGGGTGGCGCACGCCGGGCAAGCCGGGCGGCACGCAGGACGCAGGCTGGGCCATCACCAGCTATCTGATCGGCGGCATGCTTTTCTACGGTGGCCTCGGCTGGCTGATCGCACGGTGGACCGGGCATCAGGGGATCTTGGTTCCGGTCGGTCTGCTGGCCGGGCTGGCCGTGGGCCTCGTCCTGGTCGTCCTCCGCTACGGCAGGGCCTGATTCGCGGCCACGATCTGGCGCAGGCCCTGCCCGCCACGGCGGGCCCTGCCCGCGGCATGCGTCAGCCGCCGACGTCGAAGGAGCCTTCGGGAGTGGATTGTGAGTGACGTTCTTGTGACGGCCCCGGTGGGCGGTTGCCATATCTTTTCCGGGTGCGGCTATCCGGCGCCGTCGCTGGATGATTTCAACTTCAAGCCGATCTTCAGTATTGGCGCGTTCCACTTCACCAAGCCCATGTTGCTCGGGCTGATCTGCGCGTTCGCCGTTGTCGCCTTCTTCTGGGCCGCGTTCGCCAAGCCGAAGCTGGTTCCGCGGGGCGTGCAGAACCTCGGCGAGCTTGGTGTGATGTTCGTCCGTGACCAGATTCTCCGCCAGATGATGGGCAAGAAGGGTGACCGGTTCCTGCCGTTCCTCACCTCACTCTTCTTTTTCATCTGGGTGATGAACCTGATGGAGATCATTCCGCTCGGGCAGTTCCCCGTGGCGGCACGCATCTCGTTCCCATGGTCGCTTGTCGCGATGGTCTGGCTGACCTACATGTACCTCGGCATCAGCCACCAGGGGCCGATCGGGTACTTCAAGAACATGTCGATCCCGGGTGACGTGCCGTGGTGGATCCTGCCCCTGCTGGTGCCCGTCGAGCTTCTGTCGAACATCCTCATCCGGCCGTTCACCCTGGGCGTCCGGCTTTTCGCGAACATGTTCGCCGGCCACATATTGATCGCGGTGTTCACAGTCGCGACCTGGTACCTGGCCAGCCTGGGCATCGGCGCGATCCTCGCCGCCGGCTCGTTCGTGATGGTCATCGTGCTGACCGGGTTCGAACTGCTGATCCAGGGGTTGCAGGCCTACATCTTCACCACGCTGACCGCCACCTACATCGCGGGATCGCTGGAGGCGTCACACTGACCGGACACCTCACCCGAGACCAAGTCTCACCGGCGGGCAGAACCGCCGGTCCGTAAAGAAGGAACACCAATGATGGATCTTGGACCCCACGTACTCGCAGCAGCCACCGTCGCGGGGAGGCTCGGCGCGGTGGCCTACGGCCTCGCCGCGATCGGCCCAGGTGTCGGCATCGGCCTCATCTTCGGGCACGCCACCGAGGCAATGGCCCGCCAGCCCGAGGCCGCCGGAATGATCCGCGCGAACATGTGGGTGGGCTTCGCCCTCTGCGAGGCCCTCGCTCTTATCGGCCTTGTTGCCGCCATTCATCTTCACCGGTTGATGAATGCTGCCTAGGAAGGTGAACGCGCGGTGACGTATCTCGCGGCGGGAGCGCAGAATCCGCTGCTCCCCACTGCCTCCGAGTTTATTATCGGGACGATCGCGTTCTTTATCGTGTTCGGCGCGCTCGCCAAGATCCTGCTGCCGCGGATGCAGAAAGTGCTCGCCGAGCGGACCGACGCGATCGAGGGTGGCCTGCACCGGGCCGAGGAACTTCAGGCCGAGGCGCAGCGCGCGCTCGACGATTATCAGGCCCGGATCGCCGAGGCGCGGCAGGAGGCCTCGCGGCTGCGTGAGCAGGCCAGGGAAGAAGGCGCCCAGATCATCGCCGAGATGCGCGACCATGCCCAGGCCGAGGCGCGGCGCTTGCTCGAGGCGGCCGAGACCCAGCTCGAGGCGGAGCGTCAGCAGGCGCTTGGCGCGCTGCGCCGCGACGTGGGCGCGCTCGCCACCGATCTTGCCAGCCGCATTGTCGGCGAATCGCTGGCCGACGAGGCGCGGCGGAGCCGGATCGTGGATCGCTTCCTCGACGAGATCGAGCGCCAGTCGGAGGCGACGCGTTGAGGGGAGTGAGCAGAGCGTCGGCTGCGCCGCGAGGGAGACATGAGTTAAGGCCTCGCGCGCATCGCTTGCCGGGCACGGCCTGGCGACCCCGACGGCGCAGCGATGGAGGAGTCGGCAGCGAACTGTTTACCGTCGTGCATTTCCTTGACCGTGAGCACGCGCTCCGCCGTGCGCTCTCGGATCCGGCGAAGCCGGGTGAAGAGAAAGCCGCCCTGGTCAGTGGACTGCTCGCTGGCCAGGTGTCACCTGCGGCGGCAGAGCTCACCGCGGCAGCCGTTCGGCTTCGGTGGTCGAGCCCGCGCGACCTGAGCGACGCGCTGGAGCAGCTTGCCATCACCGCCCTGGTGATCGCGGCCGACGCGCGGGGCCAGCTTGATGACGTAGAGGACCAGCTTTTCCGGTTCGGCCGGGTGGTGGCGTCACAGCCCGACCTGCGGGTCGCGCTGTCCAACCCGTTCGTGCCGCCGGGACGCAAGCACGAAATGCTCACCTCGCTGCTCGAGGGCAAGGTCGCCGATGTCACGATCCGGCTGATCGCCGAAGGGGCAGAGTACCCGCGGGGACGTAGCCTGGAGAAAAATCTCGAGGAGTACGTGCGGCTCGCGGCCGAGCGGCGACAGCGTGTGGTCGCCGTGGTACGGACGGCCACCCAGCTCAGCGCGGGGCAGCGTGGCAGGCTCGCCGCCGCACTCGCCGCCGCGTACGGCCACGAGGTGCAGCTCAACGTGGTGCTCGACCCGCATGTCGTCGGCGGGCTCGCCGTCCAGGTTGGCGACGAGGTTATCGATGGCACGGTGGCGAGCAGGCTGGAGACTGTGCGGCGTCGGCTGGCGGGCTGACGTCGTTCGGAGCACATGCGGCCCGGCTGTGGAGAACTTCAGAGAGATCAGAGCGAGACCGGAGAGATAGGAAAGAGATGGCGGAGCTGACGATCCGGCCGGAGGAGATCCGGAGCGCGCTCGCGCGCTTCGTGCAGGAGTACGAGCCGGACGCTGCCGCGCGCGAGGAGATCGGCACCGTCGCCGAGTGCGGTGACGGCATCGCCCGGGTCGAAGGGACTGCCCTCGGCAATGGCCAACGAGCTGCTCGAGTTCGAGGACGGCACTCGCGGACTCGCGCTCAACCTGGACGTGCGCGAGATCGGCGTGGTCATCCTCGGCGAGTTCAGCGGCATCGAGGAGGGGCAGCGCGTCCGCCGCACCGGCGAGATCCTCTCGGTTCCTGTCGGCGATGGCTTTCTCGGCCGGGTGGTGGACCCGCTGGGCAACCCGATGGACGGCCTGGGTGAGATCGGCGCGACCGAGCTGCGGCCACTTGAGGTGCAGGCGCCGAGTGTCGTGCATCGCCAGCCGGTGAAGGAGCCACTGCAGACCGGCATCAAGGCGATCGACGCGATGACGCCGATCGGCCGGGGCCAGCGCCAGCTGATCATCGGTGACCGGCAGACGGGCAAGACCGCGGTTGCCATCGACACGATCATCAACCAGCGGGACAACTGGGTATCCGGCGATCCGCAGCGCCAGGTCAGGTGCGTCTACGTCGCCGTCGGCCAGAAGGGCTCGACGATCGCCCAGGTGCGTCAGTCTCTCGTGGACGCCCGCGCGATGGAGTTCACGACGATCGTCGCCGCCCCGGCGTCGGACCCGTCCGGCTACAAGTACATCGCTCCCTACACCGGTTCGGCGATCGGCCAGCACTGGATGTACGCGGGCAAGCACGTGCTGATCGTCTTCGACGATCTGTCCAAGCAGGCCGAGGCGTACCGCACGATTTCGCTGCTGCTGCGCCGCCCACCGGGCCGTGAGGCCTACCCGGGTGACGTCTTCTACCTGCACTCCAGGCTCCTGGAGCGGTGCGCGAAGCTGTCCGACGACCTGGGCGCGGGGTCGCTGACCGGGTTGCCGATCGTCGAGACCAAGGGTAACGACGTCTCCGCCTACATCCCCACGAACGTCATCTCGATCACCGACGGCCAGATCTTCCTGGAGACCGACCTGTTCAACTCGGGTGTCCGCCCGGCCATCAACGTCGGCATCTCGGTCTCGAGGGTGGGCGGTAACGCGCAGATCAAGGCCATGAAGAAGGTCGCGGGCACGCTGCGCCTCGGCCTGTCGCAGTACCGCGATCTCGAAGCTTTCGCGGCCTTCGCGTCGGACCTGGACGCCGCCTCCCGGGCACAGCTTGACCGGGGTGCGCGGCTTGTCGAGCTGCTCAAGCAGCCTCAGTACAGCCCGTTCCCCGTGGAACGTGAGGTGGTCTCCGTCTGGGCCGGCACCACGGGGCAGGTCGACGACGTGCCGGTCGAGGACATCCGCAGGTTCGAAGCCGAGTTCCTCGATCACATCCAGCGGGTGCGGCCCGGCATCTACGACGCGATCAGGGAGACCGGCGAACTGTCGGAGGAGACGATCGCCGCGCTCAAAGAGCTGATGGACGACTTCAAGAAGACGTTCGAGACTAGTTCAGGCGAACTGCTCGTGAAGGACGTCCCCGTCGAGGCGCTGACGGAGGAAGACATCAGCCACGAGAAGATCACCCGGTACGTACCCAAGCTCGAGGAGGCGTAGGCGGCGGGATGGGAGCACAGCTCCGGGCGGTCAGGCGGCGGATCCGGTCGATCAAGTCCACCGCCAAGATCACCCGTGCCCAGGAGATGATCGCGGCGTCCCGGATTCTCAAGGCGCAGCAGCGGGTGCAGGCGGCCGGTCCCTACGCGCGTGAGATCACCCGGGCGGTCGAGGCGGTCGTGAGCCGGTCACAGTCGATCCACCACCCGCTCACCACGGAGACAGCGAGCCCGACGCGCGCCGCGGTCATGCTTCTTACCAGCGACGGCGGCTTCGCGGGCGGGTACAACGCGAACGTGCTGCGCGAGGCGCAGGCCCTGGACGGGCTGCTGCGGCAGCCGCGGCGTCGAGCCGGTGACGTACGTGGCAGGAAACAAGGGGATCGTCTGGCACCGTTTCCGCGGCCGCGAGATGGCCGCGGAGTGGAATGGGATCTCCGACCGGCCGAGGCACGAGCACGCCAGGCAGATCACCGCCGAGCTGCTCAAGGCGTTTGAAGCGCCCGCGTCGGACGGCGGCGTGGACGAGATTCACCTGGTCTACACCGAGTTCGTCTCCATGCTCACCCAGCGCACTGTGGTCCGCCGGATCCTGCCGCTCGAGATCGAGGAGACGACAGAAGAGCCACCGGAAGGACCCGTGCCGGTGTACGAGTTCGAGCCGTCGCCCGAGGCGGTGCTCGACGCGCTGCTTCCCGCCTACGTGGAGAGCCGGCTGTACTTCGCGATGCTCGAGGCGGCCGCGTCCATGTACGCGGCGAGGCGCCGCGCCATGAAGTCGGCCACCGACAACGCGAACGAGCTCCTCGAGGAGCTCACCCGGGTTGCGAACCAGGCACGTCAGGGCGAGATCACCCAGGAAATCAGCGAGATCGTCGGCGGCGCGAACGCGCTCGCCGAGTCGACCGCGGGGAGTGAATGAGAGTCACCATGACAGCGACTGTCGAAAATCCAGCCGCCGAGGGCGGCGCCGCCACCACCGCAGGGATCGGCCGTGTCGCACGGGTCACCGGCCCCGTCGTCGACGTTGAATTCTCCGGCGACCAGATGCCCCGCATCTACAACGCGCTGCACGTGGGCGTCACGATCGGCGACACGACCAGGACGCTCACCCTGGAGGTCGCGCAGCACATCGGCGACAACATGGTGCGCGCCATCTCCATGCAGCCGACGGATGGCCTGGTCCGCAGCGCCGCGGTCACCGACACCGGCGCGCCCATCTCGGTCCCGGTCGGTGACGTCACCAAGGGCCACGTGTTCAACACACTGGGCGAGACCCTCGACGTGCCGACCTCGTCTTTGAAGGTGACCGAGCGGTGGTCGATCCACCGCCCACCGCCGCACTTCGACCAGCTCGAGCCCAGGACGGAGATGTTCGTCACCGGCATCAAGGTCATCGACCTGCTGACGCCCTACGTCCGCGGCGGGAAGATCGGCTTGTTCGGCGGCGCCGGCGTCGGCAAGACCGTGCTGATCCAGGAAATGATCAACCGCGTGGCGAAGAACTTCGGCGGCGTCTCGGTGTTCGCCGGGGTGGGCGAGCGCACCCGCGAGGGCAACGACCTGTTCCTCGAGATGACCGAGTCGGGCGTCATCGCCGACACCGCGCTCGTGTTCGGCCAGATGGACGAGCCGCCGGGCACCCGGCTGCGGGTCGGGCTGGCCGCGCTCACCATGGCCGAATACTTCCGCGACGTGCAGAAGCAGGACGTGCTGCTGTTCATCGACAACATCTTCCGGTTCACGCAGGCGGGTTCCGAGGTATCCACGCTGCTCGGCCGGATGCCATCGGCGGTCGGGTACCAGCCCACCCTCGCGGACGAGATGGGCGAACTCCAGGAGCGGATCACCTCCACCCGCGGCCACTCGATCACCTCCATGCAGGCGATCTACGTGCCGGCCGACGACATCACCGACCCGGCGCCGCACACCACGTTCGCCCACCTCGATGCCACCACGGTGCTGTCCAGGGCGATCACGGAGAAGGGCATCTACCCGGCGGTGGACCCGCTCGACTCGACGTCGCGGATCCTCGACCCGAAGTACGTCGGGCAGGAACACTACGACGTCGCGCGTGAGGTGCAGCGGATCCTCCAGCGGTACAAGGAACTTCAGGACATCATCGCCATCCTCGGCATCGACGAACTGTCGGAAGAGGACAAGATCCTGGTCCAGCGGGCCAGGCGGATCGAGCGGTTCCTGTCCCATCCGATGTTCGTCGCCGAGCAGTTCACCGGCATCCCCGGGGCGTTCGTACCGCTCGAGGAGACCATCTCCTCGTTCAAGGCGCTCTGCGAGGGACGCTACGACAACATCCCCGAGCAGGCATTCTTCATGTGCGGCGGCATCGAGGACGTGGAGAAGAAGGCTGAGGAGCTGAACAAGACGTGACGCAACGGGCCGACGACGGAGCGGGTGGGGTGCGGCCGTGACGCTGCTTGTCGCACTGGTGACACCCGAGCGGGAAATCTGGTCGGGCAACGCCGGCCGGGTGATCGCCAAGACACTCGAAGGCGATATCGGCATCCTGACTGGTCATGCGCCGGTGCTTGGTGTGCTCGGGGCGGGAAGCCTCGTGCGGATCCTGGACAGCGAGGGGAACGAGACGACCGTCGCGGTGACCGGCGGCTTCCTTTCCGTGGCGGATGACCGGGTATCGGTGCTCGCGGCTCAGGCCGAGATCGGGAGCGAGGTGGATGTGCAGGCGGTGCGGTCCGAGCTGGAGCGCCTGCTGGCGGAATCCGGGGCAGGGCCGTCGGCGGCCACCGCGGAGCCGCCCGGCGTGGTATATGCCCGTGCGCTTCTGCGGGCCGCCGGGCAGTCCGACTGACGAGGGCCGCCGGCCGTGGGCGGGACACTGGCGTTCGACGCCGCCGGTGTCTTCGCCGCCTTCCTCCTGGTCGTCGTGCTGGCCGGGATCGGCATCGCGCTTCGCCGGGTCGTGCTCGAACGCGGCGGGGGGATCGTCGAATGCGGTCTGCGGCGCAAGGCCGCGGACGGCTCGTGGCAGGCCTGGCGTCTTGGTGTGGCTCGCTACCAGCGCGATGAGCTGCGCTGGCACCAGATCTTCGGTGTGCTGCTGCGGCCCGACGTGGTGCTGGCCAGGCGCAGTCTGGTCGTGGCCACCCGCAGGCGCCCGGACGCTGCGGAGGCGGTAAGGCTCGGCAGCGAAGCGGTCATCGTCGAGTGCAGGGAAGGGCCGCTGGCCCAACCGGTTCAGCTCGCCATGGGCGAGGATGCCCTGACGGGATTTCTCGCCTGGCTCGAGGCTGCGCCGCCGGGGTCACACCTGGATCAGATCGCCTGACCGACCGCCGCGCCCGCGCCCGCGACCTCTCAACGTTCGCCTCCTGGCTTCCACAGCACGTCGCCGCGCCCGGTATTGGCGTGACGTGCCAAGATGAAAAGCAGGTCAGAAAGCCGGTTCAGATAGCGTGCGGTCAGCGGGCTGACCGAGCCGCCGAGCGCGCCGAGGGCGATCCAGGTGCTGCGCTCGGCCCTGCGGGTCACCGCCCGCGCGGTGTGCAGCAGCGCGGCGCCCGGCGTCCCGCCCGGGAGCACGAAGCTGCGCAGTACCTCCAGATCCTCGTTGTACCGGTCGCACTCGGCCTCCAGGCCGTGGATGTAGTCCTCGGTGATCCGCAGGTCGGAGGGGGTTCCCCCACCCCCGCCCCACCCCCACCCTCGCCCGGTTCGCCGCCGCCGCGGCTGGTGGCGGCGATCGGCTTGCACAGGTCGGCGCCCACGTCGAAAAGCTCGTTCTGGATCCGGGTGAGCAGGACAGCGACGCCGGGATCCAGCTGGCCGACCGCGATCGCGGTGCCGATCGCGCAGTTCGCCTCGTCCACGTCCGCGTAGGCCGCGAGCCGTGGATCGGTCTTGGCCACCTCGCTCATGTCGCCGAGCCTGGTCATGCCGCCGTCGCCGGTGCGGGTGTAGATCCGCGAAAGCACGACGGGGGTGTCCTTGCGGTTGCGAGCCATGCGCCTCAGCCTACGGTCCGGCGCGCATGACCCGCGAGATTGCCCGGCGGATGCCGTGCATGGCTACGCTGAGTTACGGACTTGGCTTGCTCGGATGGTAGATGCGGCCTGGCGTCCGCCAGGAAAATGTTGATCATCAAAAACGATCATCTTAATGAGCTGGGGTATTCACATCCTCGTCACGATGTGACATCGTATAAACGCGAACAGTGATCGAAGGCTAAGATTACTTATCGCAGTCGTTGGTCGCGGTGTCCCGAGATACGCGGTGACCTGCGTCCGGTGTCCGGCGGATCTCGGGGGCCCGCCGGACACCGGAATCTTGGGGGGGAGAGCGCGCTTCCGGCCACAGGCCGGGAGCGCGCTCCGTCATGCGCTCCCCGGCCGGTGGCGGGGTCCCTCCCCGAAACGCCGATGGGCTGAGCGGTTAGGTTCCCGGCGAGTAGGGTGACAATGATTGTCCTGATTTCGTTTCAGGGAGGCCGCTGTGTACGACTATGTCATCGTCGGGGCGGGCAGCGCCGGGTGCGTTCTCGCGGCGCGGCTCACCGAGGACCCCACCACACAGGTGCTCCTGGTGGAGGCAGGACCTCCCGACGATGCGGACGAGATCCACATCCCCGCGGCGACCAACCTTCTCTTCAAGAGCGTCTACGACTGGGATTACCAGACCGTTCCGCAGGAGCGCGCCTGCAGCCGCCGGATCTACTGGCCACGTGGCCGCACCCTCGGCGGATCCTCATCCATCAACGCGATGATCTACATGCGTGGCAATCGCTACGACTACGACACCTGGCGGGACGAGTACGGCTGCACCGGCTGGGGTTACGCGGACCTGCTGCCCTATTTTCTGCGGTCCGAGGGCAACTCGCGGGGCTCCTCCGCCTACCACGGTGCGGGCGGCCCGCTCAGCGTGGAGGATCTGCGCCACAAATCGGCGCTTACCACGGCATTCGTGGACGCCGCCAAGGTGTTCGGGCTGCCGCCCAACAACGACTTCAACGCGCAGCGCCAGGACGGCGTCGGCTTCTATCAGGTCACGCAGAAGAAGGGGCGGCGCTGGTCGGCGGCCGACGCCTATCTGCGGCCCGCCATGGCGCGCCCGAACCTGACGGTCCAGACCGATACCCTCGTGACCAGGATCGTATTCGAGGGCGATCGGGCTGCCGGGGTGCGCTATCTGCTGCGCGGCAGCGAGGAGTTCGTGCGTGCCGAACGTGAGGTCATCCTCGCCGCCGGCGCGGTGGGCAGCCCGCAGTTGCTGATGCTTTCCGGTGTGGGGGCCGCTGACCATCTGCGCGACCACGACATCGACGTCGTGGCGGACAGCCCAGGCGTCGGCGGCAACCTGTCTGATCACCCGATGGTGACCGTGATGTGGCATACGCCGAAGACCCGCGCGCTTTGGGAGCATGGGGGCCCGGTCAACCTCACGCGGTGGCAGTTGACGCACCGGGGCCCGCTGGTCACGAACATCGCCGAGGCCGGTGGGTTCAGCCGGAGCGATCCATCGCTCCCGGCACCCGACATCCAGTGGCACGTCCTGCCGACGCCGTTCGAGAAGCAAGGCCTCGCCGATCCAGGCAAGCGGGCCCTGTCCGTGCTGATCACCCTGGTCTCCGTGAGCAGCCGGGGGAGGATCAGGCTGCGCAGTGGCGATCCACGGCACAAGCCCGACATCGACCCTGCCTACCTTTCTGCCGCCGCGGACATCGCTCCCCTGATCAAGGGCATCCGGCTGGCCAGGGAGATCGCCGCAGGCCGGCCGATGTCCAAAATATGCAAAGGTGAACTCGCGCCCGGTGGCGACCTGCGCACCGATGACGAGTTCCGGGAGTTCATCCGGCGTGATCTCGGCACGCTGTACCACCCGGTGGGCACGTGTGCCATGGGCGGGGACTCCCGCCTGGCGGCCAGCAGGATCACCAGCGTGGTTGACACCGAACTGCGCGTCCGCGGCGTCGAAGGCCTGCGGGTGGTGGACGCCTCCGTGATGCCGGCCGTGCCGCGCGGCAACACGAACGCGCCGACGATCGCGATCGCCGAACGCGCCGCCGACCTCATCGTCGGCCGTGCCGCGCTCGGCCCGGCCGACCCCGCCATCGCCCACCAGCCCCAGCTACTGGCCGGCTGACCCCCTGGCGGGGAAGCCGAGCAGCTCGTTCAGGGCGCGCGCCTGGTCGTCGAGCGGCGGCCGCCTCGGTTGGCCCCCTGCCGGTGCGGGTTCGTCCTCGCTGGAAGATCGCGCTCCCGGTCGGGTTGTTGTCGCCTGCTCCCACGAGTAGGAGGATGAGCCGGCGCTCGGTGGGCTGCTACTGTCAACGTGCCGGCCCCGATCACTGAGGCGGATCTCGTGGGTACGTCGTCCCTCTTCTCCCGCACGCGGTGAGTCATGACCGGGGGCGCGGGCGATGGCAGCTTACCGGCAACATTGGCCCCGCCCGACCGACTACGCAACTCCAGCAATCCTCCCGCCTGCCGCCCGCCCGCAGCTACGCCACGTCTGTCCAGAAGAACCGTTGTTACCGGTTGCTCATCGGTAGCGGCGGCCGTGCACGAGCGTCATGAGCCGCAGGACCTTGCTCATCTGCCCGTCCGTGCGGGCGAATGTGGTGAGGTTCAGGCCGCCCCACCGCTGACGCGTGATCGCCTTCGCCCGTGACATTTCACGCAGCCCGTCCGCGCCGTGGATCCGGCCGAACCCGGAGTCGCCCACGCCGCCGAACGGCAGCCCGGGGACCGCCGCGAAGGCGATCACCGCGTTGATCGAGGTCATGCCGCTGCGCAGCGCCCGCGCCGCGGCCATGCCGCGCTTCTTGTTCTTCGCGAAGACGGTGGCCGCGAGGCCGTAACGGGTTGCGTTGGCTCGCCGGACCGCGTCCGCGACGTCCTGCACCTTCGTGATCGTGATCGTGGGGCCGAAGGTCTCCTCGGTGATGGCGCTGCTCTGCTCGGGCACGTCGGACAGGATGATCGGTTCTACGAACGGCTTGCGGATCGAGTTCATGTCCCCAAGGACGGTACGGCCGCCGCGCGCGATGGCGTCGGCGAGATGGCGCTCGATCACGTCGATCTGGGACGGCATGGTCATCGGGCCGTAGTCGGCCTCACGGTCCTCACCCGGCCGCAGTTTTGCCGCCCGCTCGGTAACCCGTTCGAGGAACGTGTGGTAGACGGATTCCACGACGTACACACGCTCCACGCCGACGCAGGTCTGCCCGGCATTGGACAACGCGCCCCAGACTGCCGCATCGGCCGCGGCGTCGAGGTCGGCGTCCGTGTCGACGATGAGTGCGTCCTTGCCACCGCACTCGGCCACGATCGGCGTGAGGTTCTCCGCGCAGGCCGCCATGACCTTCCGCGCGGTTGCCGCCGAGCCGGTGAACGCGATCTTGTCTACGCCGCTTCCGGCCAGTGCGGCGCCGGTGTCGCCGAAGCCGGTGACGAGCTGGAGCACCGGCTGGTCACCCACGATCTCGGCGAACGACTCCACGAGCCAGCTGCCCGTCGCCGGGGTGTACTCGCTCGGCTTGTAGACGACCGCGTTTCCGGCCGCGAGCGCGTAGGCGATCGAGCCGACCGGGGTGAAGACCGGGTAGTTCCACGGCCCGATCACGCCGATCACGCCGAGCGGCTGGTATTCGAGGGTCGCCGTCTGATTGATGGCGACGACGCCGCTCCGCACCCGCCGCGGGCCAAGCACCCGCTCCGCGTGCTTGGCGGCCCAGTCGATGTGCACGATGGCCAGCACGATCTCAAGCTGGGCGTCGGCGAGCGGCTTGCCCGTCTCGACGTGCACAAGCTGCGCGCCGCGGCCGATGTACCTGGTGAGGTACGACTTCCAGGCCAGCAGGTAGCCGCGCCGCTGCTTCCAGCCGAGGCCTGCCCACCAGCGGGCAGCGGAATTGGCGCGCTCGACGGCTGCTCTGATCTCCCGTCCGCCGCAGACGGGGAAGCTGGCGATCACCTCACCATTGGCGGGGTTGACCGAGTCGAAGGTTTCCGCGGGCCTGGTCGTGTCACGTGCCGTCATCGCGGTTGTCATTCAGCTCACCGCCGTTGCCTGTGAAGCGCGTCTCCTGGTTGCCAAGTAAAGCACCGGTTACAGCCCGGCGTCCCAGAGTGCGGCCGAGCCCGTACGGGGGCCAGCTCGGCACCGCCGAGGGTAGGCTGGATCACCCTGTGACCGGACTACCGTATGTGCTGCTCAGCTGCGCTGTGTCGGCGGACGGCTACCTGGATGACGCCGCGCCTTCCCGGCTCGTGCTCTCCAGCGCCGCCGACGCCGATCGCGTGGACGGCGTGCGGGCCGGCGTCGACGCGATCCTCGTCGGCGCCGGCACGGTAAGGCGCGACAATCCGCGGTTGCTCGTGCGCGCACTGGCCCGCCGCGAGGCGCGCGCCGCGCGCGGGCTGCCGCCCAGCCCGGTCAAGGTAACGCTGACCGCGACGGGGAACCTGGATCCGGCGGCCAGCTTCTTCACCGCCGGCGACGGGGAAAAGCTCGTCTACTGCGCCACCGGAGCGCTCGCGGCGGCCAGATCCCGGCTGGCCGGTGCCGCCACGGTGATCGACGCGGGCGCGCGGCCCACGCCGCGGGCCGTCCTCGCCGATCTCGCCGGACGGCACGTCGGGCGGCTGATGGTGGAGGGCGGCGCGAGCATCCTGGATCAGTTCCTCGCGGCCGGTCTCGCCGACGAGCTCCAGCTCGCGATCGCGCCATTCTTCGTGGGCGACCCAGCGGCGCCGCGTTTCGCCGGGCCGGTGGCGCCGCGTTCCGCCGGTCCGGCCAGGTATCCGCACGACGCGCGCAACCGGATGACGCTGGCCGAGGTCCAGCGGCTCGGGGATATGGTGCTGCTGCGCTACCTTCTCGGCCCACCGGGCGCCGACCGCCGCTGGCTGCGCGAGGCGATCGAGATCTCTCGGCGCTGCCCGCCGTCGCCGCGTGCGTACTCGGTCGGGGCGGTCATCGTGGACCGCGAAGGCGAGGTCGTGGCGACGGGCTACTCCCGCGAGCGCGACGGCAGCGACCACGCCGAGGAGGTGGCGCTGCGCAAGGCGTCCGGCGGGCCGCTGGCCGCACCCGGGCTGGCCGCACCCGGGCTGGCCGGCGCCACACTGTACAGCTCGCTCGAGCCGTGCAGCGCCCGCGCCTCGCGGCCACGTACCTGCACCGAGCTGATCCTGGCCGCGGGGATCCGGCGGGTCGTCTTCGCGTGGCGCGAGCCCACCCTGTTCGCCGCCGGCCAAGGCGCGGAGATCCTCGGCGCGGCCGGGGTCGCCGTGGCCGAGATCCCCGAGCTCGCCGATCAGGTGCGCGCGGTCAACGCCCATCTCTTCCGTGATTGACCCGCAAGGAGGGGCTCCGCCGGCCGCAGCTGGCCCCGGCCGGTGACGAAGGCGAGCCCGTAGAGCACGGCAACCACGATGAGCAGCGCCCGGTATCCCACGACGAGCGACGCGTACTCCATGATCCCGCCCACCATCGCCCCGAGCAGGTTGGCCCCGAAGGCCACGGTGGAGTCCTCGACCTCACGGAATCGCTGGCTGAACACCATGTTCGCGAGGAATATCGGCGTGAACGCGATCACCACCGCCACCAGGAAACGGGGGGCGAGGGAAAGATCAAGCAGCGCCTGCGCGGGCACTGCCCACGCCACGGCCAGCGCTGCGAGCAGGGCCAGGTACAGCAGCGCAGGCCGGCGGATCACGACGTGACGTGAGACCTCCACCGCCGCGAGCACGGCGAGCAGGACCCCGGTGAACACCAGGGCGTTGACGAACCATGTGGTCCCGAACAGGAGCGCGAACTGCACGACGTTCTTCGTCTCGAGCAACATGAACGCCGCGCCCATGAAGAACAGGTCGATGTAGCCGGTCATGCGGCGGTACGGCCCGGATACCGCGCGCACGAGCACCGTCGACGCCAGCAGGATCAGGGCCAGCGTCACCAGGTAGAAGCCGGGAATCGAGTTGCCCATCAAGTACACGAAGGGATGGTCGTCGGTGGCCGGGGCTACCACGGCACGCGGGCGCTGCCACACCTGGCTGCAGTGCACAGCGGCCGGGTTGACGCTGATGGTGAGCATCGAAAGCGCGTTGTTCGCGTTGACGCACGGGGCGTGCCCGAAGGCCACCTGGAGGGTGTTCGCGTACCGGTCCCGCAGCCATGTCGTCCGGTAGTAGTTGTACATGGCGAGGACACCGTCACCCGGGTTGAGATGCGCCTTCGCCGCCTGCATGGCCTGGAGCGTGAACAGGTAGCTCTCGAGCCTCAGCGAGGACTGGCCAGACACCAGGGTGAGCGAGTCGGGCAGCGCGAAGAGGATCATGTCGTACTTCGTCTTGGTCTGCTGGAGGAACGCCCGGCCGTCGTTGATGTGGACCGTGACCCGTGGATCCTGATACGGGTGATTCGGATGGAGCCGCTTCCCCAGCTGGTAGAGCTGGGGATCGATCTCCACGGCGTCGACGTGCTTGGCCCCTTGCTTCAGGGCGATGGCGACGTCGTTGCCGGTGCCCGCACCGATCACCAGGACATCGCCCAGCGGATTCGCCGGTGCCCACTGGTAGGGGAGGTAGTAGGCCCTCCCGATACGGCCCGTTGACACGATGTTCTGGTGCGGGATCCCGTTGACCTGGATTCCGTACTGGCCATGAGACTGCTTGGCCACCGAGATGCGGTAGTAGGGCGACCAGATGTCGGCGGACGAGAAGGATTCCACCCCGAGCATGATCACCAGGATCGCCACGGCCGCGACCTGGAGGATGCCGATTCGGCTGCCGTACAGGACGAGCAGAACCACCGCGACGACGAGCGCCCACACCAGCGGTTTCGCATCGACAAAGGCGAGCGCGGAGAAGGCCGCTATCCCGGCGATGCTGCCGAGAATGTCCAGCCGGTAGGCGTCCAGCGGCCGGAACCGGACGAACGTCCTCGCGACGCCCTCGCCGAGCATCGCCATCACCGCGGCCACGGCAAGGAAGATGATCGGCAGGGTCACCCACGTGGGCAGGCCGGTCGTGGGCGTGTCCCCGAAGAAGAGCAGCTGGGTGAAGGACCGGTTGATCTGGACCGGGAACCTCAGCACGAAGAAGACCAGGAGGGCCAGCGCCACCGGGGTCCAGGGGAATAGGTTCATCCGCGACCGGGCCCGCAGGAACCCGATGCCGATGCCGAGGAAGCTGCCAAGCAGGACGAAGTTGGAGAAGTAGGAGAGGTAGACGATGTTCGCCCCGGTCCACCGGATCAAGGCGAGCTCGACGAAGAGCATCAGGAAGCTCGCCGCGAAAAGCCGGAGCCTTCCCGACAGCGCTCCGGCATCTGGCCTCGCTCCCGCCCCGGCGGCGCCAACGGCGTCCTGGCCAAGGAACACGGCGAGCCCCCGGCGGACTGAGCGAGCTGATCGCGGACGCGCGGGCGGAGGGGAGACCTGGTCGCTCTGGCCGTCATCGGTCATCATGGGCGCGCCTCGCCATGGACTCGTTACCTATCGGGGAGGCGGCCAGCCTAGCGGCTCGCGCCGCCGCTTCGCTGCCGGTCTATCCGCGCGCCCGGGCGCCTGTGCGGCATACCGTCGTGCCGGACGTCAGAACTGCCCTGCGCGGCGCATCCGCAGCGGCCGCCCGTCCGGGTCGTAGATGATCCGGTAGGGGAGCGACGCCCACGTGCGGGCCCATCGCGAGAGCCGCGGGGCCGGATAGGCACGCAACCTGCCCGGCGGCCGGGTTGCCGCGCTCGGCGGCCGTGCGGAACCACCCGTCGAGTCGCACGAGCAGGGAGTACCCGAAATCGGCGAAATGATCCTGCCACGCGCAAGAACCCCGTGCCCGGGCGGCGCGCACGGCGCATCTACTACGGTAGGAGCCGTGCGGCTCGTCATCGCGCGGTGCAGCGTCGACTACGTCGGCCGGCTGACCGCTCACCTGCCCAGTGCCAGGCGGCTGCTCCTGCTCAAGGCGGACGGCTCGGTGTCCATCCACGCCGACGACCGGGCGTACAAGCCCCTGAACTGGATGAGCCCGCCGTGCACCCTCAGGGAGGGTGAAGGGCGGTGGACGGTCACCAACAAGGCGGGCGAACAGTTGGTGATCACCATCGAGGAGATGCTGCACGACTCCCGCCACGAGCTTGGCGTTGATCCGGGCCTGGTCAAGGACGGGGTCGAGGCGCACCTTCAGGAACTGCTCGCCGCCCGCCCGACTGCGCTCGGCAGTGGCTTCACTCTCGTGCGCCGCGAGTACCCCACGGCCATCGGGCCGGTCGACCTGCTGTGCCGCGACGCCGGCAGCCGCGCCGTCGCCGTGGAGATCAAACGGCGCGGCGAGATCGATGGCGTCGAGCAGCTCACCAGGTACCTGGAGCTGCTCAATCGTGATCCGCTGCTCGCCCCGGTCACCGGCATCTTCGCCGCACAGGAGATCAAGCCGCAGGCCCGGGTGCTCGCAGAAGACCGCGGCATCCGCTGCGTGACGGTCGACTACGACGCGCTGCGCGGCGTCGACCGCGCCGGCCTGACCCTGTTCTGAGCGCAGCCCGCCGGTGCGGCGCGAGCTGCCATGCCCTGGAGTCGCGGGATAGTGGCGCAGGTCAGGCTGCTCTGACCGCACAATATAGAGGTGGCACGGAGCGGCGCGGGAGCAGGCGGGGCGGATAGCGGGGCGGGGCAGTGAGCCCACGCCGGATCCGCCGTGAGCCCGCCGGGCCGCCGCCGGGTGATCCCGTCGAGAAGATCGAATCCTGGCCGGACGGCGACTGGGTGGTCCGGCCGGTGCCCGGCGCGGCGGCTGCCAAGGCTTACCGCTGCCCAGGTTGCGACCAGGAGATACCCGCGGGTACGCCGCACATCGTGGCGTGGCCCGCCGACACGCAGCCGTTAGGGACAAATTCCGGGGTCGGCGAGCGGAGGCACTGGCACAAGCCCTGCTGGCAACGGCGCCGGGATCGCCGGCCAGCCCTGCGTGCGGGCCGGCAGCCGGGCCGGCAGCCGGGGCGGCCGAGGCGCAGGTAGCGAGGCATCGATGACAGGCAGGCGGGTATGACCGGCCACGCCCACGCCGCGCAGATCCGGCCGTCGACGGTGCTAGCGGCCCGCCGGTCACCGGTGACCCTGCGGACCGCGGACGGGCTGGATCTGGTCGGTGAACTCGCGCTGCCGGCCGCGCATGATCCGGCTGCGACCCTCATCTGCCTGCATCCGCTGCCCACCCACGGCGGGATGATGGACAGCCACCTGCTGCGCAAGGCGGCTAACCGGCTGCCGGCGCTGGCGGATCTGGCCGTGCTCCGGTTCAACACGCGCGGCACCGCATCGGATCACGGCGCGAGCCAGGGTGAGTTCGGCGGCGGCGATCCGGAGCGCTATGACGTCGCGGCCGCGGTCGCGTACGCGGCCTCCGCTGGGCTGCCCACGCGCTGGCTGCTCGGCTGGTCGTTCGGCACCGAACTGGCGCTCAAGTGGGGAAATGTGCCCGAGGTGGCCGGCGCGCTGCTGCTCTCCCCGCCGCTGCGCCGCGCCACCGACTCCGACCTGGACGCCTGGGCGGCATCAGGCAAGCCACTGATCGCGCTGGTCCCGGAGCTTGACGACTACCTGCGCCCAGCTGAGGCGCGGCAGCGGTTCGCCCGCGTGCCGCAGGCCGAGGTCGTCGCCGCGGCAGGGGCCAAGCATCTGTGGGTGGGGGAGCCGTACGTACGGATCGCGCTCAATGAGATCGTGAAGCGGGTGAACCCGGCCGCGTGGCCCCTCCCCACTGAGTGGAAGAAGGATTCTCGATGAACCTGTTCGACCTGACAGGTAAAACCGCGCTGATCACGGGTGCGTCGCGGGGTATCGGCCGCGCGATCGCGGTCGCCATGGCGGCCGCGGGCGCCGATCTCGCGCTGGTCGCACGGAGCGCGGACGGCCTGGCCGAGACGGCGCGGCTGGCCACGCACCAGGGCCGCAAGGCGTTCGTCATCCAGGCCGACGTGACGCAGCAGGAGGAGGTCGCTGACGCCGTCGCGGGCGCGGTCGGGCACTTCGGCCAGGTCGACATCCTGGTGAACAACGCGGGCGGGTCCAACTTCCTGGTGCCGTTCGCCGATCTGCGGCTGCCGGGCTGGGACAAGATCATGAAGCTGAACCTGACGTCCGCCGTGTACGGCTGTCACGCCATCAGCAAGCACATGCTGGAACGTGGCAGCGGGTCGATCGTGAACGTCGCCTCCGTGGCCGGCGTGGCCTCCGCGCCGCTGCTTTCCCCCTACGGCGCCGCCAAGGCCGGGCTGATCTCACTCACCAAGTCGCTGGCCGTGGAATGGGCGCAGACCGGGGTGCGAGTGAACGCGCTATGTCCCGGCTGGACGGCCACCGACCTCAACCGCAACCTGTGGGACGACGCAGAAGGCGGCAGAGCGACGGTCGCGGGGGTGCCGATGAAACGATGGGGCCGCGCCGAGGAAATGGCTGGGCCCGCGGTCTTCCTCGCGAGCGATGCGGCGTCCTACGTCACAGGTCAGGCCCTCGTGGTCGATGGGGGCCAGACCGCGATCTGAGGGCGGCGCTGTCCGCAGGCGTGGCGGAGGGGCAGAAAGCAATGTGTCCGGTGGGCCAGGGTTTTCCCGGCCCACCGGACACGGCGTTCATGGTCAGCCGATTACTCGGTCCACCACTCTTCTTCCTTCGCCTGGCCGGCCTTGTTGGGGCCCGGCTTGGCCGCCTGTGCCGGGACCGGCTGCTTCTGCGCGGGTGGCTGGCCACCTGGCTTCGGATGCTGCTGCGCGTCCCGCGGCTGCTGCGGCGGGGCCTGCGGAGGCGCGGCCTGGTGGCCGCCGACCGTGGGACCCTGGCCGCCGCCGATCGCCGGCTTGGCCTGGCTCGGCTGCAGCGCGCCTTCGAGCCCCGGCATCTGCGCACCGAGCAGCTGGCGCAGCTGGGCCAGGTGACCCGAGATGCTGTCCTTCTGCCTGGTCAGGTCGTCCACGTGGCGTTGCGCCGCGGCGCGGTGCCGCTCGGCCTCGGACTTGACGTCGGACAGGTGCTGCTCGGCCTGCGACTTGGCCTGGCCGAGAACCTGGTCGGCGTTCTTCTTGGCGTTGGTCACCAGCTGCTTGGCGTGCTGTTCGGCCTCGCGCCTGGTCTGCTCGGCCTGAGCGCTCGCCTTGGCGGCGCGCTGCTCGGCTGTTGCCGCGCGCTGCTCGGCCTCGGTAACCAGCTTCTGCGTGGCGGCCTGCGCCGCGGCGAGCCGTTCGGCCTCCTGCCGCTCCGCCTCTTCGCGGCGGGAGGCGAGCTGGATCTCGAACTCGGCCTCGGCCTGGGCGCGCTGCGCCTCGCTCTCCTCCAGGATCCGCTGCGCCTGTGCCCGCATCTCGTCGGCCTGGCGCTTGGCGGTGGTGAGAATCTCGTCCCGCTCGCGCTTGGTCGATGCGCGAAGCTGTGCGACCTCGCGTTCGGTGCTGGTGCGCAGCTTGGCGATGTCACGCTCGGCGGCGGCGCGCTTGTCGGCGAGCTCGTGATCGGCGGTGGCGCGCAGCTTCGCGACCTCGCGCTCAGTGGTGGAGGTCAGTTCCTCCGCCTCGCGCCGCACGCTGGTGCGGATGGCGTCGGCCTCACGCTCGGCCGCGCTGCGCAGATCGTCGGTCTCCCGCTTGGCGTTGGCACGCAGTTCGTTGGACTCGTTCTCGGCGGCGGCGCGGAACTCGGCCGCGTCGACCTTGGCCGCGGCCTTGATCTCGTTGGCCTCCGAACGTGCCGCCTGGACCAGCTCCGTGGCCTGTTCCTCGGCGAGCCGCAGCAGTTGCTCGATGCGGGCACCGAGGCCGGAGTAGGTAGGCCGCTCCTGCTCCTGAATCTGGCGATGTGCCTCGGAGAGCTCGCGCTGCATCGCCTGCACCTGCTCACGGTGCTGGCGAACCTCGCCATCGAGCTGCTTGATATGCCCGTCGACCTGTGCCCGGTCGTAACCGCGGAGCACTGTGTCGAACTCGCGTGGGGGTGTTTCCTCGAAGAAGTTGCTCAGCTGGGCGTCGATGTCGGACTGCATGTGGCTCGATCCTGGTGAGACGGGATGACACGCTGATCTGGGCCGAGCGTGCACGTGACCCCTCTCCGGCGAGACGACGGGCCGTTGGAGCTTAGGCGGTACGCATCCCGCCGGGACGGCGCGTAATGAAACCCTCGCCCGGCGTTTGAAAGCGTACTCCGCCCACGCGCTGTTGGAGGCGCCTTTGCAGGTGCCTTCGAACTCGCTCGTCCTTTGGGCGCCCATTATGCCCTTTGCCATCCTTGGCGGCGATGCACCCCCGGCGTGGCCGCGTGCCCGCGCCGGTGCGTGCCTGGGTGGGCGCCGGTTTTGGTCAGGGGTTCCTGCACGTCAGGGTGGCCACACCGGCAGGTCAGGGTCCGGCACGGTTAAATCAGGCTCCGGTGCCGAGGTGGGTGCCGAGGTCCCCTGGCGCAAGCACCAGTTCCGTCAGCACGCCGCCTACGTCCTTCGGATGCAAAAAGGCGATCGAGGCGCCCATTGAGCCGTGCCGCGGCCGTTCATCGAGCAGCCGGACGCCGCGAGCGCCGATCGCCGCGAGCGCGGCGGTGATATCGGTCACGCCGTAGCCGACGTGGTGCAACCCCTCACCCCGGCGGGCGAGGAATTTGCCGACCGGCGTATCGGGGTGCAGTGGCTGGAGCAACTGCACATAGGACGATCCCGCAGGTGCGTCCGCGACGTGCAGCATCGCCTCGTGCACGCCCTGCTCCTCGTGGATCTCCCGGCTCACGACCCTGAGCCCGAACACGGACTGGTAGAACTCGATCCTCTCCGCCAGGTCATGGCACGCGATTCCCACGTGATCGATCCGTGTCAGCATGACTGACTCCCCATCTGCTCTGTCCATCTGACCTGTCCATCTGCTCTGTCCATCTGCTCTGTCCATCTGCTCTTTCTATCTGCTCTGTCCGGCTGAGAACTGCCGTGCCCTGGGTATCGTGACAAACAGCCAACTGCCACGAGGCGGAGGGGTCGTATGTCAGCGGTCATTGTGAGCGGTGCCCGGACGCCGGTCGGCAAGCTTCTCGGCTCGCTCAAGGATTTCACGGCCGCCTCGGCGTCACAGATCTCGGATGGCGCGTGCGCCGTCGTGGTGATGTCGCAAGCCAAGGCGGCGCAACTCGGTGCTGAGGTGCTGGCGGAGATCGGGCCACACGGCAACGTGGCAGGGCCGGACAACTCGCTGCACTCGCAGCCCTCCAGGGCGATCATGCACGCACTCGGCAAGGCGGGCGGCAGCGTCGGCGAACTCGATCTGATCGAGATCAACGAGGCATTTGCCGCGGTCGCGATCCAGTCCATGAAGGATCTTGGCGTCGGCCCGGAGCGGGTCAATGTCAATGGAGGCGCGATCGCGATCGGTCATCCGATCGGCGCGTCCGGGGCACGGCTCGCCCTGCACCTGATCCTTGAACTGCGGCGGCGCGGTGGTGGCCTGGGCGCGGCGGCGCTGTGCGGCGGTGGCGGCCAGGGCGACGCGCTGCTGCTGCGGGTACCTGGGCCCGCGGCGTCAGCGGTCAAGTGACCGCGGAGCGCGCGGCCGAGGCGATGGCGCGACCCCAGGACCCTAAACGGCTCACGCGGCGGCGCGCCGGCCAGGCCGTCGATGTCCATGACCTGGTGGGGCGTGCCCGAGGTGGCGAACCGCGTGCCGTCGCCCGCCTCGTCTCGCTCGTGGAAGACGGAGCGGACGGTTCGCCCGAGTTGCGCACGATCATGCGGGCGATCGCGCCGCTGGCCGGGCGGGCGCGCGTGCTCGGTCTGACCGGGGCGCCAGGAGTTGGCAAGTCGACGACCACCAGTGCGCTGGTCCGCGCCTACCGGCGCCTGGGCAAGCGGGTGGGCGTGCTCGCGATCGACCCGAGTTCGCCGTTCACCGGCGGAGCCCTGCTCGGCGACCGGGTGCGGATGCAGGACCATGCCACCGACCACGACGTCTTCATCAGATCCATGGCCACGCGCGGCCACCTCGGTGGGCTGGCGTCCGCGACTCCGCAGGCGCTGCGGGTGCTCGACGCGGCGGGCTTTGAAGTGATCATGATTGAGACCGTGGGAGTCGGCCAGGCGGAGGTCGAGGTAGCGTCCCTCGCCGACACGACCCTGGTACTCGTCGCCCCCGGCATGGGTGACGCGATCCAGGCGGCCAAGGCCGGCATCCTTGAGGTCGGGGACGTGTTCGTGGTGAACAAGGCGGACCGCGACGGGGCGCAGCAGACAGTCCGCGATCTGCGGAACATGATCGCGCTCGCTGATCGGAGCGAGGCCGCGTGGAGACCTCCGATCGTCTCCACCGTGGCGGTTCGCGACGAGGGAATCGACGAGCTGGCAGGAAAGCTGGAAGCGCACGCCGCCTGGCTGGACAGCTCGGGCGAGGGCGCCCGTCGCCGCCAGGCGAGGGCGGGTGCTGAGGTGGCGGCCATTGCCGTCGCCGAGTTGCGCGCGCGAATGGGTGTGCTGCCCGGCGACGCCAGGATCGGCCAGCTCGCGGCGAGAGTCGTGGACGGCGAGCTTGATCCCTATTCGGCCGCCGACGAGCTGATCGCCGCGATGAGCCCCGACCCCCGCCCGCCTGGGCCCTCCGTCGGCTAAGCCCAGTCGCCGAGGCCCTGCGGATAAGCCCGGTCGGCCAGCCCTTCCGGCTAGGCCCGCCGCCGGCTATGCCCAGTCGCCCAGGCCCTGCGGCTATGCCCAGTCGCCGAGGCTCGGCCGGTTAAGCCCCAGTCGCCGAGGCCCTGCGGCTAAGCCCGGTCGGCCAGCCCTTCCGGCTAGGCCCGCCGCCGGCTATGCCCAGTCGCCCAGGCCCTGCGGCTATGCCCAGTCGCCGAGGCTCGGCCGGTTAAGCCCCAGTCGCCCAGGCCCTGCGGATAAGCCCGGTCGGCCAGCCCTTCCGGCTAGGCCCGCCGCCGGCTATGCCCAGTCGCCCAGGCCCTTCCGCCTAAGCCCAGCCGCCTAAGGCCTGCGGCTGGGCTTAGGCGGGGTGGCCAGGACCGGGCCCGCGCCGTGGGCGGCGGCAGACCGTCCCGCCTGGATCACCCGCCCCACCGGTCACCATCCCCCGTGCATAGTTCATGATCGCGGTAACTTTTTGGACGTATCCGCCGAAAACTTACCGCGATCATGAAAGGCGGGCGCTGCCAGGGCGGCTGTCATTGCCTGAATTGTGATCGATGGCCGGTTGGGCGCCGGATAGAACGTCTTAAGGGCCATCGATCATGAAGACTGTGGCGCACTCGCGTGCATACTCGATCACATTGAATGGCACCCATACTGCCGATCGTTCCCTTGTGCCGGTGATGCGCCACGATTATGGAACGGCCGAGGGCAACACTGTAAGCGCGACTTGATCGGTGTCCATGGATGTCTACAACCCACCTGCCCCACCTGTTCCACCTGCGCACGCCAGTGTGTCAGCCTTGTGCGTGACGCAGCGTCAAGTGGCGTCAGCGGTTTTGGGACCTGTTCCTCGGATTGATCTGCCCCCGGGGCTCAGTGGATCCAGCAGTCCCTGTGGACTCAATAGACCTATCCGACTCTCCGACGTCAACAGACCCGTCCGGCCCTCTCGTGCCAACAGACCCGTCCGCCCCTCTCGCGCCAACAGACCCGTCCGCCCCTCCCGCCCCAAAAGACGCCTCGTCTGGCTCGGCTGGACCGCGAGGCCCGGGCCCGGCCGCCCCAAGAGACCCGTCTGCCACGTCCGACCCGCCGGTCCTGATGGGATTATCCCGCACGGCGGAGGCACCCGGCGCGTGAGCGCCGGCGATGGCGGACGATGTATCCGGAAGGCCCTCGAGCCCGGCGAGCGCCTTCAGTTCGGTGTCGATGATCGATTCGCTGCGGAGCCGCGCCTCGTAGGCCTTGCCGCCGCCTCTGGCCCCGAACAGCCGCTTCGCGTAGACCAGGTAGGCGACCAGCGCCACATTGACAAGGAATGCGCCGACGCTCAGAAACGTCCGCTTATGTGCGAGCTCGTATATCTCGATCGGCAAAAATGCGGACGTCGCCACCATGGCGAAGTACTCGCCCCAGCGTCTGGCCAGCCAGAGACCGACCGCTTCCACGACCTCGATCACGGCGTATGCGGCCAGAGCACCGGCGATCCACCCGAGCGTGGCCGGCTTGAGAGTGAACGCGTGTCTGATCAGCTCGACGACCTTTGAATGATCCAGATCGTAGCCAAGCTGCTTGAAGATCGGTCGCAGCCGTGGCAGCTCGCGGTCGAACGCCTGCTCGATGGACTCGGTGGAATTCCGGAACCGCCAGATCGCGGCCGCGGCCGCGGCCACGATCACGGCCCGCACCATGCGCTCGACCGCGAAGAACCGGAGAATGAGCACGCCCCGAAGTTCCTTGCCGCGGCGTACGTGCGGCGCCTCGCTGGCGGGACCGGCTAGCGTCGGCTCGCCCAGGACGAACAATCCGCACCGCAGGCAGCGCCAGGACTGGTCGGCCGCTGTCGGCGCCATGAGGCGGTCACGGAGGCTGGGCTCGTCCGGGGCGTATGTGATGTGCCCCTTGCGTGCACATGTCAGCAAGCTCCAGTCCATCTTCCACAGGGTATGGCACGTGTCGACGGCAGACCGGCTGTACCACGGGTGGCCGGGCGGATCGGGCGCGATGATCGATGTCGGCTGTCGCTGGCCGATGGTGCTGTGTGGCCCGGTTCAGGGCTCCCGCGACCTGGCGCACCAGGTCGGACTCGGCACGCAGCGCGTACCCCTGCCCCAGGTCATCGAGATGGAAGCCGTATCCGCCAGGGCGGGACGAGACGCTTGTTCCTGGTGGTAGCTGTGTGACCGAGCCGATGGCTGCACGCGTACCTGATACCTGTGCGGCCACGGCCGTGAAGGTCAACTCGAGCTGTGGCAGCGCAGCCGCGAATGCCGGGTTCACGCATACTTCCAGCGGCCAACTCCGGCAGACCGCCGAGGCGGAAACAGCCGTCGTCGGATCTGCCGCGTCGGAGCGCAACTGGCCGAGCCCGACGCCGGCCACGACGCCCGCCGCCGCGAAGGTGATGGCGTACCTGTGACGGCGGGTCAGTGCCCAGCTTGACGCGAGGACCGACGCGGCCGCCAGGCCACAGAACCAGGTGAGTGCGGCGGTGAACAATCCCGGCCGCCACTGGGCGAAGGGTGAGTGGTGCACGTCGGGTGAAAGCAGCAGAGCCGTCCAGCCCGCACCTCCACTCCATCCACCTGACCAGGTATCCAGGGCCCATATAACGGCAGCCAAAGCGGTGGGTACGGCCGTGCGCATACCAGTCGGCACGGCATGGACAGCGACCGACTTGTCGGCCGCCCCGAGCAGGCGCGGCGCGGGCAGCCGCGCTACGCCCTCGCGCAAGGCGGGCAACCGCGGCACCGGCCCGGGCGGCGCGGGCAACCGACGGGCCCACGAGGGCCGTATCGGGGACGGCCGTGAGCGCCTACCTTGCGAGGTTACGGCGGGCGCCGGGTAGCGGGCCGCGCAGCACAGCAGCGCGACAAGGAAACCCACTGTTACGTGCACCAGCAGCGCGGCGGCACCCGCCGCCACCTCCCGAGCCTGCAAGCTCCCTCTGATTGTGTTGTGCATGCCGATCCAGGCCGACACGGCCCCGACTGTCAGCGCATACCCGGCCAGTGCGGCCGAAGCAGCGATGCCAAGGCGGGTCAGCGGTCCTGCCGCGGCGGATCGGTGGCCGAGCCGCTCGAGCCTGCCCAGGCCGGACCGCTCGCTTCTGATCGTGAGCCACGCGGCAAGGCCCGCGGCCACCGGGCCGCTCCCGCGAACCGAGTCGAGCAACGCGTCCCCGGCGAAGTCCCAGCCGACCATGCCGGGAGTGAGCGCTCGCCAGGCTCCTGCGACACCGAGGATCGTGACGGACAGGAGCATGACCGGCGCCTCGTGGCGACCCGCGGCGGCGAGCAGCGCCAGGTTGGCGCCAGGACGCGGGCGGCTTCCTTCAGCCATCGTCGGCGATCCCATCGGTCAGCGTGAGCCGGCGCGCGCAGCACAGTGCGAGCCGCTCGGCATCGCACCCCGCGACAAGCACCGCCGCGCCAGAACTGAGTGACCGCAGGTAACCGGCGAGAGTCGCCGCGTCCTCGTCCGCGATGCCGTCGAGCAGGCTGTCCACCAGCAACAGATCCGGCTCGTGGACGGTGCAGGCGGCAAGCCACGCCCGCCGCGACACGTCCTCGGGTACCGCTTTGACCTGGCAGCACGCCCAGCCTGCCAGGTTCAGCCGGTCGATTGCTCTCGCGACCCGAGTGCGGCACTCAGGCGCCGGCAGCCGAAGCAGCCACGCGGAATGCGTGACAAGCCCGCGGACGGTGAACCCGCCCGGCCGGCCTGGGGGCGGGACCAGCCCGACGCGGTACCGGATCCCGGCGCGTCCGCGATGTGTGCGCATGTCCTCGCCGAGCACCTTGAGTTCCCCGCGCACCGGTACGGTGAGGCCGGCAATAAGGGTGAGCAACGCCGTTTTTCCAGCTTCGCGGTCGCATGCGATACCCAGTGCGCCAGCCCCGGTCCCGGTAGAGAATGTGACCGAGCGCAGCGGCCACCTGCCGCGATGAGACAGCCCAAGCCTGCTCGCGATAATTGCCGGCTGACCGGGCTCATTTACCGCCGCAGGTGAATTCATCCACACGGCGCGACCAGGTGACACACCCGCCACGCCCACCCCCGTCTGTGGTGTTCTGTCCCCTCACCGGTGTAGCTGCCCGCGTCGGCGTTACCCCGCCGCCTGAGCGCCCCGCGCAGTTCCTCCTGCGTGCGCCTCGGCAGCGGATTTTACCCGGGCCGTACTCTGCCTGACGATAAAAATAACGCAGCTTGGCTTTCTCTGTCACTCCCGTCCGCTAACTTTACGAGGCTCACCCCTGATACGACGCAGGCTAGTAAACGGTCGCCGTGGTGAAATGCAGAACATCTACGTGAGCGCGCCTCGCTAATGGGGTCGTAGATTTACGTCTATTCGCGTACAAGACACCACGATCACGTCTTCTGCAGGGTCCCGCACCTGCGCGTGCCCCGGGCACCGCCGCGCGGCACGGTCGCAGCGCGATGCGGGCAGCGTGGCGCTGGGCGGCGCGACGCGTGGCCTCGAGTATGGCGCGCTACGGTGGGCGCGTGGTCAAGCCGCTGCAGTTGCCCTTCGACCCAATCGCACGGGCTGCGGCGATCTGGGAGCGGAGGTTCGGGCCGGCCGGGGCGATGGCCGCTGTCACGTCGATCATGCGGGCGCAGCAGATCCTGCTCGCGCAACTCGACACAATACTCAGGCCCCACGGTCTCACGTTCGCCCGCTACGAGGCTCTCGTGCTGCTGAGCTTCAGCCGCCGCGGCGCGCTGCCGCTCGGCATGATCGGCGAACGGCTGATGGTGCATCCGACAAGCGTCACCAACATCATCGACCGGCTGGAGACACAGGGTCTGGTCGCGCGGCGGCGCAATCCGCTCGATGGCAGGGGGCGCCTCGCGGAAATCACCGGCCCTGGCCGCGAGGCCGTGGAGCGAGCGACCGTAGATCTGACGGCGGCGGGTTTCGGCATGCGCGGCTACGATCGGCAGCGGCTACGCGACATCTTCGCCCTGCTGCGGGGGCTTCGCGTCGCGGCGGGCGATTTCACCAACGACGACCCGGGTTCATCCTGGGACGACACCGACGGCCAAGTTCGTGATCGCGGTAACTCTTCTGCTTGAGCGGAAGAGTTACCGCGATCATGGGATCGGCTTTCACGGTCTCGCGTGTCCACGGCGACACGGTTGACGAGGGCGTTCACATCCACGCGGTCGATCAGTGCCTCGACGTCAACCCGCTGCGCAATCCCTGCGTGCGCCAGGCAAGGTGGACGGTGCACAGCACCTGCCAGGGGTGCGTGCCGCGCGCCGGGTGGGGTGCGTGCGGGTTGGCCGGGCGTGTGCGTGCGGATGGCCGGGTTGGCCGGGTGGGGTGCGTGCGGCCTGGGCCGGGTGTGGGATGGGGGTGGGGTGGGGTGCGTGCGGCCTGGGCCGGATAGCATGCGTGCGGCCTGGCCGGGTGGGTGCGTGCGGGTTGGTCAGGTCGGGTTCAGTGCGGGCGGTTCAGCCTGAACTGGGCACGGGGGACCACCGCCAGGACTCGCCTCCGTCCAAGGTGAAGAGGATCCCCTGCTGGCCGGGGTCCGCTGGGATCGCGAATCCCTGAAGCACATCAGTCATTCCCACGTAACCGAACCCTCCCGGGGGGCCGGTCAGCGCCAGTTGCCAGCTTGCGCCGCCGTCGCCGGAGACATAGAGCCCGGCGCTCGTCGCGATGACGAGCATGGTGGCTCCCGGCGTCGCCGCCACGGAGTAGGCAATGCCCGGGATCGGCGCGGTATCCCTTACGTGCCAGCTCCGGCCACCGTCGGCCGAGGTGACTATCTTCTTTACCGGCACCGCGGTCGTCGGGTTGCGCGCCGCGCAGACCGCGAACAGGCCGTCAGGTGACGCCGTCGCGAGCAGCGTTCCGCTTGCCGGGGGCACGCCCGCGCCCGTGCCTGTGCCTGAAGTGCCTGTTCCTGAAGTGCCGGTGCCCGAAGTGCCGGTACTTGGAGCGCGGGCGGCGGTCCGGGGCACGGAACCGTCCGACGTGGCAGCACCGGACGCGGCGGCGCCGGTGGTCGCGGCGCCGGTGGTCGCGGTGGCGGGCGAGGTGGCTTGACCGGGCTGGCAGGGCGCGGTTTCTGCCGTCCACGCGGCACTGCCGCTGACCGGCCCGCTTGACAACGTCACCGTGGATCCCGTGACACCGAGCAGGTACCCGGCGTCGCGTCCCAGCACGAGGCTGCTGGTACCCGGACCCGAGGTGGCGCCGGGTACACGCTGCCACGTGGGGGTCCCGGCCATGGATGAATACAGCTGGTAAGACAGGCATCCGGCCGCGCCGCCGTTAGGGATCAATGGCTGACCAGCCGGGCAGCGCGCGAACACGGCGAACGCGCGGTCGCGCACGGCCTCCAGGCTGACGACACGCCTGCCGCCGGTGTCGACGTGCTGCCAGTGCTGGCCGCCGTCGCTCGTCGACCACAGGTCGGGCCCGAATATCCACCCGTCGTTACGGTTGAGGAAGCGGACTTCGCTCACACCAGTGCTCGCCGTCGCGATCCCGGTCGCCGGTGTGGGAACGCTGTACCAGGTCGCGCCGGTATTGTCCGTCCGCGCCAGCGCCAGGCAGCCGGGTGTGGGGCACGGTGTGCTCAGCGTGCCGAGCGCCCACCCGGTCTGAAGGCCCACGAACGTGGCCGAGATTGGCTCGAAGCCGTCCGGCAGCGGCTGCCCGCCGCCCATCACGGTCGGCTGCGGGGTGAGCTTGTTCCTGAGCCCGGACGGATGGGCGGCCGATGTCGTCTGCTGCGCGCCAGCCGCGGCCGCCTGGCTGCCGCCGGCGGGAAAAAGCACGGTCGCCAGCCGTGGCGCCGCGACCACTCCGGCCACCACCGCGACCGCCGTGGCCGTCGCCGCGATCGCCTGTTTCCGCTTGCGCCTGCGGGCGCTCCGCCTGATCCGCTGGTATGCGCCCGGTGGCGGTGGCAGGGGCTCTACCGGCTCGTCGAGCCAGGCGCCGATCTCATCACGTGGTTCAGTCATTCTTCGTCCCAAGGGCGGACCGCAGGCGTGCGCGCGCGTGGAACAGGTCTGCCTTGACCGTTCCTTCTGGTCGCCCGAGCATTTCCGCGACCTCGCGGACACCGAATCCCGCGTAGTAGTGCAGCAAGAACGCATTACGCTGGCGCAGCGGCAGCGCCTGGATGAGCGCGCGCACGTCGACGTCCTGCTCGGGGAAACAGGGCTGCTCGCCAGGCCCGAAGGTGGCCACGGCACGCATCGCCCGCCGTTCTCTTTCCAGTTTGCGCCAATGATCGCGGACCAGGTTCGTGGCAATCATGTAGAGGTAGCTGTGCGGATTCTCCAGCCGCGACCAGCGGGCGAGCAGCCGGGTGAACGCCTCGGACGCGATCTCGTGCGCGGTCTCGTCGTCACCGACCAGGCGCCTGACCCAGCCGGCCAGACGGGGGTACTGACTGTTGAACAGATCTTCGGCGTCAGTGCTTTCGGCGCGCCGCAGCGGCAACCGAGCACCTCCTTCGCCCGCAACACCGTCAGCGTGCGCGTTCGCGTCACCGGCGACCCCGGTATCAGCGGCACCCCTTGGCTCGGGAATCGCCACAACCAATGGCACGGCATTCCGCGGCATCGCGGTGGCGCCGCCGCAGTCCAACGGCTGGGCGAACTGTTTCACCTGATGTTCCACAGGCCTACCACATCCCTAGCCGGAGCGGGCGGGTCGAGCGGCCCCCAGTACGCAATGACCAGGGTTCGTGTGCCTGGACGCATCCCCGTGACGGGCCGCGCACATTCCATAGACGGGGCTGCCCGCTGTGGGGTTGCGGCTGATTTCGCCGTCCCACGGCCGGCTCGCTGCCCGGCGACAGTGAGTGATGGCGGCGGCGGTACGGGGCAGCGCGACGCCGACCCCGTAGACTATGCACAGAAGATAGTAGGACGTCCTACTATCTCGGCCGCACGGCCGCACGGCCGCCGGCCGCAGCCAGACCGGCCGCTCAGCCAGACCGGCCGCACAGCCGAATGGTCCGGGCCAAGCAGTGAACAGGAGCCGTGATGGACGCCGACAAGGATGCCGTCGAGGCCGGCCGGCGCCGCTGGCAGCAGCGGTACGACGCGGCGCGCAAGCGGGACGCTGACTTCTCCACGCTGTCCGGGCTCGCCGTCGAGCCGGTGTACGGCCCGCCGCCCGGTGCCAGCTATCCGGGTTTCGAGCGGATCGGCTGGCCGGGCGAATATCCGTTCACCCGCGGGCTGTATCCAACCGGTTACCGCGGCAGAGCCTGGACCATTCGCCAGTTCTCCGGCTTCGGCAACGCGAAGCAGACGAACGAGCGGTACAAGATGCTGCTCCGCGCGGGTGGCACCGGCCTGTCGGTCGCGTTCGACATGCCCACGCTGATGGGCCGCGACTCCGACGATCCGCACGCGCTCGGCGAGGTCGGGCACTGCGGTGTCGCGATCGACTCAGCGGCGGACATGGACATGCTCTTCGCCGGGATCCCGCTCGGCGAGATCACCACCTCGATGACCATCAGCGGTCCGGCTGTGCCGGTGTTCTGCATGTACCTCGTGGCCGCTGAGCGCCAGGGCGCCGCCGTCCGCGGGCTCGACGGGACATTGCAGACCGACATCTTCAAGGAGTACATCGCCCAGAAGGAGTGGCTGTTCGAACCCGGGCCGCATCTCCGGCTGATCGGCGACCTGATGGAATTCTGCGCTCGTGAGATACCGGCCTACAAGCCACTGTCGGTGTCGGGATACCACATCAGGGAAGCGGGCGCGACGGCGGCGCAGGAACTCGCGTTCACCCTCGCCGACGGTTTCGGCTACGTGGAGATTGGGCTCTCGCGTGGCCTGGATGTGGACGCGATCGCGCCCGGCCTGTCGTTCTTCTTCGACGCGCACATCGACTTCTTCGAGGAGATCGCGAAGTTCCGTGCGGCGCGCCGGATCTGGTCCAGGTGGATGCGCGACGTGTACGGCGCGAGCGGGGACCGGGCTCAGTGGCTCCGCTTCCATACCCAGACCGCTGGCGTCTCCCTGACGGCGCAGCAGCCGGACAACAACATCGTCCGGACCGCGATCGAGGCGCTTGCCGCCGTGCTCGGCGGCACGAACTCCCTGCACACCAACGCCCTCGACGAGGTTCTCGCCCTGCCGAGTGAGAAGGCAGCGGAGGTCGCGATGCGTACTCAGCAGGTGATCATGGAGGAGACCGGCGTGACCAGCGTCGCCGACCCGCTCGGCGGCTCGTGGTTCGTCGAGGCGCTCACCGACCGCATGGAAAGCGAGGCCGAGGAGATTTTCGCGCGGATCAAGGCGATGAGCCCGGACGGCTCGATGACCAGCGGCATCCTGCGCGGCATCGACGATGGCTGGTTCACGGGGGAGATCGCGGAGGCAGCCTTTGCCTACCAGCAGAAGCTGGAGAAGGGCGAGAAGAAGATCGTTGGCGTGAACTGTCACACCGACAGCGCCGAGCAGCCGCTGGAGATCCTGCGGGTCAGCCACGAGGTCGAGCGCGTGCAGGTCCGCGATCTCGCGCAGCGCAGGGCGCATCGTGACCAGGCAGCGGTGGACGCCGCGCTCGCCGAGATGCTGGCGGCGGCTCGAACCGGCCAGAACATGATCCCGCCCATGCTCAACGCTGCTCGCGCGGAGGCGACGCTGGGTGAGATCTGCTCCGCGCTCCGCGCCGAGTGGGGAAGCTACACGGAGCCGGCCACCTTCTGACCCGCACAGGCGCTCCGGCGGCCAGCAGCCGAGCGGCCAGCAGCCGAGCGGCTCAGCCTGGCACCCAACCCGGGTGCCCGGCGCCGGCGGTCAACATGGCGGGTAGCCGCGGCGCGGGCTTGGCACTCCATGAGGCAGGATGGAGCCATGCAGCAACCTAGGGACTTCTCCCTATATGGCGCAGTCGATCTCGGTGCACGCCAGGCTGCTCTGAAACGCCGGCAGACGGCGGCTCCAGGGTCAAAGTCCGCGGACGGGCAGGGCAGCGGCGAAGCAGGAGGCGCTGCGCAGGGGGCGGTCATCGACGTCACCGAGGAGACGTTCGGCACCGACGTTCTCGAACGGTCGCTGTCGGTGCCAGTGATCATTGATCTGTGGGCCGAATGGTGCGGTCCGTGTAAGCAGCTCAGCCCGGTGCTCGAAAAGCTCGCCGCCGAGGCAGGCGGCAGCTGGGTCCTCGCCAAGATCGACACTGAGGCCAATCAGCAACTGAGCGCGGCGCTGCGGGTGGAGAGCATCCCGATGGTGATGGTCGCGATCGGTGGCCAGCTCATTCCCGGATTCGTCGGCGCGATACCGGAGGCACAGGTCAGGCAGTTTGTCGACCAGGTCGTGGCCGAGGCCCAGCGGCTCGGCCTCGGTACCGGGACAGGTGGGCAGCCAGGCAGCGGGCCGGAGGACGCGGCGCATGCGGACCGGGGTGCCGGCCGCGCACAGCCCGGTGCACCTGGAGGCCTGCCCGGCGCAGGAGGGCCGGGCGGCGACCCCGACCTCATCGACGCGCAGGAGGCAATGGAGCGCGGTGACCTCGACGGAGCCGAGGCGGCATTCGAGAAAATGCAGGCGAAGTCGCCAGGGCATCCGGTGGCCACCCTCGGGCTTTCGCAGGTCAGGCTCGTCAAGCGGGTGAACTCCTACGATCAGGCGGCGGCCAGGAAGGCGGCCGCCGAGCATCCGGGTGACGCCGAGGCGCAGATTCGTGTCGCCGACATCGACATGGCGATGGGCCGCATCGAGGATGCCTTCGACCGGCTCATCGGCACCATCAGGCGCACGACGGGCGACGACAAGGACCGGGCCAGGGTCCACCTGCTCAGCCTGTTCGACGTGCTCCCGCCGCGCGACCCGCGGGTGGCCAAGGCTCGCACGACGCTCTCCAGCCTGCTGTTCTAGCCGCGATAACGGGAGCCGCCCGAACACCGGGCGCCCGCCGCCTGCGTCTTCGCACGCCGGTGGGCGCGTCGCGCCGCGGCAGCCGTTCGGGAGAAATGGGATCCGCACCATCCCGCGTCGCGTCGGGGCCGCCGGCGCCGGGCACCTGCTGGGACCGGGCGCTACTGGCTGCGGCGCTCGCGCGGGTCGGGTCCGGCCAGCTGCTCCAGTGCGGGCAGCGCCGCGGCGAGCGCGGTCCGCTGATCCGCGGTGAGATCGAGCAGCATGCCGGTGAGCACCATGCTGATTTCCTGCCGGACCCGGTCGAGCACCCCGCGGCCATCGGGCGTGACCTGCAGCGTGCTCGCCCGCGCGTCACCCGGCACCGCGTAGCGCTGCACGTAACCAGCGTCTTCGAGCGCGGTCACCAGCCGGGTCAGCGTGGACGGCGCGATTCCTTCCGCGGCGGCGAGGTCACCAAGCCGCAGCGGGCCGGCCTTCTCCACCGTGGCGAGCGCGGACAACTGGGTCGGGGTCAGCCCCGCGAGTTCGTGCCGTCGCAGGCGGCGGGACAGCCGGGCGATGGCCACCCGCAGCCTGGTCGCGTCGATGGCAGGCACGGCGGGCGCAGGCGCCGGTCCGCCAGGCCGCCCGCCGCCCGCGCCGTTGCCCTGGGCCGCCGGGCTGCTTGCGGCTCGCCCCTGTGACATGCATGCAGGGTACGTGCAACCGCGCGGCATTGACGGGTCGACCCATCTCAGCGCCGCGTGGTGGCACCATTGATCGGGCGGGCGGCGCCGTGGTGGCACGGCGAATTGCCGCCGCCGGCATGGCCGAAGGAGCGATCGTGTTCGCGCTCGCCAACCCCGATCCCGAGGTCGAGCCGGAGGAGGCGCGCGAACATGCGGCCGTGGTCGCCACCGGCCGTAGCGACTATCCGAATCAGATCAACAACGTGCTCGCTTTCCCCGGCGTGTTCCGTGGCCTGCTCGACGCGCAGAGCCGGACGATCACCGAGGCGATGCTGACCGCCGCCGCGGGGGCCCTTGCCGAGGTCGTCACACCGGACGAGCTTGGCCCCAACTACGTCGTGCCCAGCGTCTTCCACCCGAACGTGGCGTCGGCCGTGGCGGCCGCCGTCCGCGACGCCGCCGTGGCAGAGACGGCGGCAGCGTCGCCGTCGCCGCCGTCGCCGCCACGAAGCACGACACCGGTGCGGGCATCGGTCCCTGACCGGCCCGTGGTCATACCATGATGGTGGCATGCAGGACGCGACGCTGGTTGGCCGGTTGCTCGTCGCCACGCCACTGCTTGGCGAC
This sequence comes from uncultured Actinomycetota bacterium, assembly GCA_963851085.1. Taxonomy (GTDB): domain Bacteria; phylum Actinomycetota; class Actinomycetes; order Streptosporangiales; family Streptosporangiaceae; genus DATFVJ01. Next base: position 416,570 of record CAWKNX010000016.1, on the reverse strand, counting down.
CCGAACTTCCGGCGTGCCGTCGTGCTGGTCGTGGAGCACGAGCCAGAAGAAGGCACCCTCGGCGTTGTCCTGAACCGCCCTACCGAGGTCCCGGTCGCCCAGGTGCTCCGGCCGTGGACCGAGCTCGTGACGGGTCCCGCGGTCGTGTTCCGCGGCGGTCCTGTCGCGCCGGACAGCGCGGTCGCACTGGCCCTGGTACCCGGCGACGACGAGCCGCTGGGCTGGCGGCCGCTCGAAGGCATCCCGCTCATGTCGCGGATCGGGCTCGTCGACCTGGACGCGCCGCCGGAGATCCTGGCGCCTGAGATTGCCGGCTTCCGAATCTTCGCGGGTTACGCGGGCTGGGGAACCGGCCAGCTTCAGGCCGAGATCGACGAGGGCGCGTGGTACGTGCTCGCGGCCGAACCAGGCGACGCGTTCGCCGCCCAGCCCGAGCGGCTCTGGCCGGGCGTGCTGCGGCGCCAAGGCGGCGATCTCGCCATGGTCGCGACCTTCCCCGACGACCCGTCGGCCAACTGAGCGGCTCGCGGTGCGATACCCGGGGTATGGCGCTGGGGATTTATCCCGAACGGCTGCGCGGCCCGCCCCGATCCCGTTCGGCGCGCCAGGCGCAGCGGCGCCGGCCGCCGCCCGGACCGCGCCATTGCCATGGAGGTGACATGTTCCTTCGGGTGCGGCACATCGAGCAGTCCGGTGCCGCGCCGATGAGGACGTGCGGTGCGCGCGTAGAATGACGGTCGTGAGTACCGAGATCCTGCCCGAGGGCGACACGAAGATCCTGCCCGAGAGCGATACCAGGCCAGATCTTTCCCACGGTGACGGTGATCACGAACGGCTGGCCCACTACGTCCAGAAGGACAAGATCCTCGAGAGCGCGGTGACGGGGACGCCGGTCATCGCGCTGTGCGGCAAGGTCTGGGTACCCAACCGGGACCCGAAGCGCTACCCGGTCTGCCCCGACTGCAAGAAGATCTACGAGTCGCTGCCCATGGGCGGCGGCGGGAACTGAGCGAGATCACCCGACGCTGACGGCTCCCACGGGGCCGTGTAACGGGCGCTGTGGCCGGCGCCCGGGCTACCTCTCCAGGCCACGGCGCCCGTAGCCCGGGCGCCGTGGCCCGGAGAGCGGATCACGGGCCCTGGGTGGGAGTGGGATGCCGGGGCTCGTAGATTGGCAGCTCGCTCCCGTCCGGCAGGCGGAGCGCGGCGAGCAGCCCCCAGCCCTGGTCGGTGACCTCCCTGGCGACCTCGGCACCCTTGCTCTTCAGTTCGGCCAGCGTCGCGTGGATGTCGTCGCACATCAGGTACAGCTCGTGATAGCTGTCGCCGTCGGCTGGATGCACCGCGAGTTCGGCAGGGGGCAGCGCGAAGATCGGCCAGCCGCCGCCCGCGTCGACAGCGGAAAACCCGAGGACATCGCGGAAGAAGGCACGGACCTGCTCGGCCTGCCTGGAAAACACGATCGCGTGCATACCGTTGATCACAAGATGATCTTAGTACTGTTTGAAAACAGCCGCCGTTGGGCCCGGGCTTCAACCGCGTCCGGGCGTCGCTGGTTAACGGGCTCCGCAGAATGTCTCATTACCCCGAGCCGCAGCCTCACGCATGATCGATGGCCCGTAGGGCGGCCTATCCAGCGGCTGTCAATATGTACCATCGCCTCTGACCCACGGCGGCTTCATGATCGCGGTAACTTTTCCGCACATATCGCCGACTTGCGTTTTAACCCTGGACCGGTGGTTCAGGCGGCTTTCTTGATCACCGGGTAGCGCTGGGCGGGGCGGCTGCGGGATCCTTTGGGCCGCCCGGGGCCGGTGCCGTAGGGTTTTCGGGGGTTTGCCACCGGGGGCAGTGCGGCGCGGATGCGCGGAAAGTCGCGGCGGACCCGGCCGGGGGTGAGGTGGGCGGGGTCGCGGGGGTGTTCCCAGGGCAGCCGCAGGTCGGCGGCCAGGGGGCGGGTGAGGACGAGCTGGGCGTAGGCGGACAAGATGATCGCGGTCCACCGGTCCGCCTGTTCGGGGTGGCGCAGCGCGGGGGTGACCCAGCCGAGGGTGGTCTTTTCAAACCGGATGGTGTGCTCGATGTCGAACCGGTGCACGTAGGCCCGCCAGCAGATATCGGGGTCCGGGGTCATCTGGGCGGGGCCGGACCACCACAGCCACAGGGTCGTGGCGGCTTTGGTGGTGGGCTTGGGCAGGCGGGTCACATCGACCCGGATCACATAGCCGCGCACGATCGGCGCTGGGGCGGTGCCGGCCCAGCGGCCGTGGCGGCGGATGAGCGGGTGCAGCCCGGCCCAGGCGCGGACGGTGACGGTGCCGTAGACCCGGTCACCGGTGGCAAGCCGCGCATCCGGGGCCCCCCAGGTGGCGGGGTCCTTGAGGCGGAACGGCGCGCCGTGGCGGCGGGGCCGGCCGTTGGTGCCGGGAAGCCGCGGCGGCGGGTCGCGGAAGAACACCCGGTTCTTGCGCAGCCGCACCAGCAGCTGCGCCCGCTGCCCGGCCAGCTGATACGACAGGGTGGCCGGGTCATAGGACGAGCCGGCGTCGAAGACGAACAACGGCACATCATCGCCGGCACCCAGCCGGGCCAGCACGCCACGGACCTGCGCCACCGTGGCCGCTGCCACATCCTCGCGCGGGCCGATCCGGCGGGCATCCACCGGCCAGGTCCACGAGTCACGGGCGAAGTTCAGCTGGCTGACCTTCTGATAACACCAGCCCGGCACCACCGGCTTGCCCCCGGCCCGCCGGGACGGGTGATAGCACAAGCCCCGGCCCGGGGAGGTGCCCGCCGCACACCGCGGCCAGACCGTGCCATCCACCGCGAATATCAGCGGCCACCCGGCCGGGCGGCGCGTGGCCAGAAGATCCGAAAGCCCCCCCGCGCCGATCTGGCCGTGCGCCAGCGCCGCGTACTCGCTGCCGTGCCCCCGGCGCAGCACCGGCTCCAGCGACAACCGCGGCAGCGACGTCACCGGCCCGCCCGCGCACAGCACCGCGTCCGTCAGCTCGAACAGCGTATCCGCCCACGGCCCCAGGCACCCGTACCACCCGGCCCGGAACCCCGCCAGATCCCCCCACGCCGCCACATCCCCCGGCACACCCGGCGTTAACCACGCCATACTGGACACCACGGCCACCGCACTCACCTCCGCGTCTCTTGATCGAACACGAAGATGATCATGCGGTGGCCGCCCAATGTCACGGCGACACGCCGCAGACGATCAGCAACCAGCCGTAACAGGGTTAAAACGCAAGCGCCGAGAAGTTACCGCGATCATGAAGCCCGGCGTTGCCTGGGCCGCAGCCATCGCCCGGATCATGATCCATGGCCCGTTGGGCACAGGATCTGGTGTCCTACGGGCTATCGGGTGCTGTGATCGCCCCATCAATGGGCCATTGATGGGGTTGCCCGTCGGCCGAATCTGATCTTGAAACAGGGCAAGATGGTACACGTTGACGGCCGTGCGATCCGGCGGGCCATTCGTGCACGAACCCACAGTTTGATCTTGCCGTCTGATGGGTCGTCGTGGGCCGGCGCCGCCGGTGACTGTGGATGTACATCCAACAGCAAATGATCTTGAGGTAGACGGGCAACCTTCGGCCCGCCCGACGCGGCCTGCCGCGTCGGGCCTGCACCGGGCTGGTCTGACGGAACAACCTCCCGACCAGGCTCCGCTGAGGCGCACCTGGCACTCCACTGAAACTAGGGGACGCCGTCCGCTAGCCTTTCTCCCTCGTGGGCAACTCACCGAGCCTCAGGGCCTGGCAGCGGGCGGCATACCAGGAGTACTTCCGCGTCCGCCGGCGCGACTTCCTGCTTGTCGCCACGCCAGGCGCTGGAAAGACCGCGTACGCGCTGACGGTGGCGACCGAACTGCTCGCACAGCGCGAGGTCGCGGGGATCACCGTCGTCACCCCGACCGAGCACCTCAAGCACCAGTGGGCCGCCGCCGCCGCGGGCTTCGGTATCCGGCTCGACTCGGGCTTCCGCAACGCACACGGCGCCGCGAGCGCCGACTTCGCCGGTGTGGCCGTCACCTACGCGCAGGTCGCCGCGCACCCGGCGCTGCACATGCAGCGTACGCAGGCCCGCCGCACACTTGTGATCTTCGACGAGATCCACCACGCGGGTGACGCGCTGTCGTGGGGCGAGGCGATCCGCGAGGCGTTCGAGCCGGCCAGGCGCAGGCTGGCGCTGACCGGCACACCGTTCCGCTCGGACACCAACCCAATTCCGTTCGTCACCTACGCGGAGGACGCGGACGGTGCCAGGCGCAGCGCCTCAGACTATGTGTACGGTTACGGGCCCGCGCTTACCGACGGAGTCGTTCGGCCGGTGATTTTTCTTGCGTACTCAGGTGAGATGCGCTGGCGGACGCGGGTTGGGGGCGACCTCAGCGAGGTCACGGCGACGCTCGGCGAGCCGCTGGCCAAGGACCATCTCGCCCAGGCGTGGCGTGCGGCGCTTGACCCGGAAGGGGAGTGGGTCAAGCAGGTGCTCGCGGCCGCGGACCGCCGCCTCGCGGAGGTGCGCAGGGACATGCCCGACGCCGCCGGGCTGGTGATCGCCAGTGATCACGAGGACGCGCGCGCGTACGCGGCGCTGCTGCGGGGGATCACCGGGCAGCGGCCGGTGGTCGTGCTTTCCGACGACAAGGGCGCAAGCCGGCGCATCGCATCGTTCGCAGACTCCGCCGACCGGTGGATGGTGGCGGTGCGGATGGTCTCGGAGGGCGTGGACATCCCGCGCCTCGCGGTCGGCGTCTACGCCACGTCCGTCAGCACCGCGCTTTTCTTCGCCCAGGCCGTGGGCCGGTTCGCGCGTGCACGGCGGCGCGGTGAGACCGCGTCGGTGTTCGTGCCCTCGGTGCCGGTGCTGCTGGCGCACGCGGCTCAGCTGGAAGCCGAGCGCGACCACGTTCTTACCCGGCGCGACGACGACGAGTCGCCGGACGAACTGATCGCGGCGGCGCAGCGCCGCACGGATACGCCGGACCTGCCGGACGGGCCCGCGGTCCAGGTCCTGCACGCGTCGGCCCAGTTCGACCGGGTGGTCTTCGACGGCGGTGAGTTCGGCACCGCGGCGGCGCCAGGATCGCCGGAAGAGGAGGACTTTCTCGGCCTGCCCGGCTTGCTCGAACCGGAGCAGGTGGCGCTGCTCCTGCGCAAACGCCAGGCGGGCCAGTTGAAGGCGCGCGCGCGTGATGCGGCACGTATCGCTCCTGAACGGCTGCGCGGCGGCGCGCCACCGGCTGGCCCGCCGCCGGCCGAGAGTGGCCACGCGGGGCCCCCGGTGCACCGTGAGGCTCTCGCGACACTGCGCAAGGAACTGAACGGCCTGGTGACCGCCTGGCACCATCGAACCGGCCAGCCGCATGGGGCGATTCACGCGCAGCTTCGCCGCACCTGCGGCGGTCCGCCGCTGGCGCAGGCGACGGCCGAGCAGATCAGGGAGCGGATCGCGGCGCTGCGCCGCTGGGCGGCCACCGGCCGCTGACGTTGGGGTCAGCCGCGAACGCCGACCGGCAATCCACAGGCACGAGCCCGCGTCTCACGCAGGGCCCTTCATGATCGCGGTACTTTTCCGGCGAATACAGCAGAAAAAGTACCGCGATCATGAAATGGTGGCTGCGCCTGGCGCCGCCGGGCCGCTGGTTATCGCCCCGGAGGCGAATGATCGTCAGTTATCCACAGAATTCAGTTCACCCCTGCCGCAGGCCTTGACAGGCTGCCAGAATCAGCAGTAGGGCAAAGCCCCCATTGGGCGGGTGGGCTTTGTAAAGGGGCCTGTAAAGGGGCGGTGGGCTTTGTAAAGGGGCGGTGTGCTTTGTAAACGACCTGCGAAGTCACCGTGGCGAGGGCGGCGTGCCGGGCGGTCGGGATCCTGACCCGGCTCCACGAGTTGGGTCAGGCGACCAGATCCGCGCCTGCGGCGCGGATCTGGTCGAGTGCCTGGTCACTTGTCTCCCGCGCGACGCCTGCGATCAGGCCGGTCAGCACGCGTGTCCGCAGCCCTTCGCGCATCGCGTCGGATGCGGTCGCGCGGACGCAGTAATCGGTCGCGAGACCTGCGATGTCGACGTCGGTGACGCCGCGCTCGCGCAGCCACGTGGCGAGCCGCGTGCCACCGGGATCGGCGCCTTCGAAGCCGGAATACGCCGCGGCGTGCGCGCCCTTGCTGAACACAGCCTCGATCCTGGCGATATCGAGATCCGGGTGGAAGGCGGCGCCTGGCGTCCCGGCCACGCAGTGCGGCGGCCACGAGTTCAGATAGTCAGGCGCGCCGGAGAAATGGGCACCGGGATCGACGTGGTAATCACGGGTGGCGACCACATGGTGGTACTCGGCGGCGTGGCCGTCCAGGTAGGCACTGATGCCGCGAGCGACCTCCGCCCCGCCCGCCACCGGCAGCGAGCCGCCTTCGCAGAAGTCGTTCTGCACGTCGACGATGATGAGAGCGCGCACGGCCCGACCGTATCGCGGCCCTCGCCTGGCAGCCAGCGCCCGCCAAGGGTGGGCCGCGGCGGCCGGGTGGGTCAGCCGCCGACGTCCGCGGCGCAGCCCCCGGTGATGCGGGCAAGCTCGCTGAACGACGTCGGGAACACGGTGTGCGGGTGGCCCGCTGCCGCCCAGACGACCTGGTACCTGCCCAGCCACACGTCGACGAGCGTCCGGATCTTGCTGGGATGACCTACCGGCGCGACGCCGCCGATCGGCTGCCCCGTGTGCGCACGGACGAAATCCGGATCGGCCCGCCTGACAGAGTCGACTCCGAGGAGCGCCGCGACCGTGCCCGTGTCCACGCGGTGCGCTCCGCTCGTCAGGACGAGCAGCGGCGCGCCATCGGCGTTGAACACCAGGCTGTTGGCGATCGCCCCGAGCTCGCAGCCGAGCTGTGCGGCAGCCGAAGCGGCTGTCGGCGCGGCTTCTGGCAGCTCCCTGACCGTCCCCGTGACACCGGCGCTACGAAGCGCGGCCGCGACATTCTCAGCGTTGGGATGCATGCAAGCCAAGGTAGCGGCGCGTCCCACCTGCCTGTCACTCGCCGTCCGGCCGGAACACGGTCGGGATGGCCGGGTCACCACGGGAAAGCTGCAGCGCCTGCGGCGGCAGCTCGGCGAGTGACCGGGTGTGCCGTTTCCGCGCTTCCTCGACGGATTCGCGGCCGACGATCTCGCCGGCCCGCACGAGCGGGCGGAGCAGCGGGCGGTGGTGCGGCCCAGGCTCGGGCGGCGCCAGTGTGATCACCTCGTCGAGGGCCACACCCCGGTCGTCGCGGTGGCGGACCGCCCACTTGCGGCCGCCGCGCCCTGGCTTGCCGACTGACCGCTTCGCCATCGGCCGCAGCGGCGCCCCCTCGCGGTCATTGTCCGCCCGTGCGACCAGTTTGTAGACAAGCGACGCTGTCGGCGCGCCCGACCCGGTGACCAGCGCGGTGCCGACTCCGTAACCATCCACGGGCGCCGTCCCGAGCGCCGCGATCCCGTGCTCATCCAGATCACCGGTGACCACGATCCGGGTCGAGGTCGCGCCGAGCGAGTCGAGCAGTTCGCGCACCTCACGCGCCACCACGGCCAGGTCTCCGCTGTCGATGCGGACGGCTCCGAGCTCCGGCCCGGCGAGCTCGACCGCGGTGCGCACCGCCGTGGCCACATCGAAAGTGTCCACCAGCAGGGTCGTGCCGGTGCCGAGCGCTTCGAGCTGCATGGCGAAGGCGTGGCGCTCGCTGTCGTGCACGAGGGTGAACGCGTGCGCGCTCGTGCCCGCGGTCGGGATCCCGAACGACCTGCGTGCCTGCAGATTCGACGTGGAGGCGAAACCAGCGAGGTAGGCGGCTCGTGCGCTGGCGACGGCAGCCCACTCGTGGGTACGCCGCGCCCCCATCTCGATGATCGGGCGGTCGCCCGCCGCGGTCACCATGCGGGATGCTGCCGACCCGATCGCGCTGTCGTGGTTCAGCACCGACAGCGTGACGGTTTCCAGCACTACGGCCTCTGCGAACGGTGCGTCGACCACGAGGATCGGCGAGCCAGGGAAGTAGCAGTCGCCCTCGCCGTAGCCCCAGATGTCCCCGGTGAACCGGTACGATTCCAGGTAACTGACCGTCGGGCCGTCCACGATCTTCTCGCCGCGCAGGAACTCCAGGGTCTCGCCGTCGAAGCGGAAGTTCTCGAGCGCGTCGAGGAGCCGGCCGGTGCCGCCGACCATCCCGTATCTGCGGCCGTGTGGCAGGTGCCTGGCGAAGACCTCGAAGACGGCGCGGCGGTTCGCGGCGCCGCTGTGCAGCGCGGCCTGCACCATCGTGAGCTCATAGTGGTCGGTGAGCAATGCGGTGGTAATTGCTGGTGCCACGGGTGGAAGACTAGACGCATGACCGTCACCGGGAGGTGATCAGCCGTGAGCGTGGCTCCCGTCGAGGTACAGCGGCCAGCCGCGCGTGAGGACAGCTCGGTTGACCGGCCCTGGGTCACGATCGTGTGGAACGACCCGGTCAACCTGATGTCCTACGTGACGTACGTGTTCCAGCAGGTGTTCGGCTATCCGCGGGCGAAGGCCCACAAGCTCATGCTCGACGTGCACCACAAGGGCAAGGCCGTTGTCTCCGCGGGCGCCCGCGAAGAGATGGAACGGGACGTGGAAGTCCTGCACGGGTACGGGCTCTGGGCGACGCTGCGTCACGACTCGTGAGTTTCTTCAGGCGTGTGGCGGACCGCGCACCCGAGGCCGGCGGCCAGGGCGGCGAGCGCCGCTATCTGTTCGTGGCGCGCTTCTCCGCGACCGATGCCATGCTGCTGCGCGAGCTGGTCAGCCAGGTCGCCGAACTCGTCGGCGGGGCCGGCCAACCCGCTGGGCCAGGTGAGGCCGGTGGGTCAAGTGACGCTAGCGGGACAGACGATACAGGTGGGGCCGGTGGGACAGACGACCGCGGTTTTCCTGGTGATCTCGCGGATGCGCTCGGCCTGAGCGAGGACGCAGCACTGCCCGATGACCCCGCGCTGGCCCGGCTGCTGCCCGACGCCTACCCCGACGATCCTGACGCGTCGAACGAGTTCCGCCGTTACACAGAAAAGGATCTCCGCACCGCCAAGGTGGCCGCGGCCACGACGGTGCTTGACACGCTGCCCGAGCGCGGCGGGCGGATCAGGCTGTCCGAACCGCAGGCGCAGGTCTGGCTGCGTGCGCTCAACGACATACGGCTCGCGCTCGGGGTGCGTCTCGGCGTGACGGAGGACATGTACGAGGAAATGCAGCGGATCAAGCCGGACGATCCCCGTTACGGCGTGCTCGCTGTCTACGACTGGCTGTCAGGCATGCAGGAGAGCCTGGTGCACGCGCTGTGGTGACAGGCCTGGTGAAAGCCGTGTGAAAGCGGTGCCCATGCGGCGGGTAATCTGGCGCGCATGCTGACGATCGGCCGCGCACTGCATGACAAGATCGTGGCCCACGCCCGTGCCGACCACCCCGACGAGGCGTGTGGGGTGATCGCCGGCCCGGCGGGCAGCGGACGGCCCGAGCGGTTCATCCCGATGACCAACGCCGAGCGATCCCCCACCTTCTACCGGTTCGATTCCACCGAGCACTTCAAGGTGTGGAAGGAGATGGACGAGCGGGACGAGGAGCCAGTGATCATTTACCACTCGCACACGGCGACCGAGCCGTATCCCTCGCGTACGGACATCTCGTATGCGAGCGAGCCCGGCGCGCACTACGTGCTCGTCTCCACCAAAGACCCTGATCGCGCCGAGCTGCGTTCCTTCCGTATCGTGGACGGTGAAGTTGCCGAGGAGGAGGTGCGCGTTCTGCCCGAGGCCGATGACGTGGCCTGCTGAGAGCGCGTGGCGGCGGAATGATCCACGCCGGCCGCCGGTTGGGTACGCAGGAGACTCCGCTTAGGAGGCCCAACCCATTGCTCTCCCGGCGCGGCCGCGCCGGGTGCCGATTCCTGGAGTGTTGTTCATGGCCATCGAGGTCCGTATCCCGACGATTTTGCGCAATTACACCGGCGGTGCGAAATCGGTTGAGGGCTTGGGCGCCACGGTCGGCGAACTGCTCGCCGACATCGACGGGCGTCACCCCGGCCTGAGTGAGCGCATCGCCGACGGCGGCAGCCTGCGCCGGTTCGTGAACGTCTACCTCAACGACGAGGACGTCCGTTTCCTCGGTGGCTTGGAGACACCGGTTCACGACGGCGACACCGTGACCGTGCTCCCGGCTGTGGCGGGCGGCTGAGCCAGGGGGCGGCAGGGACAGACCATGCGCTACGACTCGCTGCTCGACTCACTCGGCAACACTCCGCTGGTCGGGCTGCCGCGCATGTCAGCACAGCCGGATGTGCGGCTGTGGGCCAAACTCGAGGATCGTAACCCGACCGGCTCGGTGAAGGATCGCGCCGCCTCCTTCATGATCGAGCAGGCCGAGAAGGATGGGCTGCTCACGCCCGGGGCCACGATCCTGGAGCCCACCTCGGGTAACACGGGCATCTCCTTGGCGATGGTCGCCAGGCTCCGTGGCTACCGGCTTGTGTGCGTCATGCCGGAGAACACGTCGGAAGAGCGCCGCCAGATCCTGCGGATGTGGGGAGCGGACGTCATCTCGTCGCCGGCGGCCGGCGGGTCGAACGAGGCCGTGCGGATGGCAAAGGAGATCGCCGCGGCCAATCCGAGCTGGGTGATGCTCTACCAGTATGGCAACGAGGCCAATATGCGTGCCCACTACGAGACCACCGGTCCCGAACTGCTCGCGGACCTGCCAGGTATCACGCATTTCGTGGCCGGGCTCGGCACCACGGGCACCCTGATGGGGGTGGGCAGGTATCTGCGAGAGCGAATACCTGGCGTGGCGATCGTGGCCGCCGAGCCGCGGTACGGCGAGCTGGTCTACGGGCTGCGCAACGTGGATGAGGGCTTCGTCCCTGAGCTCTATGACGAGTCGGTCCTGACCACCCGGTTCTCCGTGAGCTCCGCCGACGCCCTGCGCCGGACCCGCGAGCTGCTCCAGACCGAGGGCATCTTCGCCGGTATCTCGACCGGGTGCGCGTTGCACGCCGCGCTCGCCCTCGCGGCCAAGGCGGCCGCGGCCGGTCAGCGTGCTGACATCGCGTTCGTGGTCGCGGACGGCGGATGGAAGTACCTGTCCACCGGCGCCTACGGCGGCACCCTCGAGGAGGCGGAGAGCCGCCTGGAGGGGCAGCTGTGGGCGTGAGCGAGTTGCCCGTGGGCGGCCAGGCGGCGTCGACGGACACCGCGGCCCCCACGGACACCGCGGCCCCCACGGACACCGCGGCCCCCACGGACACCGCGGCCCCCACGGACACCGCGACCGCGCCGGACACCGCGGCCGCGCCGGCCAGCAGCGTCTTCGACGAGGCGACCGCGGCGCGCCCGCTCGGCGGCGGGCGGTTCGCGGTCCTGCCTGACGAGCGGTTCGCGATCGGCGATGCGGTGAACGGCGGCGTCCTCGTCGCCTCGATGCTCCGTGGCGTCCTGCATGGCTCCCCGCATCCATACCCGGTCGCCACCAGCGCGCACTTCCTGCGCGTCGCCCGCTGCGAGCCCGCAGAAGTGCACGTGACGTGGCTGAAGCAGGGCCGGACCGCGGCGACCGCCCGCGCCACGCTCGTCCAGGGCGGCGCGGCGATCATCGAGGCCGTCGTCACCACGGGCATGCTGGCGGCCGGCGCGGGCGAAGATGAAGGCGAAGGCGCGGCCGATGCACTCTCGTGGACGGGCGAGCCGCCCCATTTGCCGCCAGTCGCGCAATGCCGTTCGTTCGCCCCGGTGGACGGTTTCGCCGGCCAGATCGATATCCGTTTCGACCCGGCGACCATGGGCTGGCTCGACGGCGAGCCGGCCGGCGCGCCGGAGATGCGCGGCTATCTCGGCCTGCGTGAAGCGCGTGACCCGGACGCCTATCTGCTGGCAGTGGCGGTGGACGCGCTGCCACCCGTGGTATTCGGCCTAGGCGCCGTCGGCTGGGCGCCGACGGTCGAGCTGACCTGGCACATGCGGGGTGTACCCGCGCCTGGCCTGCTGCGGGTGGTGGCCAGGTGCAGGCATGTCAGCGCCGGCTGGTTCGACGAGGAAGCCGAGGTCTGGGACGCTGCCGGGCACCTGGTCGCGCAGAGCAGACAGCTCGCCCGGGTGGGCCGCCCGGCCGTCTCTTGAGCCGAACGAAACGCGCGTAACCTTGGTCGTTATGCGTCTTACTGTGGTCGGATATGCCGGCTCTTTTCCCGGGCCGGACAGCCCGGCGTCGTGCTATCTGGTGGAGGCCGAAGGCTTCCGCATGCTGCTCGATCTGGGTAGCGGCGCGCTCGGCCCGCTGCAGCGGCATGTCAGCTTGTACGACGTGGACGCGATCTGCCTGAGTCACCTGCACGTCGACCATTACATGGACATGTGCCCCTACTGGGTTGTGCGCAACTACGCGCACGACGGGACACCGCCCCCGATACCCGTTTACGGGCCGGCTGGCACCGCGGACCGGCTCGCGCTCGCATATGGGCTTGAACCCGATCCGGGCATGACGGGCGTGTTCGATTTCGTGACGCTGAGCCCGGGCCGGCGTGATATCGGCCCCTTCGGCGTGACCGTCGATCACGTGAACCACCCGGTGGAGACGTTCGGGTTCAGGATCGAGCACGCCGGCCGTGCGCTCGCGTACTCCGGCGACACGGGCGAGTCGCCTGTGCTGACCGAGCTGGCCAGGTCGGCGGACCTGCTGCTCTGCGAGGCGTCGTTCATCGACGGCCCGGATCTGCCCGCCGACCTGCATCTCACCGGACGCGGTGCCGGTGAGCACGCGGCCCGGGCGGGCGTCGGGCATCTGGTGCTCACCCATCTGACGCCGGGGAACGACCCGGCCTGCACGTTCGCCGAAGCGACAAGCGCGTTCCGTGGCACCGTGTCACTCGCCTCAGCCGACCGGGTGATCGAACTCGGCGGCGGCCCATTGGCGCCGCCACAGGAGGTTGCCCGATAGGGTGGCCGGCATGGCTCGCCCCGATCGACGCACGGCAGACCAGTTGAGGCCGGTGAAATTCACCCGCGGCTGGCTCGACCACGCGGAAGGCTCGGTACTCGCCGAGTTCGGCAGGACCCGGGTCCTGTGCGCCGCGAGCGTGCAGGAGGAGGTGCCGCGATGGCGCCGCGGCAGCGGCACCGGCTGGGTGACGGCCGAGTACGCGATGCTGCCGCGGGCGACGAACTCGCGCACCGACCGTGAGTCGGTCAAGGGCAGGCCGGGCGGGCGCACGCAGGAGATCTCGCGCCTCGTGGGCCGTGCCCTGCGCGCCTGCGTGGACACCAAAGCTCTCGGCGAGAACACGATCGTCATCGACTGTGACGTGCTGCAAGCGGACGGCGGCACCAGGACCGCCGCGATCACCGGCGGGTACCTGGCGCTCGCGGACGCGGTCGCGTGGCTGCGCGGCCGCGGCAGATGCCCGGGCGAGCCTCTGGTGGTATCGGTGGCCGCGGTCAGCGTCGGCATCGTCGCCGGCGAGCCGCGGCTGGACCTGTGCTACGAGGAGGACTCCGCCGCCGAGACGGACATGAACGTGGTCTGCACGGGGGACGGCCGCTTCGTGGAGATCCAGGGCACCGCCGAACGTGAGGCGTTCGACAGGCAGATGCTCGGCCGCCTGCTCGACCTCGCCGTAGCCGGTTGCGGTGAGCTGACCAAGCTCCAGCACGCGGCCCTCGAGAATGCTCCTTAACGGCTGCGCATGGACCTCCGGCCGCAGCGTATGCACGAGCAGCCTCAGCGGGCAGACCCCCAGCCTCAGCTTGCGGTTCCCGAGCCGCAGCGCGTGGTTCTCGCCACCAACAATGCGCACAAGGTTGCCGAGCTGACCAGGATTCTCGCCGTGACGGGCGCCGCACGGGTCGCCAGCCTGGTGAGTCTTTCCGCCTACCCCGACGCGCCCGACGTCGCGGAGACGGGCTGCACCTTCGAGGAGAACGCGCTGCTCAAGGCGCGTGCGATCGCGGCGTTCACCGGCCTGCCCGCGGTCGCGGACGATTCCGGGCTGTGCGCCGACGCGCTCAACGGGATGCCCGGGGTGCTGTCGGCCCGCTGGGCCGGCCGTCATGGCGACGACGCGGCCAACCTCGCGCTCCTCCTCGCCCAGCTCACGGGGGTCCCGGCGGCGCGCCGCGGCGCCAGGTTCGTCTGCGCCGCCGCGCTCGTGCTCCCCCCGGCGAGACCACCGCAGCCCGGCCAGCCCTCGGACGAATACGCCGTCACCGGCGAGCTTGTCGGCAGTCTCGCCACGGCGCCGCGCGGCTCGAACGGGTTCGGCTACGACCCGATCTTCGTGCCCGAGGGTGACACCAGGACCACGGCAGAGTTGGCGCCCGCGGAAAAGGACGCGATCAGCCATCGCGGGCGCGCGTTCCGCGCGCTGGCGAAGGTGATCGCCGAAGTCTTCCCGCCGACGACGCCTGCCCCGCACCGACCTTGATCGATGTGACGTAGCTGTTGTCATGACAACAGCTATGTCACATCGATGGCAGAGCTACGGCGTGGGCGCGCCGCCAAGCCATCACACTGACCCCGGCAACCTCACGGGCCCCAAGAGCCTCCAGCCTTCTCGGGGTCCTCCGCGATGGCCACCCCATGGCCGTTGGTGGGTAGCCATTGCCCAGCGCTGGCCGTCGCGCAGCGCTAGCCGCTGGCCGGGCTCACCTCCAGCTCGGTGATCTGCAGGAATCCCGTCGATGTGCCCGGCGAAGGACTTGTCATGTCGATCCTGACCTGGCTGCTCGTGACGGGGTCGAAGGCGAGTGTGGTCGGCTGGCCCGATGCCGTGGCCCAGGTGATCCGCAGGTTCTTCACCGGGACGAAGCGGCGGCCGTCCCAGTACGACACCGTGATCGAGGCCGGCAGGGTCAGCGTGGCGTTCGTGGTGAAGCTCGCGCTGACCGTCCCGAACGTCTGCGGAGCCGGCCACGCCACCGACACCCAGTCACTGGCCCGTGACAGGCTGACCGCGTGCAGGTTCGCGGTCCCCGACTTGAAGTAGAAGTTGGACCATCCGGTGGCCGGGTTGCCGTCCAGCATGGCCGCGGGCACCGTGGCGGGTGCGCCGGAGTAACTCGCGTCCGCGGTCGGGGCCGCGGCGCCCGGGTCCGCAGCGGCCAGGGCCGCCGCCTGGCTGCCCGCGCGCGCCGCGGCGACGGCGGTTCCGGCACCTGCGAGCCCGGTCAGCGAGGGCTGGGCGGACCCGACGGAGCGCAGCGTCGCCCGGGCGGGCGCGAGCCCGGTGGACGTCGCGGTGACGGTGATCGTGCCCGGTTCGCGGGTCGAGGCGATCACGGCGAGCGCCTTTCCGCTCCAGGCCGGCACCTGGGTCGCCTGGTAGCTCTGCGCGTTCTCCTGGCGCCCGTTGTCGACCGCGGCCAGCGTGCCAGGTCCGTTGACGTTGAAGTGGATGAGGTTCTCCGCGCCAGGGACCACGGCGCCGTGGGCGTCGACGACCTGCGCCGTCAGGAACGACACCGACGAACCGTCCGCCGTCAGGATCGGCCTGTCCGCGGTGAGCGTGACCGCCCGCGGCGCTCCCGCCGTCCTGATCTCGTCGACGGCGACCTGCCTGCCGTTCCTGGTGGCGACGGCGGTCAGGCGGCCCGGCTGGAAGGGCACGTCCCAGGCGAGGTGGAGCTTGCCGGTGCTGCCGTTCGGGCTCGTATAGCTGCCCGTCGGGTAGTTGTAGTCGTCGCCGGTCGGCTCGGTCGTCTCGAGGTACGCCCGGCCGAACGTGGTGACCTTCTGGTCGAACGTCTTCGCCCCGAGTGACGTGCCGTTGAGGAAGAGTTCGACCGTCGCCGCGTTGCTGTAGACCCAGACGGCGACGTCTTCGCCCGGCGTATGGTCCGTCCAGTTCATCGGCACGATGTGCACCATCGGCTCCGCCGTCCACTGGCTCCTGAACAGGTAGTACGCGTCCTTGCTGAAGCCGGCCGTGTCGACGGCGCCGAAGAAGGACGCCTTGACCGGGAAGACATCGTAGGGCGTCGGCTCGCCGATGTAGTCCTGGCCGGACCACAGGAACCCGCCCGCCCAGAACTGGCGGTCGCGGTCCTTCTTCAGCTCGTACTCCCCGCTCATCGTCCACGAGGCGAGGTTGTTGTCGTAGGAAGACGTGCCGCGCTTGCCCGGCGTGTAGTTCTCACCGGTGTTGAGGAGCTGAGGATCCTGGTACACGCCGCGCGTGGACGTCTCTGACGACGTCTCCGAGCAGAAGAAGAACTTGCCCGGGTACGTCGCGTGCAGGCCGTCCATGGACGTGGCGGTGTTGTAGTTGACGCCGAGCCCGTCGAGCTGCAGCAGGATCTGGTCCTGCGGCGAGCCGGTCCGTGGCACGCGGCGGTACTGGTCGGAGCCCATGACCACGGGCCGGGTGGTGTCGATCGACTTGACGTCGGCGATCAGCTGCTGCGCGATCCCGGGGCCGCGGGACGATCCGGTGTCCGGCGTCTCGTTGCCTATCGACCAGAGCACGACCGCGGGCGAGTTCTTGGACGCGTTGACCATCTCCTTGATGTCGGAGTCGCTCCACGCGTCGAAATACAGGTGGTAGTCGAAGGCCACCTTGCCGGTGTGCCAGCAGTCGAACGCCTCGACCATCATCAGGACGCCGAGCCGCTGGCAGGCCTGCACAAGCTCGGGCGCGGGCGGGTTGTGCGCGGTCCGCAGCGTGTTGGCGCCCATGCTCTTCATGAGCTGCATCTGGTGCACGAGCGCGTCGTAGTGGATCGTCGCGCCCAATGGGCCCTGGCTCGCGTGCAGGTCCACGCCCTGGATCTTCATCGGCTGGCCGTTGAGGGAGAAGCCGGTGGTGGGGTCGAAAGCGAAGTAACGGATGCCGAACTCGGTCGTGGTCGTGTCCACCACGGCCGGGCCAGCGGTGCCCGCGCCGCCGAGCACGATGTCGGTCTGCAGGTGGTAGAGGCTGGGCCGGTCGACCGACCAGAGCGCGGGACTGGTCACCCGCAGGTCGAGCGCGCCGCGCTGGGTCTGGCCGGCGCCCACGGTGAGGGCCGAGCTGCCCTGCGCCACGACCGCGCCGCGCGCGTCCCTGACCTTGGCCACGACGGTGACATCGGCCGAGGCGGTCCCGTCGTTGGCGACGTCGGTCTCGACGTGCACGCCGGCGTAGCCGGCCGCGAGCGCCGCCTCGAGCCCGGGCGTCGTGACGAACGTGCCGTGCCTGGCGATGTGCACCGGGCCGGTGACGACGAGGTGGACGTTGCGGTAGATACCGCTGCCCGAGTACCACCGGCTGCTCGGGAGATGGTTGCTGGCCTGGACGGCGATCACGTTCGGCGTCGCGGCGTCGGTGTGCACGTTGCCGGTGAGGTCGTAGGCAAAGCCGGTGTAGGCGTAGGGGTGGTTGCCGAGCAACTGCCCGTTGAGGTAGACGTTCGAGTTCATGTAGACGCCGTCGAACTCGACCGATATCCGCTTGCCCGACATCGAGGACGGCAGCGTGAACGTCTTGCGGTACCAGGCCAGCCCGCCTTGCAGGAACCCCGTGCCGCTGCTGGTGCTCGGCGTCTGCGCGGGGGTCAGCTCGATGCTCCAGTCGTGCGGCACGTCCACGGTCCGCCACGCCGAGTCGTCGAAGCCCGGGTCCGGTGCGTTGGCGTAGGCCCCGGTCGGATCCGTGACGCCCTCCGGATTGACAAGGACGAACTTCCAGCCCTGGCCGAAATCCATCGACCTGGTGCCCGTGCCGCGGGCGGTCACCCTCGGTGCGGTGCCGGCGGCGCCTGCGGTGCCCGTCAGCTTGACGACCGGCGCGAGCGCCGCCGCGCCTAATCCAGCGCCTGCACCGCGCAGCACCTGCCGGCGTGATGGCCGGCCAGCCGCGTCAGGTGCTGCTGGGCGTGCATCCGCTGGCCCTGCCTCCGCTGGCCCTGCCTCCGCTGGCCCTGCCTCCGCTGGCCCTGCCTCCGCTGGCCCTGCCTCCGCTGGCCCGGCCTCCGCTGGCCCGGCGGCGGGGCCAGCGGCGTTGTGGGGGTTAATCGGATCGTGGTCCATGACATCCTCCCGGCGGGGTCCGGGGCGTCGTTCCCTGGGTGGGCACTGAAACAAGTTCGACTGCACCGGGACGAGAGCGAACAGAATCAAACGAATCCTCCCGCTTAGCGGGCGGATGTCAATAGGTCCGTGCCGTCCGCCTGCCGGCTCGGACCTGTGGCGGCGCGTCGGCGCTGCCGGCCCTCCGGCAACGGCCGGCGCTGCGGGCCCCTGCCGGAGGGCATCACGTGATCACCCTCGCGAGTTATCACCCGCGCCGCCTTCCCGTCGCCGGGAGTTCGGTAGATGCTTCTAGCGTCAGCGGGCGGGACGCTCACAGGCGGCGCGCCCGGGGATTTGTGGGTGGGAGAGCGAAGGAGGGAATCATGCGCAACCAGAAGCCGCGATGGCGGGGCAGCCGGTTCGTGGCGCTCGCGGGCTCGGTGACGCTGGTGGGAGGGCTCAGCGTCGCCGCCGTCAGCGCGCCGGGCTACGCCGCGGGTCAGCGGCACGCGGCGGCCGCCGCGGCGGACCGCAACTGCCGTCTCGACGGTGGCCGTGTCAAGCACGTGATCGAATTAATTTTCGACAATGTCCACTTCTTCCGCGACAACCCGAACGTCCCTTCAGACCTCGAGATGATGCCGCACCTGTTGCAGTTCCTCGAGAACAACGGCACGCTCGCCTCGAACAACCACACTCCGCTCATCGCCCACACGGCCGATGACAGCCTGACGACCTATACGGGCCTGTACGGCGACCGGCAGGGCATGCCGGTCAGCAACAGCTACCAGGCCTACAACGCGGACGGCACGACCGACCCGGCGGGATCGTTCGCGTACTGGACGGATCCGGTCTTCGACACGGCGGCCACGCCGAATCCGGGCCATGACACGAACCCGTCCATGGTGTATTCGGCGACGCCGCCGGCCACGACCAAGCCGGCGCCCGCGCCCGACACGACAACGCCGGCCCCATGGGTGCCGTTCACCCGCGCGGGCTGCGACGTCGGTGACGTCTCCACCGCGAACATGGTCCTCGAGAACACCGCGGTCGACATCCCCAAGGTGTTCGGCCAGGGATCGCCGGAGGACCAGCAACTCATCGCCGACACCGACTCCTTCAAGGACGCCGAGACGGCCGACTACGTGGGCCTCGGCGTGCACTGCGCCCGCGGCAGCGCCTTCTGCTCCACGGCAACCGGGGTGAAGTTCGGGCCGACGAACCCGGCGCCCACCGCGGTTGCCGACCTGCTGCCCGACGAGCCCGGCGGATACCACGGCTACCAGGGGCTGTTCGGCCACAGGTACATCGCGCCGCAGCTTGGCGCCGGCACGCCGAGCCTTTCCCGCCACGGCTACCAGGTGACGAACGCCGCGGGGAACCTCGTCGACCTCAACGGGAACCAGATCAACGGCGCCTTCCTCACCAATCACCCGGGCTTCCCCGGCTTCGGCCCCATCAACGCCGCGCAGACCCTGGCCTACAGCGCGGACATGCTGGAATCCGGGTTGCCCGTCGTCTACGGGTACATCGCGGACATCCACGGCAACGAACACATCAACGGCGTGACCGCATGCCAGGGCGCGCCGTCCGCCCTCGGCAGCGGCAGCGCCTGCTATGTCGCCCAGGCCCAGTACTACGACCAGGCGTTCGAGACGTTCTTCAACCGCCTGGCCGCGGACGGGATCACCGCGGCGAACTCGCTGTTCATCGTCAGTTCCGACGAGGGTGACCACGAGGCGGGCGCCAACGTCGGCCGCGCGATCGCGCCCACCCCGGCGGCCTGCGACGGCGCGACGGTCTCGGGTACCACGGTGACGCCCGACGTCGCCTGCACCTATCCGGCTGGATCCTTCGGCGAGCTCAACGGGAACATCACCAACATGCTCTCCGCGCAGAAGAACAACACCACGCCGTTCAGCCTGGAGAGCGACACCGCGCCCGAGTTCTACGTCACGGGCAGGCCGGGGCCGGATGCCCCGCAGGTTCGCACGCTCGAGCGCGACGTGGGCGGCCTGACGGCGGCCAATCCCTACACCGGCGAGGCGGGCCAGCTCATCACGAACTATCTCGCCGACCCCGCGGAGGAAGCGATACTGCACATCGTGAACGCGGACCCGGCGCGGACACCGACGTTCGCGATGTTCGCCAAGCCCGACTACTTCTTCTGCCCCGGCGGCTCGAGCTGCCCAGCTGGGTCTTCCGTCGTGCAGAACACCGGTTTCGCCTGGGATCACGGTGACTACGCCGCCGAGATCGACACCAACTTCCTGGGCATCGCCGGCCCCGGCGTCGCGCACCTCGGCGTGGACGGCACGGCGGCGAACGCGGGGCCGAACTCGGCGGGGCCCAACAGCGGCCAGGTCACCGTCCCCGGCAGCGGGACGACGGGGACCTGGCTCGACGAGACCGACATCCGGCCGACCCTGATGTACCTCACCGGCCTTCGGGACGATTATCAGCCCGACGGCCGGGTGGTCACCCAGCTGCTGAGCCACTCAGGCGACGCGCTGCACGGTACCGCACCGCTCGGTGCCTGCTACAAGCAGCTGAACTCCAGCGTGGGTGAGTTCGGCACGGCCACCCTCCAGGCCGCCACCAAGGCGATCGAGAGCACGAGCCAGGGTGACCGCACCTACACCTCGGCCGACCGCGCGCTCACCGTGCTCGACCAGGCCAGGGACCACCTGGCTGGGCAGATCAAGGACGAGCTGACCGCGGCGGCGTTCGGCGGCGTGCCCGTCCACGGCGCAGGCGCCCAGGTCGTCGCCTGTGCAGCGCTGATCGGCGCGGCGAATCTGCTGGCGCACTCCGGTTGACTAGCTGGGGCTGACTAGCTGGGGCTGACTAGCTGGGGCTGACTAGCTGGGGCTGACTAGCTGGGGCTGACTAGCTGGGGCTGATCTGCAGTCCGCGAGGGGGCCCGGCCGGCCAGGCCGGGCCCCCTCGTGCTCAGCCCTTACTGGGTGGCGCGGGCCATGGTCTCGCGCAGCGCGGTCACCGCGGCCATGTCGCCGGTGACCCGGAGCGCGTCGAGCGCGCCGCGCCCCCACAGCCACCGGTAGACGTCCTCCGGCGGGCCCGACATCGCCGCGTCGCACTCCCAGGGGATCTCGGCGGCGACATCGACCGCACTGCGCTGCAGGGTAATGCGCCATACCCTGGTGCCCGCCTCGATCGCGACAACCTGGTCGCCACCGCGCACATCGGTGCCGAGCCTGGTGCCGAGCCAGAGCGTGAGCACCTCGTCGATCCCGTCCACGGCGAGCGCCTCGCCGACCGGGTAGCGCAGTCCGTATGCCTCGGTCACATCCATCCGGTGGATGGTCGTCTCGTGTGCCATCCGCCGCCACCAGAAGAGGTAGCTGCGATCACCGGGGAACCAGGTGTCACACGGCTCGTCCGGCTGGTGCGCGGCAAGCTCGTCGTACAGCGTGCGCATGCCGGCCGCGTACCAGCCGCGCACGTCGGTTCCTGACGGCGGCGTGCGCGGCCATTCCCCGGGTGGGTGCTGGGTGGCGATCCAGCCGCTGATCCGCTGATAGACGCTTCCCAGGTGCCGGATCACCTCGCCGGCGTCCAGGCCGGGGCAGTGTGGCACCGGCACGTCGAGATCGCGCCCGGCGACCGTCCAGGCGATCCGCTCGCCCTCCGAGCGGAAGGTCGTCAGCAGCTCAGCCGGATCCACACCGGACAGCATGCCCCATCCGCCGCCGCATTGGCGCGCTGGGTGCGCCGCTGCGGTGTCGTCAGCCAAGGCCGGGCAGGGTGCCGACCTCGCTCGCCGGGGGCGCCTTGATGCTCACCGTCTTGTTGATCGACGTGAACCACATGGTCACGACGACGTGCCCGGCGACGGTGGAGTCGTATGACTCGGTCAGCTCGCGAAGATTGTCCTGGGCGTCGACCCAGACGTCGAACGTGATGGCACCAACGCCCAGCGTGGCCGCGTACTTGCGCATGAGCTTCCGCAGCGCCGGGGTCAGCAGGGAGAATGCCGCGCTGAACGCGTACGTCCCGTGGTAGTGCGTGGTGGGCACGCCGTCGACGGTGGCGGTGCCCACTGCCCGCACGTCCTTCGACGCACCGAGCATGCGCGCCGCCGACAGCGGATCCTGCTGCCTCATTTCCTGCGTCAGACCGGCAAAGGCGTCGCCTGTCATGCTGTTTAGCTGGGCGTTCGTGATGCCGATCCAGGATTTGCCGCCCATCACCGGCAGCGACTTCAGCTTGAGGTAGACGCCCTTGCTCGTCAGGATCTCGTGCAGCCCACCGGCGATTTTCTGGCCATCCGATTCTCAAGGGCGCGGCCGCCCTGCGCGTGCACAATAACGAGTGATGGACAGTGGATTGCCGCCGCGGGGCGGAAGGAGCGGCCATGGACGTCGCCACGCACATCGGCGAGTTGCGCACCAACGGTGAATTGCTTTGGGCAGCGGCGGATCGCGCCGGCCTGGACCGCCCGATACCGCCCTGCCCGGACTGGCGGATGCGCGACCTGCTACAGCACGTCGGCATGGTGCACCGGTGGGCCGCGGCGAACGTCGCGCGGGGCAGTGGCAAGCCGATGACGGACGACGAGCAGCAAGAGGCGGTCGGGCCTTTCCCCGCCGACGCGCGGCTCATCGGATGGTTCCGTGACGGTCACGCCGCGCTCGTCGAGACCCTGCTTTCCGCCGACCCGGGCCTGCGGTGCTGGACCTTCATGCCCGCGCCCACACCGCTTGCGTTCTGGGCCAGACGGCAGGCCCACGAGACCGCGATTCACCGGGTGGATGCGGAGAGTGCGGGCGATGCGATCACGCCGGTCCCTGCCCTGTTCGCGGCGGACGGGATCGACGAGCTTCTCATCGGTTTCGCCCCACGGGCGCCGAGGTACCGCCTGCGGGCTGACCCGCCGCGCACGCTGGCCGTGCACGCCACGGACCTGGCCGCCGCCGGGGGCGGCGCGGCGGCGGGCGGCGGCGCGGCGGCGGGCGGCGGCGCGGCGGCGGGCGGCGCCGCTGGAACCGTTGCGGCGGAAGGCGGTGCGGATAGTGCCGGTGCTGCCGGGGGCGGTGACTGGCTGGTCCACATCGGCCCTGAGCGTGCGGAGACGTCCAGGCGGAAGGCACCTGGCGACTGCACGATCCGGGGCGCGGCGGCCGATCTGTACCTGTTCCTGTGGAACAGGCGCGAGGCGGCGGGTATCGAGGTGACTGGCGACGCGTCCGTGCTCCGCTTGTTCCGCGAGAATCTCCAGGTCAGGTGGTCCTGACCGGAAGTGTGTCCGGTGGCGGGCTCGCCGGCGGGTACGGTTGGACCCAGCACAGACCGGGTGGCATGTGAGGGAGCAGGGGTGACGCAGCAACATCGGCTCGCGGCCGGCGATACGGCGCCCGGCTTCACCCTGCCCGACGCGGACGGCAAGCCGGTGAGCCTGTCGTCGTACCGCGGGCAGCGCGTGATCGTTTACTTCTACCCGGCTGCGATGACGCCCGGCTGCACGAAGGAGGCCTGCGATTTCCGTGATCACCGCCCTGACCTCGACCAAGCCGGGCTCGCGGTGATCGGGATCTCCCCCGACAAACCGGCCAAGCTCGCCAGGTTCCGCGAGAAGGAAGGGCTCAATTTCCCGCTGCTTTCCGATCCGGAGCGCGAGGTGCTCACCGCGTACGGCGCCTTCGGCGAGAAGACGATGTACGGCAAGAAAACGGTCGGCGTCATCCGGTCGACCTTTGTGATCGATGCCGAGGGCAAGGTGGAGAAGGCGCAGTACAACGTCAAGGCCACCGGCCACGTCGACCGCCTCAGCAAGGACCTGGGCGCCTGACACGATGGCTCACGGGGCCGTAGCCCAACGGCAGGAGGCGCGCGGTTTAGGTCCGCGACAGTGTGGGTTCGAATCCCACCGGCCCCACCAGGACCCAAACCCGCTGGTCAGCGAGTTCCGTCGCTAGCCATCAGCAATCGTCGTACCGGTTCCCGTGCTGTCACCGTCCGTCTTGACCTCGATGACGCCCCGGGGCGGCTTCAGCGGCTGGCTTCCGTTGTCCCTTGTCCACCGGTTGCCCCACGGCAGGAGGTCGCTGACGTGCGTGACGGTCATTGAACCGTCGCCGTTGGGCACGATCACGTCGATGTCGGGGAAGTAGTCCACCAGCACCTGCCTGCATCGGCCGCAGGGCGACAGGATCCCCCTGCCCTCATCGTTCGCGGCGACGATCGTGGTCAGCTCGCGTATCCCCATCGCCGCCGCGGTGCCGATGACCACCTGCTCCGCGCACGGCCCGCCGGTGAAGTGGGCGACGTTCAGCCCGGTGACGATCCGGCCGTCCGCCGCGCGCGCGGCGGCTGCGACCGTGTGGCTGCGGCCATCGCCGCAGGCGGCGACAAGTTCGGTCGCCTGGCGGACGAGTTCGGCGTCCGCGGTGGTGAGCTGCCGGTCCATGAGATCCCTTCCCCGTTGCACGCACATCGCTCAAAAAAGCGACGGCAGCACGGCCTCGATCAGGTGCGGCCCTGGCTCCGCGAGCGCGTGCCCGAGTTGCTTGGCGAAGTCCTCGGCAGTCGTGGCGCGGCTCGCCGGCACGCCCATGCCGGTCGCAAGCGCCACGAAGTCCAGGTCCGGCCTGGACAGGTCGAGCAGATCCTTCGCCCGCGGCCCGGCGGCCTGGGCCCCGACCCGCTGGAGTTCCATGTTGAGGATGTCGTAGGACCTGTTGCTGAAGATCACGGTGGTCACATCCAGCCCCTCACGTGCCTGCGTCCACAGCGCGGAGATCGTGTACATCGCACTGCCGTCAGCTTCCAGGCACAGCACGGGCCGGTCTGGGCAGGCCACCGCCGCGCCGGTTGCGAGCGGCAGGCCCTGGCCGATCGCGCCGCCCGTCAGCGTCAGCCAGTCGTGCCGCGGCGCGCCCGCGGTAGCCGCGGGCAGCCACAGGCCAGCCGTGTTCGCCTCGTCAGCCACGATCGCCCCATCGGGCAGTAGCGCGCCGACCACCTGAGCGAGCGACTCACCCGTGAGGTCGCCATACGGCAGGCCGGGCCGGGCCCCGCCGGGCGCTGCGGCAGGTGCCACCCCGGGAGCGACGCGGTCGGCCAGGTCCACAAGCGCCCCCACCACATCCTCCGCTGGTGAACCGAGCGGATGCACCTGACAGCCCGCAGGTACCAGGTCACTCGGCTTGTCCGGGTAAGCGAAGAAGGAAACAGGCGAGCGCGCGCCGGCCAGGATCAGATGCCTGGCGCCGTCAAGCTGCGCGGTGGCGGCCTCGGCCAGGTAGGCGAGCCGGTCAACCGTGGGCAGCCCCGCGCCGCGCTCGAGCCGCGCGGGGAAGGTCTCGCACAGCAGTCTCGCGCCGCTCGCGGCGGCGATCCTGTTGGCCGCCCATAGCCCGGCTTCCCTGGTCGCCGCCGCGCCGATCAGCAGCACGCACGGCTCGCCCGAGCGCAGCGCCGCGGCAGCCGTTATGACAAGATCATCTGCCACCTTGCCAGGCGCTGCGGCGGGGACCGGCGGGGCCGGCCGCGCGCCCTCCGACCACGACACATCGGCCGGCAGGATCAGCGTGGCGACCTGCCTGGGAGGGCCGTCTGCCGCGGCTACCGCGGCCGCCGCGTCCGCCGCGGCGTCGGCGGCCCGCTCACTGCGGCGGACCCAGCCGGAAACGCTGCCGGCCACCGCGTCGATGTCGGACTCGAGCGGCGCGTCGTAGCGCTTGTGGTAAGTGGCATGGTCACCGACGACGGCGATGAGCGGCGTGCGGGCGCGGCGCGCGTTGTGCAGGTTGGCCAGGCCGTTGCCGAGCCCGGGACCGAGGTGCAGCAGGGCCACCGCGGGGCGCGCCGCCATCCGGCCGTAACCGTCCGCCGCGCCGGTCGCGGTTCCCTCGAAGAGAGCGAGCACGCCGCGCATCTCGGGTACCGTGTCGAGCGCGGCCACGAAGTGCATCTCGGAGGTGCCCGGATTGGCGAAACAGACATCGACGCCGCAGTCGACAAGCGTCCGGATCAGGGCTTGCGCTCCGTTCATACCGCTCTCCGCATCTCACACCGCCGGTCGGTTCCGCGTCAGTCGAGTAGTGCACCTGGGTTCAGGATGCCCGCCGGGTCGAATGCTTGCTTGATCCGGCGCATCAAGGCGATCTTCACCGGATCGGTGAGTTCGAGGAAGTACGGCAGCTTGGCGATGCCGATGCCGTGCTCACCCGAGATCGTCCCGCCGAGTGCGAGCCCGGCGCGGAACAGTTCGTGCAGCAGCCGTGACCGCAGGTCCGGATCGGGCTGGAACACGGCGAGGTGGACGTTGCCGTCGCCCGCGTGCCCGCAACCAGCCACCAGAGACGGCCCGA
This sequence comes from uncultured Actinomycetota bacterium, assembly GCA_963851085.1. Taxonomy (GTDB): domain Bacteria; phylum Actinomycetota; class Actinomycetes; order Streptosporangiales; family Streptosporangiaceae; genus DATFVJ01. The sequence goes on along the minus strand of CAWKNX010000016.1, from coordinate 390,202 downwards.
TTTCCTGGCTGATCTCGGCGATCCTGGCGAAGAAGCCGGGCAGGGACGAGCGCGGCACGACGATGTCGACGATGTCGTCGGCGCCGGCGGCCTTGGCGACCCAGAACGCCTTCTCCCTGGCCTCGAGCAACTGGCGGGCGGAGCGGGGCGGCAGCACGTAGACGTCCATCGCACCAAGGCCGGCCAGCAGTTCGCCGACCACTTGCGTATCCGCATCGAGCCGGTCGGCGGCGTATCCCTCGAGCATCACCACCAGGTACGCCTGTGCGGTTTCCCTGACCTGGTCAGGGATACCGAGGCCCAGATCGGCTTCCGCGGTGATGGCGGCCATCGAGAGCATGTCGATGTACTCGAGCACGAGCGGGTCGGCCCCGCTCGACACGATCTCCGGGATGGCCCGCGTGACCTGCTCGAGTGTCCCGAACGGCGCGAGCAACGTCGCCTGCCGCTCCGGTCGTGGGTACAGGCGCAGGATCACCTCGGTGACGAGGGCGAGCGTGCCCTCCGATCCGACGAGGAGCTGCGTGAGGTCGTAGCCGGCGGAGGCCTTGACGAACTTGCCCCCGGCGCGGATGACCTCACCCGAGGCGAGGACGGCTTCCACACCGAGGACCTGGTGCCGGGTGACGCCGTACTTGACGGCCCGCATCCCGCCCGCGTTCGTCGCCACGTTGCCGCCGAGGCAGGCGCTGTTCTCGCCGGGGAAGACCGGGTAGACAAGGCCTGCCGCCGCGGTCGCCGCGTCCAGGCTGGCCAGGGTCACACCGGGCTGCACGACCGCGACGTGGTTGACGGTATCGATCTCCATGATCGCGTCCATCCGCTCGAAGGACACCACGATCCCGCCGGGCCTGGGCACCGCGGCGCCGGACATGCCGGTCCCGCCGCCGCGCGCGGTGACGGGCAGCCCGTGCGCCGCGGCCACCTTGAGGATCCCGGCCACCTCGCCGGTGCTAGCAGGCAGCGCGACGTAGGCGGGCATCCGCGCGCCGACGCCGAGCGCTTCGTCGCGGGAGTACACGGCGGGCACCGCGTCCCCGGCGAGCACGTACGCCGCGCCGACGATCCCGGCCAGCAGCGATGCCACCTCGGCCATCGGCCTCTCCTTCCGCAGGGCGGACGAGCATTATCCCGAACGGCTGCGGTGTGGTGCGCCCGCAGGGCGCACGCGGGGGTTCCAGGGGGTCGTCCCCCTGGGCTGGCACTGCCCGAACGGCTGCGGCGTGGCGCGCCCGCAGGGCGCATGCGGGGGTTCCAGGGGGTCGTCCCCCTGGGCTGGCACTGCCCGGACGGCTGCCGCGTGGCGCGCCCGGCGGAAACGTGGGCCAAGACGCCGCGGGGAGGTGGTGGTGGTGGGAGGCGGTGGTTTGCCCGGGACGGCACGGAACATCTGACATGGCTCACCCTAGGTAACCGCCCGAGCCGGATCGGTGGCAAGAATCCGCGGAGCCGGGCGGGTCATGACGGGCCCGGCCGGCAGACGAGTGAGCCCCCGTCCCATTTGAACTATCCACCCCACCCGTCACTGAATCTGCGGAGCCGGGCGGGTCATGACGGGCCCGGTCGGCAGACGAGTGAGCCCCCGTCCCATTTGAACTATCCACCCCACCCGTCACTGAATCTGCGGAGCCGGGCGGGTCATGACGGGCCCGGCCGCCGGGCAGGCGAGCACCCGGTCCCGTCTGAATCACTCGCCCCACCCGTCACCGTCTCCCGTGCGCGGTCCATGATCGTGGTGGGTTAGCCGCGCATCGCACGGCTGTGCATTATGTGCCATTGCCTTGACCCACGGTGGCTTTCATGATCGCGGTAACTTTTCCGCACATACTGCCGATAAGTTACCGCGATCATGAAGCCCGGTGCTGCCCGGGCCGCGGCCATCGCCCGGATCATGATCCACGGCCCGTTGGGCACCGGATGTGACGGGTAACCCACCACGATCACGGAATAGCCGAATGGATCATCCGCAACCGCCACTTGGTCGGTGTCCTGTCGGTGTCGAACGGCTACTGCGTGGCGCGCCGATCGTGGGACCGCAGGGTGCACGCTGGGATTCCAGACCGCAGAGGTCCGGAGTGCCCCCGGGGTGGGGCTGCGCCCCCGGAATCCCGACGCGACGGGCGTGGCGCTTTACGGTCGGCGGCACGTCGGGCCGTGCGGTGCTGGCCCGGGGGGCGATCCCCTGGAACCTCCACGGAGACCGCGTGGCGCCTCGGCTGGGCGGGCACGCCGCGGCAGCCGTTAAGGATCAATTTCTGCCGCATCGCCAGTCATGACGTCGCGGGCGGCGGCAGGCGTGACCAGGCTAACTTAGGCCTGGTACGTGCCACCGCCAGCAGCAAGGAGCGCGCCATGCCCCAGGAAGTCCGCGCAGTGATTGCCCCCGCCAAGGGCTCGCCTGTCGAGGTCACCACCATTTTGATCCCCGACCCAGGTCCGGGCGAGGCCGTGGTCAGTGTGCAGGCGTGCGGTGTATGTCATACCGATCTGCACTACCGCGAGGGCGGCATCAGCGACGACTTCCCCTTTCTGCTCGGGCATGAGGCCGCCGGCGTCGTGGAGGAGGTGGGCGACGGCGTCACTGATCTGGCGCCAGGCGACTTCGTGGTGCTGAACTGGCGCGCCGTCTGCGGCAACTGCCGTGCCTGCAGACGTGGCAGGCCCTGGTACTGCTTCAGCACGCACAACGCGGCGCAGCCGATGACCCTCACCGACAGCACCCCGCTGTCCGCGGCGCTCGGTATCGGCGCCTTCGCGGACAAGACCCTGGTGCACGCGGGGCAAGCCACCAAGGTTGACCCGAGCGCGCGGCCTTCCGCCGTCGGCCTGCTCGGCTGTGGCGTGATGGCGGGCATCGGCGCAGCAATGAACACGGGTGGCGTGACCAGGGGGGACTCAGTCGCGGTGATCGGCTGCGGCGGGGTGGGTGACGGTGCGGTGGCCGGCTCGCGGCTGGCGAACGCGGCGAAGATCATCGCTGTGGACACCGATCCGCGCAAGCTGGAGTGGGCGCGCGGTTTCGGCGCCACGCACGTGGTGAACGCGCGTGAGGCGGACGTCGTGGAGGCGATCAGGGAACTGACAGGCGGGTTGGGCGCGGACGTCGTCATCGACGCCGTGGGCACGCCGGAGACCTGGAAGCAGGCGTTCTACGCGCGCGACCTCGCGGGCACCGTGGTGCTCGTCGGCGTGCCGACCCCGGATATGCGCATCGAGATGCCGCTGCTTGATCTGTTCGGCCGCGGCGGTGCGCTGAAGTCAAGCTGGTACGGCGACTGCCTGCCGAGCCGCGACTTCCCCATGCTCGTCGACCTCTACCTTCAGGGGCGGCTCGACCTTGATGCGTTCGTGTCCGAGGAGATCCGGCTCGACCAGGTGGAAGAGGCCTTCGCGCGGATGCACGCCGGCGACGTACTGCGTTCCGTGGTGACCTTCTGATGCCCGTTCGCATCGATCACGCGGTCACCTCGGGGACGTTCTCGCTCGACGGGCAGACCTTCGACGTCGACAACAACGTCTGGGTGGCCGGTGACGACGACGAGTGTGTGGTGATCGACGCCCCGCATGACGTCAAGGCCATCCTGGACGTCGTTGGGGGACGGCGGGTGGTCGCCCTGCTCGCCACCCACGCACACGACGACCACGTGCGGGTCGCTCCCGAGCTTGCCTATGCCACTGGTGCGCCGGTGCTGCTGCACCCCGATGACCTCGTGCTCTGGCGGTTGGTACACCGTGGCATCAGGCCGGACGGCGACTTGCGTGACGGCCAGGTGATCGAGGTCGCGGGCACCGGGGTGCGGGTGCTGCACACTCCAGGCCACGCGCCGGGCGCGTGCTGTTTCTACCTGCCGGAACTTGGTGTGGTCTTCACCGGTGACACCTTGTTCGCCGGCGGCCCCGGCGCGACCGGGCGGTCCCACTCTGACTTCGGCCAGATCGTCGCCTCGATCCGCGACCGTCTGCTCACCCTGCCGCCCGCCACGGTGGTCCACACGGGTCACGGTCCGAGCACGACGATCGCGGCGGAGGCGCCGCACCTGCAGGAGTGGATCGATCGAGGTCACTGACGGTCACCCCTACCCGCCCGCTTCCCGCGGGGTCGGCCGCGTCTTCACGGGCCGTCCGCGTCTTCACGGGCCGTCCGCGTCCTCAGGGATCGCCGAGGAGGCTGAGCTGCTCGGTCAGCGCGCCCTCCAGGCGCAGCAGCCGACGCTTCAGGGCGAGCCCGCCGCCGTACCCGCCCAGATCACCGACGGCGACCACCCGGTGACAGGGGATAACCAGTGGAAGCGGATTCCGCGCCATGATCTGGCCAACGGCTCGCGCGCCTCCCGGGCAGCCACTCCGCCTCGCGAGCTCCCCGTAAGTGATCACTTTGCCATACGGGGCGCTGACGCAGAGCTCGTCGAGGACCGCGCGCATATCGCCGCTGATCGCGGAACGGTCGAGCGGCAACTCGAATTCACGCCGATCGCCGCGCAGGTACTCCAAGATCTGCGCGACCGCGCGGGCGGCCCACCCGGCTGGCTCCACCGGGTCGTCCGCGCTGTCCGCGGCGACAGCGGCCGCCGGGCCCGCCCCGCTGGCCTGGTCCGGCCCGGCGGCGCTGTCCGGGCTCGCCCCGCTAGCTGGGTCCGGCCCGGTCGCCGCGTCGGGCCTGCCCGTCGGGTCCGCTCTGGCCGCGGCGTCCGCCGCGGTTGCCGCGTCGGGCCTGCCCGGCCCGCCCGCCGCGTCAGGGCGCAGGAGCGGTGACACGCGGCCAGCACGGCCAGCCGAATTCGGCAGCAGCACCCGGCGGAGCCCGGCAGGCGAGACAGCGACACCCAGCCATCCGACCGGGCTGTCGAAGACGACCGGCTGCCCGGCCGGTGCGCCACGCTGCGTCGCGGACGCCATCGCGAATCCCATCTCCGTCTGCCGCTCTCCGTCTGCCGCCGTGAGCTTTTCCGCGCCGGCCACCACTATGCTCACGCCGGGCCACCCCGTGCTTCCGCCGTGCCGCGTCCGGTGGCCGGCGGCCCGGCCCGCCCGGCCCGCCCGGCCCGTGGGTACAGCACTGGCCCTGGACCGGGTACGGACCCGGCCCTGTTCCGAGCACAGCCCGGCCCTGGACCGGGTACGGCCGCGACCCTTCGGCGTGTCCAGTCCGGGCCCTGGACCAGGGGGTCCTGCACATCTGAGTAACACCGCGGTCACGCGTTACGATCTGGGGCTGCCCTGCCGCTACATCTGTTGCGGTTCGAGGGTGGCGGGGGCTTCCAAAAGCATCGCTGTTGTTTCAGTGTGGTTTCAGTGAGGTCTCAGTGTGGCTCACGACCGTTGCAGGTCGCCATGTTGTTAGCGCTAACATATTAACCTCTCCAAAGCGGAAGCTTGGTGACTCGATGAGCGACTGGCTGAACGCGTCGTGTGACGCCGCGCCGCTCATGGCTGTGCTGGTGCGCTCCGCGCACGAGCAGTCGGATCGCGAAACCACTTCCGCTGCGCCGCGCCGCAATCCCCTGCCCCTGACCGCATCGGAATCGCCTGACACGCGCACGTTCACGGGGGAAGGTCGTTGCCTTGACAGCCGATCATCTTCAGACTTAACGTCGGGCGGCGATCTTTCAAAAGCCCACCCGAACTACCAAACCCCAACACGAGGGCAGGCGATGCAGCAAGTCGTGACCAGGGGGAGACGCGGCAACGGCAGAGCCCGGTGCTGCCAACCGCGGTTTGCCTGGGCGAAAGCGCCGACGCGGCTCGCGAGAACCCCGGGGCACGCGAGCGGGAAAGGGCTCGCCCGGCGGTTCTCCTGGTCCTGTCGCGGAGGTCGGCGACACCGATTCCCACAGGATCTCGGAATCTCGGGCACCGGAGGGGTCCGTGCCATGCCGACAGCGGCATCGGCGCGTCCGTCATGCCCGCATCGCGCTTCCTGCATGACAATCCCGGAGCGCGTATCCGGTACGACGTATCCACTCTCCGCCGGTGCCGTCGGCTACAAAACGCCGGCGTGGCACCGCAATATCCGCTGGCAAGCCGGTCGGTCGTGGGGCGGGGTCCGACCCTGATCCATGGCGCTATCCCTGGAGGTCCGTGATGAAGAAGATCGACCCTAAGGTCGACGAGGCAATCCAAACGCTCAACATGAAGGATGGGCCCACGCGCCGGCGGCTGCTGGCGGGCACCGGGCTCTTCAGCGCTTCGGCCGCGGCTGCAGCGCTGCTCAGCGCGTGCACCGGATCCAGTAGCCCATCGAGCACAAGCAGCAGCAGCGCGGCGAGCGTCGCAGGGAACTTCCCGAAGACGCCGGCGTGGCAGTTCTGGTTTGTCAACCACGTCTATAGCAACCCGTTCTTCGTGCCCACGCAGTATGGGTTCGCCGATGCCGCGGCGCTGCTCGGCATTCCCACACCGAAGTGGGGCGGCTCGGCGTCGACGTCGAGCGTCCCGGAGATGGTGGCCTACTTCAATACGGCGATCGCCGCGAAGGCCAACGGCATCGCGACCACGGTGATCAGCTCCACCGGGTTCACGCAGCCGGTTGCCAACGCCATGAACGCTGGCATCCCCGTCATTTCGTACAACGCAGACGGACTCTACAAGCCGGGCGGCGTGCCGGACATCGGCACCAACCGGCTGTGCTACGTGGGTCAGGCGCTCTACCTGTCGGGCCAGCAGCTCGGGCAGCGGATCAAGTCCGTCGTCCCCACCCCCGGACACGTCGTCATCTTCATCGCAACCCCGGGCACCGGGAACATCCAGCCGCGCTACGACGGCGCCGCGTCGGTACTCAAACCATTGGGCTACAACGTATCCGAGATCGCAACCGGGGCCGCAACGGGCGTGGAACTCTCGGCGGAAAAGGCCTACCTGCTCGCGAACAAGAGCACCCTCAAGGGCGCGTTCGCGGTGGACGCGGGCTCGACCGGGTTCCTCGGCCAAGCCGTGACGGAGACCGGCCTGAAGATCCCGACCGGCGGATTCGACCTCACAACGCCCACGCTGAACGCCATCAAAGCCGGAACTACCGAATTCACCATCGACCAGGAGCCATACCTGCAGGGCTTCCTGCCGACGCTCTACCTCTACCTCTTCAACATATCCGGAGGCCTGTTGCTCCCGCCGAACACCGACACCGGCCTGAGCTTCGTGACCAAGAGCAACGTCGGTCCGTACCTGGATACGACGAGCAGGTACGAGGGCTCGACGAGCCAGCAGAAGGTGCTCACGCGATCCGGCGCGATCCAGAACCCGATCGCTACCACCAGCACATGACCGGGCGCGAGCTTTCGGGCCTGGGCGGCTGAGCCCGGCGGCGGGTACGGCCTGTGGCCGTACCCGCCGCCGCGCCGGACATGTGCAAGGCTTGGCGTGTACGAGAAAAGGAGGTCGATGTGAGCGAGATCGCCGAGCAGCGGCCGGAGACAGTCTCAGGACCGGGCGGTCCGAGCCCGCAAAAGAATCCGTGGACATTCATCCGGAGCGGCGGAGCACTCTTCATCCGGCAGCGCGAGGCGACCGTCTTCGTGGTCGCGCTCGCGCTTGTGCTCTATTTCGGGCTCAGCACGTCGGTCTTCTTCTCGACGACAAACATGTCGAACCTGTTGTCCGGGTATGCCGCGCCCATCATCATCATCGCGATCGGCGAGGTGCTGCTGCTGATCTGCGGCGAGATCGACCTGTCGGTGGGCTTCGTCTACACATTCGCACCCTTCTTCATGCACTACCTGATCGACTTCTACCACGTACCTGGGATCCCGGCGATCCTGCTCACGCTGCTCCTGGGCCTCGCGATCGGCTGGATCAACGCCTTCTTCACGGTCACGGTCGGCGTGCCCTCGTTCATCACGACGTTCGGGATGGCCTTCATTCTGTACGGGCTCATCCTCACCACGTCCCACGCCTACCCGGCCAGCATCCCGGCAAGCGTTGCAAAGATCGGGAACTGGATCGGTGCGGACCCATGGGCCCAGATCATCTGGGCGGTCATCCTGGTCGCGATCTTCCACATCGTCCTGACCCGGACCAAATGGGGCCTGCACACCATCGCGGTGGGCGGCAACCTGCTCGCGGCGAAAGAGGCCGGCATCAACGTGGCCAGGATCAAGTACGGCAACTTCATGATCACCAGCTTCATGGGGGCGCTCGTCGGCCTCCAGGTGGCGTTCTACACTCACACGATCGATCCAAGTTCCGGCGGCTTCAACCCGATGTTCTACTCCGTGGCCGCCGCGGTCATCGGTGGCACCGCGATGCTCGGCGGCGTGGGTACGATCATCGGCGGCTTCCTCGGCGCGATCGTGCTGGCCACCGTCCTGGACGGCTTCCAGATCAAGGGGGTCAGCGCCAACCCCATCAACATCATCTTCGGCCTCGCGATCCTGATCGCGATGATCGCGAACGTGCAACTAGCACGGTTGCGGGAAGCGGGGAGGACCCGATGACCACCAGCGCACCGGAAGGCAAGGCGCCGCCCGCCGACGCGGGCACCGACGTGCTACGGGTCGAGCACATCGCCAAGCGGTTCGGCGCCGTGACCGCGCTCTCCGACATCAACCTGCATCTCCGCCGCGGCGAGGTACTCGGCCTGCTCGGTGACAACGGCGCGGGCAAGTCCACCCTCATCAAGATCATCTGTGGATTCCACCCGCCCGACGCGGGACGGATCCTGCTGCGGGGGGAGGAGGTCACGCTCAGGTCCGTCGACCATGCGCGCTCACTGGGGATTGATGTTGTCTACCAGGACCTCGGCCTGATCAACCAGCTCAGCGTGTACCACAACATGTTTCTCAACCGGGAGAAGGTGCGCTGGCCCCTGCTGAGCAACCGGAGCATGCGCAGGCTCGCCCGGCAGCGCCTCGACGACATGGGCATCGGCCTGAAGTCCGTGGATCTCCCGGTTGCCAGCCTGTCCGGCGGACAGCGACAGGCGATCGCGGTGGCGCGGTCGGTGTACTCCGAAGCGAAGATCCTGCTGCTCGACGAGCCACTGGCCGCCATGGGCGCCAAGGAGGCAGCGCTCATCCTCGACCTGGTGCGCGACCTCAAGAAACGCGGCGACGTCTCCATCATCATCATCGCGCACAACTACGGCCAGGTCCTCGAGATCTGCGACCGGGTGAACCTGCTCCAGCACGGAGAGATCACTTTCGACAAGCCCAGCGCGGAGACCTCGGTACAGGAACTGAACGACATCGTCATCCTCGAGTACCGCAGGGCGCTTGAGGAGCGCCAGCGTTCCGCGTGACGATGACTGCGCGTACACCGAAACCCGGAGGAAGGAGCCGCCACCATGGCCGATGACCTGTACGCTCCAAGCCGGGATGATCGGTTTTCTTTCGGCATCTGGACCGTGGGCTGGCAGGGCGTCGACGTCTTCGGCGGCCCGATCCGCCCGCCGATGCCCGCCGACCGTGCGGTGCGCAAGCTGGCCGAGATCGGCGCGTACGGCGTCAACTTCCACGACAACGACGTCTTCGGATTCGACGCCACACCAGCGGACCGGGACAGGGACATAGCGGCGTTCCGCACCGCCCTGACCGACACCGGGCTCGTCGTCACGACCGCGACGACCAACTTGTTCGGCCACCCGATGTTCAAGGACGGCGGCTTCACCGCCAACGAGCGGGACGTGCGCAGGTTCGCGATCGCGAAGGTAATGCGCAACCTGGACCTCGCCGCCGACCTCGGCGCGCAGACCTACGTCTGCTGGGGCGGCCGTGAGGGTGCGGAATCCGGCGCCGCCAAGGACATGCGCGTCGCCCTGGACAGATACAAGGAGGCGCTCGACGTCCTCAGCCAGTACGTCATCGACCAGGGATACAGCATCAGGTTCGCGATCGAGCCCAAGCCGAACGAGCCGCGCGGTGACATCCTGCTCCCAACCGCGGGTCACGCGCTCGCGTTCATCAACGAGCTGGAGCATCCCGAGCTTGTCGGGCTCAATCCCGAGGTCGGGCACGAGGAGATGGCCGGGCTCAACTACACGCACGGGATCGCACAGGCGCTGTGGCACGGCAAGCTGTTCCACATCGACCTCAACGGGCAGAATGGCCCGCGTTTCGACCAGGACCTGCGCTTCGGCGCGGGCAACGTGCGGGGCGCGTTCTGGGTCGTGGACCTGCTCGACAACAGCGACTACGCCGGGCCGATCCACTTCGACTTCAAACCGCCGCGCACCGAGGACGACGACGGCGTCTGGGAGTCGGCCGCCGCCTGCATGCGCAATTACCTGATCCTGCGGGAGAAGTCGCGCGCGTTCCGTGCCGATCCCGAGGTAGCGAAGGCGCTCGGCGCCTCGCGGGTGCCTGAGCTGGCCCTGCCCACCCTGGGCGACGGCGAGACCTGGCGCGATGTGCGTGGCTTCACCCCGGACATCGACGCGCTCGCCGCACGCGGCATGGCGTATGAGCGCCTCGACCAGCTCGCACTCGACCACCTGTACGGCGTCCGCTGATCACATCGCCGCTGTCCGGGCGACCAGAACGTCTTGTCCTTAACGGCTGCCGCTGGGTGGCACGAGCAGCCTGTGGATCACTGATACCTGGGCGGCAAGATGCGCGGGGGCGGCCCCGGGCTGTCACGCGTGCCGACGGTGGTCCCCCGGCGAGTGCGCCGGGGGACCACCGGTGTGTTCTGAATCGTTCCGGGTGCGCCGGCACCGGCGCACCCGGAACGAGACCGATGCGCGAAAGTCGCCGCAGACCTGACACACTGATCACCAGGCGCAGTGAGGGCAGGGAAGGGGAGCCAGGGTGGCTGACGCGGAAACATCGCTCGCGGTGCGCGATCCGGACGCGCTCGAGAAAGAGATCGAGCGAACCCGTGAGGAGCTCGCGCGCACCATCGACACCATCGCGGACCGCGTGAACCCGACGAAGGCGGCCAGGCGCGCCGTGACCAGGGCGCGCGCCGAGGCCGCACGGATCGACCCGGTGGTCGTCGGCGTAGGGGTCGCGGTCGTCGTCGCGGGCGTCGCGGCGTTCGTGATCTGGCGCAGGCGCCGCTAGCTTTCATGATCACGGTAAGTTTTCCGCGAATACCGCAGTCAAGTTACCGCGATCATGAAGGGCGCACGATTCCCGTCGACCCTCGGCATCAGCGGCTTTCTGCATCGGCGGGTCACGCCGCGCGCTGCCGCTAACACTTTGTTCGCCCGCTGCCCACGGACGAGCGGTCACCCCGGGTCCCCGCAGGAGCATTGCCCAGGGGGCCGGTTCCCCACGGAGCTCTCTGCGGGAGTCCCGCCCCGCGCGGGGACCGCCCCCCGCGATCCCCCGCAGCGGTATTGCCCCGTGGACCGCTCCCCGGGGACCTTCCGCGGGGGTGTCGATGCCACGGCGCCGAGCAGGGCCGCCCAGGCCGCGGTCATGGCGACATCATGACCGCCGGAACGCAGCAGATGTGCGGAATACCGCGCCCAAAGTCGGCGACGCACGGCCGGAGTCTTCCTGGTGGTCTGTTAGGGGAGCGAACGGGGTCCAGGTGGGTGCACCGCAAGGCCCTGCTTGTCTTCGAGGAGCGCGTAGTGATTCCTGCGCGCGACGACGACAACGCCGCGAGGTGCCTGCCTGGACGTTGTCGTGGACGACAGAGCCGTAGAACACTCCTCTTACAGCCCACTGGGTCATAGGAACGTCTTGCCCTCGCCTCGGTAGGTCGGCACCGTCGACGTGACCCGGTCACCCTCGATGAGGTGCAACTGCCCGAAATGCTCGCACAACTCACCGGCCTTGGCGTGCCGCAGCCAGACCCTGTCGCCGATGCGCAGCCCGGCCGCGGGCGGCCCGAGGAGCGGAGTCTGCACTTCCCCCGCGCCCTCATCTTTGTCCAGGCGAAGCCCGGCGGGCAGGAACGGCCGGGGCAGCCTGCTCGCGTTGGCCGGCCCGGACGCCACATAGCCGCCACCGAGCGCGGTGACTACGCCCGGGCCCGGGCGGCGGACGATCGGCAGCGCGAAAAGCGCCGCGGGCTGGCCCAGGAAACCGCGGTAGCTGTCGAAGAGCGTCGGGTGGTATAGCCCCGACCCGGCGCCGATCTCGGTCACCGCGTCCTCTGCGGCCGTTTTCTCCACCGATCCGGTGCCGCCGCCATTGACGAACTCCAGCGGCGCCACGTCGCGCACCGCGGCGACGATCGCGGCGCGCCGCTGCGCGAGCTCGGCGCCCGACCTCCGCTGCATTACCTGGACGGCCCGGGCGTAGAGCGGCCGGCCTGCCGGGTTGTCACCGACACCCGCGATCTGCGCCTCGTACGCCATCAGGCCGGTCAGCGTGAGCGCGGTCCTGCCCGTGATGTTCCGTGCGAGCTCCGCCGCCTGGGCCGGTGTGCGGATCGGCGACCGGCGTGCGCCCGCGCGAAATAGGCCGCGCAGCGCGCTGAAACCGGTGTCCAGGTCGATACACACCCGGACGGGCCGCGGGTCGGGCGTGCCCGCCACCGCCTTCTCGATCATGTCGAGGTGCTCGGCGGCGTCCACCATGACCGTGATGGCGCGCGAGCAGTCCGGGGCCGCCGCGAGCTGCGCGAGCGCGTCGCTGTCGACGGTCGGGTAGGCGACGAGGATGTTGTCGCTGGTGTGGGTGCGCGCAAGCCCGAGGGCCTCGGGGAGAGTGAAGGCCATGATCCCGCTGAAGCCCGGCGACCGCAGGACCTCGGTGAGCAGCGCGCGGCAGCGCACGGACTTGCTCGCGACCCTGATCGGCTTGCCCGCGGCGCGGCGCGCCAGGTCGGCGGCGTTGCGCCGCAGCGCCGCGAGGTCGACGATCGCGAACGGCGGCTGCAGGCCGGCTGTGGCGGCATCGTATCGCTGCCGGACATCCATGCAGGCAGCCTGCCACAGGGCTGGATAGCGCGAAACAGTGCTCGGCCGGCCCGGCCTGTGCTGCCGGTGCCCGCACAGCGCGAAGACGCCCCCATCGCCACCGAGGAAGCCGTTGCCATCCGGCGCGACCTCGCCGAGCGCCCGTGGCGCCCCGCTCCGCGTTCTACAGTCTCTGCGATGGCCCGTTGCCGAGGTAATTGCCCCAGCAACGGGCCATCGCAGGGGTAACCGGCGCAGCACGGAGCCGCCTCGACTGCCGGCTCGCACGCGGGGTAGGCTGTCACGCGCTGCGACGGGCGCGATGTGATGGCTGAGGCGGTGCGGTTGAATGACAGATTTGTGGCAACGCGTTTCTCTGCCCGAGACAGATCCGGAGCTTGAGCGCCTCCTCACCGAGGAGTCACGCCTCCAGGATCAGACGATCCGGCTGATCCCCTCGGAGAATTACGCCTCTCAGGCCGTGCTCGAGGCGACGGCTTCTGTGCTGACAAACAAGTATTCAGAGGGTTATCCCGATCGCCGCTATTACGAAGGCCAGCAGGTCGTCGACCAGGTGGAGAGGCTCGCCGTGGAGCGCGCCAAGGGCCTGTTCGGGGTTCCGCACGCCAATGTGCAGCCGTACTCGGGCTCACCTGGGAACCTGGCGATATATCTTGCCTTCCTGGAGCCCGGCGACACCGTGATGGGAATGGCGCTGCCCATGGGCGGGCACCTGACCCACGGCTGGAACGTCTCTGTCACCGGGCGCTGGTTCCGGCCCGTCCAGTACCCGGTGCGCAAAGAAACCGGCCGCGTGGACCTCGACGAGGTCCGCGACATCGCCAGGGCCGAGCGGCCGAAGGTCATCTTCTGCGGCGGCACCGCGATACCGCGCATTGTCGATTTCGCGGGGTTCGGTGAGATCGCGCACGAGGTCGACGCGCTGCTCGTGGCAGACATCGCGCATGTGGCGGGGCTCGTGGTCGGTGGCGTTCACCCGTCCCCGGTGGGCCACGCCGATATCATCAGCACCACAACGCACAAGACCTTGCGTGGGCCACGCGGCGCCATGCTCATGGCGGGCCGGCCGGAATTGGGACAGCCGCTCGACAAGGCCGTTTTCCCCGGCCTGCAGGGCGGTCCGCACAACCACACGACAGCCGCGATCGCCGTGGCGTTGCACGAGGCCGCGCAGCCGGCTTTCCGTGAATATGCGCAACAGGTCGTCGTCAACGCCCAGGCGCTCGCCGACGAATTGCTCGCCCGCGGCTTCGAGCTTGTGTCGGGCGGGACCGACAATCACCTGATTCTCATCGACCTGACCAACAAGAACGTCCCCGGCAAGCCAGCGGCCAAGGCGCTCGACCGCGCCGGGATCGTGACCAACTACAACACGGTGCCCTTCGATCCGCGCAAGCCGTTCAATCCGAGCGGGCTGCGGATCGGCACTCCCGCCGTGACGAGCAGGGGCATGGGACCGGCGCAGATGCGGACGATCGCGGGCTGGATCGATGAGGTTGTCCGGGCCGTCGGCGTTGAGGACGAGAACATCATCGAGAAGGTGCGCGGCCAGGTGCGCGACCTGACCGCCGGCTTCCCCGCACCCGGGATCAGGGTGTAGCCAACCGTCACCGCGTCGCGCGGCAGCGCCGTGCTGCGCGACAGCCGTTCGGGCAATACCAGCGCGGAACCCGGGAACCCCGGTCGCGCCCGCAGTTTCATGATCGGCGCTCCCGGCACCGCCGTTCGGGACAATCTTGCGAATTCTGCGGCCAAGCGGCCCGCCGCCGGGGCGGGCGGTCAGCCCTCGTCCTGCGTGAGCAGCGCGTATTCGTCGGGGGAGAGCAGGCCGGACGGCTCAGCGTCGTCGTCGCCCGCGAGCCGGACCTTGAACAGCCACCCCTCTCCATACGGATCGGCGTTCACCACCGCCGGATCGTCCTCGATCCCGTCGTTGACCTGAATCACCTCGCCGTCCACGGGCGAATAGATGTCGCTCACCGATTTGACCGATTCGACCTCACCGCACGGTTCGCTCGCCGTCACCTGCGTCCCGAGTGCGGGGGCTGAGACGTAGACGATGTCGCCGAGCGCCTCGGCAGCGTGGGCGGTGATGCCGATTGTCGCGATGGTGCCGTCGATGGCGACCCATTCGTGTTCTGGGGTATAGCGCAGCCCGTCCGGAACGGTCATGACCGGTGCCTCTCCTGTGTTCTCACTTGGCCCTGCGGTAGAACGGCAACTGAGCGTAGTCCGCCGGCTCGGCGTGGCCGCGCACATCGACCGCGAGGCGTCCCGTGCCTGGCGCGGGCTCCCCATGGGCGACACCGCTGCGCGCTGATCCCGGGGTATCGATTGTCTGCATCGGCTCCACCGCCGCCACTGCGTCCGGCCGGACGTACGCCATGGCGATCGGCCTGCCGAGCGTCGGCGACGGTGCGCCGCTTGTTACCGTACCGATCACCTGGCCGTCGAACAGCACCGGGTAGCCGTGTCGCGGAATCCGGCGTGAGCGGCTGACGAGCCCGATCAGCCTGCTGGTTGGCCCGGCCTCCGCGCGCCTCGCGAGAGCTTCACGGCCCACGAAGTCACCCGGCTTGTCGAACCTGACGACCCGCCCCAGTCCGGCTTCGAACGGCGTCATGTCCCGGCTGAGCTCGTTGCCGTACAGCGGCATGCCGGCTTCGAGCCTGAGCGTGTCGCGAGCGGAAAGACCGGCGGGGATGAGCCCGTCACTCACGCCGGCCTCGGCGAGCGCGGTCCAGACGGCCGCCGCCTGGTCCGGCCGGCAGAACAGCTCGAACCCGTCCTCGCCCGTGTAACCCGTACGGGCGAGCAGGACGGGAATCCCGGTGACGACGGCGCGCAGGCTCGCGTAGTACTTCAGTTCCGCGAGCGGGGGGCCGGCCAGGGAGTCAAGGCGGCGGGACAGGATCGCGAACGCGCTTGGTCCCTGGATCGCGATGAGCGCGTAGCCGAGCGAGTTGTCGCTGACCGCAGCGTCGTGGTCGGCGGCCCGGCGGGTGATTTCCTCGTGCACGACCGCGACGTTAGCCGCATTCGCCACCACCAGGTACTCGTCGTCCGCCAGCCGGTAGACGACAAGGTCGTCGAGCACCCCGCCGTCGGGTGCACAGATCATGGTGTAGCGGGCGCGGCCGGGGCTGACGGCGGATAGGTGACCGGTGAGCGCGTAGTCGAGCGCCGCGCCGGCACCGGGCCCGGTGACGGAGATCTCGCCCATGTGCGACAGGTCGAACAGCCCGGCCGCCGTGCGGACGGCGTTGTGCTCGGCGGTCTCGCTCGCGTACCGCAGGGGCATCAGCCAGCCGGCGAAGGGGGTGAGCGTGGCGCCGAGCCGCTGGTGCATCCCGAGCAGCGGGGTGGCCTGCTGGCCGCCGTCGTGGGCACCCTGGGCTGTGGGCGACGGGCCGGGCGCCGCGTGTGCTGTGTCTCCGGTCGTATCAGGCGCTGTCATCTGCGGGAACTCCACTCAAATCGGCCTATGTCGGCTCATGTCCTGGCGGGCCGCGATCCGCTGATTCTGACTGTCCGGCTGCCGCACCGCCCGCGCTGTCCGCACCGCCCGCACCGCCCGCGCTGTCCGCACCGCCCGCGCCGGGCGCTGCCCTGAAAGCCGTTGCGAGGGGCGCTCCTCCCGAACCCCTGTTTGCCCGCGGCTGGCTGCGGCGGGAGCGTCAGTACGCCATTCGTACCGGGGTTTACGGCCGCGGCAAAGCTTATCAGCGCCCGGTCCGGAACCCGGCTTTCGGCCCTTGCCGACGTATCCGCGCCGGTGTCTGCGGCGCGCCTCCGTATCCCTCCGCGTATCCTCCGCGCGCCCCCTCCGCCGGCCGTATCGGTCCGTTCTCCCGGGCCCCGGGAGAACGGATGTGCCGCCGTCCGCCACGATGGTCGGGTGGCAGAGTGTGTTTGTGGCAGAGTGTGCTTTCTGTGAAATCGTCGGCGGTCAGCGGCGGGCCCATGTGGTCCTCGACGACAGCATGGCCCTCGCATTCCTCGATACGCGGCCCGTGTTCAAGGGGCACGCGCTGCTCATCCCGAGGGCGCATGTGCCGACGTTCGCCGACCTGCCGGACGGCTGTATCGGGCCGTTCTACACCCTGGCGAAGCGGCTCGCGTCTGCGATGGAGGAAGGGCTGGGCGCCGCGGGCTCGTTTGTGGCGATGAACAACCGGGTGAGCCAGAGCGTGCCGCACCTGCATGTGCACGTCGTGCCGCGTAACCGCAAGGACGGCCTGCGCGGGTTCTTCTGGCCGCGGACCAAGTACGAAAGCGAGGATGAGGCACGCGACTACGCGGACCGGCTCCGTGCGGCACTGCACCGCTGACGCCGCACGGCTCACGCCGCACGGCTCACGCCGCACGGCTCACGCTGCGCCGCCCGCGCTGCGCCGCCCGCGCCACCCCTGCGCCGGCCTCCCGCGTCGGCCTCCCGCGCCACCTCCCGCGAACGCACCCCACCTCCGCGAACGCACCCCACCTCCCGCGAACGCGCGCCGCAGGGGCGCCATGGCGAGCGCGGGTGTATAGCAGAGGCATGGAAATTCTGAGCGAGGAAGCCATCGCGCAAGAACTGGCGGAGCTGCCGGACTGGAGCCGCTCCGGGAACGAGATCGCCACCACGGTACAGCTCAAGGACTTCCGCGCCGCGATGCTGTTCGCGGGCGCAGTCGGTTACCTGGCCGAGGAAGCCAATCACCACCCGGACATGACGATTCAGTGGAACCGGGTGACACTGACCCTTTCGACCCACTCGGCGGGCGGGCTGACCGGTAAGGATTTCGCGCTCGCCCGGCGGATCACCTCCCTGCGATGAGCGGATCAGCGCGTCGTTTGGCGCGCCTCAGCGCGCTGCGTCGGCCAGGGAACCGACCGTAAACGCCACATCGGCCGTACCCGCTAGGCTCAGGTTGCTGTGGAGGGGACAGGGAAGCGGCCGCGAGCTTGCCGCCCAGCGCGGACGCCGCGCGTGGGCCGCACGGGACTCGGCATCCGCCGGGCCGGACTCGCCGCCCGGGCCGTGCTCGGGACCGCGCGCAGCGCCGTACTCGGGACCGCGCGCAGCGCCGCATCCGGGACCGCGGCCGGCACCGTGCGTATGGCCGCGCTGGGGACCGTGCACCGGGCCGCACCCGGGAGCACGCGCCCGGCCCCGCTGGGGACCGTGCACCGGGCCGCACCCGGGACTGCCCGCCCGGCCGCGCCGGGGACAGCGGTGGGCACCGTGCGTGTGGCCGCGCTCGGGACCGCGCTTGCGCTGCTCGCCGGGTGCGCCAGCTTGTCGGGTCAGGCGAAACCGGTGCCGCTGAGCTCGGTGGGGCCCGGCGAGGGTTCGCTGCGCCTGCTCGGTGTCTCCGGCTACGTGGAGGACGGCAGTACGGACCCGAGAGTCGACTGGGTCACCGCATTCGAGCACCGCACAGGCTGCCGGGTCAGCTACACGCAGGCTCCAGACGCGGCCTCGATCCCCGCGACCTTCCGGCTGCATGGCACGGGCTATTACGACGGTGTGGTCGCACCGCCAGCGGTGGCCGGTCAGCTCATCAGCGCTGGCCTGATCGCCCCGCTGAACACCGCGATCGTGGACGGATACACGGCGATCAGCCGCACGTTCCGCGACCAGGACGCGCTGATGTCACGAGGCGCGACCTTCGGGATACCGTATGTTTGGAACGCCTTCGTCCTTGGCTATGCGACGTCGGCTGTGCGGCCCGCCCCGCGCACCTGGGGGGCATTGTTCAATGCGGCCTCCGCCGCCAGGTACGCCGGCCAGGTCATGCTCCCGGACAGCCCGCTCACCATCGCGATGGCGGCGCTCTACCTGAAGTCGGCGCGGCCGTCGCTTGGCATCACCGATCCGTACGAACTGACCGGCAGCCAGTTCAACGCGGCGATCGGCGTCCTCAAGAGCGTGCGGCCGAGCATTACCACGTACTACTCACGGGACCCGCAAGTGATCGACGGCCTGGCCACGGGCAGCGCGGTACTCGGCGGCGTGCTGCCTCGCCACGTGGACGTCCTGGCCCGGGCCGGCCGCAAGGTGGCGGCCGCCGATCCGGCACACGGAACGACGGGCTGGGTGACCTCCTGGCTGATGAGCGCGCAGGCCCCGGATCCGAACTGCATGTACGAGTGGCTGGCCTGGTCGCTCACGCCGCGCGTGCAGCAGCAGGTCGCCGGGTGGAACGGCACGGCACCCGTGAACCCCGACGCCTGTGACGGCCTCGGCCAGCAGGTCTGCGGTCTTTACCACGTCGCGGACCAGGCCTACCTGAACAAGGTCGCGTTCGCTCACCTGCCGGGCGCTGCCTGCGGCAACGGCAAGCGCGACTGCGTCGGGTGGGCGGGGTGGCTGAGCGCGTGGAGGTCGATCGCCGGGGCGCCGAGCGGCTGACGTCAGCCGCGTCATGGTTGGCCTGCAGGTGGCGCGCTGGCGCCCCCTACGGGCCAACGATCAAGGTCGTCCGCGACCGTGGCCGGAATCTGGAACCCCGCAGCCAGGGTCGGCCATGCCCGGGCCGCCGCCTGCGTGTGGCCAGGAGCCATCCCGGCCACCGCTGGGTGGCCGCGCGCGGGGCGGCGGGCACGCTGTCCGCCGGGATCACCGGGCCCACCGGTCGCCATCCCCTGCGCGCGTCTCCGGACGGCGTGGGTAACGTGTTCGTCTTTCCGGCGCCGCACGGGCAGCCAGGGCGCAGTCATCGGTGCCGCTGGCTGCGCTTGCTATTGGTGCTGCTGCTGGTGCCGCTGGCTGTGCTGTGCGCTGTCGAACAGGCCGCGCGCGACCGGGCCGAGTGGCGGCCCGTAAAGAGTCGATGGGTCGGTGCTGTACTTGAAGCTGCTCACCGATGTGATCGTCCCCCGCCCTGTCACGGGATCGAAGCCGGACAGCCACGGCCCGCCGCTGGATCCGGCCGTCAGCTCGCAGCGCAGGCCCGAGTCCGGGCTCGCGTGGAAGGCGTCCGCCGTGACTCGGCCGCTGCAGTAGTACAGCCCCCCGCCGCCGTAGGGGGGTTCGGCCGGGTACCCGAACGCAAACTCCTCCGTGGTCCGCTGATCGAACGTGATCGGCAGTGCGTCCGTAACCTGCCCGATGTGCAGGGTGCGGCCACCGGAAACCTGTGGGTTGAGCGTGACGAACGCGACATCATCGTTGTCGTTCGCCGCGCGGGTCCACTGGCTGGCGACGAAGAAATGGCGTGCGGTCCAGCTGCCGTAGGGGCGGCTGCCTTCCGTGAAGCCGGGTACGAACGTCCAGTTGACCGCCCATGATCCCGTTCCGTTCTTGGCGCAGTGCCCGGCGGTGATCACAACATCCGCGTTCGCGCTCGCGACGACGGCGCCGGAGCAGACGTAGTCCTGCGCGTCCATCGTGAAGAACACTTTGCCCGTGGCCGCTGCGACCGCGCCGCCGCCCGGCCAGGCCGCCGTTGCGGTGCTCATGAGCACTGCCGCGGCGTCGGGCCTGGCCTGGGTGCGGGCGGCGCGCATGGCCGCCCGCACGGGAGGGGTCTTCACGCTTGCCTGCGCGACCGCCGGGTCCGCCGACGGGCCGGGCGGCTTCGCTTCGGCCATCCGTGCCGCCGTCCAGTACCGCAGCGCGTGGGCCTGCTGCGCCGCGGTCACCTCCGCAGGATGCCCGCGATCCCAGAGCCGGATGTCCCAGCGCCGGGGGTCCCCGTGCCGGGTGTCCCAGCGCCGAGGGCCGCCGTACCGAGGATCCCCGTGCCGGGGGTGCGCCACCACGAACGTGGCACTTGCGGCGCTGCCCCGTGTTGCTGCCCGGGGACCGCCGGGCCCCGGCGCCCCTGTCGAAGTGGTGGCACCGGTGACGGCAAGCGCTCCGGCGACGGCGATCATCCCAGCGGCGGCCAGCAGGGATGGCCGGGCTGGCCTCATCGGCGTCATGTGTCAAGTATGATCCACGATTCGCAGTCAGTCTGCTACGGTCCGTAAAAAACTCACGGTCCACCAGGCACGATGGCCTGGACCGCCGCTGCACTCCGCACCGCTGCCGCACCGGTGTCTCATTCATTCTCCCGTTCGCGGGAGAATGAATGAGTGCAGCCACCGCAGCCCGGCAGGAAACGCGATCTTGTTATTCTCGGCTCGACCGGGTCGGTCGGTACCCAGGCCATCGACGTCGTCAGGCGAAATCCCGGCAGATTCAGGGTGACCGGCCTGGCGGCCGGTGGGGGTAACCCGGGACTGCTTGCGGAGCAGGCGCTCGAACTTGGCGCCGAAGTGATCGCCGTTGACCGGGCGAGCGCAGCTCAGGATGTGCAGCTGGCGTTCTACGCCCAGGCGCAGCGGCATGGCTACGCCCGCGGTGAGTTCCAGTTGCCGAAGATCCTCGCGGGGCCTTCCGCGGTCGCCGAGGTCGCGGCGTGGCCTTGCGACGTGGTGCTGAACGCGGTGACAGGAGCGGCCGGGCTCGCCTCCACGCTGGCCGCCATAACGGCCGGCCGGACCCTCGCACTGGCCAACAAGGAGTCGCTGATCGTCGGTGGGCCGCTGGTGGCGGGACGCGCCGCGCCTGGCCAGATCGTGCCGGTCGACTCGGAGCATTCCGCGCTCGCTCAGTGCCTGCGCGGCGGCCGCGGCGACGAGGTCGCCAGGCTCGTGGTAACCGCGAGCGGCGGCCCGCTTCGCGGCCGCACCCGGGCGCAGCTCGCGGGCGTGACGCCGCAGCAGGCCCTGGCCCACCCCACCTGGACCATGGGGCCGGTCATCACGGTCAACTCCGCGACGCTGGTCAACAAGGGCCTGGAGATCATCGAGGCGCACCTGCTCTTTGGCATCGGCTTCGATCGCATCGAGGTCGTCGTACATCCGCAGTCCGTGGTGCATTCCATGGTCGAATTCACTGACGGATCCACGCTCGCCCAGGCCAGCCCACCGGACATGCGGATACCGATCGCGGTCGCGCTCGGCTGGCCGGATCGCGTGCCAGGGGCCGCGCCCGCCATCGACTGGGGCAAGGCGCACAACTGGTCCTTCGAGCCGCTCGACGAGGACGCGTTCCCCGCCGTGTCGCTCGCCCGCGCCGCGGGAATCGCGGGCGGGACCGTGCCCGCGGTGTACAACGCCGCCAATGAGCAGTGCGTCGCCGCATTTCTGGCGGGCGAGATCCCGTTCACCGGAATCGTTGACACCGTGGCGCGGGTAATGTCTGAGTACGACAGCACGGGCCGTGACGTCTCCTCCATCGAGGAGGTGCTCGCGGCGGATGTGTGGGCACGCGCACGCGCGCGTGAGCTGACTGGCGTCGACAACGTCAGGGTGCGGAGCGAGGGGAGGACCGCCGGATGAGCCTGCTCATCGGCTGGATCATCTTCGTCACGGCGCTGCTCATCTCCATCACGCTGCACGAGGCGGGTCACCTCGTCACGGCGAAGAAGTTTGGCATGAAGGCCACTCAGTTCTTCGCCGGATTCGGCCCGACGCTGTGGTCGAGGCAAAAGGGAGAGACCGAGTACGGCATCAAGGCCGTGCCGATCGGCGGTTTCGTCAAGATCATTGGGATGACCTCGCTCGAGGACGTCGACCCGGAAGACGAGCCGCGAGCCCTCCGCAGCAAACCAGGCTGGCAGCGCGTGATCGTGCTCGCGGCCGGCTCTGCCATGCATTTTGTGCTCGCGGCGGTACTGCTCTTCGGGCTGTTCATCGGGGTTGGGCTCGCGAATCAGAACACCACGAAGATCGGTGTGGTCGATAGCTGCGTGCCCGCCAGCCAGAGCTCGACCTCGTGCACCGCGGCCGATGCGCGGTCGCCGGCGCTACAGGCCGGGCTGAGAACCGGTGACAAGATCGTCGCGTTCGCGGGCACGCCCGTTCACTCATGGAACGATCTGGCGGCGGCGATCCGCCGCGCCGCCGTGGGCAGTGACGCCGTGATCACCGTGCAGCGCGGCGGCAAGCAGGTGAACCTGCGGGCGACGCTGGCCGCGATCAAGGGACGGTCAGGTGCCTTCCTCGGCATCTCGCCGGCCGCCGTCTACCAGCGCCAGGGTCCGGTCCAGGCGATCACGTCCACCGGCTCGTTCTTCGGCACGGTCGTGAGCGGTTCGGCATCGGTGATCACTGAGCTGCCCAAGGCGATACCGAAGCTGTTCGCCCACAACCGCGCGAACACCGCCGGCGGCCAGGTGACCAGCATCGTCGGGGCTGGAAACGACACCGGGGCGGTCATCGGCGCAAATATCGGCTGGCAGCAGAAGGTCACCTTCGTCATACTGATCATCGCGTCGCTGAACGTCTTCGTCGGTATCTTCAACCTGCTGCCACTGCTCCCGCTCGATGGCGGCCACATCGCCGTGGTGGTTTACGAGCGCGCACGTGCCTACGTCGCACGGTTGCGGGGGAGACCCGATCCGGGCCTCGTCGACATGCGTAAGCTGATTCCCGTCAGCTTCGGGATCTTCGCCGTCATCGTTTTCATCGGCTTGATGCTGATCATGGCTGACCTCGTCAACCCCGTGAGCATCATCCAGTGAGGTATCGCTGACCATGCCTGTTGATCTCGGCTTGCCACAAACACCCCCGGCGGCCCTGGCACCGCGACGGAAGTCACGCCAGGTACAGGTGGGGAACGTCCCGGTGGGCGGCGGCGCACCCGTGTCGGTCCAGTCAATGACGACGACGGTGACCGCCGACGTGGACGCGACCCTGCAGCAGATCGCGGCGCTGACCGCATCAGGCTGCCAGATCGTGCGGGTGGCGGTGCCGTCCGCGGACGACGCGGACGCCCTAGCGGTGATCGCGCGCAAGTCACAGATCCCGGTAATCGCTGACATCCACTTCCAGCCGCGATACGTCTTCGCGGCGATCGACGCCGGCTGCGCGGCCGTCCGGGTCAATCCGGGGAACATCAAGGCTTTCGATGACAAGATCGCCGAGATCGCGAAGGCGGCCAAGGCGGCCGGCATCCCGATCCGGATCGGCGTCAACGCGGGTTCCCTGGATCCGCGCCTGCTCGCCAAATACGGTAAGGCGACGCCGCAGGCACTGGTGGAGTCCGCGCTGTGGGAGTGCTCGCTGTTCGAAGAGCATGGTTTCGAAGACATCAAGATCTCGGTGAAGCACCACGACCCGGTGGTGATGATCGAGGCGTACCGGCAGCTTGCCGCGCGCTGTGACTATCCGCTGCATCTCGGCGTCACCGAGGCCGGACCGGCTTTCCAGGGCACGGTCAAGTCGGCGGTCGCGTTCGGTGCGCTCCTGTCGGAGGGCATCGGCGACACCATCAGGGTGTCGCTGTCCGCGCCGCCGGTCGAGGAGGTCAAGGTCGGCATCGCGATCCTCGAGGCGCTCGGGCTGCGCGAGCGTGGCCTGGAAATCGTGTCGTGCCCGTCGTGCGGCCGTGCGCAGGTGGATGTGTACACGCTCGCCGACCGGGTCACCGCGGGCCTTGAAGGCCTGGAGGTGCCCCTGCGGGTCGCCGTCATGGGCTGCGTCGTCAACGGCCCGGGTGAGGCACGCGAGGCCGATCTGGGCGTAGCTTCAGGCAACGGCAAGGGCCAGATATTCGTCCGGGGCGAAGTCGTCAAGACCGTGCCGGAGAGCCAGATCGTCGAAACCCTCATCGAGGAGGCCATGCGCCTGGCCGACGAGATGGGCGATGCTGCGCGCTCCGGCGGCGGCCCCGAGGTCGTCGTCTGCTAACGGCACCCAGGGCCTGCGGCAGGTGGTGATGGTGCGCCTGCCGGTGGCTGAACGCCATCCGGCCAGGCGCACCAGCCCCACCCGCCCTTGCATTAATGCTCGGCGTCCAAAGGAGCCCAGTGCTCAGTATTTAGGCATCGAGTCGTCGGCGGGCCGATGGGCGGCTATTAGGAGTTGACATTAGCGAACGACAGGGCGCGACTATGACTACGCTGCCGCCAAATACGATCGATAGCGGCGACGGCCGCCGTCTTGGTCTCGGCATCGCCGATATCCGCACGCTCGACGGAACGACAATAGTCCCGCCCGCCAGGGGCGTAACTGTGATCGTCGGGGCCAACAACTCAGGCTAGTCGACGTTCCTCCGCGAACTGACGCAAACCATCAAGCTGAAAGTTGGCCAGGAACCGCAGCGGAGACTTCTTGCCGGCCTCAGCCTGCGCAAGAACGGAACACCGGACGACCTCGTTGCTTGGTTGATCGAACAAGGCACGTATGTCCAGAAGGGGTCCAACGCCGGGTTCGCCAGCCCCAGTCACGGATTGCTGCCCGTTGCGTTGGTGAAGCAATTGTGGGCGGGCTCCGCTGTCGGCCTTAAAGACCCTGCGGCGCTAGCTCAGCTCGAGCTCAGCTCGCCGCGTTCGTCCTGCATGAAGGCGACGCCTTCAATCGGCTCGGTTGGGTTCAACCGCGAGAGCAACGCGCCGACATGGCCCAGCAAGCGGACCACCCGATGTATAAGCTCCAGGACAATCCCGCGCAGCTCACCCGAGTGCAGCAGATCAGTGAGAGGATCTTCCGACAAACCCTGACCCTCGACCGGCTTAGTAAAGACGTGCAACTCCGTGTCGGGAAGCCGGCCGTCGCCGCGCCACCGGTCGATGCAGTTACAGCTGAGTACAGGGCTGCGCTCATCGCCCTCGATCAGCTCCAGCAACGACGCCGGGAAGACCCGCACACTCGAAGCCAACCCAACCTTGCCTTACAGCAAGGAGACGGAAGTCACGATCAAGGCCGCCCTCCATTCCGACCCTAGTCCCTGGCAGGAGCTTAAGAAGTACGGCGAAAAAGCGTTCGCGGGCCAAGCTGCACAAGCTGCGGACCGCCTTTTTGAAGCATTCGAAAAACCAGGAATCGTCCTCGTCCGCGATGGTCAACTGGAACGCCTCGCACCCACCGTCCAGAGCACCAAGGGCGCGGCCTGGCTCACCGAGGCACTCAAGACAAAGGCACACCAGAAGGCACCGGCGCAAGCCCACATCGACCACGTCGTTCAGGCAATCGAACACCGCCTCGGCAAGCAAACCGGCTCATAAGCGGAACAGTCGGCCCGGGTGAGCGCCCGTGCCGCGCAGCCCGCGGTCAGGTGGTGCCGCGCCGCCTCATGACGGCATCGGTGTACTGCTCGGTGGTCAGGTCGTCGTCCCTTACTCCGAGTTCGGCGAGCGCGTTCCGCACCACGTGCAGCGCGGTGCGAACGTCGTCCTCGTCGGCGAGGGTCTCAATCTCGATGAATGTCCCGTCGAGTTCGGGCACGGTGACGAGCGTCGCCTGAATCGCCCGGCCGTGCGCGGTGAACATGTAGTTCAGGCAGTGCTTCTCGAACTCGACCAGGTGCACGAAGCCCAGCCCGGTCAAGATCGCGTCCAGCGTGTCGGCCGATGCGGCGCTTGTCTCGTGCTCGGGCTTGGACCCGGTCGCGATGTCGACGGCGGGTGCTTTGTAGGTCAGCAGCGTCCGCGTGCAGTGGGAGTCTTCAACGACCCGGACCCGTAGCTCTCGTCCCTCGCTCGTCAGCTCGCGGTCCGACAGGTCATAGTAGGTGTCCCGGTAGACGCTGGCCTGTTCGTCGGCGAGCTGACGAAGCCGTGCGCGCACGGTCCCGACGTCTCGGACACGCGCTTTCACCTCGGCTTCGACCGGCATGCGTTCCCTTTCCTTCACACCACGCGGCGGGCGTTTCTGCGCAGCTCGTCGAACTCGCGCCGGAACCCGCGATGCAGGGCACCGTAGGGGTGGGAGCGAGCTTGTACATGGCCGACTCGTGCCCCTCCCACTCGTCGCCGAAGGCGGACACGAACACGCTGTCGTCGAGCCATATCATCCGCCACACCGGCAGCGATCCATACAGGTACACTTCGACCGGCCCGCCATCACGCAGCTCACGGAGGCGGCCGACGGCGAGCTGGATACCGCTGTTGAATGCCTCGGCCGACTCGCCGATCTCAGCCGCCCGCAGCGATGCGGCCGGCGATTCGGGATCGAGCAGCAGGACGCGCAGTCTCGGCCCTTCGCGGGCAAGCGGATTACGCAGCAGTGAGTCGTTCAAGCCGAAAATGCCGAGCCCGCGCACGGCGAGGATGTCAACCGCCCGAGCCGTCGCCGCCCTGGCGCGGATGTCACCGGTAGCCGCCGACTGCGACGGAAACACCCGCACGATCTCCGCGCGCCCGGCGGGGCCGAGATGATCGAGCCCGGCCGGATGCCGCGGTGCGAGCCCGAACAGCATCCGGGCGTCGTCCGGCATGCCCAGCCCGGCCGCGATCCGCTCGAATACCGCGAGCACGCTCACCTCCCGGCCGCCGTTCATGATCTCGGACACGCGGCCTTGCAGCAGCCCGGTAACGGCGGCGATCTTCGACTGTGTCGCCCCGTGCTTCTGGGCGAACCGCAGCAAAGCGGCCACATCACGGGCACGCAGAATCCGGCGCGTATCGTCGCGCCGCCATGCCCAATCAGGGATCGGCAGCATTGACTCGGCCACCGCCCCAGATTACATCTCACAGTGAGATCACCTGGGTGAGATAGCCCTGGAACCACCGCAGCGGCAAGGTTTCCTACATGGATCTCAAACGTCGATTACCGGCAACTCTCACACGGGATCCCAGATGTCCCCGCCTAACCATGCGTTTGTCTGCTGAGGTCACGCGCAGCGGCGGCGGTGAAATAGGCGGAATGTCAATCACGAGCAGGCGAACAGATGAGCACTAACCCGGGCAGCGCAGCGAACAGTCAAGATCATGCTGAACATCCTGGTCTCTCGGGTCAGGCGTCCATCCCGCCACAAGGCGCGGAGTGCGGTTATGCCCATTGCCGCACGGTCGCGGTCGTGCGGCTCGTCACGCACCGTGGCGCAGACCCGGCCGACTACTGCGACCTTGATTGGCGGAGGGTCAGGGCGGAAGTCCTGGCACGAGGTTGCTCGCTCGTGGACATCACGGGCGACGTGTGGGCGCTGCGGGCCGAATTCCCGGATTGGCACATCTGGGAGTGCTGCACGGGACTGTTCTACGCCACTGCGGTTTTCGACGGGCAGGGCACAACGAGATACGCGTATCTGGTCGGCAAGCTGCGGGCGGAGATCGCTGAAGCGGAAGCAGAAAGGCAAGCGGTATGTGCGATGAGGTGATATCGGTGGGCTGCGACGAACTGCCCAACGGTACCCGTTTCCGGGCGACCCACCGGGACAGTCGGCTTACGCTGGAGCTGAGCGTGCCATGTGATCTGTTGCGTGTTCTGATCGGCGGCTGCGGCGCGGACCCTGACGAAGAGCCTCCGTGATGGGGCGGGGCGGTGTGGTGCGACGCGAAAGACGCTGGGCACGCGTTAGACGAGCGCGCGGCGATCATGGTCACCGGGCTGGCCGGGACATTCTTCTACTGTGGGCCGCATAGCCTGGCCGCATTCCAGAAAGCAATGGTCGTCGCGGGCACGGAGGGCAAGTGCGGGCTGCATTACCCGCCGGTTGGTGACCTCGCGATCACCTGCGACCCCAAGCCGTCCGACGCTGCCACGACTGGATAGCGGGCAGCCCCTGGCTGGCGGCCTAACCCGCTTGTCCAGGCCAGACGTCGCACGTCCGGGGAGAAGGGAGTTATCCGGAGCATCCCCGGACGTGCGGCAGCCAGGTCACGCTGGCGAAGAAGCCACCGCGATCATGGAATCGTGGCCGACCGTGCCATGGGGCGGGCGCGGGCGCGCCCGTCAGAGATCCAGGCTGGGCAGGCGGGCGAGGGCGGCGTCGATCCGCTCCTGTGGAAGGTCGTAGTCCTCCATCTCGCCGGACATGTACCGCTGGTAGGCGGACATGTCGAAGTGCCCGTGCCCGCACAGTGCGGTGAGGATCACCTTCTCCTCGCCCGTCTGCGCGCACCGCTTGGCTTCCTCGATGGTCTCGGCGAGCGCGTGGGTCGGCTCGGGTGCCGGGATGATCCCCTCGGTCCTCGCGAAAGCCACGCCCGCGGCGAAGCATTCGCGCTGCGGCTTGGCGACGGCCTCGAACATGCCGAGCTCGAACATGTGCGAAAGCAGCGGCGACATCCCGTGGTAGCGGAGCCCGCCCGCGTGGATCGGATCGGGCACGAAGTCGTGCCCCAGGGTGTGCATCTTCAGCAGCGGCGTGAACCCGGCGGTGTCGCCGAAGTCGTAGGCATAACGGCCGCGGGTGAACGACGGGCACGCGGCGGGCTCGACGGCACGCACGACGGGCTGCATCCGGCCCGCCAGCTTCTCCCGCAGGAACGGCAGGAACAGGCCCGCGAAGTTGGATCCGCCGCCGGTACAGCCGACGATCAGGTCGGGGGTCTCGCCAACGGCCGCCAGTTGCTTGAGCGCCTCTTCGCCGATCACGGTCTGGTGCATCAGCACGTGGTTCAGCACGCTGCCGAGAGCGTAACGGGTGTCGTCGCTGCCACCGGCCACCTCGACCGCCTCGCTGATGGCGATGCCGAGGCTGCCAGGTGAGTCAGGGTCGTCGGCGAGCACCTTCGCACCCGCCGTGGTCACCGGGGACGGGCTCGCGTGGACCGTGGCGCCCCACACCTCCATCAGCGACGTCCGGTAGGGCTTCTGGTCGTATGAGGCCCGCACCATCCAGATCTCGCAGTCCAGGCCGAACTGCGCGCAGCTGAAGGCGAGCGCACTGCCCCACTGCCCGGCTCCGGTCTCCGTGGTGAGCCTGCGGATGCCCTGTTGTGCGTTGTAATACGCCTGGGGCACGGCAGTATTCGGCTTGTGCGATCCGGCGGGGGAGACCCCCTCGTATTTGTAGTAGATGCGCGCCGGGGTGCCGAGCGCCCGCTCGAGCCGCCAGGCACGGATCAGCGGGGTGGGCCGCCACAGCCGGTAGACATCGAGCACGGGATCAGGAATGTCGATGTAACGGTCCGCCGAGACCTCCTGTGCGATCAGGTCCATCGGGAAAAGCGGCGCGAGGTCATCGGGTCCCACCGGCTGCAACGTGCCGGGGTGCAACGGGGGCGGCGGGGGCTGCGGCAGGTCAGGCACGACGTTGTACCACTGGGGGGGCAGCTCGGACTCGTCGAGAATGATCTTGGTACGGTCGGCCATGACGCCCTCCCCGGCGTTGCGGTAATCCTTCTCGCACCCTAGATCCTTATCCTTGTCTGGTGACACGACGTCGGCGGATCCAGGCAGGGAAATCCGGTGTGCTCCGGGCCGCGCGCGTGCGCGTCGCGGCGTTGAGCGCTGCGCTGGCCACGGTGCTCGCGTGCGCAGCGTGCGACACGGGTTCTGCCGCGGCGCCGTCGAACTCGGCCAGCGCGTCGGGATCCGCGCCTGCCGCGGTGGCGGGCACGTCGCTGTCCTGGCATTCCTGCAGCGGCCCGCGCCAGGCGATGCAGTGCTCGAGCCTCCAGGTGCCGCTCGACTACGGCCACCCGGGTGGCAGGAAGATCACGCTGGCGCTTTCCCGCGTGCCCGCGACCGCACCGGCGGGCCAGCGCCAGGGTGCGCTGCTCGTCAATCCGGGCGGCCCGGGCGGCAGTGGGCTCTCGCTGGCCGGTGTCGTGGCGAGCGGCCTGGAGCCCAGTGTCGCCGCCGATTACGACATCATCGGCTTCGACCCTCGCGGCGTCGGGTCGAGCAAGCCGGCCCTGCACTGCGACCGGTCTTTCTTCGCCGGGGTTCGGCCGGATTACATCCCCGCCAACAGGCAGGACGAGCAGGTGCTGAAGGCGCGCGCGAAGCTGTACGCGGCCGACTGCGAGAAGAGCTACGGCTGGCTGCTGCCGTACATGACCACGGCGAACGCGGCCCGCGACATGGACAGCATCCGGGTGGCACTCGGCCAGCAGCAGATCAGTTACTTCGCCTACTCCTACGGCACCTACCTGGGTGAGGTGTACGCCACGCTGTTTCCCAGCCGGCTGCGCCGGATGGCGCTCGACAGCGTGGTAGACCCGACGGGTGTCTGGTACCAGGACAACATCGCGCAGGACTACGCGTTCCAGGGCCGGATGACAGCGTTCTTCACGTGGGTGGCGGGCCGCGACAACGAATATCATCTGGGCACCACGGCCGCGCAGGTGCGTCAGGCCTGGTACCGCGTCAGGACGAAGCTGGCGGCGCACCCGGTCGCCGGCTCGTCCGGGGCGATGATCGGCCCCGACGAGTTCGACGACACGTTCCTGCAAGGCGGGTACACCGACAGCCTGTGGCCCGGCCTGGCCGGTGCACTTTCCGTGTACGACCGCACCGGCGACACCGGCTCGCTGATCAGCCAGTACGAGGAGTTCGGTACCCAGAACGAGAACGAGTTCGCCGTCTACAACGCCGTGCAGTGCGCCGACGTCAACTGGCCACGCGCCTGGGCGCGCTGGGATTCCGACACGCGCACCGTCTACCGGACGGCGCCGTTTCAGGCCTGGGACAACGCCTGGTTCAACGCGGCGTGCGCCTACTGGCCGGTCCGGGGCGCGGCCACGCCGATGCAGATCAAGGGCAGCGGCCTGCCGGGCATCCTCATGATCCAGGGCACGCTGGACGCGGCCACGCCGTACGCGGGCGCGCAGCGGGCGCACCGGCTGCTGCCGACGGCACGGATGGTGGTGGTCGAAGGCGGCGGAAACCACGGCCAGTCGCTCGACGACCCACCCAACACCTGCGTGGACGGCTATCTGAACCGCTACCTGGGCACCGGGGCCCTCCCGCAGGGGCCCGGCCTGGTCAACGCGACCTGCCCGGCCCTTCCCGTCCCGTCGATCAGCGGCTGAGCGTCAGATCACAGCCCTAACGGCCGCGCAGGCAGCCGGGTGTGCTGAAGGTGGCACGCCCGCCGGGCGATTCCGCGTGTCCGTGGGGCGGAGCCCCCCGGGCTAGCAGAGCCGGGCGCGGCACCTCGGCCAGATCGCCTAGGCTAGGGCTGTGTTGCGCACTATGGCGCATCGGCCGCCAGCAGCGGTCCGCGTGCTTGACGACCGTGACGAGGACGAGGTTCTGGAGCTCTGTGACCGGGACCCGGCTGCGAACGTGTTCGTCGCCTCCCGCGTGCGGTCCGGCGGCCTCGACCCTGGCGCGCTCGGCGCGCAGATGTGGGGTTACTACTCGGGCCGCCGGCTGGAATCCCTCTGCTACGCGGGCGCCAATCTGGTCCCCGTGGCCGCCACACCCGCCGCGATCGGCGCATTCGCGGAGCGCGCGCGCAGGCAGGGACGCCGCTGTTCATCGTTGGTGGGGCCCGCGGAAGCCGTTAAGGATCTGTGGGATCTGCTGCGGCCGCACTGGGGTCCGGCCAGGGCGATCCGTGCCGCCCAGCCGGTGATGGCCATCTCCGCGCGGCCACAGGTGGCCCCTGATCCCGCGGTGCGGCAGGTGCGCCTGTCCGAGCTCGGCATCCTGCTGCCCGCGTGCGTTGCGATGTTCACCGAGGAGGTCGGCGTCTCGCCCGCCGGGGGTGACGGCGGCGCGCTCTACCGCGCGAGGGTCACCGAGCTGATCGTCGGTGGCCGCGCGTTCGCCCGCATCGAGGACGAGCGCGTCGTCTTCAAGGCCGAGATCGGCGCGGTGACGCCGCTCGCGTGCCAGGTGCAAGGCGTCTGGGTGAACCCGCGTGTGCGCGGGCAGGGGCTCGCGGCGCCCGGCATGGCCGCCGTGGTGGCGGCGGCGCAGCGGGCGTTCGCGCCGCTGGTGACGCTCTACGTCAACGACTTCAACCTGCCGGCCCGCGCGGCCTACCGCCGGACCGGATTCGACGAGATAGGCACGTTCATGTCGGTGCTGTTCTGAGACTGTTCTGAGACTGCTGCGGGCCGCTGCCGGTGCCCTGAACTCCGGGCCTTCGGGCACGGGCCGTGGGCATGGTTACGTCTGGGCGATGACATCCACGGCGAAGCGCTCGATCGCGGCGATCTTCAGCTCGGCTCCAGTGCCGTGGTGCGCCCGCTCCTGCGGCGTCGGCCGCCACCAGGGCACACACAGGGTGCCGTCCAGCCCGCGCCGCGCCAGCCGCCGGCAGACGTCCGGGTCGGCCGCTCTGAGCGGGGCGATCACGTGCAGGTCGTCCAGGGTGCGGCCGCGCTTGCCCAGGTCGCTCTCCAGCCGGGCGAGCAAGCTGGTGAGCTCGTCCTCGGTGTAGATCCGGTTGCCGATCCACCCGTCACCGGCCAGCGCGGCACGGCGCAGCGCGGGCTCGCTGTCGCCGCCGACGTAGATCGGCGCCGGGCGGTCCGGTGTCGGCGCGATGGAAAGCGGGCCGAAGTCGAACGCGTCACCGTGGTGCTCGACGGTCCCTCCCGCCCACAGTTGCCGCAGCACGCCGATCATCTCGTCCAGCCGCAGGATGCGGGCGGCGATGCCATGCCTGCGCGCCGCGCGCGAGGCCGCGGGACGCGACCCGGCCACCGTGCGCGTGGTCCCGACGCGACGGTTCCCGACCTGGCCAAGCTCGGGTACTACGCCGCGCAGGGGATCGGCGAGGTCGTGCTCAACGTGCCCTCGGGCACACGCGACCAGGTGCTGCCGGTGCGGAGCGGTACGCCTCGCTGCTCGAAACCGCGTG
Source organism: uncultured Actinomycetota bacterium (assembly GCA_963851085.1). Taxonomy (GTDB): domain Bacteria; phylum Actinomycetota; class Actinomycetes; order Streptosporangiales; family Streptosporangiaceae; genus DATFVJ01. The sequence goes on along the minus strand of CAWKNX010000016.1, from coordinate 356,930 downwards.
CGTGTCCGCCGCCCCTGGTGCCGGGCCTGCCTAGTGCCGGGCCCTGCCCCGGGCGCGGGCTCCCGGGGCAGGGCGGCGGCGGTCATTCAGCAGGTCGCGCCGTTGACCGTGAAGCTGGTCGGGACCGCGTCGCTGCTGGTCCAGGTGCCCTGGAAGCCGAGCGATGTGAACGCTCCAGCGGCGATCGTGGCGTTGTAGCTCTGATTCCTGATCGAGACGCTGTCACCGCTTTGTGTCACCACGCCGTTCCAGGCGTTGGTGATCTTCTGATCGCCGGGGAAGGTGGCGCGAGTGTCCAGCCGTTGATCGGCGACGTGCCGGTGTTCTTGATGCTCACGCTCGCCACGAAGCCGCCGGCCCACTGGCTTTGTGTTGTGTAGGTCACGGCGCAGGTGCCTCCGCCACCGTTGCCGCTGCCGATCGTCCAGGTGAAGGTGGCTGACCCCGACGCGCCGGTGCCGTCCCTCGCGGTGACGGTGACCGTGGCGGTTGCCGCGGTCGTCGGCGTGCCGCTGATCAGGCCGGACGTGGCGTTGATGGACAGGCCGGCGGGCAGCCCGGAGGCGCTGTAGGTGAGCGTCTGGCCGGTCCCGGAGTCGGTCGCGTGGATTTGCCGCCGGCCGCCGTGCCGACCGTGCCGGTCTGGTTGCCCGGGCTGGTGACGGTGACCGTGTTACCGCCGCCGCCGGAGCCCGCCGGGATGTTGTACGTCACAAGGGACCGTGCGGGCACGCTCGCGGTGAACGCGCTGCCGCTGACCGGGATCGTCGCCTGGGCGGCCGTGTTGTTCGAGGAGTTGGTCAGGTAGGGCGTAGCCGTGGCGCCGTTCGCTACGCCGGTGCTGTTCAGGGTGAAGGTCACCGGGTCGGCGCTTGTGGAGGTGTTGAGCGTGACAATGGCGATCGACCCGTCCGTGTTCTTGAACGCGGCCAGGTCCTCACTGCCGTTTGAGGCGGTCGCGCCGATCCGGACCGCCCCGGGGTGCACGTACCTGCTGAAGTTGGCGAAGGCCCACAGGCGCGCGGAACTGGTGACCGTGGAGCCGTTGATCTGGATCAGGCTCTCGTTGTCGCCGTTCGACGAGGGTGTGCTGCTGCCCCACCAGTAGAGGAATCCGTTCAGGTTCGCGGCGGTGAGGCCGGTGTAGATGTGCTGCGCCCAGCTGAGCCCGGAGTCAGCGGCGCCGTTGTCCCATGAGGGGTCCCAGCCTTCGAAGGTGGACCATTCGGTTTCCCACGCGGGCTTGCTCCAGCCAGGGAGCGGCGAATTCGGCGCCGCCGTGTAGCCGTGGCTGGTGAAGAGCTTGACGTAGGAGTTGGCGGTCGCGTCGCCTTCGATCGCGCTCGCGTACTGCGATGCGTAGTCCCAGCCCTCGGTGGCACAGCATTCGAGCTGGGTGGACAGCCCGGAAGCGGCCAGCGTCGGCCCGATCACGTCGGCGAAGTTCGCCGTCTGGGCCGGAGTCAGCACCATGCCCGAGTAATTCGGCGCCAGGTTGGCTTCGTTCTCGAACCCGAGGTAGCTGAGGTTGATCCCGTCCGCCTGGTAGTCCTTGGCGTACTGGACCAGGTAATTCGCGTAGGCCTGCCGCCAGTCGCCACTGCTGCACGTGGCAACGGGCACACCGCACAGGGTCCCGCCGCCCGTGTCGGAGTTGTTGGTCTTCATGAACGGCGGGGCCCCCAGGCATCGGCGAAGAACTGGTTCACGCCGAGGCTCTTCGCTTGCAGCGACAGCCATTCCTGCCCTTCGTCGGTGCCGAGCGCGCGGTAGCTGGGGGTCGCGCTCGGGCTGCTCGGCGCGGTTGGCTCGATGGTGCCGCCGGAGTCCGACGGGATCTCGTTGCGCAGGATGGTCAGACCCGCGCCGCTGGTCGGGCTGAACAGCAGGCCGAGCGCCTGCTGCTGCGCCGCCGATCCCAGGTTCATGATCGTCTGAGCCTGGCCGAAGGCTTCGGAGGCGCCGAAGCCATTGATCGTCTGGAAGGTCGTCGATCCGTTGATCGTCGCGGTCGAGGCGGCGAGCGCTTGATCGGAGTGCGCGAAGACGGTCGTCGTGGTCGCGGCGAGGACCGCCGCCAATACCGCCAGTGGCGCGCGCATGCGGCGCGCATTATTCCTGAGCACAGTACACTCCCTTTCCCTGATATTGGGACGCCATATATTGATAAGCCAGCTAGGGCGTTGGTGCTGAGCGCCGAATTTGTTTCGGCTGCTGACGATGGCCAGGAGGTCATGGCACTTGCGCGAGGTCAACGTACGTAAACATCTCGAAAGACTCAAGAGTTGATTTCGAGAACAGGGGATTCTGCCGGCATCAGGCGGTCGAAAGATTTCGCCAGCGGATTGGCGCTTAGCTGGAGATGGATCGCCTGGAGCGCTTGCCTCGGGGTCCTACCTGGACGTTCGCGTTTCACGCTGAATGCCTGCGCTGGCCCGCCAGCGCCATACACGCGGCCAGGCCCGGGCGCGCAGCCGTCAGGTCGGCGTGAAACATTCATCCCTGAAGGAGCGGGGCCGTGTCAAGCGGAGTTTTGAGCTGGGGTTATGGGTGTTGGCGGCTGTGCTGGGGCAGTGCGTGATTAGCGGTCTCCTGTTTCCCTGGTAGCTGCCATGTCCGTGGCGAGCGGCCGGGCAGGTCAAGGACCGGGCGGAGCCCGGCCGCGGAGCGGCGCCGGAGGCGTCCTTGAGGTGACCGCCCGGGAGCCCGATGATCTGGCGGCGGGAACGGGAGCCGGGGCCTGTGCGGGTATGTGGTTGTCTCAGTTCCGTCCCAGGTTCCGGGTGGTCCCGGTGCGGGCAGTGCCGCTGGCTGCGTTCATCCCTTCGCGGGTCCCCGGCCGTGGCCGGGGGGCATGGGGCGGGTTCGCGTCAGGAGCGGTCAGGCGGGGTCAATCACAGGGCCGCCCGCCCCGCCGGGGGGCGGGGGGCAGAATAGCTTGCGGCCTCGCGCCTGGCGGGGGGCAGAATGTTTGGCGGCCTCGCGCCTGGCCGCTGGCCTGGCGTGTTCATGCGGCCCGGGCCGGTGCCGCGGTCGGGCGGGCGGGCGGCGGACAGGCAGCGGATCTGCCCGTCGCGCATGCCGTAGAAGACCAGGGTGAGCAGCCGGCGGGCGGCGGCGACCTTGGCGATGTTCTTGGCTTCCTTGCCGCGGCGGGCGATGATGCCGTCCTTGACGGCGCCGATCACGCAGTCCCTCGGGATGCGCTGGATGGCCTCGGTCAGCGCCCAGCGCAGCAGCCGCGAGCCCTTGCTTGGTGACATGCCCGCGGGCGACCTTGATGTCGGACTCGCGGTGGCGGGGGTCAGCCCGGCCCACGAGCACAGCTGGCCCGCGTTCGTGAACCGGGTGACGTCGCCGATCTCGGCGGTGATGACCGCGGCCAGCACCGGGCCGATGCCGGGCAGCTGCTGGATCACCTGGTAGCCGCGGTGACCGGCCAGCAGGTCGGCGATCACCTCGCCGAGCATGGTGATCTCGGCGGTGAGCTCGCCGGCCAGGTGCCGCAGCGAGGTCACCTTCCCGGCATACGGCTGCGGCAGCTGCAGCCCGTCCAGCCACGCCGACCCGGCGGTGCCGAAGATGTCGGTGCAGCTCACCGGGACGCCGAGCTTGGCCAGCACGCCGTGGACCTGGTCCTTGCAGCTGGTCCGCAGGCGCACCAGCTTGATGCCTGTACCGCGTGAGCTCCCGCAGCTCCCGCACCTCGTGCGGGGCGATCCACGCCTCGGGCAGCCCGGCCCATCCGCAGCAGATCCGCCAGATCAGCCGAGTCCCTCACGTCGTTCTTGACCCTGCGGTAGGTGAACGCCTTCACGCCTACCTGCGGAACGCAAAGCTGCAGCTGAGCGCCGTCCTGGCGCCGGGAGATGAAGTCCCGGGGCTGTATCTGCATCCTGACCACCGCCGCAGGCTGCGCCGTGCTCCGGTACGGAGCGACCTAAGTGTCTAGTAATAAACACCGCAGTGTCTACGCTTTGCGGCCGCAGCTCCAGGATATTCACCAGCATGCTCCACTTTCTGACGAGCGATGGGCGGCGCGAAGCAACATGCGGTGTCAGATACTGGACACTGTGCCGGAACCGCCCTACCGTCTGGTGGCGGAGGTGGTCGCGGTGAGCGAAGCGAGCCGACTGGCTGCGCTGGAGCGGGCCGGGCTGGTGCACCCGAGGGCGGAGGCGGTGACCGCGCCGCTGTTCAGCTCTGGCGGGTTCTTCCTGCCCGCGGACAAGGTGCAGGTCAAGTACGAGATGCTGCGGGCGCACCTGGCCGAGCACGTGCCGGTCACGGTGGCCGCGGCGGCTCACGGGTATTCGCGGGCCGCGTTCTACCTGGTGGCCGCCAGCTTCGAGCAGGCCGGGATGGCCGGGCTGCTGGACCAGCGCCGCGGCCGGCGCGGCCCGGCGAAGCTGCGCGGCGAGATCACCGAGTTCATCCGCTCGGCACCGGGTGTCTCGGGGGCGGTGCTGGCCGGGCAGGTGGCCGACCGGTTCGGGGTGACACTGCACCGGCGCACCATCGAGCGGGCACGCGGCCGGTGAGCACCCGCGTGTTCTGGCCGCCGGCCGAGGCGGCGCAGGCCGACTACGAGATGCTGCGGGCCTGCGTGCTGGAGGCCGGCAGCCTGCCCGCCGGGCTGGCCGCCGCCCGGTTCGCCCGCCGCGGGCTGGCCGGGCTGATCGCCTGGCCCGCAGCCGAGCCGGACTTCCGCGCCGAGCTGGCCGGCGCGGCCCGCCCGCCGTGGACCCCCGGCGCCGACCCGCGCGAGCAGGCGCTGGCGGCCTGCTATCAGTTCCTGCTCCAGGCGGCCGGCACGCTGGCCGCGGCAGCCGGGCAGGTGAGGGAGGAATGGTCTTGAAAACAGCGATCTACGCCCGGGTCTCCACCGAGCGCCAGGCCGAGCGCGGCACGATCGGCTCCCAGCTGGAGGCGCTGCGTGCCCACGTGGCCGCAGTCGGCGACGAGATTGCCGGCGAGTACCGCCACGACGGGCACTCCGGCGCCCGGCTGGACCGGCCCGGCCTGGACGCGCTGCGCGACGCGGCCGAGGCCGGCCTGTCCGAGGTGGTCTACTGCTTGTCCCCGGACCGGCTCGCCCGCTCCTACGCCTACCAGGTGCTCATCCCCGGCGAGCTGGCCCGCCTCGGCGTCACGGTGCGGTTCACCGACGCCCCCGGCCTGGACGACCAGGACCCGCAGGCCAAGCTCCTCACCCAGGTGCAGGGCGTGATCGCCGAGTACGAGCGGGCCAAGATCGGCGAGCGGTACCGGCGGGGCAAGCTGTTCCGGTCCCGGGCCTGGGAGGTGATCTCCCGCAAGGCGCCCTACGGCTACCGGCGCATCCCCCGCGGCCCAGGCGGCCCGGCGCACCTGGAGATCTACGAGCCCGAGGCCGCAGTGGTGCGGCGGATCTTCACCGAGCGCGCCGCAGGCACCACCATCCGCCAGATCTGCCGCCAGCTCAACACCGACGCCGTGCCGACCCCGACCGGCAGCCGCGCCGTATTGCACACCTCCACCCTGAACCGGATCCTGCGCAGCGAGGCCTACATCGGCCGGGTCTACTACAACCGCACCGAGACCGTGCCCGACCACCGGCCAGGGCACCGCACCCGGCAGGTGCCCCGGCCCCGCGACGAGTGGATCACCATTCCCTGCCCGCTGCTGATCAGCGAGGAGACATTCGAGGCCGCGGGCAAGGCCAGCGCCGACAACAGCAAATGCAGCCCACGCCGCGCCGAGCCCGGCGCCTGGCTGTTGCGCGGCCTGGTCAGATGCGGGCCCTGCGGCGTGGGCACTAACTGCCACAAGATGCGCGGCCGCAACGGCACCTGGCACCGGTACTACTACTGCCACAACCACGACCCGCTGCGCGCCGGCGTAGGACCGGCGCTGCCCCGAGCGCACATCCGCGCCGACGCCCTCGACGAGTTCGTGTTCGCCCAGATCCGCGCAGCCCTGCTCGACCCGGCCCTGCCGCAGCCCGCGAGCACGCCGTCGCCATGCACACCCCGGTCCCCGATGACGAGCTACTCGCCGTCGAACTCGCCCGGCTGGACCTAAAGCTCGACGTGGCCCGCTCCGAACACAACCGGCTGATCGACCTCTACCAGGCCGGCCTGATCGACATGCCCGAGCTTCAGCGCGCGCCACCGCCACACCGCCCGGCAGAAAGACTTCACTGCAAAGCGCGACAGCCTCGCCGCCCAGCGCGCCGACCTCGCCAAAGTCAACCAGCTCCGCCGCTGCTTCGAGCACTTCGCCGCCCGCGTCCGCGCCGTCATCGACGACCTCGACCACACCCAGAAACAGCAACTACTCCGGCTCCTCATCGAAAACGTTCAGGTCACCGGCTGGCACGTCAAGATCCAGCTGCGCATACCGCTACCCGAGCCTCCAGCAGGCGGCCGCGCCCGCTGCAAGCCGGGCAAGCCCGGGCCAGACGGCGGCACCGAGCCGGCAGCGTCAAGCAAAGACAGTCTGCGTTCCCTTCATGCACAGCGGGTGCGCCAGGTGCACCTCGGCGCCTGCGGCCGCCAGCACGTCGGCGGCCCAGTACCAGCCGTACGTTGCCTCCAGGACAACCCTCGGGTGCTTGCCCGCGCGGGCGATCTCCATGCGCAGCGCCGCCGGGCTGTTGGTCATCCGCGCGGTCCCCAGCTTGCGCCCGTCCTCGGTCATGCGCACCAGCACACTGCGGTGCCGGTGCAGGTCCATCCCGACAACCTGCCTGCCGTCGTAGTCTTCCACTTGGGGCCTCCCTTACCTGGTGGAGACGGATGCTTGCACCTTCCAGCATCCGCCAGGAGCGGAGGCCCGCTCCTTCATCGCATCACGGAGCCGCGGAGCCGCGGAGCCGCGCTCATCCGGTGCCGGCGCGCTGCCCATGCTGATCGGGTGCTGTTCCCGCCCACCTGATGCGCGCCCATGTGCGGTTCGCGGCCATCGACGGCCCGGGGATCACCTGCGCTTCATGATCGCGGTAACTTCTCCGCGCATATCGCAGGAAAGTTACCGCGATCATGAAGCATCATGCCAACTGCTTTCTCGCGCGCCACACGAGTCAGGACTGCCTCGCTGCTGCGCCCGGTGGCGCGCTGCGCCCGGTGGCGCGCTGCGCCCGGTGGCGCCCTGCGCCCGGTGCCGCGCTTGCTCCTAGTGCCGCCTTGCTCTTGGTGCCGTCTTGCTCTCTGGTGGCGCCCTGCCGTCAGTGGTGCGCCCTGCGCCGGGCGGATCCCTCCCGGCGCAGGGCGGTCCGTGTCAGCCGCGCGATCCCTTAGTCAGCGGGACGTTACGAGCACGTCAGGCTTGTCGGCGAGGCATCGCTGCTCGTAAAGGTGCCGGTGAAGCCGAACGTCGTCGAAGCTCCCGCCGCGAGCGTGCCGTTGTAGGACACGTTCTTGGCCGTGACGCTCTCACCGGACTGTGTGTAGGTCGCGTTCCAGATGTTGTTGATCTTCTGGTCGCCCGGGAACGTCCAGGCCACCGTCCAGCTGGTGCGCGAAGCGGATCCGTTGGTCACGGTGACCTGGCCCTGGAACCCGCCTTGCCAGCTGTTGACCAGCGAGTACGTGGCTGTGCAGGAGCCGCCACCCCCACCGCCACCGCCGCCACCGCCACCGCCACCGCCACCGGAGCCGATGGTCCACGTGAACGTCGCGGAACCCGATGCTCCGGTGCCGTCTCTGGCCGTCGCGGTGACGTTGTAGGTCCCTGCCGTGGTCGGGGTGCCGGAGATGAGGCCGGACGAGGAATTGATGGTCAGGCCAGGCGGCAGGCCGCTGGCGCTGTAGGTCAGCGTCTGGCCGGACGCCGAGTCGGAAGCGCGGACCTGCGCGCTCGTGGCGGTGCCAGCCGTGCCGGTTTGGTTGCCCGGGCTGGTCACGGTGACGGTGTTGCCGCCGCCCACCACCACCGCCGTTCACGTTGACGGAGAACGAGTTGGCCGCCAGACCCGCGCCGCCCTGCCAGAGCTCGAACCCGGCCTCGACGTCGATGAGGTACCAGGAGTTCTGGATGTATCCACGGCTGATCGCGTCCGCGGTGAGCGCCCCGACGTCGAGGTTGCTAACCGACGTGGCACCGCTGGTCATCGTGTAGGAGATCGTGTTCCAGCCCTGGTTGCCGAACCAGACGTTATAGGTGTGGCCGCCGACGCTGACGTTGGTGGCGACCTGGGAGCCGAACGGCTGGACGCTGCCGTTGTGATTGAGCCAGACCATCAGCTCCGCCCCGTTGGGCTGGCCAGATGTGGTGGACGTCTGGTTGTACCAGATGTCGTAGGCGACGTCGTAGGCACTGCTGCCGCCGGGCTGGCTGGTACTCCAGCTGGTGGTCACGGTTCCCGACTTCGTCACATTGCTGGCCAGGACCGGCAGACCGCTGCTTGAGGTGCAGGCGCCCCAGTGGCAGCCCTTGTAGATCGACGGGTACCCTCCGGGGGCGCCGTTGGTGGCGTTCGAGATCGACGAGTTCGCGACCGTGAAGTCGGCGTTGCCGTCCGTGGTGATGCACTCCGACGCGCTCGAACCCCATTCGTTGTTCTGGATGGTGTACGTTCCGCCCGACGCCGAGGCCGTTTGCGAGTTGCACAGTGTGGTGGTCGCCGCCTGAGAACTGGCGGCGAGCACGACGGTGCCGCCGGCGGTCGTCAGCGCCGCCACGATGAGAGCGAGAGTGCGTTTCCGCCAAGCTGTTCGCTGAGCCATGACGAACCTTCCGCTGGGGAATGGGGCATCCCGCGAACCGGTGGCGAGCCGGTGGTGGCGGTCCCCGACGTCCACCGCCTGCTTGTCCCGTTCGCGGTAGAGGAGGCCGAATCTCGGCTGCGCCAACCGTAACGCTTTACACGGCCGTGTCATCCTGCTCGCCTGAGGCTGGTCACGCTATTGCAGCTCATAGGCGGCGGTCTAACCGCAGTGGATCACCGGAATGTGAAAGTTGCAGACGTGTGGCGATCAGGTGTCACAACGTTTCCGGTTGAGTTCCGGTGATTTCCGGTAATTTCCTGGTGGTCGCGGCGCTCCGTGCCTCCTGGTATGGCGGCGGCCGTGCGCACGTGGTGTAAAAGACACTTGACACCCCGAGCGTGTCAAGGTCACTTTACATACATGCGAAACGAGGTCCGCAGGCTCCGTTCGGACAAGGGACTGTCACAGCAAGCCCTCGGCGCGGAGCTTGGGGTGTCCCGCCAGACCATCAATGCCATCGAGCAGGGCCGCTACGACCCGTCGCTGCCGCTCGCCATCAATCTGGCCAGGTACTTCGGTCAGTCAGTGGAGGAGATCTTCCACGTCGATACAGCACACTGATCTCGGCCACAGCGCCGGCCGGGCTGGACCGGGCAGGCGCCGCTGGGCCGCGTTCCTCTGCGCGCCCGCCCCGTTGAGCACGGCACCGACGCCTGTGACGACGCCACACGCGAGCAGGCAGGCTGCGTCGAGCGAGATGTCTTTTCGTACGCCGCAATCGCGAGACCGAGGCCGAGGCCGGTCCGTGCCAAGCACAGCGCCTTGACCATGCTGGATTGATCGGCGCCGATTTGACCGGCACGGAGGTGATTGGCAAGCTGCGGATCGGACCGAATCGCGTTCGGTGACGTGCTGGGAGGGCCGCCGGTTGAGCCCGGATGAGCGGAACGAAGGAGATGGTGGCGCCGCGGAGATGATCGACGTCAGCGGCGCTCATGGTGCTGCGGCTGCGCGGAGCGCTGCCGGTGTTCCGACTACTGCCGGTGTTCCGGCCGCTGTAGGTGTTCCGGCTACTGCCGGTGTTCCGGCCGCTGGTGTTCCGGCTGCTGGTGCGGGCGGTGGCTTCGATGGCGGTGTGAGGGGCGATGTCGATGCGGCCGCCTCGTTCGGCACCAGCGCTGATCCCGCGCTCCTGGCTGCGCTCACCGCCCTCGCCGGGCGGACGCGCGAGCTTGTCGAGGCGGTAGTGCTCAGTGACGCGGCCATCGGTGAGCTCGGTGCGGCGGCGGCCGAGATCGGGGACCTGGCCGCGCGGCTCGGCGCGCGACGCCGCCCTCCCATTCGGTTCGGATTCGATCCGTCGAACGGGCAGTTGCACCAGCCACACAGCCCAGTGACGGGCGAGGCGAATCCGCTCGCGCCGCCGATCAGGATCGTGACCTCCCCCGAGGGAACCGCACGTGCCGAGTTCATCCTTGGACCCGTATACGAGGGGCCACCCAATGCCGTCCACGGCGGCGTCTGCGCGGCCATCCTCGATCACCTGCTCGGGTTTGCCGCCGCCGCGGGCGCTCGGCCGGGCATGACGGCGTCGCTGACCTTGCGCTACCCGCGGCCCACGCCGGTCGGCGCGCCACTCGTCGCCGAGGCCTGGATCAGCGGCGTGGATGGCCGCGCCACCACGGTGGACGGCTGGATTCTCAACGAGCGGGGCGCGCCGACCGTGGAGGCGAAGGGCGAGTTCGTGCTACCGCGGCACTGGCAACTGCCCGCGCAGCCCGGTACCGGACCGGTTCCTGGCCGGCCTGGCTGACGCCTCGCCGCCTGGGCCTTCCACGTATGCTCAGGCCGCGCGCGCGTGCACAAGAGTTCCCTGCACGAAGGTCATTTCTACCTGGGTGTCAGCAATTCGATCTGGTTCGCCGGTGAACGGGTTGCTGTCCAGGACGATGAGGTCGGCGTACTTGCCGATCTCGATCGAGCCGGCCTGGTGGTCGAGGTGGCTCACCCATGCGCTGCCGATCGTGTACGCGGCTACCGCGTCGCCGAGAGCGAGGCGCTCGGCGGGCAGGAACGGCTCGGCGCCGTGTCCTGGCGGGATCCTGTTGACCGCGACATGGATGCCGTGCAGCGGATCGGGGCTGGACACCGGCCAGTCGCTGCCGGCGGCAAGCACCGCTCCGCTCGCGCGCAGTGAGCTGAACGGGTACTGCCGCTGCGAGCGTGGCTGGCCAAGGAAGGGGATTGTCAGGTCGCGCATCTGCGCATCGGCCGTGGCCCACAGCGGTTGCATGTTGGCCGCCACCCCGAGGTCGCGGAACCGCCTGATGTCATCGGGATGAATGACCTGGATATGCGCGATGTGGTGGCGCTGATCGTTCCAGCCGTTGGCGGCGCGCGCGGCGGCAACGGCGTCGAGGCTCTCCCGGACGCCGCGATCGCCGATGGCGTGGAAGTGGACCTGGAAGCCCTCGGCGTCCAGGTGCGTCACGTACCGCGCGAGCGCCTCGGCTTCGATGAAACTGTGTCCGCGATTGCCTGTCGGCTTGCCGTGTACATCGAGGTAGGGGTCGAGCATGGCGGCACTGAAGTTCTCGCACACGCCGTCCTGCATGATCTTGACGGTACCGGCCCTGAACCGCCCAACCTGGCCGGCCGCCCGCCGGTCGAGGAGGTCACCGATCTGCTCTTCGCCGCGACCGCGGTCCCACCAGAGCGCGCCAGCGACACGCGCGGTCAAGCCACCGGAGCCGGCCAGTTCCAGATACGTGTGCAGAGAATCCTGGTGGCCGAGGTACGACCCGATGATCGCGTCCTGCCAGCCCGTGATGCCCAGTGAGTGCAGGTAGCGCTGGCCCTCGGCCAGTCCGGCCGCGTACTCAGTGGCAGTGGGCGGCGGTGCGTGTTTCGCTACCAGCATGGTGGCGTCTTCGTGCAAGGTGCCCTGCGGTGATCCGTCGCTTTCACGTTCGATCCTGCCGCCATGGGGATCGGGCGTGCCCGGGCCGATAGCTGCGAGATCGAGCGCCCGGGTGTTCACCCACGCACCGTGATGGTCGCGGTTGGTCAGGTACACCGGCCGGTCGGGCACGACGGTGTCCAGGACGAGCCTTGAGGGCGTGCCGCGGTGGAACTGATCCATGGACCACCCGCTGCCGAGGATCCATGCCCTGTCCGGATGCTTCCGTGCGTAGGCCGCGATCCGGCCGAGGCATTCCGCCGCCGACGACGTGCCGGTGAGATCACACATGGCACGCTCGGTGCCCCCCATGATCGGATGAACGTGTGCGTCGATGAAGCCAGGCAGCAGCAGCTTGCCACCCAGGTCGATGACCTCGGTGCCTGGGCCGATGAGGGGCCGCGCCGCGTGTCCGCCGAGTGCGGTGATCCGGCCTCCATGCACCGCGACCGCGTCCGTCCAGGACCTGGCTGCGTCGACCGTGTAGACGGCGCCGTTGACGAAGGCGAGATCCGCAGGCGTGCCCGCGGCCAGGTTCGGATCGTTCGTCCACATGACGTCGTCCTCCCGGCGCGGATCAAGAGTCCGGGGTCATTATCGCAAGGGGCAGCAGGCCCCAGGTTTGGGCGGCATCCCCGGCGGGGCGTGCCCGTGGCGCATGGCGCGGCGTGCCGGTGGCGCATGCCGGGGCGGGCGCCACGCCATGGGCGCGCTCTGCTCACCGTGATCACGTCTTGGCGCATAACGCTGCGGCTCGACGACGCGTGCACCTCCGTGGCCGGAATCCGTGGAATGGACGGCCTCCACGGGTACGGTGAGCATGAGCGCTGCTGGCACCTCGTTCGACCGCCGTTTGGGGGATATCGAGAAGGGTGCGGCTCGTCTGAGGTGAGTTCGTTATGCTGCGAGGACGTGGGTCTCGCGGTATCTGGCGTGGTGGATGCGTTCGTGCTCGCTGCGGAGGTGGAAGCGCCAGTAGGTGTCGAAGTCGCCGGTGGTGATGAGGGCGCGGAGTTTCAGGATGGCCTCGGCGCCTTCGAGTCCCCATCTGGCGCCCGTTATGTCCATTCTGTCCTTGACGATGTGCCTGCACGCCCCTTCGATTATCCCGGTGGCGACGGGCCAGCCTTTGCGCAGCGCGGTGGCGTAGTCCAGGTAGTGCTGCTTGTTCTCCAGGTAGCGGGCGCATTCGTCGGCGCCGCCGCGCTCGGCCCGGGAGTAGCCGTAAGAAGTGGCCCGGCGGCGGATCCCTGCCGCGACCTGCCGTGCTTTGCCGTGCAGGATCCTGCGGGCCTGGGCGGCGACCCATTCCTCGGCGGCGGGCTCGCCCTTGTCGAAGAAGGACCAGGCTGCCTTCCACAGGTATTCAAGGACATGGATCAGGTCGATGATGATCGTGACCGTGACGCCGCGGGCCGCGGCCTCGGCGGTGACGGCCTCGATCTGGGTGTTGTTACCGTCGATGAGGACGACCCACTCGCGCTCGTGGCCGGGGTCGCGGCGCCCGGCCTCGTCAAAGGCCGACGCGATCACGGCGGGGATGTCGTCGGTGACCGAGGCGGTCAGCCACTTGCCCCGTGCCTGCGGCTCCCGCGGCTTGTGCTTCCTCTTCGGTGCCGCTGCCTGCGCTTTGTTCTTCCTGCGTTTCTGCGCGGGGGTGCTGATGACGTCCTCCGGCGTGCGCGGGACCGGGGCGGCGTCGTAGACGCAGGCCAGCTCGGCCATCCGCTTGCGGCCGTTCTTCTCCCCGGGCGACAGCCGGGTCGCCAGCTTGTTCCCCGCCGATGCCGCGGCCCTGGCGGTCGCCGGGCGCAGCGCCTCCGGCAGCATCACGATGCCCTTGCCGTCGAAGGTCAGGATCAGCGGGCACCCCTCCGGCGCCGGCTCGATCAGGCGCCAGGCGTAGAACGCCTCCACGTGCGCGGCAGCCCGGCGGGCCAGCTCCTCCAGCTGCCGCTTCCCGATCTTCACGCCGGTCGCGCGGGTGACCGCGGCGCGCGCCGCCTCCATCGAGCCGCGCGCCGACTCGATCGCGGCGAGCCCGCGCAGCCCGTGAGAGTGTTTTTCCTCCGGCAGGTTCAGCGCCGCGTCCAGCGGGTGCACATTCGGCCTGCCCGGTGACCGGTAGGCGATCCGCGACACCGTGACCTGCCCGAATATCGTCACCAGCGGCCGGGTCCGGCCTTTCTCCGCCCGCGTGCGGACCACGCCGTCCTCCCCAGCCACGTCATAACGCCGCTCCTCGGCCGCAGCCGATGCGTCCAGCCGGTCCTGGAACAGTCGCCGCAGCAGCTCCCGGCCCCGCGCCTCCAGCTGTTCCTCCAGGTCAGCGTGCTGCAGACCCGCTGCCTCCTCCGACGCCGCCCACTGCTCAAGCTCACGGAAGCACTTCCTCGACTCCCCGAACGCCTCGTCCCGGGCAGGCACGTACCCTTGCATCGGGCTCCTTCTTTTTCGATCCGGTCGTCAGACAACCGGGACCGTAACGAGAAGGAGCCCTTTACGCACGCACCGACACGAGCAAACCGGACACAGTGCCATCAGGCACGCTAAAACGCTTCACACTGCATCCCCCCACAGGAGCCGCACCCTATCGAGAATGAAGGGTTTCAAGAAGTTCCTGCTGCGCGGGAATCTGGTAGAGCTTGCCGTTGCGGTCGTCATCGGCCTCGCGTTCAGCGCCTTGATCACAGCGCTCGTCAAGGATCTGATTACGCCGCTGATCGCGGCAATCGGGGGAAAGCCCGACTTCTCCCAGCTTTACTTCACCGTCAATAAGAGCAAGTTCGCCTACGGCGACTTCCTCGACGCGGTGATCTCGTTCCTCATCATCGCCGCAGTCGTGTATTTCTTTGTGGTTCTGCCGGTCAGCAAGCTGCTCGACATGATGACGAGGAACGAGGAGGCTACCGAGCGCGAATGTCCCGAATGCCTGAGTGAAGTGCCGAAGGCGGCCAGGCGCTGCAAAAACTGCACGGCGCAGCTTACTCCGGAGCCGGGGGCAGCTCAGGCTGGGGCGGGAATGCCGTAGCGCTCGGTTCGTGCATCCCGCCCTGGCCGCTCGGGGTGGCAGGCTCTGGGTGCTGGTGGTGCTGGTGGTGCTGGTGTGTGGTCTGGTGGTGCTGGTGGTGCTGGTGGTGCTGGTGGTGCTGGTGGTGCTGGTGGTGCTGGTGGTGCTGGTGGTGGGCGAAAACCCTGCGCCATCTGGGCGACGCGCAGCGGCGGACAGGTCTGCGCGCCGCGGCGCGCAGACCTGGCGTGGGGCGCTTGCGATCCTGGAAGACCTCGGTGACCCTGCGGCGGGCGAACTCGGCGAGGCGATCAGCGGCTTCGGGGACCAGCAGGCCGGCCCGGCGGCGGCCCGGTTACGCGATGGTGAGCAGGCAGGCGTCGAGCGCGGCCCTGGCGCGCTGCTCTGACGCGGGCAGGTGCAGCTTGCGCAGGATCGGCAGGCATTCCTCGAGGTAGTCGATGGCCTGGCGGTGGTGAGCCAGCGCGAGATGGCTCTGGGCGAGCTTGAATAGGCCGACGGCGTGAGCGCATTGCGCCCCATGTTCCTTGAAAACCTGCACGGCGCTGGAGAGCGCGACGACGGCCTCGTCGTAGCGGCCAAGGCTGTTGCAGGCGTCGCCGAGCAGATCGAGGAAGTACGCCTCGTCCAGCCCGCGCGACATCGAACCCCGGCGGTCGTCCATGCTGCGGCCGGTCCCTCCCCTTGATCCGGTCTCGCCCCCCCGGCGAGGCCGACGACGTACAGTAACTCCCGTATGTCGCAATAAGTTCGCACACGGGGTAGGGCGATCAGTGAGTGGTTCCGAATCCACGGTCACGCGCCATGCTGTGACCGCCGCGTACCTGCGTGAGCTGCTGCTTCAGCCCGGGCGGTACCGGCAGCGATGGGCGCAGTACGCCGAGCGGACACGACCGGGTGAGATCAACCAGCTCGCGGTGGCGGACGTGCTTGCCCACTATCTCTGGCGCAATCCCCGCAGCGCCGGTGACGTCGATGTGCTGCCGCGCCAGCTCAAGGACACCGTCCTGCGCGCGATCTCGGGCCGGGTGCTCAGCAAGGCGTCGCTGACCCTGTTCATCGAAGCGTTCGACCTCGCCAGCCACGACGCGGAACTGCTCTGGCGCTTGTGGGAGGGGTCGGGCCGCACCCGGATGCAGGCCGGTCCGCGTGCCATGCGGCCCGAGCGATCGGCCGCGCTCGGCCCGCTTCAGCACCAGACCCTCGCCCTGCATGATCATCATTATCTGGGTGCCGACGGGATGCCGGACCGCCAGCGCACCTTGCACGTGATCGAGGCGATCGTCGATGGGCTGGACCGTATCCCGTTCCGCTTCGACTCCGACGACCTGACGCTCGAAGTTGGCCAGGGCTGCCGCGCCGCGAGCGGGCCGTTCAGGAAAATCACCGATGCCCTCTACACCACCGACATCCTGCTGGCCAAACCGCTCGCACGTGGCGACACGCTCACCCTCGAGTACTGGATGATCTTCCATTTCCCTGAACGCCCGGCGAGTGACTACCGGCGTGCCTCACGGGCGCGTATGGAAAATGTCGACATCCGCGTGGAGTTTCACCCGGATATGCTTCCCGGCGCGATCTGGTGGGCGTCCTGGGACGGCATCGAGGGAGACATCGTCGAGCAGGACGCCGTTTCGCTCGACAGCCAGCACTCCGTGCACCACTACCTGAAGACACTGGAAGACGCCGTCGTCGGCTTCCACTGGGCCTGGTAGGCCGCGGCACATAGCGGCCCGTCAGTAGCCCGCTCCGGTAAGTATTCCGCCGCCGATCACGACCTCGGTCCCCGTGCAGTAGCTGGTCTCGTCCGAGGCGAGAAACGCGGCGATCTTCGACACCTCGACCGGTTTGGCGAACCGTTTGATCGGCATCGTGGCGATGAAGGCCTCGGCGTTGACTTCTGCGACGAGGTCTGGATTGCGCGTCATGGCGGTATTGATGGCGCCGGGGTGGATGGAATTGACCCGGATGCCGCGGTCGGCGAGTTCGCGCGCGGCGGCCTTGGGTAATGCCGCGGATCCCGAACTTGCTGGCGCTGTGAGCGGACAGGCCCGCCGCGCCGATGAAGCCCTCGATCGAGGAGATGTTCACGATCGAGCCACCGCCGGCCGCCGTCATCGGCTCGATCACAGCCTTCACACCAAGCCACGTGCCCGTGAGGTTGACGTCGATCACCCGGCGGAAGTCGCCAAGCCCCATGTCGGCGATCCTGCCGAAGATCAGGATGCCGGCGTTGTTGACGAACACGTCCAGTTTCCCGAACGTCCCCACCGCTGTCGCGACGGCTGCCGTCCAGTCATCTTCGCTGGTGACATCCATGCGCAGGAACCGGCAGTCCGCACCGACATCGCCGGCGACATCGGCGCCCTCGGCGAGGACGTCGCCGAACACCCGGGCGCCCTCGCTGACGAAGTGCCTGACATGCGCCTTGCCCATGCCGCGTGCTCCGCCGGTGATCAGCGCGACCTTGCCGTCCAGCCTGCCCATGTCAGCTCCCGTCCCGCGGTCTGCTCACGCTATCAACCTAGCGCTTGCTAGGCTCGACGAGCCGCGGGGCGCGAGACCGTGCGCGCTTCCGTGATCGCGGTAACTTTGCCGCGCATACCGCAGAGAAACTACCGCGATCATGAACTCACCGCGCGAACCGCTGACCAGCCGCTACGGCTACCGCGGCGGACTCGATGCTGTGGTAAACGGGTACACCGGCCGACCGTGCGATCGATCGTGCCTGCTCAGCCACCCCCGGCGGCGCGCAATCCGCGTTACGCAGGACGAGCGTGATACGCGTGCCTGCCAGTGGCCGTCGCAGGTCCGCGACGGCCCCGGCGTACGCGAGCAGCGACTCGGCGCTGCTGCCGAAGGTGAAGAAGCTCAGCACGTTGAGGTGGACGATCACGTCCGCGTAGCGGTGGTGCGCCCAGATGGCGCGCACCGCGTCCCCGACCAGTTCGGTGCGCCCGCCCGGGCCGACCGGGATCTCCAGCGGGTTGGCCAGCGAGCTGCCCGCGCCGAGGCCGAGCGCGGCGAGTTCACCGCGTGCGGCGGCGGCGAGCGGCGGCACGGTCAGCCCGGCGGCGTCGGAGGCGTCCGCGGCGAGCACGCTCGCTCCCCGGGTGACCGCCCGCCGAGGCCGCAAGTATGTGCGCCGGGCTCCCGCTTCATGATCGCGGTAACTTTTCTGACGTATTCGCGGAAAAGATACCGCGATCATGAGCGGCGTTGTCGCACCCGCGCGGCGTTGTCGTGCGGCGCGCCAGACCGGCGGGGTGCCACGCCGCGCAGCCGTTCAGGATCTTATGGCTCGTCTGCCGCAGGCTCCGGTGAGGTGTGCGCGGTGTCCGGCGCCGCGGACGGCGCCGCGGGCGGCGGCGCGAGCCGGCTCAGTATGTCGGGCAGCGCCCCCTCCTGCACCACCGTCAGCCGCCTGGTCGCCCTGGTCATCGCCACGTACAGGTCATGACCGCCCATGGGGGACTGCGCGATGATCTCGCTGGGCGCGACGACCACAACCGCGTCGAACTCCAGGCCCTTGCACTGCGGCACCGTAAGGACTGTCACTGGCGAGTCGAGCGCGTCGAGGGTCGCGGGCGACGCGCCCTCGGGCAGCAGGGCGGCGATCTCCGCGTGGCGGGTGTCCGCGGTGATGACCGCGAGGCGGCCGTCGCCGATCTCCGCGAGCTCCGACTTCACCAGCCTGGTGAGGGCGTCGGGGAGTTCGCCGCCGGTGGTGAGCAGGGCGCGCGGCGGGGCCTCGCCGCTGCGAACGGACTCCGGTGGCTCCTCCTCCGGTGCCACGGCCTTCAGCACGTCGGCCGCGACTTCCATGATCTCCGCGGATGTCCGGTAGTTGACGGTCAGGCGCTCCTGGTGCCAGCGGCCCTTGAGGTACCGGTCGAGCATCTCGCCCCACGACCGCGCGCCCGCAGCGGAACTTCGCTGCGCGATGTCGCCTACCACCGTCAGCGACCGCGTCGGAACCCGGCGCATCACGGTCCGCCACGCCATCGCCGACAGTTCCTGCGCCTCGTCCACGATGACGTGGCCATACGCCCACGTGCGATCCGCGCCGGCCCGCTCGGCGGTGGTCGCCCGGCTGCCATCGGCACGGTGACGCTGCGCGAGCGTGCCGGCGTCGACCATGCCAAGTTCCGAAAGCCCGGTCAGTTCGAGCACGCCGTAGGCGTACTCCTCCTCCGCGCGGCGCTCTCTTTCCGCTATCCGCTCCATTGCCCTGGCCGCCGTGTCGTCTTCGCCGAGGAGGTCGGCGGCCTCGTCGAGCAGGGGAACATCGCCGGTCGTCCACGGTGACCCGGCCGGCCGCAGGATCGCCCGTTGCTGCCCGGGCGAGAGCCCACCCCTGCCTGCCGCCGCCGAGCGGAGCGTGTGAGCGCTCGTGAGCAGCGCGGAAATCAGCCGCTGGGGCGTCAGGAACGGCCACAGCGCGTCAAGCGCCTCGCGCACCGGATCCTGCTCCCACAGCGCCGCCCGCAGGTACGGCAGATCCTCACCGTCCACCGGCCGGTCCAGTTGCGCCGCTTCGTCGCGCACGAGCGCGGTGAGCATGTCCTGCACGAACAGCTTGCGTGCCACGTTGTGCGGTCTGCGCAGCGCTCGCGCACGGTCGCGGGCGCGCACACAGGTGTCATGGCCGAGCCGCAAGGTCATGTTCTCGGCCACGATCTCGAGATCGCCGTCCGGCACGCGCTGACGGTCCCGCACCGCGGACTTGATGACAGTCGGCATTCGCAGGTCGCCCTTGACGACCGCCGCAGCGGGGTCGTCGGCGGCGGTCGCGCGCACGCCCGGGAAGAGTTCGTCGACCGTGGAAAGCACCACGTCGGTCTCGCCGAGTGAAGGCAGCACCTGGCTGATATAGCGCAGGAACATCGCATTCGGTCCCACCACGAGCACGCCGCGGCGTTCCAGCGTGGTCCGGTGCGTGTAGAGCAGGTAGGCCGCCCGGTGCAGTGCCGCAACGGTCTTGCCCGTGCCCGGGCCGCCCTGGACCACGAGCACCCCTTGCAGGCCGGCGCGGATCACCCGGTCCTGCTCGGTCTGTATGGTCGCTACCACCTCGGTCATGCGGCCCGTGCGCCCGCGGCGCAGCGCGGCCATGAGCGCCGCCTCGCCGACCAGCGTGCGGCGGTCGCTCTCGGCCATCCGTTCCAGGTCGAATACCTCATCGTCGATGCCAACGACCGTGCGGCCCCTGGTGTGCAGATGACGCCGCCGCACCAGTGGGCCCGGGTCGCTTGGCGTCGCGGTATAGAAGGACCTGGCGGCTGGCGCACGCCAGTCGATCAGGACCAGTTCGCTGCCGACGCCGCGTAGCCCCATCCGGCCGATGTAGTAGGTGTCGCCGCCAGTCTCGTCGATCCGGCCAAAGCACAGCCCGCGTTCCACACCCGATAGCTGGGCGATCCGCCGTGTGTGCTCGGCGGCGGACACCTCGCGTTCGATGCGGGCCTGGTGGGTGCCGCCTGCCGCGCCGCGCCCGTGTGCCTCACGCAGCGCGGTCTCGGCCCGTTCCCGTGCTATGTCGAGGCGTTCGTACAGCATCGAGACATAGGACTGCTCGGTGCGGAGAGCTTCGGCGCGGGCGGACTCAGTTTGCCGGCGTTCCATTTTTTTGATATAATCCTAGCCAGCTCGTTTATGGACTATGCTTTTTTATGGGGCCAGATCTTTTTGTGTCAGGCGCAAAAGCATAGTCCATTTTGCTTGTGCACACCAAGAGATGATGCGCACACGCGATCATTTCGGCCGCTCGGGCCGTCTCGGCCGGGCTCCTGACCTGCCTGTCCTGCTCCCGGGTCCGCGTTACCACCTCGGCCGCCGGCCCCCGGGTGGCGGTTAGTCGTGCCTTCGCCGGGCCCGCCGCTGCCCGACTCCGGGTAATAGTAGCCTCGTCGCGCCATCCGCCAGGCCCGTGCGGGGCTGGGCGCCTAACATGGCGTCCGCCTTGGCGTTGGCGGGCGCAAACAGTTTTGTAGCACTGCGTGCCAGCGCATTCACGGGAAGGGGTAACATTTGAAATGGCTATGCTATTGGGCGGCGACAGCGGCGTTCGCGCTCATCGCGGCCGGGGTAACGACAGCCACCTCGGCGACCGCTGCCACATCGGCAGTTCGTAACGCCGCCACAAGCGCAGCGACGGCGGCCCAGGTGAACAGTGCGCTCGCGGCGGCTGTACGGGCCACCGGAAGAAAGTAATCAAGCCGAGCGGCGACCTCAAGAATTCCGCGCACACGCAGGCGGGATTTTCCTACTACAGCAACACGGGCTGCGTAGGCGCCGTAAGGGAGTGGGTCTACGTTTCAGGTTCGGGCTCGACCAAGACTTTTTCACGGGCCCGGGCTCCTGAGGCCTGACAGGTCACGCCGCACCGTGCGGTTGCGATCGGCTATCGTGCCGAGCGCGTAGTGCGGGAAGATCCCGAAGTACTCGGCGCGGGTGCGCTGGCTCCATCGCCTGGCCAGATCGGCCCGTGTCTTGTAGAAGCTCACCAGGTAGCCGCCGGTGTGCACGCGCAGCAGGCAATAGCCGCCCGGGTACTCCTTGACCGCCGCGACCTCGAGGAATTCGGTGCTTGGCGTGCCTGTCGCGGCGGTCACCTTGTTCCTGTGGGTGTGCCCGGCCTGGTGGAGAAAGACCCCGGGTGCCCGCGCATAGAGCGCCTCGAGTTCGCGCGCCTTCGCCGCATCGAGATTGAAGCCAGGCCCGGCCGCTGTCGTGACGGCCGACTCGTAGGTCACCGGGTGGTGCCCGCAGACCAGGGTCGGCCTGTCCGGGTCGGACGCGAGCACGTCGCGCAGGTCGGCCAGCTGGGTCTTGTCGAGGGTGCCGCTTGCAGTGTCAAGCGTCGTGGTGTCCAGCCCGATGATTCGCAGGCCGCCAAGCTCATGCGTGCTGAGCCGCTGGCGCCGAGGGCCGAACACGTCACCCCAGCAGTCGTGGTGGTCACCAGCACCGGGTACAGGCGTCCCCGCCTCGTAGGCGCGGCCGGTGTGCGGGCGGTCATGGTTGCCGCGAACCACGAAGTAGTCCGCGCCGAGGCGCCCCCAGCCGTCGAGCAGCGCACGTGCCCGTGCCACCTGGGGCGGCAAGGCCTCCGCCGTTATATCCCCCGCGACGATCAGCACCGCTGGGCGGCGGCGGTGACGCCGCAGGTCTTCGAGCATGCCGGTGAGCATCACCTCCGGGTACGGCGGCAGGCCAGGGTCCTGGCGGAACGCCTGCGGCCAGTTCACCGCGACCACGCCGCTCGCGGTCTCACCGACGTGGGTGTCCGCGGCAAGCGCGACGGTGAACAGGTAACGGCCCGGCGGCGTTGACAGCGTCGTGACGACCCCTGGCACGTCCAGGGAGCCGAGGGATCCAGGAAACTGCAGTGACGTCTGCGCCGCGTCCTGGCCTGCCGAGCGCGCCACGTACGCGTAAGCCCGCCCTGGTTCCAGGCCGGTCACCTCCGCATAGTGGTACGGCGTGGGCGTCGCGTCATGCAGGACCGTGCGCAGCGTCGCCGGACGGCCTGGCTCGCCGAGCAGCAGTTCGGTGTCGGCGGGGACCGGCGCGGGCTGGCCGTACGCGTCGGGCTCGGCAGCCGATCCAGTGAACCAGGTAATGATCACGCTCGTGTCGGTGACGGTGACGACTTCGAGGTCCCGCGCGAGCAGGGCACGGGCGGGCGGCGTGGGCATATGGGACAACATAACCAGTCTTCAGGCTGGTCATGTGCCGCAGCGGGGTGTGCTTGCCCGCGGCGACTTCACCCACGCGTCGCCCCGCCTGCCATCGAAGTAGACGACCGCGTGCGCGACACCGTAAAAGCGGCTTGCGGTCTGGTCCTTGCAGGTGACATGGGTCACATAGCTGCCGAGCCTGCTGTCCGCCGCAGTCCGTACGGTGGTCTGGGCCTGCTTGTGATCGTAGAGAAGCCCCGCTTTCCAGAGCGTGACCTGGAGCAACATGTTGTGCACGGTGAGCCGGCAGGAAACGTAGGCGCCCACGGCAGCTGCGCGGATCATGCGGCCGTGACTGAGGTATCCGGCGATACGTACGTCGTCGATGTGCACACGGCAGCCAGGGTCGGCGCGATGTGGGTGCGCCCGCTGGCCGGCTCCTGGCACGCCCGCCGTGTGCACAGCGGACCGCGTTCTGGCGTTTTGCCCAGGCAGTTCATTGGCCCGCGCGCTCCCTATGTTCCCCGTATTCCCCGCAGTCCCCGTGCTCCCCGCAGTCCCCGTACTCCCCGCAGTCCCCGTGCTCCCCGCAGTCCCCGTGCTCCCCGCAGTCCCCGCAGTCCCCGTGCTCCGCGTGCTCTCTGCGGTGGCGGCGGTCGCTGTGCCGGAGCCCCCCACTAGCGTGATCGACGGCAGGGCCGACAGGGCCAGCAGGGACAGTAGCGTCAGCCGGGGCAGCAGCGTCAGCAGCGCGGCGAGGACGGGCCGCGCCGCCCGTAGCGCAACCGCCCGTAGCGCAACCGCCCGTAGCGCAACCGCCCGTAGCGCCGCCGCCGCGAGCGCTGCCCCGGACAGTCTCGCCAATCGAGTAAGCACGGCACGCACGGAAGCCGCGCCCAGGCACATGGCGCGCAGGCATACCGCGCACACGGAAACGGCGCACACGGAAACGGCGCACACGGAAACGGCGCACACGGAAACGGCGCACACGGAAACGGCGCACACGGAAACGGCGCACACGGAAACGGCGCACACGGAAACGGCGCACACGCACAGGGAAACGGCGCACACGGAACGGCGCACACGGAAACGGCGCGCAGGCAAGAGGCCCGCGCCGTGGTTGCGCGCACGTGGCGGCTCATGCGCCTCATCCGCCCTGATCATCCCTTCATTTCTGTGGTTGCCGCTTAAGCGGTAGATTCCTTCTTTGCCCGATATGGCCAGAGTATTGGCTGGCAACCTTTCCACCACGTCGCCTGGCGGCGTTAAACGGGCCTGATCTACACTATGTATTTCACCGGCTCTCACCTTAACGCCTTTCCGGGGGTGACGTTTGTGCGCGATTACCCCATTTACGGCGCGATCGTGTTCGGCGCCCTCATTTTGCTTGGCTGGTGGCGCGCGCGCGACGCGGCCGGGTGTACCGGCGCTGCCGTGTGGCTGTTCGTGTCCGCCGGCGCGGCATTCGCCGCGGGCGAGTTCTTTGTCGCGCCGCGGGCACGGCCCAGCCTGCACGGCGTCCAGCCTGGCGTGTCGGTCCTGTATCACGCGGCCAGCGGCTACCCGCCACCGAGCGGAGTGGCCGCGATGGCCGGAGCGGTGACCGCCGGATTGTTCCTGCTGCACGGCCGTCTGGGTGTCACCGCCGCCGTGGCGGCGACGGCGATGGCCGCTTTCCAGATCAGCGTGGTCGCGTACGCCTGGCAGGACGTGCTCGCCGGGTTGGTTTTCGGCATCGCGATCGCGGGCGGCGGATACGCGGTGCTCGCGGGCGCGCTCACCCGGCCACCCGCCCGCATCGGCGGTGAGCATGCCAGGTTAGGGGCCGGTACGCGCGCGGGCGGGCAAGCGGGCGGGCGCACCACCCGCGAGCGCCATCACCAGGCCGAGGCCCAGCGGGAGTGACGCCAGCGGCTCACGGCGCCTGACAGTCAAGCGCTTGTTCAAGTCACGGGTTACGATCGGCCGTTATGGAGGGACTCGACCTCACCGGGCGAATTGCGGTGGTCACCACCATGCAGTAAGCCGAGCCGGGACAAGCCGGCCCGTCGGTAGCTTTTGCCGTTCGCCAAGATCGATGTCCCGTGGGGCGGCATACAGGCCGTCCCACGGGCCATGGATCAAGCTTCGCCCGAGCCATCCGGTGCCGCGTTCGCAGTGTCAGCCGCCCAGGTAGCGCGGGTTGATGGCGACCTCGGGGATCCTGAGGCTGGTTCCCGCTACTTTGAAGAGCCAGGACGGGACGAGCACCGGTTCGCCGCGGTTGTAGCTGAGGGACAGGCCGTAGGTGGCGCCGGTTACCTGGACCACCCGGATCGGGCCAGGGCCGCAGAACACGTCGGGACTGAGCGGGCACATGACCTCGGGCGGGTGGGCGCCAGATACCGGGTGGGTGGCTAGCTTCATCCGGTCGAACGCCTGCTGCGCCCCGACCAAGGGATAGGAGGCCCCGATGGCCGGGCGGCTCAGCCAGCCGCTGGCCTGCGTGATCCGGTCGCCAGGGCCCACGCCGATCGTGGTAGCGAAACCGGAGGTAGGCAGCCCATCCACGGTCGGATCCGCCGACACGAACGTGACGGAGCCGATCGTGGTGATCCGCAGTGGCGAGCCCGCGACCCCCGTGGCCTGCAGCACGGGCTTGGCCACGGCCTCGGCGGACGGCCCGGAGGGCACCGCCGCGCTGCCGGAAGGGGTTGGCAGGGGTTCGAACGGCTCGAGCCGGCCGGGCTTCATCGGGCAGATCGTGCCGACCGCTGTCGGCGCGGCCGCACGGGGGTTCGACCCGGCGCTCGCACCGCTGCCCGCCATGTTGGCGGCGCCGGGCACCTGGGGAGTCCGCAGGATCGGGCCGCATTGCGTGACAACCGGCACGCCGAGGTACGTCCACCTGAGGCCGGGACCGTCGGTGACCTGCAGGGTGCCAGGTCCGGTGACCCGCCATCCGCCGGTCACGCGTTGCGGTGAGCCGGTCAGGCGCAGTGCGCTGGCGAGCGCGCGCACCGTCGCTTCCTGTGCCTCGCCGCCTGGGAGGGTCCGTACCGCACCGCGCGCGGGCCCACCCGAAGGCAGCCGCCCGGTCAGTTTGACCTGAGCCCAGCCTGGTACACCGGGCGGTGCGGGTGATGGCACGGTCAACATGGGTCCGCCCGGGTTTACCGAGGCACCCGGGGTCGCCGTCGCGGTGTTTGCGAGGCTCAGTTTCTGCGGCGCCGGCTGGCCGGACGCGGTGCCGACCTGTGAGCCGCAGCCGGCCGCGCCGAGGCCAAGGACCGCGGCCGCCGCTGTGACGATGGCGAGCCGTGAGGGGGTCATATCTCTTGGACGCCCGCACCAGTGGCCGGGTTCCGTGCGCCGCACGGCCGCAGGCTGTCTGCACGGCGTCCGCGGGCGGCGTGCTGCCATGACGTCGTCCGGTGCGCGCAGCCACACGTCGAGCCCGTGCGGCCCGGTGATCTGGGCGGAGAGGTACTCCCCGACGTTCTGCCCGGACAGCCGCCTGACGATCTCGCCCGCCAGCCACCCGAACGTGAGCGGGTGGTATCCGTGCGCCGTGCCGGGCTCCCATACCGGCGCCTGGGCCGCGAGCCGGGCGGCGAGACCTGCCGGGTCAGCGGTATCGGCCACGCTGACCGTCTCATCGCAGGCGGGCAGGCCCGCCTGGTGACTAAGCAGGTGCGCCGCGGTCACCTGGGTCTTGCCAGCCAAGCGCTCGCTTGGGAGCGTATCAGCTTCGCGCTGAGCGGGCACCTGCGCCGCGGCTGCGCCGGCCCGCGCCGCGTGCGGCGCCTGCGGGGTGAACGCCGTAGGCTTTGGTTGTGACCGATGCAGGCATGGAGGTAACCGCTCGGGGTGAGGCGGCACGCCGCGCAGCGCGCAGCGTCGCGGCCGCTGATGATGCCACGATCGACGGTGCCCTGCGCCACATGGCGCGGCTGCTTGAGGCGAAGGCGGCCGCGCTGCTCGTGGCGAACAAGGAGGATGTCGGGGCGGGGGAGTCGGCTGGTCTCGGCCGCGGGCTGCTCGACAGGCTCCGGCTCGACGAGGAGCGGATCGGCCAGATGGCCCGCCAGATCGAGTTGCTGGCCGGTGCCGAGTACCCCGCCGCAGCCGTTCAGCTTAAAGATCTGCCGGGCGGGCTGCGGCTCGAGGAACGGCGCAAGCCGATCGGGGTGGTCGGCGCCAACTTCGAGGCGCGCCCGAACGTTACCGTGGACGTCGCGTCTCAGCTGCTGAAATCACGCAACGCGGGGGTGCTGCGCACGGGCGCCGCGGCGCTGCGGTCAGCCACTGCGCTGTTCGACGAGGTGATCTCGCCGGCACTCGGCGAATCCGGGCTCGATCCTGACGCGCTCCAGCTTGTCCGGACACCGGACAGGGAAGCTGCGATGGAGCTTGTCCGTCAACCGGCGCTGATCCCGCTGGTGATCCTGCGCGGCAGCGGCGAGACGACCCGGATGCTCGCGGCAGAGGCGGCGAGCCGTGGCGTCCGCACCCTGGCGCACGCCGACGGCGGTGGCGTCCTGTATGTCGATGGCGCAGCCGATGCCGGCGACGCCGCGAGGCTCATCGCGGCGAGCCTTGATCGGCTCGGTGTGTGCAACCGGCTCAACCTGCTGCTGATCTGCTCGGCGGTCTGGGACGAGATGATGCCCGTCGTCAGCAGAGTGCTCGACAGCGTCGGCGTCCGGCCGTCGCTGCCCCCGCATCGCCATCCCCGCGGCCACGAATGGGCGCTTGACACAGGCCGGGAGGCGACCGTGACCATCGATGCGGTGGCCGGGCCCGCCGAAGCGGCCGAGGTCGCGAACGCGGAGACATCCGGGCTCGCGGCCGGCATCGTGACCTCGGACCCGCAGGCGGCGGCGGCGTTCCTTGACGCGTACAACGGCACCGGCGCGTTCTGGAACGCGAGCACGCGCCTGCTCGACGGCTTCAAGCTCCGTGGCGTGCCTGAGACCGGCATCAACGTGGACCACGTCCCGGGCCCGCGCGGTCCCGTCACGTTCCAGGATCTGTACCTGCGCCAGTTCGTCGTGGTGCCGTCGGCACTCCCCGCCGACCCAGACTGAACCCCGCCGCGCGGGTTCATCAGGCGCCCGCCAGTGCCCAGCCGCCCGCCAGCGTCCGCGAGCAGCCCACAAGCCGCCCATCAGCCGATCAGCCGCCCATCAGCCGGCTGATGAGCTCGGCGGAACGCGCGGGCCGGCCCGTGCGCGCCTCGACCAGGTCGGCGTGCGCCATCGCCCTGAGCGCGGCATTGGTGCCGAGCCAGCGCAGCGGCTCGACCTCCCAGCGCCGTGAGTGGTGATTCACCCACGGTAGCGTCACCAGGTTGGTGTCGCGGGCCAGGATCAAGTCGGTGAGCGTGCGGCCGGCCAGGTTGGTCGTTGCCACCCCGTCGCCGACGTACCCGCCAGCCCAGCCGAGCCCGGTGCGGCGGTCCAGGCCCGCGGACGCGCACCAGTCCCTCGGCACGCCGAGGGGCCCGCCCCACGCGTGCGTGACCTCGACGTCGCCGAGAACAGGGAACATCTCGCCAATCGCGCTCCGCAGTGCGTGGAACACCGTCGGCTCGCGGTCGAATTCGGGGCGGATCTTCGAGCCCAGGTGGTACGGCGCGCCCCGGCCCCCGAAGGCGAACCTGCCGTCCGCGGTCCGCTGGCCATAGATGATCACATGCCGGTGATCGCAGAATGTCGCGCGATGCGTCAGCCCGATCTGATCCCACACGCTCGCTGGCAGCGGCTGCGTGGCGATCATGAGGGAGTACACGGGCGCGATCGCGCGCCGTAGCCCTGGGAGCCCCGGCGTGTAGCCCTCCGTCGCACGGATCACGTATTCGGCCCGCACCGTGCCCGCCGGCGTCCGCACCCGCCGCGGCTCGATGGAGGTCGCCGTCGTCCGCTCGTACAGCGCCACGCCGAGGCGCCGCACCGTCGCGGCGAGGCCGCGGGCGAGCCTGGCCGGATGGATGGCAGCGCAGTGCGGCGTGTAGGTGCCGCCGACAACGCCAGCCGCTGCGAGCATGGCGCTCGCCTCGCTCGCGCTGAGCAGCCGCAGGTCCTCCCCGCCGAAACCGAACGCACGCGCCTCCGCCACCTCTTCCTTCGCGCGCATGAGCTGGGGCTGTGAGCGGGCCAGCTGGACGGTTCCGCCCTTGGACCAGTGGCAGTCGATGTCCTCGGCCGCCACGACGCGGCCGACCTCGTCGACGGTCGCCTGCACGGCCCGATGCATGGCGACGGCGGCCGGCCGCCCGGACATCCGCGCGAGCTTGCCCAGTGAAGCGGGAAACAGCGCGGAGCACCAGCCCCCGTTTCTGCCCGACGCGCCGAATCCGGCAATCTCACGCTCGAGCACGGCGATCCGCAGCCCGGGATCGGACTTGCGCAGGTAATACGCGGTCCACAGGCCGGTGAAGCCGCCGCCGGCGATGGCCACGTCAACGTCGATGTCTCCGGGCAGGGATGGGCCCGGCTCGAGCGCATCTGGCACGGTGTCGTGCCAGAACGAGAGCGTGCGGTATCCGTTCAACGTCGCTCCTTGCGGCCGGTCAGGACTCGCGCGCCGCCCAGACCCAAAACCGATCCCGAACGGCTGCCGGGTGGTGCGCGCTTGCCGGACTGCGGCGGGCGTGCGGGGAATTGCGGGATGTCCCCTACCGAGCAGCGCGACCGCGACGAAGGGTGTCGCCGCGGCGATGCGGACCGCGATGTGCTCGCCGCGCAGCGGCAGGTGGATCCCCGCCGCGACGGCGGCGGCAAGGAGCGCAACACGACATAGCTCTGTGGCCCGAACACCGCTCCCCGCGTCCTGCTCCAGGCGACGATGACATGCGGCAATGATCCGGACTGCAGTGTAGTGTCGCCCGCCCCGCGACCTCCCGGTCGGCGCCTAGCTGTCGCTTTGGGTAGTTTGCCAGTCGCTGTCCGCATCGACGCTGTCCGCATCGATGATCCCCGCGGCGTCCGGCGCCATGGGCAGTGTGATCCGGAAGGTCGCGCCCTCGCCCGGCCGGGAGTCCACGGACACGGTGCCGCCGTGCGCCGCGGAAAGGGCCGCCACGATGGCCAGGCCCAGGCCGGTGCCGCCGGTCTTCCTGGTGCGGGCGGCGTCCGCACGGTAGAACCGCTCGAACACCCGCTCGGCCTGCTCCGGGGTCAGGCCGGGCCCGGAATCGGCCACTTCGAGCACGACGGCCTCCACCGGCGCGACCTCCGCGGCTGCCCCGTTCACGGCTGGCTGGTGGTTCCCCACAGCCTCCTCATCCCCGGCGAAGGCGCTGTGTTCGGCGGCCGGTGCGTCCGGCGCCTGGCCCTCGGCAGGGCAGGTGCGCAGCCGCAATTCGACCGGTGCGCCGTCCGGTGTGTGGGTGAGCGCGTTGTTGACCAGGTTGCGGATGATCTGCCGCAACCGTGCCTCGTCACCGAGTACCAGGAACGGCCCGGCGGAGCCGACGCTCAGCTGGACGTCGCGGCTGGGTGCGAGCAGCCGGGCGTCCTGGGCGGCGTCGGCCGCGAGCGCCAGCAGGTCCACAGGGCCGAGCTGCAGCGGCCGCTGCTGGTCCAGCCGCGCGAGCAGCAGCAGGTCCTCGACAAGCACGCCCATCCGGGCTGCCTCGTCCTCGACTCGCCTGATCATGCGGTCGAGCTCGCCTTCCTTGAGCCCGCCGCGCTGGCGGTGGTACTCGGCGAAGCCCCGGATCACGCTGAGCGGCGTGCGCAGTTCGTGGCTCGCGTCGGCCACGAAACGGCGCATCCGCTCCTCTGACGTGCGCGCCCTGGCCTCCGACAGTGAGCGTGCCCGGAATGCCTGCTCGATCTGGCTCAGCATCGTGTTCAGGGACCGTGCCAGGCTGCCCACCTCGGTGCGCGGATCGCCGTCAGGTACCCGGCGGGACAGGTCACCGGCGGCGATGGCCCCAGCCGTCTGCTCGATCTCGGCCAGTGGCCGGAGGCTGGCGCGGATCAGCGCCACGCCGACACCGGCCAGGAGCACGATCACGGCGCCGCTCACCGCCAGGTCGATCACGGTGAGCGTGCCGATGGTCTGGCCGATGCTGCCGAGGTCGACGCCCACGACAAGGGTGCCGGTCTGCTGCCCGGGAAAGTCTTGCGGGGTCAGGCTGTAGACCAGGTAGCCGGGTATCCCCTGCGCGGTCGGGCTCGACCCGACGAAGGGCGTCCGCGCGATGACGTAGTAGGCCGGCTCGGTGAGCACCCGCCAGCTGCCGCCGCCCGAACTGGCCGGCATGGTCATGACCTGACCGGCGTGGGCTGCGAGCCAGGCAGGCTTCGCGGGCATCGCGGGGCCGCCGGTCTGGCCGGCCACGCAGGCCCTTGCTGTCGAGGACCTCCTGCGTGAACCCGCCCACATTAGGCCGGTTCAGGAATCTGAACCCGGTTCGCTGCGATTGGCCAGGGAGCCGTGGCGGCGACCCGGCACGGCTGATGAAGCTGTGTAGCTGCTGGTCCGCCTGATGGAGGAGGTAGCCGCGGAAGACGACGATGCTCACCGCGCTGATCACCGCGAGCGCGATCGCGACGAGCGTGAGCGCCGCGGTGATGAGCTTGATCCGCAGCGGCATTCTGGCGGAAAATCTCCTGACGGACCGCCATGAGCGTGTGCGGAAACGACCCACTAGGTGGCCGCCGCGGGTGGCAGGCGCAGCACGTACCCCACCCCCCGCAGGGTGTGGATGAGCCGCGGCTCGGCCGTGTCGACCTTGCGCCTCAGTACGGAAACGTAGGACTCCACGATTCCGGTGTCCCCACGGAAGTCGTAGTTCCACACGTGATCGAGGATCTGTGTCTTCGACAGGACCCGGTTCGCGTTCGTCATGAAGTAGCGGAGCAGCTTGAACTCGGTGGGCGAGAGCTGGACGGACGCGCCACCGCGCCAGACCTCGTGGCTCTCCTCGTCCAGTTCCAGGTCGGCGAACTTGAGCCGCGGCGACGGTTCCTGCGCGTCGCCCCGCGTGCGCCGCAGCACCGCGCGGATCCGGGCGATCACTTCTTCCAGGCTGAATGGCTTGGTCACGTAGTCGTCACCGCCGAGCGTCAGCCCGCGGATCTTGTCCTCGGTCGCGTCGCGCGCCGTCAGGAACACCACGGGGGTGTGCGCGCCGCCGCTGCGCAGCCGCCGGACCACGTCGAACCCGTCCATATCGGGAAGCATGATGTCAAGCACGATGAGATCCGGCCGGTGCCTGACCGCCTTCTCCACGGCCTCGTTCCCCGCCGCGGCCGTGACCACCTGAAAGCCCGCGTACCGCAGGCTGGCGGCGAGCAGCTCACAGATGCTCGGCTCGTCCTCGACGACCAGCAGCCTGGCAGTGTCCCCCACGGTCCGCTCACCGTTACCCGACGCCTTGTTCATGACACCATCGTCGCCCACCGGCCTGAACGATCCCTGGAGACTCGCTGAGAACCGACTCTGCTCAGCGGTCGCGCGGATAGGACTGCCGGGCTCGCGGGCCCCCGCATCCCGGCTGGCGGCGTTCTCGCCCTCGACGTGCCTTCCAGGCACGCCTTCGGGCTGCGGCCTTGCCAGCCGGGCGCGGATGACCCGCTCACTGATCCGACGCCCTATCCGCGCGACCTCTTAGGCACCAGACGTGCCGGTCAGCAGGTCCTTGGGTACCGGCTGGTCGTTGCCGAGCGCGTTGAACAGCCGCAGCGCCTTCGTACGGTCGGTCAGCAGCACATCGCCGACCCCTGTCGTCTCGCTGCCCGCGAGGGGAACCGTGGTGGTCCGCGGGCCGCGCAGCGCGAATGCGACGCGGAGCAGCTGGTACAGGTGCGTGCCCTGGTCCACGGTCAGCGCGCCCGCCGAGCTGGTGGCGGTCGGGACCGCGGTAAAGGGGTTGAGGAACACGGCGGGGCTGGTCGCCTTGGACAGCA
The DNA here is from genome assembly GCA_963851085.1 of uncultured Actinomycetota bacterium. Taxonomy (GTDB): domain Bacteria; phylum Actinomycetota; class Actinomycetes; order Streptosporangiales; family Streptosporangiaceae; genus DATFVJ01. The sequence continues at coordinate 324,666 of CAWKNX010000016.1, read as the reverse complement.
GCGCCTTCAGGAACGTCCGCTGGTCCTGCACGCGTTGCAGGTCGCTGGCACCGAAGGAATGGCGGTCCCGGACGTAGCCGAGCGCCTCGCCGCCGTTCAGTGTCTGGCAGCCGGGCTTGAGGTGGAGGCCGGACGCCGGGTCGTCGAGCGCGTTCTTGACGCAGATGTTCACGCCGCCGACCGAGTCCACTACGTTGACCAGCCCGCCGAACCCGATCCCCATGTAGTGGTCGACGCGCAGGCCCGTGTAGTTCTGTACGGTCTCAGCGAGCAGCTTCGGGCCGCCGAGTGAGAACGCCGCGTTGATCTTGTTCATCCCGTAGCCAGGGATGTCCACGTAGAGGTCACGTGGCAGGCTCACCAGCGTGGGCGTGCCGCCGCCGATATGCAGCAACATGATCGTGTCGGATCGCTGGCCGGTGATGTCGTGACCGGTCGCGAGCTGATTCTCCTGCTGCCTGGTGAGGCCCTGGCGGCTGTCCGATCCGGTGACGAGCCAGTTCTGGCCCGCGGATGCGGTTGGGCGGCCCGTGTAGTCGGCGAATACGGCCACCCTGTTCAGCTTGGAGTCGAGGTAGAAATACATGCCGATCGTGCCGACGAGCACCAGTGCCACGAGAGCTGCGATGATCTTGACCACGCGCCGCCCGCGCCGGCCGCTGCCGCGTACACGTGTGCGGCGGGGCAGCGGCTGGTCCGGCCAGTCCGTGCCCGGGGGCGCGCCCTGTGCCGAGCGGGCGGCGGCGGCGCGGCTTGGCGCACCTGCGTACGGGAGCTGAACGGTCGGATCGCCAGCGGGGCCTCGTTCGCCGCCCCAGGCGCCCCGGTCCCCCGCTCCGCCAGCTCCGGGGCGGTCGGGACGGAACCAGTCGTCCGGATACCCGTCCATGATGTCGGTACCTCGCGCGTGCGATTGCCACTTGGCGTCACTTGGACTGTTTCACCATAGGCCGTGCCACGGCCCGCTGTGACACGTTGCTCATGACGGCCTGGGCCGCGACCGGGCGCGATCGCCGGCGCGTGCCGGCGATCGCGCCTGGTAGATGGCGGTGAAGGACGGGTGGCCGGCCGCCATGCGGCCGGGGCGGTCAGCCCGCCCCGGCCGCCTGCCGCGTTTGTTTCCCAGATTTATGGGTTTTGTGGGGAACGCTGCCGCGAACTACGCGGCGAGTTCGTAGTCGCGGTCAGGCCTGCGCGCGCTCGTGTCCGCGCCGGCCCGGCGCGCCCTCCTGCCGGGGTCGGTGAGCACGAGCCGAATGGGGATGCCCACCGTGGCGATGAACGCGATCGCGCACAGCGGGATGTTGAGCCACACAAGGTTCGTCATGACAGCCTCCATGTTGGCCAGGGGGACCGGCAAGCCGCCGGTTGTGCATGACAAACAGCATCGGCTGCGTGATTCTGTGGTCTGTTTGCGCTACTTCTGAGCCAGCTATGGACGGGCGGGAAACGGCTCGTGCGAATCTGTGGCGTATGGGTCATCCCCGGCGGCCGATACGTCAGGCCCGGCGGTGGGGATTGGCTGTTCACACCAGACCACCTTGCCCGCGGCGGTCCTGCGGGTGCCCCACCGCTTGGCGAACTGGCCGACGACGTGCAGACCGCGGCCGGACTCGTCGTCGGTGCCCACGTGCCGGAGCCTCGGCAGCGCGGCGGAGTCGTCAAGCACCTCGCACACCAGCGTGTGCTCCAGGACGAGGCGGACCGTGATCTGCCCGCTCGCGTAGCGCAGCGCGTTGGTCACAAGCTCGGAAACGAGCAGCTCCGTCGTGCCGGAAAGCTCGGCCAGGTCCCACTGCTTCAGCGCCGCGCGGACGAGTGCGCGCGCCGCACCCACCGAGACAGGATCAGCGTCAAGCGTCCAGGTGACGTGATGGTCGCTTGGCAGCCGCCGCAGGCGCGCGATCAGCACGGCGATGTCGTCGCGCTGCTGGTCGGCGTAGACGCCGTCCAGGGTCGCCTTGCACAGGTCCTCCAGCGGACGCGACAGTGAGTCGGCGCCGAAGATCCCGCGCAGGCGCTCGAGCCCCTCGTCGATGTCACGGTCGCGCTTCTCCACGAGCCCGTCGGTGTAGAGCACGAACAGGCTGCCGTCGTCGATCGTGAACTCCTGGCTCTGGATCGGCCCTTCACCGACGCCGAGCGGCGGCGCGGGCGGGACGTCCAGGAAGATGCTGCTGCCGTCCGGCCGTACGAGCAGCGGCGGCAGGTGCCCGGCCGAGGCGACCTCACAAGTGCCGTTGACCGCGTCGAATACGGCGTAGGCGCACGTCGCGAAGTGGGGTTCCCGCTCGCCGAGCGTCCGCATGAGCTCGTCGAGTTGCTGGAGTGACTCGGCGGGCGACAGCTCCAGCCTGGCGAGGGTCTGGATGGCGGTACGGAGCCGCCCCATGGTGACGGCGGCGCGCACACCGTGGCCCGCCACGTCGCCGACGACGAGCGCCACACGCGCCCCTGGCAGCGCGATCGACTCGTACCAGTCGCCCCCGACTTCGATCAGCTTGCTCGCCGGCAGGTAGCGGTGCCTGACCTCGACAGACGATGGTGCGGAAAGACCGGTCGGCAGCATGCTGCGCTGAAGTGTGAGCGCTGTCGCGCGTTCGCGGCTGAAGCGCCGCGCGGTGTCGATGAAAATCGCCGCCCGTGACGCGAACTCCATGCCGATCTCGGTGTCGTACGCGTCGAACCGCCGGTAACCGGGCTTGCGCGTGCACACAAAGAAGCCGAGCGTGACGCCGCCCGCGATGAGTGGCAGCAAGAGCATCGATGAGCCGGAAAGCAACCGCGCGACGGGCATGCGCCGCCAGGACTTCGCGAGACGTGTCGCGTCCTCGGCGGCGAAGTTGGCTTCGAGAACCGGCTTGCTCGAGTCCATGCACCGCACGTACATCGTTCCCGGCGGGTAGCTGAGGAGCTCACCGGTGGGGAACGTCGCGTCCCACGCCTGGTTGGAGTCGTCGTAGGCGACGGCGAGCCGCCTGACAGTGTGCGAACCGTCCGGAGCGAAGACCGGGCTCTCGTCGGCGCCCACCAGGCTCTCGAGCACGAGCAGGGCGCCGACGTTGCTGAAATGCGGCACGAGGACGTTGACCAGCCCGCGCGCCATCTGATCGAGGTCGAGTGTCGCGCCGGCCCGGGTGAACGAGTCGTCGAGCAAGGCGCGCCGCATCAGCGCCGGATCGAGGAACCGCTCCTCGTTGGAGGGGGGAATGCGGATCACCACGAGCGCCGCGGGGCCAGGCTGGCTCGCGCACACCGGCTGGACGGTGACGATCGCGTCCGTCGCCGACTCGTTGCTGCACTTGATCGTGAGCATCACCGTGTTCTCACGATCGGTGCGGACCGCCTCGAGAAGCCCTTTCAGCGCCGTCCGCTGTTCCTGCGGCTCGGCGACGAGATCACCGAGATCGGCGCCGAGCAGATCCTCACCCTTGAACCCGAGCGCGCCAGGTGCGGCCCTGTCGTGTTGCAGGATGTGACCAGAGCGATCCACTCCGAGCACCAACGTCCGTGCGGACAAGCTGGACAACTGTCCCTGGCCCGGCGGAGACGGCGCGCCCGGCTCGGGCACTGTGCTCTCACCGACCATCCCAGCTGCCACTTGCCTCGCTCCTGTCACCCGGCCCGGTACGGCGATTCTGGCTCATTCTGTGATAGACCATGGATTGTCTCGACGGACACACCTGCTGACTAGCCTGAACTTTACATGCGCTGATCTCGAAATGGCCCACCTTGTGACGAGGAGGACGCGCCGTGGCCGCACGTAGGCCCGGCGTCGCTGTCGTCGGCGCGGGGCCCACGGGTCTGTATCTCGCGGCCGAGCTGGCGCTTGCGGGCGTGCCGTGCCGGGTGTTTGAACGGCGCCCGGCGTTGCGGACCGACTCGCGCGCCATCTGCTTGCACGCCAGGAGCATGGAAATGCTCGACCTGCGTGGCGAGGCCGGGAGGTTCGCCGCCGCGGGGCTGCCGGTGCGCAGCTTTCCGCTCGGGCTCAAGGGCACGGCCATCGACCTGGCCAGACTGGATTCCGATTTCGCTTACCTGCTCGACATGCGCCAGAGCGAGATCGAGGAGCTTCTCGCCGCCAGGGCGCTCGAACTCGGCGCCGAGATCCGGTGGTCCACCGCTGTGGCGGGAATCGATCAGCACGCCGACGAGGTCCGGTTAACCGCCGAAGATGGGACGGTCACCCACGCGGCGTACGTGGTGGGCTGTGACGGCATCCGCAGTTTCGTGCGGCAGGCGCTGGGTGTACCCTTTCCCGGCTTCCCAAATCCTGGTTCCGTCACCCTGGCCGACGTGTACCTGGACGGGCTGCCCATGACGGACGCCTATGGCGACCTGTCGGACCGCGGCATGCTGCTGGTGTTCCCATTCCGCGACGGTTCGTGCCGCGTCGTGCTCTACGACTACGCGCGGGCCGACGCCCCGGTGACCGAACCGGTGACGCTCGGCGAGGTCCGGGACGGGCTGATCCGCATCACCGGCCAGGATTTCGGCCCAAGGGACTTGTACTGGTCCAGCAGGTACCGCAGCGAGAGCCGCCAGGTGCCCGCCTACCGGAACGGCAGGGTCTTCCTCGCCGGCGACGCGGCGCACACGCATTCGCCCGCGGGTGCCCAGGGGATGAACACAGGATTGCAGGACGCCGTGAACCTCGGCTGGAAGCTGGGGGCGGCGCTCGCTGGGTGGGCGCCCGATCACCTGCTCGACTCCTACCACACCGAGCGTCATCCGGTTGGCGCCGCGGTCCTCGCGCTGACCGGCAGGCAGTTCAGGCTCAATACCGCGCGTACCGCGCGCAAGAAGGCGCTGCGGTGGTTCGCCCACCGGGCCGTGGCGCCGCTGCCGCCGGTCCAGACGTGGCTGGCCAGGCACTATTCGGGCGTGGCGATCAGCTACCCGCCTTCGGGTGCGGGCGCGCATCGGATGGCTGGCGCGCGGCTGCCGGGCTGCCGCGTGACCCGGGCCGACTGGCCGGCCGTGCGGGTCGCCGAATTCTTCCACGAAGGGCGCTTCGTGCTGCTCCAGGAAACACCTCGCGGCGCGGACGCCGGCCAGGTGATTGACACAGATGATCTTCCCAAGCACGTCAAGGCGGTCACCTACACCGGCTGCAAGCCCGGTGTGTTACCGCCCGCCACGCTCGTCCGGCCCGATGGGTATGTGGCGTGGGCGACCGATGAGCGCAGCCCGCAGGCCCGCGCACTGGCGGCCCGCCAGGCCGTGCGCCACTGGTGCGAGCCCAGCGCATAACCCACCCGCCACGCCCGCCCCCAAGGACCGGGCCTGCGGCCCGCGAGCATGCGCCGCCCAGGTCGGGGTGGGCCGCCGGGGTTCCAGGGGGCGACGCCTGTTGACGAACCCGCCCTCCTCCGTCACCATGACCGAGAACATTCGCCGAATCTTCGCGAAAGGAAGATCATGCGTGCACGGTTTCTTGGAACCGACCCCGGCTCCCAGGAGGGCCAGTCGCCCACTATGTTCGCGACCGACCGTCGTGACCGTAAGACGTACATCGCGCAGGGCTGGGTGGTAACCGATCCGCAGGCGCTGGCGGACGTTGGCCCAGTGCCCGACGGCGAGGCCCTGGTGGAGATCCCCGAGGACGTGCTGGCGTTCTACCTGCGTGATCAGGAGGGACGCTGACTCAGCTCATCCAGCCTGGCCGCCAGTTCGGTCAGCTCTTTCGTGACTTCGAGCACACGGCCTTCCGTCTGGAGACACGCGACCAGTACAAGTCGGCTAACGAGACGGGAGCCTTGCGGCAGTTCATCGCTGGAGAGCCGGTTGACCTGGGCTGGTTTCAGAACTGGTTGACCATGATCCGCGAGGCTACGGCCGAAGGGCGCCAGTTCACGCGCGTGCGAGTGGTGAGCATGCCGCTCACTGACTACAGCCGCTTCGGCGTGTTCTGCTCGCGGCACACCAACGCGGCGGGCGAGGACATCCGCTACCTGACGCGCGACCGAGCCGTGCGGACCTGCCGGACTACGACTACTGGCTGTTCGATTCACGCATGCTGGTGCGGATGCACTTCGACGATGACGAGAACTTCCTTGGCGGCGAGGTCATCGAGGATCCAGCCGTGATCGTGCAGCACAACTACTGGCGCGATGCTGCCTGGCACTTCGCCGTCAGACGGGATGACTTTGCGAGCAACTAGATCAACGGGCGTCACTGCCGTCCAGGAGGCACGCAGCGCCCTCGGGCACCGACTCCGCGAGCTGCGCCAGCAAGCCGGGCTGACCGGCAAGCAGCTCGCGGAGTCCTTGTCATGGCCTGCTTCCAAGATCTCGAAGCTGGAGAATGGCCGCCAGGCGCCGATCGACGACGACATCGTCGGCTGGACGCGAGCAACGAACCGTGAGGCTGAAGCCGAAGCCTTGCTGGCGTCGCTGCATACGCTTGAGTCGCAACATGCCGAGTGGCAGCGGCAGCTCAAGACGGGCCTTCGTCCACATCAAGACGAGATTGCTGAGCTAGATGCCAAGACGCGGCTTCGTTCGGGCGTTTGAATCAACCTTTATCCCCGGCCTGTTGCAGACCGCCGAGTACGCCCGCGCACGCTTTGCGCAGAGCATCACCGTGTTCAACGTGCCCAACGACATCAACGATGCGGTGCGGACACGTGTTCAAAGGCAGGCGATTCTGTATCAACCAGACAAGCGCTTCCACTTCGTCCTCACTGAGGCGGCGCTGCGGTACCGGCTGTGTCCGCCAGCGGTCATGCTCGGCCAGCTTGATCGGCTGATTTCGTTCTCCCAGCTTCCGAACGTGCGGCTCGGCATCATCGGCTTCAGGACGGCTTATGTCGTCGCGCCTGCTCATGGGTTCTGGCTGCTCGACGGTGACCGGGTGATGGTGGAGACCTTCTCAGCGGAGCTGAACCTCGCGCAGCCGCAAGAGATCGAGCTGTACAGCAAGGTCTTTGACCAGCTTGCGGCCGTGGCGAGCTATGGTCGGGCCGGCGCGGGCGATCATCACCCGTGTCATTGATGACCTTGCGCCAGAGGCACTGAAGTGATGGCGAGAAGTTGCCCGCCGAGCACACTGCATAGTTATTTCTAGAAATATCGAGAAACTTTCTACTACCTCATCGTTTCCGCTCTACCCTCCCAATCGGACGGCCAAATGTCTCCGTCCCTCTGAGAGAGGGAGAAAGCTAGGTGAGACCTACCGTTGCCCTGCTGGGCAGGGATCAGATCGACCAACTGCCGGAACGTGCCCGTGAAGTCGTGGAGTACCGCAAGAGCGGCCTCAGCCTGAACCACATCCAGGGCTGCCCGCTGGACTGCGCCTACTGCATCCGGCACACCTACGGCCTGTGGGATCAGCGGCAACCGCGGGCACTCATGGGCGATGCCGAGGCGGTTGAGGCGCTGGTGAGCCATCGCTACTTCCAGCCGCACGTGACGCCGGTTCAGGTCTTCAACCGGGCGACCGACCCGTTCCTCCCGGCCGTGCGGCCGCATACCTTCGCGGTACTCGAAGACCTGGATGCGCGAGGGCTGCGCAATCATGTCTTGGTCATAACGCGCTGTCGAATGGCGCCGGGCGACGCCGACCGGCTGAACGAACTCACCAGCCTTAAGGTGACGTTGCTGTTCACCTACTCTGGTATCGACAACGCGCGATCGAGCCGTATCCATCGCACAGTGGCGGCGGAGTCGCTGATGCTCATGAGCGCGTCCGGAGCGCCGAGAGTACCGGACGATCTTGTACTGGCGTCCGCTGGTGCCAGGCCTGAATGACTCCGCCGAGCACCTGGACCGGCCTACGAGCTGAGTAGGCACGCCGACGCCACGGTGTTCACCGGGCTTGTTTTACCGCGACCAGATCGCTGCCTACTACCAGGCCAACGGTCTGCCCGAGCCATATGAGGAGACGGCGCGGCGGAAGATCGTGCCCGAGACGCTTGAACAGCGCGTGCTTGCCGCCTTCGCCGGATCAGGCTCGCTGTTCCGCAAGACGTCGTGCGCAGCGAGCTACGCCATGGGCTGCCTGATTACAACGGGCATGTGGGCATCGCTGAGCTGTGCGACATTTGCCCGCTTGCCCAGCTCGACCTGTGCCGGAGCGCCCACCGGGTACCGACGAACGGTCAGACTTCGTGAGGTCGCCAGCGTCTTGCCCGAGGCGACGCGCCTGGGTCGTGGACATCACAGAGCGGGCAGCCGTCGTGTCCGGGTCTGGATGACGAGCAGCCGCGCTACTACCTGCAACACGCGCTTCGGCGTTCCAGGTCCATGACGTGCGCGCATCCGCACCACCACCGACGCCATGGCCGGGCGGATATCGGATGGAAGGAACAGCAACATGACTGACTGGACCAGCCTGCGCTACGCCGTGGTGGACGTCGAAGGCAACGGCCAGCAGCCGCCGGACCTGGTGGAGCTGGCGCGGTGCCGATCGTCGGCGGCATCATCGGCGAACCGGTGAGCTGGCTGGTGCAGGCCCGACGAGTCCGATCAAATACTATGGCGACTCGCATTCATGGCCTGAGCAACGATGACATCGCGGCCGCTCAGCCGCCTTCGCGGACATCAAGGACGCGGTCACTTCTGCGCTGGACGGCGCGGCGCTCGTCGCCCACAACGCCCATGTGGATGTCGATGTCATCCAGCGCGAACTCCGACTGGCAGTGCCCCGAGGTCTTCGACACGCTCAAGCTCGCCAGGCGGCTGCTGCCCGGCCAGGCCAGCTACCGGCTCGGCGCGCTGGTCGAGGCGCTCAAGCTTGGCCGACGGACTGCCGGATGACCTGACGCCCCACCGAGCGACCTACGACGTGCTGGTAACGGCCCGGTTGTTCGTCCAGCTGGCCGTTGGCGTCCGTCGCGGGTCCGCTCTCACTCGAAGCACTGCGCGGCGATCCACCGGGAGGAAGCGATGAAGCTCCGGCCCTTTTCTGATCACAGCAGCGTGGCGTGTTCGTCAGCGTGGACGGGCCGAGCGGTTCCGGGAAATCCACCATCGTCGATCACCTGGCTCAGGTGCTCGTGGCCACCGGTGAAGAGGTCCATGTCACCGCCGAGCCGTCGAGCGGACCTATCGGGGTGCTGTGCCGCGAGCTGACCGAAACGGTCACTGGCCACGCGCTGGCCTGCCTGTACGCAGCGGATCGGTATCACCACATCGAGACGGAAATCCGGCGCGCATCCGGAAGCAGGGCCGGACGATCATCTGTGACCGCTACATTCCGTCGGGCCTGGTCATGCAGCGCTTCGACGGTATCGATCCAGCCTTCCTCTGGCAGCTCAACGCCGAGGCGGATCGGCCTGACCTGGCCGTGATCCTCGAAGCCGACCCGGACGTCATCTCTGAGCGTCTGCGTGAACGGGGGCCACATAACCGCTTCCAGCTCTCGCCGGGCAGTAGCCACGCGGAGGCCCACTTCTACCGTCAGGCCACGGAGCGGCTGATTCAGGCCGGCTTTGATGTGCTCAAAGTGGACTGCAACCAGCGCCAGCCAGAGCAATCCGCGAGCTACATTTGCGACCGGCTTATGACCTTCTTCGCGGTCAACAGGGCGTGACGAGAAAATGGCCGCGCTGAGCATTGACTACCTGCCACCCGAACTCGCGCACCTGATCGCGCTCGCGACCGAAGTGCTCAACGAACACACCAGCGATCACGGCCGCTGTGCGGTCTGCGGCCTCCATTGGCCCTGCCAGCGTGTCGAGCTGGCGGCGTTCACGCTCGACGGGGTCTGAGCCGTCGATGAGCGGAAGCCGCACAGCCATGAGTCGGCAGGTGGCAGCCGCAACCATTGCAGCGTGGCCTCTTCGATCTGAACTGAGGCTCGGGGCATTTCCGAGCGCCGCGAGCTGTGCGAGGCTCCATACCCGGCACGTTATATGGGAAGGGTGCGGCTCGTCTGAGGTGAGTTCGTTATGCTGCGAGGACGTGGGTCTCGCGGTATCTGGCGTGGTGGATGCGTTCGTGCTCGCTGCGGAGGTGGAAGCGCCAGTAGGTGTCGAAGTCGCCGGTGGTGATGAGGGCGCGGAGTTTCAGGATGGCCTCGGCGCCTTCGAGTCCCCATCTGGCGCCCGTTATGTCCATTCTGTCCTTGACGATGTGCCTGCACGCCCCTTCGATTATCCCGGTGGCGACGGGCCAGCCTTTGCGCAGCGCGGTGGCGTAGTCCAGGTAGTGCTGCTTGTTCTCCAGGTAGCGGGCGCATTCGTCGGCGCCGCCGCGCTCGGCCCGGGAGTAGCCGTAAGAAGTGGCCCGGCGGCGGATCCCTGCCGCGACCTGCCGTGCTTTGCCGTGCAGGATCCTGCGGGCCTGGGCGGCGACCCATTCCTCGGCGGCGGGCTCGCCCTTGTCGAAGAAGGACCAGGCTGCCTTCCACAGGTATTCAAGGACATGGATCAGGTCGATGATGATCGTGACCGTGACGCCGCGGGCCGCGGCCTCGGCGGTGACGGCCTCGATCTGGGTGTTGTTACCGTCGATGAGGACGACCCACTCGCGCTCGTGGCCGGGGTCGCGGCGCCCGGCCTCGTCAAAGGCCGACGCGATCACGGCGGGGATGTCGTCGGTGACCGAGGCGGTCAGCCACTTGCCCCGTGCCTGCGGCTCCCGCGGCTTGTGCTTCCTCTTCGGTGCCGCTGCCTGCGCTTTGTTCTTCCTGCGTTTCTGCGCGGGGGTGCTGATGACGTCCTCCGGCGTGCGCGGGACCGGGGCGGCGTCGTAGACGCAGGCCAGCTCGGCCATCCGCTTGCGGCCGTTCTTCTCCCCGGGCGACAGCCGGGTCGCCAGCTTGTTCCCCGCCGATGCCGCGGCCCTGGCGGTCGCCGGGCGCAGCGCCTCCGGCAGCATCACGATGCCCTTGCCGTCGAAGGTCAGGATCAGCGGGCACCCCTCCGGCGCCGGCTCGATCAGGCGCCAGGCGTAGAACGCCTCCACGTGCGCGGCAGCCCGGCGGGCCAGCTCCTCCAGCTGCCGCTTCCCGATCTTCACGCCGGTCGCGCGGGTGACCGCGGCGCGCGCCGCCTCCATCGAGCCGCGCGCCGACTCGATCGCGGCGAGCCCGCGCAGCCCGTGAGAGTGTTTTTCCTCCGGCAGGTTCAGCGCCGCGTCCAGCGGGTGCACATTCGGCCTGCCCGGTGACCGGTAGGCGATCCGCGACACCGTGACCTGCCCGAATATCGTCACCAGCGGCCGGGTCCGGCCTTTCTCCGCCCGCGTGCGGACCACGCCGTCCTCCCCAGCCACGTCATAACGCCGCTCCTCGGCCGCAGCCGATGCGTCCAGCCGGTCCTGGAACAGTCGCCGCAGCAGCTCCCGGCCCCGCGCCTCCAGCTGTTCCTCCAGGTCAGCGTGCTGCAGACCCGCTGCCTCCTCCGACGCCGCCCACTGCTCAAGCTCACGGAAGCACTTCCTCGACTCCCCGAACGCCTCGTCCCGGGCAGGCACGTACCCTTGCATCGGGCTCCTTCTTTTTCGATCCGGTCGTCAGACAACCGGGACCGTAACGAGAAGGAGCCCTTTACGCACGCACCGACACGAGCAAACCGGACACAGTGCCATCAGGCACGCTAAAACGCTTCACACTGCATCCCCCCACAGGAGCCGCACCCATATGGGAATGGGGATTGCGCGATATTTCCGATATCGTTGAGCTAGTGGTATCTGAGCTGACAACGAACGGCATTAAGGCATCCGTTGACCGCAATGGCAGACTACCCGGTTACGACGAGGAGCAGCGGTTGCGGTGGGTGGGGTTGCGGCTATCCAGCGACAGAGCACGTGTGCCACTGCCCTTAACTTCCGGGACTTACGTCCGTTTCCGGGAGATTTGACGGGACGATGGTGAGGGTGTAATCGGCTGGTTCGCTGATCCATTTCCGTCGTTCGGCGGCGGTGCGGCCGGAGGTTCGCTGGCGGTCAGCACGGCCGGGCGGGAGGGCGACGATCGCGGCGTCGAGGCTGGCGAGCGGGGCGTTTTCGCTGGCCGGGCGCTTGCCGCAGTGCGGGCAGCAGGCGTCGGCGGTGACGGCGGCGCGGGCGAGGGACAGCACGGCTGTGAAGCAGATCTGGCCGGGGGTGAGGCCGGCGGTGGCGGCGGCGCGGGCGGCGAGCCCGGCGATCATGTTGTGCGCGAGCAGCAGCGCCCAGGCTTCCTGGCGGACGAGTTCCGCGGAGCGTCCGCGCAGGACGCGGCCGGTGCCGCGGACGGTTTTCTTCAGGTGGAGGAACGCGATTTCGATGAGCCATCTTTTCTGGTACAGGGCGGCGAGCTCGCCGGCGGGATAAAGGCCCGGGTCCAGGAGCGTGGTGAGCAGCCTGATCTGGGTGGTTTTCGTGCGGCCGCTGCGGGTGCGGGTCAGCACGGTGAAGCAGATCAGCCGCGCGATCGTGTCCGGCAGGGACGGGAGGGCGGGGTCGCCGGCGTTCCTGCGGCGGCGGGAGCGCATCGCGGCGCTCTCGCGCAGCAGCACGAGTTCAGATCCGTCTTTCAGCACGTCAAGGGTCTTGAAGGGGACGCACTTCGCGCCGTTCTTAACGCGCCACAGCAGGTGCGCGCCGGTGCCGGAGAACCGGATCCAGCGGTCCATGGAGAAGAAGCCGCGGTCGGCGAGGTTCAGCTGCCCGGGGCCGAACGCGTCCTGCAACCCGTCGGCCAGGGCGTTCTCCCCGTCGAGGTAGCCGCCGATGACGGCGGCCTTCCAGCGGCGGGTGCCCGAATGCAGCAGCCCCACGAGACGCAGCAGCGGCTTCGCGGCGGCGGAAGGGGTGCCGAACGCGTCCGCGAGCAGCGGGTCATTGAACAGTTCCAGGGTGGTGCCGTCGATCTGGGTGATCTCCAGGCCGAACGCGGTCCCGTCCTGGCCTGCGGGAATGTCGTCCCGGGACGCGTCGGCCCCGAACATGGCCCGGGCCGGGGCCTCGCCGGACCGTTCCCGCGCCTTGGAGTAGGCCGGGCCGGTCGGCACCGGGGTGCCGGGCCTGACAGGCAGGCCGGGCATGCCGAATACCAGGGCGAGCACCGCGTCGTAGCCGAGGACCGGGAACAGCGCCCCTGTGACCAGGCACAGGGCCGTGACCTCGGCATTCAGCGCCCGCTCCAGCTTGTGATGGTGCTCCGCCCCGGCCGCCGCGGCGATCGCCCCGTCGCCAGCAGCGACTCCAGCAGGCTCTCGCGCCGCAGGTCAGCCAGCCATTCCTCGTCCTCCCACAGGCCCGGCCCGGCCGCCACCCGGGCGGCCAGGCCCGCCTCCGGCGGGCCGCCCGCATCATCGCCGGCAGTGGACGGTACAGCGACGGGCATGGCAAAATTCGCAGGCAACGAGGCTCCTGTGACTGGCGATCATGGATTCGACACCCGACGTCATAGCAGGGGCCTCGTCGCGTTCACGGCCGCACCGGAGCGTCGGCCGCAATCGTGACTCACTCGTAACGCAACGCTAAGAACCGGACACACAGGAACAGAAGTCCTGGAAGTAAAGGGCAGTGGCACGTGTGCTCATTGAAGTGTGGGACAGCAACCCGATGGCGCCAGACCCGAGGAATGCCCATGCCGATGATGAGGCGGGCCGAGGCCTCACGCTCGTCGCTGAACTCTGTGAGCGGTGGGACTGGTATCCGGTGAAGGATGGATGGGGTGGGAAGGTGGTTTGGGGGATGGTGAAGGCATAGCGACGTTGACCGGCTATTCAGCGTCCGCACGGCCCCCTACCCGCCGAAACGACGAACCCCGGTCACAACCGGGACCGGGGTTCGAACGTGCTTACTCTGGGGTGAGCGAGGGGACTCGAACCCCCGACACCCAGGACCACAACCTGGTGCTCTAACCAACTGAGCTACGCCCACCAAGAGCGCACCGGGATCGATGGCGACCAGCGCGCTTGATGAAGCATAGCTGTACCGGGGCGCCGGACCGAATCAGGTCGCGACTGTGCGCCTGGCGGGTTCAGCCGGTGCTTGACGCGTCCGGCCGCGAACTGGCGGACGCATCCGCGCCAGGCGGCTGACCGGCACGCGAGCCGACGTCGCCGCGCCCGGGGGCATGGCCGTCCGCACCAGGCACCGGGGCGGTGGAAGCAGCGCCGCCGGCGGCGCTGTCCGGGGAAGCTGGCGGGCCGGCGACGTACATTCTGGCTAGTTCGCGCGCGGTGGCGGAATCGGGGCCGGGCCGCGGCACGAACACCGCCGCGCGGTAGTACCGCAGTTCGAGGATGCTCTCGGTGATGTCGGCGAGTGCGCGGTGGCCGCCCTTCTTTTCCGGGCTCGCGAAGTAGACCCTGGGGTACCAGCGCCGCACAAGCTCTTTCACGCCCGACACGTCGACCATCCGGTAGTGCAGGAACGCGTCCAGGTCAGGCATGTCGCGGGCGAGAAACGAGCGGTCGGTGGCGATCGAGTTACCGCACAGCGGCAGCTTCCTCGGCTCGGGGCCGTGACCAAGCACGTAGTCGATGACCTGCTGCTGTGCCTCGGCCAGCGTCACGCCGCTCGCGAGCTCGTCGAGCAGCCCGGATGCGGTGTGCATATCGCGGACGACGTCAGACATCTGGGTGATCGCCTCGGGTGGGGGCTTGATGACCAGGTCGATGCCCTCGTCGAGCATGTTGAGCTCGCCGTCGGTGATCAGGCAGGCTATCTCGACCAGGGCGTCGCGGTTCAGGTCGAGACCTGTCATTTCGCAGTCGATCCAGACGAGCCGGTCGGTCATTGTTACAGCTTACGGCCATAGGTCCTTAACGGCTGCCGCAGGCCGCCCACCGTGCGACCTGGCCCCGCTGCCCGGGCTCGGCCACCCAGGGGGCAGCGTCTGTGACGCCCTGTCCCGCACGTGCGGGGGGACGGCGACACCGGGCGGCAGCGCCGGGTCGGGGGTGGGCTCGCCGAACACCATGCGCACCGGCAGCACCCCGGCCCACACGCCGAGCTCGTGGTCCTCAGGATCGTCGGCCGGCGGCCCTGTCCGCACCTTGACCGAGGCGTCCGCGAGTGGAAGTGCCATGACAGCCGTGGCGGCGAGCTCCTTGCGGGTCGGCGCCCGCGCGGTGCCCCACTGGCCCGGTGCCAGCTGCTCGACGATGGCCCGCAGGCCGCGCAGCCGTTCAGGATCATCGGTGATCAGCCGTGCCGTCCCGAAGATCACCGCGCTGCGGTAGTTGACGGAATGGTGGAACACGGTCCTGGCGAGCACGATGCCGTCCAGGTGCGTCACGGTGACGCAGACCGGCTGGCCGTCCGCTGCGCCCATTGACTGGTTCGCGACCGAACCGTGCAGGTAGAGCGTGTCACCGATGCGCCCGTAACAGGTGGGCAGCACGACGGGTGTGGCGTCGCTGCCGTCGCTGCCCCCCACGATCACGCCGAGATGACAGACGAGACCCGCGTCGAGCACGGCGTACAGCTCCTCGCGGTCGGCGCGGCCGCGTTCCCGGTGGCGCCTCAGACGGGTGCGCGGAGTGGCTGACAGTGGTGCACGCGAGTTCATGACCCGTAGCATAGAGAACAAGTGGACTGATAGAAATGGCCACTCTATGGCAAAAGGAGATAACCACTTGGAGCGGGTCTGCGTCGAACCGCCCGTCCTGCTCGATCGCGCCGGGGCTCTGCCGCTCACCGCGCAGTTGTCTGGCCAGCTACGGGAGGCGGTCCTCGGCGGCCGGATCGGGGCGGGAGACCGGCTGCCCTCGACGCGGGCGCTGGCGCTGTCACTCGGCGTCAGCCGCACCGTCGTGACCGACGCGTATGCACAGCTCTACGCGGAAGGCTGGCTGCAGGGCAGGCACGGGTCAGGCACCTTTGTCGCAGTCGGCGCCGTCGGTGCCGCCGGTGCCGCGGGGGTGACCGGTGCTGCCGGTGCAGGTGGTGCGGTGGGTCCCGCAGGGCAGTGGCCGGACCGTGCGGGTGATCGCGCGGCGCCGGGTCGGCCTGGCGGGGACCCGCCGAGGATCGACTTGCAGCCGGGGGTGCCATGGGCGGGTGGCATCGACCGCGCAGCCTGGCGCCGCGCCTTCCGGCTCGCGGGCATGACCGAGCCAACGGCCTCGCCACCTCCGGTCGCCGACCCAGCCGGGCTCGCTGAGCTGCGCCACGTTCTGGCCGGGTACCTTCGGCGAAGCCGCGGCGTGAGCTGCGCAGCCGCCGACATCATGGTGACCGGCGGCGTTTCTTGCAGCCTCGACCTCATCGCGGCGGCGCTGCTGCGGCCCGGTGACGCGGTGGGGATCGAGGAGCCCGGATGGCCCGCCGCGCGTGCGATCCTGGCCGCGCGGGGCGCGCACATAGTTCCGTGCCCGGTCGACGAACAGGGCCTGGTGGTGGAGTCGCTACCGCGCGGTCTGCGCCTCATTCACACGACTCCGGCACACCAGACGCCGTTGGGCGGGCGGCTGCCGGTGCCGCGCCGCCAGGCGCTGCTCGCGTGGGCGCGGCGGACAGGTGCGCTGATCGCCGAGGACGACTACGACAGCGAGTTCCGCTACGACGTCGCGCCGCTTCCCGCGCTGCACTCCCTGGACCCGGGTGTCGTCGCCTACCTCGGCACGACAGCGAAGACGCTCACCCCGGAACTCGGCGTCGGCTGGCTGGTCGCCGCGCCCCCGATACTCGACGCCGTCGCGGCGAAACGGCTCAGCCTGTCCAGCCGCACGCCGGTCACCGTGCAGCGCGCCGCGGCCGCCCTGATCGAGGGCGGTTACCTGGAACGGCACATTCGCCGGATGCGGCACGAATACGCACGCAGACGCAGCGCCGTCACGAGCGTCCTGGCCGGGCTGCCCCACCCCGCCCGGCTGCTTGGCGACACTGCGGGCATGCACGTGGTACTCGAACTGCCTGCCGCGGCCACGTCGGCGGCCGCGGCCGCGGCGCGTGGTCGCGGTATCGCCGTGGCCACGCTGGACCGGTACTTCAGCGGTGCCGCGTCGCCGTGGCTGCACGGCCTCGTGCTCGGGTATGGCGGGGCGACGCTGCCCGCGGTCACCGAGGGCTGCGAGATACTCCGCGAGATCATCGAGCCGCTGCTCAGCTCTGCCCGTCAGCCGACGCTCAGCGGCCGGCGCTGATGGAGCGGGCCAGGGGGCACAGCGCCGCCCCGGGGGCGCCCGGACCCCGACCGCCTGGAACCTCCGCAGGCGCCTGGGCGGCGCGCCATGCGGCAGCCGTTCAGACTGTGCCAGCCCAGGGGAGCGACCGCCTGGAACCTCCGCAGGCGCCTGGGCGGCGCGCCATGCGGCAGCCGTTCAGACTGTGCCAGCCCAGGGGAGCGACCGCCTGGAACCCCCGCAGGCGCCTGGGCGGCGCGCCATGCGGCAGCCGTTCAGACTGTGCCAGCCCAGGGGAGCGACCGCCTGGAACCCCCGCAGGCGCCTGGGCGGCGCGCCATGCGGCAGCCGTTCAGACTGTGCCAGCCCAGGGGAGCGACCCCCTGGAACCCCCGCAGGCGCCTGGACGGCGCGCCATGCGGCAGCCGTTAAGGATCATTGCCGTGTCCACGGTCCAGGGGCGCTCAGACCGCTCAGCCCGCGGTCGTGAGCTGGGCCTCGCTGCCTTCCTGCTGGTGATGGCGGAACTTGATGGGGCCAACGCCGCGCGCGGCTGTCTTCTCCCTGCGTGGCAAGGTAACTTCCCTGGTCCGCCGGGGTACTCCGATGGCCGGTATCGTCGCGGGGTCGGTGAGGCGTTCGATCTGAATCCCGCCAGGACCGGTCGCGACGCATCCGGGCACCTGGGAACTGCCGAGGTGGCCGCCGAGCGCCCACAGCCGGCGGCTGCGCGGCCTGCGGTGCGCGTGCGGGAGTGCCGCGGGCGGGCCCGCTGGCCACGAGCGCGGTATGCGCCAGGTGTCAAGCCACCAGACGATGCGTTCCAGGTCGGTCATCGGGCCCGCGGTGAACGGCTCAGCCGCGAAGCTGACGACGGCGATCTGCACGCACAGCCGCCCTTCCCTGTTGACTCCGGGGGCCTCGCCCGGGCAGAAGGCGCCCGCGCTGATCAGGCAGTCGGGACCGCCGAGCGAGCGGCCCGCTCGCAGCGCGGGCACCAGCTGGACGATCTCACCGCTCAGCGGATTCCATACCAGATGGGGGGCACGGCCAAGCTGGTCGAGGCACTGTGCCGCGGACCGCGCGGAAACCAGGCGCGGATCGGTTTCGAGCGTCTGCCAGACGACGCGTGGTGCGCCGCCTCGTAGCTCTCCCCCATCAGCACTGGCCTGGAGGCGCCCGGCGCCCGGCATCCATGCGTCGCCCAAAGTTCTCCCCCTCTACGAGATGGTTAAGAGGACAAGGGACGTCGATGGCCCTGTCCCTTACCTACGTCAGGGCGGCGCGTTAGTCCATAGTCGTGGCCGGTGTACCTGTGTAGAAACTGTTGAGAAGCTTACGAGGAGTTCGAAGGGTGGTCATGACGATCAACGACGGCGTACCAGGCATCGGCGACCCGGGCCGGCTGATCGGGTGGCTCGCCGCGAATGGTGTGCGGGGCGCGGCCCGGCTGCGCGGGATCGAACTGATCGCGGGCGGGCGGTCGAATCTGACCTACCGGCTCGATTTCGGCGCCGGATCCGGCTGGCGGTCACGGACTGGATGCGGCTGGCGGTCACGGACTGGACGGTGACGAGCCCGTGACACGTGGCGGTGCGGGCGCTCCGCACGACGGCGAGCATCCGGGCCGGTTGGTCCTGCGGCGCCCGCCGCTCGGGCATGTGCTCCCGACCGCCCACGACATGAGCCGTGAGTTCCGCGTCCTGTCGGCACTGAGCGCCACCCTCGTACCTGTCCCCACCCCGGTCGCTCTGTGCCCAGACGAGGACGTCATCGGGGCACCGTTCTACGTCATGCAGTACGTGGACGGGCTGGTCCTTCGCACGCAGAAGGACGGGGAGAAGATCACCCCGCTGCAGGCCAGCCAGATATCGGAATGCCTGGCCGAGACCCTGGCCGCGATTCACCAGGTGGATGTCGACGCCGTCGGGCTCGCCGGTTTCGGGAAACCGGACGGGTATCTCGCCCGGCAGCTCAAGCGCTGGCAGCGGCAGTGGGAGCTGTCCGCGACCCGTGAGCTTCCCGAATTCACCCGGCTGGTCACCCGGCTTGCGCAGCGGCTGCCAGAGGCCGGGGAGGGCACCCTCGTGCACGGTGATTTCCGGCTCGACAATCTCCTCATCAGGCTGGAGCCGCGGCCGCAGGTGGCGGCGGTGGTGGACTGGGAGATGTCAACGCTCGGGGATCCGCTCGCCGACCTGGGGCTCACGCTCTCCTACTGGACCGATCCCGGTGACACCGAACGGCTCGGGATGGAGCTGGCCGGAGCGGTCACGTCGCGGCCCGGGTTCCTCAGCAGCGCGGGATTCGCGGGCCGCTACGCCGAACTGACCGGGCGCGACGTCTCTGCGATCGGGTACTACGTGGCGTTCGGCTGCTTCAAGCTCGCTGTCGTGCTCGAGGGCATTCACGCCAGATTCCTGCAGAACAAGACCGTAGGTGAGGGATTCGATCGAGCGGGCAGCGGCGTGCCCGTGCTCATCGGCCGGGCTCACCGGATGCTCGATGAGCTGGGCTGACACTGTCATGAGCGAGCTGGGCCGATAGCGTCATGGGCCTTGGCGGGCAGCCGGAACAGCGGCCGGCGGATCCAAGACCGGGCCGTCGGCGGCGCGCAGTCAGGTCCGAGTGCAAGAAGAGTGACGAGGCCCGGCGCCCCGCTCCCGCCGGGCCTCACTCAAAATGACGCACCGTGGCGCTTGGTGGTTCACACGTCTGGTGCGAGTTTCCGATGATTTTTCTGGCGAACTCCGCCGGGCCCGCTCCGCCGGGCCCGCTCCGCCGGGCCCGCTCCGCCGGGCCCGCTGTGCCGGACCCACGGAGCGGCGCTAACCACCCGCGCAGTTGGGCGTGCAGATGCGGCGGGCCAGGGCGTCGAAGAACACCTGGGCCATGTCGGACGGCTGCTGCACGGTGTAGGACGCCCCGTGCGAGATCGCGGTGATCTGCGCAAGCGCGGTCACGTTGGCGTCGGTCCCCGCGGACACCGTGATGATCTCGACAGGCCGCCGCGGGTCATAGGCCTTGCGCAGGCTGGCGAGAAGCTGGCTCAGCGGCATGCCGCCCGCGGTGTTGGTGCCGGAGCCGAGAACGATCACGACGTTCACGTGACCGGGCTGATAGCGGGCGGTCATGGAGCGGAACGCGGCGAGGATCGACTCGTACATCGCCGCAGGCACGCCTGGCCGCGGCGCGAGTATTGTCGTGATCTCCTGCAATTGCTGCCGCCGGGTGATCAGCCCGAGCTGGGCGGGCAACGGTCCCACCGGGACCATCACCCGGTAGGGCAGTAACCCGTTCATCCGGTAGGAGTACTCCCAGACCCCCATCTGGGTGCTGTCGGGGAACAGCGCGAGCCCGACGCTGGCCGCCGCCTGAAGAACGCCGAGACGGGTCTGGCCTGAGGAACCGAGCGGCTGGCCCATCGCCCCCGATACATCGTCAAGCACGAGGTCGCGTGAGCCGAGGCTGAGCCGGGCTCCACGCCTGCAGTGCGGTGCTCGCCTCACCGGGTGCCGCCAGAGCGACGGCCGGCTGCGGATCGCCGACGATGCCGAACTGGCTGCCTGCCTGGCCGGTCTGTCCGCTCGCAGAACGGAATCCGTTGCCACGGACATTCGTGGCGGTGAAACTCGACCGCAGCACCTGTTCAAACTGCTGCGCCGCCTGGACCTTCAGCGGCGACGACGTGGCGAGCGCGAAGGGGTAGTCGAGGTCGTACTCCTGCGCCGGGTAGTAGGCGATGAGCTGCCGGTCTGGATGGGTGTTGTTGAAGGCCTCGACAGCCTGCTCGCTGGTGACGGTGACAGGGCGCGCCTGCCAGGGTGGCTCGGCGAGCGCGGACAGGGCCGAGAGCGCCTGCGGGTCGTCGAAGGACGCGCTGGGCAGGACGTTGTGAACGAAGTTGGTGAACTCGTCGCGCGCCTTCGGCTGGTCGCCGAGCAATCGGCGGACCTCGACGAGCGCGGCGAGCCCGGCGGCGTTGTGCGCCGGATCTGGAAGCTGTACCTGCATGTGCAGCGAGGCCGAGGGTCCGCCGAGCGACTGCGGGAAGAGCGTCTTCCAGCCGACGTGCCGGGATGCGCGATTGACGGTGCCCGCGACGATCTGTGGCGTCGTGATGACGAGCGGAGACCGTGCGACCGAGATACCTGTCGGCCGGACGCCGGCCGCGCCCCGAGCGGAGTTGCGGACGATGTCGACCCACAGGCTTGAATCGGGCACCCACGCGTCGACAGGTGCCTCACCGGCGATCGTGCCCATTCCCGACAGCTCGGCCGCGACGGCGCCCGGAGAATCCTCGGTGACCTCGACCTGGGCGCAGTGGCCAGCCACGTCGCGGTTGAGGTCGTTGAAGTACTGGCCGATCTGCTGCGCCGCCGGTGCGATGTCCAGGGAGGCCGCGACGTGCAGCCGGACCGGGCCTTGCTCGCAAAGCGCGCGGACCAGGACGGCCCGCACGCCGATCACCAGCACGAGGGCGATGGCGACCGCCGCCGCGACCATGCCAAATATCCATCCGCCGCCGCTGCGCCTGGCGCGCCTCGGGTGGCGGGGATGGAAGTGGGGCAGGTCGTCTTCTCGCATGGCATGCCTCGCTCGCGGCCGCGCAAGGTGGATCCGGGGCGTGAACTCTACCCCCCTCAGCCGCGGACGAGCACGGACAACTTGCCTTTCTGTAATTGTTGCGGACATTGGCTGACTCAATGCGCCGCCAGATGGCCGGGCGCGGCGATGGCGGGCCGCCCGGCAGCCTGGTTTGGCGGCCGGGTGGGCGATGTCCGGGCCGGCCGGATGAGCGATCGCCGCATTCGGGCGGTCAGACTTACCTGGTGGCACGAATCATCCGCGTGGCCGATCCTGACGACGAGCGGCTCGCCGACTACGTGCGGCTGCGCGACGTCAACCTGCGGCGGAGCCTCGAGGCCGAGCACGGCCTGTTCGTGGCCGAGGGCGCGAAGGTGATCAGACGTGCCATGGCTGCCGGGTATCCGCTGCGGTCACTGCTGCTGACCAGCCAGCATCTCGCCGGGCTCACGGACCTGCTCGACGGCTGTGCGGCACCGGCCTACGTCGTCAGCGACCAGGTCGCGCAGCGGCTGACCGGATTCGCCGTGCACCGCGGCGCGCTCGCATCGTGCCTGCGGTTGCCGCTGCCGGGCGTGGCCGACCTGACGAGGGACGCCCGCCGTATCGTGGTACTTGAAGATCTTGTCGACCATGGAAACGTCGGGGGGATCTTCAGGTGTGCGGCGGCGATGGGCGTCGATGCGGTGATCTTGTCACCCAGATGTGCCGATCCGCTGTACCGCCGCGCGGTGAAGGTCTCGATGGGTGCGGTCCTGGTCATCCCGTACGCGCGCATGACCGATTGGCACGGCGGCCTTGCCGCGCTTCGCGGGGAGGGATTCCGGCTGCTTGCCCTGACCCCAGATCAGGCGGCCGTCCCGTTGGACAGCGTGCCTGTGGTGGACCGGGTCGCGCTCCTGCTCGGCACGGAAGGCGACGGGCTCTCCTCTCGCTGGCTGCACGAGGCGGACGAGGCCGTCTGCATCCGGATGAGCCCGCAGGCGATGGCGTTGGGCGTGGACTCACTCAACGTGGTCGGCGCCGCCGCGATCGCCTGCCACAGCCTGATGCGTGCTGGCGCCGCGAGTAGGTCGCGGTGACTGTTGCTCCCGGGGCGCACGTGCGGCTCGCCGCCACAGAATCAGATTTCATTGGCGGTAAAGGTCGGCTGGCCAAATTCACTCGCGAGTGGGTTCCATATCGCAAGAAAACCTTCCTTGGCCTGCATCGCCTGAAGGGATGCCTGCAGGCCGGCCTGGTAGGAGCTGTCCTGCGACGTGTCGATCGGGCAGGCCGGCGCGTTCTGGATGTCCTGAATCCAGCCCATGAAGCCCTGATCCGCTGCTATTGACTGCTGAGTAGCCTGTTTAAGGTCTGCGATCATCTCCTGGCCACCAGGGATTGCGTCGACAGAAAGTGAGTCGATGCTGCCCATGATTGCCTGCCGCTGGCCGATTGCCTGAGTCATGAGGCTGACCCCGTCCGACGGCGTCATCGTGCACGCACCGACCTGCTGTGTGGCCTTGACTACCTCGCTACGTGCCGGGACGCTCTGCTGGACCAGTGGCGTGACTTGCGCAAGCTCGGCCTGTTCCGAGTTCGCCGCGGGCGTGGCACTGCCCGCGGGCGTCTGGCCGTGCGTCCGTCCAGGCGTCGTTATCCGTCCGGGAACGCCGCGGCCGCGATTGCTGTGGAGCACAGCGAAGGCCGCCGAGCCCCCGGCGGCGAGGACGACGAGCGCCGTGATCGCGACGATCCATCCGCGGCTCGGTGACCGGTGGCGCCCGCTGGCGTGCGGGCTTTGCTCTGGCGGTGGGCCGTCCGCCGCGATCCGCGTCGCGGTGGGCTCAAGGTCGGATTCCTGCGGGATAACGTGTCCGCAACCGACGCAGAAGCGGATCGCTTCCGCGGGCAGTGACTGGCCGCAGTAGGGGCATCGGCGCGTCATTGGTGTTCTGCCTCTCGCGTTCATTTGCGGCGGTAGCCGCCGCAAGCAGCGCCGGCCTGCCGGCAGAGCCGCCCTACAGCAGGACGCTGACCGCGTGCTGGATGGCCTCCACGGCGCCGGCGAGCGTCGCCACCTTGCCGACGCCTGCGAGAAGTGCGTCGAGGAGGCCGGAAAGCGCCCGTTTGCTCGGCGTAGCCTTGTCCGCCTCTCGCTGTGCCGATTCCGCGATGACTGTCAGCGCCGCCGCATCGTCCAATCCGGGTGGGCGCGCGCGCAGTTGCTCGACTATCGCCGTCAGAGCGGTTCTCAGTTCGCCCAGGTCCATCGGCGCTGACGAACTGCTGAACTGGATGTTTCGTGCCTCGACCCGGGCACCCGACCCGCCGGCGATCTGCGAGGCGTTCACCTGAGCTGACCCGCTGATCTGGACGCCCTGGTTCGGCTGTCCTTGCGTCATGAGCTTCCTCCATCCGAGCTTGCGCCTTGCTGGCCGCTGACCCGTGCGATCACGGCGCTGACGCGGCCTTGGCCACCTGCGATCTGGCTTCCCTCGACGCGCGCCCTGCCGCTGATCATCACTCCGTTGTTGATGATGGTCTCCCCGCGGCTCATCAATTCGGACGCATCCACGTCGTGATCGATTAGGAAATCCGCGAGCGAATTGAAGAGGCGCTTCTCGACCACCTTCGTATATTGCTCTCCGTCCAATTTCTGGAAGTATCGTTGCCACTTGGTGTCAGCCACCGCCTGGCGGATACTGAACAGAGATCCGTAGTCGAACACTCGGCCGACGGGATGTTGCTTCCTGCTACGTCTGTTATCCTGCAGTAGCCCATGGAAGATTCCAGGTATACTGCCGAACAGCCGGGGAATGGTACTTTTCAGGGACCCGCCCGCGAGCCTGAAGAACTGCTTGCCAGTCGGCCCGGTGTCCAGCATGTCTATTTCCCTGAATTCGGCGCGCAGTGGCGGCACCGCGGTGTGGGCGGCTTCCACAAAGAGGTAGTTGCGCGACATCAGGAATCGGACGAACATGGTCACGACGAGATCGCCCTGCCATCCCGCCATGCCGACGGTAAGATACGGTCGGGCGCGCTCTTCTGGCACGCTCATAAGCTCCCGGAGCAGCGTGTCGTCGACCTGCGTCACGGGACGGCTATCAGGGTCGGGAAGAAACCGGGGGTCACCGTAGATGTCCTGGCCATTCACGAAGAGCCTGTTGGTCACCTCGAGGCGTGGGAGATCCAGTTCGCCGAGGCGCGCCTTCACGTGGTCGTAGACCTCCTGCACGTTGAACGGGGTCGGCTCCGCGCCGTGCCTGCCCCGGGTGACATCGACAGTGAACGACCAGCTCGAGTAGACGTTCCCGTACCCGACGAACGGCTGGAACGCGCTGTACACCGTGACGTTGCCCGTCTTGCTCACATGCTCGATCCGGGCAAGCTGCCGCTCGGCGAAGAGGTCGTGCACAGGTGCGGGCGCACCGGCGGGGTCGAACTTTCCCGGGCGCAGCCCTGCCGCCGCCGGGCCGAAGTAACGGACATAGCGCTCGATGAAGACGGTCAGCCATGCCCCCACAAGCAGTGCGATAAGAACCAGGCCAGCCAGCGGGATATGGCCGGAGAAGATGGCCACGGCGACAAGCGCGCAGAGGATGAAGAAAAGCCAGCTGTCGCGGAACAGGCGGCGGCGATTGGCTCGCAGAGCGTACTTAAGCACGGCGACAAGGTCCGTGGTAGGTGTTATTGCGATTGCCCGGTTCTGCTCTTCGAGCACCTGCTCTATGGCGTCTCGTGCCAGATTTTCACTAATATTCACAGCGGCGCACAGATAGCGCGTGACCTCGCGATCAGGGCCACTGACTCTGACCTTCCTTGCCGGGCTTTCCTGATCGTGCGGCGGCAAAGTCCCGGCTTGCCGCGGGATCGCATCGGCCGCTAAGCTGGTAGCAAGCGAATTGTCCGCTTCAGCCGTACCAAGGCGCACGGCTACCATGGATTCTGCTGCTGATCGCCCGCAGGAGCCGCAGAAACGGTAATCGGGTGGGTTGTCATGATTGCACACTGGGCAACGCATATTCACCACCTCCAATTTGCATCGCGAGATCCGGGCCAGTGCACCTTCCGCGGCGCGAGATGGTGGCACGCATGGACGAATAATTCAACTGATCCCCCACGGAAACTTACCCTGAGATCCTCGCCCCCTGGCTGCCCAAGCTCTCGGGCAAGCCGCTCACCAATGCATGTGAGTATGCGCCTCGTCAAGCCGGTCTGCTACTTGCCATGAAGGTCATGTTTTGTCACCGCTGGTTCGTAAACCTGACGGCAACCATGAACGTCGTCCCTTCTGCACAGAACCGAAACAAGGCGGATATCGAGCCGTATTCTCCGGCCGCTGGCCGGCCTCGCGCCCGGGTTTTGTCCGCTGAGGCACCCGGCCGTGGCCGGCCTGCGGGCGCTGCACACCTGGCGAAGCTGGCGGCGCCGCCATGGCCGGCCACAGCCCCATGTCCCGATAACCGCCCGGCTGAACCGTTCGCATGGTTCTGCCCCAGATTGCCATGATTCGCACTTACTGCCAGGGCCCCGGGGGAATAGGGATATGGCGACCAATTCGCAGCCGCAGACACGGCCCGCGCCCCCCGTCGCGTCCTCGGCGCCGCCGTTTCAGACTGCTCCGGGTCATCTTGATCGTGCTGATTGGCATCGTCGTGCTGAACTTCGCGCTCACGCTGTGGCTCGGGTGATGGCTTTGCCCGGCACTGCCGTGCCCTTGCGGTCGTCTTGCCTGGCTGACGCTGCTCGCCTGGCTGCCGCTGGCTCACCCGGTAGGGGCGAGTTCGTCGGGGTGGAGGCGAGTTCGCCGGTGGAAGCGAGTTCGCCGGGTATGGTCGAGTTCGCCGGACCATCGGGCCGGAAGATCGTCTTCCACGTCAGGCTTTCCCGGCGTCGCCTGGCTTCCCTACGTCATCTGTCTCGGTCGCACCGTGTGTTTCTGTCGCATCGTGCGGCTTGCGCGCACCACCAGGGGACGTGTGCCATGGCGCGCGTGATCGCCTGGCCAGGCCGAACGGCCGCAGCAGCGCGGCGAGGGCGGCGCTGAGGGCAAGCGCGAGGCCAAGGATCTGAGCTTCCGCGAGGCCGAGGACCTGGCCCTCTGCCAGGCCGAACGGGGCGGGCAGTTCGCTGCCGTCCGAGGCCTCGCTTCCAGTCGGCAGCTCAGATGACAGGTCCCCGTCGGCGGTAGGTGGGGGCGCAATCGGCGCCATGCTCGGCTGTGCAGGAATCGCGGGCAGAGCAGGGGAAACGTTGGCCGGAACGGACTGCTGCGGCACCGGATACGGGACTGGGTACGGCGCCGCTGGCTGGTTGCCGCCGTGGCGGCCTGGTGGCAACTGGCCTGGGTACTGCATGCCAGGAGCTGCAGGTGAGCCTGCTGCGTTCCCATGCGCTCGGCTGGAGTGGGCCGCCCGGGCTCCCGCGATGCCGAGCCCGCTCGTCCGTGCCGAATGCGGGCGGCCGTGACGTGCTGCGCGGCCCGCGCCGGCTCCGGTGCCAGAGCCTGCTCGTGGACCTGTGCCGGGCCCTGCACGCGGGCCGGTGCCACGTCCAGGTTGTGGCCGGGTCGGCCGTGGGAATGGCCGGGACGGCGTGATCGGGGTGGCGGCAGGAGGCGTGACCGGGGCGACGACAGGAAACGTGACCGCCGCGGTCACCGCGCCCGCGCACGCGCCGTCCGCGTCCGCGCCGTCCGCGTCCGCGCCGTCCGCGTCCGCGCCGTCCGCGTCCGCGCCGTCCGCGTCCGCGCCTCCCCCTCCGCGCCGTCCGCGCCCCGCGCACGCGCCGTCCGCGTCCGCGGCGCACGCCCGTGTTCCCGCAGGCCCGGATAGGTTCGCGCCCTCCGCTTCTGCCACCCCGACGATCAACGTGACATGGGTGCCGACCGGGATGCGTCCAGGAATCCGCGCCGTGACGAGCACGCCTGCGGTAGCGGCGCTCACCGCGCTAGTGGGGCCCAACGTGCACGTGGCAACGGCCCGTCGCGGGCCGTCAGCCGCCGCGGGAAGTGCCTGGCCGAGCGCATCGCGGACGGTCCGAGACGATGTTGCCCCGTCCGCCGGTGCGGTGCCGCCAACTGAAGGTGCGGACGTCTTACCGGCGCGCACTCCCGGCATGGATGTGGCGGCGGACTGCCCGGCCGCGTCCGCGCAGCCGGTTGTCACCGTGATGCCCGTTGGACGGGCGGCAGCGGTGATCGTCACCCCACGGACAAGTGCTCGCAGCGGAAGAATGCGGATCAGGTAGGCAGCGGCGCCACCGGGCGACGCGACCGCGACGGCATTGCCAGCCTGTGCGGCGCCGGTGACGCCAGCCGGATCTATCCAGACGCGCAGATGGGCGCCGGCTGATCTCGCGCCCGCAAGCCCGGTTCCCGCGGGCCTGGTTCCCTCAGGCTCGGTTCCCTCAGGCCTGGTTCCCTCAGGCCTGGTGCGGGCGGGTCTGGTTCCGTCAGGTCTGGTTCCTGCGGGCCTGGTTCCTGCCGCCCCGGTTCCCGCGGGCTCAGTACCGAAAGCGCCCGGACCAGGGGGGCCCGCGCCTTGGCCCTCCCGTGTCCGAGTCCTCTGTGTCCGAGTCCTCTGTGTCCGGGTCCTTCACGCCCGGGCGCGCCCCGCCTGGGGCGGCTCGGAAACCCGTGCCTGAGTGCCCGGCGTCCTTGGACCGGGTGTCGTGCGAAAGTGCTCCCGACCCGCCCGCGATCGCGGCGGCTCGTGACGCGGCGCCAGGGGACCGCGTCCCGTGCGGCATGCTTGACGCGGCGCTGCGGGACCTGGCGCCGTGCGCCGTGCCCGGTGACTCCCGACCCGAGAGGCCGGCCGCTGTGGGGTGGTGAGCTGGAGGCCGGGCCGCTGTGGGGTGGTGAGCCGGAGGCCGGGCCGCTGTGGGGTGGTGAGCCGGAGGCCCCGCCGCCCTGGCGCGGTGACCCAGTGAACCGGCGGCCGAGTGCGGCCGGTGCGGCATGCCGGGCCGCCCGGCCCTGCCCCGGCGGGGGCAACCTGACGGGGAACGGCTGGCTGACCTGTGCCCGCGGGGCGGATGACAGTGACGGCGAAGCCGCCGCACGTGATCGCGGTCGCCGCTACCGCTGCCCCCGCCGCGACCGCTGCACCCGCGCGTTTTCTCGGGTACGCGACATGCGGTCCCATGGTCCCCCCGAACATCATGTTTCACACTGTCCCCGTACCTGTTCCCCGGCTTTTCACACTCAGTCATGGATAAGGGACTAAAGGTGAACGGTCCGTAGTGCGCAGGGCCGCTATCTGGAGTTCTGGCCCATTTAGCCCGACGGCAGCGGGCAACAGCCACGTGACGGCCGGTCCGAATCCGTTCGATATCCCGCCCGGAATGCCCGCTGTCAGCAACGTTTCCTGGTGGGCAGTCCTCGCGGCCACCCGGGTGCGGCGCACGCAGACGCGAGGGCGCTGGGTGGGGCGGCTCGACGGCCCGCACCTTAGGGGAGCCGGCCAGCCCGCCTCAGGGGTGCTGGCCGCTCACCGAGACGATTTCCCCCGTCATATAAGACGAGTAGTCGCTGGCCAGGAAGACGATGACATTCGCGACCTCCCACGGCTGCGCGCCGCGGCCGAAGGCCTCGCGGCCGGCCAGTTCCGCCAGGGTCTGCTCGTCCATCACCTTGGCGAGGAACGGGTGCGTGGCCAGGCTCGGCGGCGCGGCGTTCACCCGGGCGCCTGAAGGCGCGGCCTCGACCGCGGCGCACCTGGTCAGCGCCATAACCCCGGCCTTGGCGGCCGCGTAATGCGCCTGTCCTGCCCGTGCACGCCAGCCCAGCACGGAGGCGTTGTTCACGATCACCCCGGACCTCCGCGGGATCATCTGCCGCAGCGCAGCGCGGCGCGGGTACACCGCATCGCGCCGGTCAAGGTCACATCGAGCACCCGGTTCCATTGCTCGTCGGTCATCTCGGTCAGTTCCGCCGCCCCCCCGAGCCCAGCGTTGTTCACTGCCACGTCGATGCGGCCGTGCCGCTCGACCGCCGCGGAGAATAGCGCGCGCACCTGGTCCTCCCGTGTCACATCACAGCCCACTGCCAGCGGCCTGGCGTGCGTCTCCCGCGTAAGCCGTTCGGCTGCCTCCCCGAGCCGCCTCTCATGGCTGTCACTGATCACGACCGCCCATGCCTCGTGCTCGCGGCCCGGGCCGCCGGGGCCGCGCGCCGTCGCGAACTCGCCTGTGGGGTTGGCATCGAGCCAGTCCCGGATTTCGCGGTGGAAGGCGGTCAGGTCACCGTCCTCGTCCACTGCAGGTTCGTCCCGCCGCGTTCCTCCGGCCGTCAAGGCAATCAGGTCGTACCCGACCGCTAGTCCTGGAACCGGCCGTAGCCACCGCGGTAGAAGAGCAGTGGCCCGCCCGCATGGTGCTTGTCCAGGTTATGCACACGGCAGACGACGATGACGTGATCGCCCGCCTCGTACTCGGCCTCAGGTGAGCACTCGAGCCAGGCGACCGCACCGTCGAGCACCGGATGGCCGCCCGGCGACTTGGTCCAGGTCAGCCCGCTGAATTTGTCGCCGCCCTTGGTGGCGAGCTGCAGGCAGATCTCCCGTTGGTGCTCGGCCAGGATGTTGATACAGTGCCGGTCCGCCGAACGCACCTTTGGCCATGTCGTGCTCGTATGGGCGACGCAGAAAGCGACGAGGGGCGGGTTGAGCGATACCGACGTGAACGAGTTCGCCGCGAGCCCGGTGGGCTGGCCGGTGGCAGGGTCGATGGCGGTAACGGCAACCA
Source organism: uncultured Actinomycetota bacterium (assembly GCA_963851085.1). Taxonomy (GTDB): domain Bacteria; phylum Actinomycetota; class Actinomycetes; order Streptosporangiales; family Streptosporangiaceae; genus DATFVJ01. Next base: position 294,335 of record CAWKNX010000016.1, on the reverse strand, counting down.
CACCAGTCGCGAACCTGCCGAGCACGCTGCGGAAACGCATCGCGTCGATGCTGCCGAGCCCGGCGACGTGTACCGGCTCCGTGGGCTCCTCGCGCGAACCGTCATTGACGCTCATCGGCTCCATCGAATCACGCATGCCAGTATGCGCTGCCACGGCAAGCCCGGCCGTGCGCGCGTCTAAGACGGGCAACCGATGTGGCGCTGCGGGCCTGCCGTTACCCGCCGGGGCGGCGCGGCCACCTCGCGGGCCGACGCGGCGGCTTCGCGGGCCGACGCGGCGGCTTCGCGGGCCGACGCGGCGGCTTCGCGCATCACCGGGCTTCTTTACCAAGCGCTTGCTTGGACGATAGGAGCCGCGATGTCCCGGTGTCAGGCCGCGGCACCCGCGCACGTCCCGGGGCCGTCTGTCTGCTCGCCAGCCCGTCGGCTGTGGGACTGGCGGCCATTGACACATCCGGCCCGGCTCACCTAACGTCACGCGACCAGGATCGGCGGCACGATCCCGGTGAACACGCACGGTGGGTTTCTGTCGGAGGGCTATGTGCACGGCATCAACCACTTGGCGGAGGCGGTGGCGCAACTTCGCGGGACGGCCGGGGCCAGGCAGGTGCCCGGTGCCGAGGTGGCGCTGTCCACCGCGCAGCCGGGGTACGTGCTCGCGGCAACCTCGGCCCTGATCTTGCGGGCGGGCGGGTGAACCTCTCGCGCCGCCCGCGGCCCACGCCCGATCGTGACTCCGCGCCCTGGTGGGAGGCAGTCAGGCGGCACGAGCTTGTGATACAGAGGTGCCTGGGCTGCGGCGCGCTGCGCTTCGCTCCCCGCGCCATCTGCCACGCCTGCCAGGACCGTGACGCCTCCTGGGTACCCGCGGCTGGCACCGGGACCGTGCAGAGCTGGATCGTCAGCCACCACGTGTTCATGCGTTCGCTGGCCGGCCAGGTGCCCTACGCTGTCGCCCTCGTCCGCCTCGACGACGGCGACGATCTGCTGATGTATGGAAATATCATGATTTCCGATGACCGTGGCGAGCTCACCTCCGCGATCTGGGAACCATCACGGCGGGAATGCGGGTGGAGGCTGTGTTCGCTGACGTCGACGACGAGTGCACACTCGTGCAGTGGCGGGCGTGCGCGGCAACTGACCAGCCGGCGGCTAACCAGCCATCGAATGACCAGCCATCGAATGACCAGCCAAGCGAGAGGCGAGGAATGGCAGGGCACGCATGATGATGCCGCTCCGTATCGCGGTGCTCGCCAAGCAGATTCCCCGATTCGACGACCTGCGCCTCGGTGCGGACGGCAGGCTCGCACGTGACGGCGCCGAGGCCGAAATCAACCCGTATTGCCGCCGCGGCATTGCCAAGGGCGTCGAGCTGGCCCGTGCCACCGGCGGTAGCTGTACCGTTTTCACGCTTGGGCCGCCGCAGGCGGCGGAGGTGCTCGCCGAGGCCATCGCCTGGGGCGCCGACGATGGCGTGCTTGTGAGTGATCCGGCGTTCGCGGGATCTGACACGCTCGCGACCTCGCGCGCGCTCGCCGGTGCGATCACCCGCAGTGGGCCGTACCACCTGATACTTGCCGGCCTCAACTCGGTCGACGGTGACACCGGGCAGGTGGGTCCGCAGCTCGCAGAACTGCTTGGCCTGCCGTTCCTTGCCGGAGTGCGTGAGCTGAGCCTGGAGGGTGATCTGGTCACCGCAGGCTGCGAGCTCGATGACGGGTTCGTGACCGCTGCGGTCCGGTTGCCTGTGCTGCTCACCGCGGCGGAGCGTCTCTGCGCGCCCTGCAAGGTGCCGCCGTCAGAACGCGGCGAGCTGGCGGGGCGGATCCGCGTGGTGGCCGCGGCCGACCTCGGCGGCGGGCCGTGGGGGCAGAAGGGCAGCCCGACCGAGGTTGGCGAGGTGCGGCTGCTCGCGCACGACCGCCGCCGAATCATGCTGGCGGGCACCCTCACGGAGCAGGTGCGGCGGGCCGCGGAACTGATCAAGCGGTCAGCCGAACGGCTGCCGCGTGACGCGCCGATCGCACAGGTGCCGCTGGCCGGCGGGGATGGTCCCGTCGTGGCGGTGATCGCGGAGCCTGGACGATCGCGGGCCAACGCGGAACTGCTCGGTGCCGCGGCCAGGCTCGCAGCCGACCTGGGCGGACACGTCACTCTGCTGACGCCGCTCGCGCCGTCCGAAGTTGCTGGCGCGCAGGAAGGGCTTGCCTTGGCGCGGGACGCCTGGGCGCAAGGAGCGGACCGGGTGGTCGCGCTCCGCGCGGAGAATGTGCAAGCAGCGGGCGCCGCGACCGATGGCATCGCCGCCGTGGGTCCGGCCGGGGGTAGCGCTGCCGGGGGTCCGGCCCGGGGTAGCGCAGCGGAGAGCATTGTTCCAGCGGGCACCGCTCCAGCCGACACTTCTTCCCGCGGCGCTGCTATCCAGGGCGCTGTTACCCACGGCGCCGTGTCCCAGGGTGCTGTGTCCCAGGGTGCTGTGTCCCTGGGCGCTGTGGCCCAGGGTGCTGTGTCCCTGGGCGCTGTGGCCGAGAGCAGCGCAGCACAGAATGTGCAGGCGGAGGACGTCGCGACCGCGGTCGCGGCATGGGCACAGCGGCCGGTCGGCCGCCAGGCGGATGGACAGCGCAGCCAGCCATGGGCGATCCTCGCACCGAGTAGCTCATGGGGCCGTGAGGTGGCCGGCCGGGTGTCTGCCGCGCTCGGCGCCGGGCTCACCGGTGACGCGGTGGGCCTTGAAGTTGCGGAAGGCCGGCTCGTGAGCTGGAAGCCCGCCTTCGGCGGGCAACTCGTCGCCGCGGTAACCGCACGTTCGCTGGTTCAGATGGCCACCGTGCGGGCCGGCGTCCTGCCCCTGCTGGGCCCGCGCTCGGACGCGGGCACCGCCGTGGTCGAGCAGCGCTCGATCACGCCGCGCGGGAGGGTCACGCTCAGCGAGCGGCGGACCAACGACGAGCCGGCACGGCTCGCGCTCGCGACCTCGGTGGTATGCGTGGGCCAGGGAGTCGACCCGGCGTGTTACGGAGAGCTGACGCCGCTGCTCGACGCGCTCGGTGCGGAACTGGCGGGCACCAGGAAGGTGACCGACGCGGGCTGGCTGCCCCGCAGCCGCCAGGTGGGGATCACCGGACGCGCCGTCTCGCCAGCCGTCTACCTGCTGCTCGGTGCGTCGGGCAAGTTCAACCACATGGTGGGAACTCGCAGCGCCGGTCTTGTGGTGGCGGTGAACACAGATCCGGGCGCGCCCGTCTTCGACGCGGCCGACGTCGGAATCGTCGGGGACTGGGCGCAGGTCGTGCCGATGCTGGCCAGTGAACTGGCCAGCACCCTGGTCGGCGTGCTCGCCTGACCCCGGCCCGTCGCTGGGTGTGCTCGCCTGACCCTGGCACGCGCGTGATCGCGGTTGCAGGGCCAGTGGTTGGCCCGTTGGTGGCGCCATCGCGGCACCGATGACCCCTGGGTGTGGCTCTGTTTCATGATCGCGGTAACTTCTCCGCGGTATGTAAACATTCCGAAATTAGCTGAGTTTGTGGCGTGTCGCGTGCCAGGATTCTGGTATGGGCGCGAATGCGGAACTTCTTGGGCTGATGGGTCCGCAGCTGGGGCTGCTGTTGCCGGAGCTGGATGAGAAGTCGCGGCGGCTGGTGCTGGGGGCGGTCGCGCGGGCGGCGGGGGACGGCGGGACCGGCGCGGTGGCGAAGATGACCGGGGCGTCGTGGCAGACGGTGGCGGATGGGGCGGCGGAGCTGGGGTCCGGGCAGGCTGTGGCGGGAGGCCGGATCCGCCGCCCGGGCGCGGGGCGCAAGAAGCTCGCCGAGGCCGACCCCGGCCTGGTGCCTGCGCTGCTGGGCCTGGTGCAGGATTCCACGCGAGGCGATCCGGAGTCGCCGCTGGTGTGGACGACCAAGAGCGTGAAGAAGCTGGCCGGGGAGCTGACCGCTGCTGGGCACCGGTGCAGCCCGCAGACCGCCTGGCGGCTGCTGCACGAGGCGGGGTTCAGCACGCAGTCCAACGCCAAGGTCAGCGAGGGGAAGCGGCACCCGGACCGGGACTCCCAGTTCCGCTACATTGCCGCGCAGGCCAACGGCCACCTGGCGGCCGGGCAGCCGGTGATCAGCGTGGACGCCAAGAAGAAAGAGCAGGTCGGCGAGTACGCCCAGGCGGGGCGGGAATGGCGGCCCCGGGGGGATCCGGTGGCCGTGCGCAGCCACAGCTTCCCCGATGAGCAGGCTGGGCACGCGATCCCGTACGGGGCCTGCGACGTGGGCGCGAACACCGGGTTCGTCAACGTGGGCACCGACCACAACACCGCCGCGTTCGCGGTGGAATCGGTCCGCCGCTGGTGGGACCTCATCGGCAAGGACGCCTACCCGCACGCGGAGCGGCTGCTGGTCACCTGCGACGCCGGCGGGAACAACGGCTGGCGCAACCGCGCCTGGAAGGCCGGCCTGGCCGCCCTCGCGCAGCAGACCGGGCTGGAGATTACCTGCTGCCACTTCCCGCCCGGCACCTCCAAGTGGAACAAGATCGAGCACCGGCTGTTCTCCCAGATCACCCTCGCCTGGCGCGGCCGCCCGCTGACCAGCCACGACGTCATCGTCAACACCATCGGCGCCGTCACCACCGCCACCGGGCTGACCGTCACCGCCGTCCTGGACCACAACCCCTACCCCACCGGGACCCAGGTCAGCGGCCAGCAGATGCGCGACCTGGAAGACCGCGCGTTAACCCGCCACGGCTTCCACGGCGAGTGGAACTACACCCTGCACCCCGATCCCGGCCCCGCCCCGGCCAGCCCCCCGCCCGCCCCGCCGGCCCCCCCGGCCCAGGCCACCCGCGGCCAGGCCCTGCACGCCCTGGCCAGCCCGGCGCTGACCGGCATAACCCGCCACGACCTCGCCGCCCTGGCCGCCCGCCTCGAACTGCCCGCCGCCGCCGCCCGCGAACAGCGCCTGCACCTGGCCCGCGGCCGCCCCCGCCGCCGCCCCGCCCGCCCGGCCCCGCCCAGGCTCCCCCTGGCCGCCCAGATCCTGGCCACCATCCTGCGCCAGCGCCACGGCCTGCCCCTGCACGCGCTGGCCTACCTGCTCAGCGTCTCCACCGACACCCTCACCGCCGCCGTCAAGACCACCGCCGAACTGCTGCGCCAGCACGACATCACCATCCCCCCCGGCCCAGCCACGCTGCGCACCCTCCAGGACTTCTATGACCACGCCGCCGCCGCCGGCATCACCATCCCCGCCCGTAACACATGACAGACCCGCGACACGCCGCAAACTCACTTTATTTCGGAATGTTTACTATGTGCGGAAAGGTTACCGCGATCATGAAAGCAAGCCGTTGCCACGCGCCATTGCCACAACAGATGGGCGCGGGCAACAGGTGGCCACGCGCGTCGGCACGGATGTCTCGCGCGCGATCGCGGTCGCAGGCCAGTGGTTGTCCGTCCACATCCACGGCGCAGCACGCGCCGTCGAAAGGGTTCTGCGGCCGTTATTAAGCTGACCAGAGCGCCATGCACTGGTATGTTCTTGTTTCTTGTGCCGTCACTCCCTCCACATTCGAAGGAGATGCGTCGTGCGCGCAGCCAAGCAAGCAGACGAGGAGACAGCCGACCCCGACGCTCTTGTCCACCCAGACCCGCCTGATCCGGGCCATGGCGACGCCGTCCTGGCGGCGGAACGGGCCCATTTGCAGGCGTCGCGCGAGTTCCTCCAGCTCATGCGCGAGAACGTGCTTTCGCTCAAGGCGCTCGGCGGTGACCCCGTCTCCGAGGAATACCTGAAGGCCGATCTGTACCGGCGGGCGGAAGCGCTCAAGGACATTCCAGGCACGCCACTGTTCTTCGGCCGCCTCGATTACCCCGGGCCGCCCGCCGAGCGCTTCCACGTCGGTCGCCGCCACGTCCACGACCAGCAGGGCCATCCGATGGTGATCGACTGGCGCGCGCCCGTGTCGCGGCCGTTCTACCGCGCCAGCCCGGCCACGCCGATGGGGGTGTCGCTGCGCCGCAGGTTCGGCTTCTCGGGCGCTGAGCTCACCGCCTTCGAGGACGAGGATTTCACCCCCCGGCTTGCCGGCCCCGATGCCGGGGCCCGTGCCCCCGGAACCGCCGATTCCGGGGGAGATGCCACACTCACCAGCCGGATCATGGTCGAGGAGATCGAGCGGCCGCGGGTGGGCCCCATGCGCGACATCGTCGCGACGATCCAGCCGGACCAGGACGACATCGTTCGCGCAGACGCTGGCCAGACGGTGTGTGTACAGGGCGCGCCAGGCACCGGTAAGACCGCTGTCGGGCTGCACCGCGTCGCGTATCTGCTTTACGCCTACCCCGAGCGGATGCGCCGCGGCGGAGTCCTAGTCGTCGGGCCCAACCGGGCCTTCCTCGGCTACATCCGCGGCGTTCTTCCCGCCCTCGGTGAGATGGACGTCAGCCAGGTCACCGTGGGCGAGCTTGTCGGAAAGACGGCCGCCGCGTCGCCGGTCCAGATACGTGCCGCCGAGCCAGGTCACCATGCCGCAACCACGAACGTCGCCGGTGACGCGGGCGAGGCAGCACGTGTCAAGGGTGACGCACGCATGGCGGAGGTCCTTCGCCGTGCGCTCTGGTCGCACATCACGGTTCCAGCCGAGCCGCTCGTGCTACCGCGCGGCGTACGGCGCTGGCGTGTGCCCGCATATGAGATAGCCGAGCTTGTGGACGAGCTACGCGAGCGTGGGGTGCGCTACGGTGCGGGCCGTGAGCTTCTCGGCCACCGGATCGCGCACGTGATCCTGACCCGGATGGAGTCGGCCGGTGAGCCGTGCGACGACCGGACTCACGACTCGGTCCGGCGGGCCAGGCCGGTAAAGACCACCGTCGACGCGACATGGCCCGCGGTGAACCCGGTGCGGCTCGTCATGCGGGTGCTGTCAGATCCAGGCCTGCTCGCGACGGCCGCAGACGGCGTGCTGACGTCGGCCGAGCAGGAGGCGATCCGATGGGCCACACCGCCGCGCGGCCCTCGGTCGGCGTCCTGGACCGCGGCCGACACGGTGCTCATCGACGAGGCCGCGGATCTCATCGAGCGGACAGCGAGTCTGAACCACGTGGTCGTCGACGAGGCGCAGGACCTGTCCCCGATGGAATGCCGGGCGATCGGCCGCCGCTGCACCACCGGCTCCGCGACCGTGCTCGGCGACATCGCGCAGGGCACCACGCCGTGGGCGAGTCAGAGCTGGCAGGAGTTCCTCTCTCATCTGGGCAAGCCGGACGCGGACATGCGCGTGCTCGACAAGGGCTACCGGGTGCCCAGGCAGATCATCGACTACGCGAGCCGGCTGCTGCCGTACATCGCTCCTGGGCTTGCGCCCGCGGCGTCGGTGCGCCAGTCGCCCGGCTCGCTTGAGGTCGTTACGGCGCAGGCGGCCGCGCTCGGCGGCCGGGTGGTGGAGCTCAGCCGCAGGGCCCTCGCGGAGCCGGGCTCGGTGGGTGTGATCGGTGCTGACGATCAGGTCCCGGCGCTGGTCAGATCGCTGACGCGCGCCGGATTGCGGCACGTGGTCCTCGGCGGTGACGCCGAACTGACCGGCGGGGCCACGCCGGACGAAGATCCGGATGTGCGGCTCGCGATCGTCCCGGTGACGCTCGCCAAGGGCCTCGAGTTCGATCAGGTCATCGTCGTGGAGCCGGCCAGAATCACCGGCGTAGGGCACAGCGGCCTTCGCCGCCTCTATGTGGCGCTCACCCGGGCCGTTTCCCGCCTCTTCGTAGTGCACGCCGAGCCCCTCCCCGCGCCGCTGCGGTGATCGCGGTGACCGCGGCTCCACTGGCCCTGCCCACGCCGTCGGCCTGCGTGCCGACGCTGCTGGGTGTGCCGACGCTGCCGGGTGTGGTCGCGCCGCCGGGTGTGGTCGCGCCGCCGGGTGTGGTCGCGCCGCCGGCTGGCTGGCGCTGCCGAAGCTCTGCCGCCCATGACCACGCAGGGCGAGTGGCACGATCTGGGTGACCTGGACGATCTCCTGCTCGTCGACCACCATTGCCACAGCGTGGTCAGCAGGGACCTCAGCCGACGGGAATTCGAGCTGCTCAGCACGGAATCCAGTGATCCAGCGCCGGCGGGCACCACATTCTTCGACACCCAGCTCGGCCTCAGCTTGCGCCGGTGGTGCCCGCCGGTCCTCGGGCTCGCCCCGTACGCCGAGCCGGCCGAGTACCTGAAACGCAGGCGGGAACTGGGCGTGGCCGAGGTCAGCAGGCGCTTGCTGCGTGCCGCCGCGGTCACCCAATTCCTCGTCGACACCGGCTACGGTCAGGCCGAACTGAACAGCGTGGCCGAGTTTGCCGACGCGGCGGGCGCGCATGCGCGAGCCGTGGTCAGGCTCGAGCAGGTCGCCGAGGAACTCGCGGCGTCCGGCGCGAGCCCGGCAGAGTTCGTCACGCGTTACCCGGCGGCGCTCGCCGCGGCGGCGTCCGGGGCGGTCGCGGTCAAGTCCATCGTCGCCTACCGCTACGGCCTCGACTTCGACCCGGGGCGGCCGACTGACGCCGACGTCCGCCGTGCGGCAGCCCGCTGGCTGCGCGAGGCCGAAAGCTCCGCGCCGGCCGAGGGCATTGTGCCGCCTGGAGGCTCTGTGCCGGCCGTGGGTTCTGTGCCGGCCGAAGGCTCCGCGGCGGGCGCCGGATCCGGCTCTGGGCCGTCCCAGCGGTACAGGATCACATCACCAGTCCTGCTGCGGTTCCTGCTATGGTCGGCGATCGACCTCGGGCTCCCCGTCCAGATTCACACCGGATTCGGGGACCGCGACCTGGATCTGCACCGGTGCAACCCGCTGCTGATGACCCGCTTCATCCGCGCGACGCAGCCGGCCGGGGTGCCGCTGATGCTCCTGCACTGCTATCCGTACCACCGCGAGGCCGGTTACCTCGCCCAGATCTACCCGCACGTCTACTGCGATGTCGGGCTCGCGCTCAACTTCACCGGAGCCCGCGCGCCCGCTGTCGTCGCCGAGAGCCTCGAACTCACCCCGTTCGGCAAGGCGCTGTACTCCTCGGACGCGTTCGGGCTGCCTGAGCTGCATTACCTCGGCGCCGTCGTCTTCAGGCGCGTGCTGCGTCAGGTACTGGTTGACTGGCTGCGCGACGGCATGCTCACCGCCGCGGACGCCCACCGGATCGCCGTGATGATCGGTGCGGGCAACGCCCGCCGCGTCTACCGGCTCGCGGAGTGAAATCGCCCGGCGTGCCCACTGGGCTGACGCGAGCCGGCCGTGGCCCGCTGCGGTGGCCGCTCGCCTGTGGCCTGCGGTTTGCGCACGGCCGTAATACGTTCTGACGCATGGACTTCCAGGATGTCGTGCGGCAGCGGCACATGGTGCGCAGGTTCACCGGCGAGCCCGTGCCTGAGCAGAGCCTCCAGCGCCTGCTGCGTAACGCGGTTCGCGGCCCCTCGGCCGGGTTCTCCCAAGGCCAGGAATTCCTGGTCCTGCGGGCCGCGGAACTTGCCAGGTTCTGGCAGGTGATCGGTGAAGACAGCGAGTCATCCGTGCTGACCGCTCCACTTGTCATCGTCCCTTTCGCGTGCAAGGACGCCTATCTAGACAGGTATGCGATGGCTGATAAGGGCTGGACCGATCGCGACGAGGCGCGCTGGCCGGTGCCGTTCTGGTACATCGACACGGGCATGGCGGCACTGCTCATCCTCCAGACCGCCGTGGACGAAGGGCTCGGCGCACTGTATTTCGGTATCGTGCCCGAGGCCGTGCCGCCATTCCTCGCGGCCTTCGGCGTCCCGGCTGGCTACCACCCGATCGGCGCGATCGCGATCGGTCATGACGGCGAGACGGGATCGGCCGGGGGCCCTACCGACCCGGTCAGTTCGGCGCACCGGATGCCGCGCCGCAGCGCCGGTGAGGTCATCCACTACGGCCACTGGTGATTGCCGGACCGCCCAGCGTCAGGACAGGGCCGGCTCTCAGGACTGGGCCACCCTCAGGAAGGGGCCAGCCCCAAGGAAGGGGCCACCCCCAGGACGGGCCAGCCCCAAGGACAGGGTCGGCGCCAGGACGTGGTCAGCCGGGGCCTCGCCCGCGGCGGCACGGCGCAGGGCCTCCTTGTCGACCTTGCCGTTCGCGTTCACCGGCAGCGCGTCGACGACGAGTACCCGCCGCGGCACCTTGCAGTTCGACATGTTCGCCGCGCCCAGGAGGCAGGTCGGCCGGATTCACGGCGATCCCGGGCCGCGGCACCCCATAGGCCCAGCCGGCCTCGCCGAGCGCGGGATCGGGATGCCGATCACGGCGGTCTGGGCGAGACCGCCGTGGTGCAGCAGCAGCGCCTGGATCTCCGCCGGATAGGCGTTGAAGCCGCCGACGATGAACATCTCCTTCTTCCTGTCCACGATCGCCAGGTTGCCAAGGCCATCGAGCGTGCCGATGTCGCCGGTGTGCAGCCAGCCGCCGGCGTCCACGGCGTCCCCCGTCTTGTCCTCGTCCTGCCAGTAGCCGCGCATCACCCCGTAGCCGGCCACCAGGATCTCGCCGCGTGCGCCAGTGGGCACCTCCGCGCCCGCGTCGTCGACGATCTTGATCGAGACGCCGGGCACTGCGCGTCCCGCCGTGGCGGCGATTACCTCGACCGGGTCGCCCGCCCGGGTCATCGAGACCACCGTGCCCTCGATCAGGCCGTACGCGTTGATCATCCGCTCGACGCCCGCCTCGCCGACGAGCCGCCTGCTGAGCTCGGGCGGTACCGCCGCGGCGCCGCAGATCGCCACCCGGAGCAAGGACACGTCGTACTCGCCGCCCTCCAGGCGGTCAAGCAGTCGGTCGAACAGCGTCGGCGGCCCGGCAAGTACGCTCACGCGCATGCGCTCGATCAGGTCCATCAGTGCGTCCGGGTCGAAGACCGCCACCGGGATCAGCGTCGCGCCGCGCAGCACGCAGGCGAGCAGCCCGGCGTTGATCCCGAACCCGTGCGAGAACGGTGCGATCACCGGGTAACGATCGCTGGCGCCGAGGGTGACGATCTCGCTCCAGTCCCAGTAGCCGCGCAGGATCTGCGCGTGATCGCGCCGGGCTGCGCGGCTAGCGCCGCGCGCCGGGCTCCGCGGAGGGAGCCCGGCGCGCGGCCGCTACGTGATGGCGGGCCATCAGGTCAGCAAAAGGAAATCGTCAGCCGCGGCCGCATACGTCGCCGTCGTGGTCGCTCGGGCGGCCGGTGCGGTCGTCACGGTCGCGGTCGGTACCGCAGTGGCGAGACGGGGTGACGTCGTCGCTGTCGTGGTCGCCATCGCCCTTGCCCGACACGCTCTTGGTGCCGCAGCCCACGTCGTCGCTGTCATGGTCGCCGTCGCACGCGTTGGCGGTGCCGCAGCCCACGTCGTCGCTGTCATGGTCACCGTCGCACCTGGTAGCGCTGGTGGTGAGAGCGCGGACGGAGTGCGCGGCCGCGCCAGCCGCGGTGAGCGGGTGCCCGGCGAATCCGGTGGCAGCAAAAGCGGCCGTCCCCATCCACATGACCGTCGCCGAGACCGCGACCAGGACGCTGGCCGCGTGGCTCTTCTTCATACATTGCCCCCTTTTTGAGAAATCGTGCTTTCCGGGCATGAACTGTCCCGATAGACCGACATATCCCCAGTTTCCCTGGAGGACGTAATCCAAGGCGCGGTCTGAGAGGCGACACTACCAGCAGAGGGGTAAACCTTAGGTTTCATTTACAATCTGGGTGGCCGAATATTAATAGTAAGACAACGAAGACGTCAGTTTCGTGAATGAGTCTGGCCCCGTACACCCCAATATTCCGCTTAGTTGTCACCATGAACTGATACGTGAGAGTTGAGTCGGTCACTATCTTGTCATGTGGCGGTGCCCCCCTGAGCCACGGGCAGGCACGCGCGCCATGGCGCAGACGGGGCCGCCACAAACGACAGGCGATACATGCGCGCGGTTTCAGCGCCGATAAGAGGCAAGCACCGCAGCAGCATGGTTCTGGCTGAATCGGAAGTGTCTTGGCAGCCACTTGCTCGGCGCGCATGATCGCGGGTGACTCATTTCATCGGGTGTCGGGCTCAGCCCTCTCCGCCCACCGGCCGATCTTGAAAGGGCAAGTCCCGCCTGCCGCTTCGGTCCCTGCTGGGCGCCCAGCAGGGACACCCGGACTCATATAACGTGACGGCTACCAAGGGCGGGATCGCCCGGCTCTGTCCGTGCCCGGCCCCGCCCGTGCCCGGCCCCGCCCGTGCCCGGCCCCGCCCGTGCCCGGCTCTGTCCGTGCCCGGCTCTGTCCGTGCCCGGCCCCGCCCGAGGCGGCCCCGCCCGAGGCGCGGATGACCCGCTCCGTCGTGCCGAAGGGCGCGCACCGAGAAGCGCGGCCACCCCCCGGTCCGCGCGGCCTCTTAGAATGCGGCCATGGCGGTGAAAGCGGTAATTTTCGACTGGGGCGGGACGCTCACCCCCTGGCACACGGTGGATCACGAGGCGCTCTGGCGTGATGTGTGCGCGGCCCATTTCGGCGCGCCGTCCGCCGCAGAAATGGCGGCCACGATCGTCGCCGCGGAGGCGGCGCTCTGGCAGGCCGCGGAGCGCGACCACCGCGGCGCGACCCTGGACGATCTCTTCCAGCGTGCGGGTGTGACAGCCGCCGAAGCACTGATCACGACGTATTTCGCCGTGTGGGAGCCGCACACCTTCACCGATCCGGATGTGCCTGGCCTGCTACGGGGCTTGCGGGCACGCAACATCAAGGTGGGCGTGCTTTCCAACACGCTCTGGCCAAGGTCCATGCACGAGCAGATCTTCGCCCGCGACGGTGTCCTCGGCCTGATCGATGGCGCCGTCTACAGCAGCGAACTCGGCATGACCAAACCGCATCAGGCTGCCTTCCGTGCCGTCATGGACGCCATCGGTGTCGCTGATCCTGGCGCGTGCGTCTTTGTCGGTGACCGGCTGTATGACGATATCTACGGTGCGCAGAGTGTGGGGATGCGCACCGTGCACGTCCCGCATAGTGCCGTGCCGCGGTTCGACGGCGCGACGCCAGACGCGGTCGTGCAGCAAATCGCCGAGATCGCGACGGTGATCGCCGCCTGGTGAGGCCTCAGGCCTGCGGTGCGCCCGCGGCGTCGGGATCATCTGGCCAGCCGGCGGTATGCACGACGCGACCGTCCACGTCGACAAGCCGCGCAGGAAGGGCGAGGCTCTCCAGCCACTGCGGTGCCCGGTCGTCGCGGATGATCGCCGCGGTGCTCGCCGTGTTCGCGTCCACGCAGGTTGCGGCCGCTACACTCACCGTTCGCCAACGCGAGCATGCCGACTCGCCCGTGGCCGGATTCACGATGTGGTGGACCATGCGCCGGGAGGATCCGAGCGGCCAGGTGCGCACAGTGGTGCTCGATGTGGCGAGCCCTCCGCTGTGTATGATCACCGTCTGACCTGGAGCGCTGTCGTCGGCAGCGTGGTCATCGGTGACGCGGATCCGCCATCCATGCGCTGGCGGGGGCCCCGCCGCCGCGACGTCCCCGCCAAGGCTGACAAGCGCGCCGCAGTCCAGGGTCTCCGCGACCTTGGTGGCGCAGCGGTCGGCGGCCCATGCCTTCGCGGTCGCACCGAGGTCGAGCACGATGCCCTGGGGAACATGGACGAGCCGCAGCAGCGGCTCATAGCCGATGCGGCGCCAGCCAGGCACCGGCGCCGCAACTGGCGTGATCCGGATGTTCGCCGGGCTTATCTCGGCGAAGTCGCGATCGTAACCGAGTTCGATCAGCGCGCGCCCGCAGGTTGGGTCGACGTCGCCATCCGTGAGCCGCGCGGCGCGCAGGGCGACCTCAAGCGCCTCGGCGAATAGTTCGCTGACCCTGGTGGCGGCACCGTCCGCGGCGTTCAGACGCGAAAGCTCCGAGTCTTCCCTGAACCTGCTGCAGGCGAGATCGATATTTTCAAGCTCCGCAGCCACGATGCCACGCGCGGCTGTGATCGTCTCTGGGCGGGTGACAGTGAGCGTTCCTGTGGTACCGAATACACCAAACGTGGCACCCGCCTCAGTCGTCCTGGTCACGCATCCTCCGCGGCGATGAGACACGGTTCCTGGCCGACGCGAGCCGGGTGTGGCGGCCAAGTTTTCCCCCAGGGCCAAGTGTAAACGCGCATATATTGCAGGAGGAAATTGAACGCTCACTTTCAGGCGGTGTCTTTGAGTCGCGAGAACGTCGCCCGCGCCCGGCGGCACCGATGACGGTACGTTAGAGCCGGACGAGATCGTTTCTGGGTAATTCCCGGAAAGTACCGCGAAAGTGTCGCTGGCTGACGACCCGCTACTCGTGCGGGGCGGCGAGGACCTGGGCGACACGCACGGCCGCTCCCTCGGCGTCGTCGGCGACCGCGATCCGCTCCGCCCACGACCACCAGAACCACCATGTGTCGTCGCGTCCGCAGGCCGCGAAGACATTCTCCGCCAGCACGCTTGCCGCCGGATTGACCACATGCAGGCTCGGGATCCGGCCAACCGGCGCATGTAGCGTGGCGCGCAGCCCGTACCCGCTGAGTTCCGCGGCCAGGGCTTCGAGATAGCCGTGCTGCAACTCGGCGGTACTCCTGGCCCGTTGAGCTTCCATCGTCATGGTAGTCACCCCTGGTATCCGTGCAACCCCGTAGAGTTGTGATTCGTAAAGCATGCCTCGCAGGTGGGTCGGCTGCAACATGCATTCGGAAATTCGCTTTGCGCTCGTGGAACTACTAATCAGCGCCGTAGGCGGATTGGTTCCCGGGGCCGATACGGGGATGTCCAGCGCAATGGCGTCAAATCGGGCCGACGGTGTGATCACGTGGCACGCATGTGCCTGCTGATGGGAGGCGACAGATGCCTGACGGGCAAAGCCCGACGGTGCGGCGCAGGCGACTGGCGGCCGAACTGCGCCGGTTGCGTGATTCTGCCGGGCTGACCTGTGAAGAGGTGGCCGAACACCTCGAATGTTCCGCGTCCAAGATCAGCAGGGTGGAGACCGGCCGGGTCTCGGTCGCGCCGCGCGACGTACGGGACATGCTTGAGCTGTACGGTGTCGAGCAGGAAGAGTGCCAAGGGCTCGTCCAGCTGGCCCGTGATTCGCGGCAAAAAGGCTGGTGGCACGCGTACAGCGACACGATGCAGCCGTGGTTCGCCACCTATGTTGGGCTGGAGGCGGCCGCGTCGGAGATCCGCAATTTCGAAGTTGATCTCATTCCCGGCCTGCTACAGACCGAGGGTTATGCACGCTGCGTAATCCGCGGCGGAGGCGTGAATGCCACGAATGAAGAGATCGAGCGCGGGGTAGCACTCCGTATGGAACGTCAGCCACTGCTTACCCGTGACAGCCCGCCGGAGCTTTGGGCCGTCATTGACGAGGCGGCCCTGCGTCGCCGGGTGGGCGGCGAAGGCGTGATGCGCCACCAACTGGATCATCTGCTCGAGTTCAGCTCCCTGCCGAATGTGACGATACAGGTGCTGCCCTTCGGCGCGGGAGCTCACCCGGCAATGGGAAATCCATTCGCGATCCTCGGGTTTCCCGAGCGAGCCGACCCCGACGTCGCCTACATTACCGATCTCACCAGTTGCCTGTACGTCGAAAACATCGAGGAGGTGGACCGCCATAACCTGATCTTCAATCATCTGCGTGCCACCGCGCTGTCCCTCAGCGAAACGGCAGCATTCATCCTCACTGTCCGCAAGGAGCTTTGACGATCGATCGAGAGGTGCGACAAATGACCGCGTCTGATCTTGTTCGCGCGGCCTGGCGGAAGAGTTCCTACAGTGCCCACGCCAACAGCAACTGCGTCGAGGTTGCAATGGCGGTTCACACCGTCGCTGTCCGCGACTCCAAGAACCCGGATGATGGCCATCTCCTCTTCGCGTGCGGGGAATGGCGAGCCTTCATCCGCGGCGTCAAGGAGGGACAGTTCGACCTTGGCTAGGTCCGTCCGTGATTGGCATGACCTTTAGTTAGGTGTTGCCCGGCCTGCCGCGGGCGGGGGCTGCCGAGCCAATGCGCCTTGCGGCAGGCCGGGAAACGCGACCGTCGCGTTCCGCCATTGCGCGGCGCGCACCGCGGAGTCCTGCATGGCCAGAGCGCCAAAGGTCCGCAGGCCGCCAGCTGGCTGGCCGACGACGCCCAGATAGGCGCGGGTGACCCCATCCTCGAGGGCGACGGCGAGCGTCGCCGCCGTGTGCGCTGAGAACACGGGAAAAGGGAGCCGGTAGGCGGGCGCTGCCGCCACAGGTACCGCGCCCTGTGCTGTCAGCATCGCGACAAGCTGGTCACGCCGTGCCCGGTGGGCGTTCCAGCCGCTCAGCGCCACCTGTTGCCGGTACCCGCTCATGTGCGCACCGGCCACCCCGTAGCCGTACACGGCCGCGTGTTCCGCGGCCAGCGCCACCTGTAGCGAGGTGATCGCGGCTGATGTGAGGCGGACCGCCCGTGTCCGGCCGACGGCGCGTGCGGCGCGGGTCTCGGGTGCGGCGCGGGTCTCGGGTGCGGCGCCGGCCGCCCGCTGGCGGCGCGCCCTCACGGTATCCCCCCCGCCGTGGGCGGCGCTGCGAGCGCGACGGCGTGGGTCGCCTCGCATGCGGCGATGCTGGCGAGCAACTGGGCCAGCGAGGGTGTGACGGTCCGCAATTGCCCTACGTGCACGGCAGCGGCGGTGCGCTCCGCGGATCGCAGCGTGGCGAGCGCGGCGCCGGGGCTGCCAGACACCGGCGACGGCGACGGTGACGGCGACGCAGCCGGCTGCACCGGTCGGCCGCGCGGACGACTGGTGGGTCGGCTCGACCAGCCTGCGTCGCAGTTCGGCGAGGTGCGCGGTGTTGTCCGCGAGCAGCGGGTCAAGCTGAACGGCGAGTTCCGGATGAACGGCCAGCACGGCCGTGTACAAGCCGATCAGGTTCTTCTTCGCCGCGATTGCGTCGCGCAGAATCGTGACATCTGACGGCCGCCGGGCGGGTGACGTGGCAGCCGCCGGCGCTCCACAGCCTGCGGCTGCAAGCAATGGTGCGGTGAGTGACGCGGCGAGCACAGAACGCCGCGTGGCACCGCCCTTCACCGCAGGACCTCCTCATGCGCGAGTGACGCGCGACACTGCCCATGGGAGCCTCCAGAGCAGCCGTCAGAGCGGCGCTCATGGACTCACGGCAGCCCAGAAAACAGCCTTCAGAAACAGGATGTAAGCATTTCATGGCGCAGCGAACTTACCGGCGCGACCCCGGCCGCGCCTGAAGCCGATCTACGCCGCCAGCTCCGGATAGGCTAGACGCAGGTAGGACAACAGGCCTGCGGGCGCTGGGCGAGGAGGTCGTGATGCGCGCTGGCTCCCGTCACGTACCTGCGCGGCCGGGCCGCAACGGCAAGAGCGGCGGCAAGGGCAACGGCGGCGGCACGGGCAGCGGTGAGGGTAGCGGCGGATCGCGCACGGCTGCCCGCCTGGACGCGCTCGAGCAGCTTGCCGAGCCCGTGGTGCGCGCCGCCGGGATGGTTCTGGAGGAGGTTCAGCTCACGCCCATGGGCCGACGCCGCCTGCTGCGGGTCATCGTGGACGCGTCAGGCAACGCGGGCCCCGATGATGGAGCGGGCCTCAATGATGGAGCGGGCCCCGACGATGGCGTGGGCCTGGACGACATTGCCCTCGTCAGCCAGGCCCTGTCGGCCGAACTTGACGCGGCAGGGATCATGGGCGACATGCCGTACACGCTCGAGGTCACGTCGCCCGGCGTGGA
Source organism: uncultured Actinomycetota bacterium (assembly GCA_963851085.1). Taxonomy (GTDB): domain Bacteria; phylum Actinomycetota; class Actinomycetes; order Streptosporangiales; family Streptosporangiaceae; genus DATFVJ01. The sequence goes on along the minus strand of CAWKNX010000016.1, from coordinate 276,619 downwards.
CAGGCCACTTACGGAGCCGCGCCACTGGCGGCGCAGTGTGGGCCGCATGGTCAGGGTCACGGCCACCGGCCAGGGCCGGAGTGAGGGGACCAGCGCCCGCGGCGGCGGAACCGACGGCCGCGCCGGAACCAGCGGCCCTGGCGGCGGGCCGGGCGGCGGCGGCCGTTCCGATGGCCGCGGCGCCACGGCCGATGGCCGTACACGCGTGCGCACCGCGCACGTCGTGTCCGGCCGGGTCATCGCGGCGGACGACGACGGCATCGTCCTCGATATCGACGGTATGCAGCGCGGATTCGGCTTCGCCGAACTCGGACCCGGGAAGGTTCAGGTGGAATTCCGCCGCGACGACATAGGGGAGTCTCGTGGATATTGACCTGAGCGTCTTGCGGAGCCTGGAGAGCGAGAAGGACATCTCGATGGACCTGGTGATCAAGGCCATCGAAGACGCTCTCCTGGTCGCCTACCACCGGACCGATGGAGCCGCGCCTGTGGCGCGGGTCGAACTCGACCGCAAGAGCGGGCACGTGACCGTGTGGGCCGCGGAGACCGGTCCCGATGGTGACGTGATCCGTGAGTACGACGACACACCGAGCGGGTTCGGCAGGATCGCTGCGACCACGGCGCGCCAGGTCATCCTGCAGCGGCTGCGCGACGCGGAGGACGAGCTGACCTTCGGCGAGTACGCGGGCCGCGAGGGGGATGTGGTCGCCGGAGTGATCCAGCAGGGCCGTGATCCGCGCAGCGTGCTCGTGGATCTCGGCAAGGTGGAGGCGGTGCTTCCGCCACAGGAGCAGGTTCCAGGCGAGCGGTACGCACACGGCGAGCGGCTGCGTTGCTACGTGCTGCACGTGCGCAAGGGGCACCACGGGCCATCGGTCACTTTGTCACGGACGCATCCCAATCTGGTTAAGAAACTGTTCGCGCTGGAGGTCCCGGAGATCACGGAGGGTGCCGTCGAGATCGCCGCCATCGCTCGTGAGGCCGGGCACCGGACCAAGATTGCGGTGCGGTCGCACCGGCCAGGAGTCAACGCCAAGGGCGCCTGCATAGGCCCGTTGGGCAGCCGCGTCCGCAACGTGATGACCGGGCTGCACGGCGAGAAGATCGACATCGTCGACTTCTCGGCAGACCCAGCCGAATTCGTCGCGAACGCGCTGTCACCCGCGCGCGTCACCCAGGTGGAGATCGTCGATCTGGAGGCGCGCGTGGCGCGCGTCACGGTGCCTGACTACCAGCTTTCGCTCGCGATCGGCAAGGAGGGCCAGAATGCCCGCCTGGCCGCGCGTCTCACCGGCTGGCGGATCGACATCCGGCCGGACACGCCCGACGCGGGCGCGACAGCGCCTGGCGATGCCGCGTCCCAGCCGGCCGACCCGCCGCGGCCGGCGGATTCACCAGGCCGGACGGCTGCCCAGGGCCGCCAAGATGCACCAGGCCGGACGGCGGCCCAGGGCCGCCAAGATGCACCCGGCCGGACGGCTGCGCGGGGCCGGACCACCGCGCACGGCCAGCTGGCTGCGCAGGGCCGCAAGGATGCACTCGGCGAGGCCGTCGGCGAGCCAGCCGTGCGGCCCGCCGCGGCGGGCCGCACGGCTGCGCCGGGCAGTGCGAGCTCTCCCGGACCCGCGCTGCCGGGGGACAGTGCGCAGGGAGATGATGTTGCGGGGCCGGTGACCGGCCCCGCTGACGCTCCGGCGCGGTAGACTTGCACGGGAATGGCCGAGCGGTGCGCGCAGGCCCGGTACGTACGTGCGTGGGATGCAAGCTTCGTGAGGCCAAATCCGGACTGCTTCGCCTGGTGGTGGACGGGGACACGATTGTCCCGGACATCCGAGGGCGGCTGCCGGGCCGGGGTGCGTACCTGCACCCCGACCTAAGGTGCCTTGAGCAAGCTGAAGGACGTCGGGCTTTCCCGCGGGTGCTTCGTCGCGCAGGTCCGCTCGATGTCAGCCCGCTCGCGGACTATCTTGTGCACCGTGACGGGCAGCGTCCGCAGCCCGGACTGGAGGAACGACCGGCAAGTCGAGTCGGGAAAGCAGGTCGAGATCGCGATGATCGCCCGATGAGCACGCAGCGATGAGCAGCGAACGCTGACGTCGGCCCGGAGCATGCCCGCCCCCGGACCGGCAGCAAGGGTCTGGGTAGAGGAGAGCAGTGGCGAAGGTCCGGGTTTACGAACTCGCGAAAGAGTTCGGCGTTGAAAGCAAGGCCGTCATGGCCAAGCTCCAGGAGATGGGCGAGTTCGTGCGGTCGGCGTCATCGACGATCGAGGCGCCAGTCGTCCGCAGGCTCACGGAGGCATTCGCGGCCCAGCAGTCCAGGCCGGCGAAGGAACCAGCCCGCGAGGCGCAGCGCGCCCAGCGGCCGTCAACGGCGCCCGCACCCGCAGGCCAGCCGGACGGGCAGGCCGACGGCCAGCAGGGCCAGCAGGGCCAGCGCCCCAGCGCCCCGCGCCCGGCCGCGCCTGGTGTGCCTGCCGGCCCTGCCGGTGATCAGGTCGCGGGCGTTACAGCCGGGCCCGCGGGTGCCACGCCTCCTGCGGTCGCGCCCCCTGGCGTCGCGCCCCCTGGCGTCGCGCCCCCTGGCGTCACCCCCCCTGGCGTGCGGCCTGCGCCACCACGTGTTCCCGGTGTTCCCGCAGGTGCGCAGGGTCGCGCCACGGACGGCCGTAGCGCTCCCCAGGTTCGCCCTGCGGATGAGCGTGATGGCGCCCAGCGGCCAGCCGCGCCGCAGGCGGGACCCGCCGCCGCGGCGCCAGCGGTGCCGCCAGCGGTGCCGCCAGCCGTACCACCGCCAGCGGTGCCGTCGCAGGCCGCGCCGCAGCCCGCCGCGCCGCAGGCACGGCCGGGCGCGGCCCCCCAGGGGCCCGGCGCGCCGAAGCCAGGAGCCCCGAGGCCAGCCGCCCCGAGGCCAGGAGGCAGGCCAGGCGGACGTCCGGGCGGACGTCCAGGTGTCAGGCCCGGGCCTCGGCCCGGCAACAATCCGTTCAGTTCGACGGCGACGGGCATGGGGGCGGCGCGGTCCGCCCCGCCGCAGGGCGCGCCACCAAACGCAGGCCCGCCGCATGCAGGCCCGCCGCAGGGCGCCCCGCCGCATGGTGCGCCGCCACGTCCCGGCCCGCCGCGGCCAGGGGCGGCAGGCCCTGGCCAGTCGGCTGGCGCGGGCCCTGGGGCCCGTGGTGGGCAGGCGGGCGGCATGCCGCGGCCCCCCGCAGGTCGCGGCGCCGGCCCCGGTCGGCCACCGGCACCGGGTGCGCCCCGTCCAGGTGGCCCGCGCCCGAGCCCGATGAACATGCCGTCGCGCCCGGCCCCAAGCCGCGGCCCAGGCGGTGGCGGTGGCGGTGGCGGCAGGCCAGCACCGGGCGGTTCCGGTAGCGTGCGACCCGGCGGGCGCGGCGGCGGCGCCGGCGCGGCGCCCGGCCAGCGCGCGGGCGGTGGGCCGCGGGGCGGCCCTGGCGGCGGCGGCGGTCCCGGTGGCGGTGCGCGTCCCGGCGGCCCCGCGGGTCGTGGCCGCAGCGGTACACAGGGTGCGTTCGGCCGCGCTGGCGGCCGTCCGGCACGTGGCAGGAAGTCGAAGAAGCAGCGGCGCGCGGAGTTCGACAACATGCAGGCGCCATCGATCGGCGGCGTGCAAGTCCCGCGCGGTAACGGCCAGGTGATCAGGCTGTCCCGCGGCGCCTCGCTCGCCGACTTCGCCGACAAGATCGGGGCGAACCCGGCATCGCTCGTCCAGGTGCTCTTCCACCTGGGTGAGATGGTTACCGCTACCCAGTCGGTGAACGACGAGACCCTGCAGTCGCTCGGCCTCGAGCTGAACTACAACGTGCAGGTTGTGTCGCCGGAGGAGGAGGACCGCGAGCTGCTTGAGTCCTTCGACATCGAGTTCGGCGAGGATGAGGGAGACGACGCCGATCTCGTCGCGCGGCCACCAGTGGTCACCGTGATGGGCCACGTCGACCACGGGAAGACCAAGCTGCTCGACGCGATCAGGCACACCAACGTGGCGGCAGCAGAGGCTGGTGGCATCACCCAGCACATCGGCGCATACCAGGTCATGACCGAGGTCGACGGCCAGCAACGCAAGATCACGTTCATCGACACCCCGGGTCACGAGGCGTTCACCGCGATGCGGGCGCGTGGCGCGGAGACCACCGACCTGGTGGTCCTTGTTGTCGCCGCGGACGATGGTGTGAAGCCGCAGACCACAGAGGCGCTCAACCATGCCCAGGCCGCGGGGGTGCCGGTCGTGGTCGCCGTCAACAAGATCGATAAAGAGGGAGCGGACCCGCAGCGGGTGCGCGCGCAGCTCACCGAATACGGGCTGGTGGCCGAGGAGTTCGGCGGCCAGACGCTGTTCGTCGACGTATCCGCCAAGGAGCGGATCGGCATCGACAACCTCCTCGAGGCGATCGTGCTGACCGCTGATGCCGAGCTCGATCTGCGTGCCAACCCGCATCAGCCGGCCCAGGGCGTCGCGATCGAGGCGCATCTGGACCGTGGGCGCGGACCGGTTGCGACCGTTCTGGTCCAGCGCGGCACGCTGCACGTGGGTGACCCGATCGTCGCCGGTGAGGCGTTCGGCCGGGTACGGGCAATGCTCGACGAGAACGCCGACCCCGTGACATCGGCGCCACCGTCCCGTCCGGTGCTCGTACTCGGCCTCGCCGCGGTTCCGGGCGCGGGCGACAGTTTCCTTGTCGTCAACGACGACCGCGTGGCCAGGCAGATCGCAGAACGGCGCGAGGCGCGCGAGCGCAACGCGCAGTTCGCGCAGCGCCGCCGCCGCGTCACCCTCGAGGATCTGGAGAGCGCACTCAAGGCAGGGGAGAAGGAAGAACTCCTGCTCATCATCAAGGGTGACGTCTCGGGCTCGGTGGAAGCGCTCGAAGATGCGTTGCTCAAGATCGACGTTGGCGACGAAGTCAATCTGCGTGTGATCGGCCGTGGCGTCGGCGCCATCACGCAAGACGACGTCAACCTGGCCATCGCGTCGGACGCGGTCATCATCGGCTTCAACGTCCGGCCAGCGGAACGGGTGGGCGAGCTCGCGCAGCGCGAGGGCGTGGACATCAGGTACTACTCGGTGATCTACCAGGCGATCGACGAGATCGAGGCAGCGCTCAAGGGCATGCTCAAGCCCGAGTTCGAAGAAGTGCAACTCGGTACCGCCGAGGTCAGGGAGGTGTTCCGGGTGCCGCGCATCGGCAACGTGGCAGGCTGCATAGTGCGCTCTGGCACCATCCACCGGGGCAGCAAGGCACGCCTCGTCCGCGACGGTGTGGTGGTCTCCGACAACCTCACCGTGGAGTCGCTCCGTCGGTACAAGGATGACGTCACCGACGTGCGCGACGGTTTCGAATGTGGCATCGGCATCGGCTACAGCGACATCAAGCTCGAGGATGTCATCGAGACCTTCGAGATGCGAGAGAAGCCGCGAACCTGATAACGCACCTGGAACTGGGGCCGGATGTACGTCGGCGTACTGACGCTGGACCTGTTGCTCGGTGACGTCGCGTCGCTGAAGCAGAAGCGTTCCGCGGTCCGGCCCCTCGTCGCAGAACTGCGGCGGCGTTATCCAGGTGCCTCCGTGGCGGAAACCGGTTATCTCGATCGTCACCGCCGAGCGGAAATCGGGATCGCCGTTGTGTCATCGACGGCCGCCTACGCTGGCGAGGTGCTCGCGGCGTGCGAGCGCCTCGTCGCGGGCCGGCCCGAGCTTGAGCTGCTGTCCGCGCGGCAGCGGCTGTTCACTGAAGAGGAGTGACTGGTCATGGACGCCGCACGTGCGCGCAAGCTCGCCGACCGGATCGCCCGGATCGTCGCGGAGATGCTGGAGCGCCGGATCAAGGATCCGCGGCTTGGCTTCATCACGGTGACCGATGCGCGCCTGACCGGGGACCTGCGCGATGCGACCGTGTACTACACCGTGTACGGGCCGCCAGAAGAGCGGGCGGCGACCGCGGTGGCGCTTGAGAGCGCCAAGGGTGTCATCAGATCCGAGGTCGGGCGCCAGACGGGTCTGCGGCATACCCCGTCGCTGACGTTCGTCGCCGACACGGTGCCGGACAATGCGCGGCACATCGAGGAGTTGCTCGAGCAGGCCCGCGTCGCCGATGCCGGTGTCGCGCGCAGCCGCGAGGGCGCACTGCCGGCGGGCGACCCCGACCCGTACAAGACGGCGGCCGATGACGATGCGCCGGACGAGGATGCCGAGGAAGAGGGACCGGTCGGCATCGGCGGTGCTGAGAAGCGGGTAAGGGCCGGGTACGACCTTCGGCAATCCCCGGACGGATCAGATCACGAAGCGGGATACTCCGCATCGTGAGCGTCGTCAGCTCTTCGGCCGGCGCGCCGGATCTGCCGCCGGACCTTGCGGCCGGTGCGTCGGCGAACGATTGGGACCGGGCCGTGGCTGCCCTGGAAACCGCGGACGAGGTATGCCTTGCCTGCCATGTGCGCCCGGACGGCGATGCGCTCGGCTCCATGCTCGCCGTCGCACACGCGCTGCGCGCCGCCGGGGAGCGGGACTCCCGCGGCCGGCGAAGTCAGCGGGTCGTGGCATCCTTCGGCGACGATCCGCTGTGGGTGCCGGATAACCTGCGATTCCTTCCGGGCCTGGACCTGCTCACCCAGCCACGGGAGGTTCCTGCGGAGCCGCAGGTGATGATCACTTTCGACGCCGCGAGCCGGGGCCGCCTCGGTGTGCTCGCGCCGAATGCGGCGCGGGCAGGTGAGCTGATCGTCGTCGATCACCACGCCTCGAACACCCGGTTCGGCACGATTCACCTCGTGGATCCGGCCGCCGCGGCCACCGCTGTGCTTGCATGTGAGCTGGTCGACCGCCTGGGCCTGCCGCTTACCCGGCCGGTCGCGGTGGGCCTGTACGCCGGGCTGGTGACCGATACCGGCTCTTTCAAGCACGCGTCAACGACGGTGGGCGTGCACGGTCTCGCGGCCAGGCTGCTCGGGACAGGCATCGAGCCCGAGGTGGTCGCGCGTGAGCTCTGGGACCGTGCGCCCTTCGCCTACCTGCGGGTCCTTTCCGCCGCGCTTGGCCGTGCCGTGCTCGAGCCGCGGCAGGTCGGCGGGCTGGGCCTGGTCTGGACGACCGTTAGCCGTGCCGACCGAGTCGCGCACGGCCTCGCCTATGACACGGTCGAGCCGATGATCGACGTGGTCCGCAGGACCGAGGAGGCCGAGGTCGCCATCGTCTTCAAGCAGGACGACGACGGCGCCTGGCAGGTGTCGGCCAGGTCGAAGGGCAAGGTGGACGTCGGGCGCGTGTGCGTCGAACTCGGCGGCGGCGGCCACCCGGTGGCGGCCGGGTTCACCTCGCGCTGGCCGGTGACCGATGCCATCGGGCGGCTGCGTGAACTGCTCGCCGATGGCGGCGCGGCGGCGGAAAGCAGCCGGTGACCGCCGCTGCCTCGGGTCTCTTGATCGTCGACAAGCCACCCGGATGGACTTCGCACGATGTGGTGGCCAGGATCCGCCATCTGGCCGGCACCCGCCGGGTCGGCCACGCCGGCACGCTTGACCCGATGGCGACCGGCGTCCTGGTCGTCGGTGTGGAAAAGGCGACCAGGCTGCTCGGCCACCTGACCCTGGCGGACAAGGCATACACGGGAACCATCCGGCTCGGCCAGGCCACGAGCAGCGACGACGCACAGGGCGAGATCGTGTCCGCGGCGGGCGCCGGCCACCTGGCCGACAGCGAAATCGCCGCCGCCGCCGCGGCGCTGACCGGCGAGATCAGCCAAGTGCCGCCCCAGGTGAGCGCGGTGAAGGTGGCGGGCGTCCGGGCTTACCGGATGGCGCGCTCGGGCCGCGAGGCTCCGCTGAAGCCGCGCGAGGTCACGGTGCGCACGTTCGAGATCACGGCGATTCGCCGTGCCGCCAGCGGAGCCGTCTGCGACGATATCGCCGTGATCGATGCCGACGTTTCAGTGACCTGCTCGAGCGGCACTTATATCCGCGCACTCGCGCGGGACCTCGGCGGGGCACTCGGCGTCGGCGGACACCTCATCGCGCTGCGCCGCGTCAGGGCGGGCCGCTACGACGTCACGAGCGCACGCACGCTCGACGAGCTTGCCGAGTCTTGCACCGTGCTGCCGCTGGCCGACGCAGCCGCGGCCGAGTTCCCGCGCAGGGACGTGTCAGCCCAGGAAGCCGAACGAGTGACCCACGGTGGCACGCTGCCCGCCACGGGTCTCGGTCCTGGGCCGGTCGCCGTCTACGGCCCGGACGGCGGGTTCCTGGCACTGGTACAGGACAAGGGGGACCTGGCCAGGCCGCTCGCCGTGTTCGTGCCCTGACTGTATGGCCCGCAGATCCCGAGACCCCACGAATCCCACCGGCGCCAAGGGCCCGCTCTGCCCCTCGGCACCGTGCGGCACCGTGCGGCACCGTGCGGTGCGCGATGCCCGGGTATCTCGTTGCCGGGCCGACTTCAGGGCCGATGGCTGGGTGCGGGCCGCTGGGTGCGGGCCGCCGGGCAAGGGGCGCGGGCGCTGCGGCCACACTGGCGATCAGCGGGAGGGTGGCGCGGCGGTCACCGCGCGCATGGCAGGCTTGAGACGTTAGGCCCGCGCCGGCCCATGGCCGGCGGCAGGCGACACTCGCGGGAGGGGAGCGCAGCGTGCGGCTCTGGCACGGCCTCGACGATGTGCCCACTGACTGGGGTGCCGGTGTCGTCACGATCGGTGTGTTCGACGGCGTGCACCGTGGGCATCAGCGCCTGGTCGAACGCGCGGCCGAGGCGGCGGCAGCGGCCGGGCTGCCAGTCGTGGCGGTCACCTTTGACCCGCACCCTGATGAGGTCGTGCGGCCAGGAACACACCCGCCATTCCTGTGCACGTCGCGGCGGCGTGCCGAGCTTCTCGGCGGACTTGGCGTGGACGCCGTCTGCGTGCTGCCGTTCACCTACGAGTTTTCGCAGCTCAGACCGGACGAGTTCGTCCGCGCGGTACTCGTCGACAAGCTGCGGGCCGCCCGGGTGGTGATCGGGGCGACCTTCAGGTTCGGCCACAAGGCCGCGGGTGACCTCAGCCTGCTCACCGAACTTGGCGAGAAGTACGACTTCGTCGCAGAAGGCGTGCCGCTCCTGGTCGACGACGGGATCACGATCTCCTCGAGCCACATCAGGGAGCGGCTCGCGGCCGGTGACGTCGAGGGTGCCGCGCGCGCGCTTGGCCGGCCGCACCGTGTCGAGGGCGTGGTGGTCCGCGGTCACCGGCGCGGCCGCGCACTCGGGTTCCCCACCGCCAACCTCGAGTGGCTGCCGCACACGGCGATCCCCGCCGACGGTGTCTACGCGGGCTGGCTGTCCAGTTTCGATCCTGATGGCCGACCGGACGAGCGCTGGCCCGCGGCTATCTCGATCGGCACCAACCCGACATTCGACGACGGTCTTCCCCACGAACGGACGGTCGAGGCGTATGCACTGGACCGCGACGACCTGGATCTGTACGGCACGCACGTCGCGGTGGATTTCACCGCCAGGCTGCGCAGCACGGAGAAGTTCGCGTCGGTCGACGAGCTTGTCGGGCAGATGCACAGGGATGTCGACCGGGCCCGCCAGATCACTGTGAGCGGTGGATAGCTGACGGAAAGGGCGTGGTACGGTGAGGTGCTGTCGGTGGGTTAACCACTGGCTTGGCCTGCTGCACCCTCAGGTGGCGGGCCGCGGGGTATCTACCCCCGCATCCTCAGCACCCGTGCACAGTACGCACTGAACAGTACGCACCGTGCGCGGCAAGCACAGATAAGGAGCGACGTGCCGCTCGAGACCGCCGTCAAGAAGACGATCATCGCGGAGCATGCGACGGGTGAGGGTGACACCGGCTCGCCGGAAGTCCAAGTCGCACTGCTGACGCGGCGGATCAATGACCTGACCGAGCACCTGAAGGCGCACAAGCATGATCATCACAGCAGGCGTGGCCTGCTGCTGCTGGTCGGACGGCGTCGGCGGCTGCTGAAGTACCTGGCGAAGAAGGACATCACCAGGTACCGCCAGCTGATCGAACGTCTCGGCCTGCGCAGGTAAGCGTGCGAGAGGGAGCGGCCGATGGCCGCTCCCTCTGCGCGGTGTGTAACAGCGCCGCGATACAACTGAAGAACGTGACACAAGCTAACAGGATGTCCCGCAGCCCGGATCCGGCATGCCCGCCCAGGGCCGGTCCTCGGTAGTGGTTCTCGGATTGACGCACCGGGTTCGCCCCGGCCCCGTCATGAGCCGAGAGCTTCAATCGAAGACCGGCCGGTGATCGACACGGCACGCCACGGCTGGCCGGCGGGCCCGCGCGGGACTCCAAGGACACCAAGGAGGTCCCTCCCGTGGAGGGTGTGCACAGCGCCGAAGCCGTTATCGACAATGGGCGGTTCGGTACCCGCAAGATACGTTTCGAGACCGGCAGGCTCGCCCGCCAGGCCGCCGGTTCCGCCGTCGCCTATCTGGACGACGAATCGATGGTCCTGGCGGCAACGACCGCGTCCAAGCATCCGAAGGAAGGGCTGGACTTCTTCCCGCTCACCGTCGACGTGGAAGAGCGGATGTACGCCGCGGGCCGCATCCCAGGCTCGTTCTTCCGCCGCGAGGGCCGGCCGTCCGAGGACGCGATCCTCACCTGCCGCCTCACCGACCGGCCACTGCGCCCGTCGTTCGTCAAGGGCCTGCGCAACGAGGTGCAGGTCGTCGCCACCATCATGGCGCTGCACCCCGAGCACCTCTACGACGTGGTCGCCATCAACGCGGCCTCGCTGTCGACTCAGCTCGCCGGGCTGCCCTTCTCCGGCCCGATCGGTGCCGTGCGGGTCGCGCTCATCGAGGGCCAGTGGGTCGCCTTCCCGACCCACACCGAGCTCGAGCGCGCCACCTTCGACATGGTCGTGGCCGGCCGGGTCGTGGGTGAGGACGGTGGCGACGGCGGTAACGCAGGCGACGTCGCCATCATGATGGTCGAGGCGGAGTCGACCAAGCAGACCCTTGCCCTGCTCGCGGCGGCAGCGGACGGCCAGGGCAGTGCGGTCGCACCCACCGAGGAGACTGTGGCCGAGGGGCTTGAAGCGGCTAAGCCGTTCATCAAGCTGCTCTGCGAGGCACAGGGCAGCGTTGCCGCCGCCGCGGCCAAGGAACCGAAGGATACGACGGTCTTCCCCGTCTTCCAGGACTACCAGCAGGACGTCTACGACGCGCTGACCGAGGCGGTGCGCGGCGAGCTGGCGCAGGCTCTGACCATTGCGGCCAAGCAGCAGCGCGAAGGCGAGACCGACCGGGTCAAGGCCCTCGCACTGGAGAAGCTCGGCACCGCGTTCGAGGGCCGGGAGAAGGAGATCAGCCACGCGTTCCGTGCGCTGACCAAGAAGCTGGTGCGCGAGCGGATCATCGCGGAGGGCGCGCGCATCGACGGCCGCGCCGTGGCGGACATCCGGCCGCTGACCTCGCAGGCGCACGTACTGCCGCGGGTGCACGGGTCCGCGCTGTTCGAGCGTGGTGAGACCCAGGTACTCGGCGTTACCACGCTGAACATGCTCCGCATGGAGCAGACCATTGACACGCTCAACCCGGACCGCACCAAGCGCTACATGCACAACTACAACATGCCGCCCTACTCAACGGGGGAGACGGGCCGGGTGGGCTCGCCGAAGCGCAGGGAGATCGGGCACGGTGCCCTCGCTGAGCGGGCGCTCATCCCGGTGCTGCCGACCCGTGAGGAGTTTCCCTACGCCATCAGGCAGGTGTCCGAGGCGATCGGGTCCAACGGCTCCACGTCGATGGGCTCGGTCTGCGCGAGCACGATGTCGCTGCTCGACGCCGGCGTGCCGCTGAAGGACATGGTGGCCGGGATCGCCATGGGCCTGATTCACGAGGGCGGACAGTACGTCACCCTGACCGACATCCTCGGCGCCGAGGACGCGTTCGGCGACATGGACTTCAAGGTGGCGGGCACGGCTGAGTTCATCACGGCGCTGCAGCTCGACACCAAGCTCGACGGTATCCCAGCCTCGGTCCTGGCCGCCGCGCTCAAGCAGGCCAAGGGCGCCAGGCTGACGATCCTGGATGTGATGCGGCAGGCGATCAGTGCGCCGGGAGAGATGAGCCCGTACGCACCGCGGATCATTACGATCAAGGTGCCCGTGGACAAGATCGGTGAGGTGATCGGCCCCAAGGGGAAGATGATCAACTCAATCCAGGAGGACACCGGCGCCGAGATCACGATCGAGGACGACGGCACGATCTACATCGGCGCCACTGACGGCCCGTCCGCCGAGGCCGCCAGGTCCGCGATCAACTCGATCGCCAATCCGCACATGCCCGAGGTCGGTGAGCGCTACCTGGGCACCGTGGTGAAGACCACGACGTTCGGCGCGTTCATCTCACTGCTGCCCGGTAAGGACGGCCTGCTGCACATCTCGCAGATCCGCAAGCTCCACGGCGGCGCCAGGATCGAGAACCTCGACGACGTGATCAAGGTAGGGGAGAAGATCCAGGTCGAGATCCGCGAGGTCGACGACCGCGGCAAGCTGTCGCTTGTGCCGGTCGAGGTCGTCGAGCGTGAGGCCGCCGGCGAGGATCTCGGTGGCGGCGCGCGCGGGCCAGGCGGCGGCGACCGGGATGACCGTGGCGACCGGGGTGACCGTGGCGGCAGCCATGACCAGCGCGACGGTAACCGGCGCACCCGTACCCGCTTCCGTGGGAACCGCGACCAGTGACCATAGCGACCATTCCCGAGCCGGTGCGGCGGACCGTGCTGCCCGGCGGCCTGCGCATCGTCACAGAATCGCTGCCCTCGGTCCGTTCTGCGGCTTTCGGCATCTGGGCCGGCGTTGGGTCGCGTGACGAGGACGCCGCCCACGCCGGCGCCACCCATTACCTTGAGCATCTGCTGTTCAAGGGCACCAGCAGGCGCACCGCGCTGGATATCTCGGCGGCGATGGACGCGGTCGGCGGTGAGCTGAACGCGTTCACCGGCAAGGAATACACGTGCTATTACGCGCGGGTGCTCGATGCCGACCTGCCGCTCGCGATCGACGTCGTCTCGGACATGGTGACGGCGTCCCTGATCTCGCCCCAGGACGTGGACGCCGAGCGTGGCGTGATCCTGGAAGAGATCGCGATGAACGACGACGATCCCTCGGATGTCGTGCACGAGGCGTTCGCCGCGCAACTGTTCGGCGACACCCCGCTCGGCCGGCCGATCCTCGGCACGACCGAGTCGATCAACAGGATCACCAGGGAGCAGATCACCGAGCACTACACCGCACGCTACCGCCCGGAGAACCTGGTTGTCGCCGTGGCGGGAAACGTTGAACATGACACGATCGTGACACTCGTCCAGCATGCGTTCGGGAGCGTTCTCGGCGATGCGATCCCGGAGCCGCCACGGCTCTCCGGGCCGGGCGCCCCGTCGGCCGTGCCGGGTGTCCGGCTGGTGTCGCGGCGCACCGAGCAGGCCAACGTCGTGCTGGGCACCGACGGGCTCGCCCGCACCGACGACCGGCGCTTCGCTCTCGGCGTGCTGAATGCCGCGCTCGGCGGTGGCATGTCTTCGCGGCTGTTCCAGGAGGTCAGGGAGAAGCGCGGCCTTGCCTACTCGGTCTATAGCTTCGTCTCGCAGCAGGCGGACAGCGGCATGTTCGGCGTCTACGCGGGCTGTCTGCCCGCCAAGACGGACGAAGTGCTCGCGATCTGCCGCGACGAGATCGAGAAGGTGCTTTCCGACGGGCTCACAAGGTCAGAAATCGAACGCGGCAAGGGGCAGATGCGCGGGTCGACCGTACTCGGGCTGGAGGATCCCTCGTCACGGATGAGCCGGCTCGGCAAGTCCGAACTCGTCCACCCACGGCTGGAGCCGGTCGACGACATTCTGGCCAAGATCGAGGAGGTCACGCCCGACGACGTGCGGGAGGTGGCGGAGCAGGTGCTCGGTCAGCCGAAGGTACTCGCCGTGGTCGGCCCGTTCGATGAAGACACCGACTTCTCGGCCGCCATCGCGTCGTGATCCGGCGCCGCCTGCCACGGCTCCATGATCAATTATGGCAGGTGGCCCCGCGTTCATGATCGCGGTAACTTTTCCGCACATACCGCCGAGAAGTTACCGCGATCATGAAGCCCGGCATTGCCTAGGCCGCGGTCATCGCCCGGATCATGATCCATGGCCCGTTGGGCACCGGATAGGCCGCCTACGGGCCATCGATCTTGGGCTATGTCCCTGCCACGGCGGGGCAGTGCGGGGCGGTGAGGGATTGGCCCCGGCGGGCAGCGCCGGGAATTCCACTGCGGCCTCGTATGCTTATCGATCTTGCGCGGCAGACGGAGGACCATGCCGCGCGGGCGCGGGCGATGGAGGGTCATGCCGCGCGGGGCGCGGCCGACTGGAAACCAGGCCGCGCGGGCGTCGCGCGCTGACCCAGCCTCGTGATCGCGGTACTTTTTCGGCGAATACCGCAGAAAAAGTACCGCGATCATGAAGCCCGGGGCCGCCCAACAGCACCCGGCCGATGGAGGATCATGCCGCGCGCGGGCGCGGCCGACGGAGGACATAGATGATTAAGGTTGGCGTACTCGGTGCCAAGGGCCGGATGGGCGCGGAGGTGTGCCGTGCGGTGACCGGCTCCGACGACATGGAGCTGACCGCCGCGGTCGACATCGGCGACGCACGTGATCAGCTCGCCGCGGCCGACGTGGTGGTGGACTTCACGCACCCGGACGCGGTTATGGACAACCTGCGCTGGTGCACCGGGCACGGGCGGAACACGGTGATCGGCACGTCCGGTTTCGATGAGGACCGCCTGGATGCCGTGCGGTCGTGGCTCGGCGGGCAGCCCGAAGTCAGCGTGCTCGTCGTGCCGAATTTCTCCATCGGCGCGGTGCTGATGATGCGGTTCGCGGCGCAGGCCGCGCGATTTTTCGAGTCAACCGAGATCATCGAGCTGCATCACGCGGGCAAGGCCGACGCTCCGTCGGGTACCGCCGCGAGGACGGCGTCGCTCATTGCGGCGGCCAGGTCTGAAGCGGGCCTCGGGCCGACGCCGGACGCCACCACGACAGCGCTTGCCGGGGCGCGTGGGGCCGACGTCGCCGGCCTGCGCGTGCACTCGGTCCGGCTGGCCGGGCTCGTCGCGCACCAGGAGGTTCTGCTGGGCGGGCACGGTGAGGTGCTGACCATACGGCACGACTCGCTCGACCGCTCGTCGTTCATGCCAGGCGTCCTCGCAGCGATCCGCGGCGTCCGCTCGCTCGCCCCCGGCCTCACCGTGGGGCTCGACGCAATTCTCGGCCTGGATTGATCCCGTGCGTGTTGGGCCCGTACGTGGTGCGGGAGCGTGGATGGTGCGGGAGCGTGGATGGTGCAGGCCCGTGCGTGGTGGAGGCCGTGGGTTTCGCAGGCCTGTGCGCGAGGATTGCTCGCCGGGGACCGGCCCGTGTCACGCCGACATGGGATCCGCCGGTAACGATGACGACGTGACACGCGCCGGAGTGTGCGCCCCGAATGTAGTAACGAGAAGGGCTCTCCGCTTCTCGCGGAGCCAGATTGCACGGTGAACGAAGAATCTCCGCCATTCCCCGCTGCTCCGTGTCTCTTTGTGCCCTTCTCGTTGTCTCTACTCGACCAGACCCCGGCCCGCCTCACCAGGGACGAAGGTCCTGCGCTCACAAGGATCCTGCGGCCGGCCCGCGCGGGCCTTGATGTGCCGCGGCACCGGCGGACAGCAGACCGCGGCCTGTGACGAGGGGAAGATCGAGGGCGCTGAGCAGGCCGGGAGCGGCGTTCACGACGGCAGGGACGGCGTTTACCAGCCGCAGGGCGGTGGCCTTGAGCCCGGCCGTGTTGTGGTCGCACTCCGAGCCGACTAATTGCATGTCGACCGTGTAGTCGGGTTCACCGCGCACCTCCACGCGATAACATCCCTGGCCGGCCGGCTAAGACTGCGCCGGCCCGGGGGCGGCCCCCCGGAACCCCCGCTGCGCCGTGAACGGCGCGCCAGGCGGCAGCCGTTAAGGCTGCGCCGGCCCGGGGGCGGCCCCCCGGAACCCCCGCTGCGCCGTGAACGGCGCGCCAGGCGGCAGCCGTTAAGGCTGTGCCGGCCCGGGGGGCGGCCCCCCGGAACCCCCGCTGCGCCGTGAACGGCGCGCCAGGCGGCAGCCGTTAAGGCTGCGCCGGCCCGGGGGGCGGCCCCCCGGAACCCCCGCTGCGCCGTAGACGGCGCGCCAGGCGGCAGCCGTTAAGGATCATTGCCCGCGATGTCCACATGGCTGTCACGCGGGCTGCCCCGCCGGCGGTTCGCGAGCGGGCGCGGGCTGACGATCCCGCCGGGCGGTCGGGCCGATGAGCGCACCCAGCTAGGCGGTTCGCCCCGATCTGTCGAGCACGTGCCGTTCCAGGGCGGCGAACGACGCGGTGATGTCTTTCCGCATCTTAGCCGCGACCATAAGGCGGAAGAGTGGCCCGAACCCGCCGTGCACGTCGACGCTCTTGGTGATCCTGACGCTTCCGTCTGCTCGCGGTTCTATCAGGTGGTCGAAAACGACCTTGCCGAGGGGCAAGGGGCATTCGCTGGTCCAGCGCCTGCCGGGTTCCACAACCGTGATCGTGAAGGGGCCGCCGAGGTTACCGCGCTGCTTGGCCCAGCCTGACGTGCCAGGGGCGAATGGGCCATCCAGGCGAGCGATCTCCTTGCTCTGGTCCCAGCTCGGCCAGTTGGGCACATCAGTCCAAATCTGCCAAACCTCCGACGGCTTCGCCCTGATCGTCGCTTCACATCGCAACATGAACACTGGCGTTGCCTTCCGTGCTCGGCGTGGAGTCCACGCAAATGACGCGACAACCGATGGCGTGCACTGATCGTAAGCCCAGCCGGCGCATCAGGTGCCCCGAATGTTGTCATACTCGAACGGCAAATGCTCATGGACGGCGACGAGGAGTGCCTTCCGATAACGTCGCCGTTCGCAGACCTCGGCGCAGCCGGCGGGCCGAGGCTGAGTGGCCCGGAGGCCCGGGGGGTAAGACGGCCCTACCGTGCCCGCGACCTGGCACCCAACCTGGTACGCCCAGCCTGGCGCGTCGTGCCCTGGCCCAAATATCCTGCAGACGCCAGGGAGCGAAGGGGACACGATGTGCAGGCTATTTGGGCTGACCGCTGGGGCCGCACGTATCGGGGCCACGTTCTGGCTGCTTGATGCGCCGGATTCGCTAGAGGTGCAGAGCCGCCGCAACGTCGATGGGAGCGGAATCGGGTTCTTTGACCCCGCCGGGACGCCCATTCTCGACAAGCAACCGGAGCCGGCCTTCAGTGACGAGGAGTTCATTCACGAGGCAAAGCAGGCCAAGTCCACGACGTTTGTCGCCCACGTCCGCTGGGCGACCGCGGGCGGCCGGGCGGAGCGGAACACCCACCCGTTCACCATGGACGGCAGGATCATGGCACACAACGGGGGGTTCGGTGAGGTGGCGCGCCTGGACGAGCAGCTTGGTTCCTACGGCAAGCTCGTGCTCGGCGAGACCGACTCGGAGCGGTATTTCGCGCTGATGACCCAGCAGATCGACGCTAACCACGGCGACGTCGGAGCCGGGATCGCGGCCGCCGCGCGGTGGATTGGCGCTAACCTCCCGGTCTCGTCGCTGAACACCGTTGTCGCAACGGCGGGCGAATTGTGGGCACTGCGTTATCCGGGCCAGCATGCCCTGCACATCATCGAGCGTCCGGCCGGTGCGAGCGCACCGGCCGCCACAGCCGCGGCGAGCGCCACGGGCGCCACGGATGCGACGAGCGCCCGGGCGGCCGCGGGTCACGGCGGCGGCGCGTCCGGCCTGCACGTCCGCAGTGCGACGTCTTCTGTGCACGCGCCGGAATTGCATCGGATCGCGTCCGTCGTGGTCGCTTCCGAGCAACTCGACGGTGAAAGCGGCTGGCGCATGCTGACGTCAGGTGAACTCGTGCACATTCGCCCCGACCTGACCATCGAGTCCGCCGTGGTGATCCCAGAGCCACCCGTGCGCCTTGTGCCCCTCGGCGGACAGAATCCGAATATCGATACCTGACCGTAGGCCGCGTGAGCTAGCCCGGCGGGCGCGCTGCCGGGCGGGCGCGCTGCCGCTGTTACAGCCGGATCGCGAGACCCGCCGCGAGCAGCGCGCCGTATGCCAACTGCAGCCGCCCCGTCTGTGCGAGCGCGGTCACCAGCCGGGGCCCCGCAGCGCCACCGCGGACCAGTCGCACCGGCGCCGCCGCGAGAGGAATGGCCGCGAGCGCGGCGAGCGCGACCGGACGGAGCGCCGCGATCATGGCCGCGGCGCCGAACGGGACAAGCGCGCACGCCACATACAGCAGCCGGGTGCGCTGGTCACCGAGCACGACTGCCAGCGTGCGCTTGCCGGCCACCGCATCGGTGCCGATGTCCCTCAGATTGTTGACCACGAGGAGCGCGCACGCGAGCAGCCCGACAGGAACCGACGCGGCAAGCGCGAGCCACGGCAGGCGGCCGAGTTGCACGTACGCGGTCCCCGCGACGGCGAATACGCCGAAGAATACGAAGACGGAGATCTCACCGAGCGCGCGGTAGCCGTATGGCCGGCGGCCGCCCGTGTAGAACCACGCTGCCCCGACCGCCAATCCCCCGGCCAGAACGAGCCACCAGGAGCTCACGGCCGCGAGCACGAGCCCGGCGGCGCACGCGGCGGCGAAGCAGCCAAACGCGGCGGCGAGTACCTGACGGGGCCGGGCGAGCCCGGTCGCGACGAGCCGCAACGGGCCTACCCTGCGGGCGTCGGTGCCCCGCACCCCATCGCTGTAGTCGTTGGCGTAGTTCACTCCGACCTGCAGGGAAAGAGCCACGAACAGCGCGAGCGCGGCCCGCCACCAGACGAAGTGCCCGTAGCCAGCGGCCGCGGCCGAACCGACGACCACAGGCACGATGGCCGCGGGCAGCGTACGGGGGCGCGCCCCGGACATCCATTCTCTCGCACTCGCCACGTCTCGCCCTGCCCTCGCCCTGCCTCGTGCTGCCTCGTGCTGCCTCGTGCTGCCTCGTGCTGTTGTGCGCCGATCCCGCCCGCCGCCGCGCCACGGCCGGTTCGCCCGTGCGAACCGATCCTATGTGCGTAGCTTTGCCTGCTAGCCGCCCACCACGGCGTGCAGCCGCACCTCGGGCACGGGCGTGCCCATGTCGAGCTGGCGGCGGGCGCCGTCAGGTGCCCATCCGGCCGATTCGAGAAATTCGCGCAGTGACGTGTCCGATTCGAGCGTCCAGGCGCAGAGCGTGTGGAAGCCGTCGTCCCGCACGGTGTCAGCGAGGGCGTTGAGCAGCCGGCTGCCGTGCCCGCGGCCTGCCAGTTCCGGATGCACGTGCAGTTCGTAGAGTTCGGCGTCGGTCGCGGGCCAGAGGTCAGGGTCGGTCGCGGGACCGAACGAGGTGAAACCCGCGACGGTGCGCGTGTGATCCTCACCGCGCTCGACCGCGACGAGCACGCGGTGGCGGCTCGTGGGCGGGTTCGTCAATGCGGCCGCCCACTGTTCGTGCCAGCGCTCAGTTGCCTCCACGCTCGTGATCTCGGCGAGCACGGGCGCGGGGACCAGATCCGTATATCCGGCCTGCCAGCTCGCCACCTGGATCCGGGCCAGGTGGGTGGCGTCGGCGACCCGGGCGGGCCGCACGAAGGTGTCGGCACTCATCGGCCTGATCCTCCACGTGCTTGGCCTGGTCCTCTTTGGCCTGGTCCCCCACGTGCGCTGCGGGCGCGGTAAGCGCGGGTCTTGGACCGGTTGCCACACTCCTGCATGGAACACCAGTGCTTTGAGCGGTTCTTCGAGGAATCGAGGAACGCCCACTGGCATGAGTCCTCGGCGCAGACCTTCAGCCGTTCCCAGCTGCGGTCGGCGGTGCTCGCCACTATCGCGGCCGCCAGCCACGCCAGGCCGCCGCGGACGCCGCCTTCCACCGGTACGAGCGCCGGATTCCCAGCCGACTCGGCGACGCGAAGCGGGAGATTCGCCGCAGCGATTTCGAGCCCTGACGCCGCACCTTGCCCGCCGGGCCCCGCGTCTTGCGTACCGGGCCCCGCGTCTTGCGTACCGGGCGCAGTATGTTGCGCGACGGACTCCGCCGACGAGGCCATCGCACCAATGACGGCCGCCGGGCTCGTGGATGCCGCCGGGCTCGGGACGGCGGCCGCGTTCGTCGCGGCCGCGGTGCCTGAGGCGTCCGCCGTGTTCGCAGGGGCGGCCGTGTTGGCGTGGGCAGGCGTGCTGGTGTAGGTCGCCGTGTTCACTGGGGCCACCGTGCCAGTGGTGGGCCGCTGATGATGTGCGCGCATCGCCGCCCGCAGGGAGGTTCGCAGCGCGATCGCGATTTCGAAGTCGGTGTCGTCCGCGTCGAAGGCGTCCTGCCTTCCTGCGGTGTCGTGCCTTCCTGCCTTGTCGGCCCGATCGGCACGGGCAGGGATGAGACCACGTTCACGCAGCCATGTGGTGAGCGCAGCAGGGTCGGCCAGCGCGTCGGTGCCCTCGTCCACGTCCACCGTGTTCGCGAAGTCACGCAGCAGCAGCGCGTGTTCTGGCACCGCGCCGGTCACGGACGCCTCCAGGTTGTCACGACACCAGTGTATGGAAATAGCCAGTTGCCTTCCATGTCAACACCAGTATAATGATTATGAAGGTGTCGAGCGGTATCGAAGGTCAAGTAACTGAGAGGTTGATCATGCAAGCGCCATGGTTGCTCGTCTACGTCGCAAGCAAGCAGCGTGAGCTGGACGTAAGGATGGCGGCCGAGCGCCAGGCCCAGGTGGTGAGCGCCAGGCAGGCGCGGCGCGAGCGCCGCCGCCGCGGCAAGCACTAACGCATCTACCAGAGCCAAGCACCTGGCGCCAGCGGCTGCCCCAGGCGGCCCAACCTGCCCAACCGGCCCCAAAGCAGCACCGCTGCTTTGGGGCCGACCAAATCCCCAAATGGCACAGTCGGAGCATGTGAGGTCGCCTGACCCGGGCACCATCATGGCCCCAGCAGCAGCGCGGCCGAGGCCGGTGCGTCTGCCCAAGCGACGGTGTGGCTCAAGCGGCGCCGCGCAGCGTGACAGACGGCGCGGTGTACAGCAATATCAGTGGCACGTGACCATGGATGTCCATGGCGTCGATGAGCAGCCAGTCAGCTTGAGTCAGGGATGAATAGCTACCCTGCCTCAGCGATGGCCCATCGCTGGTGCTCCTACCCCCAGCAATGGGCCATCGGTGTGGCTCTCGCACAGGGACGTTGAGATAGGTCAGCCGCCGAGGAGCGTGATGTCGCGGACGGCGCCCGTGGACGCGGAGGTCGCCATCGCGGCGTACACCCTCAGCGCGTCGCTGATCGGCCGGTGACGGTCAGCGGGCCGGTAGGTGGCGCGCGCAGCCAGCAACCGCTCACGTCTGGCCCGGAGTTCGTCATCGGCGACAGCCAGCCGGATTTCCCGCCCGGGTATGTCGATCTCGACCATGTCGCCATTTTCCGCGAGCGCGATCGCGCCCCCGGCCGCGGCCTCCGGCGACACGTGCCCTATCGACAATCCGCTCGTGCCGCCGGAGAACCTGCCATCGGTGATCAGCGCACACGCCTTGCCGAGGCCCTTGCCCTTCAGGAAGCTCGTCGGGTAGAGCATCTCCTGCATGCCGGGGCCGCCCTTGGGCCCTTCGTACCGGATGATCAGTACGTCACCAGGCCGCACCTCGTCGGCGAGGATCCCCTCGACCGCCGATTCCTGGCTCTCGAACACCCGCGCCGGTCCGGTGAACCGCCACAGTTTCTCCTCGACACCCGCGGTCTTCACGATGGCCCCCTCTGGCGCGAGGTTGCCGTAAAGCACCGCCAGCCCGCCGTCCCTGGTGTAGGCGTGGGCCACGTCCCGCACGCATCCCGCGGTCCGGTCCAGGTCGAGCGTCTCCCAGCGGGTGTCCTGCGAGTAGGGCCGCAGGGTGCGCACGCCGGCGGGCGCGGCGTGGAACATTTCGATCACTTCGGGAGTCACGTCGGGGGAGCGAACATCCCAGCCGGACAGGTATTCGCTCAATGACGCGCTGTGCACGAAGTGGACCCCGCGGTTCAGCAGGCCGCCGCGGTCAAGCTCGCCGAGGATCGCGGGGATGCCACCCGCACGGTGCACATCCTCCACGTGATAGAGCTCGCTGCTCGGCGCGACCTTGCACAGGCAAGGGACCCGCCTCGACAGCTCGTCGATGTCCTTCAGGCCGAACCCCACGTGCGCCTCATGCGCGGCGGCTAGCAGATGCAAGATCGTATTGGTTGATCCGCCCATGGCCACGTCAAGCGCCATCGCGTTCTCGAACGCGTCCCTCGTGGCGATCGACCGCGGCAGCACCGACTCGTCCCCGTCGGTGTAGTACCGCTGGGTGATCTCGGCCGCGAGCCGCCCGGCCCGCTCGAAGAGCGCGCGCCGCGCCACGTGGGTGGCGAGCGTCGTGCCGTTGCCCGGCAGGGCGAGGCCGATCGCCTCAGTGAGGCAGTTCATCGAGTTCGCCGTGAACATGCCCGCACATGAGCCGCAGGTCGGGCAGGCCGATTCCTCGATCTCGCTCAGTTGCTCGTCCGACACAGCTGCGTCCGCGGAAGCGGTCATCGAGTCGATCAGGTCGAGTTTGCGGCGGGCGGTATGACCCAAGGTTCTCCCGCCCGGTTCGTCCTGCGGCGTGGCCGTGACGATCTTGCCGGCTTCCATCGGGCCGCCCGACACGAAGACCGTCGGGATGTTCAGCCGCAGCGCGGCCATGAGCATTCCTGGCGTGATCTTGTCGCAGTTGGAGACGCAGATCAGCGCGTCCGCGCAGTGCGCGTTGACCATGTACTCGACCGAGTCCGCGATGAGCTCACGGCTGGGCAGCGAATAGAGCATGCCGCTGTGACCCATCGCGATCCCGTCGTCGATCGCGATGGTGTTGAACTCCCTCGGCACGGCACCGGCCGCCCGCACGGCATCGGCCACCACCTGGCCTACCTCGCGCAGATGTACGTGACCGGGCACGAATTCCGCGAAGCTGTTGGCCACGGCGATGATTGGTTTGCCGAGATCGGATCGCGCCACCCCGGTGGCGCGCAGCAGCGCGCGCGCCCCGGCCATGTTTCTGCCGTGGGTCACCGTGCGGGATCGAAGTGGCGGCATGATGGGCTCCTCGTCGGCCGGCTGCGTGCCGTCCGGCCCCGCGGGGCGCTCCGCCCCCGTGACCGGTGCTCAGATCAGGGACTCTCAGGCTACCCGGACGTGAATCAGCGGCGCTGAGGATCGGGACCCCAGCCGCGGCCTTGCGGTGGGCACTGGACAGTAAAGCGACGACCCAAAGATCCCTAACGGCTGCTGCGGAGACGGCGAATTACCGGTGCGGAGTGATCCTGGGTCATTCGGGGGTCTGCTGCATCCCAGATCGGGATGGTGCTCCCCGGGGCGGCTGGTCCTAACGGCCGCCGCGGATGCGGCCACTAGTGCCGCGGGGACATCCCCGTCCACAGGGCCCGGCGCCATCCACAGAATCCGCTTCACCCCTCCCGCAGCTCTTGACAAGCTGCCAAGATCGGCAGTGGGGCAAGCAGCCCCCATTGGGTGGGCGGGTTATGTATGGGAAGCTGCGCCGGCCGCAGTGGTCAGGGCCATGGCGGAGACACCCCCGAGGTACCGGAAGCCAGGTCCGGCCGTCTGGCCGGTCCGCACCAGCCTGCGGGCCGGCCGCCCGCAGCCGTTGAGCGAAGGGCCTTTCCGCTCCATGGTCGCGAGGCAGCGGGCGGCGGCGGGCGGTCGCGGACGGCGGCGGGCAGGGGCGGACGGGTGCCTAGAAGCGCTCGGGGAGGACGCGCGCCGCGGCGGCGTAGATCCGCTCGGCGTCTGCGGCGTTCAGCTGGCGGCCGCGGCCGGCCTTGATGCTGCGGCGAAGGTACTTGCGCAGGTGATCCGCGCTGAACACGTCCACGTCGCGCACGGTCATCACGGTCCAGGGGATTTTCGGCCCGTAGATCGCGAGCGACGGGCGCACATCGACCTGGTGGCCGAGAGCTCCGCCGATCAGTTCCGCCGCCTGCGCCGCCTCCCAGCGGGCTTCCGCCAGCCGCTCCTTCCGGCTGAACGGGCCGTGGAAGAGCTGCTTGCCGCCGAGCACGCGCACCGGCAGCCGCTTGTCCCACCGTTCAGAGTCGATCGCGTAGACACCGGTTGGCCCGACCACCAGGTGATCGATGATCGCTTCGCTGCCCGGTATCGCGCGCTCGTTCAGCGTGAGGTATCCGGCACCGGTGAGCTTCTCCAGTTTGCGCTCGGTCTTGCGTTGCGGCGCGCCGCGCCGGGCGGGCGGCATCGCTGCGGTGGTCTGCGACCGGTGAATGGTGTCGACGATCGCGGCGAGCACGGCCACCGTCAGCCCGATCCGCCAATCGAAGATGAAGGTGACCGCGATCCCGGCGACCAGCGCGATCGCGATCCTGCGTTCCCAGATCGGCAGCCGCGGGTTTGCGGAAATGGCGGCCAGACTGGCACGCCTCAAGCGCCCGGCGCGCCCTTCGCCGCCGCCAGTGGCACCTTCCGCGCTAGCTTTCGCGGTGGTGTCCGCAGGCTCGACGTGCGTCTCCGGCTGCTTCTCGTGCGGGGCCGATGACTCGGAATTACCCGCTCCCGGCCGTGTCACCCGGTCCACATAGCAGAGCGTAACGAATCTTGGACGGTTCGCCTAGCCATGCCCT
The DNA here is from genome assembly GCA_963851085.1 of uncultured Actinomycetota bacterium. GTDB lineage: Bacteria > Actinomycetota > Actinomycetes > Streptosporangiales > Streptosporangiaceae > DATFVJ01. The sequence continues at coordinate 251,915 of CAWKNX010000016.1, read as the reverse complement.
GGTCCATACTATTGTCCCCTTGCACGGCGTGTTACCGGTGTCATGACGGGTACACATAGTTAATTACCCTGTTTTTACCAAAGAATACCTGCCGCTCGTCCCCGTACACCATGGACCGCGGGCGCGTGCGGCGTCTACCGTTCGGTAGCGTGACGCAGATTCATGATCTTACGGCAGTCGAGCAAGCGGCGGCGATCCGCAGCCGCGAACTCGCACCCATCGAAATTCTCGATCACTATCTGGAGCGGATCGATCGTATCGGCCCGCAGGTCGGCGCGTTCTTCACGGTAACGGCCGACATCGCGCGCGAGCAAGCGCGCAAGGCCGAGCGCATGGTCGCCGAGGCTGCTGAGCCCGGCGAACTGCCGCCGCTCCTCGGCGTGCCCGTCCCCGTCAAGGACCTGAACATGGTCGCGGGCACCAGGCTGACCTTTGGTTCTGCCGTCTTCGCCGGCAACGTGGCGGATAGCGATGATCATGTGGTCACGGCGCTGCGTGCCGCGGGCGCGGTGATCCCTGGCAAGACCGCGACTCCGGAGTTCGGGCTGCCCTGCTACACCGAGACCGAGATCGGGCCACCCGCGCGCACGCCGTGGGATCTTTCCCGGTCGGCCGGGGGCTCAAGCGGCGGTGCGGGCTCGGCTGTCGCCGCGGGTCTCGCACCGGTCGCCCAGGGCAGCGACGGCGGCGGGTCCATCAGGATCCCGTCGAGCGTGTGCGGGCTTTTCGGGATCAAGGCGACGCGGGGCCGCGTGTCACAGGCGCCGCTCGTGCCCGATCTCGCTGGTCTGTCGATCGACGGGCCGCTCGCGAGGACCGTCGCGGACGCGGCACTGCTGCTCGATGTGATCACCGGCAACGAGCTTGGCGACATGTACACTCTGCCGCCGCTGCCGCCGGGCGAGACGTTCCTCGGTTACGCCACGCGCGATCCAGGCAAGCTGCGCATCGGCCGCGTCATCGACCCGGTGGTGCCCGGCGCCCAGGTCCACCCAGACTGCCGGGCCGCGTGGGAGGACGCGAGCACCCTGCTCGCGGATCTCGGGCACGAGGTCGAGGACGTGCCGGCCCCATTCACCTCGGATGTGGTGCCGCTTTTCGAGACCCTCTGGTACGGCATGGCGACGCTGATGCCGGTGGATCCGGCGCGCGAGGGCGAACTCCTGCCACTGACCAGGTACCTGCGCGAGCGCGGGCGGGCGACGAGCGCAGCCGATCTGATCTTCGCGCAGGCGTACTTGCAGATCATGGTGCGCGGCGCGCTGCCGTCGATAAACGCCTACGACGCCCTGCTCACCCCGACGCTGGCTCAGCCGCCCGCCCAGGTCGGCTACTTCCACGACCAGGAGCCCGCGGAGAACTTCGAACGGCAGAAACAGTTCACGCCGTTCACCGCCGTCTACAACGTGTCCGGGCAGCCCGCCGTGAATGTGCCGCTGTACTGGAACGCGGCGGGCCTGCCGATCGGCGTGATGCTCGCTGGCCGGGTCGGCGAGGAGGCCACCCTGATCTCGCTGTCGGCGCAACTGGAGGCCGCCCGGCCGTGGAAGGACCGCCATCCGGCGCTGTGGTGACGCTGGCTCGCGCGCTCTGTGCCCCGCTCCAGCCACCGTGACATACCCGTGCGCCTATGCTGGCGCAGGTGGGAGACACCGGCGGCTCGGCTGAAGCCTTCGTAGATTCAGCGGACAGCCCCGCAGACGACGCTTTGGGCGGCCCGGCGGACCGCTCCGCCGACGGCTACGCCGGTGGCTCTGCTGGCGTCTCTCCCGGCGGTGCGCCGGTCAGCCGTGAGTACCGCATCGGCGAGCTCGCGCGCGCGGCCGGGATCACGGTCCGCACGCTGCGCTACTACCAGGAGCGCAAGCTCCTTCCGCCGCCGCGCCGCGAAGGCAGGATCGTCTGGTACTCGCAGGCTCACCTGACCCGCCTGCGGATGATCGGCCAGTTGCTGGACCGCGGTCACACCCTGGGCGGGACCGGTGAGCTGCTCTCGGCCTGGGAACAGGGCTATGACCTCGCCGAGCTGCTCGGCTTCGAGCGGGCGATGACCGCCCCGTGGTCGGATGAGGTGCCGGTTCCGGTGACCGTGACGGACATGTCGGCGCTGCTCGGCGGCCAGCTGACGCCGGACGTGCTCGAGGAAGCCGTGCGCCTCGGCTACATCGAGGTCGACGGTGATCGGGTCATCCACGTGAGCCGCCGGCTGCTCGACACCACGACGATCTTGATCCATGAAGGCATCCCGCTGCCCGCGATCCTGGCGGCCAGCCGAGAGCTGCAGGCGGGTCTCGACGGGATGGCCTCGTTGTTCGTGGAACTCGTCACCACCCACGTCATCGACCGTCACAGCGGCCCGCCGGCACCACATGAGGTCAGGCGCCTCGCCGACACCATCGCGCGGCTGCGCCCGGTCGCGCGCACCGTGATCGACGCCGAGTTCGGCCGCGCCATGGACAGGCGCGCGCACGACACGTACACCGAGTTCATCCGGCTGCTCGCTGCGCGAGATCGTCGCGCGGGCGCCGGCCGCGGTTCATCCGGCGCATCCAGCTCGCCAGGTGCGCCAGGTGAGCCTGGCATGGAAACCGCCGCGGACGAGGGGAAGGCATAGGGGTCGTACCACGGGCTTAGGCTTGCGGTACGGCGCCAGCGGGCGCCACCCGCACACCTAGCGGGCGCCACCGGCACCTGCAGTGCCGCGGACTCGCCAGGCCGCGGGGCCGACTCGTGTCAGCGGGCCCTTACCTACGGGCCGTTCCTGGGATATCATCCGACTATGCCAGTAATCACTGGCGTAATCCCGAATCCAGCGTGAGGGTGGCGATTGGATGGGACGAGCCAAGGATCTGGCCGGTCAGGTCGTGGTGATCACCGGAGCCGCGCGGGGCCTTGGCGCGCTCGTCTCCAGGCGGTTGGCCGCCCGTAACGCGCAGGTGGCCCTGCTCGGCCTCGAACCTGACGAGCTCGCCAGCGTGTCGGCATCGTGCGGCCCGCGTTCCCGCTGGTGGGAAGTCGACGTGACAGACGAGCGCGCACTTGCCGAGGTTGCCGCCGGTGTCCTCGAGGCCTATGAGCGGATCGATGTCGTCGTCGCCAACGCGGGGATCGCCATCGGCGGCCCGTTCATCCATTCCGAGGCCCGCTCCTTCACGCGGGTGATCGAGGTCAACCTGCTCGGCAGCGTGGCCACCGCCCGCGCGTTCCTGCCTGCCCTGGTGGAAAGCAAGGGTTACCTGCTGCAGGTGGCGTCGCTCGCTGCGCTCGCCCCATCGCCCATGATGGCGGCGTACTGCGCGAGCAAGGCGGGTGTGGAGGCGTTCGCCCATTCCGTGCGTGCGGAGGTGGCGCACCATGGGGTGGGGATCGGGGTCGCCTACCTGAGCTGGACCGATACCGACATGGTGCGTGGCGCGGACGAGGACCCGGCGCTGCGGGAGATGCGTGGGGATATGCCGTTCCTGGCTCGCCGCACAAACCCGCTCGCGCCCGCGGCCGACGCCCTCGTGCGTGGGATCGCCAGGCGCGCACCGCACGTATACGGGCAACGTTGGCTGCCACCGACACAACTGGTCAGGGGACTCTTGCCGTGGTTCACGAGAATCGCCGCCCGTGACATGCCCGAGATCGAATCGCGCTGGCTCGCGTCAGGGGGACGAAGCGATCCTGTCGGCGCGGGTGGCGCGGCCGACACCGCGGCGCGGGCCGCGTCTGCCGCCAGGCCGTCATCCGCTGACGCCCGGAGCCAGCGATCGTGAGCGCGCCCGCTGTGGCCCAACTGAACTATGAACGTCGGGGCGCAGGCCCCCCGCTGGTCCTTCTGCACGGCATCGGCCATCGGTGGCAGGCCTGGGAACCCGTGCTCGACAGGCTCGCGGCCAAGCACGATGTCATCGCCGTCGATCTGCCCGGTTTCGGGAAGTCGGCGCCGCTGGACGGCCCATCAGGGATCGCCGAGATCGCCGCCGCCCTGACAGCTTTTTTCGGGCAACTCGGGCTCGACCGGCCGCACGTGGCGGGAAACAGCCTCGGCGGTGCGATCGCCCTCGAACTCGCGGCCGGCGGCCACGTTTCCTCCGCGACAGCACTGTCGCCGGCGGGGTTCTGGGCTCCGTGGGAGTACCGGTGGGGGTTCGGCGTGCTTGTTGCCCTCCGTAGGACCTCCTTCCTGCCCCTGTCGCTGCTGCACGCCATGGTGCGGCCGGCCTGGCTGCGGGTACTCGCCTTCAGCATGATCGTGCGCTGGCCCGAGCACCTCACACCGGAGCGGGCGCTTGGCGACATCCTCGCCATGCGCGACTGCGCGTTTGACGCGGTCGCGCAGCGCGGGCACGAATATGCCTTCCAAGGCGCGCCGCACGTCCCGGTGACCGTGGCGTGGGGCACCCACGACCGGATCCTGCTGCACAGGCAGGCCGCCCGCGCGCGGTGTCGGCTGCCCGGTGCGCGCCACCTTGACCTGCGCGGCTGCGGACACGTGCCGATGAGCGATGCGCCCAACCGGGTGGCATTGACCATCCTGGCCACGACCAAGGAGACACCATCATGAGCCCTGCCAGCCACCATCCGGCCATCGTCATCATCGGATCCGGATTCGCCGGCCTGTGCATGGCGATCAAGCTGAAGCAGGCGGGTCACCACGACTTCGTGATCCTGGAGAAGAACGACGGCCTCGGCGGGACCTGGCGGGACAACAAGTATCCCGGCTGCGCCTGCGACGTGCCGTCGCACATGTACTCGTACTCCTTCGAGCTGAACCCCGACTGGTCCAGGATGTTCGCGCCGCAGGATGAGATCTGGGCGTACATGCGACGGTGCGCGGACAAATACGGCGTCGCGGCGCACATCCGTTACGGCTGCGAAGTGGAGCGCATGGAATGGGATGATGCCGCCAGGCGCTGGCGCGTCAGCGCCACATCGGGTGACGTGTACACGACCCGTGCCGTCGTGTCGGGCATCGGCGCGCTGCACGTGCCCTCTGTCCCGGAGATTCCGGGGGCTGGCCGGTTCGGCGGCACCACGTTCCACTCGGCGCAGTGGGATCTGACGTGCGATCTTGCCGGCAAGCGGGTCGCTGCTGTCGGGACGGGCGCGTCGGCGATTCAGTTCGTCCCGCAGATCGCCAAGGAGGCCGGCCAGGTCTTCGTGTTCCAGCGGACGCCGCCGTGGATCCATCCCAGGCCGGACTTCGAGATCCCACCCGCGGTCCGCACCATGTTCCGCACCGCCCCGCCGACGATGCGGGCGTTCCGCGACGGGATCTACTGGCTGCTCGAGACCCGCGCCGTCGGATTCGCGGTGCACCCCAAGCTCATGGCGCCGCTGCAGCGGATGGCCGAGCGCCACATCGAGCGCCAGATCGACGACCCGGCCCTGCGCGCGAAGGTAACGCCTGACTACATGGTCGGCTGCAAACGGCTCCTGCTGTCCTCCGATTACTATCCGGCTTTGACCAGGCCGAACGTCGACCTCGTGACGGACCACATCGCCGAGATCACCGAGACGGGCGTGGTCTGTGCCAACGGCAACGCGTACGACGTCGATGTGATCATCTACGGCACTGGCTTCAAGACCGTCGAGGCCGTCGCCGAAATGAACGTGGCCGGGCGGGAAGGCGTCAAACTCCAGGACGTATGGCGCGGCGGTATGGAGGCCCATCACGGCATCACCGTCGCCGGGTTCCCGAACTTCTTCATGCTGCTCGGCCCGAATACGGGTCTCGCCCACAACTCCGTCGTCTTCATGATCGAAAGCCAGGTCCAGCACGTGTTGAGCTGCCTGCGGCTGGTCGCCAGGCAGCAGGCGGACACGATCGAGGTGAGGCCGGCCGCTCAGCGCCGCTTCAACGACGGGATCCAGCGCCGGCTGCGCCGCGCCGTCTGGAGCCAGGGTGGCTGCAAGAGCTGGTATCTGGACGCCGAGGGCGTCAACCGTGCCCTGTGGCCCGGATTCAGCTTCGAGTACTGGGCGCGCACCAGGCGGGCACGCCGCGCCGACTACGTGATCGGCTGACGCTGGCGTTCCCCGGCTGCGGCGGACACGCCCGCTGCTTCCGGCTGAGAAAGGCCTCATAGGTCCGCCCCAGGATCCGCTCAGGACTGTTCACGACAGTGGGTCCATGACGATCTACCAGAATCTGTTGCCCACAGCCGCGGAAGGCGCCGCGTGGGATCCGGGCGGGCCACAGGTGGACATCGTGGTGCCGGTCCGCAACGAGGAACGAGACCTCGCTCCGAGCATCCGGCGGCTGCACAGTTATGTGCACGGGCGATTCCCGTTCTCGGCCCGGATCACCATCGCTGACAATGGCAGTACCGACCGTACCTGGGCGCTGGCCGCCGCGCTGAGCGGGCAGTACGTGGGTGTTCGCGCCATCCGGCTGGCGGAGGCCGGGCGGGGCAGGGCTCTGCACGCGGTCTGGGCAGCCAGCGACGCGGACGTCCTCGCCTACATGGACGTCGACATGTCGACCGACCTGAACGCGCTGCTCCCGCTTGTGGCGCCGCTGCTGTCCGGACACAGCGACCTGGCCATCGGCACCCGCCTTGCGCGGAGTGCGCGGGTCACCCGCGGCCCGCGCCGTGAAATCGTTTCCCGCTGCTACAACATGCTGCTCCATGCGACGCTCGGCACGGGTTTTTCCGACGCGCAATGCGGCTTCAAGGCGATCCGCGCCGACCGAGCGAAGGCGCTGCTGCCGCTCGTCCAGGACACCGGCTGGTTCTTCGACACAGAATTGCTTGTGCTCGCCGAGCGTGCGGGCCTTCGCGTGCACGAGGTACCGGTCGACTGGGTCGACGATCCGGACTCCCGGGTCGACCTGCTCACCACGGCCGTCGCGGATCTGCGCGGTATCGGCCGCCTCGGTTTCGGGCTGATCCGCGGCACCGTCGCCGTGCCCGTGTTTCGTGATCGCGCCGACCGTCCGGATCGACCGGCCATCGGCGATGGTGGGCGGCAGCCGGGCGGCGCGCTTGGCGGGCAACTGATCCGTTTCCTGGTGATCGGCGTGGCCAGCACCGCCTGCTACTTCGTGCTTTACGTACTGCTGCGCGCCGTCATGACCGCCGAGGCGGCGAACGCGGTCAGCCTGCTCGCGACGGCCGTCGCCAATACCGCCGCCAACCGGCGGATCACCTTCGGCATCCGCGGCCGGGTACGTGCCGTCCGCCACCAGGTGCGCGGTCTGCTGGTCTTCGCCGCGGGCCTGCTGTTCACCAGCGGTGCCCTCGCGCTGCTGCAGGCCGCGGCGCCGAATCCGTCGCGGCTGGACGAACTCGCCGTCCTGCTCCCGGCGAACCTGCTCGCCACGCTGCTTCGCTTCGCTGCCTACCGGGGCTGGGTGTTCCGGCGCGAGCAGCGCACGCGTGCGGAGCGACCGGCCTTCGCCATGGGCGATGCCACGATCACAACATCCGGCGTAGCCGACACGGCGGGGGGCCCACGATGACCACGACCGCGGAACCATCCAGGGCGGGCCTCAGCCAGGCCGAGGGCGGCAGCAGCCGCCCATCGCCGCGGCGCGACAGGCGCGGCGATCCGGTGTGGGCGCGGCCGGCGCTTGCCTGCCTCCTCGCCGCCACCGCCGCGCTTTACCTCGTCGGCCTCGGGCGCAGCGGATGGGCGAACGATTTCTACGCGGCCGCCGTGCAGGCGGGAACCAGAAGCTGGAAGGCCATGTTCTTCGGGTCTTTCGATGCGTCCAATTTCATCACCGTGGACAAGCCGCCCGCGTCATTGTGGGTTAGCGAGGTATCCGCCCGCATCTTCGGGCTGAACTCATGGAGCCTGCTCGTACCCCAGGCGATCGAGGGGGTCGCCGCGGTCGGGCTGCTGTACACGGCGGTCAGGCGCTGGTTCGGCCCCGGGGCCGGCCTGCTCGCGGGCGGCGTGCTCGCAAGCACGCCGGTCGCCGCGCTGATGTTCCGGTTCAACAATCCCGATGCGCTGCTCGTGCTGCTGATCGTCGCGGCCGCATACGCGGTCACCCGGGCCATCGAGGACGGCAGGACCCGCTGGCTCGTGCTCGCGGGCTCGCTGGTCGGCTTCGGCTTTCTCACCAAGATGCTGCAGGCGTTCCTCGTCCTGCCCGCGTTCGGGATCGCCTACCTCGTCGCCGGGCCGCCGAGGCTGGGCCGACGCGTCTGGCAGGTCGCGGCCGGCGGGCTCGCGACGCTGGTGGCAGCCGGGTGGTGGGTCGCGATCGTGGAGCTGACGCCCGCGTCGGCGCGTCCCTACATCGGCGGTTCCACCAGCAACAGCGTGCTCCAGCTCACCTTCGGCTACAACGGCCTTGGCCGGATCACCGGCAACGAGACCGGTTCTGTCGGCTTCGGCAACGGCACCGGAAGCCCGTTCGGCGGCGCGCCACGGCTGACCCGCCTGTTCGGCGCCGAGATGGGAGGCCAGGCCAGTTGGCTCATTCCCGCCGCGCTCATCGCGCTCGCCGCGCTGATGTGGTCGGCGCGCCGCGCGCCGCGCACCGACCGCACCCGTGCGGCCATGCTCGTCTGGGGTGGCTGGCTCCTTGTGACGGCGGCGGTGTTCAGCTTCATGGCCGGGATCATTCACCCCTACTACACGGTGGCGCTCGCGCCCGCGATCGGCGGCCTGGTGGGAATCGGCGGCGCCACGGCGTGGCGTGCCCGCAGTCACCTGGCGGCTCGCGCCACGCTCGCCGCGGCGATCGCGGTAAGCGCCGCCTGGTCGTACGGGCTGCTCGACCGCAGCCCCGGCTGGTATCCATGGCTGCGCGGCCTCGTCGTGGCCGCCGGGCTCGCCGCCGTGATCGGGCTGTTCGCCGCGGACGGTTTGGCCCGTCTCGGCGGTGCGTCGTCGCGTGGGGAGGCCCGGGCCGCTGCGGCGGGCGTCGCGAGCCTGGCGCTGATTGGTGTGCTCGCGGGCCCTGTGGCGTACAGCCTCGAAACGGCGGCGACGCCGCATGCGGGCGCGATCCCGTCGGCTGGACCCGCGGTGACCACGGCCGGGGGCGGGCCAGGTGGGTTCGGCGGGCCAGGTGGGTTCGGCGGCCAGGCCGGCCGTGGCACTGGCGCCGCACAGACCGGTCCTGGCGGTCAGGGTTTCACCGGCAGCCGTGGCGTTCCTGGCGGCGCGGGTTCGGCGGCGGGTAGCCAAGGCGGCCAGCCGGGCGCGGCCGTCGGCCTGGGCGGTGCAGGTGCGGCGGGCGGCCCGCGGGGCGGTGGGCTGGCCGGTGGGCTGGGCGGTGCGACTCAAGTAAGCAGCGCCATGGTTTCCCTGCTGCACTCGGGTGCGTCAGGCTACCGCTGGGCGGCAGCCATCGTAGGCGCGACGTCCGCCTCGTCGGTGCAGCTCACGTCCGGTGAACCGATCATGGCCATCGGCGGCTTCAACGGCACTGACCCCGCGCCCACGCTCGCAAGCTTCGAGAAGATGGTCGCGGCACACGAGATCCACTACTTCGTCGCGTCACCGCGCGGCTTCGGTGGCTCGTCGTCCGGTGCGTCCGCGCAGATCACATCCTGGGTGGAGCAGCACTTCAGCTCCTCGAGCGTTGGCGGCTACACCGTCTACGATCTATCCGCGCCCGGCAGTTCGGGGTAGTCCGAGCTCCTTTCGAGCCCCAGCACCGTGGGTCCCGGCCTCGGCCGGGACCCACGGTGCTGGGGTGCTGTGCGGTCAACGGCTGTTAGCCGCTGCCCGTGGCCGGCCCGCGGATCTGGCCGTGGTCGTGGTCACGTGACGCGGGGACGCGCTCGCACGGTAATGCCGTAAATTGAGCTGATCGTGCCGGCGGTTCAGATGACGGCACCGCCAGCCGCGTCCTGTGGCGCCGACCGTGGGGGAGTGGTGAGACGGCAGGAACTTGAGCGGCTCGCACGGGCCCACGGGGTGCAGCCGAGTTACCGTGACTGGCATGGTCTTCAGGTGCGTGTGGGACGTGACACCTTGGAGGCCATTCTCGACGAGCTCGGCCCGCCCGGCGCGCCAGCTACGTGGGGCGAGCCGGGCGCGGCGGGCGCGCCAGTCCTGGGGGGCGCGTCGGCTGCGGCAGAAACGGCACGGGCCGCGGGCGGGGCCGTGGACGTCGGCCCGGCGCTCGCCGCGGCGACCGCGCGCAGGCCTGAGGGGCGCGCCTGGGGGTTCGCGGTGCAGCTGTACTCCGTCCGGTCCCGTGATTCGTGGGGCCACGGTGATCTGCGTGACCTCGCCGAGCTTGCCAGCTGGAGCGCCCGCGACCTCGGCGCGGGGTTCGTGCTCGTGAACCCGCTGCACGCGGCCGAACCAGCCCCCCCGGTCAGCCCGTCACCGTATCTGCCCATGACCCGGCGCTACGTCAGCCCGCTCTACCTGCGGGTCGAGGACGTGCCCGAGTACGGAACGCTCGGTGCGGTGGACCTGGCCCGAATCGGCAGCCTGGCCGCTCCGCTGCGCGAGCGCAATTCGAGCAGCGAGCTCATCGACCGTGACGCGGTCTGGTCTGCCAAGAGCGCCGCACTCGCGCTCATCTATCAGGTGCCGCGCAGCCCGGCACGCCAGGCTGATTTCGAGCGCTACCGGCGCCGTGAAGCGGGCGCACTCGAGGACTGGGCCACCTGGTGCGCGCTTGCCGAGGCACACGGCGCGGATTTCCGTAAGTGGCCGGAGCAACTGGCGCACCCGCGATCGGCAGCCGTCACGCGCGAGCGGGACCGCCTGAGAGCGCGCGTGGATTTCCACGCCTGGCTGCAATGGCTGCTCGACGGCCAGCTTGCCGAGGTGCAGCGGGTGGCGCGTTCTGCTGGTATGTCCATTGGCTTGATCAGTGATCTCGCCGTCGGCGCCCACCCGGGCGGAGCGGATTCCTGGGCGCACAGGGAAGTGATGGCGACCGGGATGAGCACGGGTGCGCCGCCGGATGAGTTCAACCAGCTTGGCCAGGATTGGGCACAGCCGCCGTGGCATCCGCAGCGGCTCGCGGCACGCGGCTACGGCCCACTGCGAGAGCTGATGGACGCGTCGCTGAGACATGCCGGCGGCCTGCGGGTGGACCATGTCATGGGGCTCTTCCGGCTGTGGTGGATTCCTGCGGGAATGATGCCGGACCGTGGTGCCTACGTGCGCTACGACCAGCGCGCGATGGTGGGGGTGCTGACCGATGCGGCCATGCGGGCCGGCTCGATCGTGATCGGTGAGGACCTGGGTACCGTCGAGAGAGGGGTGCGGCGATTCCTGGCCGCCCGCGGCGTGCTCGGCACGTCCATGCTGTGGTTCGAGCGGACCGCGGATGGGATGCCGCGGCCGGCTGCCAGGTGGCGCCGCGATTGCCTGGCCACCGTTGGCACCCACGACATGCCCCCGGCCGCGAGCTTCCTGACCGGTGCGCACGTCGGGCTGCGCGCCCGCCTCGGCCTGCTGACCCGGCCAGAAGATGCCGAACGGCGTGCGGCGGCAGCCGCCGTCTCCGCGTGGCGCGCCATGCTCGTGCAGATGAACCTGCTGCCCGCCGACGCGAAGCTGGAGTCGGTGGCGATGACCGCCGCGCTGTATGGGTTCCTCGCCCGCACCCCGGCGCGCCTGATCGGCGTTTCGCTGGCCGACGCGGTCGGTGACCGCCAGCCGCAGAACATGCCGGGTACCAGCGACGAATATCCGAACTGGCGGATTCCGCTGGCCGACGCAGACGGCCGCGCGGTCCTGCTTGAGGACCTCGTCGCCAGCCCCGGAGTGCGCGCGGTAGCACGAGCCGTCACGGTGCCCGATCTGTTGAAATAGCCACGGAACCCCGCATACCCGCTGGTGGCTGCCCGGGGGGCGACCCCCGGAACCCCCGGCTAGCCTGACTGCCCGGCGCGGCGGTCACGTTCTTGGGCGCGCAGCGCCCGTTCGACGCCATCCCTGGACTCGACGAGCAGGCGGAGCAGCGCGGCGGGAGGCTGCTGCCTGGCGATGTATTCGTCGGTCATGGCGATGGTCTGCTGACTGATCGCGACTGGGTATGCGCCCAACACGAACGTCTGCGCCATATCGGACGACCAGTTCTCCCAGACGTCGCCGACCACCTCGAAGTACCGTGGCGCGAACGGCTCAAGCAGGTCGGCCTGATCTTCGTCAGCGAAGCCGGCGAGCGTCGCGCGGAAGATCGCATTCGTCATGGTGCCGCCGGTCACGATCCGCTCCCAGGTGGCGAGCTTGGCCGCCGGCTCAGGGATCGCGGCGCGGCACGTCGCGGCGTGCCGTTCGCCAGCAGCGGTCGGGTCGCGCTTCAGCTCGGCACTGATCTCGTTCTCGCCGGCCACGCCGCGACTGACCAGCTGGTGCAAAATCATCCAGCGCAATTCGGTGTCCACGGTCAGCCCATCGATCGTGGTCGATCCATGGATGAGCCCGGCGAGCAGGGCCAGGTGGGCGTGGGAGATCGCGTTGCGCGTCAGCGCCTGGGCGTAGGCAAGCTGGCGGTCCGAGCCGGGCTGAGCAGCGTGCAGCATCCCGTTCAGCGCATCCGCGAAGAGCCCGAGCCCGGTTTCCCGCCACTTCGGGTCGGCGAACCTGCGCACGGCCGCCGCTGCCTGGCGCAGCAGGCTCTGGGCGATGGTGATATCCGGCACGGACGTGACACCAGAGGTCACGAGCTTGAGGTAATCGCGGGCCGGCATCTCGGCGTCGCGACACATATCCCAGGTGGCCGTCCAGCACAGCGACGCGGGCAGCGACTCCTTGATCTCCCCGACACTGCTCACGACCGTCCGCAGCGACGACTCGTCCAGCCGGATCTTGGCGTAGCCGAGATCGTCGTCGTTGACGAGCACGAGGTCGGGCCGCCGATGCCCGGCCAGTTCGGGTACCTCGGTGCGCGTGCCGCTGACGTCCAGTTCGACCCTGTGGCGCCGGATGATCTCGGCGCCGGCGCGCTCGTACAGCCCGATCGCGATCCGTTGCGTGCGCAGGCTGGGATGGGCGGGCGGCGCCTCTTGCAAGACGGCGAACGACGTGAAGGCGCCGCTCGCATCGAGTTCGTATTCCGGCCGCAGCGTGTTCACTCCCGCGGACTCCAGCCACTCCTTCGACCAGGAGGCCAGGTCCCTGCCCGAGGTCTGTTCCAGGGCACTGAGCAGGTCGTGCAGGGTCGCGTTGCCCCAGGCGTGGCGCTCGAAGTAGCGCCGCACGCCGGCCAGGAAGTTGTCCAGCCCGACGTAGGCGACCAGTTGCTTGAGCACAGACGCGCCCTTGTAGTACGTGATCCCGTCGAAGTTGACCTCGACCGCGTGAATGTCGGGGATGTCCGCGGAGATGGGATGCGTCGAAGGCAACTGGTCCTGGCGGTACGCCACCGTCTTGAAGAGCTGGGCAAAGGTGGTCCAGGCGTTGCTCCAGCGGGTCGACTCGGCGAGGGCGAGCGTCCCCGCGAAGGTGGCGAAGGACTCGTTCAGCCACAGGTCGTCCCACCAGCGCATGGTGACCAGGTTGCCGAACCACATATGCGCCATCTCGTGCATGATCGTCTCGGCGCGGGCCTCGTGATAGGCGTCGGTGACGCGCGAGCGGAACACGTATTCCTCGAGGAAGGTCACGCAGCCGACGTTCTCCATCGCGCCGACGTTGAATTCAGGCACAAATAGCTGGTCGTACTTGCCGAATGGGTACTTGCTCCCGAACGCCTCGTGGAAGAAGCCGAAGCCCTGCTTCGTCACCTCCAGGATCTCGTCTGGGTCGAGGTACTCGGCAAGCGACCTGCGGCAGTACACGCCGAGCGAGATACCGTCGAAGGAGTCCCGCAGCTCGTGATACGGGCCAGCGCAGACAGCCGTGACGTAGGTGGACAGCGCGGGCGTCGGCGGGAAATGCCAGCGGGCCGCGGCCTCACCGGCCGGGTCAGCCGTCACATCCGGAGCGTTGTTGCTCACCACCAGCCACCCAGTAGGCGCGGTGATGGTGAATTCGAAGGTCGCCTTCAAGTCTGGCTGGTCGAAGCACGCGAACATGCGCTGTGCGTCGGCCGGCTCGAAATGCGAGTAGAGATACACCTCGCCGTCGACCGGGTCGGTGAACCTGTGCAGCCCCTCGCCGGTCGTCGAGTACGCGCAGTCGGCAACGATCCGCAGCTCGTTGCTGGCGTCGAGAGCCGGAAGTGTGATCCGGCCGCCGGCGAAGGCTGACGTCTCGACCGCGCGGCCGTTCAGGCTGATCTCACGGACGCCCTCGGCGTCGAGTTCGATGAAGGTGCTCGAGCCGGGGCTCGTGCAGCGGAACCTGGCGAAGGTCACCGAAGTGAACGTCCGCTCGCCAGCCGTCAGGTCCAGCTCAACGGCATAAGAGTCCACGGCGAGCAGGCGTGCCCGCTCTCGCGCTTCGTCCCTGGTCAGGTTTCCCGCCACGTGCTGTTCCCTTCGAATGTTTTCCCTGCATACGGGATATCACGGTACAGATGCACCGTCAGTGTCTCGCCCGGGGCCCCGGCCGTGCCCCATGCTGACGTGCTGCCTTCCGCAGTCTTTCACGGCCGTTGCGGAATGACCTGGATCGGCTGAGGGTTGCGACGGGCATGGCAGACACGCAAGTCCCCGCACAGGTTGATTTCTGGTTCGACCCGATCTGCCCTTGGGCGTGGATCACGTCCAGGTGGCTGCACGAGGTCGCGGAGCAGCGGCCCATTCAGCCGCGATGGCACGTGATGAGCCTTTCCGTGCTGAACGAGGACAAGGCGGATCTCCCCGAGCGATACCGTGAGCTGCTCGCTACCGGCTGGGGGCCGGTCCGGGTATGCATCGCCGCCGAGCAGAAGTTCGGCCCGGACGTGCTCGGCCCGCTCTACACCGCGCTCGGCACCCGGTTCCACAACGAGCAGCAGCCCAGGGAGCGCGCGGTGATCGAGGCCGCCCTCGCTGCGGCGGGCCTGCCCACCGAGCTCGCCGATGCGATGGAGTCGGCCGAGTACGACGAAGCGCTGCGCGCATCGCATCACAACGGCATGGGGCGCGTCGGGTACGAGGTCGGAACCCCGGTCATCTCCGTGCACGGCGCCTCCTTCTTCGGGCCCGTCGTGTCGCCCATTCCCCGCGGTGAGGCCGCCGCCCGCCTGTGGGACGGCGTGCTGCTCATCGCGGGCACCGACGGGTTCTTCGAACTCAAGCGGAGCCGCACCCGCGACCCCATATTCACCTGAGGCCGCCCGGTACGCGGGGCAGCTAGCGCGTACGTCGGCGGCGCTTCCGCCGCCGCGTCTTGCCGCTGCTGCCCTGCTGGGCCGCACCCGGTGGCACCGCGTTCTTTGGTGCGGCGCCGTGCGACGCTGCGCTGCGTGGCGCCGTGTTTTGCCGGACCGTGTTTTGCGGGACCGCGTTTTGCACCGTGTTTTGCGGGACCGCATCTTGCGGGGCAGCGTTCTGCGGTTCCGTGCCGCTTGGTGCCGGCTGTGCGTGTGGTTCCCGTTCTTCCCGCTGTGGTCCCACGGTCGGGCTTGCCGCTGAGGGGCCAGGCGCAGCCCCGTCGGCCGCGTCGTCGTCCGGTGCGCCGATGCTTCCGGTACCGCCGCCGGCGACGGCACCGTGACCGCTGGCGCCGCTCAGGACGCTGCCATTCGCGTCGGCACGGCCAGCACTGCTAGCGGCTGCCAGCACTGCCAGCACTGCCAGCACTGCCAGCACTGCCAGCACTGCCAGCCGGGTCGGCGCTGCCCGCGCTGACGGCACCGGTGACACCGCTTCGGCTGCTGGCGGCGCCGCGGGTGACAGCGCTTCTGCCGGTGACCGTGTTCCGGCCGGTGAGCGCGCCGGGGCTTTCGCTGTCGCGGCGCGCCGGCCTGGCGCCTGGCCGCCCGCCGGTCGCCTGCGCATCGGGTGCGGCGCCGTCCTGCGACCGGCCTGCCGCCTCATGCTCCGGGTGCGGCCTGGCAACGTCCCGTGCCCGCATAGCTGCGTCGAGTGTCACGCGCATACCTGGCATCGGTGCCCTCCCGAGATCAGTGTCGCATTCCCGGGCATTGTCGTCTGTCGGCCAGACGCCGCCGGCCGGCACCCGTCCGGATCGCCCCGCCCGGATCCGCCCCGCCCGGATCGCGCCGTCCACATCGTCCGGTCCTGATCGCCCGTCCGGCCCATAGCGGCGGAGCCGGGCGGCACCTGTGCTGAACTTGGCGAATAGTCACGTAGCTGACCTTGACGTTATTACCTGGACTTCAAGCGCACATGACGTTGTACACCTGGTCACAGTGACACGGACGCGGAGAGGTGGCCGGACATCGGATCGAAGCGCCCAGCCCAGGACGGCGGCGACGATGCGGCCGGGGCGACACCGCGGCCACATTCACCGGGCGAGATTCATGCTGCGCGGGCCCCGCGCCCGCCGTCCTGGCGGGAGGTGTTCGCGGGTAAGCGGGGCCGCCTGACGGCGGGCCTGCTGATCCTGGAGGCCCTGTTCGCCATCGAGGCGCTCATGGCCATCACGATCCTGCCCGCGATCCGCGCCGATCTCGGTGGGCTTTCGCTGTACGGATGGGCGCTGGCCGCGTCGAGTTTCGGCGCGTTCGGCGCGATACCGCTCGGCGGGCGGGCGGTCGACCGGTTCGGGCCACGCCGGCCTCTCGCGGTGCTGCTCGCCATGTTCGCGGGCGGTCTCGTGCTCGCTGCGCTCGCGCCAAGCATGCTGATCGTGGCGGTCGGGCGGTTCTTCCAGGGCGTCGCGGCGGGTGCGCTTTACGCCGTCTCGCTCGGGGCGATCGCCAAGACCTACCCAGAGCGGCTCCGGCCCCGCGTGCTCGCGCTCCTGGCCTCGATGTGGATCCTGCCCGGGCTGTTCGGCCCGCCTCTCGGCGCGGCGATCACGACGGCATTTGGCTGGCGGTGGACCTTCGCCGCGCCCATGCCCGTGCTGCTCGTCGCGGCCTGGCTCGTGCTCCCAGGCCTGCCGGGCAGCAGCAGGGCGGACGGGCCGCGGCTGCCGCTGCGCTGGCCGTTGCAGCTCACGCTCGGGGCCGGCCTCTTCCTCGGCGGGCTGACCCACCCGACCGTCGCCAGCTTTGCGCTCTGCCCGGCCGGAATCGCCGTGGGCCTGCCCGCACTCGCCCGAATCATCCCGCGAGGGACCTTCCGCGCACGGCCGGGGATTCCGGCGGCCGCAGCGTCCGCGTTCCTGTTGTCGGCGGCGTTCTTCGCCGTGGACGGTTTCGTGCCACTGATGCTGACCAGCGTGCATGGCATGTCCATCGCTGCCGCGAGCGTCGTCGTGGCCTCGGCCACGGTCGCGTGGTCAGCGGGAAGCTGGTGGCAGTCCCGTCACGCGGAGACCTGGAGCG
Organism: uncultured Actinomycetota bacterium; assembly: GCA_963851085.1. Taxonomy (GTDB): domain Bacteria; phylum Actinomycetota; class Actinomycetes; order Streptosporangiales; family Streptosporangiaceae; genus DATFVJ01. Next base: position 234,667 of record CAWKNX010000016.1, on the reverse strand, counting down.
CCACGTCGCTCGTGGCGGCGGGCGGCGCCCTCGTCGCGGTCGGGACGCTTGTGGTGGCGGGCGGGCTCCTGGATCTTCCCGTCGCGACGACCTATGTGGGCTGGACCGTGGCGGGCGTTGGCATGGGCATCGCGTTCCCGACGATACCGCTGGCGGTGATGGGCGCCACCGCGGCGGGCGATGAGGCGGGAGAGCTGTCCTCCTCCCTGCTCATGGACACGCTGGGCGTGGCCATGGGTGCAGGTCTCGGTGGCGCGAGTGTCGCGCTGGCCGATGCGGCGGGCGCGGGTTTGCGCGCCGGGCTCGCCGGGGCATTCTTCATCGGCCTGCTCTGCGCGGTCCTGCTGCTGCCGATCGCCCACCGGCTGCCGCGGCAGCGGAACGACCGGCCACAGAGCCAGGTGCCCGCGGGATCAGGCCCGTGATGACCGTGCGCCGCTGCCGCTGATCATGCTCGCCCGGAATACCGCCGCGCCGGGTGCCGCCGCACGGGATAGCGCCGCGCGGGATGCGCGGAACGCCGCCCTAGCACACAAGGCGCGCGGAACGCCGCCGCGCGGGATGCCGCCGCGCGGGATGCCGCCGCGCGGGATGCCGCCGCGCGGAACGCCCCCCTAACGCCGATTTCCGCGCCGGTTAATCGACGCAACCTTCGGTTGCGTCGAGCGTCCCGGCCGAGTGGCCGGGGGTCGCATGTGCCCGAGCCACCGGGCGTCCCGGGCGTCCCCGGCTGGAGCGTCGTGGGCACACCCGGGCTGGGTGCGTCGAGCGAGCGTCCTGATGCCGGGTGCTCTCGCGTCGAGCGGGTCGGCGGTCGGATGCCTCGGGCTGGGTGGTGGGTGTGGGGCGTTCCGGGTCCGGTGCTTCGGGCTCCCCATGCCGAGCTGGGTGCCGGGCGGCCTGGCCCTGGCTGGGCTGGTCGCGCGGACGCTGGGGACATGGGGTGTTACAGGTATTCGAAGTGGAGGCGGCGTCCGCCCCACCAGGGGACGGCGGTGTCGTTGGGCAGGCCGGCGGCGCGCAGGACGGGTGAGTAGGTGCGGCGGTCGATGCGGACGGTGATGGTGCCGCCGTTGCTGAGGATGTGGCCGGGGGTGCCGGGGAAGCGGCGTTGCAGGGTGTCGGGGGCGGCGGTGGCATAGCCGGCGCCGAGGCGTGTGCGGAGGGCGGCGAGCAGGGCCTGGGCCAGGACACACAGCATGATGTCGAGGTCGACGTTGAGGTTGACGGCGCTGGACAGGGCGTCGGCGTGGAAGGCCTGGATGATTTCAGCGAGGCGCTGCTCGATGGTCATCCGGCGGGCGTAGTGCTCGATGATGGCTTTGACGGTCAGGTCGTGGTCGTTGCCGATGATGACGGTGGGGGCCTCGCGGCCCAGGCCGGTGACAATCAGCTGGCGGACGGTGCCGGGGTAGCTGGACAGTTTCACGGCGGCCTGTTCGGCGACCTTGGGCCTGGTGTGGCGGCCGGGCCGGTCGATGGGGACGGTCTTGTAGTCGGCGGGGGTGAGGGCGTTGATCTGTTTCATCAGCGCGGCCGAGCGCATCCGCAGGGTGAGGAACTTGACGCCGCGGTCATCGAGTTCGGCCAGCACCGGCTGGGTGGTGACGCGCTGGCCGGGGATGAGCAGGCGCGGGTCGGCGCCGGAGGCGTTTTTCCAGTGGTCGCAGAACGCGATGACTTCGCGGGCCTGGGTGGCTTTGGAGATGTCGGCGTTGGCATACACCAGGTTGTGGGTACCGGAGTCTTGGGCGAAGAAGGTGAGCACCGAGCGGGCGCGCTGGGAGCGGGTGGGGACGTAGTGCTTTTCCAGGGCCGGGTCGTGTCCCCAGTGCATGACGGCGTGGAAGTCCAGGTCGAAGATGGCCTGCTCGGCGGTGGCGAGCCCGGAGCCGATCATGGCGGTGTCGAGGGCGGCCAGGAAACGCAGCTGGTGGTCGTGGTCCAGCCGGTAGGAGTAGTCGGTGAGCGCGGTCTTTTTCGGCAGCGTGGCCAGGCCGGTGAACAGGGCGGCGCCGACGTCGCAGACCAGGTCATCGACGTGGGAGACGCGGCGGGTGGCGGTGAGTTTCAGGGCGAGCAGCGACAGGATCCAGCTGATCGCCTTGATCTTGGTCGTGCCGGGGTAGCCGGCCGCGGCGACCAGGGCGGGCAGGTCCAGGGCGATCAGGTCGGGGATGACCAGCAGCAGCCCGGCCAGGGTGGTGTCGGCGGTGGCGGGCAGGGCATCGAAGTCCAGCGGGGCGGCGCGGGGCAGGCGGGTGTCGCGGCCGGTGGTGGCCGGGCTGATGCTGGCCTCCGCTTGGGGGGCGCGGATGAGGCGGCCGAATCCCTCCTCGGCCAGGATCTGCCCGACCGAGGAACGGTGCAGGCTGATGCCCTGGCCGGCCAGGGCAGCGCTGATCTCATACACCGACAGGCCGCGGCGGCGCAGCTCGATCACCGTGGCGCGGGCGGCGTCTTTGCGGGGTGCGTTCTTGGGGCCGGGCTTGCCGGGCGGGGTGAACAGGGTGAGCCGGCCGGCCTGCCACTCCCGGTTCATGTTGATCATGGCCCAGCGGGTGTAGCCGTACCTGGCGCCGGCCTGCGCCCAGGTGAGGCCGTCCACGTGGTGGGCGCGTAGCGCCTCATACCGGCGCTGGTTCAGCTGACCCGGCGCGGTGAACGCCGCAGCGCCCGCCGAGGGCTCGGGGGTCTCGGTCGGCTCGGCGTCATGTTGTGGTGATCGGCTGGCCATGTCCCATCAATAACAGGCCGGGTCCCGATCCGGTAGTCACCCCGTTACGCCCGGAACCTGGCGGTATCAGCCTGCCTGGTATTGATCGTCCTGCACGGATTGCGACATTAGCCTGCGAATTCGTCATGATCACGGCATGATAACAACTAGTGTCATGGTGGGATGGTCGTGTCAATCACCACAGCACCACTGGCTCGGGATGTTCGCAGGACCGTGGCGGGGCCACAGGCCAGCGGACGGCTGAGCCCTCGGGCCGAAGGCCCGAGGGCTCGATGTCTTGCGGTCAACTCCCCGCTCGGAAATCGGCGCTAAAGCACGGCCGCGCGACACGGCCGCGCAACACGGCCGCGCAACACGGCTTCGAGCAGGCCAGCCGGTTCAGAACACCATCGGGCACCACGGGGCCGGATCCCACGACATCGCCGCGGAAGCGGCGGCAAGCGCGCCGGGCCGTAGCTCGCTGACCAGCCCGGCGCCCGCGAGCGCACCTAGGCGCGTGCCACCGAGGTACGCCGCGCCGAGCGCTGCCGCAGGCAGGGACAGGTCCGCCGGATCGCTGGTCCGTTCGCACGAGGCCTCCGCCGCCCCGCTCGGCCCCTGGACACGCAGCCTCCACGTACCCGCGTTCCATGGGCAGATCTCGTCGGCGACCTCGATGACCACATCCGCAGCGGCGGCGTAGCGGCGTTTGGCCAGCGCCGCGGGAAGATCGACCAGGCGGACCCACAAGCCGTCCCTGAAGCGGGCCCGGGCGCGGCGCGGGTCGGCGAGCAGATGCAGCAGCGGGTCATCGACAGGCCGGTTCCAGGCGACGACCTCGCCGGTCAGGTCGCGGCTCAGCAGATCGTCCCACAGACCCGCGACCACGGCCGGGCTGTCTGCCATCAGCTCGCGGATGCCGATGGTGGCCGCGGGGATCCCGTCCTCGTCCCAGTGCGGCGACGCGGCGTAGAGGACATAACCTCGCGGGCCTGCGGAGTCCTCCGCGAGCACGCAGCGCAGTGGGGCGCGGCCGTGACGCCGGTAGTCGGGGTCGTACAGCGCGGCGTCCCACCAGCGGTCGTCCCTGGCGAACAGCCCCGGGCGGCTGGGCAGGAGCGTGTCGTAGACCTTCGCGAGCTCGTGCCGGGACCGCTGCGGATCCGCGACCCGCAGCTTCAGCCCGGGATCGGACGGCGCGCCAGGCGCGAGAAGCCGGTCACCGGTTTCGATGGCGAATGACGCAACCTGGCTGGCCAAGCCGTAGCCGAAGCGCCCGTAGATCCCGGATTCCGAGGCCCACAGGGCGGCGACGGCCTCGCCGCCGTCGTGGATATCGGCTAGCTGGCGCGTCATGAGGCGGCGCAGGATGCCCCGGCGGCGGTGGGTCGGCCGCACGGCTACGCCGCTGACTCCGGCCGCCGCCAGTACCTCACCGGGGACACTCAGCAGCAAGCTGAACGCGCAGGCGGAACCGGCGATCAGGTCGCCGTCGAACGCCGCCAGGCTTCTGTCGAACTCGTAACGCCCCCTGAAATGCTCAATCTCGGGCTCGGCGGGCCAGGCTGTGTGGAAGGCGTGCTCGTCGACGAGGTACATGTCGGTGAACTCGTCTTCGGTGATCGGGCGGACCGGATATGACTCATCCATGCTTGTCTTCGTACCCCCTGCGGACCCGCGCGGCCAGCGGTTTTCGCGCCGCGCCGCGCCGCCCGGCCCGCACCGCAGGCTTGTGCCACCACGCGTGAGCCGTTCAGGATCAATTTTTCTCAACGGCTTCGCGCGGTGACACGGCCCTGCTGGCTGGCGCTCGCGCCAGGCGCCGTGGGCGTTGCCGTGACCCCATGTTCGCGGTCACCGACGGTGCTGGCGGCCGGCGTTCGCACGGGCCTGGTCTGCTGAACGTGCTCGCCAGCGATTCGGGAGCTACAGTGCCCGCATTATGGTTTCCCGCGAGCCGGCCCGCCCACGCACCCCGCTACGTGTGCGTGGCGCGCGGGCGCGCGGGTTCGCGCGCAGGCAGTTCATCACCCGCAACCGGCGGCTGTCCGCCGTGCTCGCGGCCGTGACGATCGTGATCGGCGTTGCGGCCGTGCAGGTCTCGGAATCGTGGTTCTCACCCGGCGTGATGATCTTGCCTGTCCTCGCGGGCGGGCTGCTGCTTCGGGTGCGAGCGCTGCGGATCCTGTTCGGCATCGTCGCGTTGATGATCGCCTACGACGTGATGGACAACCAGGCCGGACCCGGCCTCGTGGCGACCATCGTCATCGTCGCCGTCTTCGCGGACGTGCTCGCACGGACGAGGGAAAAGCTCGGCATGCGAGGGCTGCGCGGCGATCAGATGCTGATCGAGCTGCGCGACAGGCTACGCGCGCAGGGGCAGCTTGCGCCCTTGCCGCACGGCTGGGGCTCGCGGGTCGTGCTCGAACCGGCCGGCGGCTCGTCGTTCGGCGGCGACTTCGTCGTGTCCGCGTCGGACGGCAAGACGCTGGAGCTTGCGCTCGTCGACGTCTCGGGCAAGGGGATCGACGCAGGGACCCGCGCGCTGCTGCTTTCCGGTGCGTTCGGGGGCCTGCTCGGATCGGTGCCGAAGGAGGAATTTCTCGGCGCCTGCAACGCCTACCTGCGCCGTGGCGCCACCGCCGAGGGTTTCGTCACCGCCATCCACCTGGCCCTTGACCTGATGACAGGCGAATACGTCCTGCACTCGGCCGGCCATCCGCCGGCGGCCCAGTTCGACGCGGGCAGCGGAACCTGGCGGATCACGCAGGCGAGGGGCATCGTGCTCGGGGTGGTGGCAGATCTGCGATGCGTTTCCGAGCGTGGCATGCTGCGGCAGGGCGACGCGCTCCTGCTCTACACCGATGGCCTCGTGGAGGCACCGGGCCGGGACATCGACGCGGGCATCGACCGCCTCCTCGGTGAGGCTGATCGGCTGGTCACGTCGGGATTCCGGCAGGGTGCCGCCGAACTCGTCCGGGCCATGAAGACCGGGTACGCCGACGACTGCGCGCTCGTCCTCATCTGGCGCACCTGACGTTCCCGGCGCGTCGGCTGGCGCGGGCGTCAGCCTGCGGCTGGCCCGCCACTGGCCCCGCCGCTGACGGCACCGGCGGCCGGCGTCAGGAGCGGCCGAGGACGAGCAGGAACTCGAGCACGCCGTGGTCCTGTGTGGTGATGGGCCCGAAGCTGGGGTTCGGGATGTCCCAGGTGGCGAAGGTGACAGGGATCGAGCCCGACACCTTGATGGTGTTACCGGCGTGCTGCGCCGTCAGCGGGAAGGTGACCGGCCGGGTCTGCCCACGCAGCGTCAGGTTGCCGTGGGCGGTGTACGTGCTGGCCGCCCCCGCGGCCGGCACCGGGGTGAGGGTGATGGGGCGGGTCAGCGTGAAGGTGGCCGACGGATAGGTGGAGGTGTCCATGATCCGGCCACGGAACTGCACGTCGCGCTGGCCCTGATCACTTTTTACCGTCGCCATCGCGGCGGTGAACGTGCCCCCGGTCACGGCGTCGCCCACGATCGTGAGGTGGCCGGTAACGGCGCCCGTCCGGCCGACAGCGGTGTTCTGCTGCCCGAACAGCACTTCGTTGACCCGATAACCGACCTGCGACCCGCTGGCCACAGTCCAGGTTCCTGGCAGCGGCGCCGCGGTGGCTGGTGACGAAGCCGCTGCCGTGGATGCCGCCGCTGGTGTGGTGGGAGTCTTCGTGGCGAGTGAGAACGGCGCCGGTGCCTTGGCCGCGATGAAGTGGATGTAGACGAATGGGCCGCCCACGGCCAGCGCGGCGATGACTACCACGGCCCCTGCCAGCCACCGCACCCAGTGGCGTGGCACCCAGCGGCGTGGACCTTGAGCTGACATGTGGATGTCCCTCTGCAGCGGTTCATGTCCAGGACGTAACCATCCGAGGATCTACCCAGATGCTGACGGGACGCTCTGACCAGTTTCTCAGCCCGAGCCCTGGCAGCAGGCGGCGGCCGACCCGGCGCTCGCGGCGAGGTGGCCCGCCCTGGCGCGGTGCGCGGACGGCACGCTCGGCCAGGCCGTGTTCCGCTTCTACCGTGCGCATGGCTTCACGTTCCCCGGCTTGGCCGGCAGCGCGCCGCCTTATCTCGCCCAGCACGACTGGGTCCACGTGCTCGCCGACTTCGGCATCGAGATCGAGGACCGCCCCTACGACAGTTACGGCGCGCGGCCGGGCTGAGACCCCGATCACCCGAGCCGGTCACCGACGGTCAGTTACGGGTGCGCAGGTAATGGACGTAGCCGACCTCGCGGATCCGTGGCCGGTGCCCTGAATTCTTGCCGCGCAACCCTAAACAGACTACTTTGCGAGCGGGAGATAAAAGCCGTGTGACTCGCAGAGCGGGCGAAACGGGGTCGCTCATCGCCGCGTCGGCTCCGGTGTGATAATGGCCCGCAGACGGCGCGCCGCCTTGCGGTCGGTGCGGTGCTCAGGGTAACTGTTTCGAGGATGTTTCGGGTGGCCACAGCGTCTGCCGGCGAGCCGGCCAGTCGGAGCCGAACGATCTTGCGCAGGGCCCGCGCGGGGGTTGTGGGGCCTGCGGCGGGGTAATTCCGCTGGTAAGCGCGTCGCCCGATCTGACATTTATGTCAGGTATCTGAATGTGACGCATCTGTCATTATTTGCAATAGTCCGAGAAGTGTGCCGAAATAGAGATCGTGACGCGCGAGGCGACTCCAGCGAGCCGCGGGAACCAGACCCGCGGAGCGCCCAAACCGTTGCCGGGCGCCCGTGATGTCGCCGGGTCGCCTGCGGTGACCGCCGAGCAGCCCGCGACGGGGGCGGCCGCCCAGGCCGCCGCCCAGGCCGCCGCGCAGGCCCGGCGAGCAGCCCGCGACGGGGGCCGCCAAGGCCGCCGCGCAGCCCGCGACGGGGGCCGCCGCCCGTCGGGCGACGGAGGCGCTTTCCGCACGGGCGGCTGGCGAGAACTTCCCGGTGGCACTGCGGATGCTCCCGCACCGCTACCGGCGCCGCCTGATGGCCGTGTACCGGTTCGCCCGGTTCGTCGACGACATTGGCGACGAGCCTGCCGTGCCCGCGGGCATCGGTTTCTCCGCTGCCGGAACCCCCGCCGGAACCCCCGCCGCCGGAACCCCCGGCACCCCGGCCGCCGGAACCCCTGCCGCCAGAACCCCCGGCACCCCCGGCACCCCCGGCACCCCCGGCACCCCCGGCGCCCCCGCCGGTGGCCTGGCGAGCCAGGCCGGTGACCAGGCACCAGAACGCGATGACCGGCTGCGCGCTCTCGACGCCGTCGAACAGGACCTCGACCGTGCGTTCACCGGAGTGCGCACGCCCACGCTTCCCGTTGTCCGTGAGCTCGCGCTCGTCGCGGCCGAATGCGCCATTCCCGCGGAGCCGTTCAGGATGCTGATCCAGGCCAACCGGCAGGACCAGACGGTCAGCAGGTATGCGACCTTCGAGGACCTGCTCGGCTACTGCGAGCTGTCCGCCAATCCGGTCGGGCGCATCGTCTTGGGTGTCTTCGGCGCCGCGACGCCTGAACGTGAGCGCCTGTCCGACCTGGTGTGCACCGCGCTGCAACTGGCCGAGCACTGGCAGGACGTGGCGGAGGACTTCGCCAAGGGCCGGGTGTACCTGCCGCAGGAGGACATGGCGGCGTTCGGGTGCAGCGAGCGCGATCTGGCACCGCCGCCGCCTGCCCTGCGGGCTGCGACCGCCGCCGGTGGGACGGGTCACGTCGCGCCCACGTGTCTGCGCGAACTGATGCGTTTCGAGACCGAGCGCGCCGGGCTGCTGCTTGATGAGGGCGCCGCACTCACCGGGACGCTGCACGGCTGGGCCAGGCTGGCCGTGGCCGGCTATGTGGCCGGCGGCCGGGCCACGCTCGCCGCGATCGCGGCGGCTGGGGTGGCCGGCCCTGGCCGTTCCGCCCGTCGCGGCAGCCCGGCCGGTACTTGCCGATCCGCTCCGGCCGCTCCGGCCGCTCCGGCCGCTCCGGCCGCTCCGGCCGCTCCAGCGGGACCGGCGGGACCGGCTGGCTTCGACGTGCTCGCCATGACGCCCAGGCCCGGCCGGGCAAGGACCGTCGCCGGGCTGATCCGCGCGTACCTGACGGGGAGGTGACCTTTGGCGACAGAACCGAGGGCGGTCCCGCCCACGGGCCCGGACACTGCCGCCGCCTACCGGCACTGCGAGCACGTCACCCGGACCGAGGCGCGCAACTTCTCCTACGGGATACGGCTGCTCCCCCCGGACAAGCGGCGTGCGCTCAGTGCCATCTACGCGTTCGCCCGCCGTATCGACGACATCGGCGACGGAACCCTCCCCGCGGCGGAGAAGCTCGCGCTGCTTGACGAGGCGAGGGCCGCCGCAGCGGATCCCGGCGCCTACCCGGGCGATCCGGCTCTCGTCGGCCTCGCGGACGCCGCCGGGCGCTTCCCGATCCCGCTGAGCGCATTCGGCGAACTCATCGACGGCTGCGCGGCCGACGTGCGCGGCACCGCCTACCCGACGTTCGACGACCTCCTCTACTACTGCCGCTGCGTGGCCGGGTCGATCGGCCGGCTGTCGCTCGGTGTTTTCGGCGCCGCCGACCCTCAGGTGGCCGAGCCCCTTGCCGACGCCCTCGGCGTGGCCCTCCAGCTGACCAACATCCTGCGTGACATCTCCGAAGATCACGCGGGCGGGCGCGTGTACCTGCCCGCCGAGGACGTCGAGCGCTTCGGCTGTGCGCTCGGGCCTGGCTCGCCGCCGCCTGCCGCCGACCCGGGCCGGTTCGCGGACCTCGTCCGCTTCGAGGCGACGCGGGCGCGTGAGTGGTACTCGACCGGGCTCCGGCTGCTCCCGCTGCTCGACCGGCGCAGCGCCGCGTGCACGGCCGCGATGGCCGGGATCTACCGCCGGCTGCTCGACCGGATCGCTGCCGCCCCGTCCGCGGTGGCCGGGGGCAGGATGTCGCTGCCTGGCTGGGAGAAGGCATGGGTCGCCGCCCGCTCGCTGGCTGGCGGCCTGGCATGACGGCGACCGGGCGGGACACCGCCGTGGCGGCCGGCCCCGATGTCAGCGGTGCCTACCGCGCCGACGGCGCGCCGCACATCGTGGTAGTTGGCGGTGGCCTCGCGGGCGTTGCCGCGGCGATCGCGCTATGTGACAGCGGCGCCCGGGTGACGCTCGCCGAGGCGCGGCCACGGCTGGGCGGCGCCACCTGCTCCTTCACCCGCGACAGCCTGACCGTCGACAACGGCCAGCACATCTTCCTGCGGTGCTGCACCGCCTACCGCGGCCTGCTCGACCGGCTGGGGGTGACCGGGAAGACCGAATTGCAGGAACGGTTCGACGTGCGCGTGCTGACCCCGGCGGGTGCGGCTCGCCTGCGCAGGCGCGCCCTGCCCGCACCGCTGCACCTGGCCTCCGCGCTCGCCACCTACCCGCTGATCTCACGACGCGAGCGGGCGGGCGCGGTTCGCGCCGCGCTCGCTTTCCGCCGCCTGGACCCCGCCGATCCGGCCGTGGACAGGCAGCGGCTCGGTGACTGGCTCGCCGCGCACGGCCAGGGACCGCAGGCGCGGCGCGCCCTGTGGGACCTGTTCGTCGTCTCGTCCCTGAACGTGGCCGGCGACGACGCCTCGCTCGCGCTCGCCGCTATGGTGATCAAGACAGCGCTGCTCGGCGGGCCGGGTGCGGCCGACATCGGTGTCCCCACCGTTCCGCTCGGTGAGCTGCACGGTCAGGCCGCGGACACGGTGCTGCGGCGCCTGGGTGCCACCGTGCTGACCGGGACCAAGATCACCGCGATCAGCCCGCAGGCCGCCGCGCCTGGCACACGCGACGTACGCGGCGGGTTCAACGTCAGGCTGGGCGGCGCCGGGCCGGGTAGCGCCGGGCCGGGCGGCGCCGGGCCGGGTAGCGCCGGGCGTGACCTCGCGGCCGATGGTGTGGTGCTCGCCGTCCCTCCGGCGCAGGCCGCGAATCTGCTTCCCCCGTCTGCGGCCGGACCGTCAGGAACCGCGGGAGATCCCGCGGGCTGGAGCGGGCTCGGCGAGTCGCCGATCGTCAACGTGCACATCGTCTACGACAGGCCGGTTACCGCATTGCGGTTCGCAGCCGCGGTCGGCTCGCCGGTTCAGTGGATCTTCGACCGGACTCAGATCTCCGGCTGCGACCGCGGCCAGTACCTCGCGCTGTCGCTGTCGGCGGCGGACGAATACGCGGGCCAGCGAACACAGCGGTTGCGCGAGACGTTCCTGCCCGCGCTGGAGCAACTGCTGCCCGCGGCGCGAACGGCGGAGGTCACGGATTTCTTTGTCACCCGGGAGCGGCGGGCCACGTTCCGCCAGATCCCGGGCACCGCAGCGCTCCGGCCAGGAGCGGCCACCCCGCTGGGCGGGCTGGCGCTGGCTGGCGCGTGGACCGATACAGGTTGGCCGGACACGATGGAGGGAGCCGTGCGGAGCGGACTTGAAGCGGCCAGGACAATTCTGGCCAGCTTGGGGGTAAAGCGATGACCGCCGTCATCCCCGCGGGCGTGACCACAGCGCGTGACCTCGTGCGGCCCGCGCTGGAGGCGTCGCTTGAGCGTCTCACCCCGACAATGCGCCAGGTGGCCGCCTACCACCTCGGCCTGGCCGACGCGCCTGGCGGCACGGCCAACCGCGCCCTTGGCGGCGCCGCCAAGGGCGCGGATACGGCCGTTATGGCCGAGGGTGCTGTCGCCGTCTCATCCGCCGCAGCCATGCGCGGCGGCACGAGTGGCGGGATGGGTGGCGGTAAGGCGCTGCGCCCGGCCCTCGCGCTGCTATCAGTGCGGGCCGCGGGCGGGCCTGCGGAACGTGGCGTCCCCGCCGCCGTGGCGGTCGAACTCGTGCACAACTTCTCCCTGCTGCACGACGACATCATGGACGGAGATACCGAGCGCAGGCACCGGCCGACGGCGTGGACGGTTTTCGGTACTCCGGCGGCGATCCTCGCGGGTGACGCGCTGCTCGCGCTCGCGCAGGACATCCTGCTCGAGGACGGCGGGCCGCAGGGACGCTGGGCGGCCCGCTGCCTGCTCGCCGCGGTGCAGCGACTGATCAGCGGGCAGAGCGCCGACATGGAATTCGAACAGCGGCACAGCGTGTCGATGGATGAGTGCCTGACCATGGCCGGCGACAAGACGGCGGCACTCATGGCGTGCGCGTGCAGCATCGGAGCGATCTTCACGGGCGCGCCGCCGAGCCTGGCCATGAGCCTTGCCGACTTCGGCTCGCACACCGGGCTCGCGTTCCAGCTCGTGGACGACCTGCTCGGTATCTGGGGGGCGCCCGAGGTCACGGGCAAGCCGGTGTGGTCCGACCTGCGCACCCGCAAGAAGACCCTGCCTGTCGTGGCCGCGATGGCGGGAGCGTCGAGCAGCGACGCGGCCGGCCGCGAGCTCAGCGACCTGCTGGCCAAGCCGGACCCGCTGACGGAGGACGACCTCAGCCGGGCCGCGTGGCTGGTCGAGGCGGCGGGCGGCCGCAAGTGGGCGGAGGAGGAAACCACCCGGCAGCTCGAGGCCGCATGCAAGTGCCTAGCCGACGCGCCGATCCCTGAGGACGTGCGCGCCGAGCTGACCGAGATCGCGCGGTTCGTCGCGGACCGGGAGTCGTGAGGGGCACCGACATGACGATCACGCAGCAGCCCGGCGCCACGGACGAAGCCGGGGATGGTGACCTGCGCGCCGCCGCGGCGGGCGCGCTCGGCCGCGGCCGCGGTCACCTGCTCGGCTTGCAGGATCGGCAGGGCTGGTGGAAGGGCGAGCTGGAGACCAACGTCACCATGGACGCCGAGGACCTGCTGATGCGCGAGTTTCTCGGCGTGCGGACCGAGCAGGAGACCAATGCGGCGGCCCGCTGGATCCGGTCGAAACAGCGCGCAGACGGCACGTGGGCGAACTTCCACGGCGGCCCGCCCAACCTGTCCACCACCGTCGAGGCGTATGTCGCGCTCCGGCTGGCGGGCGACCAGCCCGCCGCGGCCCACATGACCGCCGCCGCGGCGTTCATCCGCGACAGCGGCGGCATCGCGGCGACTCGCGTGTTCACCCGCATCTGGCTGGCGATGTTCGGCGAGTGGCCCTGGCAGGACCTGCCGGTGATGCCGCCGGAACTGATCTACCTGCCGACCTGGTTTCCGTTGAATGTCTACGACTGGGCGTGCTGGGCGCGGCAGACGATCGTGCCGCTCACCATCGTGGGGTCGTTGCGGCCCGTCCGCTCGCTGCCGTTCGGCCTGGCTGAGATTCGTGGGACAGGCACCGCCACGTCAATCAGCCTGAACGGCTCACGCGGTGAGGCGCGGCCCGGAGGGGTGGCACGCAGCCTGGCGGACGAACCTGCTGCCGCGCAGCGCGCGCGGCGCCAGGCCAGGGATCGGCTGTCGCCGCGCTTGCCGTCGGTGAGCTGGGCCGGGTTCTTCGGCGGGCTGGACCGTCTGCTGCACAGGTACGAGAACGGCCCGGCCCGGGTGGCGCCCGCGGCGGCGGTGCGGCGCGCGGCGCTGCGCCGCTGCGCGGAGTGGATCATCGCGCGGCAGGAGGCCGACGGCTGCTGGGGCGGCATCCAGCCGCCGTGGGTGTATTCGCTGATCGCACTGCACCTGCTCGGCTACGGCCTGGACCACCCGGTCATGCGGCGCGGCCTCGCCGGGCTCCAGCGGTTCGTCGTCACCGAGGAAACCCCGGACGGGCTGGTCAGGCGCTTCGAGGCGTGCCAGTCCCCGGTCTGGGACACCGTGCTTTCGATGATCGCGCTTGCGGACGCGGGCCTGCCGGCCGGTGACCCCGCGCTCGTTCGCGCCGCACAGTGGGTGCTCGCCGAGGAGGTGCCAGGGCCCGGTGACTGGCAGGTGCGCCGTCCGCGCCTGGGGCCCGGCGGCTGGGCCTTCGAGTTCGACAACGACGGCTACCCGGACATCGACGACACCGCGGTAGCGGTACTCGCGCTGCGCCGCGCCCTGCTCCCCGGTGCCGCAGAGCCCGGCGCCCCCGGTGTCAAACAGCCCGGCGCCCGCGTTGCGGCGCCGCTCGGCGCGGCCGCCGACGCGGCCCCCAGCACTCCCAGCACTCCCAGCAGGGCGCAGCCCGGCGCCCCCGGTGTCGCGTTCCCCAGTCTTCCCGGTGCCGCGCAGCCCGGCGCTGCGGGTGCGGGAGCGGCACAGCCTGCGGCGGTTCATGCGACCGGCGCAGCGCTTCATGATCGCGGTACTTTTTCGGAAGATACGACGGCAAAAGTACCGCGATCATGGAATGAGCGCGCCGATCCGGCACCGGCAGCCGCTGCGGCCGTGCGCCGCGCGCTGCAGTGGCTCGAGGGCATGCAGTCCCGAGACGGCGGGTGGGGCGCGTTCGACGCCGACAACACCAGGCACCTGTGTACGAAACTCCCCTTCTGCGATTTCGGTGCGGTGATCGACCCGCCCTCCGCCGACGTCACGGCGCATGTCGTGGAGGCGCTCAGCGCGGCTGGGCTCGGCCAGCACAGGGCGGCGCGCCGTGGTGTGGCTTGGCTGCTGCGGGCGCAGGAGCCGGACGGCTCGTGGTTCGGCCGGTGGGGCGCCAACTATGTATACGGCACCGGCGCGGTGCTTCCGGCGCTGATCGCGGCCGGAGTGAGACCGGGCAAACCCGCCATTAGACGCGGTGTCGACTGGCTCGAATCGCACCAGAACCCCGACGGTGGCTGGGGCGAGGACCTGCGCTCCTACGACGACCCGGGCCTCGCGGGCCGGGGCGAGTCCACCGCGTCACAGACGGCGTGGGCGCTGATCGGGCTGCTCGCGGCGGCCGGATCGGGATCGCCGGCCGGTGAGCCGCCGAAGGGGGCGTCGCCCGCGGTGGATGCGGGCGTGCGCTGGCTGATCGATCATCAGACGGGCGACGGCACCTGGGACGAGCCGCAGTTCACCGGGACCGGTTTCCCCGGCGACTTCTACATCAACTACCACCTGTACCGGCTGATGTTCCCGGTAAGCGCGCTGGGTCGCTATCTGGGCCGTTACCTCGGGGGTGTCGCGTGACAGGTGCGGCCGCCCCTACACGACCAACCCTCCTAACAAGACCCACCCGCCCTTGGGGGCGCTGCCCTACTGACGATTTTGGCAGGTTGTCAAGGCTTACGGGATGGGTGAACGCGGTTCTGTGGATAACCCGCCACCCGGTGGGCCCGCCCGCGAGGGAGGCGATGACATGAGCGATGACATGAGCGCGCGACGGGATGGCTCAGCGCAGAGTCATCTGCTCGTGTGCGCTCCCTTGCGGATCGAGGCACGTGCGGTCAGGCGTGGGCTTGCAGGCTCTGCCGCGGGGGGCGGCGGCGTCACGGTCGCCCGTACCGGTTTCGGTCCACGGCGGTCCGCACTGCGTGCCTCGGAACTCGCCCGGCAGTCGTTCGGGACATTTGCGGTGACAGGTGTCGGCGGCGCGCTCGACCGCGGGCTGCGGCCCGGTGCGATCGTGGTCGCCACCGAGGTGCGCAGGGACGGTGGCGACGGCCCGGTCATCGGCTGCCCGTCCGCCCCGCTGCTGGTCGGCGAGCTTCGCCGCGCAGGGCTCACCGCGCGGGCAGGGCCCATTGTGACCACGGCGCGCCTGTCCCACGGGCCTGGCAGGGAGCGGCTCGCGCAGGGCGGCGCCCTGCTCGTGGACATGGAATCCGCGCCGCTCGCGGCAGCCGCTGACGGCCGGCCCTTCGCGGTGCTGCGCGCGGTCTCCGATGGCCCGGGCCGGCCGCTGCTGCACCCCGCGACCGTGTCGGGTGGCGTGGCCGCGCTGCGCGCGCTGCGCGGCGCGGGCCCGGTGCTGCGGCGGTGGGCCGCCGCGGCGGGGGACCGCAAGATCCTCCTCGCCGGGCCGCGGTCGTTCTGCGCGGGCGTCGAGCGGGCGATCGAGATCGTCGAGCGCGTCCTTGAGCGGTACGGCGCCCCGGTCTACGTGCGGCGGCAGATCGTGCACAACGCGCACGTGGTCGGCTCCCTCGCCGATCGCGGCGCCGTGTTCGTGGAGGAACTCGACGAGGTGCCAGACGGCTCCGTCGTCGTGTTCTCCGCGCACGGGGTGGCGCCCGCGGTGCGGGCCGACGCCGCCCGCAGGGGCCTGGAAGTGGTCGATGCGACCTGCCCGCTGGTCGCCAAGGTGCACACCGAGGCACGCAGGTTCGCCGATCAGGGCTATCAGGTCGTGCTCATCGGGCACGCGGGTCACGACGAGGTCGAGGGCACCCTGGGTGAGGCGCCGGGGCTGGTGACACTCGCGGAGACCGCCGCGGACGTGGCGCGGCTGCGGCCGTCCGATGAGTCGCGGGTCGCGTACCTGATGCAGACCACGCTCGCGGTGGAAGAGGCGCGATCGGTGGAAGAGGCACTGCGGAAACGCTTCCCCGCGGCCCGCGGGCCGGGCAGCGACGACATCTGTTACGCGACCACCAACAGGCAGCAGGCGATCGCCGCCGTCGCGGCCGAGGCCGACCTGGTGCTTGTGGTGGGATCGGCGAACTCGTCCAACTCGGTGCGGCTCGTGGAGACGGCGCAGCGGGCGGGTCCGCCCGCTTACCTGATCGAGGACGTCGAGCAGATCCAGCTTGCCTGGCTCGCGGGCGCACGTGTGGTCGGGCTGACCGCTGGGGCGTCCGCGCCACCCGCACTGGTCAACGAGGTGATCGCGGCGTTTCGCGGGCTCGGCCGTGTTGAGGTGGAAGAGCGCGTGGTGACCACTGAATCCGTCAGTTTTTCCTTGCCGAAGGAGGTGCGGCAATCATGACGATGCCGCTGCGTCAAAGTGCCCGTATCGGCACCTATCTGATGGGCCAGAAGCTGCGCGGCAAGAAAAAGTTCCCCCTGATTGTGGAACTCGAACCGCTGTTCGCCTGCAACCTCAAGTGCGCCGGCTGCGGCAAGATCCAGCACCCGGCCAACGTGCTGAAGCAGCGCATGCCGGTCGAGCAGGCGATCGCCGCGGTCGAGGAATGCGGCGCGCCGATGGTGTCGATCGCCGGCGGCGAGCCGCTGATGCACCCGCAGATCGACGAGATCGTGCGGCAGTTGATCGCCCGCAAGATATACGTGTTCCTCTGCACGAACGCGCTGCTGATCAACAAGCACATCGACAAGTTCACGCCGTCGCGCTACTTCGCCTGGGCGGTGCACATCGACGGGCTGGCGGAGCGGCACGACGCGTCGGTGTGCAAGGACGGTGTGTTCGACGAGGCCGTGGCGGCGATCCGCGAATGCAAGCGCCGCGGGTTCCGCGTCACCACCAACACGACGTTCTTCAACACCGACAGCCCGCAGACCGTTATCGACGTGCTCAATTACCTCAATGACGACCTGAAGGTCGACGAGATGATGATCTCTCCGGCGTACGCCTACGAGAAGGCGCCGGACCAGGAGCACTTCCTCGGCGTTACGGAGACGAGGGAGCTGTTCCGCAAGGCGTTCGCGGACGGGAACAGGCGACGCTGGCGGCTCAACCACTCGCCCCTGTTCCTCGACTTCCTCGAGGGCAAGGTGGATTTCGGGTGCACGGCATGGGGGATCCCGTCCTATTCGCTCCTCGGCTGGCAGCGGCCGTGTTACCTGATGTCGGACGGGTACACGAAGACTTACCGCGAGCTGATCGAGACCACCGACTGGGACTCCTACGGCCGGGGCAAGGACCCGCGCTGCGCGAACTGCATGGCGCACTGTGGCTACGAGCCCACCGCGGTGCTCGCGACCCTCGGATCGCTCAAGGAGTCGCTGCGGGCGATGCGCGGCTAACGTCCGCCCGCAACCGTGCGGCGCCGGGTACCGTTGGCTCTGGCCAACCCAGATCCTGATACCTGCGCCTGGCCGATTGCTAGTTCTCGGTGCGTTCCCGCAGGGCGGCGTGCAGCGCATCGAGGACGAGACTGCCCTGGTCACCGCTGGCGCCAGGCCCGAAGATGGCCTCGGTGAGGATGCCAGGGTCCTCGCACGCCGGATCGGCGAGATGCCCAAGGAGCACCGTGATCAGGCGAAGGCGCAGTGCCTGCGGGTCGGGCAGCCGCAGGCTCATCCCGCGGCCCTGGCCGTGCAGCTCGAGGACCTGCGCGCGGACAAGTATGGTCTTCAGCTTGTTGAACTCAGCTTCGGAGGGGACCAATCCGTGTTCCGCCAGGCCCTGGTCGAGTTTCGCGCGCAGGCTGTCGAAATCCGGCTCGATGCCCGCTCCGGACGGCTCGAAGACACTCGCGACGAGCTCGGGGGCGATCCACAGCAGCCGCCGGTCGGACGGCAGACGCAGTCCCTTTCTGCGTAACTGGCGCTCCACCAGGGCCACGGGTGAGCTGTCGGCAAGGGTGTCGCGTACGGCGGTCGCGTCGGCTTGCTGGCCGGTCCCGTTCAGGTCGGCCTTGACGGCGAGCTCGTGGTCGTAGTCGCCTGAGCGCTCGACGATGTAGGCGTTCAGCGCGCTGATCAGCTCGGTGAACGAGCCGAAGCCGAAATGGCGCTCGTCGAAGGTCGGATCGAGCCGCTTGACGAGCGGCCGGACCGCCGCCTTCAGCGCCCACGATTCGCCACGGCCGGCCGCGAGCCTGCGCACCGCCTTCACGACCAGTTCGGCAGCGTCCTCCAGCGAGCCGGCCTCTTGCGCGGCGGCCGGCGTCTCGGGTACGGCGGGCGCGATGCTGGCCACGGTCAGGTCACCGTACTGGCGGAACTCGTCGCAGGCGAACCGGAAGCTCTTCGCGGTGTTCGCCGTGCCGATCCCGATGAATGTCCTGCCCTGCCTGCGGCACCGCTGGGCCAGTGAGGTGAAGTCGCTATCGGACGAGACGACGATCACATGGGTGACGTGCCTGCATTGCTGCAGATCCTCGGCGACGTCCAGGGCCAGCCGGATGTCCGCACCGTTCTTGGACGCGGCCAGCGGGAAGAGCTGCACCAGGTCGACGGCGTGGGCTTGCAGTTCGTCGCGGTAGCGACCGAAGTACTGCCAGTTGCCGTAGGCCCGGTGCAGGACGATGCGCCCAAGCGTCGCCGCGTACTCGACGACTGGGTCGATATCCACCACCGGCTCCTGCGGCTTGAACCTGCCGCTGCGGTAGGTACCTTCGCCGCGCAGTTCATCGAGCACGCAGGCGTGCACATTTTCAAAATCCCAGTAGATCGCGACGCTGGCGTCCGATTCGGTCACGAGGAGGTCTCATTTCGGCACACGATATATGGGCGGCAGGGAACACGAAGCGTCTCTTATCTTTGCGGTGGCAAGACGCGGGCGGAGCTATCCAATGAGATGCCCCTATGTCACCTTCTGTCTGACGTTCCGCTGTCCCTAATTGACACACTGGGACATAGCGGGCTCAGCGACCTCTATTGGCGGGATACCATTCGGCCGTTGTGCGTCGGCCGCACCGCCGCCACCGGTGGGGTCCCGGCTGCTGAGCCGGACGCTCTGGGCGTCGGCCGGTAAGCCCGCGCGTCAGCCGCGGCCCAGATTGGCCGCCGGCCGCGGAACCTGGCATCATGCAGTAGCAGATTGTGGCGCATGAAGTGGTGACAGCGATGTCGCATTGTGTCACCTGATAACAGAAGTTTGCCGTATTCACGTGCGGTGCGGTGCGCAGGACCGGAGCGCGCGCCGGGGGGTCAAGCGCCAGGTTCCGGCGCGCGAGCAGGGGCCTGTGGTACCGGCGCGGGGCTCTTGGGCGCGGCGGTCTTGGCCGCGGGGGTCTTGGGCGCAGCGGTCTTGGGCGCAGCGGTCTTGGGCGCCGGGCCGCTCTCGAGGTGACTGGTGTCGTTGAAGCCACGGACTGTCCACTGTCGGCCCGCCACGATCAGCCGGGAGATCGAGCCGTTGTCCGCGCCGATGAAGGCGAACGGCCGCGATCCGCTGGCCAGGGACAGCGCCTGGCCGATGACGCCGCCATGGGTGAACACGGCGACCCGCTGACCAGGGTGGGCCGCGGCAACCTGCTCGATCGCCTCGCGTACCCGCGCCTCGAACGCCGCGGCCGGCTCGGCACCAGGGATGACGTCCCAGCGTTCCTCGGCCCACATGCGCTCGGCCACCGGGTCACGCTCCGCAACCATCTTGCGGAACAGGCCACCCTCCCAGGTACCGAGATTGACCTCCCGCAGGCCAGGCGCCACCGCAGGAGTGATCCCGAGCGCACGGGCGAGCGGCGCGGCCGTCTGCGCCGTCCGGCGCAATGGGGTCACGTAGATCGCGTCGATGCGCAGCGCGCGGAGCCGACCGGCAGCGCGCTCGGCCTGATCGCGGCCCTCGGGCGCGAGCATGGGATCGCCATGCCCGCCGACGAGCGGGAACGGCGCATCAAGCCTGGCGGGCTGGGATTCGCCGTGCCGGATCAGCAGAAGCTCGGCCCCGTCAGGCGGCACGACGAACTGCGCCTGCCGGTACTCTGCCGCCGCGTTGTCAGCATCACCAGTGGACGTCACAACTTCAAGAGATTACCGGGGCGCCTACGCGGCCATGCGCGCCCGGCCATGGCACGCGGCCACGCGCCCGGACATGGACCGGGCGGCCCGTCCGCGGGTTGGGCAGGACCGGCCCGGGTATTGGGACCATCCAAGGGATTGCGGGATATTGACGGAAGGGCCGCAGGAGGCCGCGCGAGGGCGTGTGATCACGAGGCGAGCGGGACGGGATGAGGCTGCGTTGAGCCAGGATGTGCGTGAGCCGATCGAGGAGTCGGTGCGCCGGCTTCCCGCGCCCGCCCTCCGCCGGTTCGTGGCCTCCTATGCCGGGTACCGGCAGGCCGGCCTTGCGCCCGCGCGGCATCGCGGGCTTCCTTCACCCCACCTGACCATGATCATCACTTTCGGCGAGCCGCTCGTCGTGGCGGCGCACCCGGATCCGCGGCAGCCTCCCGGTGAGTTCACCACCCTCGTCGGCGGCCTGCACACCACACCCGCCGTGATCACGCATGACGGCAGTCAGTCCGGTGTGCAGCTCGGGCTCACCCCGCTCGGCGCGCGTGCGCTGCTCGGCTTGCCCGCCGGGGAATTGGCGAACATCGACGTGAACGGATCCGATGTGCTCGGCGCGGTCGCGGACGAGTGGCACGAGCGGCTGGCCGCCGCGGGAAGCTGGCCCGAGCGCTTCGCGGCACTCGACGACATGCTCGTCAGCCACGCGCGATTCGACGCGACCGTCGGCGCCGAACTCGCGCAGGCCTGGCGGCGCCTGCTCAGCACCCGCGGCGGCGTGTCCGTGGCCGGCCTGGCGGGGGAAGTCGGGTGGAGCCCCCGGCACCTCGGCAGCCGCCTCCAGGCCGAGACCGGGCTCACGCCCAAGGCCGCCGCCCGGGTCGTGCGATTCGACCGGGCCCGCAGGTTGCTCCAGCGCCGCGTCGCCACCGGGCTGCCGCCCGCGCTGGCAGATCTCGCCGTAGCCGGTGGCTACTACGACCAGGCACACCTCGCGCGCGAGTTCAGGGCGCTCGCGGGATGCCCGCCGACTCAGTGGCTCGCGGAAGAGTTCCGAAACGTCCAAGCCAGCCACGCGGCGGCCTCGGCAGACTTGTGACCATGACAGACACCATTCCACCACCCCAGGTTTGGCCGACCCTCCGTGCCCGCGACGCCCGCGGCCTGATCCGGTTCCTCGTCGAGGCGTTCGGTTTCGAGGAGACAGTCGTCTACGGCGAAGGTGACCGGGTCGACCACGCGCAGCTTTCCTGGCCACCCGGCGGCGGGATCATGCTCGGCTCTGCGCGTGAGCCAGGTTCCGACGACGGTACCGGCGACCGTTGGCCGCTGCCACCAGGCAGCTTCGGCGCCTACGTCGTGACCGACGATCCCGACGCGTTGCTGCACCGCGCGACCGCCGCGGGCGCTGAGGTGCTCCAGGGTCTGCACGAGACAGACTACGGGTCGCGGGATTTCTCCGTCCGTGACCCGGAAGGCAACCGCTGGTCCTTCGGTACCTACCGCGGCGAACCGCGCAAGGGCTGAGACCCGTGGCGGCGCACGATGCCGCCCGGCGACCACCACCCTGCGGCCCGCCTCGCGCCACCGCCTCCGCCCGCTGTGCCCGCTCCCGCTGATCGCCCTGTCCGCTCGTGCTCACTCCGACCGCGGTACCCGGTCCTGCTGCGCCCGTAAAGTGCCAGGCACCGCAAGCCCTGGGGGTATCACCAAGCGAGCGTGATGCCGGTCGCCGCGCCGCGTCGGCGATAGTGGTTTTCTCGACGGATCCGCGGGCACAGAAACGGGCTAGGCAGGAGAAGCTGACCGGCCAGGGTTCGGGGGGCCACGGTGGGAGGCGATATGGGCCAGACCAGCCGAACGGCTGCGTTTACGGTCGCGCTATCTGCTCTGGTGGCACTGGCCGGGTGCTCCTCGGGCAGTTCCACGGCCTCGGGCAGCAGCACGGTCTCAGTCAGCCCGGGGACGCAGTGGGCGGGTTCTGTGTGCTCGTCGGCGCAGAACCTGGAGCAGTCGCTGAAGGACCTGACAGGCAAACTCACGATCAGCGCGAACAGTTCGCAGAGCAGCCTGAGCCAGGCCAAACAGCAGCTATTGAAGAGAGTCAACGAGGTGGAGGCGGCCGCGAGCGGTCTCGCATCTACGCTGCAGAACCCGCCGGCGTCCGCGGACCAGCAGGTGAAGACGGCCCAGCAGCAACTCAAGGCCGCCAGCGACAGGTCGCAGCAAGCCCTGCAACAGCTCACGTCGGCGACCACCCAGCTCCAGTCAGCCGGCTCACCGGCCGAGTTCACCAAGGATGCCGTCACGGTAGGTGCCGCCGTGGCCGGAGCCGCGAGTGATGTGGGCTCCTTGCTCAGCAGTCTCGAGCAGTATGCGTCGAGCACGCACACCTCGATCAAGAACGCGTTCGGCGACGCGCCGTCGTGCCAGGCCCTGTCGAACAGCGAATAACGAGTTGGCCCTTCGTGATCGGGTGGGTTACCCGCGTATCGCACGGCTGCCAATATGTGCCATCGCCCTTGCCTACGGTTGCCGTTCATGATCGCGGTAACTTCTCCGCGGTATTCGCCGTAAAATTACCGCGATCATGAAAGCCCGGCGGGCGCACGCCTGCCGCGGCGGCGCTGCGCGTCGGGCGCAGCGCCACGCGAGCCACATACGACACTTGAGACACTCAAGCCCGTGCACGCGCGGCAAGCCGCGCCGCCCGCGGGTGACCGCGCCAGGGTCAGGGTGCCACCTGATGCCTCGGCACTGCGCCTGACGATGTCCAGGCGGCAGTCTGTCGCGTTCTGGCACGATTCGCCGCCGCCGCAGCTAGCCTTCCTCGGCGCGCATCTGCCCAGGTAGGAGCCCGCGAGTGACGGACAAGACAGGCAATATCCTTGACGGCTGCCGCGGTCGGGCGCAACCGGGCCGTGCGGGCCGGTGTGGGGCCTGACGGGGGTTCCGGGGGGTCGTCCCCCCGGGGAGGCGCCGCCTTGACGGCTGCCGCGGTCGGGCGTCGGCGCCGGGCAGCCAGCCGAGCATGTGGTCGAAGGAGCGGTTCTCCATGCGGACGACGACCACGTGATCTATGCCGGAGGCCGCTGGTTTGGGCAGGCCAGGGCTGGCCGTCGCTGCTAACGTCTGTGCCACGTCGGCGCGGCGGCCTGCGCGCAGCAGTGGGCGCACGGCTCCTGCGCCCGCCGGCGCGGCTCCGCCGATCAGGAAGTTGCGCCTGGTTCTCGCCATGGGTGGGATTCTGGCGTGCCCACCGCCCGGCGCTCCAGGGAATACGGGGTGATGATTCTCCAGCGGCCGTGTCCTGGCTGGTGGAGCGGTCGCCGGCTACCGCCTGGTCCCTATCGCCTGCGCCGGGCGGCCGATTGCGGCAAGAAAACTGGCAGCATGCCTTGATGGATGTAGCAACAGGGCCGTCACCGTTTGTCACGGGGCTGGCATAGCTTGCGGGGAGCCTAGCTTGGGAGCCTGCGGCGGCACGGCAGACATGAGTGGCGGGCACAGCAGACATGAGAAGCGCCTGCAGTGGCGGGGGGTGTGCTGCGGGCGCCCGGTTCCTCAGGGGAGGGACCGCCCAGCCTTCACGTCGTCAAGGAACGCTCGCCACGCGTCGGCGGAGAATCGCAGGACCGGGCCGCCTGGGTCTTTGCTGTCGCGCACCCCCATACCGTCAGGCAACGGCGCAACTTCGACACAGTTAGCCTGCGGGTCCGAGTAGGTTGATTTGCGCCACTTGTAATGACTGGTCATTGTGTCGAATCCCTTATCATCGTTGTCGATTGTTCCTCATCTAGCGCGCTAGCGCGTAGATGATCGAAGGCGAGCGAATATTGGCTTGCCTCGTCTGTCTTGCGGATGTACCGGGCGCTTCCGATATCTTCGAGGTAGACAACGGATTCAGATTTTGAAACCAAGATGTTGAAAGCACGGCCGAATGCGCAGGTCGCACCGTTGCGATTCGGGATGACCTGAACTGTGACGTTGGGACGTTTGGACATTGATATAAGATGCTCGCACTGTGCCCGCATAACCTCGGGGCTGCCGACCATGCGATGGAGAGCCGATTCATCCATGATCACCCAAAGTCTCGGCGTGATCTCCTGATTAATCGCAGGCATGTGCTCTTGGTCAAGGATCTCTTGCCGGGTCATGCGCAGCGCTACGGCCCGATCAATGTCGTTATCCGAAAGCGTCGGCCTGCGGGCATGCGCGATCGCTCGCATGTAATCCTCTGTCTGGAGCAGGGCCGGTATCTGATACGGCTCATACACCCGTATTTCGGCGGCGTTGCGTTCCACTTTTACGAGGTCACGGAACCAGGGCAAAACTGAGGTCTGATCAACCAAGTCTTGCAATCGGGTTAGATGCCCGTCAGTCCTGAATGATTCATCGGCTTTTTGCGCAAACTGGGGCGATGGCAGCAAGCGGCACGTCTCGATTGCGGCCACCGTCGCGGGACTGTAGGCCGTTGCCTTCGCTAACTGCTCTTGTGTCAGGCCAGCGATACCCCGTAGCCGTTTGACCTCGGCCGCGAAGAACGCCAGCGGGCTACTGCCTGGGTCCGTGTTCACGCTGCGTGTTGCCTCTCTTACCAGGCATCGGCATGGTCTTAGCTGGCTGGATGCAATCTTAGTTCGGCACTGTCTGCGCTGGTGATGCTGCCAATCCTAGGTCGGCCGCGCCACCATGTGAACGGAGAATCCACAGACCACAGCCGAACGGTCAAGATCATGCCATGCCGCACTACACGCCCGCGCTGTGAGGTCCCCGTGCCCGCAGGGACGGGCGATTGGCCGCTGCGCAGCCACCTGGCGTTTGGGCCGCTGCCGACCGCCGTGCCGTGTGCCCGTGCCCACGCGACGCAAGTTCTGTGGGAATGGGGCATGTCCGACGTTAGCGACAGTGTGGAACTGATCGTCTCGGAACTGATCACTAATTCGGTCGTGGCGTCCCAGGCGCTCGACGGCGGGCCGTTCCCAGTCCGATTGTGGCTGCTTTCGGATAGAAAGCAAGTTCTTGTCCTCGTATGGGACGCTAACCCGAATCCGCCCATACGGATGGATCCAGCGGGAGATGTGGAAGGCGGGCGGGGCCTGATGCTGGTGGACGCGCTCAGCACACGCTGGGACTGGTACTCGGTGGCGGAAGTTGTCGAAGGGAAGGTGGTGTGGGCGCTGTGCGAGACGTCAGCAAGCAATTGTCATCGCGGGCCCGGAAGGTAAATGCGGGTTTCACTATCCGCCGGTCGGCGATATTTCGATCACTTGCGACAAACCGGCCGCTAAAGCAGCCTCGGCTACCGAACATTGAGATGGCGGCACGACGTTTCGGTCAACGTCGGCGCCTGCCACGCGGGCCCGATGGCTCCCACCACGCCGTAGCTCGCGGCGAAGCGGCGTTGCGCGCCTGGCCGTGGCAGCTATGCGCGGGATGAGCGTGCGCTGCGGGGCCGACCTGGTCGTACCTTGATGACATGGCACATCGGCAGCGTTCTGGCCGCGGCGAGCTTATCAGGCAGCGGGTGGGTTACGGCGTGGCCGAGCTCGCCGCCGACCCCGACCGGGCGCGCGCGTGGACGCTGCTGCTGGACGGCACGCCCCAGTCATATGTGGATCTCGACGACCCTGAGTACCTGGACTTCGAGTACGTACGGCGTCTCGGGCACGTGGTCGACCTGGCTGCCCCGCCCGGCCAGCCGGTACGCGCGCTGCATCTGGGGGCAGGCGGCCTGACCCTCGCGCGGTACGTGGCGGCGACCAGGCCGCGGTCCAGTCAGGTAGCGGCAGAAATTGATGCCGCGCTGGTCGAGCTGATCCGCCGCGCGCTGCCTGCCGCGCGGCCCTGGCGCCTGCGGATACGTGTCGGGGACGGCAGGCAGATCCTCGAGCAGGTGCCTGCCGGGTCGTTTGACGTCGTCATCAGCGACGTCTTCGCGGCCGGCCGGACCCCGGCGCACCTGACATCGGTGGAGTTCGCAGCCGCGGCGGCCCGCGCGTTGAGCCAGGACGGCATGTTCGGCGTCAATGCCGCGGACGGAGCCGCGCTCGCCTATACGCGGGCGCAGGCCGCCACGGTCCGCTCGGTCTTCCCCGATGTGTGCGTGATTGCCGATCCCGCGGTGCTGCGCGGAAGGCGGTTCGGCAATCTCGGCCGGGTAGCCCCGGTGCATTGCTGCACCGAGGCCCCCTCAGGACCGCGCATGCACGTTCCCGCGCACGCGGCCCAGGCAAGCCACTAGGGCGGCTCAGGCCGTCTGCTGCAGCACGGTGTTTCCCGCCGCCGGGCCATGTGCCGGTGGCAGGTGGCGTGGACAAGGTGTGTCCGTTTGCTGCGTGCGGCGCTGGGCGTGTCGTGGTGGACCAGGTAGTCGGCCACGATCGCCTTCTTGACCACCCCCAGGAACCAGCGTTCCCAGCCCTGGGGGGACTGGGGCGGCTGGTCGGGGGTCAGCAGGTTCTCCCCGCACAGGCTGCACCGCCCGTCCTGCCTGGACAGCAGGCGCACGGTATAGGAATCCAGCGGGGGTTTCACCTTCTGGCGGCGTTGCGCCCAGTACCCGGCCAGGGCAGGGTCATCGGGTGATGCCCCGCCTTTGACCAGGGTGTGCCGCACGATATCGGTCCAGGCCGGTTTCGGCAGGTAGGCGCCCGTGTCTTCATCGCCGAATACCCACCGGTCGCTCCTGGACTTCTCGAACCTCCGGAAATACCGGCCGACAATCCAGCGTTTCGGCTTGTTCTGGTGGCTCCAGCACGCCCACTTGTAGGTGAGCCTCCACAGGTAGTCGGACAGGACATGAAACACCCTGGACGACACCACCGTCCGGTAGTAGGCGACCCAGCCCCGCACGATCGGGACGATCTTCGCCAGTACCGCTGCGACGTTGGACCCGCGGAGTGCGCGGAATTCCTTCGCAAGCCGTCTCCGGAACCTCTTGATGGCCATGGCACCCGGCTTGATCAGCAGCTTGCCGTTGGGGTAGCGGCGGAGATTAAATCCGAGAAAATCGAACCCCTCAAAAAGGAGGACGATCCGGGTTTTGGCGTCGTTGAACGCCAGTCCCCTCGGCTCCAGCCACCTGGCCAGCTGTGCCTTGACCTGCTCGGCCTGCTGCCTGGAGTGGCAGCACACGACGAGGTCATCGGCGTATCTAGTGAGCGCCGGGCTGCCGTCTTTAAGCTCTCCGGCGCGAGCGCCTCGGAGGTAATAGCGGACGCCTGCGGCCTCCTCCAGCCCGTGCAATGCGATATTCAGCAGCAAGGGAGAAATAACGCCGCCCTGGGGAGTTCCCTCCCCGGTCGGCGCGAACCCTTTCCCGGCCTCGAAAATCCCTGCCTTCAGCCATCCGGCGATCATTCCCCTCGCGGGGAAACCGCCGAGCATGTCCAGCAGGTGCTCGTGGCTGATCTTGTCGAACGCAGCCGCCAGGTCGGCATCTAGAATCCACACCCGCCTGCCTTTCCCGCGCAGGGTGTTGAACAAGGATTCTATCGCGTCGTGGCAGCCGCGGCCCGGCCGGAACCCATAGGATCGGGGCTCAAACCGGGCCTCCCACTCGGGCTCCAGCGCGTTTTTCACCCGTGCCTGATGACACCGGTCAATTAGCACAGGAATTCCGAGCGGGCGCATTTTGGTCTTATCACTGGCCTTCGGTACGTACACCCGCCGGACCGGGGAAGGCTGATGCGAGCCGATAGAGGCGTGCACCTGCACCGCCATCTCGGCCCGCGCCTGGCTGGTCAGCGCGACCAGCCCGTCGATCCCCGCGGTCTTGCGGCCCGTGTTGCGCTGCGTCACCTGCCGCACGCTGACCAGCGTATTGGCCCAGCTCCGCAGCATCAGCTTCTGCAAGTTCCTGGCCTTGGGCCAGTCACCCTCCTGCACCGCCTTGAAGATCCTGCCGCGCAGCCGCCGTACCTGCTCCTCGTGGTGCCGCCAGTCCACTTGTTCCCAGGCGTCACCATCGAATCGGGGCAGGCCCTCAGGTCCGTTCACCGAAGTGCCCAACGTGCCCGTCAGTTCCGGCATTTACGCTCGCTCTCGCCTCTAAGGCTCACCTGCCCACGTCAGCGCTCTTTCGAGCCCGGGTAGCAAGACCCGGCATCCGGGCCAGTTATACGAGGACCACCCGGGAGGAGTTCCCGGTCCCGCGGCCCCGCTTTCCTGCTGCCTTTCGGCCGCCCGGCATCCGCTTTTTGGGCACCCTGTCCCGCCACGGGGACTCAGCCCCCCTTACGGTCGGCCTACCGCACCGCCTGCGCATACCCGCGCCTGGGATGCGGACCCATAGCAGGGTTTACACGTTCCGCACGCGTGAGACCCGGACCGGGCCGGGCGCCCTCTATACCCCGGGGACAGCGGTGCCCACACGGCCAGGGAGCATCCCCGACCGCCGCCTGCCGCATCTCAGCGGCATGTCCCTGTCATCCCGGCAGAACCACCCAGCCCAGGATGTACGCGTCACGAGGCATCAGCAAGGGTTTCCTGGCAGTCGCCCCTCCGGTCCATTCCCCTCGCCTGTGGCCGCCCTGGCTGGAGCGGCGGCCCTCGGGCTTTCCCGTGAGCTCCGCACCTGACCGGTCAGGAACCGGCCACGCACGTCACGGCGGGGACAGGTCGAACACCACCTGTTGCTATGTCTCCGGCATCAGCCAGACCTCCTTGACCAGCACACTCACCACGTGCGACATCGTGTCGCAATGCTCGCCGCGAGCCACCGCAGCCTGCCGGTCGCCGCCCTCACCAGGCTCGCCGCGGCAGATCCCTTCCCGGGGCGGGTCGTGCACGGCGAGGACCTGACGAAGTTCATTTCCGGCGCGCGGCCGGTGACCGACGCGGCTGCGCGACCGTCGCCGCGGGCTCCGGGGGACGTGTTCGCCGCCGGAAGGTGGGGCGATGGTCCCGTCACCGGCGACTGAGCAGGGCGCCGGGCCGCGGGTGCCGAGCAGGGCGCGCCTGGGAGGCCGGTGAACAACACCTGCCCGGCTCGCGTGCCCCCGCATCCCGGCTGGCGGCGTTGTCACCCTCGCCGTTACAAACCGCTGGTAGCGGCCTCGGGCTCCGCCTTGCCAGCCGGGCGCGGATGACCCGCTCGCTGATCGGACACCGTTGTTCAGCGGCCTCCTAGCCGGTCGCCGCCGAGCCGCGGGGCGCCCGAGCCGTGGCGCCCGAGCCGTGGCGCCCGAGCCGTGGCGCCCGAGCCGTGGGGCGCCGAGCCGTGGGGCGCCGAGCCCTGGGGCGCCCGAGCTGTGGGGCGCCGAGCAGGGCGCGCAGAGCCGTGGCGTGCCGAACCGCTTACGCCACCTGGATCGACCGCTTGGCGAGCCCGAGCCAGTAGCCGGAGATCGGGGTCGGGGGGCCGGCCGGATCGTCGGCCGCGCCTAGCGTCACGAACAGCGGGGCAAAGTGCTCGGTGGTCGGATGCGCGTAGCGGGCCGCAGGCGCGCTGCGGAATCCCGCGAGCGCGTCTAGGTCGCCGCGGTCCAGCGCCTCGGCCGCCCAGTGGTCGAACTCCACCGACCATGTGGGAGGTGGCGCGTTGAAACGGTGGTCGCGCAGGTACGGCAGCCCGTGGGTGAGGAATCCACTGCCGATGATCAGTACGCCCTCGTCGCGGAGTGGCCGCAGCCGCTTGCCGATGTTGATCAGCCGTGCGGGTTCCAGGCTCGGCATGGAGATCTGAAGTACGGGCACGTCCGCGGCGGGGTACATGACGGTGAGCGGCACGTAGGCACCGTGGTCGAGGCCGCGGTCGGGCTGGTCGGTGACCTCCTCCGTGCCCTTGAGCAGGCCGCGGACCTTCGCCGCGAGCTCAGGGGCGCCCGGCGCCGGGTAGGTGGCCAGGTAGTAGCGCTCGGGGAAGCCGTAGAAGTCGTACACGAGCGGCGCGGCGTCGCGGGTCGCACCGATCGTCAGCGGTGCGGCCTCCCAGTGCGCGGACACCACAAGGATCGCGCGGGGCTGCGGCAACGCCTGCGCCCAGGCGGAAAGCTGGGTGACCCAGAGCGGGTCATCGACAAGCGGGGGCGCTCCGTGACCCATGTAGATGGCCGGCACCCGCCCCTCGGCAATGCCCGCCGCGACGCGTTCGGCGACCACGCGTGCCTCGCCCGGCGGCACCGGCTCGTGTGGGGAGGGATACGGCTGCAATTCCTCGTCCATCGCCCCTCCGGTTCCTGGCTAAGTCACCCGGCTCCTGGCGTACCCCCTGCGCAGAGGCGGCTCTTACGACCGTAACTCAGCCTTTGCCGCGCCCGCGCGGGGGCCCCGCGCGGCGGGCCCCGCGCGGCGGCCCGTGCGGCGGGCCCGTGCGGCGGCCCGTGTGGCCGGTTCCGTATGGCCAGTTCCGTGCGGCTGGCTCCACGCGGCGGCCCGTGCGGCTGGCTCCACCCGGCTGGCTCCACCCGGCGGGCCCGTGCGGCCGGCTCCGTGCGGCGGGCTCCGCGCGTCAGATCCATAGCAACGGGAACATGGACAAGGTGGGACGATCACCGCATGGCTGATATAGCCGGGACCACCGCCGGCGGCATCAGGCTGAAGCAACCGTCGGGACGCTGGGTGCTGCTCGCCACCGTGCTCGGGTCTGGCATGGCAATGCTCGATGGGACGGTCGTCAACATAGCCCTGCCCACCATCGGGAAGAGCCTGGGCGCCTCGCTCGCCGGACTGCAGTGGACGGTCACGTCCTACACCCTCACGCTGGCCGGCCTGATCCTGCTGGGCGGGTCGCTCGGGGACCGCCTCGGCCGCCGCCGTGTGTTCATGACGGGCGTCGTCTGGTTCGCGCTCGCCTCGGCGCTGTGCGGGCTCGCCCCGGGTATCGGCGTGCTGATTGCCGCGCGGGCGCTTCAGGGCGTGGGCGGCGCGCTGCTTGCTCCCGGGTCGCTGGCGATCATCCAGGCCACGTTTGCCCCGCAGGACCGGGCGCGAGCGGTCGGTGCGTGGTCGGGCCTCGGTGGCGTGGCGGGCGCGGTGGGCCCGTTCCTTGGCGGCTGGATTGTCGGCTCAGTCGGCTGGCGGTGGATCTTCCTGCTCAATCTGCCGGTCGCCGTCGCCGTGGTCGCGGTCACCCTGCGGCACGTGCCGGAGAGCCGTGATCCCTCCGCCGGCGGCCGGTTCGACATCCTGGGTGCGGGGCTCGCGGCGCTGTCTCTCGGCGGGATCACCTACGCGCTGATCGAGGCATCGGGGCACGGCGTGATCGGCGGCGGCGTGCTGACGGCCGCCGTCGTTGGCGTCGCCGCGGGCGCCGCGTTCGTGCTTGTCGAGCGCGCGCGCAGCAGGTCGCCGGACCGCGTACCGCCGATGCTCCCGCTCGACGTGTTCGCCTCACGCCAGTTCACCGCCGTCAACATGGTGACCTTCGTCGTGTACGCCGCGCTCAGCGGCATGCTGTTCCTGCTCATCCTGGAACTTCAGGTGGTGTCGGGCTTCACCCCGCTGCAGGCGGGCCTCGCCCTGCTGCCATTCACCCTGCTCATGCTGCTGCTGTCGGCCCGCGCCGGCGCGCTGGCGCAACGGATCGGGCCGCGCTGGCTGATGACCTCCGGCGCGGTGACGTGCGCGGCCGGCATGCTGCTCATGACACGGATCGGGGTGGACGCGTCGTACCTGGCTGACGTGCTGCCTGCGGTGTGCGTCTTCGGGCTCGGGCTGTCCATGGTGGTCGCCCCGCTGACCGCGACCGTGCTCGCGAGCGCCGAGGTCAGGCACGCGGGCGTCGCGAGCGGGGTGAACAACGCGGTGGCGAGGGCCGCGGGCCTGCTCGCGGTCGCCGGCCTGCCGCTCGCCGTGGGGCTCACGGGCCCGGATTATCAATCGGCTGCGCTGTTCGAGGGCGCGTTCCGCGAGGCGATGGTGATCTGCGCCGCGCTGCTCCTGCTCGGCGCGCTGCTGTCCGCCACGATGATCGACAACGACGTGCTCCGCCCCGGACGGCCCGGCGCCCCGGTGGCGGAGCCGGAATGCAAGACGTGCCTTCCTGTCGGTGCGCCGCCGCTGGAGCCCGGCGTGCCCGCACAGGCCAGCCGGCCTGGCCGCCGGTGAACGCGCTTGCTCCTTAACGGCTGCCGCGTGCCGACCCGCGTCCCGGCCGCCGCACCGTTCTGATGGCGCCCCGCTGGCGTTCCTGAGCCGGGGTCCTGGCCGGCGTTCCTTGGCTGGCGTTCCTTATGGGCCAGGATGCGGCGCACGCTGGCCGGGATGAAGGCGCTCGCGGAAGATGCCAGGGACCGGAGAACTCCGCGGCACGCTCGCGAGCCAGCGCGACCGGGTGGTGGCGGCGCTCGCTGCGATCAGGCCTGCGAGGGCGGGCACCCGGTCCTTCCGCGCATCCTGAGGCTGCGGCGACCGCGGCTGGGGGATCGGCGGCGGCATGGTCGTTTCGTAGCCCGCCGCTGCCTCCCGCGCGGCTGCCGCAGCCCCCGCGCCGGCGCCGGCAGACCCGCCGCCCACCTGGCGCCCGTTGCTGCTCATGCTGCCGAGAAAGGGGTTTCGTACCGGCGGCAGGTAGAGCCACGCCCGGCCGCGGGTCTCCTTGCAGCGGATCGTGATGGGCGCGTACATGTCGGGGTCGATGAGACCGGGTCCCTGGCTGATCACCTCTCCGTAGAGAGCGTCGGAGGTGACGAGGGCGAAGTCGGCGCCAGATGCGGCGAACGCGCGCTTGAACGCGGCGGCCTCGAGCATCCGGAACAGATGGGTGACCGCGATGCCGCAGACACCGTTGTCGTCGAAGTGGACCTGCCCGGCGTGCACGGACATCCGCAGCCGGATCTTCGCGACGTCGCTGCAAATCTTGTTGTGCAGCCGGATGCCCGCCCGCAAGTGATCAACCACGGGGTCGATGAGTGCGGCCGCAGGCACGCCTGCCGGGGCGACGACGAGCACTCCATCGCCGCGGTCCTCGTGATGGCACGCCATCCAGGCAAGGCGTGAGCGGTCGAAGGCGCTGGCCAGTAGCTCGTACATCGCCGCACGCAGGAACCGCTGCACCGCTTCGCCACGCTCGCGGTTGTTGAACGCCTTGATGTCGATCGCGAGCATGGGACAGTACCGGCCGCCGCCTTCCCCGTAGCCCCCGGCCTGATCTGCGGAGCCGGGGAAGAGGCGCAGCAACGGGCCAGGTAGTGAGCCGTTGCGCCGGCGCACTTGCCCGCGCGTGCCCGTGACCAGCGCGCCCCCTGTGCTCAGGCGATACGGAACCGCTCAGACGCGTCACCATCGTCAACCTCCCACCGTGGCTGGGGTGACTCCACCTGAACCACTTACATGGATCAGGCGGCATGCCAGGTCTGCCTGAGCTATCCTTATGTGTCGGCCCGCCTGAATGATCCTTGCGTCCTGACCTAGCCCAAACATCCCAACAACTGGCATGATAGGTATGTAGCCGGGATCGGCCCGGTGCAAACCTCAAAAGGTTGGGACAATCCACCTCAGCCTATCGAGGTAGGTAGCACCTCTAGGTGGGTATACCCAACCAAGTGGTGCTACTGGTATCTCTCAGCGTGGAGGAGCCATGGCGGACCCGCTCTACCGGCAGATCGCCGATGACCTGAACCGCAGGATCGAGGTCGGCGAACTCGAGCCGGGTTCGCAGCTTCCCACAGAGCTGGAGCTTCGCGAGCAGTACGACAACGCGTCACGTAACACCGTCAGGGATGCGATCAGGTGGCTCACCACGCGCGGGCTGGTCGTCACCCAGCCGGGCCGCGGCACCTTCGTGGTCGGGAAGATCACGCCGTTCATCGTGCCGCTCAACCCGTCTCCCGACAGCGGCGCCGCCGCCGAGACGACCGCTGCGTTCGGGGATGTCGTGCGGTTGCAGGGAGGCGAGCCAAGCTTCGGCCCGCCGAGGGTCGAGGTGCAGAACGCCAGGGAAGAGATCGCCAGGGAACTCCAGATCGAGATGCGGGACTCGGTCGTCAGCAGGCATCAGCAGCGCTTCATCGACGGCGTCCCGTCCTCGCTCCAGACCTCCTTCTATCCGATGCAATTCGTCCTGGACGGCGCCGTCGCCCTGCTCGAGGCCACCGACATCAAGGCAGGCGCGACTGTGTACGTGGAGCAGAAGCTGGGCATCCGGCAGGCCGGTTACCGTGACCGGCTGACGGTCCGGCCGCCGAATGGGGGCGAAGTCTCATTCTTCAAGGTCCCTGACGACGGCTCGGTGCTGATGGTCGTGGTGCATCGCACGGCCTATGCCGAGGGTGGCAGGCCGATCCGCTTCACGGCCAGCATCTATCCGGCTGACCGGAATCATTTTGTCATCGATTTCGGTGAAGTTCCACCGCTGCGGGATTTGATTGACGAGATCAGAGGCTCATGATGCTGCGCGACTATGTGGAAAGGCATCTGGCCGGCTGTCTGGATGCGCCCGCCCTCTGCCGCGCGAGAAGGGAGCATACCGTTACCGACGCGAGCAGTGGCCGATGTCGCAGTCGCGGGCGAGCGACCTAAAAATGGTGCCACCCCTCCGGGCTAAAGGGCAGCCGCAGGGGTAACTAAAGGGCACCAGGCTGTCCCGGCCGCGACAGGCGACGTGGCCGGGACAGCCACCTTTACAATCGGCCGTCCGGTCTAACCGGACCAAGGGTGGAACTTCGTGGAGCTATGAATAATTTTCGCGTTGATTGCGCAACTATGGATGATTTCAATAACGTCGTACGTCTCATCGACGGGGCTGCGGCATGGCTTCGGACTAAGGGGACCGATCAGTGGAAACGGCCGTGGCCGACACCGCGGGGCCGGGTGCAGAGGATCATGGATGGCATTGTGTCGGGCAAGACCTGGATTGCCTGGGACCGCGACGAGCCGGCGGCCACGATCACCCTGGAGGACACGGCGGATCCCAAACTCTGGACGGAATGGGAGGACGCCGAGCCCGCCGCGTATGTGCACCGCCTTGTCGTCGGCCGCCCCTACGCCGGTATCGGGTTGGGCGCTGCCTTGCTGGACTGGGCCGGCGACCGGGCCCAGCGCGCATACGGCGCCAGGTCGATCAGGATCGATGTCTGGACGACAAACACCGCTCTGCACCGGTATTACCAGAACCAGGGGTTCAATTTTGTCCGCGAACACGCCGACAGGTCCTACCCCTCAGGTGTTCTCTTCCAGCGGCCCATCGGCGGGAAACCGGCAACGCCCGGCATCGTCCTGAGGTGATCGTGCTCATGGGCTGACCAGCCTGCATCTTTCGCGGCCATGACTGTGGTCTACGCTGCTGCGCCGCTGCCGTCCCCGTGTCCTGGCCGCCGCGAAGGGCCAGGGAAACGGCCGGCGTGGCGGTCGCCCGCGAGCACTTTGACCCTAACCTTTCGGACACAATGGCCTGCATCCTGCGATGAATCTTCCACGCCGCCTTGCGCCCGCAGCGGCTTTCGCCCGGCGCGGGGGAATCATCCGGCCGTCCGGTTGCGGCAGCGCGCCGTACGCCCGACCTGCCCGTATGCCCCGCCGGTGATCGAATCCAAGGCCGAGCCGCCATGATGGCCGCGCATCAGCACGATCGTCATGACTCAGTCGGCGTGAGCGGCGTGATGTGTGTTGCCAGTGTTGCCGGGAGCTAATTGATCACCAGCGACTTGTGAGTTGACTGTGCGGCGCGCAGCCTCTCTCATTAGACCATCTGCCCTTGAGCGCAGGGATGTGCCCCTGTGCCCGGTTGCTACGGACCGAGCAGGGAGGTGAAATGGCCAAGCGCCACGCTCGCCCATCTGCGCACTACCGCTATGAGCATTACGACCCGCGCTGATCGGGTGTACGTACACCTCAGCGGTCTCCCCCCGGCAACCTCGTCGCCTGAGCAGGGTACGGAGCAGGGCTGGGCTCGCGGGCAGGCCCGCGGCCTCGGCCCGGTCCCCGGTCCTCGCCGTTGAGGGTGTCGGCGGGAGACCGTCCCTGTATCAAGCCCGGGTGCCGCCGCTGGAGATCGGGAGAATGACTCTTCGCCTCAGCCTCGCGGATTATCATCATCATTGGATGCTGATAATCCGGTTGGTGGAAGAAGCCGCGGCCTGGCGGCCTCTTCCAGAAGGCCACGCACCAGATAACCGACGTCGACTTGAACTGTTGGAGGACGCGACCGCGGTGCATCCGGCGCTCGCGTGGGGACCTTCGATGCCGGTACGGCAGCACTCCGGCTGACCACGGATCCCGATCTCCTGATGCTCCCGATCCCCTGATCGAGGGCGCAAAATTGTCCGCTCGGGGGAGCATGTCTCCGCCGCGATCAGCGTGTCCCCGGGGGATGATCACCGGGCATACAGCGGGCCGGGCGGGGGCATGATGCCACACCCGGGCGCGCGCTGCCGGGTGAAACGCCTGGACTGACCCGGGGTTGCGTCAAATGAGACAGTAACGCTGTCTCGCCTGGGACGGCGCGATCGCCTGGCTCCGGTTCTCATGGAGTTGTGGGAATTCGGAGCAGTGGAGGCGATCATGACGCTGGCAACCGCAGTACGGCCGTTTCGCATTGGCGGCGCAGACAAGACCGTGGTTGACTCCTCACCCGCGGACGAGACGCTCCGCGAGATGGCCGAGCTCCTGCACGACGCACGCCCGGGCATGCTGGTGAGCGGGCTCACGGTCGCTGCCGTGACGGTCGGCGTCGCGGTCGAAGCGGCCGCGGTACCCATCAACCTGCACGCGGGCGTGGCGACCGTGATCTGCCTGGGATTGCTCGCGGTCCTCGCCCTCAGCGTCATCAGGACCGCGGTCCTGATGGTCGTTGCCGGCCGGCCGCTCATGGACCAGCTCGGCGAACTGCGCCGCCAGACCGGCGCGCCGGTAGATCCGACCGTGCCGTGGACGCCCGTGCGGACGCTGCCGCTGGCGGAGCCGACTGCGGTGTGGGACCGCGCACAAGCGGTGCTCGCGGCGGCGCACTTCCGCAATGCGCGCATACATCTGGCGCTGGGGTGGGCCACCATCGCGATGATCGGCTTCTGCGCCTGGTCCTTGGCGCTGCTGATCGCGGGCGGGCGGATCTGATCCGGGGAAGGGTTGGTGACCGCTGAGCCGGCCGGGCCCCGCCAGAGCGCTCACGGGGGCGCATTCTGGGATTGCCCGGTCCGCCCGGCGGGCACATCGTGGGAATCGGCACCGCCAGAGGGGAGCCGGTGCAACCGGAACGAGACAGTGGCGGCTTGATGCAGCTAGTACCGCCTACCCCGCCGTCTCCGCGGTCCACGGGGTTCTGGGCATCGTTGAGTGATGGCGAACGGGCCGCCCTCTCGGCGCAGGGCCGTGAATCAGCCTTCGCGCGCGGGACGCCTTTGTGCATGGAGGGCGAACCTTCGACCCATGTGCTCATTCTCCTCACCGGGTGGACGAAGGTCATCTCTTCCACCATGGAGGGCCATGAAATGGTCCTCGCGCTCCGCGGCCCCGGTGACGTCGTCGGTGAGCTCGCCACTGACCTGGGCGGCTACCGCACAGCGACGGTCCGCGCGCTCATGCCGGTCGTAGCCCTGCTCGTCAGTGCTGACCGGTTCAACCGGTTTCTCGAAGGGCATCCGGGCGCAGTACGCGTGTACCGCAGGGTCATGGCGGAGCGCCAGCACGAACTGGGTCAGAACCTGCGCACGCGGATGGAGAGCAGCGGGGCCCAGCGCCTCGCTCGCCTATTGCTGGATCTCGCCGGACGCTGTGGCCGTGACACAGACAATGGGGTGATGCTCGCGGTTCCGCTGTCCCAGACAGATCTCGCCAGCTGGGTGGGCGTCTCACGGGCGACAGTCACCCGAGCGCTGCACCAGTGGCGGGAGCGCAAGCTGGTCAGCACGCAGCATGGGCGCATGACGATCATCGACCCGGCGGCGTTGCGGAAGATCGGCCGCGCCCCGCCCGGCGGCAGCAATCCAGAGGCACCTCCGCCGTAAGTCCATGATCACAATGGACTCTCCGCCAATGCGGCGTAAGATCCACCGCGATCATGGAAGCGAGCCCGGATGGGAGTAGATCATGGTCGCTGATCAACCCGGCGGTCCGCGCGACGCGGGCCGGGCCGACGAGGACGCGGGCCGGGCCGACGAGGTGGACGTCGCCGTCCTCGGCATGGGCCCTGGTGGCGAGTACCTGGCCGGGCGGCTGGCCGAGGCTGGACTGTCGGTGACCGGCATCGAGGCGCGCCTGCTCGGCGGCGAGTGCCCTTACTGGGGTTGCGTGCCGAGCAAGATGATGATCAGGGCCGCGGATCTGCTCGCCGAGGGCAGGCGGATGCCCGGCATGTCCGGCACGTCCACGGTGGGACCCGACTGGCGGCCCGTCGCCCGCCGGATACGCGACGAGGCGACAGACAACTGGGACGACAAGGTGGCGGTCGACCGGTTCACGGCCAAGGGCGGCCGGTTCATCCGTGGGCGCGGGCGTCTCACCGGACCCGGGGAGATCACCGTCGACGCGGCGGGGGAGCCACTGGTGATCCGCGCCAGCCGTGCGATCGTGATCAATACGGGCACCGCGCCCGCGATACCGCCTATCGACGGCCTGGCCGGCACGCCTTACTGGACCAACCGCGAGGCGATCGAGACCGAGGAGGTCCCGCGCTCGCTCATCGTTCTCGGCGGCGGCTCGATCGGCACGGAACTCTGCCAGGTGTTCACCAGGTTCGGTGCACAGCTCACCGTGGTCGAGGCCGCCGACCGGCTGGTTCCCATGGACGAGCCCGAGGCGAGCGCGCTGCTTGCCGAGGTCTTCGGCCGGGAGGGCATCACCGTCAAGGCCGGGGCCGCGGCTACCGGCGTAGGGCACGACGGGCACGGTTTCACGCTCACGCTGGAGGGCGGCGAGTCACTGACCGCCGACCGTTTGCTCGTCGCTACTGGCCGGAAGACCGGCCTCGCTGACCTTGGCGTGGCGGCGGCGGGACTCGACCCGCAGGCACGTGTGATCGACGTGGATGAGCGGATGCGCGTGATCCGGCCAGGCGGCGGCCAGGCGGGCCCGCCCGGCCTGTGGGCGATCGGCGACGTGACAGGAAAGGGCGCCTTCACCCACGTCTCCATGTACCAGGCGGAGATCGCAGTCCGCGACATCCTCGGCCT
The DNA here is from genome assembly GCA_963851085.1 of uncultured Actinomycetota bacterium. Classification (GTDB taxonomy): domain Bacteria; phylum Actinomycetota; class Actinomycetes; order Streptosporangiales; family Streptosporangiaceae; genus DATFVJ01. Next base: position 195,484 of record CAWKNX010000016.1, on the reverse strand, counting down.
CGGCGGCCCGGCGGCGGACTACCACGCGCTGCCCAGAGTCACGTTCACCGACCCGGAGATCGGTGTGGTCGGTCTCACCGAGGCTCAGGCGGCAGGGCAGGGGATCGCCGTGCGCACCGGGTTCACACTGGTTCCCTCGACGACCCGCGGGTGGATCCACAAGGCGGGCAACGACGGCTTCATCAAGCTCGTCGAGGACTCCAGGCGCGGCGTACTCGTGGGTGCGACGTCGATGGGACCGTGGGGCGGCGAGGTGCTCGGCGCGCTCGCCGTCGCCGTGCACGGTTTGATTGCTACCGAACGGCTTGCGCAGATGATCTTCGCCTATCCCACGTTTCACCGCGGCATCGAGGCCGCGCTTCAGGATCTGCGGCAGACGTGAACTGACAGGGCACGTGTAGGCACCCGCTAGCAACAGGACCCGGGTTCAGCCAGCGGCGAGCCGGATATTGCCGTACAAGCAGAGGTTCCGGCGGTCCCGCACAGGCCGCGCTTTCCCTCTCCTTCTCGCCGGGACGCCGTGCCGGCCACGCCCGAAGGCCGGCCCGGTACCCAGTGGCCCCATTTGTCTAGCGGGTGCCTTTAGCCACGATGCACGCCTTGGCCGCCGGCGAGCAGGGACGTCCGGCTCTTTGCTTCGGGACCTTGGTCACGTAACGCACGCGATGTCAAGAGTTACGCTACGTGACAAACCGAGCACGCGACTGGGTGCGGCGAGGGGACGCTTTCTCGAGAAGTACTGACTCTGAGTAGCCACTGATCAGCTCAGATCACGATGACCGAGCCGGCGTCGTCGATCTGGTCGGCCGCCGGCTCGTCGAACCACACATCGTCGGCGGCCAGGTAACGGAACCGGTGCGGTCCCGAGGAAAGATCCGCAGTGACGCTGCGGACACCGTTCTTCTTGCGCACGAGTTCGTGCCGTCCCGGCTGCCAGTTGTTGAAGTCACCCACCACGCTCACCTCTCCAGGCGGCTGGTCGGCCGGCAAGCTGAATGTGACACGGGTCTTTCCGTTGCGCATAGCCGAGCGCTTGAGCATCCCGTACCTCCCGATGACTGCAGTCAATTCGTCACGTAGCTTGCGCGGTATCACACCCGCTTCGCCAGGGACCTTAGTCCCAGGTCGACGGTCCCTGTCCTGCAGGTACCCGAGCATGTGAAAGTTGATGCACGACCTCTCTTATGTGGCAAATGGGAAAAAGCGCCGTGTGCTGGGATTGAAGAGACATTCTGCGGCAGAATTAATCGACTGTACCGACGAAACAGGTGAAGTTGGCCGGACCCGTGCCGCACAGGCCCGCCGCTATGCTCTGCACGCGGCTATTTCGGCGATGTGTGCCACGAAGTGATCGATTGGGCGGGACCACCGCGGGCAGGTTAACCTCGACGCAGTTTCTTCTGTTAAAGAATTAGTTGACGTAGAGACCCGATGCTCCGTCACCCTCCTCGTGGCCCGGGCGGTGAGTGGGTGTTCGCGCTCCAGATGGAGCCAGCCCGGCCGCGGCCGGTGCGCGAGCACCGGCACGCGGCGTGGCTGGCGGTGGGCACGGTGTGTTTCGGCGCCTTCATGGGGCAGTTGGACGCCAGCATTGTCACGCTGACGTTCCCCGCCCTGCAGCGCCAGTTCGGCGCTCCTCTGGCGGCCGTGCAATGGGTGTCGCTGGGCTACCTGCTTGCCTAGGTCGCGCTGGTGGCGCCCGCCGGCCGGCTGGCGGATGCCGCCGGGCGCAAGCTGATCTATCTGTACGGGTTCGTGGTGTTCACCGGCGCGTCCGCGGTGTGCGGTCTCGTACCCACGCTGGGCTTGCTGGTGGCCTTCCGCGTGGTTCAGGCCGTGGGCGCGGCGATGTTGCAGGCCAACAGCGTGGCGCTGGTGGTGACCAGCGTCCCCGGGCGCGGATGCGGGCGGCGCTCGGGGTACAGGCGGCCGCCCAGGCCCTCGGCCTGGCGCTCGGGCCGACGGCGGGCGGGATGCTTGTGGCCTCCGGTGGGGTGGCGGTGGGTGTTTTGGATCAACGTGCCTGTCGGGTGCGTCGCCTTCGCGGCCGCTACCTCCTGCCGCGAACCCGTGCGCGCAGCCCGGCAGCGGGATTCGATTGGGCCGGGCTCGCGCTGATCGGTGTGTGCACGGCGACGCTGCTGCTCGCGATCTCCGGCTTGTCCGGGCTGGCCATGCCGGACGGTGCCATACCCGCGCTCGCCAGTGTCTCGGCGGCGGCCGGGGCGGGGTTCGTCGCCAGGGAACGCCGCGCTCGCTGCCCGCTCGTCGATATGTCGGTGCTCGGCCGCGCGCCAGTCGGGGCGGGGCGGGGCTGGTCGGAGCGTGCTGCGGCTACCTGGTGTTTTTCGGGCCGCTGGTGCTGTTCCCGCAGTTGTTCGCCGCACGCGGATCACCTGCGGCGGATGCCGGGCTGATGCTCACCGCGCTGCCTGCGGGGTTCGCCCTGGCCGCGCTGACCGCTGGCAAGGTCATTCCGGTGGGCTGGAGCACCCGTCGGCGTTGTATGACGTCGGGTCTGGCCTGCGCGGCGGCGTGCGGCGCGTTGATGCTGGCGCCCGGCTCTGCCGCCGCTGTGCCGCTGCTCGCGGCGCTTGGCCTGGGCCTGGGCCTGGGAGTCTTCATCCCGGCGAACAACACGGCGATCACGGGATCGATACCCGCGCGCCTTTCCGCGCGCGCCGGTGAACCTGGCTCCGCGGTGGCCGCTGCCCGGCGACGCCAACGGCCCTGGGCCGGAAACCGCGCTGGCCGAACTGATCGCACAGTTGCGCCGCGCGATGCGCCGCGCCGCCCGCGCCGCCGACCCAGCCAACCCGCTGGCCGTCGCCCAGCTGGAGTTGCTGTCCTGCCTGGCCGAACGCGCAGGCGCCCGGCCCAGCGAGCTGGCCCGCACTCTCCGCCTGGCCCCCAACTCGGTCACTACCTTGGTGAACGGGCTGGTATCCCACGGCATGATCACCCGCTCCAGAGGTGGCCGCGACCGCCGTGCCGTCTCCCTGCGGCTCACAAGCGCCGGCGCCCAAGCCGTGCGCAACTGGCAAGCCGCCAACGCCGGGATCCTGCACGCCGCACTCGCCACCCTGCCCGCAGAACGCCAGTACGCTCTGTTCGCGGCGCTGCCCGCGTTGGGTGAACTCACGCAGCGATCGACGCACTCGCCGACACCCCACCCGGCGCCGCCGCGTACCCGCGGCCGCGGCGCTGACGCGCCGGGGGTTCGCCCGCACGTGCCGGCCGTTGGTCCCGCCGGGTCGGGCCGAAGGTCACCTTCCGGAAGCACGGGCCGGTTGCCAGGCTCATTCCAATGCCGTCCGCGGCACGCACGGCTGCTCGTGAACCGAGCAGACGGCGAAATCCGGTGTGCACGAGCAGGTCAGTGGTGAATAACAGGAGGTAGCGGCGTAACTGCGAATAGCGACAGGAGGGTTGTCCGCAGGTGAACCTACTCGACCTGTCCCGCTGGCAGTTCGGGATCACGACGGTCTACCACTTCCTCTTCGTGCCGATTACGATCGGCCTCGCGTTTCTTGTGGCCGGGTTCCAGACCGCATGGTTCCGCACTGGCCATGACCGCTGGCTCAAGCTGACCAGGTTCTACGGCAAACTGTTCCTGATCAACTTCGCCATGGGCGTGGTCACAGGAATTGTCCAGGAATTCCAGTTCGGCATGAATTGGTCCGCCTACTCACGGTTCGTGGGCGACATATTCGGTGCGCCGCTCGCGATCGAAGCACTGCTGGCGTTTTTCCTCGAATCCACGTTCCTCGGCCTGTGGATATTCGGCTGGGATCGGCTTTCCAGGCGGATACACCTCGCCACTATCTGGATCGTCGCGTTTGGCACGGCCGCGTCGGCATATTTCATCCTTGCCGCCAACTCCTGGATGCAGCACCCGGTCGGTTTCCACTACAACCCGGTGACCCGCCGCGCGGAACTGTTTACTCCGTCCGGGTACCCGGGCTGCTGTCCTTCCTGGCGACAGGCAGCTTCAGCGGCAGGGTCGACGGCATCGACAACCTGGAGGCCCGCTACAGCCAGATCTATGGGCCCGGCTCCTACCCGCCGACATCCCGTGACGTACTGGAGCTTCCGGCTGATGATCGGCGTTGGCATGCTCGCTGCCCTGGTGGCTCTCGTCCTGTGGGCGATGCGCCGCGGCCGAGCGCCGAGGTCGCGCTGGCTGCTGTGGTCGGTTATCGCGCTGCCACTGCTGCCACTGGTCGCCAACTCGTTCGGCTGGATCTTCACCGAGATGGGCCGGCAGCCGTGGATCGTGTTCGGGCAGATGAAGACCGCTGCCGGAGTATCTGCGGGCTCGGCGGGGATGGTGGCAGCCTCACTGATCGTGCTGACGCTGCTCTACGGCGGGCTAGCCGTGATCGAGGTCGGATTGTTGATCAAATACGCGAGGGCGGGTCTTCAAGACGAACCCCAGACGCCCCCTGGCGGAAGCGAGGAGGACAAACCCCTTGCCTTCGCCTACTGACTGACGCAGACGGGAGGAGTCACCGTGCACCTCAGCGACCTCTGGTTCATCGCCATCGCCACGCTGTGGACGGGCTACTTCGTGCTGGCGGGCTTCGACTTCGGTGTCGGCATCCTGCTGCCCGTGCTCGGCCGTGACGAGACGACCCGGCGTGTGCTGATCAACACTATTGGCCCCGTCTGGGACGGCACCGAAGTGTGGCTGCTCACCGCGGGCGGCGCCACCTTCGCCACCTTCGCCGCCTTTCCCGCCTGGTACGCCTCGATGTTCAGCGCCTTCTACCTGCCGTTGCTGCTCGTCCTGGTCGCACTGATCGTGCGCGGCGTCGCGTTCGAGTACCGGGGAAAGCGTGCCGGGGTCCGGTGGCGCCGCGGCTGGGACAGCGCGATCTTCTTCGGTTCGCTGCTGCCCGCGATCTTGTGGGGAGTGGCGTTCGGCAACATCGTGCGCGGCATCCGGTTGAATGCCGCAGGCAACTACGCCGGCTCCTTCTTCGACTTGCTGAACCCGTACGCGCTGCTCGGCGGTCTCACCACACTGGCGCTCTTCGTCACGCACGGCGCGATCTTTCTGTCACTCAAGACCAACGGTGACGTCAGGGCACGCGCGAGGGCGCTCGCGGCCAGGACCGGCATCGTGGCCGTCGTGTTCGCGGGCGGCTTCTTGAGCTGGACGCAGTTCAGTTACGGTGGCGTGGTGAGCGCGCTGATCGCCGCGGTGGCCGCCGTGGCTCTTGCCGCCGGGGTGGCGGCGAATCAGTTCAGGCGCGAGGGCTATGCGTTCACGGGCACGGCGATAGCGATAGCGGCGGCCACCGCCTCGTTGTTCGTGGCCCTGTATCCGGACGTCCTGCCGTCTACCATCAACACCGCCTACAGCCTGACAGTCGCCAACGCGTCCGCGACGGCCAAGACGCTCGCGGTCATGACCGTTGTCGCCGTGATCTTCCTGCCGCTCGTCCTGCTGTACCAGGGCTGGACGTACTGGGTCTTCCGCAAGCGGATCGGCACCGGGGACATTGCCGGCTCGGTGCCCCAGGCCGAGCATCCGGGAGGGCCGACCGGCTCTGCTGGCCAGGTCGAGACGGCTCGATGAGACCGCTGGATCCCCGTCTGCTGCGCCACGCGCGGCAGGCCGCGGTCCACATCGGGGTACTCGTCGCGCTCGGCGTCGCGGCGGCCGTCCTGATCATCACGCAGGCGCGACTGCTGGCCGGGGCGATCAGTGGCGTGTTCCTCGACGGCACGCCGCGCAGCGCGCTGACGGGTACCCTCACCGCGCTCGCGGTCGTGTTCGTGCTGCGAGCACTGATCACATGGGCCACGGAGGCGTCCTCCTACCGTGCGTCGGCGGCCGTGAAGTCCGCGTTGCGCCGCAGCCTGCTCGCCCACACGATCGCCCTCGGCCCGCGCTGGCTCGCGGGGAAGCGCACCGGGGAGCTTGTGACGCTCGCGACCAGCGGCATCGATGCGCTCGACGGTTATTTCGCCGCGTACCTGCCTCAGCTTGTGCTCGCGGTGCTGATACCGCTCGTGGTGGTGGTCCAGATCGGGTCGGCGGACGTGCTTGCCGGAGTTACGATCGCGCTGACCCTCCCGCTGATCCCGCTGTTCGGCGCGCTGGTCGGGCGGGCGACCGCGCAGCACACCCGGCGCCGCTGGCGGGCCCTTGCCCTGCTGTCCCATCACTTCCTCGACGTGGTGGCCGGGCTGCCTACACTGAAGGTGTTCGGGCGGGCCAAGGCGCAGACCGAGACCATCAGGAAGGTCACGGGCGACTACCGCCAGGCGACCATGGGCACGCTGCGGCTCGCGTTCCTCTCCTCGCTGGTGCTCGAACTCATCGCCACACTCTCGGTAGCGCTCGTCGCTGTCGGCATCGGGCTGCGCCTCGTCTACGGCCACCTGGATCTGCGTACCGGGTTGTTCGTCCTGATCCTGGCGCCCGAGGCCTACCTGCCGCTCCGCCAGGCCGCCGCGCAGTTCCATGCGAGTGCGGACGGCCTCACGGCGGTGACCGAGGTGTTCGGGGTGCTCGAGACCCCGGTCCACACCGCTGCCGAAGCTGACGCCGTCGGCGCCGCTGACGGTCCTGCCGCCAGCGCATGCGGCGCGCACGGGGCTGCGGGTGCGCACGGGGCTAGTGCGCACGGGGCTGCCGGTGCGCACCTCGCCGCAGGTGCTGCCACCGGCGTCGCTGTTGTCGGCGCTGCTGGTCCTGCCGACGACGCTGCCAGTGCTGCTGGTCCTGCCGACGACGCTGCCAGTGCTGCCAGTCCTGCCGAGAGTGCTGCCAGTGCTGCCAGTGCTGAGGGTGCTGAGGGTGCTGAGGGTGCTGAGGGTGCTGAGGGTGCTGAGGGTGCTGAGGGTGCTGAGGGTGCTGAGGGTGCTGAGGGTACTGGCAGCGCCCGTGATACCCGCGATTCCAGTGGTTTCCGTAGTCTTCGTACTATTCATGATCTCCGTAGTGCTCGTAGTCTTCGTGGTGTCCGCGGTCATCGTGGTGGCCATAATCTTCGTGGTGCCCGTGATCTCTATGAGGTCCGTGGGGTCCGTGGTGCCGGCCACGCCGTCGGGCCAGTACCGCCGCCCGGGCGTGATCCGCCGCCCGCGCCGGACCCGCTGGCCATCAGGGTCCAGGACGTCAGCGTGTGCCACCCGGGCCGCACCGAATCCGCACCGGACCTGGTCCGGCTTACGCTCAACCGCGGGGAGATCGTCGCGCTGGCGGGGCCGAGCGGCTGCGGCAAGTCGACCCTGGTATCCGTGCTGCTCGGTTTCGTCCAGCCGTCGGCGGGCCGTGTGCTCGTCCAGGGGCCGGCTGGCGAGTCCGACCTGAGCAGGATCGACCTGGACGGCTGGCGTTCCCGCGTCGGCTGGCTGCCACAGGATCCCGTCCTTTTCGGCGGGACGGTGGCGAGCAACATCAGGCTCGGTTGGCCCGATGCCCCGGACGAGGTGGTGGTCGCGGCGGCGGGCGCCGCCGCGCTCGACGACGTCGCGCCCGATACACAAGTCGGTGAACGCGGCAGCGGGCTTTCTGCCGGGCAGCGCAGAAGGGTGGCGCTGGCCCGCGCCCTGCTGCCAGGGCCTGATGGCCGCGTCCGGCCCGTGCTGCTGCTCGACGAACCCACCGCCGGGCTGGACCCTCCTGCCGAGGCGCGGATCCTTGAGACGCTTCGCGGCCTCGCCGCGGCCGGCCACGCCGTGCTCGTGGTGACGCACAAGCCTGCGGCGCTTGCCGCCGCGGGCCGTGTGGTCGAGCTCAGCCACGACGCTGGTCCGGTGACCGCTGGTCCGGTGACCGCTGGTCCCGTCACCGCTGGTCCCGTCACCGCCAGTCCCCGTCACCGCGAGCCCGGCGGTGCCGGCGTGATGGCGCCTGTGCCCGCGCGTCGGACGCGGCGCCGGGCCATGGGAGATGTGGGCGCCCCGGGTCCGGTGGCCAGGTCCGCGCGGCGGCACCGCGCTGGGGTGCGGCTTCGGGGTGACGGGCGTGCCGTGTGGCGGCTGGCGCTCGCCGCGCTCGCTGGGACCCTCGCCGCGGCCTGCGCCATCGGGCTCACCGGCACGGCCGCCTGGCTGATCTCTCGTGCGGCACAGCACCCGCCGGTGCTCGCGCTGATGGTAGCCATCACCGCCGTACGGGCGTTCGGGATTGGGCGAGGTGTGTTCCGTTATGGCGAGCGCCTGGCCGGGCACGACGCGGCGCTGCGTTTCCTTGCCGGTCTGCGGGTGGCCGCTTACAGCCGCCTGGAGCGGCTCGCGCCCGCAGGGCTTGCGGCGCTGCGATCCGGAGACCTCGTCAGCCGCCTTGTCGCCGATATCGACAGTCTCGCCGACCGCTGGTTGCGGGTGCTGTTGCCATACCTGGTCGCGGGCGCGGTGGGCACTGCGACCGTCGTGCTCCTGGCAGCGCTGCTGCCAGGAGCGGGCGCTGTCGTCGCCGTCAGCCTGCTTGCGGCCGCGCTGCTCGCGCCCTGGATCGCCAGCCTCGTCGCCCGCCGGGCCGAGCGCCAGGTCACGCCCCGGCGCGGCGAGCTTGCCGCCGTGTCACTCGATCTGCTCCGTGGCGCTGGCGAGCTTGTCGCATTCGGCGCACAGGACGCGGCACTCCTGCAGGTGTCCGCAGCCGATCTGGCCGTGTCACGCAACGAGAGCCGTTCGGGACTCGGCAGGGGAACCGGTGCCGCGGTCGCGTCTCTCGCCGCCGGGGCCGCGGTGTGGGGCAGCCTTTTCCTCGGCGTCGGCGCGGTGCGGTCCGGCGCGCTGCCAGGCGCGGTCCTGGCGGTGGTCGTGCTCGTACCGCTCGCCACGCACGAGGTCTTCTCCGGTCTTGCGCCCGCAGCGCAGCAGATACCGCGGCTCCGGTCGGCGGCGGCGCGGGTGGCGGGCGTGCTCTCCGCGCCTGACGTCGTGAAAGACGTCGCACCGGACACGGCGGAAGACGCAGCCGCCGAAGACCCAGCCGCCACGAGCGCTGCAGGCGCAGCGCCCGCCCGTGTACCCAAGCGACTTGGGCCGCCCTACGACCTCCGGATCGACGGGCTGACCGCCGCGTGGCGGCGCAACGGACCTGACGTGCTGCGCGGCATCAGCCTTGAGGTGCCCGCGGGCCGGCGGGTCGCGATCACGGGGCCGAGCGGATCAGGCAAGACCACGCTGGCCATGGTGTTGCTGCGCTTCCTCGACCCCTCGGGAGGCACGGTCACCCTCGGCGGGGTTGACATCACCACCCTCCCCGGCGATACCGTCCGCACGATCATCGGCCTGTGCGCGCAGGACGCGCACATCTTCGACTCCACCCTCGCGGAGAACCTGAGGCTCGCCCGGCCAGGCGCCGACGCCGGGGAACTGCGGGACGCACTGCGCCGCGCCCGGCTGCTCGACTGGGCCGACAGCCTGCCGGACGGGCTTGACACGCTGGTCGGCGAGTACGGCGCCCGGCTCTCCGGAGGGCAGCGGCAGCGGCTTGCCCTCGCCCGCGTGCTGCTCGCGGACTTCCCCGTGGTGGTTCTGGACGAGCCGACCGAGCATCTCGACGAGCAGACCGCCGCCGCACTCACCCGGGATCTGCTCGAGGAGACCCGCGGCAGGTCCGTGCTGCTCATCACCCACCGCACCGGGCAACTCGCCGATGTCGACGAGGTCGTTCACATCGAGGACGGCACGATCGGTCCTGCCCGGGTCACGGGAAACGTCTCCGTCGCATAGGGCCCGCGGCGCAGGGTCTCAGGGCTCGCGGTTCGGATTCGCGGGTGCGGGGCTGGTAGGAAGGGTTCGCAGCGCCAGGTTCGCGGTTCGGGTTCGCCGCGCGGGGTCCCAGGGCTCGCGGCGCATGGCTGTACGAAGGGCTGGCGGTGTAGGGCTGGCGGTGCAGGGCTGGCGGTGCAGGGCTGGCGGTGCAGGGCTGGGACGGCGGGGCTCGCGCCGGAGCCTCGCGAGGCAAACCGGCACGGCGCGGGCCATACTTGCGCGGGCTGGGTCCGTCACGCGCACGGGGTGCCGTTGTACGTGCACGACGCGGGGCTTGTCGTGGGGCCCTCGGCGATGAAGTCGACGCTCATCTCGCCGCGTGGCGGGATGGGGCGATCCCACGTGGTCGGCCGGAGGGTGAGGACGTCACCGTCGAAATGCGTGATCGCGTTCCAGACCGAGGAAACCCGGTCCCTGGGCAGCGCGATGGAGATCTCCCATGTGCTGATGGTGGCCGTGCCATGGTTGACGATCGTGAGCTTGCCCTGGAATCCGCCGTTCCACTGCTGAGCGGATGCGTAGCTGACGGTCACCTTCGGCGGCGGTGGCGCGGGCTTGTGTGCGCTGCGATGCGTTGGTGATGGAGCTGGGGCCCGTGTGGCCGCCGCGGTGTGTGTCGGCTTCGGGGTGGCGCGGTGGGCGGGGGGCGACGCCGGGGAAGAGAAGCTGGGCATGATCGGTGTGGCGGCCGGCCCGCCCGGGGCGCAGCTCGGGGCAGCACACCCGATCGCCTGGTCGCTCACCGAACCGCCGCCGGGCCCGAAGTACCGCAGAGACAGCGCGACGGTGGCATACGAGAACCCGGCCACGAGTGCCACACACATGGCCAGGGCGACGGTGAGCAGAGCGCGCCGCGCCAGCCGCCTGGCGAACTCGATATGCCATGGCGTCGCGTTGTCCGGCAGGGGTGAGGCGTGGTTACCCATCAGCGACGTGCCTTTCCACGCGGCGCCAGGCCACGTCGCGGGTGTCTGAGCCGGGCCAATCTATCCGGGGCACGTCTGGGCCGGGCTGACCCGCACTGGGCGCATCCGGGCCGGGCCGATCTGCACTGCGCTTGTGTGGGCCGGGCCGATCTATCCGGGGCACGGCTCGGCCGTGAGTGTCTGGGCCGGGCTGACCCGCACCGTACCGGGGCGATCTGACCCGTACCCTCGTCATCGTTGGCCCCCTCGGCGCAGACCGCCACCCAGTGGACCGAACGTAGCAATCACGTGGCCGACTCTCGTCGCACATCGCGGAAATTGTCACAAATATTGACCGGCGTTGCCCGCGCCTCCCGTGTAGTCGCCAGGCACGGTGCCAGGCCCAATCCGGCTGACGGTGCGGCACCCGTCGCGGAATCCGGGTCGTGCCCGGTCAAGGTCGCGGCGTCTGCGGCGTCCGCGGTGAGCGCGAACATCCGGCCGATGCGAGAACGGGATGGGATGGCCCTGATGGTGTACCTCTAGGACCTGGCTCCGCGTGCCTTGGTCAGGCTGCGGCCAGACCACGAGTCGCCTCTCCTCGCGACCCATCAGCGCTGGCTGGCCGATTCCGGGTCAGGTCGCTGGCCGACGCTGGGTTCCTGTCTGGCCCGTCCCGGCCGGGTGAGTGCTCCCAGGCAGCCTGGCTCTTCGGGCCCTTGTAACATCGGCATCCTCTGCCCGATGCCGGCCCGTGCGGGCCGGCCGCGAGTGCAACAGGGAAGTTTCCGTAGATGTCCGCATCGCCACTGCCTGGGTTTCTCGCCGTCGTGGCGGTGCCGCTCGACAACTTCGGCTACCTGGCCGTCGCGGCCCTGATCATGCTGGAGGACTTCGGCGTTCCTGCGCCGGGGGAGACCGTGCTGATCGCGGCCGCGCTGTATGCGGGCACCGGCCGGCTCAGCATCGTGTCGGTCGGGATGATCGCGGTGCTCGCGGCGGTCGCCGGGGACAATATCGGTTACGCGATCGGGCGGTACGGCGGCCGTGCCCTGGTATTGCGGTTCGGCAAGTATGTCCGGCTCACCAGCGAACGGTTCGCCAAGGCCGAGGGCTTTTTCGCCCGCCAAGGCGGCAAAATCGTGGTCATCGCCCGTTTCGTCGAAGTGCTGCGGCAACTGAACGGAATCATCGCTGGAGTCGTCGGGATGTCGTGGCCGCGGTTCCTGATATTCAATACGATCGGGGCGGTCCTGTGGGTCGGCACCTGGGCCACGCTCGGCTACGTGGCCGGCAACCACATCGGCACGATCTACAACTATGTCACCCGGTATTCGCTGTATCTGCTGCTCACGGCGGCGATCGCCGCGGCGGCGCTCATCACCCGCGCCGTACTCCGCCGCCGACGTCGATCCCATGTCCCGCCCCAGCCCTGACAGCCCTGACGCACCAGCCCTGACGCACCAGCCCCTGACGCACCAGCCCCTGACGCACCAGGCACCAGCCCTGACGCACCAGGCACCAGCCCTGACGCACCAGCCCCTGACGCACCAGCCCTGACGCACCAGGCACCAGCCCTGACGCACCAGGCACCGCCCTGACGCACCAGCCCCTGACGCACCAGCCCTGACGCGTCCGTGGCGCCGCGGCAGGCCGCGGCGCCACGGACCGGCCTGCGGAGGTGCCTCGCCGCTCGCACTCAGGCCAAAGTGCGGAGCCCGCACCGATGATGGCGGATGAGTGCATGATCGGTGCACGACCTGTGAGCGGTTTCATGATCGCGGTAACATTTCGGAAGCATTTACCAAAAAGTTACCGCGATCATGAACGGCGCCCGGCCACTTGATCGGTTTATCCAAAAAGATCATCAACGATGGGTTCCGTCCGGGTAAACGGCAACTCCGTCGCATGTATGGATCGCCCCGATCCCGCCAACGGCCGACTGTGCCGAGGACATCCATTCCTGCCGAATCGGGACCGGTCATGACATCGTAAGCCTCCGCCACGGCGGTCCGTAAGCGGTCATCTGTGAAATGCTTCCATGTCACGGCCAATGGGATCAAAGATCTCTTAAGCGTGCGTTGGTGGACGAATTCAGTAGCCTGCAGTAGCGCGTGCGGCGTACCCAGCAATGAGGTCAGAGGACTGTTGCCCCAGCATAAGAAACAAATGTGTAGGTAGAGCAGGCGGGCCACCGCGAGAAGTGATCCAGCAACGGTTTTTCCGCACCGCCACGAGTGGGAATAGAGGCCAGTGGGAGCGGGCCCGTGGCGAGGGCGCCCACAGCGCGGTAGACAAGATCCTCGGGGCGTTTCTGGGCGCGGCGGAGCGCACCGCGCAGGTGTGTGATCATGCGCCAGCCGGGGCCTTTTCGATCTTGCAGGTCGCCAGGATCCCGTCGCGGGCGAAGGCACACCTACCCCAAAGGTGACGTTTAGCTGCCGTCCGATGACAAACCTAGCGGGACCGGTATGTCACGGCGATACAGTCCAATCCCTACAGAACACGCACGCAACGTTACGCGGAGGGAGACCACCCAGCCCCACGCATCGAGCCATGGCTTAGGGGAGCCAGGGAGTCAGGGACCGATGGCAACGGATCGAAGTACCCTTCCTCGCGGACCGTATCCGAACGCGCAGCAGCGCACCGCAGTTCCACCGGCAGGACGTCACCTGCCCGGCGCACCGCGTGAGCGGAGGCCGGCGCTCGCCGCGCTCGCCGTGCTGCTGATCGCCGCCGGAGCGGCCGTGAGCGCCCTGCTGGTCGTCAGAACCGGCCACCGGGTGCCCGCGATCGAGATCTCGCAGGAGGTCGGAGCCGGTCAGTCCATTCCGCTGAACGCGATGCAAGAAGTCCAGATCTCCTCCGATAGCGGGCTCAAGTACGTGGCGTGGAGCGAGCGGGTCCAGGTCACGCAGTACTTCGCCGGCGCGGCCATCCCGGCTGGGACGTTGCTCACGGCCAAGATGGTGGTCCGGGCCAACAACCTGACCGCGGGTCGGCAAGTGGTGGCGCTCAGCCTGAAGGCTGGCCAGATTCCGACGGCCCTGCAGATCGGTGACCACGTCGACATTTACGATACGAACACCGCCACGCAGAGTTCATGTCCTGGCTTGCCAGCCGCGACCCTTACCCAAGATGCGATCGTCACGAACCTGACGTTGCCCAGCAGTTCGAGTGGCGAAAGCAATGTCGGCGTGGACGTCGCGATCAACCCGGCCGACGCGGGCCTCGTGACATGCAATGCGTCCAACAACTGGGCAGCGGTCGGCGTACTGCCGCCGGGCGGGCAGAACCAGCCAGCTGCCACGCCCTCCGCCCCGGTGCCGCAGCGTTCCGGCCCAGCGCGGATCGGCGGCAGGCACCGCGCCGCGGTACCACCCGTGGCGACGCCGACCGGACCAGCCTCACCGACCGCGCCTGCACCGCCAGGGACCGGGTGACCGATGGCGCTCGTCGCGGTCGCAGCCGACAAAGGAGCGCCAGGCGTCACCACCGCCTCCCTGGCGCTCGCCGCTGTATGGCCCCGCCCGGTGCTGCTGGCCGAGTGTGACGCCGCTGGCGGTGACCTGTTCTACCGGCTCCCCGGAGCGGACGGGAGGCGGCTTGACCCGCAGCGCGGGCTGCTCAGCCTGGCCGTCGCCGCGCGCCGTGGCATCCAGCCGCACCAGGTGTGGAGGCACACCCAGAAGCTCCACGGCGGCCTGGACATCCTGACCGGGCTGGTGAACGCCGAGCAGGCGGGCGGTCTCCAATCGCTGTGGGGGCAGGTCGGCAAGGTGCTTGCCGAGGTGCCCGAGGTCGACGTGATCGCCGACTGCGGACGGCTCGGCGCGGACGGCCCGTTCTACGACATGCTCGCGCATGCATCGGCTGTGGTGCTTATCGCGCGCGTCACGCTGGAGGACGTTGTCCGCTTGCGCGATCGCGTGATTGCGGTCGGGCAAGGTCTCGCGAACAGGAGGATGTCCGGCGCGCAGATCGGCGTCGTGATCGTCGCCGACCGTAAGCACTTCAAACGGCACATCGCGGAAGCCGGGCAGGCATTAGCGGTGAGCGGTGCGCCCGCCCGTATTCTCGGCGGACTTGCGGACGAGCCGAAAACCGCCCATATGCTCCGTGGCCGGTGGAGCACGAAGCTGGACCGTTCGCTGCTCATCAGGACGGCACGGGAAATAGCGGGGCACATCGCCAGGGACGTGCCTGTGCGACCAGATGCCGTGGCCGGCCAGGAGCAGCACCCGCCAGGCTGGTGGCCCGTGGAGCAGGGGACCGGTGGCCAGGGTGCCGGTGTGCAGGGTGCCGGTACGCCGCCCCAGCCAGGGCCAGTAGCTGGACCGGAACCGGCTGAGCAGGTCTCTGGTGAGCAGGTCTCTGGTGAGCAGGTTCCCGCCGAGCAGGTGCCTGGTGACGTGGTTGCCGCGGCGCAGGTTGCTGCCGTGAATGTGCCTGCCGAGCAGGTTCCTGCGGGCCAGATAGCCGCGGGGAGCGGGCAGGCTGGGCCGGTGCCGACTGGGACGGTGCCGGCCGGGACGGTGCCGGCCGGGACGGTGCCGACTGCGCACGTCACCCGCGGCCAATTCACCGCTGCGCACGGGCCTGCCGGGCACGTGCGGGCCGCGGCGCCCCACGCGGCCGCACCCAACGTGGCAGGGCCAGCGGCGCCCGTGCCCGTCGCGCCGGCCGGGTCCGTGCCTGTTTCGCCGGTCGGGCCGGGAGTGCCAGCGTCCGTCGCCGGTCGCGTCGTGCCGGGCCGGTGCGCCCTGCCGCCGGTCCGGGCCGGGAGTGCCGGTGCTCGGTGTGCCCGTGGTGACCGGGTCTGTGCGCCAATTGCCGCTCGCGGCCGCGCGGGTACCTGTGCCGGTCGCGCGGTACCTGCCGACGCGGTACCTGCCGGTTCGGGGCCGCTGGGGGTGCCAGTGCTTGGCGTGCAGGTGACGGTGGCGCCGATGCCGTTCGCCGCCGCGCCGGTACCTGCCGACGCGATGCCAGAGCATGTACCGCCCGGACGGCCGCGGTCGGAGATGGCTGTGCCGCCGAGCAGGTGCCGGTCTGGTCACTGTGCCGGTCAGAGCAGGTGCCATCAGACGGGCTCCGTCAGGCCAGTCGGCGGCCCCGCATCGGCGGCCGAGTCCGAACCGCCCGTTCCGTTGCCCGCGCCCGCGGTTCCCTATCGAGCCGAGCACGCGGCGCCGCTGCGGTGGCGCGCGGACCTGAGCCCATGGGGTCCGGGCCGACCGGCCCGGTGCCAGCCATCCGGGTGCCGCCCGAGCCCGAGGCCGGGTCTGACGCACGCCACCACAGTCCCAATGGCAGCCGCGCCGACTCCAGGGCAGGGGGGTGAGCCGCGGTGGATCACGGCATCGTCAAACGGCTCCGCCAGGAGGTTGGCGACCGGCTAGCGGAACAGCGCCGCGTGGATGGGCAGTCCGCCGTGCCGCCCATGTCGGGCGAGGACGAGCGGCAATTCGCCCATGCCCTGATCGCGCAGGTCCTCGAACAGCACGCCCGAGTTGAGATCACCGCCGGCCGCCGCGCGCCGAATGCGGAAGAGGAGGAAGAGCTCGCAGCCGGCGTGCACGCGGCGCTCTTCGGCGTCGGCAGGCTCCAGCCGCTGCTCGAGAACACCGAGATCGAGAACATCGACATCAACGGCTACGACCAGGTCTTCATCGGGTACGCGGACGGCAGTGAGGCAATGGGCGAGCCCGTCGCGGAAAGTGACGAGGAACTCGTCGAGCTGATTCAGATCCTCGCGGCGTACTCCGGCCTGTCCAGCCGCCCGTTCGACACCGCGAATCCGCAGCTCGACCTGCGCCTGCCCGACGGATCACGGCTGTCGGCCGTGATGGACGTCACGATCAGGCCCGCGCTGTCCATCCGCCGGGCGCGAATGGGCAAGGTGTTCCTGACTGATCTGGTTGGCAACGGCACGCTCACGACCGAGCTCGCTTATTTCCTCTCCGCGGCCGTATCGGCACGCAAGAACATCATGATCTCCGGGTCCACCAACGCGGGTAAGACGACACTGCTGCGTGCGGTCGCGAACCAGATCCCGCCCGACGAGCGGCTGATCACCGTGGAGCGTGCGCTCGAGCTCGGTCTCGATCACTTTCCAGAGCTGCACCCCAACGTCGTGGCGCTCGAGGAGCGGCTGCCCAACATGGAGGGCCAGGGCGCGATCTCCATGGCCGAGCTTGTCCGCCGTTCGCTACGGATGAACCCGAGCCGCGTGATCGTCGGAGAGGTCCTCGGCGACGAGATCGTCACCATGCTGAACGCGATGACGCAGGGCAACGACGGTTCCCTGTCGACGATCCACGCGAACTCGTCCATGGAGGTGTTCAACCGGATCTCGACCTATGCGATCCAGTCAGCCGAACGCCTGCCGGTCGAGGCGACCCACATGCTGATCGCGGGCGCCATCGACTTCGTGGTGTTCATCGAAAAACACAACGACTACCACCGCGGCGGTTCGCTGCGCCGCTTCGTCAGCAGCGTCCGCGAGGTCACCGGTTGCGACGGCCGGGTCCTGTCCAGTGAGATTTTCACCCCCGGTCCCGATGGCCGCGGCGTGCCGCACGCCCCCATTTCCTGCCTCGACGAACTCGTCGAGCACGGCTACGACCCAGTGCGCCGGGCGGTGTGGTGATGAACATGTCGGCCATCCTTTCCGTCCCCGGCTTGCTTGCCATCACGGCTGGTGCCCTCACTGGGGTGGGAGTTTTCGTGCTGGTCGTGGCATTGCGCGGGCTGCCGCCGCAACCACCGGGCGGCGCCGCAGGTCAATGGCAGCGTCGGCTCAGCGAGCTGACCGGCGCGCACGGCGCCATCGCGCTCGCGGCGGGCACCATTGTGCTGATCTCCACCGGCTGGCTCGTCGCGGCGGCGGGCGTGGTGGCACTCGTGCTCGGCTGGCGCGGGCTCGGCGGCGCGGCCCAGGAGCGCAAGGCGAGTGCGCGGCTCGAAGGCCTCGCCACCTGGACTGAGTCCCTGCGCGACACGATCGCCGGCGCGGTCGGTCTCGAACAGGCGATACCCGCGTCGCTGCGGATCGCTTCACCCACCCTCGCCGAACCACTGGCGAGACTCATCGACCGGCTGCATACGCGAGTGCCCATGCCAGACGCGCTGCGCAGGTTCGCCGACGACCTCGATGACCCAAGTTCCGATCTGATCATCGCTGCCCTGATCATCAACGCCAAGCTACGGGGCCCCGGCCTTCGGGACCTGCTGGGAGCGCTGTCCGCCTCGGTGCGCGAGGAGCTCGACATGCGCCGCAAGGTCACGGCCCAGCGGAGGTCCACCAGGCGCAGCGTGCAGATCGTGGTTGGCGTGTCGGTCAGCTTGGCGCTGGTGCTGGCCGTGACCAACCGCGGCTATGTGCGCTATTACAACGGCATCATCGGCGAGCTTGTCCTCGCCGTGGTCGTCGCTCTCTACGCGGCCAGCTTCCTCTGGTTGCGCAGGCTGGCGAAGTATGACGCTCCCGAGCGGCTGCTCGCGACCTGGTCGTCGGGCCAGGTGGCCGCGTCGCAGAAGAATGGCCGCTCCGCGGTGCCTGGAGGCGTCATATGACGTACGCGATGATCACCGGCGCGATCGCCGGGATGGGCGCCTTTCTGCTCATCTGGGCGCTGGTCCCAAAGCGCCGCAGCCTCGCACAGCAGCTTGCCGCATTCGACGCGGGGCGCGCCGGCGCGGCGGCGCGCCCCGTGATCACCCGTGGGCCGGAGAGCGAATTCACCCGCCGCCTCGGCACCGCGCTCGCCGCGTTCTGCGCGGAACAATGCTGGCAATTCCCATCGCTGCGGTCAAGCCTCGCCCTGGTCGGCAAGTCCTTCGAGAACTATCTCGCCACCAAGATGCTGCTCGCGATCCTCGGGCTGTTGTTTGTGCCGCTTGCCCTCGTCACGCTCCCGATGGCAGGCATACACGTCCCGCTCCTGATACCGGTCGCACTCGGGCTTGTCCTCGCACTCCTTTTCTTCATGCTGCCCGACTATGAGCTCAAGAAGAAAGCGGAGGAACGCCGACGCGATTTCAGGCACGCGGTCGGCGCATTCCTCGACCTGGTCGCGATGAACTTGTCTGGCGGCCGCGGTGTCCCTGAGGCGCTGATGTCGGCCAGCGAAATCGGGCAGGGCTGGGCCATGTGGCGGATCAGGGACGCCCTGGCCAGTGCCCGCATTACCGGCCAGACCTCATGGCAGGCGCTCGGCGCGCTCGGCGACGAGATCAGGCTGGACGAACTGCGGGATCTCGCCGCAGCGCTCGGGCTGGTCGCCGACGACGGCGCGAAGGTGCGCGAGTCGCTGACCGCGCGGGCGGCGAGCCTGCGGCGGCGGGAGGTCGCGGAACTCGAGGGCGAAGCCGGGGAAAAATCGCAGACCATGCTCGTCGCGCAGATGCTGATGTGCGCCGGATTCCTGATCTTTCTAACTTACCCGGCCATACGGATTCTGCTCGGGCTTTGAACGTATCAACTAAAAAGCCAACTCTCTGCAACAAGAAAGGAATGCACAAGATGAATGGCCTCAGCCCGGCGAGAAATCCGATGATCAGCTACGCGAGGGCGCTTCTCGGCGTGCATTTCGCCCGTTTCCAGGGCGCACGGCAGCACAAGGACGCCGGTGCGTCGGCGATCGAGCTCGCAATCATTACCGCCATTATCGTGCTGGTGGTCGGCGTTGTCCTTGCTGTCGTGGAGACAGTGGTGAAAAACAGGAGCGCCGACATCACGACCAACAACGGCGGCATCAACTGACGTAGCCGGTCCAGAGGATGTTGCTCGGCAGCAGGCGCCTGTCACGGAACCGCGATCGGGCCCGCGGTTCCGTGACAGGTGCCACGTGCAGGCACGCGCGGCGCGTGGCACGCGGCAGCATGCCACGGTCGTGGGCGGGGCAGGGGCGGCGACGCGCCGCTGGCCTGCGTGGTACCTGGTTGCGGGTGGCGCGGCGGCTACTCCGGCAGGCCGCCGCCACCGCTGACCGGGGTTCGAGCGCCATCGAGCTTGCGATCCTGGCGCCGATCGTGCTGCTGATCATCTGGCTGTCCATCCAGTTCGCCTTCTGGTACCAGGGCCGTCAGGTCGCGCTCGCGGCCGCACAGGCGGGCGCCCGGGTGGCCAGGCAGGAAGCGAACGTCAACTCGGCCTGGCGGCAGGACGCGAGGAACGCGGCCGTGGGCTATTACGGCCAGCTCGGCACCAAGGTCCTGGGCGGGAACATCCAGGCCAGGGCCACCGGTTCTGCGGTCAATCAGGTCGGGGTGACGGTCACCGGCCGGGTGGTCTCCATAGTGTTCGGGCTCAAGCTGACCATCCACGAGACGGTCACAGGCCCGGTCGAATGCTTCCGCCCCGACCTGAACGGAGGCCAGCGATGCGGCTGACCTCGCTGACCCGGCCGGTACGCCCGGACCGGGCGGACCTCCAGCGCGGCTCGATGGCGGTGGAGTTCGTGATCCTGGCGCCGGTCATGCTCCTGCTGATGTTCTTCCTCGTGCTCTGCGGCCGGGTGGTCGAAGCGCACGGCCAGGTCGACGGCGCGGCCAGGGACGCAGCCCGCGCCGCGTCCATCGCCCGTTCCCCGGGCGAGGCGCAAGCGAACGCACGGCAGTTGGCCAAGACAGACCTGAACGGCTGGTGCACTGGCAACGCGCCGACCGCGAGCGTGACCGGTTTCCGCGCTGGCAGCGGCCAAGTGACGGCGACCGTGACCTGCAGCGTCAGCCTGAAGTTCATCGGCTTCGGCTCCATCAGCGTGACCGGGCGCGCGGTCGCGCCGCTCGACACCTTCGTCGCGAGGAGCTGACATGACCCCGCCCGCCGCAACGCCCTCGCCGACAGTGCAGCCGGCGCGGGTACCAGTACCAGCGTCTGGCGCGCAAGTGCCGGTGCGCCCCGTGCACGTGACGGCGCGCCACCCGTGCACACGGCCGGGCCATACGGATCCGGGCTCCGCACTGCCGGGCCCCGTAATACCGGGTAATGCAGCATCGGGCCACGCGGCGGCGGGCAGCGCCGATCGTGGCTCGATCTCCGTGCTCGTGGTGTTCTTCACGCTCATCGCGCTGGCGCTGGCCAGCCTGCTCGTGGATGTCGGCAACGCGCTGAACGCCCGGGAGCGCGCCGCGGACATCGCCGAGCAGGCGGCCCGCGCCGGGGCGAACGACATTTCTGTGCCAGCGCTGCGCGCCGGCCGCGTGGAAATCGACACGACCACCGCATGTGGCCGCGCGGCGAGCCTGGTAGCGGCCTACGGCGTGCGGAGCGGCTTCCGCGCGACGGCCGACTGCGCGCCGCCCTCGCCGCAGCAGATCACGGTCACGGTCTACGTCACGACGAAGTCGCTGATCGCCGCCTCTTTCGGCAGCTTCACCGTGCACGCGAGCGCGACGGCGGAGCCGGTGTGCGGCATCACCCTGGCTGGGCAGTGCTGATGGCGCCACCGATTTCGCGTGCACGCAAACCGGTCCGGGTGCGGCCGCGGCGGTCGGCGGGCGACATGTTCCTCGGGCTGCTCGCGGTGCTCGTCCTGGCCGCGGTGCTCGGCGGGGTTCCTTTCGCGCTTGTCACGGTGCTCGGCCTGCCGATCCCGCACAATCTCCCGCCGCTTTCCGTGCTGACCCACCGGCTCGACGTCATCTCGATCCTGCGGATCCTGTCCGTGATCGTCTGGCTGGCGTGGCTGCAATTGTCGGTCTGCGTGCTGGTGGAGGTAAGAGCCGCGATCCGCGGTGTGGGCCTGCCCGCCAGGGTTCCGCTGTCAGGCCACCCCCAGACCCTGGCGCACTGGCTGGTCGCCGCGGCACTGCTGCTGTTCAGCGCCGGTACCGCGATCGCGCCCGTGCTTGTCCGCCCTGGGCCGGTACCCGTCCGCCAGACACATTTCGCGACCGCGGTCACGGAGCCAGGCCGCAGGCTCAGCGCCGAGCTGACGAGCGTGGAAAGCAGCGATCAGCGGATCGCCCACGAGCGGGCCGCGGAACAGGGCGGCATCAAGAAGATCTACGTTGTCGAGGCGCCTGAAGGCCGTCATCACGACAGCCTCTGGGAGATCGCCGAGCGTTTCCTCGGCGACGGCCGCAGATACAGGCAGATCTTCGAGATGAACTCCGGCCGGGTCCAGCCGGACGGCACGAAGCTCACCGTCGCCAGCCTGATCCGTCCAGGCTGGATCCTGGACATGCCGCCCGACGCGCACGGGCCGGGGATCCGGATCGTCCACGGGCATGCTCCGGCTCCGCCCACGCAGCATCCGGCTCCGCCCACCCAGTATCCGGCCCCGCCCACCGCGCAGCCGGCCCCGCCCACCCAGCATCCGGCCCCGCCCACCGCGCAGCCGGCCCCGGCGCCGCGGGCCGGAGGCACGCCCGCACCAGGCCATAGCGGCGCAGGAGGCGGAGGCGTTCGGACTGGGCATGGAAAACCGCCGGTGCGGCGCGGTGGCCAACACGGCAACCAGCACGGCAACCATGGCGGGCAGCCACAACCCGGTCAGCAGGCCGTCCCGCTGATTCCCTACGAGCTTTCCGCGGCGTCGCTGCTCGCAGCGGGCGTGCTTGCGGCGCTCGGGCGGCGGCGGCGCGAGCAGCTGTGGCGCCGCGCGTTCGGGCGGCGGATACCGCTGCCAGAAGGTGAGGCCGCGGCCGCGGAGACGGCGCTGCGGCTCGGCGCGGACGAGCCGACGGCCCGTGTACTCGACGCCGGGCTGCGGCAGATGTCGCGGGCGCTCGCCGAGCAGGGGCGCCAGCCGCCCGCGGTCTTCGCCGCGTTCGTCGCGCGGCACCATCTCGACCTGTGGCTGGCGTACCCGGACCCGGACCCGCCCGCGCCGTGGACGGCGCAGGACGGCGGGAGCGTGTGGCGTCTGCTGCTGTCAGCGGTCCCCAGCCGCGCGCGGGACGAAGCGGGGGTGGCGCTCGCGCCGTATCCGGGCCTGGTGTCGATCGGCACGAACGACGACGGCCGGGTGCTCATCGATCCGGGCACCGCAGGTGGCATCATCTCGCTTCGCGGGCCGTCACCGCTGGTACGGGGCGCGCTCGCCGCCCTCGCCGTCGAGCTGGCCACCAGCTCCTGGTCCGATCGCCTGCAGCTCACGCTGGTTGGTTTCGGCACCGAACTGACGCTGCTCGCACCCGGCAGGGTGACCGCCGCGCGCACGCTGGACGAGGTGCTTCCCGCCGTGGAAGCCCGTGTCAGCGAGATGGCGCAGGCGCTCGCCGCCGCCGCGGCAGGCCCGGGGATGCGCGACCTGGGCGACGGGCCGTACTGGGAACCGCCGGCCGCCGGAGCCGCAGGCCAGCCCGGCCAGCCGAGCCGGCCCAACCCGGATGCCCACCCGCCGCACTACATCCTCCTCGGTATCCAGCCAACCGCCGAACAGTCTGAACGGCTGCGCAGGTTGGCACGATCCCGTTACGGCGTCCCGATTGGCTGTGTGGTCGCCGGTGAGGTGCCCGGCGCTGCCTGGACGCTGGACATCGCGGAGAATGGCCGGCTGCACGCGGGTGAACTGGGCCTGGACCTGACGGCGCAGGTGGTCCCGGACCGGCAGTACGCGTCGGTGGTCGAGCTGTTCCGCACCGCCGCCCGCACGGACGGCCCCGCGCTCGCGCCGCCCGAGCTGTTCGCCGCGCCTGTCGCGCAACTGGCGCCCGACCACCATAGCCCGGTGGATATTCAGATCCTCGGGCCCATCGCGGTGAACGCCGCCGGATCCATCGAGCCGGCCAGGCGCGCGTTCGCGACCGAACTCGTCGTGTACGTCGCCACGCATCCCGAGGGTGTGCACCCCGCGGTGCTCACCGCGGCGCTCTGGCCGCGGGGCGCGCCAGGTGAGGTGGCGGAGGCTGCGATCGCCCGGGTCCGGGAATGGCTCGGCACCGACGACGTCGGGCGCCCGAACCTGGGCGCGGACGTGAGCGGGCGGCTGCGGCTCGGGTCGCAGGTCCGGGTCGACTGGCAGGTATTCAGGACGCTGGTCGCACGCGCCATCGGCGCGCCGGGCGACGGGGGGCGCGCCGAATACCTGGCGCAGGCGCTTGCGCTGGTGCGCGGCCCGCTGCTCGAGGGCCACGACCGGTCCCGCTACACCTGGCTTGCCACGGACGGATTCGAGGCCGAGGTGGCCGCCTGGGTGGCGGACACGGCCCATCAGCTCGCCGGGATCCGGCTCGCGGCGCGTGACCCGCGCGGTGCCATGGAGGCGGCACGTCTCGGGCTGCGGCTCGCGGGCGGTGACGAGATGCTCTGGCGGGACCTGCTCCGTGCCGCGCACGCGACCGGCTGGGAGCACGTGCTTCGTGACGTGGTCCGCGAGCTGTCGGCCCGGGTGGCGATCGACCCGGTACTGCCGCGGATGGCGCCGGAGACGGAAGCTCTGATCGACGAGCTGCTGCCGTCCTGGCGCAGCTCGGTGGTCTGACCAACCCGAAGACGTAACTGACAGTGATAACCACGTGAGAGGCCGATGAAAAGACATGGCACGGGGTTTGCCTCGGGGACCGCGGCGGTCGCCGCGGTCGCTGCCGTGGCGTTGACCTGCCTGGCGGCGTGCGGGACCGCGACGCCGCGGGCCTTTCACCCGGCCGGTGGTGAACTCACCGTCGGCCCGGGCCGGCCGGCGGCGTCCGCCCCGGCGCAGTTCCCTTTCCCCGCGGACGTCCATTTTGAGTTCACCTCGCCGCTGCCGCCGGATCCCGCACAGGCCGGCGCCGCCCTCGCGGACGAGAACTTCCAGCTCGCCTACTACTACGCGATCTACTCCCAAGGCAAAGACCACCGGTATGCGGCCTACATCGGGAACCGGCTGCTGCTCGGGTCTGTGCAGGTGACGCTGGCCAAGGAGGCGGCGGCGCACGAAGCCTTCACCGGGACGATCGTTTTCTCTGACGCCGCCGTCCAGCCCGCGCCGTGGGCGGGAGAGCTGACCGTGTCGAATTGCGTCGACAGCTCGCGGTTGCTCGACACCGACATCACGACGGGAAGGATCCGCCGCGGCCAGGCTCCGGCGGACCGCGGCCATTTTCTTGAGAGCGACATCCTGGCCAGGCAAAAGGGCGGTCCCTGGCGCGTCGTCGGAACCGACGTGACCTATTACCCGCATGGTCAGGCGAAGGAGTGCACACCATGAGACAGCGCGACATTGGCATGCACCGGCGTCCCCGTAACATGCGGCATCGTGTGGCGCGTGGGAGAAGCGTGCGCCGCGCCGCCGCCGTGTGCGCCGCTCTCGGCGCGATCATGTTACCCACCGTCGTCGTCACGGGCCCGGCCGCCGCAGGCCCGCCGCCGCCGGGCGGCGGTGGCGGCGCCGGCTGCGGTGGCGCGAGCTGCTGGACGTGGGCACTTAATTACGTCACCTACTCAGGCAACGGGTACACCGGCGCTGTCAACGGTTCGATCAGCATTCCGGCGCCGCCTTGCTGGATGCAGCCCTGGATGAACGCCACCGAGATGTACAGCTACTTCGAGACCTACATCGCGGCGGGTAACACGGGCGGCGGTGCCGCGTGGGCACCTTTTGCCGCGCAGATCATCTCGCTCTACCAGCAAAACGCCCAGGGCGAGTGGTGGGGGTCCAACTTCGACGGATCCCTGGCGGGATCATCTTGCGTCGGCAACCTGCCGCTGATCCAGTGGGTCGCGGCCGGCGCGGCGCCGCCGCTCGGCTGGATCCCTGGAAACACCCTCGCGTATCTCGCCCTCAGCAGGCTCACCCCGGCGCCGCCGGCGCTCACCACCAACCCGGCCGGGGACAGCTACGTTGACCTGCCGACATTCGTGACCGCCACCATCCCGCGCGGCAACCCGCTCAGCGTCACGGCATCGGTCCCCGGGGAAAGCGAGACGGTGGTCGCGACGCCCCTGCCGAAGGGAGCGCTGGTTCTCAACGCGAATGACTTCGGAATAGTGACTCCGGCGTGCGGTCCGTCCGGTTCGACGTACAGCGCGGCGCAGATGGCGGCGACCGGGCCAGGCGGCACGATCGACTGCGGTGTCACATATACCGCGCCCTCCGTCGGCGGCCCCTATCCGCTGTCGGGAACGCTTTACTGGCAGGCGTCATGGAATGGCCAGCTCCTTGCGCCGCCGCCGCCCCTGTTCGCGACGGGCGCGCCCGTCGCGGTGCCCGTGGCGGAGGTCCAGAGCATCAACCGCGGCCAGAAACCCTGACGCGTTCATGCCAGCGTCGGCGCTCTGGGCCGGTCTCCTGGCCGCGGTGGGCCTGGTGGCCGGCTGGGGCCAGCGCGCCGTCATCTTCCGCTGCGCCGTCCCCGCAGGCGAACCGGTTCGCCGGTGCTGCCCGGCGTGCGGGCGTCAGGTCCTGCCCGGCCGGCGGGCGGCCCGGCCGTTGCTTGCTCCGTCCGGCCGATGCACCGCGTGCCGTGCGCGCATCGGGCCGCCCCCGCTGGCAGTCGAGGCCGCCACCGCGATCCTGCTCGGGGCGCTCGCAGCGGTGCTCTACCCCAGCCTGGTGCTCGCGGCGGCATGCTGGCTGGCCATCTGCGCCGTGCCGCTCGCCTTGATCGATGCGGCCGTGCACCGCCTTCCCGACGTGCTGACCGGTGCCGCCTACGCAGGAACCGGTGCGTTCCTGCTGCTCGCCGCAGCCACCAGCGGGCACTGGCACAACCTCATCCGGGCAGGCCTCGGCGGCATCGCGCTGACCAGCTGCTACCTGACCCTTATATTCATCAACCCGTCCGGGATGGGCTTGGGCGACAGCAAGATGTCAGCGAGCCTGGGCAGCCTGCTGGCCTGGTCCGGCTGGAGCACCCTGCTGGCCGGCGCATTCGCCGGCTTCGTCCTCGCCGCCGTCTACGGGATCGGCCTGCTGGCATCGGGGCGGGGCACCCGTAAGCAGCAGATAGCCTTCGGCCCTTTCATGATCGCCGGGGCATTCCTGGTGATCCTGGCCTACCCGGTGGGTTCTCATTTCCCTTGACCCAGGTGACCTGGCTTCGGCGGCACGATCAGGTGGTGGGCCATGGTCGTGGCCGGGGCCGCGGCGGCCCGGCTGTTCGCCGGGCTCGGTCGCCTGGCGGGTGTGCCGCTGGCGACGCTGCCGAACATCGGGGCGGGCGCGGCCGCTCTGGCCCGGCTGCTCGTGCTGGTGGCCGTGCCGTGGAACCTGTACTTCGCGGCGCGCCAGGTTGTCACCGGGCGGCGGGAGGTCAGGTCAGATCTCCTGGCCGATCCGGTGCAGGATCGCCGGGGTGGCGTCGGGCGGTTCGGCCTCGATGACCAGGCGGTTCATGACGTGCCGGTAATCGTCGATGTCGGCCGTCTTGTCGGGATAGACGGCGCCGTTGAGCTGCTCGAGATACACCAGATCCGGGATCCGGACCTCGGCGAAGCGCAGGACGGTAATGGGGCCGCCGGCCGCGGAGTGACCTCCCTTGCTGAACGGCATGACCGCGACGGTGACGCAGGGCAGCGCGGCGACATCGATGAGATGCCTCAGCTGGGCGCGCATGGTCGCGGCGCTGCCGTTCGGGCGGCGCAACGCCGCCTCGTCGATGACGGCCCACATGTGCGGGGGGTCCGGCCGCTCGAACAGTTGCTGGCGTTGCATCCGCAGCCTGACGCGGCGCTCGATCTCGGGCTCTTTCTGGTAGCGGAGCCCGATGACCGCGCGGGCGTAGTCCTCGGTCTGCAGCAGGCCAGGTATGAACTGGACCTCGTAGCTGCGGATGACCCGCGCCGCCTGTTCCAGCCCGAGGTAATCCTCGAACCAGCCAGGTACCACATCGCCGTAGGGATGCCACCAGCCCGGCACGTTCGCCTGCCGGGCCAAGGTCAGCAAGGCATCCCGCTCGGCGTCCTCGTGCACGCCGTAGAGGGTGAGCAGATCGGTCACGTCCCGTAGCTTGAAACCGGTGCGCCCCAGCTCCAAGCGGCTGATCTTGGAGTGTGATCCACGGATCGCATACCCGGCGTCCTTGGCCGTGACACCGCTGGCCTCGCGCAGCCGGCGAAGCTCGGAACCGACGAGCATCCGCAGCGCGGTCGGCCCTGCCCGCTGATGGTCGAGGGCGCCGTCGAGCGCACCGTCAGGCGGGCCGCCCACGGCGTGGATCGCGCTCATGCTCGCTCCTGCTCCAGAAATCGCCGGCACCTGACCCATCCCTGAGGTTTTCACGATAGCCCTGGCGACGCGCAAGCGGAATGGGCGGTTTGGCCGCCACTGATGGGCTTTCGCGTGACCCGTGGCCGATGGTCGGGCCGCCCGGATTCCGCCACGCCACCATGGTCCGGCACCCGTGCGAATACGATGTAACGGCCCGATAACCTCGGCGAGCCTCCTCTAACCTCAACGAAATTGGGATGGGCAGGCAAGATGGGGGTGCCGCCCCGATTGCGGCACCGAGGAGAGAGGTTTCCGTGACCGGCGACCCGCCGACACCCGGGCAGCAGGCGCCGCCCCCGATAGACACCTCCGTGCCGCACTCGGCCCGGATCTGGAACTACTGGCTTGGCGGCAAGGACAACTACCCCGTCGACCGAGCGGCCGGTGATCAGTACCAGCAGATCTTCCCCGGCATCGTCGACATCGCCCGTGCTGCCAGGTACTTCCTCGCGCGGACCATTCAGGTACCTGGTCGGTGAGGCCGGTATCCGCCAGTTCCTCGACGTCGGCACGGGGACGTGTGCTTCATACTGCGTTCCTTTCCAAGCGTTGCGCGGCTTGGGTTTTGATGTCGGTGGGGAGCTTGTGTGAGCTGGTGATTCGTGTCAGGCATGCTTGCTCGACGGCGGGGGTGAGGTGGATCCACAGGCGCCCGCAGGGTCCGTGCCGGGCGGGGATGTGGCCTTGTTCGGCCCAGGTGTAGATGACGTCGGGCTTGATTCCGAGCTGGGCGGCGATTTCAGCGGCGCTGTATTCATCGTGGTCGCGGGGACGGGCATCGATGCTGGCGGGCTGGTGCCCTGATCTGGCGGCCCGCTCGCGGCAGGCTTGCTCGGTTTCGGGTGGGAAGGGGATGGCCCAGCGGCGGGCGGGCCCGCGGCGGGCGGGCAGGTATCCCGCGTTGATCCAGGTGAGCACGGTGGTGCGGGACACGCCGATGCGGACGGCTACTTGCCGGGGGGTGAGCTCGCCGTCTTCGAGCAGTACGGCGGAGGGGATGTGGTGGTAGTGGCGCAGGTTGGCGGCCGAGATGGCGGTGAAGGGCTGTCCGGTGCCGGTGCGGTGGCCTGCCCGGTTCAAGGCTGCGGCGAGGGTGATGTTGTCGCAGGACGGCCCGATCTTGCGGGCGAGCTCGAGGGCGGCCGGGTCGGCGGTGCGCTGCTCGATGGGGTTCTTGCGGCGGGTGACGGGGATCTGCTGGCTGGCACCGGATTTCCAGTGCAGGCCGACCGTCAGCTGGGTGTGGTCGCTGGGTGAGGGGGTGATGGTGACGTCGGCGAGCAGGGTGCGCAGCAGGCGCTTGCGGTCTTTGCTGCTGGTGGTGGGGGCTGACCACAGGGCGGGCAGGTCGGCGATGGTGGCGGCGAGCTGCTGGGGGCTGGGCAGTTCGGGTCTGGCGTGTGCCTGGGCGGCGAGCGCGGCCTCAGCCTCGGCGGCCCGGCCAGGGCGGTTTCCCATCGGGTTTCCAGGGTGCGGGCGACGAGCCGGTTTTCCGGCTCGCAGGCCAGGAAGGCGCGCTCGGCGCGGCCGGCGGCGTAGCGGGCGCGTTCGGCGGCCAGCTCGGCGGCCCGCAGTGACCGGCGGTGGCGGGCGGTTACCTCGCCGGCGGCGGCCAGCGCCAGCGCGACCTGGTCCGGGGCGACCGCCGCCAGCAGCGCGCCGGCGACGGCGGCGTCGATGGTGTCGGCCCGCACGGATCCGCACCGGGGGGTGACGGCGTGGTCGCGGCGGGACGCGGCGCACTGGTAGCGGGGATGCCCGCCTTGGTGGCGGACTCGCATGGCCTGGCCGCAGCCGCCGCAGTACACGATGCCCTGGCACAATGCCGTGCCCTCGCGGGGCGGGCGGGCGCCGGCGCTGGTGCGGTTGGCGGTCAGCTTCTCCTGGTTGGCCAGGTAGGCCTCCCAGGTGATGTATCCGGGGTGGTGGCCATGGATGAGCACCTCCCACTGGCCGCGGGGCACCCCGGTGACCGAGGTGCGCACCAGCCCGTCTGGGGTGACGGCCTGGCGGGTGCGGCGGCGCCCGTAGACGTACGCCCCGGCGTAGGCAGGGTTGTGCACGATCTCGGCCGCGCGGCAGTGCGTGAGCGTGCCCCAGCGCAGCTGCCCGGCCCATACTCCGCCGTAGGCGCGGCGCGGGAACCGCCGCCCGGCGAACGCGGTGGCCACCGCGTAAGCCGACCCGGTCGCGGTGAACGCGGCGAACACGCCGCTGATCGCGGCGGCGACCTCCTCGTCAGGGTCGATGACCATGTTGCCGTCGTCGTCGTAGACCAGCCCGACCGGCAGCGGGGCGTGCAGCTCGCCGCGGCGGGCGGCGGCGCGCCTGGCCTCGTTCATCCGGCTGGACAGCCAGTGCAGCTCCGCTTCGCTCATCTGGCTCTTCAGGCCCAGCAGCAGCCGGTCGTTGATGTCGGACAGGTCATAAACACCGTCGCTGTCGATGACCAGGGTGCTGGTCAGGCGGGCCAGCTCCAGCAGGCGGGCCAGGTCGGCGTTGGAGCGGGCAAGCCGGGAGACCTCCAGCCCGAACACCGCCCCGACCTCGCCCAGGCACACCCGGGCGACCAGCTGCTTGAACCCGTCCCGGTGGCTGGCGGTGCGCCCGGACAGGCCCAGGTCGGCGTCGATCACCTCGATAGCCGTGCCGGGCCAGCCCAGCCGGGCCGCCTGCGCGGCCAGGTCGTACTGGCGCAGCGTGGACTCGGTGTGCTCGCGGACCTGCACCAGGGTGGACTGGCGGACGTACACGATCGCGGTGCGCTCCAGGTGGGAGCGGGTCACCTTCTGTTCCCCGCGGATCACCGCCGCTCACCTCCCCGCGGGGCGCTGGCCGGGCCGCGAGCGCGGATTCGGCCATGTTGGCCAGCGCCGCGACCATCTCCGCCCGCGCGCCCGCGGCCGCCAGGACTGGCGGCAGCAGCGCGCAGGCACCGGCCATGGCCTAGTCCAGCTCCCGCCGGGCCAGCAGCTCCAGGTTGATCGCCGAGATCTCCTCCAGCATCTCGCGTAGCCGGCGCGAGGTCTCCACCTGGGCGCGGACCGCCTCGGCCAGCGCGGCCGGCACGTAGACCAGGCGCCCGGCGACCTGCAGGTACACATACGGCCCGTGCGGCTCGCCACGCGTGCACCGGCATCTCTCCTTCCCGCAGCTGCGGTGCTGTTCGACCAGCGCGCCGGGCAGCAGCCCGCCCGCCTGCGGCAACGCGGCCGCCAGCGCGGCGCGGCGGGCGCGCAGCTCGGCCGTGGCCAGCTGGCCCCATTCCGGATTCTTGTGCGTGATCATCAGACAAGATGATGATGCAGACGACAGCAGGACATCAACGACATCACCGGCCGTGTCGCGGCTTAACGGCAGAGATCACCGCTGCCAGCTCGATAAGAACCTCGTAGGTCAGCGGCGCCTGCGCCGCCGACTGGCCCCGGTCGTCCAGGCCACCGGCAGCTTCAACGAGCCCAGCGGGCCGCCCTCACAGCTGACCGCCATCCCGTCGGCCAGTTTCCGCTCGAACAGCACCCGCAGCCGCTGCCCGGACAGCGGATGAAACGGGTGCGTCACCGTGACGAACGATTCCGCAACCTCACGCGACTTGAGCGACCGCGCAGTTTGCGGTGCCCGTCGGGCTGCCCACGGTCGACAACACCCACGAGGTCGCGCAGCGGGTGGCCCCGCAGTGCCGCGTCGTCTACGTCGATAACGACCCTCTGGTGCTCGCGCACGCTGGCGGCCAGACCCAGGCCCGTTCGGCAGCCCCGCCGAGGTCGAGTCGCTCGGCGCGGTCGCGCGGAAGCCCTGACCCGTTCCGGCCGTCGGCGGCGCCGCGCGGTGCTAACATCCGGTTCGATGCCACGTCTGGGCACGGTCGCGACGCGAGTCCTGGCACTCCTGGCCGCTTCCGGGCTCGGTGCCGCCGGGCTTACCGCTTGTTCCTCCGGGGCCAAGCAGGCGCAGGCACCCGTCACACGTCCGCCCTCCGCCACGCCTTCCGCGTCCGTGCGTCACGTCCTCGTGCTGCGGGCGACGACCGCGCCCTGGCATCTTGCCGCACCGATGTCCCGCGAGGTGGTGCTCGCCGACGGCGCGTCGTTGCTCGTCTCGGGTGGCCTGCGGGCGGACGGCGTCTCCTCGGCGGCCGTCGTCAGGCTCGACCCCGCGACAGGTTCCTCGCGCCAGGTGGCGAACCTCGCCTCGGCCACCCACGACGCCGGCGGCGCGGTGCTGGCCGGGCGCGACGTCGTCTTCGGCGGCGGTTCCGCGACGTCCGTCCGCTCGGTCCAGGCGTTCACGCCAGGCGCCCCCGGGGTGGTCATCGGCCATCTGCCGCGGCCGCGTTCTGACCTGGTCTGCGCGACCCTGGGCGGCGTGGCCTACATCGCCGGCGGATACGACGGGATGACGATGGCCCGGACCGTGCTCGCCACCACGGACGGCCGCACCTTCAGGCCGGTCGCGAATCTCCCCGTTCCGGTCAGGTATCCGGCGATCGCCGCGGCCGGGCACGTGCTGTGGCTGTTCGGCGGCGAGCGTGGCGGCACGCCGGTCGACGTCATCCAGCGCGTCGACGTGTCGTCGCATCGCGCCACCATCGCCGGCCACCTCCCTGCCGCGCTCGGCGAGGCCACCGCCGTCGTGCTGGACGGCCGCATCTACATCGCCGGCGGTCTGACCGCAAGCGGCCGCGCCACCTCGCGGGTGCTGGCGTTCGACCCGGCGACGGCGGCCGCCCACGCGGTCGCGACCCTGCCCGCACCGGTCGCCGACGCGGGCAGCGGCGTCCTCGGCGGCACGGGTTACCTGCTCGGCGGCGAGACACCCGCGGCCACCGCGGCCGTGACCCAACTGCGGCTGGTCAGCGTGATCGCGGCGGCGCGGGCGGCGGCGCGCCCGCCGTTCACCGGGCAGTTGCTCATCGCGGACCGCGGCAATGACCGGCTGATCCTCGTCGACTCGGCCCGGCATCTCCTGTGGTCGTATCCGGGCAGGTCGAAGCCGCCGCCGCCGGGCGGTTTCTACTTCCCCGACGACGCCTTCTTCATCCGCCACGGCACCGGCATCATCTCCAACCAGGAAGACAACCACACCATCGTCGAGATCGCCTTTCCCTCGGGCAAGGTCATCTGGCGCTACGGTCACCCGATGGTCCATGGCAGCCGCCCCGGTTACCTCGACCAGCCCGATGACGCCTTCCTGCTGAAAAACGGGCGGGTCGTCGTCGCGGACGCGCTGAATTGCCGTGTCCTGTTCATCACGCCGCGCGGCCGCCCGGCGGGCCAGATCGGCACCACAGGCAGCTGCGTGCACGCGCCGCCGCGCTCCCTGGGCTACCCGAACGGCGACACCCCGCTGGCGAACGGCGACCTGCTCATCTCGGAGATCCACGGCTCCTGGGTGAGCGAGTACACCCGGTCAGGGCATCTGGTCTGGTCGGTGCACCTGCCCATCACCTACCCGTCCGACCCGCAGCAGATCGGCCCGGACGCCTACCTCGTCGCTGACTACGCGAGGCCGGGCGGCCTGTACGAGTTCACCCACACCGGGCACATCCTGTGGCGATACCGCTTCGGGTCCGGGCCACGGATGCTGGATCACCCCAGCCTCGCCGAGCAGCTTCCCGGCGGCTACATCTGCGTCAACGACGACTATCGCGACCGGGTCGTGATCATCAATCCGCGTACCGACAGGATCGTCTGGCAGTACGGGTCGACCGGCCACCCCGGCACGGGTCATGACCGGCTGAACACGCCCGATGGGTTCGACCTGCTGCTCCCCGGCGGCATCACGCCCACCCATCTGGGGACCGGCTAGCCTCGTCAGGCGGTGGGGAACTGGCGGGCGCTTGGGTAGCGCTGGCCGCCGTCGACCACGATGTTGGCGCCGGTGATCCAGGAGGCGCGCTCGGACAGCAGGAACGCGACGACGTCGGCGACCTCCTGCAGCCGGCCGAGCCGCCCGAAGGGAAACTGCGTTTCCAGGAAGGTGCGGAAGACTTCCGGGTTCTGCGTCTGGAAGGTCTCCCAGGAACCTCCGGGGAACATGATCGAGCCGGGGCTGACGGCGTTCACCCGGACGTTCTGGGGCGCGAGTTCCTGCGCCGCGGTCGCGGCCAGGTGAATCTCCGCGGCCTTGGCGACCGCGTAGTTGGTCCGCGGCGCCGGCCGCATGCCGGTGATCGACGAGATGATCACTGCCGCACCGCCGCCGGCGGCACGCAGGTGCGGCAACCCGGCCCGGATCAGCTGCGCCGCGTGCCCGGCGTTCAGGGCGAAGGTGGCCGCCAAGTCGTCGAAGCTCGAGTCGGCCAGGTTACCTCCGACGGTGCCGCCGGCGTTCGCCACCAGACGGTCAAGGCCGCCGAGCGCGCCGGTGATCTCGGTCACGGCGCGGTCGAGCATGGCCGGATCGGCGACGTCGGCAGCGGCGGTCGCCACGGCCACGCCGTGCTTGCCGAGGCGCTCCGCGGCGTCGGCGAGCCCGCCCGGGTCGCGTGCCACCAGGCCCACCGCCGCCCCCTCGGCGGCGAGCGCCTCGGCCACCGCGAAGCCGATGCCACGGCTTCCTCCTGTGATCAGCGCACGGGTTCCGTCCAGTCCAAGGTCCATGCGCAGCACGTTACTTGTGCGCCACCGCCGCGCGGCCGCAGGGCAGCGTCACCGCACGCGCCGGGTGCCGCGCGGCCGGATGGGATGTGCCATCTCGCTTGGGCGGGGTGCCGCGCGGCCGGAAACGGCGGCGGGTCAGCCGAGTGGCACGGTGGCGACGGGCTCCCAGCTGAACAGATGATCCCGGCACACCTGCCGTACCAGGTGGATGGCGCGAATCGTGATCGTCACAGGTTCGACCGGATGCGCGGCGAGCCAGCCAAGCAGCGGGCCGTCCTCAATTCCCGCGTTCGCGTATGCGAGCGCCAGGTGCCCCCAGTACGGCACCTGCGGGGGAGCAGGTGCCCGGTTACCGAGAACCGCCGCGGCCGCCGCCACCACCGCGCCGTGCAACTGCGCGCCCGGCTCCGCCGGGCTGACCCGGAGGTTGACCGCCTGGGCATCGATGACCGCGGGCCCGTATGTCACCCGCATCGGCGCCGAGAGACGGGCCGCTGCCCGCACATGGCGGATCATCTGATCCACCTCGGCGCCGGTGACTCCGGTGCCCGCCGCGGCCGCGGTTTCCGCGGCCGGGCCGATGCCCATGGCGCCGTCGGCCTGCCCGACCAGGTAGAGCGTCTGGTGCAGCCACCTGGCCGGTACCGCGTCCAGGCCGGCTGAGCCGTCAGGCCGCGGTACGCCGCGACCATCGCCGCCACTCCCGCATGCTCACCAGGCAAGATGTGCCAGTGCAGCACCGGCGCGCCGGCCGGCCATCGGCTGCGCAACGGTCCCCAGAAGTCCTCCATGCTGAGCACCATCATGAAGGTCATCGGGCCGTCCCGGTGGGTGCGTGTCAGCTACGGATGTGTCACCGCGCGTGAGCCGTTCGGGATCTAGGTCCTATCCGCCTGCCAGGTCCGGACCGAAGTCCCTTGAACATGCCGCAGGCAGGCGTTAGCTTCCCCGCATGGCCTGCGGTTTGGCCGGCGTCAAGGAGGCCCATCATGAACTCATACACCAGCGGCACCTCGGATTCTCCGTTGCTCGGGGATACGATCGGCGAGAACCTGGACCGTGCGCTCGTCAGCTTCGCCGGGCGTGAGGCGCTGGTGGACTGCCCGAGCGGCAGGCGATGGACCTACGCCGAGCTCGGCCGCGCCGTCGACGAGGTCGCGCGCGGCCTGCTCGCGATGGGCGTGGCCAAGGGCGACCGGGTCGGCATCTGGGCTCCCAACTGCCCGGAATGGGTTCTGGTGCAGTACGCCACAGCCAGGATCGGCGCGATCATGGTGAACATCAACCCCGCGTACCGGGTGCACGAACTCGAATACGTCATCAACCAGTCCGGGATCAGCGTGCTCGTCTCGTACCAGGTACACAAGAGCAGCAACTACCGCGAGCTGGTCGGCCGGGTGCGGGCGAAGTGCCCGCAGCTCGAAGCCGTCGTCTACATCGACGACCCGAGCTGGGACCGGCTCGTCGCCGCCGGTGCCGGGCTTCCCGCCTCGGCGCTTGCCGAGCAGGCGGAGATGCTGTCCTGCGATGACCCGATCAACATCCAGTACACGTCGGGCACGACAGGCTTCCCGAAGGGCGCCACACTGTCGCACCACAACATCCTCAACAACGGCTACTTCGTCGGCGGGTTGTGCGGCTACACCGAGCACGACCGGGTGTGCCTGCCGGTGCCCTTCTACCACTGTTTCGGCATGGTCATGGGCAACCTCGGCGCGACAAGTCACGGCGCCTGCATCGTGATCCCCGCGCCGTCGTTCGACCCGGCGGCCACCCTTGCGGCGGTCGCCGGTGAGCACGCCACCTCGCTTTACGGCGTGCCCACGATGTTCATCGCCGAGCTTGGCCTGCCGGACTTCGCCGGCTACGACCTGTCCAGCCTGCGCACCGGGATCATGGCGGGCTCGCCCTGCCCGGTCGAGGTCATGAAGCGGGTCGTCTCCGAGATGAACATGTCCGAGGTGGCCATTTGTTACGGCATGACCGAGACCTCACCCGTGTCGACCCAGACGCGGCGCGACGACGACCTGGAGCGGCGGACGGCCACCGTCGGCCGGGCCATGCCGCACGTCGAAATAAAGATCATCGATTCGGGCACCGGCATGACGGTCCCCAGGGGTGAGCCCGGTGAGCTGTGCACCCGCGGTTACTCGGTGATGCTCGGATACTGGAATGACCCCGAGCAGACCGCCGGGGCGATCGACTCCGCGCGCTGGATGCACA
This sequence comes from uncultured Actinomycetota bacterium, assembly GCA_963851085.1. GTDB lineage: Bacteria > Actinomycetota > Actinomycetes > Streptosporangiales > Streptosporangiaceae > DATFVJ01. The sequence continues at coordinate 158,866 of CAWKNX010000016.1, read as the reverse complement.
CCGGCGACCTGGCCGTCATGAGAGAGGACGGGTACATCAACATCGTCGGCCGGTTCAAGGACATGATCATCCGTGGCGGCGAGAACATCTACCCGCGCGAGATCGAGGAGTTCCTCTACTCCCATCCGAAGATCTCCGATGTCCAGGTGATCGGGGTGCCCGACGAGAGGTACGGCGAGGCGATCCTGGCCTGCGTCATCCTGCGCGATCCGGACGCGACGATCACTCATGAAGAGATCGTCGCCTTCTGCCGTGACCAGCTCGCCCACTTCAAGATCCCGAAGTATGTCCGGAAGGTCGACTCGTTCCCGATGACCGTGAGCGGCAAGATCCGCAAGATAGAAATGCGCGCGTGGGCCATCGAAGAGCTCGGCCTGACCTCGGCGGCCGCCCAGGCCCACGCCTGACGAGCCCGGCCCACGCCTGACGAGCCCGGCCCAGGCCGTGTGTCCGGCCGGCCGGGGCCCGCCCGGGCCCGCCGCCCAGGAGGGCACCCGGCCGGTGTCGGTCGGCCAGGAATGCACCCGGCCAGGCACGTAGGTGGAGCTTCATGATCGCGGTAACTTTTCCGCGAATACGACCGAGAAGTTACCGCGATCATGAAACGCCTCGCTGGCGGCAGCCACCAAATGGAGTCGCGCGGCCGTCGTGGGCCATGCCGGGGCTGTGGGCGGTGCCGGGACTGTGGGCGGTGCCGGGGCTGTGGGCGGTGCCGGGGCTGTGGGCCATGCCGGGGCTGTGGGCGGTGCCGGACTGTGGGCGGTGCCGGGACTGGGGCGGTGCCGGGGGCTGTGGGCCGCGCCAGCGTCATGAGTCGCGCGGCCACGTCCCCCTCCCGGGCAGCGCCGTATCACGGCGCTCGCCGCTCGCGCGTTGTCACATCATCAGATCGGGTAGTTCTGTTCAGGTGCCGGCCGACACGGCGCGTGTGCGGCGTCTTTCACCCGGGTAAGCCCCGGCCCAGGCTACCCGGCGGGCGCCGGGGGACGGGACCGCATGCGGCCAGGACCGGTCGCAGCGGAGTACAACAGCCGAATGCGAACGATCGAATGTGAATAGCCGGATGCGGACGGCCCGACATGAACGGCCCGACATGGGCAGCCCGACATGGGCGGCCCGACATGGGCGGCCCGATGCGGACAATTGGGGCCGTTCCGCCGATGGAGATGCCCGGAAGGTGCCACTATTCGTGGCATATCCTGAGCACGGGGAGCGAGGCATGTGACGAATGCCGGAAAAGAGGACGCTGGGCTTCGCGGACTTCACCGAGTTCGCCACGGAGGCGATGGACGGCCGCCGCCCCTACCCATACCAGCAGCGGGTTGCCGCCGAGGGTCTGCCGGAACTGCTGCGCGTGCCGACCGGGGCGGGCAAGACCGCTGCGGCAGTGCTGCCCTGGCTCTGGCGGCGGATGAGCCTCCCAGGTTCGACCCAGGACCGGCTTGTCTACGTACTTCCGCTGCGATCGCTGGTCGAGCAGACCAAGCGGCAGATCACCGCGTGGCTGGAGCGGCTTGGGCTTGCCGCGACCATTCCCGTGGTCGCGCTTTCCGGCGGCGAGCCTGGTGGCGATGACGATTGGCGGCTGTATCCGCAGCAGCCGGCCATCTTGCTCGGCACGCAGGACGTGATCATGTCCAGGCTGCTGCTTCGCGGCTACGGCGAATGGCGGTCGTCATGGCCGGTCACTTTCGGGCTGCTGCACTGCTCCTCGCAGTTCGTTTTCGACGAGATCGAGCTTTATGGTCCCGCGCTCGCCACGTCGGTGCAGTTGCAGGGCCTGCGGGACAAGCTCGGCAGCGCCGGCGGATCGGCGACGATGTGGATGTCGGCAACGGCCGCGCCGGCCGATCTGGTCACGCCCGATCGGTGTGCGCCGGCCCGCGTAGTGGAACTTGCCGCGGCCGACCTGGCGGACAAGCGGCTCGCGAAGCGACTGGCCGCGACCCGCGTGGTGCGCAGGGTCAGCTTGCCTGCCGACCCGGCACGCTATCCGGTGGCGCTGGCCGGTGCGCTGGCGGACTGGCATGTCCCGGGCACAGCGACGATCGCGATCCTGAACACCGCTGAGCGTGCGCGCGCCGTCTACGACGCGCTCGAAGAAGCGGCGCACGCCGCCGAACTGGTCCTGCTCCACTCACGGTTCAGGCCACAAGAACGATCCATCACGGCTGCGCTGCTCGACACCCGCCTGCCTTCTGCGGGCCGCATCGTCGTGGCCACCCAGGCCCTCGAAGCGGGCGTAGACACCTCCTGCCAGACGATGTTCACCGAGTCGGCACCGTGGAGTTCGATCGTGGCGCGGGCGGGCAGATGCAACCGCGCGGGCGATGAGCCAGGCGCGACGTTCATGTGGGCACCGCCGCCTGACGGCCCCAGACCAGCCGCGCCGTACGACGCCCAGAGCGTGGTGGCGGCGGAAGCGGCGCTGGCCGCACTGGAAGTGGCCGAGGTCACCACGCTGATGCTGCGCGACCAGCCCGTCGTGTGGGCACACCCGGAGTATCCGGTGCTGAGCCGCGCGGATCTGTGTCAGTTGTTCGACACCGCCCCCGGCGTCGGGGGCCCCGGCGTCAGCGGCTCCGGCGTCAGGGGCCCGAGCGTCAGCGGCCCAAGCGTCAGGGCCCCAAGCGTCAGGGGCCCCGGCCTCGGGGACCCCGGCCTCAGGGAGCCCGGCTTCAGGGATCTGGGTACAGGGGACCCCGGCGTCAGGGAACGCGGCACCGAGGGCCCCAACGTCAAGGGTGCAGATGGTAACAGCCCCGGTACCAAGAGGTCCGCCGTGCCAGACGGCGCTGCCCTGGACGGCGCGGCACCCGGTCCCGAGGCGACTGTCGGTGCAGCACCGGGTGTCACGGGGACTCGCGGCGCCGGGCCCGATGACATCGACGTGACGCGATGGATCTGCGACGGCGACGACCTGACCGCCTTGGTGGCCTGGCGGTCCTGGCCGGACGGGCGGCCCGCGATCGAGGAGCCCGCACCCGGCCGTGACGAGCTCTGTCCGGTGCCGCTCGCCGACCTGCGGGAAAATGCGGTGGCCTGCTGGATCTGCGACCAGGCCGATGGCCGCTGGCGCAGGTGCGAGCCGGCCGAGTTCCGGCCAGGCGCGGTCCTGCTCACTGACGCGGCCCGTGGGGGATACCTGCCTGATCGCGGCTGGTCGCCGGGCTCGACATCGCCCGTGTCAACCGTTGGGGATCATCCTGCGGCCGGACCGGACGCGATCGATCGCGATCAGGCCACCTTCACCGGGTCCTGGGTGGACCTGTGCACGCATCTCGCGGACACCGAGTGCGAGCTGCGCGCCTTGACCGCCGGTCGGCCTTACTCCGGGTTCAGTCCGGATCAGCTCGAGGCCGCGGCGCTCGCCGCGCGCTTCCACGACCTCGGCAAGGCATTCCGCCACTTTCAGGACTATCTACGTGGCAGCGCGGCGGGCGAGCCACCGCCAGGCGGGCCGTGGGCCAAGTCGCCCGGCCGCGGCGGCAGGCACACCGCCCGCCCGTACCTGCGGCACGAACTCGTCACCGCACTTGCGCTGCTGCACCCGCGGTGCCGGTTGCTCGACGGAGTTCCGGAGCGGGATCTGGTCGTCTACCTGGCCGCGGCGCACCACGGGAAGGTGCGCATGCGCGCGGTGCCGATGCCAGGTGAGGCCGACCACGACCCGCCAAGGATCCTCGGCGTCGAAGATGGGGACGAACTGCCGGCCGTGACCCTGCCGCAGAATGCGCATATCCCGGCCCTCACCGTGGACACCCGGATGCTGCTTCCACAAACACCCGGTGCGGCGCTGCCGGGTGTGGTGCCGCCGGATGCGGGGCCGCGCGGCGCGGTGCCGCGCGGCGCGGTGCCACCCGGTGCGGGGCCGCCGGATGCGGGGCCAGCGGATGCGGTGCCACCGGATGCGGTGACACCCGATGCGGTGCCGCCCGATGCGGGGACCATGGGCCCCGCGGAGGGCGTCGTCGGCGACGACGGTTCGTGGGCAGCCCGCACGGCAGCGCTGCGCGACAGGCCCGACCTCGGCCCGTTCCGGCTTGCCTACCTCGAAGCCCTAGTCAGGATCGCCGACTGGCGGGCGAGCAGGCATCCGTCCGCCGTCACGACCGTGCCGCGTGCGGCTCGGGCTCCCGTTCCGTGACGCGGTCCAGCGATGGCGCCGTCGTGTCACGCCCGGACCTGGAATGCGGCCTGCTACCCGCTGGTAACCCGCTGCCCCGTAGCGATCGATGGCCCGCGGGCTTCTAATCGATGGCCCGTGGGGCTTCTATGGAACGGTCACATCCCGCGATTTCAAGCCTGATCTACGATTCGCGGGCGCATCAATCGCTGCTCCTCATGATCGTGGTGGGTTACCCGCTATATCCGGTGCCCAACGGGCCATGGATCATGATCCGGGCGATGGCGGCGGCCTAGGCAGCGCCGGGCTTCATGATCGCGGTAACTTCTCGGTGATATGTGCGGAAAAGTTACCGCGATCACGAAAGCCGCCATGAGTCAAAGGCGATGGTACATATTGACAGCCGTGCGATGCGCGGGTAACCCACCACGATCGTGAAAGCGACCGCGGTGCCGCACTGTTGGCGCCGCATGGATCGTGATCAATGGCCCCTTTGAGCGCCAAGAATCGGCCACCCAGGGCCATTGATCAAGGGTCGCCGCCTCCGCCCGGTAGTTGCGGTCGGTGCGTGGCGGCCCTCCACGTCAGCCAGGGCCGGTTGCGCCGGTCAACCGGCGGTGGGCCTGTCCGGCGGTGAGCCTGTCCGGCGGTGGGCCTGCTGTCCGTTCCGGCGCAGCAGGTAGCTGCGCTCGCTGTGCGGTGGCCATCCGCGTCAGCCTCGCCGGTTGCGCTGGTCAGCGGGCAGACAGCCCGTCAGTTGTGGGTCCGCTGCCGGTGTCAGGGCCGGTGGGCGGTGACCAGAGGCTCCCCAGGTTGATCACCACGCCCTCCTGGCTGTTTCTGGCGATGACCACGACCGCCTCCTCGGTGCCCGGGTTCTCCTCGCGGTGCGGCACGTAGGGCGGGACGAAGACGTAGTCTCCTGGCTCCGTCCGCAGCCGGATCTCACGGTCGCCTTCGGCGAACACGAACTCCGGGCGCCCGGATACCACGTAGATCGCGGTCTCGACATGGGCGTGGTGGTGGTCACCGGAACTCGTGGCGGGTGCCACGTGCGTCTGGCCCATCCAGATGTTGCTCGACCCCGCGGTCTTGCCCGAGATGGCCTCAAGACGCTTCATCCCGGTGGTCTGCGCGGTGTCGCCACTCACCTCGCTGCCCCGGATGCGCACGAGCGGCCGATGCCACAGATCGTCGGTCATGTCAAGCCTCCAAAAGGTTCGGTGCGGTGTGCCCCGCGGTTCCCAGCCGCACCGACAGCCGAGGCGCCGCACGGAGCCGCCGCACGGAGCCGCCCGCACGGAGCCGCCCGCACGGAGCCGCCCGCACGGAGCCGCCCGCACGGAGCCGCCCGCACGGAGCCGCCCGCACGGAGCCGCCCGCACGGAGCCGCCCGCACGGAGCCGCCCGCACCGAGCCGCCCGCACCGAGCCGCCCGCACGGAGCCGCCCGCACGGCTGCATACACCGTGCTGGCTATTGTCCCGTACCGCTTTCAGGTACGCAAAGCGCGTCTTACGGGAAAGCAGAGCATATTGGATGAAACAGGAAAATGGGAAAAAACTCTCACCAGTACCATGCGTTTCGGGTTAGTTTGGCACGCCGGTGGTTACGCACTCGACACTCTGCGCCGTACAGATGCTAGTGGATCATGGAAAGAGGCGTACCTCATTGCCCGGCGCGACCGGCACTCAGACGGCTGCCGTGCCAGGCGCAGGACGGAAGCTTCGATGATTCGTAGTTTCCACTGGCAATGTTCACTTGTGCTCGTTATATTGGGCGGACGAGTTACGGATTGGTTTACTCGGATGACTACTGCATCATGTGTGTTAAGCGCGGTAGCATCCGTGATAGCTAAAATCCCGGCGTCGGCTGCCGTTGCGCAGCAGACGGTGAATGCGGGTCCGCGGTACCGGCCGCGGGCAGAGGGGCACGCGTACCGGAAGGCCGTCACGATCGGGGCGGCGCGGAACGCGGATGGTGGAGCGCGGGCAGTGGCAACTGGGCGATGGCGACGGGGCCGCAAGCAACCGAACGTCGGCATCTGCCCGCGTCACAGGCGCGCCCACCCAAGGGGGAATGCTCGCCATGCTTGTTCGGGTCGCACCGGCTCAGAACTGCGCCACGCCGGGCGTCGCTCGGGAGTTCCGGTCCGATGAACGGTGACGTGTCCACGAGCCGGGACGCCATGAGCAACGACGACCCGGCTGCCCGCTCGCCCAGGATTTCCGCGACCGCCGGGCTCGGCAACGCCATGCCCGGGGCCGTGGGCGTCATGCCCGGGGCCGACGTCGCCGGTGCCGCCGGTGAAGACGGCGCCATTGAGGCGGCCCGCGGCGGTGGGAAGGTGGGAACGGCGGGTGCCGAGGCCGACCTTGGCGAGTCGTTAGGAGACTGGCCCGCGATCGTCTTCAGGCCGAACGCGACAAGCGTGAACGCGGGTTTCTTCACCTGGGAAATCGGCAGCGGAGAGGTCAGCTGCGAGCCTGCCACCTACCGGTTGCACGGCCTGCCCGATGACACCTCAGCCACGATGGACACATTCCTGGCCCGCGTGCCCAAGTCGGATCTGCCCGGCGTGGTCGAGGCCATGCAGCAGATGATGAGTTCCTGCGACACCTATCAGATCGAGTACCGCGTGCTCGGTGACGACGGCAGCCTGCGGTCGATGGAGGCGCGGGGACGGGTCCTGCCGGACCAGCAGGGCCACCCCGCCCGGATGATCGGCCTGGTCATGGATACCACCGCCGTGCGCGCACGGCGCGAAGCGGAACGGCGCCGCCTGCGCGAGGGTGTGGACCGCGCGCAGCGCACGCAGGAATTCACCGCTGCGCTCGCGTCAGCCATCAGCGTGGATGCCGTCATCGCGGCCGCCCGCGAAGGCCTGTGCGCCTATGGCGCGGACAGCCTGATCATCGTAGCGGTGGAGGACCGCCACCTGAGCGTCGTCGCCTCCTGGGGCTTCGATCAGGCCACCATCGACGCGCTGACCAGCGTGCGACCCGGTTTCCGTACCCCGATCACCGACGCGATGGCGTGGCGCTCCGCCGTCTACCTCGTCTCGTCCGGGGCGCTTGCCGAGGACTACCCGCATCTGGCTGACGTCGCCACGGGCTCGCCGCAACGTTCCTGGGTGGCGCTCCCGGTGGCGGGCGCACGCGAACGGGTCGGCGCGTGCCTGATCGGTTTCCCCGCTCCACACGAGTTCCCGCCGGAGGAACGCGCTCTGCTCATCGCGGCCTCCGGCCTGCTCACCCAGTCCCTGGAGCGGGCCCGGATGTATGAAACGGAGCACGCCCTCGCGACCGAGCTTCAGCACGGAATGCTGCCGCGAGGCACGCTGGCCGCGCCCGGCGTGACCATTGCCACTCGTTACCTGGCGGCGACGTCAGGAATGGAGATCGGCGGGGACTTTTACGACGTGATCAGGCTCAAACACGGGCGAGTCGCCCTGGTCATCGGGGATGTCCAGGGACACAATCTCTTCGCCGCGTCGCTGATGGGGCGGCTGCGGACCGCCGTGCACGCCTACGCGCGCGAAGGCCACGGCCCGGCCGAGGTCATGGCGCGTACCAATCAATGGCTCGTGGACCTGAACACCGACCCTGACATATCGCTGTTCGCGACCTGCTGCTTCGTCGCGCTGCACCCGGCCACCGGTGAACTCGCGATGTGCAGGGCTGGCCATCCGCCGCCGGCCATCGTCACGCCTGACGCCGCGCCGCGGATGCTGGAGTGCGCAGGGGGCCTGCCGCTGGGCATCGATGCCAAAGCGCGTTACGCCACCGTCAAGATGCGCGTATCCCAGGGCGCGGTGCTCGTGCTCACGACGGACGGCCTGCTCGAAACTGTCGGCGACGATGTCGACTACAACGTCCGGTGCCTGCTTGGCGTGCTCGAGCACGGGACCGGGGCCGACCTGGAAACCCTGGCGGATGATCTGCTGGGCAGCCCGCGCAGGCCGCCTCGTCACGGTGATGACGTCGCGCTGCTCCTCGCCAGGCTCGATGAGCCTGTTCCCGCGGCCCGGCCGGGGCGCCGGGCAGCGCCTTAGCGGCCCGGGCCGGCTCGATCTGGGAGTTTCAGCAGGAAATGTCAAATCGAACATCAAAGCCAGAGACGCCAACGGCGTAGTCGTTAGCCTCACATCCTACGCATCTTCGCATCCTGAAATCCGAAGCATCTTCGTAGCGGTTTTGTTAACCTGTTCGTAGAGGCGGATTCCCCGTGGCGCGGCCCTGCGGCTACCCTCGCGGGCAGGCGAACCATAGCGGGAGGTCACGGATCCGTCATGACCGCTAGTATCCATTTGCCAGCGCTCGATTGCCCATTCGGCGACGAGATCAGCCCGTACGCGGAAGAGATTGACGAGCGCGTGCTTGACTGGGCGCGACGTTTCGCCCTTCTGACGGACCCGGCCGAGATTGACCGCTTCCGCCGGGCGAAGGTTGGCTGGCTGGCGGCGCGGACAAGCCCGGGCAGCGACCGTACCCTGCTCGACCTGCTCGCGAACTGGCAAATGTGGCTGTTCCTCTTCGATGACCGCTACTGCGACGAGTCGGAGACAGGAATCCACCCGGAGCGGCTCGGCCGGGTTATCACGTCGTTCGTACGCGTCCTGGACGAGTCATCCGATCGCGCCTGCCGCGCCGATCCGTTCACCGCGGCGCTCGGAGATCTCACCGACAGGCTCGCGGAGGTAGCGAGCGGCCCACAGATGTTCCGCTTCCTCAGCGCGGTCCGCGGCTACTTCCTCGCTCAGTTCTGGGAGGCCGGCCATCGCGCCGACAACGGGCCCGCGGGTCTCGCGGAGTACAAGGTCATGCGCAGGCACAGCGGCGCCGTGCCCACCTGCGTCGCGCTGATCGATGTCGCGGGCGGATTCGAGCTGCCAGCGGAAGACTTCTGCTGCCGCGGCGTGCGCGCGCTGACCGACATCGCGGTCGACGTGACCTGCTGGGCCAACGACATCCTCTCCTATCCGAAGGAATCCGCCCGCAGCCTGAAGGTGCACAGCCTGCCCACGGTGCTTGCCCGCGAGCTCGGCGTCACACCGGACCAGGCGATCAAGGTGGCGGCCTCGATGCACGACGCCCGGGTGGCAAGTTACCTAAAATCAGAGCCCGCAACGCGCACCGGCGCCTCGCCGCAGCTGCGGCGTTACCTCGACGGCCTACGGAGCTGGATGGGCGGGAACTTCCACTGGTCCCTCGAGACCGGACGCTACGGCCCGGCCGCTGCCTGTGACTCCCAGCCTGCGGCCACGGGTCACGAGGGCGCGGTCTAAAGTGACGGGAGTGCGACACACCGCACCCGGAACCTGGACGCGACCCGCTGGCGGCAGGGGGCTCGATGACGGCTGCATCACCCGCCGGGATACTGGTGATCTTCGGTATCACTGGCGACTTGGCTCGCAAGATGACGTTCCGCGCGCTCTATCGCCTGGAAAAAGCGGGGCGCATTGACTGCCCGGTGGTCGGCGTCGCGGTAGGCGATTGGTCCGATGATGACCTGCGCAAGCACGCCCAGAAGGCCATTGAGGCCGGCGCAGCGGCGGATGGGGAGACGCTCGACACCGAGGCCGCTGACCGTCTTGCGCGCCGCCTGTCGTACGTGCAGGGGGACTTCACCGAACCGGCGACCTACGACCGGCTGCGCAAGCGGCTCGAGGGCCGGCGCAGTCCCGTCTTTTACCTGGAGATCCCGCCCGCGCTGTTCGCGCCCGTGGTGGCCGCCCTGGGCAGCGCGGGCCTGACCGACGGCGCGCGCATCGTGATCGAGAAGCCATTCGGCCACGATCTGACCTCGGCGAGGCAGCTCAACACGGATCTGCACGCGGTGCTCGCCGAGGAGCAGATCCTGCGCATTGATCACTTTCTCGGCAAGCAGCCGGTGCTCGACATCCAGTTCCTCCGGTTCGCGAACTCACTGCTAGAGCCGGTCTGGGGCCGCGGTCACGTCACCGCGGTCCAGCTGACCATGGCCGAGGACTTCGGCGTGGCGGACCGGGGTGCCTTCTACGACCGCGTCGGCGCGCTGCGCGATGTCGTGCAGAACCATATGCTCCAGGTGCTGTCCCTGATCGCCATGGACCCGCCGGTCGGTTCCGGTGTCGAGGCCCTGAACGACAAGAAGTCCGAGGTCTTCCGCGCGATACCGGACGCCGATCCCGCCCGTTATGTCCGCGGCCAGTACCAGGGCTACCGCGACGTGCGGGGCGTGGCGCCGTCGTCGGACACGGAAACCTACGTGGCGCTTCAGCTCGAGGTCGACAACTGGCGCTGGGCCGGCGTGCCGTTCTTCATCCGCGCAGGCAAGGCCCTGGCACGCCGCGTCACCGAGGTGCGGGTCATCCTCAAGCGGCCACCGCGCCTTGCTTTCCTCGACGAGCCCAGCCACCCTGACCCGACCCAGGTGGTGCTGAGGATCGACCCGGATCCGGGCATGCGGGTCGTGCTGCTGTCCAAGGGGTCGGACGGCACATCCGCCCAGAGCGTCAATCTGGACCTCTCCTTCGCCGCGGAGCTCGGCAGGCCGGCCGAGCCGTACGAGCGACTGCTCCACGACGCGCTGACCGGCGATCGCTCGCTGTTCACGCGGGAGGACGGCGTCGAAGAGACCTGGCGGATACTGCAGCCCTTGCTTGACAAGGCGCCGTCGCCGCACCCCTACGAGCGCGGCTCCTGGGGCCCGGAGCAGGCCGGCCATCTGGTCAGGGGCCATGAACGGTGGCTCATGCCGTGGCTGGACGATCCCGCGCCCGGCCACCCGTAGCCGATCCGAAGGACACCACGGCGAAGCATTCCAATGAGCGGACCGGAAGGAGACGGCGATGGTGCCTGCGGCATCGATGCAGCTGGGCATGGTGGGGCTCGGGCGGATGGGGGCGAACATCGTCCGCCGCCTGATGCGTGCGGGTCACGAATGTGTGGTCTACGACCGCAGCCCTGCCGTTACGAAGGCCCTTGCCGATGAGGGAGCGACCGGCGCGGCTTCCATCTCGGATTTCGTGTCCAAGCTGCGCGCACCCAGGACTGCATGGGTAATGGTGCCTGCCGGTGACATTACCGAGCAAACCATCGATGCGCTGGCCGGCGAAATGGCCGCCGGGGATATCATAATCGACGGGGGCAACTCGTACTACCGCGACGATATCCGACGCGCGGAGAAGCTGACCAAACGTGGAATCAGGCTGGTGGATTGCGGCACGAGCGGCGGCGTCTGGGGTCTTGAGCGGGGCTACTGCCTGATGCTAGGCGGCGAGGGCGACGCGGTGAGGCACCTGGACCCGATTTTCGCCGCGCTCGCGCCCGGCATTGAGGCCGCCGCGCGCACCCCTGGGCGGACCGGTGAGCCCGAGCCTTCTGAGCAGGGCTATCTGCACTGCGGGCCTAACGGATCCGGTCACTTCGTAAAAATGGTCCACAATGGCATCGAATACGGCATGATGGCAGCCATTGCCGAAGGCCTGAACGTCCTGCATAATGCCAACGTCGGCAAACGGGAATCGGTGGCGGACGCGGAGACGGCCCCGCTCGAGAATCCCGAGTTCTATCAGTTCGACATCGATACGACGTCGGTCGCCGAGGTGTGGCGGCGCGGCAGTGTGATTGGCTCCTGGCTGCTCGACCTGATGGCGATCGCCCTGCGCGAGTCGCCCGATCTGAGCGAATTCTCCGGGCGCGTGTCGGATTCCGGCGAGGGACGCTGGACCTCGATCGCCGCGATCGACGAAGGGGTGCCGACCCCGGTCCTCACGTCTGCCCTGCAGTCACGGCTCTTCTCCCGCCACCTGGACGACTTCGCGGCCAAAGCGCTTTCCGCCATGCGCAAGCAGTTCGGCGGGCACGACGAGAAGAAGGACTAACCCTCAGGATTCTTAACGGCTACGCGGGGTGCGCGGGTCCGCAGGCGCGCCAACTGGCACAGTGGTCCCCAGCCGGGCGAAGTATTACTCACCAGTAAAAGTCGCACCACCCTTTCCGCTCCTTAGCTGTGGAATACGGAGCGGCAGCAGGAGCTATCCACAGAATCTGGTTCACCCCTGCCGTGGCTCTTGACAACATGCCAAGATCGTCAGTAGGGCAGCGCCCCCAGAGCGGGTGGGCCTTGTAAAGGAACATGGGCGCGGAGCTGACGCGGAGACACGCTGTGGCAGCCGTTGAGGATCAGTGTCGTCCCGGGGGGCGACCCCGGGATCCGCCCGCACAGGCGGCTGCCGCGTCCGCGGCAGCCGTTAAGGCTCTGCCAGCCCGGGGCCGACCCCCGGAACCCCCCGCCTGCACCAGCGCAACGCCGCACCAACCCGTGCGCGCCACGATGCGCAGCCGTTAAGGATCAGTTTCGGTGTTGACCGCAGGGACGGCGAGGCGGCCTGGCGCGCGCGGGTTGCTATGCTGGGGTTATGACTACGTCCCCATGCCGCGTGATGATGCCCCGCTCGCGGGGCCGCTGACGCTGCACGGATGATCGTTTCCGAGGCCCTGCTACGGGGCCTCGATTCATTTCCGCGATCGGAGCCCCACATCCACGGAGGCTCTGTTGCCCACGATCCCCACGATCCCCACGATCCCCACGAGTGCCGCGCCCGGCGCACCACACACCTACATCACCACCACGATCCCCTACGTGAACGCCCGCCCTCACCTGGGGTTCGCGCTGGAACTCGTCCAGGCCGACGTGCTCGCGCGGTATCACCGCAGCCGGGGAGATCACGTCAGGTTCCAGACGGGCACCGACGACAACTCGCTGAAGAACGTGCTTGCGGCCGAGGCCGCGGGCGTCGCGGTCCGGGAGTTCGTCGACAGAAACGCCGCCGCGTTCGTCGCGCTGCGCGATCCGCTGTCGCTGTCGGTTGACGACGTGATCCACACCAGTCACGACCCACGGCACCGGCCAGGGGTGGAGCGGTTCTGGCGGGCCTGCCACGACGCTGGCGACCTCTACCGCAAGCACTACGAAGGGCTGTATTGCGTCGGCTGTGAGCAGTTCTACGCCCCGGACGAACTCACCGGCGGCCGCTGCCAAGAACATGGCACCGAGCCGCAGCAGGTCGCGGAGGAAAATTGGTTCTTCCGCCTTTCCCGCTACGCAGGCAAGCTCCACGATCTGATCTCGAGCGGGCGCCTGGCGATCCAGCCCGTGCAGCGCCGCAACGAGGTCCTCGGCCTCATCGCCGGCGGTCTCGAGGATTTCTCCGTCTCCCGATCGACCGCTCGCGCACGCGGCTGGGGAATCCCGGTGCCCGGTGACCCCACCCAGGTGATCTACGTGTGGTGGGACGCGCTAGGGAACTACCTCACCGCTCTTGATTACGGCACGGGCGGCGAGAACTACCACCACTGGTGGACCGGCGCCGACCGGCGCATCCATCTGGTCGGCAAAGGGGTGCTCCGCTTCCACGCCGTGTACTGGCCCGCGATGCTGCTGTCGGCCGGGCAGTCGCTGCCCACCAGCATCCTGGTGCACGACTACCTCACCGCAGACGGCCGCAAGATCAGTAAATCCAGCGGTGCCACTGTCGACCCGGCCGCGCTCGCGGGCACGTTCGGCACCGACGCCGTGCGCTGGTGGCTGCTGCGTGAAGTGCCACGCGTCGGAGACGCCGACTTCACCGTGGACCGGCTCATCGCGCGCGGCAACGACGAACTCGCCAACGGGCTCGGCAACCTCGTCAACCGGGTCGTCGCCATGACCCACCGCTACCGCGGCGGGCGCGTTCCGGCGGCAGCACAGATTCTGCCGGGCGGGCCGGACCTCGACGCAGCGTGCCGCCAGGCCCCAGGGCTCGTCGACACGGCGCTGGCGCAGTTCGACTTCAGGCGAGCTACAGCGGCGATCTGGGCCATCGTCGACGAGGCCAACCGCCACATCAATCACATCCGCCCCTGGGAACTGGCCAAGGCCGAACGCGACGGCGACACCGCGGCGGGGCGGCAACTCGACGCCGTGCTGGCCACGCTCGTCGGGGTATGCCGGACGCTCGCCGAGCAGCTTGCGCCGTTCCTTCCGGACGCCGCCGCCCGAATCACCAGGCAGTGCGCAAGCCCGCGGGGACGGCTTCCCGGCCCTTCACCCGTCCTGCGGAAGATCCCCACGCAGGACAGTCACCAGCCGCGGATCGACGGTGCCACCGGCGCGCCCGTTGGCCACGTTAACGGCTGACCAGGCGGCGGCGCGTTCAGGAAGTGGTCGGCGCGCGGCGCGTTCAGGCCTCCGGGCCGACCGCGGGCCTTACCGGTTCGGGCCGGTACGCCTTCTGAGCCGGGTACCCAGGAACAGAAGGTCGGCGATGAGGAGGACCACGCCGATGATCAGCAGGTAGAACAAGGCCCTTGGCGGCCAGCCGAGGGTCCCGGGCGGATGTCGCCAGCCACGAACATCGCTCTCCTCCGCCCGTCGCTTGCCGTCCCCTTACCCAAACCGCGTCGCGCCAGGCCGATCCGAGCGAGTGAGGCCCTCGCCTGCTGCTCGCCGGAGAACCGTTCCCGTGCCGACTGGCGCGTCATGGCCGCGGGCTTTCGCCAAGCCGGGCCCAGGTCGCTCAGTTTCCGGGGCTTGTGGGTGCCGATGATGCGATGGGGCAGGTAGAGCCCTGCACGAATCGCTCTGAAATCTGGTGACGTTACCGGGCGAGTGATCGTTCCCACGGCGGCGAAGACCGCGGATCGGGTGGGTCACGATCGAATATGGTGTCGCGGATGCACCTGATGGCCTGATCCAGTTCACCGATGGCGTGGTAGATCCGGTCGGTCTCGGGCTGATCGCCGATCATCCCCAGCGCGGCCTGGAGATCCAGTCCCGCGGCGAAGATCCGGTGGACAACGACGTCATTCACATCCTGAACAATCCGGGCGTGATCTTGAGGCAGGGGGCGGGTCACGGTCATGTCCCCTGAGGCGGCCGGGGGACCTCGTGTCAGGAGTGTGCGGGGTGCGTCAGGTGCTGGGGTCTTGGCGGCGCATGCGGCCGAAGCCAAGGTTGAGGGTTGGTGCATCGCTGCTCCTTGGTCTCTACCCGGCCAGAAATGGCCGTGCCACCAAGGTCTGGAGCGACGCGGTCACCTGCACCCACGCTTGGCATGGTGCGGGATGGTACGGGCCCTGCTGGGTACGACACTACGCCCGTATCGCTGCCCCGGATAGCTGTAGCCGGGCCCACCGGCCACCGGGGTGCTTGCCGCTGCCCGCTTGGCCAGTTTGGAAGATGTACAGCGCACCGTCATCAGCGGCCCAACCGAGAGGTGGATGACGGCGCCCTGCGCGGCCCGTCCTAGGGCCAGCTTCATGGGCAGCACGGCGCGGTCGTGGCCGTTACGATCTCGCGGTTCATCCGCCGGGCTCTCGTCACTGGCATTTGGTTGATATCGCGTTCTCCAGCTCAGGCGACGGGAATCGAACCCGCATGGCCAGCTTGGAAGATCGGTAGCACGACCTTGCACGCGACCAGCGGGACCGCCTGTCCTGGTAGATGCTTGGCGAGTGTCCGTGAGTCACCGCTGCTCGCCCTGGTGTGCCTTCGTGTGTGGCACGGGTGTGGCACGGCGAGCGAGTCGCGGTAGCGGTTTTCAAGATCGCTAGTTGTTCCGCGCGCACGTCGACTGCGACATGGGCTGATGGTTGTCTTGCATGCGAGGAGTGGGAAGATCATCCCGGGTATCCCGCGAGATCAAGAACCTGCCGTGTGGGGCATGTTTGAGTCTCCGGACTCGTGCCTGCGACGGGACGCACCATCAGCTACATTGCCGGATGTCCTGGATGTGTCAGGCCGGAATCCCGCTCATGCCGATACTACGGTCATGACGGTGTGCCCGATCCTGATCTTGTCGCCTTTCTTCAGCCGCTGGGCTGTGTTGAAGCGATGCCCGTTGAGCCAGGTGCCGTTGGTTGAGCCGAGGTCTTCGACGAACCATAGGCCGTGGGCGACCTGAAAGCGGGCGTGGTGGCTGGAGGCGAAGTCGTCGCTGATGGCGAGAGTGCCTTGGCGGCCGACAGTGAAGTCGGTGTGGAAGATGTGGTGCTGGTCTCCGGCCTGGATGACCAGGGGCCGGGTCGGCGGCGTCTCGGCGAGGGTGCTGCGGTGGGTCTGCTCGGTGACGGCGGACACGGCGGCTTTCCAGGCTTGCTGCTCCTGCTCGGTGATGTCGTCCCACAGCGGAAGAGACGTGGGGTGAGCGTCGCGATGGGCTTCGTAGGCGGTTCGTGCGAGGCGTTCGAGGCGTTCGAGGCCGGAGCTGGTCACATATCGATGATGCCAGAGGAGGGGGTGATGGCCGACCGTCTGATTCGTAGATCAGTGCAGCGAGTCCGGGCGGTGCGCCAGAATCCGCATCCGCAGGTGAGGGTCCATCAGGTGTCCGCCATGAACGCCCGAGTCCCGCGCCGTCTCCCCAGTCCGTGAGACGGCTGTGAGAAATCTCGTGTTCCGGCCTCGTACGTGGTGCCATCGTCACGGGGTCTTGTGGTCTGCGGTACGGGCGATGCTGCCGCTGATGGCGGCCGGGCTCGTCCGGGTGCTGGCGTGTAACCCGAAGCTGATGGAGTTAGCGTTCGGCCGATACAGGCCCTAGCATCGTGTTTGGCCTTACGCTGCTCGCGCTCTCAGCCGTGACCGTCCCCTTGGCCCGCGCAGCGCCAAATGCCACGCCGACGCGCGTGACATGAGACCAATCGACGGCGCAATACCCACAGTCCGGGTCGTAGCGTCCGGCACAGGCCGGGCGTTCGCGATGGCGATTTTGCGTGCCGCTGTCACATATAGCCTGGCCTGCGAATTGCCGAGCGTGTGGTGTTCGTGGGCCACGGAGTGGAGCGAGTTGGCGATCCCGATTAGCGCCGCTGATGGGATCGCGCGGAGGGAATGGGTTCCGGTCGCGTCGGTGCCAGGTCTGATCGCGGCAGGGGAGATACGGAGCGCCGAGACACTGCTTGGGCTGCGCATGCTGGATCGCTGATGAACAAGGGACAGCATCCCTGCGGCACTAGCCGTGCTCAGCGCGGGATGCGGTGCGAGTCGAGGAGGCGTTCGGCTTCATCGAGCGCGAGATGCCAGGGGTAGCTGTCGACGAGGGTGCCGCCGGTGTGGGGCTGGTGGGGCTGGACGCCACCGGGGCCGAGAAGAATCTTCACGCCTTCGGCGCGCAGGGATTCGACACTTCGCTGGAACGGCGGGCGGCTGGCGAGGGCCGAGTTGACGAACGGCAGGACGACGATCGGCACGGCGAGGCCGGTGGTTTCGGCGAGGATGCCGAGGGCGTAGGTGTCGCTGATGCCGTGTGCCCATTTGTTGATGGTGTTGTAGGTGGCGGGGGCGACGATGATGGCGTCGGCTGGGCGGGATCTGGGTTCGCCGGGTTTGCGGTAGTGGCTGCGGACGGGGCTGCCGGTCTGGGTGGCGATGGCGGCCTGGTCGAGGAAGTCGAGGGCGGCGGGGGTGGCGATGACCTGGACGGTCCAGCTGCGGTCGTGGGCGAGCGCGACGAGCGTGCCGACCGCGGAGGCGGGGCCGGCGCCGCACACGATGATCGTCAGAACGCGGCCCTGGTCGGCCTGGGTCACCGGGAGACCCCGATGCCGGTCGCGAATTCCTCGGCTTCGCCCTTGACGGTGGGCGGGGCTGAGCGGACGCGAGGTAGGCCAGGCCCTGGTCGTCGAGCTTGAGGAGCAGCCCGGCGGCGACGTGATGGGCGTCGGCGGACAGTGCGAACACCCGGAGCCGGGCGTCACCAGTGAGGGCTGCGGATGCGGTGTGCAGGCGGGTGAGCAGGGCTGGAAGGTACCTGATCAGGCCGGAGTGGCGGCACGCCTGGTAGTCGCGCCTGGTCTGCCGGACGGCGTTCGTCAATGCCGCCAGGTCGGGGGCGGCATCGGCTGAGCCGGGCGCGGTGTCGATGGCGGCGAGGACCGGTGCGAAGTGCTCGATGCTGTCGCGCGGGTGGGTGCTGGCGGTGTCGGCGAGGATGGCGCTGAACATGGATGCGCCGGTCAGCCCGACAAAGGTTCGGCGTTGCACCGGGTCGTCGTCCTCCTGTTTGCCTCCGCGCTCCACGTCAAGAACATCGGAGCGTGGGGACGACTGCAAGCCTGGGCCAGTATCCGCGCCGGGATGGCGTCGGCCTGCGGCCGAGGTCTCACCGTTATCTGTGCGACTGGGGGAGACGCGGTGCGAGGCGCCAGGCCGAGGCTGATGCGCGCAGGATCGGGCATTTGAAGTCCGTCTGCGATGCGGTCGAACAGCGCGAGCGTGCGGACCTGCCTGTTCTCCTCTCATGATGTTGCTGACCTTGCTTTGGCTCATTTGGCACGCGATGGCGATCTGTGTCTGACTGGCGCCTGCGTACTGGCGCAGGAGCTGGAACAGCCGCCCGATGTCGCGGTTGCGCAGGGCCGCGATGGTCTCGGCTCGCTGCCAGAACGAGCCGGGGATCGTGATTAAGTCGCTGGCGCGGCCGGGCATGTGGTCGTTATCCCCTCCGGGCACGAGGATGCCTGAGCGTTGATGTGCCGTGACTGATTGCGAGCCTATATCCCGCCAGGGGATACCGGCCGGGGATGGGCCGCACGCCGTTCTGAAGTGCGACAATCCAGTTCCGGTCAACACTGGAATTCCGCAAGAGGCGCGACCAGGCCATCGCGGCAGGCATGGGCCTGGTTCTCCGAGAGGCCCGAAGGAAGCGCAACGGTGCGAGGGGATCGGGCACGCAACGGGCACGCGGGCGCAAGTCCGCATCGTGAAGATCACTCAGGGCGAAGCAATCATGCCCCTGAGCTGCGCAAACAAGGCGAGAGCGGGCGACGGGAATCGAACCCGCATGGCCAGCTTGGAAGGCTGGGGCTCTACCATTGAGCTACGCCCGCACGGCGAGGCCGGATCGCGGATCCCGCTAGGCCGTCACCGGGTAGCGTACCGGGTCGCGATCCACGCGGCACATGCCGCCTGGCAGACCGGTCGCCGACGCAGGAGCGGCGACCCGGGGCAGGAGCGTGACACGCGGCGGCAGCCGTTAAGGATCTGTTCAGCCCCGGAGGCGACCCCCGGGACGGCCCCCGCGCCGGCCCGCACCAGCGGACGCCGCGTCCGCGGCAGCCGTTAAGGCTGTGCCAGTCCCGGGGGGCGACCCCCCGGGATCCCCCCGCACCAGCGGACGCCGCGTCCGCGGCAGCCGTTAAGGCTGTGCCAGTCCCGGGGGGCGACCCCCCGGGATCCCCCCGCACCAGCGGACGCCGCATCCGCGGCAGCCGTTAAGGATAGATTCCGGTGGTGGGCTGGCCGGGGCGAGCGGACAAGGCGGACTGGGGCACGGTTCCTACGACGTGAGGTGTGCGCCGAAGAAGGCGATGATCCGGCGGCGGGCGTCGTGGGCCGAGGGCTCGTGGTAGCCACCGCCGGCGAATTTCCCCATCACCGCGAGTACTTTCGGCACGTCAGCCGGGTCGTGGTCGTTGAGGAACGAGTGCCCGGCGCCCGGATATTCCTTCACGTCGTGATCCACGCCGACTGCTGTCAGAGCCCGGTCCAGCCGGTCGGCCGCGCCGCGAAGCGCGCGGTCCTTTGCCCCGTAGCTGCCGACGATGGGACAGGCGCGCGCGAGGAAACTCTCCGTGTACGAGTCCTTCGGGGCAGTGCCGTAGTTGACGCTTGCAGCGGCGAACCCATGATTGGGAGCGAGCAGCAACGCGAAGCCGCCGCCCATGCAGAAACCGATCACGCCGACCCTGCCGGTGCAGTCGTCGCGGTCCACCAGCCACGAGCGCACGGCCTCGACGTCATAGAACGACCTGCCCTGCCGGGCCCGCACGTCGCGCATGATCGCGCGCAGGCACGCGATTCTCCCGCCCCAGAAGAACAGATCCGGTGCGGCCGCCAGGTAACCCTCGCCCGCCAGCCAGTCGGCCTGGTTGCGCAAATCCTGGCTCATTCCCAAGGCGTCATGGATCACGACGACGCCCGGCCATGGTCCTTCGCCAGAAGGCCTGGCGAAGTACACGGGCATCTCGCCGTGATCGGTCGGAACCCGCTCGTCGGCCATCGTGTCTCCTCGCCGCGGCCAAATCCCCGGTGCCATGGTGCCCTGCGGCCAAACGTACCGGAAGCGCCTGCGGCGCCCGCAGTGCCCGCAGCGAAGGCGACGCAGGCCGCGAAGGCGACGCAGGCCGCGAAGGCGCCGAGCGCGGCGCCCCGCCTCGCCGAGCGCGCAGAACCGCCTGCGCGCTGCACCGGGCTCAGCGCATCTGTTTCCTCGCCGGACGTTGGGGCGTTCTTAGCGACGCCTTAACTGGACTACCGATGGGCTTGCGGCTCAGCGGTCCTGACGAAGTGTCCTGACGAAGTGTCCTGACGAAGTGTCCTGACGAAAGTGATCCTCACGCGGGGATCCGTACGCGATCTCGGCCACGGAGCACCGCGCGGTGACGGGGACGGCGAAGCGAATATGCGGCGCCGTGCAGCCAATCGAGACCATTCTGAGGAATCCCGTGAACCGATTCGACCACTCCGACGAAGCCAGAAACGAGGGCCTGCGCCGCCTGTCGCAGTTGACCTGGCGCACCGCAGGCGTCGCCGCGGTTTCCGCGCTCGCGCTGACCTCAGTCTTCTACCACTCGACCCCGGCGCAGTCCGCCAACAGCCAGGCCACCACGGCGCAGCCGACACCGTCGCAGGCGCCGGCACCGACCGTCACGGTGACCGTGACAAGGAAGCCGAAGGCCGTGCGGCACGCGGCGGCTTCGACGAGCCAGTCGACGACGGGGCAGGCGCCGGCCCCTGCCCCGGCACCGCCAAGTTCGGCACCGGCGCCGGTACCAGCGCCACCGCCAGCGCCAGCGCCAACACCGGCACCGACCCATACCGTGTCGGGTGGCTCGTGACGACGGCCGAGGCTGCCGTCACCGGCGTGACGTTTCCCGCGCTTGGCACGAGCGCGACCGTGCTTGTCACCGAACCGGCCGCGCTGGCCGCGGCACGTGACCTGCTCACAGCTGAACTCAGCCGTATCGACGCCGCGTGCAGCAGGTTCCGCGACGACTCCGAGCTTGCGAGGGTGAACCGCGCACAGGGGCGCCCGGTCCTGGTGAGCGCGCTGCTCGCCGCCGCGCTCGAGGTGGCGCTTCGCGCGGCGCGGATGACCGACGGTGACGTCGATCCGACGTGCGGGCGAGCGCTGATGGATCTCGGCTACGACCGTGATTTCGCCGAGGTGGTGCGGGGGCGGCACCGCGCGGCCGCCGCCCCCGCGCCGCTGCCCGGGTGGCGGTCGGTGCGGCTGCACCCTTCGCCCGCGACGGGTGCGGCCAAGCGGGTGGTTCAGGTGCCCGCGGGGGTGATGCTGGATCTTGGCGCCACGGCGAAGGCACTTGCCGCCGACCGTGCCGCCGCCGCCGCCATCGCCGCCGCGCTCGGCTGCGGCGTGCTCGTCAACCTCGGTGGCGACATCGCCGTGGCCGGCCCACCGCCAGGCGGCGGGTGGCGGGTGCGGGTCACAGACGATCACGCGGCGGGACCTGACGCACCCGGGCCGACGGTCGCGATCGGCGCAGGCGGGCTCGCCACGTCGAGTGTCACGGTGCGGACCTGGCGCATCGGCGGCCGGCGCGTGCACCACATCGTCGCTCCGGGGACCGGTGAGCCCGTCCGCACCTGCTGGCGGACGGTGAGCGTGGCCGCGGCAAGCTGCGTCGACGCGAACGCGGCGAGCACCGCGGCCATCATCCGCGGGCCCGCCGCACCGGGATGGCTGGGCGGGCTAGGCCTGCCTGCCCGCCTGGTCGCCACCGGCGCGGCCGTGACGACCGTTGGCGGCTGGCCCGAAGATGCGGGTGACTGGCCCACGGATCCTGGACGCCTGCGGTGACGGGCATTGCCGTCTCAAGCGGCGTCGTCTCTGGCGGCGTCGTCTCAAGCAGCGTCGTCTCGAGTGGCCCGAGCCCGCTGTGGTTCCTCACCAGGGCAACCGGCCTCGTGGCTCTCGTCCTGCTCAGCGCCTGCGTCGTGCTCGGCATCCTCATCAACGTGCGGTTCGCGGCCCCACGGTGGCCGAGGTTCCTCACGGCCGGGCTGCACAGGAACCTCTCCATGCTCGTGCTCATGTTCGTCGCGATACACGTGGTCACCACGGTGGCGGACACCTACACGCCGATCCGGTGGCGCGACGCCATCATCCCGTTCGTCTCGGCCTACCGCCCGCTGTGGCTCGGTCTGGGCGCGGTCGCGTTTGACCTGCTCCTCGCCCTCGCTGTCACCAGTGTGCTCCGCGTCCGCCTGGGGCACCGGCTGTGGCGGCTGACGCACTGGGCCGCGTACGCGTGCTGGCCGGTAGCGGTGCTGCATGGTCTCGGGACCGGCAGCGACCCGCGTACCCGCTGGGTGCTCGTCCTCACCATGGGCTGCGTCCTCACCGTGCTCTGCGCATTCTCGCTGCGGGTTGCCTACGGCTGGCCGCAGCACGGGATACTCCGGCTCGGCGCGGCCACTTTGGCGATCGTGGCCCTCCTCGCGGCAGGTAACTGGGCCCAGCACGGGCCGCTGCGCCCGGGCTGGGCGAAACGCGCGGGAACGCCACCGGCGCCTGGCCAGCGGGCCGTGTCGCCGGCGACCGTCACCCAGGCTCCTGCCCGGGCCAGCGAAGCGAAGGGCGACCAACCGTGACCAGTCTCGGGCCTGACCGGGCGCGGCGGCGCCGGCTTCCCGACCGGCGCCAAGCTGCGTGCGGTCGCCTCGGGCGGCGGCGACACCGTCGTGGTGGCCAACGGCGCGGAGGGCGAGCCAGCGAGCTTCAAGGACAGGTTGCTGCTCACGCGCCTGCCGCACCTGGGTTCTCGACGGGATCGCCCTGGCCGCCGACGCGGTCGGCGCACGTGCCGCCTATCTGTGCGTCACCGTGGCCAGAGCGACGTGCTCGCCTCGCTGCGCGCGGCGCTCGAGGAACGGAACAACGCGCGCGTGGATCCCGTGACGATCCGGGTGCGGCAGATCCCGGCCCGGTATGTCGCCAGCGAGCAGTCCGCGATCGTGCACTTCCTCAACGGGGGCCCGGCCAAACCGACATTCGCCCCGCCCCGGACACACGAGAGCGGGGTCCGCGGGCGTGCCACGCTCGTCAACAACGTCGAGACGCTCGCCAACCTCGCGCTGATCGCCCGATATGGCGACCGCTGGTTCCGCAGCGCCGGGCTGCCGTCCGCGCCGGGTTCCACGCTGCTCAGTGTCGGTGGTGCCGTCGGCAGGCCCGGGATCTACGAGATCGCGCTCGGCACCACCATCGGCCAGGTGCTGACCCTGGCCGGCCTGGCCGAGCCGCTTCAGGCCGTTCTGACCGGCGGTTATTTCGGGGCCTGGCTGCCCATCGACGTCGCGTGGCACGTCCGGATGACGCACGCCGACCTGCGGGCGGCCGGCGGCTTGCTTGGCGCCGGCGTGCTCATCGCGTTGCCCTCGTCGGCCTGCGGTCTCGCCGAGACGGCGCGCGTGCTCGGCTACCTGGCCGGGGAGACGGCGGCTCAATGTGGCCCCTGCGTGATGGGCTTGCCGGCCCTCGCGGGCGCCCTCGCCGACCTTGCCTATCGCGGTGGCCGGTCCGGGCAGCGTGACCGTGTGACCCGGTTCCAGCGCCTGGTGAACGGGTGCGGCGCCTGCCGTCACCCGGACGGCGCGAGCCAGTTCGCCGCGAGCGCGCTTGCGGCATTCGCCGCGGACGCACGCCTGCACGAGCAGCGCGGCCCCTGCGCCGGCCTGCGGCGCGAACCGCAGCTGCCGCTCCCGCCTGACGACGGGCCGATGGCGGGGTGGCGGTGAGTCACCGGCTGCTGGTCAACCCGATTGCCTGCACCGCCCACGGCATGTGCGCCGAACTGCTGCCCGAGATGATCAGCCTGGACCCGTGGGGCTATCCGATCGTCTCCGGCCAGCCGCTGCCAGCGGAACTGGCCGAGATCGCCCGCCACGCGGCAGCCGCGTGCCCGGTGCTCGCTCTGCGGATCCAGCAGGACGCACCGGACCAGCCCTGACGATGCGGGCGCCCGGACGAGCGCTGACGACGCGGGCGCCCGGGCGAGCCCTGACGATCCGGGCGTGCCCGGGAGGCCGCTGAACAACACCTGCCCGGCTCGCGTGGCCCCCGCATCCCGGCTGGCGGCGTTGTCACCCTCGCCGTTGCAAACCGCTGGTAGCGGCCTCGGGCTCCGCCTTGCCAGCCGGGCGCGGATGACCCGCTCGCTGATCGGACGCCGTTGTTCAGAGGCGTCCTAGGAATCGCCCGGCTGGCCCGGATCGTCGGAGCTCCAGCCAATCCGCTTGTCGCTCAGGTTCACCCTGGCGCTCCCCGAGACGCACGAGATCCGCATCGTGATAGATCGGTCCGAGGACTCGAACGTCACGTGCGCCATTGCGACCGGCCCGCGGGCGACGTTGTCCACAAGGAAGCCCTGTGCGGGGCTCCACGACTTGAGGTAGGCGCCGTCTGCCGCGCACCGCGTCACCACAGTCCCGCCATCGGAGGCGAGCAGTATGCCGCGCTCCCCGGCGGCCGTGGAGGACGACGCTCCGATCCGGAGCGCGCTGATCCGTTCGCTGTCAGAACGAGGTCACGCGGTCGTCAGTGTTCCCACCGCGATGGCCGCGCTCCAGCAGGTCACCGACTCACCGCCCGATCTTGTCATCCTCGATCTCGGTCTGCCCGACATGGATGGCTACCAGGTCCTCCGCATGATGCGCGCGGTGAGCGCGGTCCCCGTGATCGTGGCCACCGCACGCGACGACGAGAGCGAGATCGTCAAGGTCCTCGACGCCGGGGCCGACGACTACATGGTCAAGCCCTTCGGCCCCGGGCAGGTCGACGCGCGGATCCGTGCGGTGCTCCGGCGGGTGAGCGACGACGGCGACGGCGGCGCGGGCCCGGTCGTGGTCGGCGGTCTGCGCCTGGATCTCGACGCACGGGAGGCCACGCTCGACCGGGTGCCGCTCGACCTGAGCCCGCGCGAATTCGACCTGCTGTATTACCTGGCGGCACGGGCCGGCCAGGTGGTGACCAAGCGCGAGCTTCTGACGCAGGTTTGGCGCATGCCCTATGGCGGAGCGGACAAGACGGTGGACGTGCACCTGGCGTGGCTGCGGCGCAAGCATGGGGAGAGTGCGCAGCAGCCCCGGTATCTGCACACGGTGCGCGGTGTCGGGATCAAGCTCGCCACGCCGTCATGAGGATCAGGCTCGTCCTTCTCGTGGTCGCGACGAGTTCGCTGGTCCTCGTTGCGTTCTTCATCCCCCTCGCGCTGCTGCTGCGCACGGTGGCGGCGGATCGGGCGGTGAACAAGGCCACGGTGGAGGCGCAGTCGCTCGCCCCGCTTGTCGCCACGCTCGTCGCCTCCAGCCTCAGCCTGGCGGTGGAGCAGATCAACGGCCAGAGCGGCGCACTGCCGGTCACGGTCTTCCTGCCCGGCGGCCGCACCCTCGGCAGGCCTGCACCCAGGTCACCCGCGGTCGAACTGGCTGCGAGCGGCAGCAGCATCACGGCGGAGGCGCCGGGTGGCCGTGAGGTGCTGGTTGCCGTGGCCGGGCTCCCCGGCGGCACGGTCGTCATCCGGACGTTCGTGCCCGATTCCGAACTGCGGCGCGGGGTGACACGGTCCTGGCTCGTGCTCGGCGCCGTCGGCCTTGGGCTGCTCGCACTGAGTGCCGTCGTGGCTGACCAACTGGCCCGTTCCCTGGTCCGGCCGCTCGCGGCGGTCGCGCGGGCGTCCCACCAGCTAGCCTCGGGTGATCTTTCCGTCCGGGCCGCCCTTGGCGGACCGCCCGAGGTAATCCAGGTCGGCACGGGCCTGAACCTGCTCGGGGCCAGGATCGGTGAACTGCTCGCGCGTGAACGCGAGACCGTGGCGGACATGTCGCACCGGCTGCGGACTCCGCTCACGGTGCTGCGGGTGGACGCGGAGTCACTGTCAGACCCGCACGAGATGGCACTGCTCAACGGGGACGTCGACGCGCTCGAGCGCACGGTCAACGAGATCATCCATGAGGCGAGGCGGCCGGTACGCGAGGGCGTTCGTGCGGCCTGCGAAGCGGCGCGTGTCGTCCGCGAGCGCGCCGCGTTCTGGTCACCGCTGGCCGGCGATCAGGAGCGGTGGATGAGCGTCGAGGTCGTGCCGGGGCCCGTTCCTGTGCGCGTCGCCCACGAGGACCTGGCGACCTGCGTGGACACCTTGCTCGAGAACGTCTTCGCGCACACCCCGGAAGGAGTCGGGTTCATCGTCAGGCTCACCAGGCGCGCGGGCGGCGGGGCGTGCATGGTCGTCGCCGACGACGGCCCGGGTTTCACCGACGCGTCCATCGCCCAGCGCGGCATCAGCAGCGGCGGATCGACGGGACTGGGCCTGGACATCGTCAGGCGCACGGCCGAGGCATCAGGCGGGACCCTGACCCTGGCGCGGTCACCAGCGGGCGGCGCGGCGGTCATCGTCGAGCTCGGCCCGCCGGCCGACTGACCGCGTCCCGCGTCCAGACGGCCGAGGATGCCATGATCATGGTGGGTTACCCGCTAAATCGCACGGCTGCCAATATGTGCCATTGCCTTTGCTAATGTGCTTTCATGATCGCGGTAACTTCTCCGCGGTATTAGCCGAGAAGTTACCGCGATCATGAAAGCCCGGCGCTGGCCGGGCCGCTGTCGCTGCCTGAATCGTGATCGATGGCCCGTCGGGCACCGGATATCCGGACATGCACCATGATCAAGGCGGGCGGCACACGCACGTGGCGCGGCGGCGCTGCGTGCCTGGCGCGGTGCCACGCGAGCCACATAGCCACTCAAGCCCTTGCACACCCTGCGCTTCGCTCAGGCGACCCCGGACAGCGCCCGGTCGGCCCGCGCCGGGGCAGGCTCGGCGGTTACCCGCCGCTCCGGGCGCAGCACCGTGAGGGCGACCACGATCGCCGCCACCACGAGGCCCGCGGCGATCCAGAACGCCAGGCGGTAACCGCCGGTCAGCGACGCCGCGGCACTGTGGCCGCTCGCGCCCAGTGCGCTGGTCCGCGACGCGGACACGGTCGCGAGGACCGCGAGCCCCAGCGCGCCGCCGACCTGGGCGGTCGTGTTGACAAGGCCGGAGGCCAGGCCGGCGTCCTCCGGCGTGGCGGCCGACATGGCGAGCGTCATGAGCGCGGGGAAGGAGATTCCGGCACCGACGCCGAGCAGCAGCGTGACGGGGAAGACGTGGACCAGGTAGCTGCCGCCCACCGGTGCCTGCGCGAAGACCACGAGCCCGGCGGCAATCAGCACGATCTCTCGACATCGCCGAGCGGCGGCCCGACCAGTGGCTCGCGCCTGGTGTCAGTCCAGGCTGGGATGCTTCTGCGCGGCCCGGCCACCACTGCCTGGACTGCTGAAGAACGGCAAGTACGCAGCGGAGCGGGGCGAAGGAGAGGGCGATCCCGCGTGTTCGCACGCCCATTCCTCGGATCGCGGCCGATCCTGGCGTCGCCGCACCGCTTGCCGTTCCTTGGGTGGCACCACAACCAGCCGTTCCTTGGGCCGCGCCCCCTCCTGCGGTGACGGCAGTTCCCTGGGTGGCGGCAGTTCCCTGGGTCGCGCCGCATCCAAGCCGAGGCAACGCTGCCTGGACGTCGCGGACAAGTGCGGCACGATGCCGACCATCATGACGACGATGCCGATGAGCGCGGCGGCGAATCCAAGCACACCGAGGGGAACACCACCGATGGCCTGCCCGAAGATCGATGGCGCCGAGGGTTCGGCAGCCGGGTTCGCGGCCGCCGCGGCCACGGCGTTGTCGACCTGAGCGGGCAGGCGCAGCAGCAGGCCGGTGATGATACCGGTCCCAAGCGCGAACACCACGAAGCCGATGGCGGCGAGCCGGCGGGCCCACGAGCCGGAAGCGGCGACCCGGCGCAGGCGGTGCGCCTGACCCGCGATGACCTGCTGTACGTGCTGGTCGGACAGGCGGCCCGCGGCATCGAGGAAAGGTTCGCCCGGCTGGCGGGCCACGTCAGGCCGCGCATGACGAGCAGGCCGGCGCGGCACGCAGCGCGGCCGCGATGTCTTCTTCCAGATCCACGGACCCGACGCTACGCACCACCGCCGTCGGCGCGTCCGCGAGGTCAGGCTCCTCGTACCGCGCCTCGACGGTCCCGAACCGCAGGACGTCGCCGTGCCGCAGGACCTGCGGGCTCGCGATGCGGACACCGTTGACGAGGGTGCCGTTCTTCGAGCCAAGGTCGCGCACCGTGGTCTGATCACGCGAAGACGTCAGCATGGCGTGCGCCAGGCTGACGTGCGCGTCGTCAACGCGCAGATCGCAGTCCGCGCCGCGCCCGAGCACCTGGCGAGCGGCCGTCAGCACAAGGGAGGTGCCGCGCAGATCGGACGGGCTCGCGATCGTAAACCGGGGCAGGGAATCTGAGTTCCAGCAGGAATCCACGGCGACCTCCGTCGGCCCGAGCCGGCCCAGGGCCGGATCTTTCTGCGTCTGTGATGATGAGCACCGTGAACCCGGATAGATACGTCGTTGGCGCGTCGAGTTCCCCAACCGGTGGCCGCCCGGGCCGCACCAGCGTCCGGCCGGCCCGATCCAGCGCCGCCGCCTCACCTCAGCGCAGGTCAGGGGCGACCCGCACGTGCCTGGCCCGGCTGGCAGCCCACGATCCCGAACGGCTGCGTGCCCGGGCACGGCCAGGCGCCCGGTCACCGGCCTGATCGTGCCTGCTTCGTGGTGCGCCGAGCGCGCGCCGGCGCCTGGGGTCAGAGGTCCGCGCGCGGTCGCGCGACGTATCCCTCGCGCTGTACCTGCCCAGGCCCGTGCACGACCCGCGGATCAGCCGGGTGCTCGGGCGCGGCAGCCTGCGGATGATCCACCTGCTGCTGCTTCGCGAGCCCGGCGAGGTCGACGACCAGGTGCGCGGCTGGCTGACCGAGGCGTTTCTGCACGCCTCCGACTGAGCAGGCCGCCGGCTTCACCGAGGCCCTGTTCTCACCGGGGCCGCTGTTCTCACCGAGGCCCTGTCTTGCCGCGGCGCTCAGCCGCTGGGTCGCCTATTGTTGCCGGACCACGCCAGGAGGGGGAGCAGGCCCGTGCTCGATGACCTAACCTACGACGACAGCGACTCGCCCACGATCGGCCTGGTTCCGGCGGGCGTCACGTGGGACGAAGTGCAGGACCACATAAAGATCGCGCATCACCCACTGCTGGTGCCACTGGCTGAGGGCAACTACGTCGGGGCCTACTGGGCCGGCGCGAAGGTGGTCGCCGCCGAGGATCTGGGACCGGACCAGGAGCAGGCGGTCCACGAGTTCCGTGAGTTCCTGCGCGAGCGCGGCGAAGTCTAGTGGTCTAGCACCGGGCACCTGTCAGCACAGGGGGGCGAACCGCGCGGTGAAGTGCCGGAGCTGTGCGGGCTGGGACACGATGCGCATCCCGGGAAGCTGGGCGGCCTGGCTGGCTACCCGGGTGACGACCTCGATCACGTAGTCGATGTGGCTTTGGGTGTACGTGCGGCGGGGGACGGCGAGGCGGACCAGGTCCATGGCGGCTGGGGTCTCGGTGCCGTCCGGGTGCAGGCCGAACATCACGGTTCCGATCTCGCAGCTCCGCACGCCGCCCTCCCGGTAGAGCGCGCAGGCCAGGGCCTGGCCCGGGTAGTGCAGCGGGTCGAGGTGGGCCAGCATGGCGCGCGCGTCGATGAAGACCGCGTGGCCGCCGATGGGAACGACGACCGGGATCCCCGCCGACTCGAGCGCCTCGCCGAGGTAGGCGACGGAGCGCACCCGGTAGCGCAGGTAGTCGTCGTCGACGCACTCGTGCAATCCCTGGGCGATCGCCTCGAGGTCGCGGCCGGCGAGCCCGCCGTAGGTGGGGAAGCCTTCGGTGAGGATTTCCAGGTTGCGGCACCGCTCGGCGAGGTGGTCGTCGTCGAGGGCGAGCCAGCCGCCGATGTTGGCGAGCGGGTCCTTTTTGGCCGACATCGTCATCCCGTCGGCGAGGGTGGCCATCTCCCGGACGATGTCGGGGAGAGTGACGTCGGCGTAGCCGGGTTCGCGCGTCTTGATGAACCAGGCGTTTTCGGCAAAACGGCAGGCATCAAGGAACAGCGGCTTGCCGAAGCGGGCACAGACCTCGCGGACCGCCCTTATGTTGGCGAGGCTGACCGGCTGGCCGCCGCCGGAGTTGTTCGTGATGGTCAGCATCACCAGCGGGACCGCACCGGCCCGCTCGTTGAGCAGCCGCTCAAGTGCCGCGACGTCCATGTTGCCCTTGAACGGGTGCCGCACCGCTGGCTGGAGCCCTTCCGGGATGGGCAGGTCGACAGCCTGCGCGCCGGTGAACTCGATGTTGGCCCGGGTGGTGTCGAAGTGGGTGTTGTTCGGGATGACCAGGCCCGGCCCGCCGACCGCGGCGAACAGGATGTGCTCGGCAGCCCGGCCCTGATGAGTGGGCAAGACGTGCCGGAACGGGAACAGGCCGGTCACTGCGTCGCGGAACCGGTAGAACGAGGGAGCCCCGGCGTATGCTTCGTTGCCCCGCTGGACGCCGGCCCACTGCTCGGCCGACATCGCCCCGGTCCCCGAGTCGGTGAGCAGGTCGATCAGCACATCCTCGGCCCGCAGCTCGAACAGGTTGTACCCGGCAGCGGCCAGCGCACTGGCCCGCTCCGCCGAGGTGGTCAGCCGCATCGGCTCCACCGAGTGGATGCGGAACGGCTCGATGATCGTGCGGAATGGTTCGTCCGTCACCGGCTGCTGCTTCCACGGCTCAGTTGGAGGGCGACCGCGACGGTGCTGGCCCCGACGAGCAATGCGACGCCATTTGGCACGATAAGCGCCAGATTGCGGGACGCGATGCCGTAGGCGATCCACAGCAGGAATCCGACCAGCAGGACCGCGAAGTATCCCACCGACACATCACGGGAGGAACGCTGCCGGAGCATCCGGCGGATCTGCAGGATAGGTGACACACCCATCAGGACACCCCATGCGGCGGCGGCAACAGCAAGCCCGGTCACAACCATGCGCTTTCCCCTGACAACGGCGCCCAGGCTCCGCGGACCGTGCTCGCCAGCTGGTCTGGTGAGGGGCGCAAGCACGACTGTCGTTCACGCTACCAGCAGCGCTGCCGTGCGGTGCTGCCCCACGCTGGCCGCACGGCGTGAGCGGCCGGGCAGAAATCAGGCCGGCCGACAGAGCCGCTCGTTCCGGGTTGCGGGCCTGCCCGGGTGGCCACGCAGGCGCCAGACTGTCAAGGCTGGTAGATACTTCTCGCGCGGCTCCCACGGTTTCCACGGCTCTTGCCGCCTCCGGCTTGCCGGCTCGCTGAACGTCTACGGCGGCTGGGCGCGTCGCGGGTCCAGCTGGCGGGCCTCGCCGCCGAGCAAGCCGAAAGGAGCGGCGACAGCCGCGTCGCTCCACTTGTGTGCGCGTGCCGCCGCCGGCGTGGGGAACTCGATCGCACCCTGACCGGTACGGATGCTGCGCACCCACAGCCCGTAGCCGGTGGCAAGCTCGCGCGCGTTGGCTTCGTCCTCGGCGACGACCACATCGGCGGAGACGCTCACGTAAGGCCGATCCAGCTCGGCGGACGGGCGGAACGCGGCGCGATATCCCGCCACCGCTTCCAGCACCGTTGCCGGGCTGACATGGTAGTTCGCGGCGAACCGCAGCCCGTTTCCGCCAGCGGCCGCCGCGCTTGGCCCGCCGCTGCTGCCGAACACCCAGACCTGCACGGTGGCGCCCCGCCCGGGCACAACGTGCACCCGGCCGCCGGCGGATCTGTGGCTGCCGCGCAGCAGTGCCAGGATGTCGCCGACCTGCTCCGCATAATCCGGCGTCTGGGCGCCCGGCTGGCGCAGCAGTTCCTGCTGCAGTTTGAAGTGCGGCGAGTCGCGCAGCCCCTCGGGGTTGAACTTGGCCGGGATCTTCAGCCCGTCCGGGGCGCGGCCACCCGCCACCGTGGCCACGGCGGCTGCCGGTGTCGGCCGGCGGGCCGGCCCCGCCGTCGGGCGGCCAGCCGAGCGGCCGATGCCGAGGTCGAGGCGTCCGGGATACAGAGCGTCGATGAGGCCGAATTCTTCGACGACCGACAGGGGGGTGCGGTGGCCAAGCTGCACCGCACCGGAGCCGATCCTGATCGCCGACGTCGCAGCCGCGGTCAGCGTGAGCATGATCGTAGGTGCCGTGCTGGCCACGCCCGGATTGAGGTGGTGTTCGGCGAACCAGTAGCGGGCGTACCCGAACTGCTCGGCGTGGCGGGCGAGATCGATGCTGTTGCGCAGCGCATCGGCGGCGGTCGACCCCGATGAGATCGGAACGAGATCGAGCACGGCGAGTGGCGTGTTAGCCATGATCGGCTTCCTTACCGTTGGGCGGCGGGGACCGGCTGGCTGACCAGGTCGCGGGGGACCGCGCCCGGGCGCAGCCGGAAGCCGGACAGCCCGGCGGCGTGCCATTCCTGCAGCAGGTCCGCCAGCTGCGGCGGTGTCCCGGTGAACACGGCGGCGTCGCTGCGGTACTCCGCTCCGGCGCGGTCATCCAGGCGCGCCTTACGGCCCGCGGCGTGGGCGGGGCGCTCGCCGAGGAACACCACGACGTCACCGAAGACGTGCACGGGTTCGTGTGCGCGGCCGGCCACCTCCTGCGCCGAACGGATCCCGGCGACGATCGCGCGGGCGTCATCCGCGCCGGCCGGGGTCACGTATCCGGCATCGGCGCTGCGGGCGACCAGCCGGTACGCCGGGCCGCCATGTGCGAGCGCGCTGACGATGGGCTGCCCCTGCGGCGGGCGCGGGGTGATCGACGGCCCCTTGACGCTGAAGCAGCGGCCCGTGAAGTCGATGTAGTGCAGCCTGGTACGGTCCACGAAGCGCCCGGTCGCCGTATCGCGGATCTCCGCGTCATCCTCCCAGCTATCCCACAGACGGCGCACGACCTCGACGTAGTCGGCGGCCTCATCCAGCAGCCCGGCGAGCAATCCCTGCCTGGCCGGGCCGCCGCGCTCCTCGCCAGCCGCCCCTGGCAGCACGCGGCGCCCGAAATGAGCCGCCTCGTCCGGCCGCGCGGAAACCCGGATCCGCAGCCCGGCCCGGCCGCTGCTCGCGTAGTCGAGCGTGGCGATCGCCTTGGAGACGTGGAACGGCTCGGTGTGCGTGACGACCACGGTGGGGACCAGCCCGATGTGGCGCGTCAGCGGCGCCACCCGGGCGGCGACCAGCACCGCGTCCAGCCGCCCGCGCATCTGGTCGGTGCGCCCGTCCGGACCATCGGCGCGGCAGGACTGCAGGCACAGCGAATCCTCGATCGTCACGAAATCAAGCAGCCCGCGCTCCGCCTCCCGCACCAGGTCCACCCAGTACGCCGCCGTGAACAGCTCCGCCGGCCGGGCATCAGGCTCGCGCCACGCGGCGGGGTGCCAGCCGGCCCCGTCGAGCGCGACCGCCAGATGCATCGGCACCGATGGTGCGGGCATGATTGGATTCGCCCTTCCGTTAGGTTGCTGACTCACCGGCGAGCGCCCCGTTGACGATCCGGCCCGGGCCAGGATCAGCAAGCCGTCCGGCTCACCCCGTTCGGCCAGGGCAGCACGGACACAGCGCCGCGGCGACGCGCTTCAGGTCGACGTGCCTGCGGGTGGTCAACGTGGCGGCGCGTCCTCGCGATCCCGCCGCCATGATGATGCCCACTCTCCGCACCATAGCCCGGACGCCAGATTACTTACAATACCTACTTGAATAATCGGAAATACGCGGCGCCATGGGGTCGCCGCCGGCCCTTTTGGCGAGATCTGCCCCCCCGAGGGGGTCCTCCAGCCACCGGGATGAGGGTTGCCCCTTGAGCGGAGAGGCCTCCGGCGGCACGCTGGAGGCGGTGCGCAGCGCGGCCGACAGCATCGGCATCATTCCAGGTCGTGGAACCACCCCGGGGGGAAGAGGGGGGGCCAGCCGGCTGATCGCGGCGGTCGGCTTGTGATTAACTCTACTTTTCAGATCGAAATTATTGACATGATCAGATCCAGCTGACACCCTGAGGTCATGACGTCCTACGACGGGTCGGAGCGCCGGTACGTGGACCTGCTCCTCGTCGCAAGCGCGCTCTGTTTTCTCGCGGTCTGACCGCGTCGGGCCCGTCCGTTTCTCACGGCCTCAGGCCGATGTCACAGCCGGGTTTTCGTCCAGACCGGGTTCAGCCCGGAGCCGTTATCAGCCTGGCACTGGCCCAGCCGGTGGCTTTCGGGCTTCGCCGCGAGCATGGCCGGCTCATTCGGTGCGGCATCTTTCCGTACCATGCGCGGGCACTCGGCCCGCGCACACATTGCTGCACGTCCAGATCCGGTCCGCGGCTCCTGCTCCTGCTCACCGACCGGCCCGGCGCGGCTGGCGCCGCCGCTACTTCGCGAACCCGGAGGACAGCTATGAATTCCGCCGTACGCACCGACGCAGACCGCAGAGCTGTGCGCCTCAGCGGTCTCGCGGATACCGCGCTGGATCCGGCACCCCTATCCGCGCGACCTCTTGCCCAGTCATCCAATGTCTTCCGCTTGACCGAGCGACTCAGGAACGCCGCCGCCGATCACACCGAGCCGGAATCCGGGGGGATGTGGGAAGCACCGCATGATGCCCCAGGCACGGTGCTTGCTGTCGTCCCGGTAGACGCGGCGACGACGCTGGCAATTGTCGGCTATCTCCTGCAGACGCCGCGTCAAGACGGCTCGCCGCCGCCCGTTCCGCTGACCGAAGGGCTCGTCGTGGACCGTGAGAACCGGGAGGTCCTGGTAGACAGCAGAAAGTCTGGCCTGACGTTCCAGGAGTTCGAGCTGCTCGACTTCCTCATCTCGAACCCGGGCCGGGTCTTCTCCCGCGGTCAGCTTCTCGACTCCGTGTGGGGCTACTCGGAGCAAGGCCGCACCCGCACCGTCGACGTTCATATCCACCGGCTGCGGCGCAAACTCGGCCCCGAATACGCCAGGTGCCTGGTCACGGTCCGGCGCGTCGGCTACAGATTCACCCCGGCCAACCGCTGACACAGCGGCCGGGAGGACCTGCCCCCGGCCGGGCTCAGGTTGTCACGTCACCGTGACGGGGTGGCGGACCACGGCGCCGAACAGGTACCCGAGCGTGTTGTAGGTAACCGTGTCAGGCTGCGCCGCACCGGTGACGTCGGTGGCCCGGGCCTGCAGCGTGTAAGGAGCCGGGCTGGCGGGGCCGCCACGGGATTTGCCAGCGCTGCCACGCGTCGCTGGATCCACGGCCGAGCGGGGTGGCGCGCCGCCAGGTCTGCCCTGCGTCAGTGCTCACCTCCACCCGCCTGATCCGCCCGTTGCCCGACCATGACCTGCCCTGGAGCAGGTACGTCTGGCCGGCCGCGAGCTGTGCGTCCCAGGCCAGCTCGAATGCGCTCTTGACGGCCTGGCGGGTGATCGGTGCGCCCTCCGCCGGGTAACTCGGCCCGAACAGCCGGTAGAACTGGGTGTTCCACGGCGAGATCAGCGGCGCGTCGGAGACTTCGATCTGGCCGACCCACTTGATGGATGCCACCCCGGCCCAGGACGGAACCACCAGCCGGACCGGGAATCCGCTGTCCGGGGGCAGCGTCTGACCGTTCATCTCGTATGCGAGCAGTACATCCCG
This sequence comes from uncultured Actinomycetota bacterium, assembly GCA_963851085.1. Lineage (GTDB taxonomy): Bacteria > Actinomycetota > Actinomycetes > Streptosporangiales > Streptosporangiaceae > DATFVJ01. The sequence goes on along the minus strand of CAWKNX010000016.1, from coordinate 123,133 downwards.
CACCGCCTTGGCGACCGGCAGCGGGCGCCGGACCTGCCCCAGGTCGACATCCGCGCTGACGAAGTCAGGGTCCAGCCCCTGCGGCATGACGTCCACCGCGGCTGGGGTCAGGCCGGCTCGTTCCAGCACGGTCCGAAGCCGTACACCGCGCCAGCGCGCCACACCGACGGCGCCGAGTCTCCACGGCGTGCCGGTAACGCTCTCGTTCTGCTGGCTGGTGAAGAAGCTACGGCCGTTGCCGGCGCACTCGATGAAGGCGGTCAGCGAAACGGCGGGGAGGCCGAGCAGGTCCTCGTAGCTGAACTCCACGGCATCGCCGAGGCTGGGGGCCCCGCGCAGTCCGGCACCGAACACCTTTAGCCGCCAGGTCCCCGCGTCGATCAACGGCGTCGAGGTGTGGTTACGGACGAAGAACCGGTCGACAGGAACGATGTACCCCTGGCCCTGCATCGCCTCCCACCGCATCTCGGCGTTCGACCCGTAGACGTAGAACAGGTCCGGCGGCAACGGCTTCACGATCGGGCCCGAGCCTGCGGGCTCGTTTGCAGCCGCCGGGTGAGCGCCTCGGCCGGCCGCGGCGCGCGGCCCAGGTGCCGTCGCGAGCCCAGGTGCCGTCGCGAGCCCCGGTGCCGTCGCGAGCCCGGGTGCCGTCGCGAGCCCGGGTGCCGCCGCAAGGTCGGCGGCGCCGAACACCCGCAGCAGCTCGCGCCGGGACATCCCGTCGCCGCGCGCCTGTCCCCGCAGCCACTGTGACAAGCGCAGCCCGTCATATGTGGCCTCGTCCGTCATGTCCGCACCGGCCAGCTCCTCGCGGTCCATACCACGCCTCCCGGTCGACCGTCCGTCCGCCTCCCACCCACTCGGTCATGGTCCGGAGTATTTCCGATAAAGTCAATCGAAAAAATAGAAAATACACGATGCGGCTCCAGGATCTGGCACCTGCCGTTCGACGCCGGATTCCCCGGCTGGTGTCAGCACCTACCGGGCTGGCGGCCCGGCAGGTCGGCCTGCCCCGGTTTGGGGCCTGGACCCGGTAGGCCGCCGGCGGCACCCGGCGGTCGCGGCGTTGACAGGCCGTGGCGCACGCGCGGCAGTCGTTAAGACTGTATTGCTCTGATTTCCACGGTTGAGACGACCCCCGGGATCCCCCCGCCGACCTGCGGGGGGCCGCTCCCTGCTCGATGTGAGTCCGCGACCCACGTATCAGGAGATTGATCCCGAACGGCTGCCGCATCGTGTGCCCATACCCGCCGGTGGCGCGCCAGCCGGGGGCGGGCCGCCGGGCCCACCTGGAGAGGGTTACCCGCCATGCCCGGTGCGGTGACAGGCACCGCCGCAGGGTCCCGCGCTCACCGGCGACGGCCGGCCGTCGCCGCCATCCTGCGCAGCGCCGCGACCAGGAGGTCGACCTCGCCATGGGTGTTGTACATGGCCAGCGATGGCCGGACGGTCGACTCCAGCCCGTAGCGGCGCAGGATGGGCTGCGCGCAGTGATGGCCGGCGCGGACCGCGATGCCCTCTTTGTCCAGCGCCGAGCCGACGTCCTCGGGCCGGTAGCCGTCGAGGACGAACGACAGGATGCTGGCCTTGTCGGGCGCCGTGCCGACCAGGCGGAGACCGGGCACGGTCCGGATCTCCCTTGTTGCGTAGCCGAGCAGCTCGTGCTCGTAACGGGCGATGTTCGGCAGGCCGATCCGGTTGACGTAGTCCAGGGCGGTGCCGAGCGCGGCCGCGTCGGCGATGCTGCCCGTCCCCGCCTCGAACCGGGCTGGCGGGTGCTGGTAGGTGGTTCGCTCGAACGTGACGTCCCGGATCATGTTCCCGCCGCCCTGCCACGGCGGCGTCGTTTCGAGGACCTCCGGCTTGCCGTAGAGCACCCCGATGCCGGCCGGCGCGAACACCTTGTGCCCGGAGAACACGTAGAAATCGGCGTCCAGTTCGCGCACGTCGACGGGGATGTGCGCGACGGCCTGCGCGCCGTCGATGAGCACCTTGGCGCCGGCCCGGTGCGCCGCCGCGATGACCTCGCGGATCGGGACGATGGTCCCCAGCGCGTTGGAGACGTGCGAGACCGCCACCAGGCGGGTGCGGCCGGTCAGGAGCTCCTGGTACCCGTCGAGCAGCAGCTGGCCCTCGTCGTCGACCGGGATGACCTTCAGCTTCGCGCCGGTCTGCGCCGCGAGCTGCTGCCACGGCACGATGTTCGCATGATGCTCGAGATACGAGATCACGATCTCGTCCTCTGGCCCGATGTGCTCACGGCCCCAGGCCTGTGCGACCAGGTTGATCGCCTCGGTGGCGCCCCGGGTGAAGACGACGGTCTCGCTCGACGGTGCGCCGAGGTAGTCCGCGACCGTCGTCCGTGCGCCCTCGTAGGCGTCGGTCGCCCGTGCCGCGAGGGTGTGGGCCGCGCGGTGCACGTTGGAGTTCTCGCGGGCGTAGAAGTAGCCGAGCCGGTCGATCACCGCCTGCGGCTTCTGCGTCGTCGCCGCGTTGTCCAGCCACACGAGCTTCCGCCCGTTGATCCGCTCACCGAGGATCGGGAAGTCCCTGCGGACCGCCTCGGCGTCGAACGCCGGCTGGATGCCGGCGGCCACGCCGGCGGGGGCAGAGCGTCCGGCGCCGGCTCATCGATGAAGTAGAAGGACGGCGCCGCGGGATGGCCGGTGCCCGGCAGCGCGAACGCGGGCGCGAGCCGCTCCGGCCGGACGCCGGCCGCGCTTGGGGACGCCGCGGGCGGCAGCCGACCGGGGCGCGCCGTGACCGGCTGATGACCCGGGATCGCCGTGACCTGATGGTCACCAGGGATCGCGGTGGCCGGCTGGTCACCCGGGATCGCGGCGAAGAGCGCGTTGGCCAGCCGGGCCAGCTCCGCCTCGTCGGGCAGCCAATCCGGCGCGGCGCTCACGCCGTCACCGGTAGGTGTGGTCGTATTCATGGAACTTGCCAACCTCGACGTCGTCCAGGACCGCGAGCGCGGACGGGGTGAGCACCGCGAGCGAGCAGTACAGCGAGACCAGGTACGACGCGATGGCGTTGCGGTTGATGCCCATGAACCGCACGGAGAGCCCGGGCGACCGCTCGCCGGCGAGGCCGGGCTGGAACAGGCCGACGACGCCGCGGCGCTGCTCGCCGACACGAAGGAGCAGAACATTGGTCTTGCCGTCGGCCAGCGGCACCTTGTCGGACGGGATGATCGGCAGGCCGCGCCAGGTGACGAACTGCGACCCGTAGAGACTGACCGTCGCCGGCGGGACCCCGCGGCGGGTGCACTCGCGGCCGAAGGCCGCGACGGCGTCCGGGTGGGTGAGGAAGAACGCCGGTTCCTTCCAGACCTTCGTGATCAGCTGATCGAGGTCGTCCGGGGTCGGCGGGCCGGCGAGGGTGGCGATGCGCTGCCCGTCAGCGATGTTGGCGAGCATGCCGTAGTCCTCGTTGTTGATCAGCTCGCTCTCCTGGCGCTCCTTGATCGTCTCGATGGTGAGCCGTAGCTGTTCCTCGATCTGGTCGTACGGGCTGCTGTACAGGTCGGAGATCCTCGTGTGGATGTCGACGACGGTCATGACCGAGCTGAGGAAGTACTCCCGCGGCGACTCCTCGTAGTCAACGTAGGTCTGCGGTAGCTCGGACTCGTCGCGGGGCGGGCAGGCGATCTCGACGTCCTCCGGATGCTTGACCCGGTTCAGCCGGTAAATGCCCGCTTCGACCGGCACCCACTGCAGCAGCCGGGTCAGCCACCGCGGCGTGATCGTATCCAGCTGCGCGGTGGTCTTCGTCGCGTTTGCCAGTTGGCGTGCCGCCGGGTCGCTGAGCGCGAGACGGACCTGTTCGTCGGTTGGCATTGCTGTGCCCTCTCCTGAAAGTCCAAGACTGGGATGCGGCCGCTGAGCGGTGTGCACGGGCATGCCGGGCCTGCTCCGCGCCGAAGCGGTGGAGCATGGCCCAGGTCGAGATGCGCCTGCGCAGCTGCCGCCATTCACACTGCGGGCGGCCTGTTTCACTCGAATAGGGTCGAAGGTCAGGAGATCCCTATCTTTCTGGGTGTTTTAGTCAGGTTCGAGGGACCTTCGGCCCTGGGCGGACCATGACCGTGGCGGGGAGCGTTCTTTCTGGCAGGACTGACCGGTGGCCGGGCCGCAGGAGCCGGCCGGGCCGCCAGACCGGTGGAAGGGGCAGGCGATGAGGATTGCCGATGATGTCACGCGGCTGATCGGGAACACGCCGCTGGTGCGGCTGCGGCGGGTGACCGATGGCGCGGGGGCGCAGGTGGTGGCGAAGCTGGAGTTTTATAACCCGGCGCATAGTGTGAAGGACCGGATCGGTGTGGCGATGGTCGATGCCGCGGAGCGTGCTGGCCTGATCGGGCCGGGCACGATCGTCCTGGAGCCGACCAGCGGCAACACGGGTATCGCCCTGGCCATGGTCTGCGCGGCCCGCGGTTACCGGTGTGTGCTGACGATGCCCGAGACGATGAGCCGTGAGCGGCGCCAGCTGCTGCGCGCGCTGGGCGCTGACCTGATCCTGACGCCCGGGCCCGAGGGGATGCCCGGCGCGATCGCCCGGGCGAGGAGCTGGCCAAGAGCGATGAGCGGTACTTCATGCCGCAGCAGTTCGAGAACCCGGCCAACCCGGCGATCCACCGGGTGACCACGGCCGAGGAGGTCTGGCGGGACACTGAGGGTGCGGTCGACGTCTTCGTGGCCGGGGTCGGCACCGGTGGCACGATCACCGGCGTGGGCCAGGTGCTCAGGCAGCGCAAGCCGTCGGTGCGGCTGGTGGCGGTGGAGCCGGCCGCGTCGCCGGTGCTGTCGGGTGGCCCGAAGGGGCCGCACCCGATCCAGGGCATCGGCGCCGGTTTCGTGCCGGCTGTCTTCGAGGCCGGTCTCATGGATGAGGTCGTGACCGTGGGCAACGACGCCGCGTTCGGCATGGCCCGCCGGCTGGCCCGGGAGGAAGGGCTGCTGGTGGGTGTCTCGTCCGGGGCGGCGGTCTGGGCCGCCGTCCAGGTGGCACGCCGGCCGGGCAACGCCGGCCAGCTGGTCGTGGTGGTGGTCCCTGACTTCGGCGAGCGGTACCTCAGTACCCCGCTGTTCGCCGGCCTCGGGGAGTAGCTGTGCTCAGCGCCGCGCGGCGGGATCTGCAGGCGGCCAGGGAACGGGATCCGGCCGCGCGCAGCACCCTCGAGCTCGTGCTCTGCTACCCGGGCATACACGCGGTGTGGGGGCACCGGGTCAGCCACTGGCTGTGGGGACGCGGGCGCAAACTGGAGGGGCGGCTCGTCTCCGCGGTGACCCGGCAGCTCACCGGAGTGGACATCCACCCCGGCGCGCAGCTCGGCCCCGGGCTGTTCATCGACCACGCCACCGGCGTGGTCATCGGGGAGACCGCCGAGGTCGGCGCCGACGTGACGATCTACCACGGCGTCACCCTCGGCGGCACCAGCCTGGACCGCGGCAAGCGGCACCCGACCGTGGGTGACCGGGTGACCATCGGCGCCGGCGCGAAGGTCCTCGGCCCGATCACGATCGGCCACGGCAGCCGCATCGGCGCCAACGCCGTCGTGGTCAAACCGGTACCGCCCGACTCGGTCGTCGTCGGCGTGCCCGGCCAGGTCATCCACCGCAAGCACCCCCGGGCGGCCACCGCGCCCCCCGACCTCGACCACATCCTCCTGCCCGACCTCGTCGGCGTCAGCCTGCACGCACTGCACACACGGATCCAGCAGCTCGAGGCCAAGATCAACGGAGCCGGCACCGGAGCCCCACCGCACCCCCACCCGGCCACCTCCGAGGTCTGGTACGAACAGGACTTCTCGATCTGACGTAAGCCGCGCCCCCCGAGATGCCCGACATTGGCGCCGAGTTCTGCCCGTTCTGCGCTGAGCTGCGGTGGTCGATGACCTTCGCGCTCGCCCGCTCGGCACGTTCACCACGCCGCTGCGCGGCATCCGCTCCGCCAGCAACGACATCTACCCGGACACCTCGGCTTCGGTGCCCGCGACGGCGATCCGGTAAAGCGCTGAGCCGCGCTCGGGACGCCGCTGGGCGGCGAACCACGTGCGCCCGGCGTCGAGGGTGGAGGTGTCCTGCCGGAGGTGGAAACCGCGGGAGGTGAAGAACGCTTCCACGTCGCTCGGCCGCAGCCCGAAAGTCCATGGTTCTCCAGCGCGGGCGACGGCTTTCACCCAGCGCCGCGCTTCCGGGAAGGGACTAGGGTTGTCAAGCGCTCGCACGTCGATGTATGTGAGCACTAGGAGCCCGCCTGCCTGAGCGAGCGTGTGGATCGCGGCGAGCGTCGCGTCCACAGCGTCGCCGGTGAGGTAGTTGGTTACTCCTTCCCAAAGGAACATGGTTGCCGTGGCACGATCGAATCCCGCGGCATCCAGTTCGGCCACAAGATCGTCGCATTCGAAGTCGACGGGCACGTACATGACGTGGGCGTCGCCCAGGCCTAGCGCGCCGATCACGTTCCGTTTTGCCGTCTGGGTTGCCGGATGGTCGACCTCGAAAACGCGGCACTCACGCAAACCCGGCAGCCGGTAGGCACGCGTGTCATAGCCTGCGCCGAGCAAAACGCACTGTCCGGCCGCATCCCGCGCCGCCGCGTTCACAGCGTCGTCGATCACCTTGGTGCGCACGGCCGCCGACGGGCGTGGCCCCGGCCCGCCGATCGCATCGTAGGCACCGGTGACCAGGCGCCGGAGCAGGGGAATGCCGCTGGCCATAGCCACTACGCGCAGCGACGGGCGCAAGAAGGCATCAGCATACGGGTCGTAGCACAGCCGACGCGCTGCTGGCCGGTGCGATTCGAATGCCCGTTGCAACGCCATTGTTTCCGCGGTGAAACTCGCAGTTGCCTTCATGCGCGTAACTATGACACCGGGGCGCATCGCCCGAAGTGGTCAGGCGCTATCAGCTCATGACCTGGACACGCTTTCTTAGCAGGGCAAACCCGGCGGGGCCGCGCATCTGGCGATTGATCATTTTGATCTGGTCGCCGGCCTGGCTCCGCACCGACCGCCCGGGTAGGCATTCTCGCCGGCTCCATCCTCCTCTACCACCTCCGCCAGCCGCCTGTCACGCCCTCGCAGCCAGCCCCGCCGCGGCTGCCCCTGTTATGCCCGGGCCGCTGGAGTTCTTCCAGATAGCTCGGGCGAGGGCACGCCGCGCCGCACGTCCACGCGGGTTGTCACGGAGCCGTGGCACCGGAAAAGTCCGGGGTGTACAGGCTTCGAGTGACAGGTGCAGAATGCCCGGAAGGGGATAGGGGCGGGGTAACGGCCTTCGGCGAAGGGGCATCAGGTGAACCTGACTCGGATGGGTGGGCTGGGCGTTGCTGTGGCCGCGAGCCTCGCAACGATCGCTACCGGGCTGGCGCCGACGGTGGCGCAAGCGTCTGCTCCGGGGGGCAGCCCGGCTCCGGCGGTGACGTACTACACCGGCACACCGGGGGTGGCCAGGCTGGTGCCCAGGAGCGCGCCGGCCGCGACGCCGGCCGCGACGTCGGCCGCGACGCGATTGGTCCCGAGAGGAGCGCGTCGGCTGCCGTCCGGCACCTTCTCGGCGACGGAGGCGGTGCCCGGCGGGTCGGGGTCAGCGGCCGCGTCGGCGTTAGGGGCCGCGGCGGCGACGAGGTCTCCGCTGGTCAACTTCAACGGCCTCAGCAGCCTGGACAGCCAGGTCACCAACTTCGACGCCATGTTCGAACCGCCGGACCAGGGGCTGTGCGAGGGCAACGGCTTCGTGCTCGAGGCCGTCAACTCCGCGTACCGCATCTACCGCACGAGCGGCAAGTCGCTGCGCGGGCCGTTCAACATCAACGACCTGTTCAAAGTGGGCGGCAAGGAATTCACCAGCGACCCGCGCTGCTGGTTCGATCCGGCGACCCAGACCTGGTTCGCGACCATCCTTTTCTTGAACGACTCGTTCACCGCGGGATCCCTGCTCATCGCCGTCCGGCACGACCCGGACCCGCGCGGGCTGTGGAACGAGTACTCGATCGACACGACGGACCTGGGCGGGAACGGCTGCCCGTGCTTCGGCGACCAGCCGAGGCTGGGGATCGACCAGACCAACCTGTACGTCACCGATGACGAGTTCTCGATCCTCGGGCCGCAGTTCAACGGCGCGGAGGTGTGGGCGTTCGACAAGTCCGAGCTGGTCGCCGGCGACGCGAGCCCGCACGTCGTGCATTTCGCGCACCTGAAAATCGCCGGCCAGCTCACGCTGGCGCCGCAGCCCGCCCTGTCCACCGGGAAGCCGGACGCCGAGTACTTCCTCAGCTCGCTGGACTTCAACGGCAACGGTGACCACCGCATCGGCGTGTGGGCCATGACCAAGCGGGGCCAGGTCGGCGCGGGTGGTACGCCGGTGCTGTCCAGCGTCGTCATCAGATCCGAGGCGTACGCCATCCCGCCGCCGGCTCCGCAGCGGGGTGCCGCGAGCACGCTGGACTCCGGCGACGACCGGATGCAGCAGACAGGGTTCGTCGGCGGCACGGTCTGGGGTGAGCTGACCACGGCGGTGCAACCGGCCGGCGACAGCTCGGTACGCGCAGGCGGCGCCTGGTTCCAGGTTAAGCCGAAGCTCGGCGCGGCCGGGATCACCGGTGCGTCGATCGTCCGCCAGGGCTACCTCGACTCGGCCGGCCAGTACGAGCTGTACCCGGCGGTGCAGCCGGACACCGCCGGGAACGCGGCGGTCGCCTTCACCCTGACCAGCACCGCGCGGTTCCCGAGCGCCGCCTACGCCACCCTGAAGGCCGGCGACAGCGACTTCGGGCCGCCGGTCGTAGCGGCGTCGGGGACCGGGCCGTACGACCCGCAGGCAACGCGTTGGGGTGACTACTCTTTCGCGGTTCCGGACGACGCGTCGGACTCCGCGTGGCTCGCCACCGAGTACATTCCGCCCAAGTCGAGCCAGACCACGAGCGGGGCGCGCAACTGGGGGACACGCGTCTTCGAGGTCCCGCTCGGCTGACGGCCAGCAGAACCCCCGTAGAAGTCCGGGTGCGGCCGCGCCGACGCGGGTCCTCACCCGGACAAGGTCCGGGGACTCGCTCACGGCTCCTGGATGAGCCCGATGAGGTTGCCGCCCGCGGCTAGCCAATCGGCTTCGACCTCGCCGACGAGATAAGAGCGCCTAGCGAATGCCAGAATCGCAGTTGATGTCAGCGCGAACGGGCGCTTGTGATGTGACCGAGACGAGCACGTGAGAGCAACGCGGGACGACCTGCCTCGTCACGGCGACCAGCACATATCGGCCCTTTCCGAGCCTGAAGGAGAAGTGACCGCCGGCGCGGGTGCGGGTGATCGCAGTCACCCCGGCGGACAGCGGCCGGGCCTCGATCCGGACATCACCCAGCGGGCGGGGATCGCAAACGTGGCCTTGCCGCGCGACAGGACATCCGGGGCTGGCTTCGACGACGCCGAAAATGAGCGCGGTTGAGCCAGACGGCTGGGTCGAATCCGATGCTGCCGAATGCACACCGCATGAAGCGCTCACGAGGACAATGCCAACTGCGGGCAGGAACCACCGGACCTGCCGGCCAAGCCATCGCATCGTGATCACCACAGGAGCTTGGACGGTCTGGCTGAGGCGACCGGTTCCCAGCAGGCAGCAGAGCGTCTCCACATCCGCGTGGCGAACGCCATTGGGCCCGGGTAGGCCATACCTGTCGCGTGACGGTGCGGCAGTGTACGCCGCGATCTGGGGCCTCACTGGCCTCAACGGTGGCCGCTGGCCTGCCGGGGGCGTCCACGGCCGCGGTCACGGCGTGGCCGGAGCGGCCCGCCGCTGCGTTCCCGCATGCGGGCGGTGCAGCCGGGAGCCGGTGAAGGCGGCCAGGTAGGCGACGGTGGCGACGGCGATGATGGCGAAGCTGGGCGGCATGGTCGGGACGGCGTAGGCGAGCGCCAGCCCGGCCCACATCTCGGCGACCGCGAGCCCGGCGGAGATCGCCATCCCGCGGTAGGGCCGGTCGGTAAGCAGCAGCGCGGTGGCGGCAGGCGCGGCCAGCAGGCCCAGGAGCAGCAGCGCGCCGACCGCCTGGGTGGCTTCGGCAGCGGTCGCGCCGATGAGGGCGAGGAAGCCGATGCCGAGCAACCGGACTGGTACGCCCCGGGCCGCGGCGACCGCCTCGTCGATGCTGGCGAACAACAGTGGCCGCGCGATGCACAAGATGGCCAGGACGATCCCGGCGCCGATCACGGCGGCGGTTGCGGCCTGCGCGGCGGACAACCCGAAGATCGAGCCGAACAGGACGCTGATCCCAGCGGTGCCGTTGGAGTTGCTGCGCGAGGTGGTGAACAAGGTCAGGAAGAAGACCCCCAGGCCGAGGATCCAGGCGAACACGTTGCCGATGACCACGTCGTCGGCGCGGCCCCGCGGCCCGAGCACGCCGATGCCCACCGCGACGGCGATCGTCGCCCCGAACAGCCCAAGCCGCAGGTCGATGCCCGCCGCCAGCGCGGCCAGCGCGCCGGTGAACGCCACGTGGCTCAGCGCATCGCCGGTGAACACCTGGGACCGCAGCACCAGGAAGAACCCCGCCAGCCCGCACGCCGCCGCGATGGCCGTCCCGGCGAGGAACGCATACTGCAGGAACGGGTGAGCGAAGATGCTCATGCCGGCGCCCCCGCGAAGGCATGGAGGCGGCCGGCCCGCCGCCGGGTGGCAGCGGCGATGTGCGCGCCGAGGTAGGCCGCGAACGCGAAGCTGGTGACGTAGAAACCGATCGGATAGGGGGAGTAGTAAGCGGCGATGAGCCCGGCCCAGGTCACCGCCCAGCCGATCACCACGGTGAGGACCAGGCCGGCCAGCGGGCGCGGGGTGAGCCGCTGCGCGGTCGCGGCGGGCATCACCAGCAGGGCGAATACCAGCAGCGCGCCGGTGATCTGCGCCGTTTCCGCGACAGCCGCGCCCAGCAGTACCAGGAACGCGACCGACAGCGCCCGAACAGGGACACCCCGGGCCGCGGCGACGTCGGGGTCCACGGAGGCGAAAAGCAGCGGCCGGCCGATCACCGCGAGCGCTGCGAGCACGGCGAGGCAGACGGCTGCGAGTGTCACAACCTGGCCTGCGGTGATGCCGAGAAAGCTGCCGAAAAGCAGGGCCGTGGTCCCGTTGAGGAACCCTTGGTAGAGGGCGACGAACAGCAGCCCGCAGGCCAGCGCGAAGGCCTGCACCGTGCCGGTCATCGCCGACTCGGTGGCCAGGCTGCCCGTTGACCGGCTGCCCCGGGATGCTACGGCGATGATCACCGCGGCGCCGATGCAGAACGCGAAGTACCCGTACCCCGCGCTCACCCCGATCAAGGTAGCGCCCGCCGCCCCGGGGAATGCCGCCACCGACAGGGTGTGCCCGGCAAACGACTGACGGCGCAGCACCATGAACCAGCCCATCACCCCGGCGATGACCGCGACAACCGCCCCGGCGCGGAACGCGTTGACCATGAACGGGAACGCCCACATGTTCCCGATGTCGGCCAGCAGATTCCAGGAGAAGCCCGGGTTCATGGTGTCCCGCCCACGGCGTGACGGTCGGCGTGCACGGCGGGCGCATCCGGCTGGCCCACCACGACCAGGCGCCCGTCGGAGGCCCGCAGCACCTCGACCGGCGTCTGATAAAGCCGGGTCAGGGTCTCGCTCGTGATGACCTCGGCCGGGGTTCCGGTGGCGGCACCGCCGGCGGCCATGTACACGACCCGGTCCACGTGGGCCAGGATCGGGTTCACGTCGTGGGTGATCATCACGATGGTGACGCCCTCTGTAGTGCAGATCCGGCTGATCAGCGCGGCGGCGGCCGCCTGGTTGGGCAGGTCGAGGCTGTCGAGGGGCTCGTCAAGCAGCAGCAGCCGCGGCCTGCGGATCAGCGCCTGCGCGATGAGCAGCCGCTGCTGCTCGCCGCCGGAGCACTCGCCGATCGGCCGGCCCGCGTAGTCGCTGGCGCCGACAAGCTCGATCACCTCCGCGACCCGCCGGGCCGCCTCGCGGCGGCGCGACCCGAACGGCAACGGGATCCCCCAGCGGTCACCGTCCAGGCCGAGCCGGACCAGATCGGTGCCGCGGATCCGCACGGACGAATCGAAGCTGCGCCGCTGCGGCAGGTAACCGATGCGGTGATTGGCCCGCCCAGGAGGCTGCCCCAGCACCCGGACCCGGCCGCGGGCGACCGGGAGCAGACCGAGCAGGACCTTGATGAGGGTCGTCTTGCCGACCCCGTTCGGGCCAAGCACGGCTACGAACTCACCCGCCCCGACCGTCAGGTCCACCCCGCTCCACAACGTCGCACCGCCGACGCGCACCGCGGCATCGCGAAGTTCCAGAACCGCGCCGCGATCGGCTGCCGCCGTACCGCCGGGGTATTCCGGCACGTCAGCCGTCTGTTCCACTCGGGCAACGGGATTCACTGCCGTCCCCTTACTTGCCGGTCGCCTGATGCAGGGCGTTCTCGATGCCCCGCAGCTCGCTGACCTGCCACTGCTGGAAGGTGGCGTTCGCCGGGGCCAGGGTCTCGGTCACCGTCGTGACCGGGATGCCCGCCGCCTTGGCCGCCTTCACCTGCGCCGCGATGTCTGGTGTGGAGTTCTGGCTGTTGTAGATATAGACCTTGATCTGCTTGCCGGCGATCTGGGCGTCGACGGTGGACTTGTCCTGCGCCGTCGGCTCGGTGCCCTCGCTGATCGCTTCCAGGAACGAGTAAGGCGTCAGCATCTTCAGGCCGAGCGTGTCGGCCAGCGGGGAGACGATCGACTCCGAGGCGCCGACCGGGATGCCGGCGTACCTGGCCTTGATCTGTGCGATCAGCTGGTTGTAGGTGGCCAGGGTCGTTGTCTCGAACGTGCTGCGCTGTGCGTCGAAGTAGGCCGCGTCCGCCGGGTCGAGCTGCTCGTAGTACGCGGTGATCGCCCCGATCACCTGATGGACGTGCGCGGCCGAATACCACTGGTGCGGGTTGTCACCCGGCTTCAGCCCGAGCAGGCCGCCGACGGTGAGGGTCCGCCGGCCCTGGACCGGGTTCGCCGCGAGCAGTTCCGGTGCCCACGGGTCGTAGCCGATGCCGTTGACGATCACCAGCTGCGCGGAGGCGATCGTCCGCGCGTCGGTGGCGGTCGGCTCGTAGGCGTGCGGGTCGGTATTGGGGTTGGTGATGATGCTGGTCTCGGCGACGTGGGTGCCGCCGAGCTGCCTGGCGATGCTGCCCCAGAAGTTTTCCGCAGCCACCACGGCGATCTTCTTACCGGAGCCGCCGCCGGCCGCGGGCGTGCCGGACGCAGCGGTCGAGCACCCGGCGCCGGCCATCACTACCACCGCCATCGCCGCCGCCAGGCGGAACATGTGCGGGGTGAGTCTCATCGGGGCCTCTCACGACATGACCGCCACACGGCACGATCGCGGGCATGACCGCTGTTCGGGCGGCGGAAATGAAACCGGTCACCGTTTTCAGTGACCCTTCAGATCGATAATAATGAAAACCGTTCCCATTGTCCATCTGATGGAGGCGGTCGACGCCGCTACGCCGGCAGCCACCGGCAGCGACCCATCGACGACCCGGGCAAGCCGTTCAACCAAGAGCACCGCGCGGGGTGCCCGCGGCCAAGCCGCGGGTTCGTCCCCGCCAGGCGGCTCGCGCTGGCCGGAACACTACGCGGGTATGAATACCGCAGTCTGTTAATCGGTCGCGTGACTTTGCGGACTATCTCATGCCGGTAGTTATGACCGTTGGTGCAGGTTCGCTGGGGGATACCGTCGAATTGGGTGCTCACGGGGGCGGGAGGTTGCTAGACTCGGGCGCTTTGTCTGCTGCGTTGGTCAGGGACCTATAGCGGAACGAGCGCTGACTTTGGTCCCTTCTCATAAGGGTCTGCTTACCTTTTCACTGGGGCCATGTTTGTATCCGATGAGCGGGTACTCGACGTCAGCCTCGGTGCTGCGCAGCCGCGGCTGGAGAACCTCGTTCATCGTGGCTGGCTGGGCGAGGCTTCGCAGGCGGCCTATGAAGGCGGCATTGATCATCTGTTGCGGATAGGGCCATTTGGTGACGTGCCGGGTACGTCCCGGTTGGTGCGGGTCCAGTTCGTGGATCCGGTGTACCGGGATGGCGAGATGACCGTGGGTGTGCGCTGGGAAGCGATCGGCGTGGCGGGCGGTCTGTTCCCCGTGCTGGATGCGATCATTAAGCTCAGCGGCGAGGGCGAGCAGGGCACCCGGGTGGTGCTGACCGCCGCGTACCGGCCTCCATTCGGGGAGCTCGGGGCTGAGCTCGACCGGCTGCTGCTGCGCAAGGTGGCCACTAGGACCATCAGGACTTTTCTGGCCCGCGTGGCCAGCGCATTGCAGGGTACCCCCGAAGCGGCCGCGTCAGTGTCGCGGGAGGCTGGACCGGAGCCGGCCTCTGGCTGAGCTCGGCGTCGGCGCGGTAGTAGGTGGCGGGGGCGTAGCCCTGGTGCTTTAGGGCGGTGACCTGTTCGGCGGTGAGCCCGAAGAGGAAGAAGTTGGCGGCGCCGACCCGGTCGCGGAGTTCGATGCTGGCGCCGTCGAGTGTGCCGACGGCCTGGGTGCCTGGCAGCGGCGTGGTCGTCAGGACGGCTTGGCGAGGAGCAGGACGAACGAGCGCGGGCGGACGGACAGCTGGCTGTCGGCGCCGATCTCGGCCGCGTCACGCGCGTCGATCGGCTCGCCCGCGCCGGCCGCGCCGGGCGTGTCATTGGCATTAGCCAGATGGGACTCCGCGGTGTCAGCGCCGAGATAGAAGCTGTCCACCTCGACCTGCCAGGAGCAGCGTTTCCCCACCTCAGGGATCGTGAAGGTGATCGGATACGGCGATCCGTTGACCAGGGTGAGCAGGTCGTCGTCGAGCATGGGCCGGCCGTGCGCGTCGAGGTCCGCCGCGACCGTGCCGTCCACGTAGACGGCGACGGCCTTGCTGTCCGCGGAGTGCCAGTAGGCGTCGGTCATCGCCTGGCCCGCCGGGGTGAACCAGACGACGTAGCCGGGGTCGGCCAGGTAGGCACCGCGGCGCAGTGCTGGGTGCGCGCGGCGCAATGCGATCAGCCGGCGGGTGAACTCGGTCAGGCCGGCGTCGGCGGCGTCCCAGTCAAACCAGGACGTCGGATTGTCCTGGCAGTACGCGTTGTTGTTGCCGCCCTGGGTGCGGCCGAGTTCGTCGCCGCCGAGGATCATCGGCACCCCGCGGGACAGCAGCAGCGTGCCGAGCAGCGCGCGTGACTGGCGGGCGCGCAGCGCCAGGATCTCCGGGTCGTCGGCCGGGCCTTCCACGCCGCAGTTCCACGACCGGTTGTCGTCGGATCCGTCCCGGTTGCCCTCGCCGTTGGCCTCGTTGTGCTTGTGCTCATAGGAGACCAGGTCGCGCAGCGTGAACCCGTCGTGCGCGGTGATGAAGTTGATCGAGGCGCTTGGCCGGCGGGTGGCGCCGTAAAGGTCGGAGGACCCGGCAACCCGGGTAGCGAGGTCGGGCAGCGTCCCGTCGCAGCCGCGCCAGAAGTCGCGGACGGTGTCGCGGTAGAGGCCGTTCCACTCGCGCCACAGGGCCGGGAACCTGCCCACGCTGTAACTGTCAGGTCGGCCGACATCCCACGGCTCGGCGATGAGCTTGACCTGGGAGATGACCGGGTCCTGCGCGACGATGTCGAAGAATGCGGCCAGCCGGTCGAAGTTGCCCTGCTCCCGGGCGAGGGTGGTGGCCAGATCGAAACGGAATCCGTCGACGTGCATCTCGCTCACCCAGTAACGCAGCGAGTCGGTGATCATGCGCAGGCACGCCGGGTGGTCAGCGTTGACCGAGTTGCCGGTGCCCGTGGTGTCCACGTACCGGCGGAGGTCACCGGGCACAAGTCGGTAGTACGCGGGGTTGTCCAGCCCCCGCAGGCACAGCGTCGGGCCCAGGTGGCCGCCCTCCGCCGTGTGGTTGAACACCACGTCAAGCAGCACCTCAAGCCCAGCCGCATGCAGCGCCTGCACCATCGCCTGGAACTCCGCGATCTGCCCGCCGGGTCGGCCGGCCCGCACCGCCGCGGAGTAGCCGTCATGCGGGGCGAAGAAGCCGATGGAGTTGTAGCCCCAGTAGTCGGCCAGGCCGCGCCCCGCCAGGTCCTGGGCGGTGACGAACTGGTGGACGGGCAGCAGCTCGACTGCGGTCACCCCGAGGCCGGCCACGTACTCCACCACCGGTGGGCACGCCAGCCCCGCATACGTTCCCCGCAGCGCCGGCGGCACGTCACGGCGCGTCTGCGTGAACCCCTTGACGTGCAGCTCATAGATCACGGTGTCGCGGTACGGCGTCCCGGGCCGTCTGTCGGCGCCCCAGGCGAATGACGGATCGGCCACCAGCGACCGCAGCATCGACGGTGCGGAATCGAGGCGGCTCCGCCCGTCCGGATCACCGGGCGGGTAGCCGAACATGCTCGCCCCCCACACCAGCCGGCCATCTGTCGCCCTGGCATACGGGTCAAGCAGCAGTTTCGCCGTGTTGCAGCGCAGCCCCCGCGCCGGGTCATACGGTCCGATCACCCGGTAGCCGTACCGCTGGCCGGTGCTCACGCCCCGCACGAACCCATGCCACACGCCGTCATCAAACGCTGGCAGCGGCAGTTGCGTTTCCGCACCGCTCGCGTCGAACAGGCACAGGACCACCCGCTTGGCTATCTCCGACGCCACCGCGAAATTGGTCCCGGACTCATCCGGCGTGGCACCCAGGGGAGACGGCCGCCCCGGCCAGATCTCCATGCCACCTCCCGCATATCCCATGCCGCCACAGTGACGACCCGGCAAGCGCTGCGAGCGGCCCAGCGGTAACGACCGGCACGAACGTCGCCACCAGGCGTGCGCTTTTGCAGCAGCCGACGCGGGCAGCCGGTCCACCGGCAAGCCGAGCGCCGACCGCATCAGCCCAGTCAACTCGCTATAGCAAGCCGTTGCGATGCCATCGTCACCCGCCGCGCCGACGCCACGGTCCGCCGTCCGCCGGGAGGTTCGCCGGCGGCCCGCCGGGTCCGCGGGCAAACTCGCAGACCCGCCGGGACGTAAGGCCCTATTCGAGCACTTTCCCTGCTGGCGATGTTAGAGGAGAGGAGATGCCATGTTTGAGCGGGCCAGCGGTCGGATCGCGGTCGGCGTGGACGGCTCCCCGGCGTCGGTCGCCGCACTTCGATGGGCTGCTGATCTGGCCCGATTGTGCGACGCGGAGATCGTTGCGGTGTGTGCCTGGCATGTCGCGCTCGGCAGTCTCGCCCCGTACGCCCCGGTGAGTCGGCGGCCGACGCAGGAGGGCGAACGTCGGCGTGCGGAGGCTCACCTGGCCGGGGCGATAACGGCATTGGGTCCGGCCCCCGACGTCAAGGTGCGGGCAGCGCTGGTCTGCGGCCCGCCGGCGCGCGTCATCGTCGAGAAGTGCGCGGCCGCTGACCTGCTGGTGCTGGGCGGGCATCGCGCCGATACCCCGCTCAGACAGACGGTGGGTGCGATCGCCGCGACCTGCCTGCGGCAAGCCCTCTGCCCCGTGGTGATCGTGACCGAAGCGACAGCACCGCTCAGGCGGGTGGTGGCCCCCGCCGCGGATGTCGCCGCGCCCAAGCCCGTGCCGGCGGCGAGGCCTTACGTGATCGACCTCCTGTGGAATCTGATCCACTCGATATAGGTGCGTCGGCCGCCAGCGGCCACCTTCGCGCAGGCTTCGGCGCCGCTCACCGCGCAGAACCGGTGGGCGGCGCACGGGCCGGGCGCACCTGGGCGGCGGTCGGCGGCGTCGGCGGCCATGACCAGGTGGCGCGGGCCGATGGGAACGCGCCCTGGTGCGCAGGTCCCCTCGCTCAACCGCTACCGGCGCCTGTCCGGTACCAGCACCTGCTGGAGAGCGTCGAAGTCCTCCACGCATTTGCCCGCGCCGAGCACGACCGACTCCAGCGGATTGTCGGCCAGCAGGATCGGCATGCCGGTCTCTTCGCGCAGCCGCTCATCGAGGCCGCGCAACAGGGCGCCGCCGCCGGTGAGCGCGATACCGCGGTCCATGATGTCGCCGGCCAGTTCGGGCGGGCACGTGTCCAGCGTGACCTTCACGATGTCCACGACGGTGCGGACGGGTTCGGCGATCGCGTGCCGAACCTCCTCGGCACAGATCACGATGGTCTTCGGCAAGCCGCTGACCAGGTCACGGCCGCGGATCTCGGCGTGCGGTTCAGCTGGCGACGGGCAGGCCGACCCGATCGCCATCTTGATCTGTTCGGCGGAACGTTCGCCCAGCAGGAGCGAGTACTCCTTCTTGGCGAAGACGATGATCGCCTGGTCCATTTCGTCGCCGCCGACCCGGATGGACTGGGAGGTCACAATGCCGCCGAGCGAGATCACCGCCACCTCGGTGGTCCCGCCGCCCACGTCCACGACCATGTTGCCGGTCGGCTCGTGCACCGGCAGCCCAGCGCCGATCGCGGCCGCCATCGGCTCCTCGATGATGTACACGCGCCGGGCACCCGCCTGGTGCCCGGCTTCCCTCACCGCGCTTTGCTCCACCCCGGTGATCCCGCTGGGCACCGCCACCACCAGCCGCGGCTTGGCCAGGTGCCGGCGGCGGTGGACCTTCTGGATGAAGTAGCGCAGCATCCGCTCGGTGACGTCGAAGTCGGCGATGACGCCGTCCCTCAGCGGCCGGACCGCCACAATGTTGCCCGGCGTCCGGCCGATCATCCGTTTCGCCTGGACACCGACCGCAACGATCTTTCCGGTATCCGTATTGAGCGCCACCACCGACGGCTCGTTCAGCGCGATCCCCCGGCCGCGGACATACACCAGGGTGTTCGCGGTACCGAGATCGACCGCCATGTCACGGCCCAGGAACGCCAGCACGTTGCCCATGAGAAACGAGCCTTCTAACGAAACGATCTGCTGATGACGTTGACTGCGGATACCGGCTCCGGCCACGGCGGCACCGTGTCATTCACCGGCCGGCGCGGAAAAAGGTAGACAAGCTCCGGGAAGATCTTTGATTTGCCGCTCGCCTGAGTCAGGTGAGCGGAGCCGTGCACGAGGTTGTACGTGACCTCCAACGCATAGTCCCGGCGGATCGTGCCCGGCGCCGCCGAGCAGGCCCGGCCCACCGTGTGAGGTGGGCACCACAGTTCGGGCGGTGCGGCCACCGACTACACGACCCACCCGGAATCCGGCATTCTGTGCGGGGGCTCTGATGAGGGAAGTGCCGAGATGGACCTTGAACTGCGGGGACGTACCGCCGTCGTCGTCGGCGGGTCGAGCGGGATCGGGGCGGATGTGGCGGGTGTGCTCGCCGAAGAGGGCTGCGACGTGGCCGTGACCTACCGAAGCTCGCCCGAAGGAGCTGAGCAGGCCGCCGCCGGCGTGCGGAGCCACGGACGACGCGCATGGGTTGCCCCGCTGGACCTGAGCGCACCGCAGCGGGCGGCTCGGGACGCTCTGGCCCTGGTCTCCAGCCAGGGGGGACTCGATGCCCTCGTGCTCTGCGCGGGCCACAACGTCGTCACGCCCTACAGCCAGATCACCGCGGACGAATGGGGCGCCGTCCTGAACGCCAATCTCACCGGCGCCTTCTTCGCCCTCCAGTCGATGACTCCCGCGATCCGCCCTGGGGGCAGCATCGTCACCGTGGCCAGCGTCGCCGCGCACACGGGCGCTCCCCATCACATGCACTACGCGGCCGCCAAGGCCGGGCTCGTCAACCTCACCAGGTCGCTCGCCCGCGAACTGGCTCCGCAGGTACGCGTCAACTGCGTGGCCCCGGGCATCACGCTGACCCCGATGGGCGCGAACACGATCGAGCACCTCCCAGACGACTACGCGCAGAAGAGCCTGCTCCTCCAGCGCTATGCCACCAGCAGGCGGGTCGCTCAGATGATCGCCGTCGTCGCGAGTCCGGTCAGCGAGTACATGACCGGAGCGATCATCGACGTCAACAGCGGCAGGCACCTCCGCTGACTGGCGGCGGTGCTGGGCATTCCGCTGTTGTGCCGGCCAGCTCGGGCGGCGAACTGCCCAGCCTGCCCGCGCTCAGCCACCCGGCCCCGGCAAGGTATCGCGGCTTTCACGATAGGCCGGAGTCTGCCCGGTGCTGAGCAGCGGTGGCGCCCAGAACTGGTATATCTGGCTGCTCGCGCATGCCGTAGACATACTGAATGCAGGGCTGGGTGCCCGTCTGTCGCGTTCAGGGCGACGGTCACGTGACGCTCAAATGGTTCATCGGGTCCTCGGGCAGGACCCCACGACAACGTCCTGACCTGGCGGTTTGAGTCGGGCTGGCGAGATTCGAACTCGCGGCCTCTTGCTCCCAAAGCAAGCGCGCTACCAAGCTGCGCTACAGCCCGTGTACCGGGATGAGTTTAGCGGGTCGCGGCGCCGTCTCTGGCTGCCTGGCACTCCGGCGGGCAGAGATCGTGATCTTGACGACGTCACCCGTCAATCCGCAGTGATCGACCGGTCCCGATCGCTGCGCGCGCCGGGGTCGAAAGTGGCGCCGCCCGTCAGGCGCATCGCGCCGAAACCGAGCCGGTTGACGGTCAGGCCGCCGAGCTTGCAGGTACCCGCGGCCGCCGCGGTGATCGCCTCTGACGTCACCATCGGAGGCTGCCGCACACGCTCCCGCGCGCCCGGGGGCGCCACCACACGGATCCCCGCAGATCCCTGGTGGCGCTCGCCGCGGCAGCCGTACTGTGCTGGCCCGGGGGCCGCCCTCCGGAGCCCCCACGGCACCGGTTGACGCCGCAGCTGAGCCGACACCCGCGGCAGTCGTTAAGAAGAATGATCCTGAACGGCTCCGCGTGGTGGCACGGCGCTGAAAGGCGAACAGTCCTGCGGAAGCAGCGGGTACAGATCCTGTCCGCTGGCGCGAGGTGTTCGGGGGTCTGATGGCCCGGGCAGCCGGGCTCACTCACAGGCCGAGGTGGCTGATCGCGCGGGACGCGCAGTGCTGCCCGATGACGATCGATGCGG
The DNA here is from genome assembly GCA_963851085.1 of uncultured Actinomycetota bacterium. Classification (GTDB taxonomy): domain Bacteria; phylum Actinomycetota; class Actinomycetes; order Streptosporangiales; family Streptosporangiaceae; genus DATFVJ01. The sequence goes on along the minus strand of CAWKNX010000016.1, from coordinate 102,165 downwards.
TGGCGGCTGGCGATGGCGCGTTCAGCACGTGGATCGCGCCACTGGACTCCTCGATGAGAAAGTCGTCCACGAGCGCCCCCGACCGGCTCAGGCACTGGGCACGCACCCCCGACGGGCCGAACCTGATGTCGGCGGCTTCGATCATCGGCAGGTACCTGCGCATCTCGGTGACGAACGCGGGCTTCACCAGATCGCGCCAGATCTCCCGCGCCCCGGTGCCCGCGTACGACCGTGCGAGCCTGCGGAAGCCGGGGAAGCGCAGGACATCGAGCAGATCACGGCGGTTGACCGAGAGCCGCCCGTAGCCTTCGCGTGCGAACGCGGGCACCGCGTTCGGCCCCGCGAGCAGCGATCCGTCGATGCCACGGGTGAAGTGCACGCCGAGGAAAGGGAACCCGGGGTCGGGAACTGGGTAGACGAGCCCGCGGACCAGGCCGGCCGCGTGCGGCCGGAACGTGTAGTAGTCGCCGCGGAATGGGACGATCCGGTATTCGCTTGTCGCGTGCCCGGTCATCGCCGCGACGCGGTCCGACTGGAGCCCGGCGCAGGTGATCACCGCGCGCGCCGTGACCGGTCCCAGTTCGGTCGCCAGTGTGCTGCGGCCATTGCCGCTGGTGATGGCGTGGACACCGCGGCCGCACAGCACCGCGCCGCCGCGCTCCGCGATGACCTCGGCATAGGCGGCCGCGACCCGCCGGTAGTCGATGACGCCGCTCTCCGGAATGTGCAGCGCGCGCACACCGCGGACGTTCGGCTCGAACTCGCCGAACTCAGCTGGCCTGAGCTCCCTGATGGCAAGCCCGTTGGCGCGCCCGCGTTCCGCCAGCTTACGAAACCGGTCACGTTCGCTGTTGTCGCTGGCCACGACGAGCTTTCCGGTCAGCCGGTACGGGATGCCGTGCTCGTCCGCGAAGGCCATCAGGGCCTGCCGGCCCTCGCGGCAGAATCGTGCCTTGAGGCTCCCCGGCTGATAGTAGAGGCCCGCGTGGATGACGCCGGAGTTGTGGCCGCTCTGGTGCGCGGCGATCGAGCGCTCTTTCTCCAGAACGGCCAGCCGTAGCCCCGGCCGTTCCTTGAGCAGCGCCATCGCGGTAGCGAGCCCGACCAGGCCCGCCCCGACGACCACCACGTCGAGCACGGAGCCCGTCACCCCGCCCGGATCGACGTCCGCCGCCACGTCGGCCATGTCAGGCGCGCGAATCTGGCGCGAATTGTGCCGGATTCAGCGGTGCGGCCATGTCCAACCTCCATCAGCGTGGGCCAGGCCAGGATACCGACGGTGAGGTAGCGCGGCCGGCAGGCGCGGCCGGCAGGCGCGGCAGGCCGCCGGGTGAGCCGCCGCGGCCGCCGTGGGGCGCCGGTGTCCGGCCGCGCCTGCCGGTGTCCGGCCGCGGCGTGCCGGTGTCCGGCCGCCATGGGCGCCGGGCGGCGAAGGGTACGGCATGATCAGAGATCAAATTGTCACAATGGCTCGGTAGGGTCGAGGGTAGGAACCAGGCAAATGCCCCGTACCAGCGGCCGGTGGCGCAGCCAGAGATCCGTTGCCCGCACCGAACGCTAGGCAGGGCTCAGCGCGAGCAGGCCAGCGGGAGGTGAGCCTGTGGGCCTGACGAGCGGATTGCTGATCGGGCTGGCCGGGCTCTTCGCCGTTTGCGCGTTCGCAGGGACCTTGTGGATGTGGCGGCGGCTGGCCACCCCGGCGCTCAGCCATGTGCTGGCCCGTTTCGCCCTGCTGCTGTGCGCCCAGGTGTCCGTGATGCTCGTGATCTTCCTGAGTGTGAACCTGTCGTTCGGCTTCTTCGCGTCATGGTCGGATCTGTTCGGCACCAACAACAGCACGGGCCAGATCGTGGCGCCGGGCCACCCGGGCGGTTCCCAGCCGACGCCGATCCAGTCGCAGGGCGCAGGCGAACTGGCCGCCCGGACGCCGCCCGGCTGGCCGCGCACCGGCCAGGGATCGTCGCTGACCACGCCGGGCGCACATGCCAGCGCGCGTTACGGCCAGCTCGAACTGGTGCGGATCAACGGCGTGCGGTCGGGGATCTCGGCCAGCGCTTACGTCTACCTGCCGCCGCAGTACTTCTGCGCCGGCCTCGGCCGGCCGCACGTTCGGGGTGGTCGTGGTCATTTCCGACCACGTCATGACCGCGGGGGACCCGTACAGCGCGGCCTCGCTCGCCGTCACCGCTGCCGCGGAGACCACCGCAGGGCGGGCGAAGCCGGCGATCTACGTGATGCTCGGCGCGTCGGTGGCAGGCAGCCGGGATCGCGGCTGTCTCGATGTGCCCGGCGGGCCGCAGGCCGCCACCTTCTTCGCCCAGGACCTTCCGTCCGCGATCGAGTCGTCCTACCGGGCCAGCACGGCCGCGGCCGGCTGGGCCGCGTTCGGCGACGCGAGCGGCGGCTACTGCGCCCTGTCGCTCGCCATGGCCCACTCGGACCGGTTCGCGGTGGCCGCGGCGCCACTCGCGGGTTACGGCGCGCCACCCGGTTCGGCGGGCATGCGGCCGGGCACATCCGGCTGGTGGATGTCGGGCGGAAGCCAGGAGATCCGCGACGAGAGCGACCTGGGCTGGCGACTGGAGAACTTGCCACCCCCGCCGGTCTCGCTGTGCTTCCTGCGGGGCGCGACGGTCAGCCAGGCGGGGAGCGCAGGCCCGGGCGCCGCCCGGGCGTTTCTTTCCCTGATGCGGGCCCCCACGCACGTCACGCAGCTGACGCTCGTGGCCGGCCCGCGGCCACTGGCCCAGGCCATCGACCGGATCACCGCGGAGCTCGACCGCCGGGCGCGCCAGCGCCATGACCCGCGCCGCCGCCGCGAAGGTGCCGCGATGACGCTGACCAGCGGCCCATTCCTGGCCTTGCTCAGCCTTGTCGCCGCCGCCACGATGGCGGCGACCGTCGTGCTCTGGTCCCGTGTGTCCGGGCACAAGAAGTCGCACGTCGCGGCGCGGACAGGGCTGCTGATCGCCACTCAGCTGACGGCGATCGTCGCGGTCCTCGGTGGGCTCAACGCGTATTTCTCCTTCATCGTGTCGTGGTCGGACCTGGTCGGCACCCACGCGAGCGCGACGTTTCAGACCGCCCGCGGCGCGGGGCACGGCGCCGCGGTCGCGCCGATCGTCGTCACGCGCACCCAGATCCCGGCCAGCCCGGCCGCCACCCCACGGGCCACGCACCCCACCGCGCCGGTGCGCGCACCCACCGCGCCGGCCGTTCACCCCACCGAAGCGGCCACCAACGGTGAGATCCTGACCGTCCAGATCAGGGGTGAGCGCACGGGCATCACCGTGCCCAGGTCATACGTGTACCTGCCGCCGCAGTATTTCCAGCGCGCGTACGCTGACCGGCTGTTCCCCGCGGTACTCGTGCTGACCGGCTATCCGAGTGACCCGCGCAGCGAGATCACCCGGCTCAACCTGCCGGGTGCGGTAGCGGCGGGAGTCGCGAAGGGCCGGTTGCAGCCAACGATCTTCGTGATGATGTTCTCTTCTGTCGACATGCCCCGCGACACCGAATGCACCGACATCCCGAACGGCCCGCAAGCGGAGACATTCTTCGCCGAGGACGTGCCGCTCGCGGTCGAGCGGACCTTCCGTGTCGCCACCGGCGCCGGCGGGTGGGCCGTCATGGGCGACTCGACCGGCGGCTACTGCGCCGTGAAGCTCGCCATGATGCATTCGGACCGCTTCGGCGCCGCCGTGTCGCTCTCCGGGTATTACAACGCGATCCAGGACTTCACCACCGGCAGCCTTTACGGCCACAGCGCGGCGTACCGGTCGGAGAACGACTTGTTCTGGCGGCTCGGCCATCACCCCCCGCCGCCCGTGTCCGTGCTCCTGACCAGCAGCCGCGTCGGCGAGGACGACTATCTGCCGACCCTCAGGTTCCTGAGCATGATCCGCCCGCCCATGCGCGGCTACGAGCTCATCCTGCCCGTGGGCGGTCACAACTTCCGCACCTGGAAGCGCGAGATCGGCCAGGCCCTCCAATGGCTGAACCAGCGCCTCACCCCTGGCGGCACGGCTGATCCGCCCCCATCACCGCGTCAGCACTAGACTGGGCGGCCGTAGCCGTCAGTGACCGGACACGACGCAGCGACCTGATCGGAACCGGGGCGCCCCTAGGGTGTGTCCCGTAGATCTCGGTGGATGCGGATCCGCGCCGTCAGAGATCTCGGGATATGCCCTCAGTCCCGAACGGCTGCCGCGACGCGCGCCGATTCCGCAGATGCGGGCCCGAAGGAGTGACACCGTAAGTGAAGACCGACGTCGAGGAGCTGAGCCCGACCAGGGTGAAGCTGATTATCGAGGTTCCTTTCGAGGAGCTGAGGCCGAACATCGACCGTGCCTACCGTGAGGTCGCCAAGCAGGTCCGGGTGCCCGGGTTCCGGCCCGGCCGGGTCCCGCCGCGCATCATCGACCAGCGCTTCGGCCGCGGCGTCGTGCTCGAGCAGGCGGTGAACGACGCGGTACCGCAGCTTTACGGCCAGGCACTCGAGGACAACGGCGTGCACGCGCTCGGCCAGCCAGAACTCGAGATCACCAAGCTCGACGACGGTACTGAGCTGAGCTTCACCGCCGAGGTCGACATCCGCCCCAAGTTCGAGGTCCCTGACGTCGACGGGCTCCCGGTGACCGTCGACGACGCCGTCGTGACCCCCGACGAGGTCGAGGATTACCTCGGTGGGCTGCGTGACAGGTTCGCCTCGCTGAAGTCGGTGGACCGGCAGGCTCGCGAGGGCGACTATGCCTCCATCGACCTGTCCGCGACGGTCGGCGGCGAGGAGGTCGAGGACGCGCAGGCGAGCGGCCTGTCCTACCAAATCGGCGACGACACGCTGGTCGACGGGCTCGACGCCGCGCTCGAAGGGATGACGGCGGGCGAATCCGTGACGTTCAGCACCGAGCTGGCCGGTGGCGACCACGCGGGCGAGGAAGCCGTGGTGACGGTTACCGCGCACAGCGTGAAGGTCAAGGAGGTTCCCGAGCTCGACGACGACTTCGCGCAGTTGTCGAGCGAGTTCGACACGATCGGCGAGCTGCGGGCGGGCACCCGGGCGCAACTGGAGCGGATGAAGCGCCTGCAGCAGGCGGGCCAGGCGCGCGACCGCGCGGTTGAGGCGCTGCTCGACAAGATCGACATTCCGCTGCCCGATGCCGTCGTCGCGGAGGAAACGGAACGCAGGAACCGTGCCATCGACGATCAGCTCGAGCGTATCGGGGCCGGGCGTGACGCCTACCTGGAGTCGGTCGGCAAATCCGCGGACCAGCTCGCCGCCGAGATCGAGCAGGACGCCCGCAAGACGATCAGGGCCAACTTCCTGCTCGACCAGTTCGCGTCGCAGGAGCAGCTTGGCGTGGAGGACGCCGAGCTGACGGCCTTCGTCGTGCAGCAGGCGCAGCGGATGGGCGTGTCACCCGATCAGCTCGCGATGCACCTTCGCGACTCGGGCCAGCTCGGCTCGGCCGTCAGCGACGTGCTCCGGGCGAAGGCCCTGGATCTCATCGTCAAGCGCGCAGCCATCAAGGACAGCTCCGGGCAAGAGGTCGACCTGGCCGCGATCGCCGCGTCCGAGCAGGCCGCATATGCACAGGCGGCGTCCGGGCAGGCGGCTGAGCAGGCGGCGGATGAGCAGGCCGCGTCCGGGCAGGCGGCGGATGAGCAGGCCGCGTCCGGGCAGGCGGCGGATGAGCAGGCCGCGTCCGGGCAGGCGGCGGATGAGCAGCGCCGGCGGCCGGATGCAGGCGGCGGATGAGCAGGCCGCGTCCGGGCAGGCCGAGGTGCCAGACGTGGCTGTTGCTGACGCGGACGCGGCCGTTGCGGCAAGTGGCGCCGCCGACGACTCGGGCACTGGCGGCGCGCGGGGCTGACCGCCGGCCGACTCCGGCGGCGCACGCCAGTGCCGCCGGATGTGCCGCCGGATGTGCACGGCGCGGGCGATCCCGTCCGCGTCACGCCCGCCGCGAGCCGGCCGGGCCACCGGTGGCGGCGCCACGCTCCCGCGCGTGCCACACCTCCATGCGTGCCGTCATCCGAACGGGCGAGCCACCGTCGTCCCGCACGCCTACCCCAGCCATGGCCATTGCTGGGGTGGCAACAAGCGGGCCGCGCCCCGCTTGGTGGCACGCCCGGGCGCGTGCCACGCCCATGCTCCTGCCGACCCCCCGGCGCGCGGTCGGCAGGAACGGGGTCGGCAGGAACGGTGGGCGCCCGCGCCGCGCGCGCCTACCGGGGTGTTCTCGCGTGCTCCAGTCATGTGTTCTGCTGAGCCGACAGCGAACAGCGAGCATCTGCGGACGCAGGGGGGCCTAGGCCGCGTTAATGTCACAGTCAGCGAGACCAAAAATCAGCGAATGCCCTACCGCCCACTACGGAACAGGTGAGCTAGTGACCACGCCTCCGACCATTGAGGAGCCGTCGCGGATTCTGGCGCGGGTTGCAGAGGCCCCTACGCCCATGCCGCTGACCGAGCAGGTGTTCCAGCGGCTGCTGCGGCACCGCATCATTTTTCTCGGCCAGCAGGTGGACGACGAGATCGCCAACCGCATCTGTGCCGAGCTCCTGCTGCTCGCCTCCGAGAACGACCACCGTGACATCAGCTTGTACATCAACTCGCCCGGCGGCTCGGTGAGCGCCGGTATGGCGATCTACGACATCATGGAGTACGTCCCGAACGACATCCGGACGGTCGCGATGGGCCTGGCCGCCTCGATGGGCCAGTTCCTGCTGTGCGCGGGGACGACGGGCAAGCGTTACGCACTGCCGAACGCGCGGATCATGATGCACCAGCCGTCCGGCGGGATCGGCGGCACCGCGTCGGACATCAAGATCCAGGCGGAGCAGATGCTGTACGTGAAGCACACGCTCGCTGAGTTGATCGCGGCCCACACCGGGCAGCCGGCGGAGCAGATCGAAGCCGACTCCGACCGCGACAGGTGGTTCACCGCAGAGGAGGCGAAGGACTACGGTCTCGTCGACCACGTGGTCCGCAGCGCCACCCAGGTACCGTCGGAAGGCCCGGTCTCATGAATATCTCGCACACGGCGGAGGGACCGGACGTGAGCGCCCATCCTCGGCTGGCAGAGGCCCGCTACATCATCCCGTCCTTCGTCGAGCGGACCACGTACGGGGTCAAGGAGATGAACCCGTACAACAAGCTCTTCGAAGAGCGGATCATCTTCCTCGGGGTCCAGATCGACGACGCCTCGGCCAACGACGTCATGGCGCAGCTCATCACCCTGGAGTCGATCGACCCGGACCGCGACATCACGATCTACATCAACTCGCCGGGTGGCTCGTTCACCTCGATGACCGCGATCTACGACACCATGCAGTACGTGCGCCCTGAGGTCTCGACCGTCTGCCTCGGCCAGGCCGCGTCCGCTGCGGCCGTGCTGCTCGCCGCGGGCACCCCGGGCAAGCGGATGGCGCTGCCGAACTCCCGCATCCTGATCCACCAGCCAGCGACCGAGGGCGGCTACGGTCAGTCGAGCGACCTCGAGATCCAGGCCAGGGAGATCATGCGGGTGCGCGCCGCGCTCGAGCGGATCCTCGCCCTGCACACAGGCAAGTCCGAGGACCAGGTCCGCAAGGACATCGAGCGCGACAAGATCCTGACAGCAGAAGAGGCAAAAGAATACGGTCTGGTGGATGAGGTTCTGTCGAGCCGAAAGGCCCGGGCCGAGGTAGTGTCGTCCTAACCGGGAGGATCCACCCGACCCGGCGCTACACCGAAGGGCTCACCAGCGTCCGTGAGGCGGTAGCGTCAGTGTTAGGCAGGGCGGTGTGCGTATCAGCCGCGTTGCCGAAGGCGGCCCCACGCAAAGGAGTACCTGAGTGGCACGTATCGGCGATGGTGGTGACCTGCTGAAGTGCTCGTTCTGCGGAAAGAGCCAGAAGCAGGTCAAGAAGCTCATTGCCGGCCCTGGCGTGTACATCTGCGACGAGTGCATCGACCTGTGCAACGAGATCATCGAAGAGGAACTCGCCGAGCCGTCCGAGCTGAAGTGGGACAACCTGCCCAAGCCGCGTGAGATCTACGAGTTCCTCGACGGCTACGTGATCGGCCAGGAGAAGGCCAAGAAGGCCCTGTCCGTCGCGGTGTACAACCACTACAAGCGAGTCCACTCCGGCGGCGGAGGTGGCGAGCGGGCCCGTGAGGACGCTGTCGAGCTCGCGAAGTCCAACATCCTGCTGCTCGGGCCGACCGGTTCAGGCAAGACGCTCCTTGCCCAGACGCTCGCGAAGCTGCTCAACGTGCCGTTCGCCATCGCCGACGCGACCGCGCTGACCGAGGCGGGCTACGTCGGCGAGGACGTCGAGAACATCCTGCTCAAGCTGATACAGGCGGCGGACTACGACGTCAAGAAGGCCGAGACCGGGATCATCTACATCGACGAGGTCGACAAGATCGCCCGCAAGAGCGAGAACCCGTCGATCACTCGCGACGTCTCGGGCGAGGGCGTGCAGCAGGCGCTGCTGAAGATCCTTGAAGGCACGACCGCGTCGGTTCCTCCGCAGGGCGGCCGTAAGCACCCGCACCAGGAATTCATCCAGATCGATACGACGAACGTCCTGTTCATCTGCGGCGGGGCATTCGCCGGCCTCGAAAAGATCATCGAGCACCGGATCGGCCGTAAGGGCATCGGCTTCAACGCGGTGCTCCGTTCCAAGGACGACCGCATCTCACCGGACGCCTTCGCCGACGTCATGCCGGAGGACCTGCTGAAGTTCGGCATGATCCCTGAGTTCGTCGGCAGGCTCCCGGTGATCACCAGCGTGCACAACCTGGACCGCGAGGCGCTCATCCTGATCCTGACCGAGCCACGTAACGCGCTCGTCAGGCAGTATCACCGGCTTTTCGAGCTGGACAACGTGGACCTGGAGTTCACGGAGGACGCACTCGAAGCCATCGCCGACCAGGCGATCCTGCGCGGCACCGGGGCGCGCGGGCTTCGGGCGATCATGGAAGAAGTGCTCCTGTCCGTGATGTACGAGGTGCCGAGCCGCGAGGACGTCGAACGCGTTGTGATCACTGGCGCGGCCGTTCTGGAGCATGTCAACCCGACGCTCGTCCCGCGCGAAATTCCGGCCAAGCGCACCCCACGCGAGAAGTCCGCCTGACCGGGACTGGTCACCAAGTCCGGCTGGCTCCGCCCCGGCCGGGACTGCGCCCCGGCCGGGACTGCGCCCTCCCAGGCTGTGGGCCGATGGCCGCCGGCCCGCCGCGCCTGGGCCGCACATCCGCGCTGCTGTAGCTGCCTGTGCCGCCGCCCGGTTCCACCCCGCCCATGATCGTTGGCGCGATGAGGGCGCTATCGCACGGCCGTCAACATGTACCATCGTGCCCGCTCAAGGCGGTTCCATGATCGCGGTAACTTTGCCGCGATATCCGCCGGAAAGTTACCGCGATCATGAAGGCCCGGCGCCCTCCGGGACGCGTCATTGCCTGAATGTAGCTATTCATCCCTGAAGGAGCGGGGCCGTGGTGGTCTGGGCTGACGCCGGGTTGCTGGTGATGAGGTGGTGTGACGGCGGATGCGTTGCGGCCTGAATCGTGATCGTTGGCCCGTTGGGGCGCTATCGCCCCCAACGGGCCAACCATCGCCGCCATCCGGCTCACCCACCCGCCTCGCAGTGCGCGTGCCCGGGCGTCGCTGGCACCCCGCGGTGTCACCAGGCGTCACTCGGCCCTCGCCGGTACTGCCCGCAGCTGCAAAGTTCCAGGGCCAGCAGCGCTGAGGTGACCGTGGATGTGCTGTTGCGGGTCGCCCGCGACCCGCAACAGCACATCCACGGTCCTGGCCCACAGCGGCTGGGCCGAGGTGCGGGCGGCTCAGCAGGCGAAGAGAGACTCCATGTCGGCGGCTACGAGGTCAAGCACCCGGCCGGTGAAGTACACCGTGCCGAGCGCCATGACGCGGTGGCCGAGACCGGCCGCGAGTTCACGGGTCAGGTGCGCGGCATCGATGACGCGCCAGCCGGCGGGCAGCGGATGGGCGAACCGCAGATGCTCGTCTGGCAGCCGCACGAATGTCACGGGCAGCCCGCCGAGTTCGCTGATCGCTCCGGACACGTCCTTGTGATCTGGCAGGCAGAGCAGCACATGATCTATATCGGGCCACCACTTCGCCGCGCAGGCGAGCGCGGCGGCGATCCCGGCCCGGCTGATCGCCGAGTCGACGATCAACTCTGTGTGTGATCCGGGCAGCTCGTGCCGCGACAGTCGGCCGGGCAGCCGGACCGAACCAAGAACCGATGCCAGCTTCGGGCGCGCTGGCTGTGCCTGGCCCGTGCCGTCGAGCAGCCGCTCCGCGGCGCCGCACCCAAGCTCGGCGTTGCGCGCGCCCAGGCCGGCCGGAAGCAGGCGCGGCGAGATGGCCGTGCTTCCCGGCTCTACGATTTCGACCTGCACGCGGCCCTCCGACCGCGTCCTGACCGTCGCCTCGATCTCTCGCTGCACATCCCCCGTCTGTGGGACCGTCAGCACGCCGAGGGTCGCTGGCGTGACGATCCCGGCCTTGTTCCGTGCGATCTCGGCGGGCGTGTCACCCAGTTTGCCCACGTGCTCGGCGAAAATTGGGGTGAGCGCCACGACGGTCGGTGTGAAGAGGCTGATCTCGTCGCTGATTCCGCCCATGCCAGCTTCGAGGACGATCACGTCCGCGGCGATGTCCTGTGCGTGCAGCGCGCCCGCAAGCGTGAACAGCCCGGTCGGGGCGAGGTATCCGGCTCCGGTGCCGCCGACGGTCCGCTCGCATGCGCGGTCGCGCGCGGCACGCAGCCGCGTCGCCAGGTCGAGCAGGCCGCCGGGCGATATGGCCCGGCCGTTGACGCGGATCCGCTCCGCGGCGCCGCGGTAGCCGGGACTCGTCACCGTGACGACCCGCTGTCCCGCCGCGGCCAGGCACGCGGACGCGTAGGTGGCCGCCGTCCCCTTGCCTTTGGAACCGACAACGCTCAGCACCGGCCTGGCCTGCCCCAGGAGCCCGAATACGTCGGCGAGCCGTCGCGCGCGGCTGATGCTGCGACGCTCGCCCGGAGTGCGGTCGTTCCATTCGGAAAGGAAGAACTCAGGAAGGAAGAACTCAGGAAGAAAGACGCCGTCCGCCGTCATCGCACCCAGCGAGCGGGATCGCGGTGCCCGTCGCGCCGTCACAGTCAGGCAGCGTACCTGGGCCTGTCGTGGGGGACAGCGGGCCGGGCAGTGTGCCAGGCGGTGGGCGGGGCTGGGTTGTGTGCCGCGTCTGCCCGCGCAGCCGTTCGGGATCATGTCCGATCACCACCTGCGCATGCTGTGCCGCGTTTTCCGGGGCCTGTCGTGGGGACAGCGGGCCGGGCAGTGTGCCAGGCGGTGGGCGGGGCCGGGTTGTGTGCCGCGTCTGCCCGCGCAGCCGTTCGGGATCATGTCCGATCACCACCTGCGCATGCTGTGCCCTGGACCTGTTCGCGGCCGCGGCACGGGTGACCCTGCTCGACAGCGCGGAGGTGGCGCCGCGCAGCCGCCGGGCCGTGAGCCTGGGCCATGGGCCATTCCGCATGCCTGCCTGGCGGCTTGAGTAGGCTTCCCACGTGAGCGTCTCCGCCCGCCCCGCCTCCGGGGAGCCGATTGCCTGGCGACCGGCCCTGGGTAGTCCGCTTCCCGGGCTCGCTGCCCCGAGGTCGGGTGCTCCCGGGCTCGGCACCGCCCCGGTCCATGTTGGCGCGGTCTTTTGTCCGGCGGCCCCTGATCCTGGGCTCCTTCGCGCGGGCCTGCTTCGTGCCGGAGCCCCTGGCACCGGAGGCGCCGGCCTGTGAGTCCCGAACTGCCGGCCAGCTTCGCCGATGCCGAGGCGGCGATCCGCGCGCGCGGCGTGGAGTGGGAGATCGATCCCTCACTCGACCGCATTCAGGCGTTGATGGAACTGCTCGGCACGCCACAGCGGCAGTACGCCGTCATTCATGTGACCGGGACCAACGGCAAGACGTCGACAGCGGGCATGATCGACGTGCTCCTGCGTGCGCGAGGGCTGCGCACCGGCAGGTTCACCAGCCCTCATCTGACATCCATGCGGGAACGGATCTGCGTTGACGGGGAACCCCTCGGCGACGAGCAGTTCGTGGCGGCCTACGCCGAGGTGCTGCCGTATGTGCAGCTGGCCGACTCGCGCGGCGGTCCGCCGCTGTCCTTCTTCGAGGTGCTGACCGCCATGGCGTTCGCGGTCTTCGCCGATGCTCCCGTGGACGTCGCGGTGGTCGAGGTCGGCATGGGCGGCACGTGGGATGCGACGAACGTCGCCGATGGTTCCGTCGCCGTCGTCACTCCGATTTCCATGGACCACACGCGTTACCTGGGCGACACGATCGAGCTGATAGCCACGGAAAAGGCAGGGATCATCAAGCCGGGTGCGGTGGCGGTCCTGGCACAGCAGCCGGTCGAAGCGGCGGAGGTGCTATTGCGCCGCGCCTCGGAGACCGGCGCGAGCGTGGCGCGTGAGGGAATCGAGTTCGGCGTGCTGCACAGGGACGTCGCGCTCGGCGGCCAGCGGTTGGTCCTCCGCGGCCTTCGCGGCGTCTACGACGACCTGTTCCTGCCGCTGTTCGGCGCCCATCAGGCGGGCAACGCGGCGTGCGCGCTCGCCGCGGTGGAGGCGTTCGCCGGCGCGCCGGCCGCCAGCTTGCTGCCTGACGGCATCCAGCCCGCCGGTGACCCGCCCGGCGCGCTGGACATCGCGCTCGTGCGCGAGGCGTTCACCCAGATGACCGCACCCGGCCGCCTCGAGGTCGTCAGGCGCAGCCCGACGGTGCTTGTCGACGCCGCGCACAACCCGGCCGGGATGGCGGCGACGGTGGCGGCTGTGGAGGAGTCGTTCGCGTTCGCGGCCTTTATCGGTGTGGTCGCGGTCAGTGCGGACAAGGACGTACAAGGAATTCTGGAGCAACTGGAGCCGGTCCTCTCCGAGGTCGTGGTGACACGTAATTCCGGCGCCCGCGCGATGGATGTCGCTGCTCTCGCCGACCTCGCTGCGGAGGTTTTCGGCCCCGAGCGGGTGCGTGCCGCGGCCGGCCTGGACGACGCGATCGACATCGCGGTCGGTCTGGCCGATGAGGCCGAGGGCTTTGGTGGCGGCGCGGTGCTCGGCAGCTCGGGCGTCCTCATCACCGGTTCGGTGGCGACCTCCGGCGAGGCGCGCCTGCTGCTGACCAGGTCAGCCGGGGCAGCGCAGCGCGGACCTGCGGACTGAGGATCGCGAATGAGGCGGCTGTGCGCCACGGTGCTCGCGCTCGAGTCGATCGTCATCGCGCTCGCCATCCCCGTCGCCATCGTGATCGGGCACGCGAGCCCGGCGCGCGCGGGAGGCGTGGGCGGGGCGGCGGCCGTGGCTGCCGTGGTGCTCGCGGGCCTGGTCGGGCGCTTCGGGCGCTGGCCCTACGTGGCCGGCACCGTCTTGCAGGCAGTCGTGATCGCCTTCGGGATCGTGGTGCCCGCGATGTTCTTCCTCGGCTCGGTGTTCGCCGTTCTCTGGGTGACAGGAATGTGGCTCGGGTACCGCGTCGAGCACAGCCTGACGAAATGACCGTGCGCTCCGACGCCGCCGCGGCCACCCCACGTACCGACCGCCGGGGTCCTTAGCGCAGGATCCCGATCCTTAACGGCAGGATCCCGATCCTTAACGGCAGGGTCTCGATCCTTCAGCGCAGGATCTCGATGAGCAGCACCCGGGCATTGGCCAGGCCGCATATCACCGCTACCAGCACGCTCGGCACTAGCCAGTACAGCCCGCCCCCGCCGCCCGTGACCCCGGAGATGCGGTCCGCTTGGCTGGTGGCCGGGGCTGAGCGTCATGCGGGCAGGGGTTGTGCCACGCCCGCGTGAGCCGTTAAGGATCATTGTCCATAACGGCTGCGCGGATGTGGCACCGGACCGCCGGCCGCGCTGCACGCCGCGCGCTGCACGCCGCGTGCTGCACGCCCCCCGCGCTGCACGCCCCCCCGCGCTGCACGCCCCCCGCGCGGCGCGCCCCCCGCGCGGCGCGCCTACCACGGCGCGGCACCCAGGCGCGGGACACGTCTCGCAAGGGCCAGCCGGGGGCGGCGCGGCCCGCCGCCAGGCGCACGGCTCGCGGCGATGGCGGTTTGCCTGGCGGATGCGCGTGCCGTGCCCGCGTCGGCACCCCATCGGCCGGGTAAGCTCCGGACGCAAAGCTATTTCGATCGGCTCAGATGATCAATCCGCGCACGTCACAGCGAGGTGAATCTTTGTCTCAACGCACCCTCGTCCTGATCAAGCCAGACGGCGTCGGCCGTGGCCTGATCGGCGATGTTGTCTCCCGTATTGAACGTAAAGGCCTGCGGATCGTGGCGATGGAGCTGCGGACCGTGGATCGGGAAACGGCGCGGACGCACTACGCGGAGCATGTGGACAAGCCGTTCTTCAGTTCGCTGGTGGAGTTCATCACATCCGGGCCGCTCGTCGCGCTGGTCGTGGAGGGCGTGCGGGCCGTCGAGGCCCTGCGGGCGCTCGCGGGCGCGACCGATCCGATCACCGCGTTGCCGGGTACGGTCCGCGGCGACTACGGGCTCGAGGTACAGGAGAACATCCTGCACGGCTCCGATTCGCCGGACTCGGCAGAGCGGGAAATCAAGATCTTCTTTCCGGAGCTTGTTTAACCAGTTTCTGGCCGGCCGATGAATGACACGTTGCCGCGTTCGCCGCGCGCGGCATCGGCATCGAACGTAATCAGCAGATCACGCAGAGTTTTGTCTGGGAAGGCTCTCGTTCCTCATGAGCAACACGCTGGCGTTCCTTGGCCGTGACATGGCGGTAGACCTCGGCACCGCGAACACCCTGGTGTACGTGCGCGGCCGCGGCATCGTGCTGAACGAACCGTCGGTCGTGGCGCTCAACACCAACAGTGGCAAGATCGTGGCGGTCGGCGTTGAGGCGAAACGGATGATCGGCCGTACCCCGGGCAACATCGTGGCTGTCCGGCCGCTGAAGGACGGGGTCATCGCCGATTTCGACGTCACTGAACGGATGCTGCGGTACTTCATCCAGAAGATTCACCGCCGCAGACACCTGGCCAAACCGCGGCTGGTGGTCGCCGTGCCGAGCGGGATCACCGGGGTGGAGCAGAGTGCGGTCAAGGAAGCAGGGCACCAGGCGGGCGCGCGTCGCGTTTACATCATCGAGGAGCCGATGGCCGCCGCGATCGGGGCCGGGCTGCCCGTATATGAGCCGACAGGGAACATGGTGGTCGACGTCGGTGGCGGGACGACCGAGGTGGCGGTCATCTCGCTCGGCGGGATCGTGACGTCGCAGTCCATCCGTGTCGGCGGCGACGAACTGGACCAGGCGATCATCACGTTCGCCAAGAAGGAATACTCGCTGATGCTCGGCGAGCGGACCGCTGAGGAGATAAAGATGGCGATCGGCTCTGCCTATCCCTCATCAGACGAGCCGCACGCGGAGATCCGCGGCAGGGACCTGGTGAGCGGGCTGCCGAAGACCATCGTGATCTCAGCCGAGGAGGTGCGGCAGGCAATCGAGGAGCCGGTCAGCACCATCGTGGATACCGTCAAGACCACACTCGACAAATGCCCGCCCGAGCTCGCAGGCGATGTGATGGACCGGGGGATCGCGCTGACCGGCGGCGGGGCACTGCTGCGGGGCCTGGACGAGCGGCTGCGCGAAGAAACCGGCATGCCGATCCACCTGGCCGACAACCCGCTCGATTCTGTCGTGCTCGGCACCGGTAAGTGCGTCGAGGACTTTGACGCACTCCAGCAGGTGCTGGTCCCGGAGACACGCCGCTAGCGACGACGACACGCTGACCACACCTGGGGGTGGCTGAGTGCACGACACCGGGCGGACGCGGCTGGTCCTCGGCGTGCTGCTTGTCGTCGCCATCGGGCTGATCACGCTCGACCACCGGGGCTACGCCGGCGTCGGCAGCCTGCGCAGTGCGTCCGCTGCCGTCTTCGGGCCCGTGGAGCGGGTGTCGGCCGGCATCACCCGGCCGGTCACCAGCTTCTTCGAGGCGGAAGTGGGTGCGCCAGCGGCGCGCGGCAAGATCCAGGCACTGGAGCAGGAAGATCAGCGGCTGCGCGCCGAACTGAGCGCAGCCCAGCTCAACAAGACCGACGCCGCCGAGCTGGGCAGGCTGCTGCAGCTCGCGGGCAGGGGAGGTTACCGGCTCGTCGCGGCCCACGTGATCGGCATCGGTGTGGGTTACGAGGACACGGTCACGATCGACGCGGGCACCCAGGACGGCATCACCACCGATCAGACGGTGCTGAACGAGGCCGGCCTGGTCGGCAGGATCATCCAGGCGGGCCCGGGCACGAGCACCGTGCTGCTTGCCACAGACGCCACTTCAGCGGTCGGCTGCCGGCTTGAGGGTTCGCAGGAGATCGGCGTGGTGCGCGGCACGGGCAAGAGCATGTCCGCCCAAGGCGGCCTGCGGGTGGAACTGCTCGACGCCAATGCGGTCCTGCAGCCGGGCCAGCGCATGGTCACGCTCGGCTCGGTCGGTGGTCATCCTTACGTGCCCGGCGTCCCCATCGGCGTCGTTACGCAGGTGGAATCCACGCCAGGCGCGCTGACCCGCACGGCGATTGTGCGCCCGTTCGTGCAGTTCACGGCGCTGGATGTCGTTGGCGTCGTGATAGTGCCACCGCGTCACAACCCGCGTGACTCGGTGCTGCCGCCGAACCCGTCACCGAGCGCGTCGGTGACTCCGTCACCAACCCCGTCAGCGGGCCGGTCACAAGCGGGATCGCCGGTTCCGTCAGCTGGAGCGCAGCAGGGCGCCGCACCTGGCGCCACGTCCGGGGCGGCACCACGTGCGGCGCCCACTGTCACGCGCGGCGCCGCGGCCCCCGCTGCGGGCGCCTCACCAACCCGCTCACCAACCCGCTCACCGGCCCGCTCACCAACCCGCTCACCGGCCCGCTCGGCAACCCAACCGGCCACCCCTCCCAGTGTCGGCGGCGCTGCTGCCGTAGGGGGATAGCGTGGCGCGGGCACTCGCCTACGGCGCGCTGGTGGCGACGGCGCTGATCGTCCAGCTGACCGTGCTTGACGTTCTGCCGCTTCCCGGCGGGATCGCGCCTGACCTGGTGCTGCTCGTCGTGGTTGCGATAGCGCTCACCAACGGCCCGCTGCCTGGTCTCGTCGTGGGCTTCGCGGCGGGCCTCGCTCTGGATCTTGCTCCGCCGGCGAGCCACGCGATCGGCGCGTACGCCCTGGTCTTCTGCCTTACCGGTTATGTCTGCGGCAGCGTGGCCGGCGAGATCGACCGGTCCGCGTTCCTGCCGATCACGGCGATGGCTGTCGGTGTCGTCTGCGGTTCGGTCCTGTACGCGGTCGTCGGGGTGACATTCGGCGAGCCGGGCGTCACGTGGGCCGCGGCGAGGCATGTGCTGCCGCTTTCTGCCGCGTATGACGTGCTCCTGTGCCCATTCGTGCTGTATCTGGTGCTCAGGCTCACCCGATGGGCCGGTCAGGCAGCGGAAGACCCCGCTGCCGCGCTGGCGCGTGCGGGCTCGCCGGCCACGCCTTACGCGGCGCGCCGCGGTGGTGGTGGCAAGGGCCAGCCCAGGGAGCCGCGGCTCCGGCCGGGCACGGGAGGATCCGCCGGCCGCATCGGCACCGGCGCGCCGGCCAGCCTGCTCGCCGCGAGCGGCCGCGCGGCAGACGGGTGGGCCGGCAGCGCGGGCACCGCGGCTGGGCATGGCAGGCGGCTATCCCCGCTGCCCCGGCTTCGCTTCGGCCCGTCGAAGCCGCCGGGCATGACGGCTGGTGTCCGGCCGGCGAAGCCGCCGCGCCTGCGGTTCGGCTCGTCGAGGCGTGCGGGTATGACGGCGGGTGGCAAGACGGGCGTCTTTTCCGGCGGCAGCCTGGTCGGCGGCTCGCCGGTCCGGCTGCGCATCGGCACGAACCGGGGATCGCGGCTACGCTCGCGCCCCGGACAGGTCTTCGGGCGGCGTCCGCATGGCCACCAACCGGCCCGGCCCAAGTTCACCGCGGCTCGGTCTGGTGCCGGGGCGTTCGGCCTGGGGGCTCTCGGCCGGGGGGCTTCCGGCGCGGGGCGTTCCGCGAGCGGGCGTTCTGGCCGTGGGCGTTCTGCCATGGGCCGTTCCGGCACGAGCCGGTCTGGTCTGGTCCGGTTCCTGCGGACGGGACGCTTCGGCCGCCCCGGCTTCGGCGCCGCGCGCAGCGGCCTCCGCTTCGGCGGCGCCCGCAGCGGCCCCCGCTTCGGCGGCCCTGGCGGCGGCGGTGCTCGCCTTGGCAGCACCCGCGGTGGCGGCCGCGGTGGCGGCCGGCGTTTCGGCGGCCCCCGTTTCGGTGGTTCACGGTCACGCCGGTCACGCCGGTCACGGCCAAGCGCGCCACGATCCGGCTGGATGCGATCCGGCGGTACCGGAGCGGTGTTTCGCCGTAGCTGGCTTTCCGGCTTTCGCCCACGCGGTGGATGGTCGGCGATCTGGAGAATGGGTGGCAGGCGGACGGGAGGCTTCCGATGATCTTGGCGTCGCGCCGCCGGGTCGTGGTGCTGTACGTGCTGGTCGCGGCGTTGCTGCTCGTGCTCGTCGGCCGGGTCTGGTACATCCAGGTGATGAGCGGCACCGCCTACACCAAGCTCGCCGCCGACAACCAGACGCGCAGCGTGATCATTCCGTCCGTGCGCGGGCAGATCCTCGATGACGTCGGGCGCCCGCTCGTGCGCAACCGCACCTCGCTCGTGGTCTCCGTCGAGCCGACGGTGCTCGCCAGCCTCAGCGACGGCGGTGCTGCCGTGCTCAAGCGCCTTGCCGCGGTTCTTGGCGTGCCGCTGCGTCAGGTCCAGGAGCAGACGCGGCTGTGCACCAGGGGCGTGTCACAGCCGTGCTGGCCGGGATCTCCCTACCAGCCGATCCCGATCGACCAGCACGTGCCCGACCGTGTCGCGCTGGAGATCATGGAAAACCAGCAGGAGTATCCGGGCGTGAGCGCGCAGGTTCAGCCGGTCGTGGACTACCCGGCGACCGACGGTGTCAACGCGGCGCAGGTGCTTGGCTACCTCCAGCCCATCACCCCGCAGGAAATGCAGACCCGCCACCTCCCGGTCACCGGGTTCTCCGGGGTTGACCTGGTGGGCCAGGCCGGGCTCGAAGAGCAGTATGACGCGCGGCTTCGCGGCGCTCCAGGCACCCGCGTCGTAGCTGTGAACGCCGCCGGAGACGTCACAGGAACCGTGAGCCAGACGGCGGCGCACGCCGGTGACGACCTCGTGACCAGCCTCGACGCACGGATCCAGGCCGACGCGGAACAGGCACTCGCCCGCGCGATCGGCAAGGCACGTGCGGCAGGCAACGACACGAGTTCGGGCTCGGCCGTAGTCATGACCACGACCGGCCGGGTGATCGCGATGGCGAACTATCCGAGCTACAACCCGGCCGTATGGACCGGCGGCATCTCGCAGCGGGAATTCAACCGCCTCTTCAGCCAGTCCGGCGGCGAGCCGATCCTCAACCGCGCCACCCAGGGCCAGTACGCACCCGGATCCACCTGGAAGGTCACCTCCACAGCGGCCGCGATCAAGGATGGCTACGACCCCAACTCGTCCTACAGTTGCCCGGGCGCGGTCAACATCGCCGGCCGGACCTTCAACAACTGGACCACGGCGTCGCTCGGCGACATGACACTGCACGAAGCGCTCGTGATGTCGTGTGACACGGTCTTCTACCAGCTCGCATACCAGATGTGGCTCAAGGACGACCCGAACGGCTCGCCGGTGAAACGGCCCGCCGACCCGATGCAGAAAATGGAGCTTGGCTGGGGCTTCGGCAGGCCGACAGGCGTCGATCTGCCCGAGGAGAACCCAGGTGTGGTGCCCGACCGGGCGTGGAAGCTCCAATACTGGGATGCCACCAGGAAATACGACTGCAAAAACGGGAACGCCGATGGTTCCTACGTGCAGCAGATCGAGGCCGAGGACTGCAAGAGCGGCTACGTCTGGCTCCCAGGTGACGCGGTGAACGCCGCCATCGGCCAGGGTGACGTGCTGGTGACCCCGCTGCAGCTCGCGCGCGCGTACGCGGCACTGGCCAACGGCGGCACCCTGTACAGCCCGCGGATCGGCGATGCGCTGATCTCACCTGATGGCAAGGTCGAGCAGCGGATCACGCCGCCGGTCACCGGCCGCCTGCCCGTATCGCGGAGCGCGCTCGCCTACATCAGGACCGCGCTCGCCGCCGTGACGACGCAGGGGACCGCTGCGGGGTCGTTCGCGGGTTTCCCGCTCAGCAAGGTGTTCGTCGCGGGTAAGACGGGTACCGCCGAGGTCGCGGGGGGCCAGGCCACCTCCGTGTACGCCTCGTTCGGGCCGCTGGACAACCCGAAGTACGTCGTGGTGGTCATGATCCCGAAGTCGGGTGAGGGCGCTGACGTGTCCGCGCCGTGCGCGCGGCAGATCTGGGACGGGATCTACGGGCTCGAAGGGCAGGGTGCCGCGTACCCGAACGGCAAGCGTCCCTCGGCATTGCCCGTGATCCAAAGTGACGGGGCAATCTCGGCGCCGGCCGGCTACCAGGGCGGTTCGTGATGCTCCGCGGGCCCAGGCCACCAGGCGGCCGCCGGTTCCGTGGCCCGGGCTACGGCGGGCTCGAGGCCGTGCGGCCAGCGCTCCGTACACCGGGTCCGGGTTCGTTCGGCGGCCGCCGGTCGCTGCTCGCCCGCGCGGCCGCGCGTGGCTCGCCGGTCCGGCGTCTGGACTGGGTGCTGATCGGCGCCGTGCTCGGGCTGACCGTGTTGTCCACGCTGTTGATCTGGTCGGCCACCAGGCCGCAACTGGCGCAAGCAGGCGGTGACCCGCAGGCGTTCCTGAAGAAGCAACTGCTCAACGTCGTGATCGGCTTCGTGCTGCTCGCCGTGGTGAGCATGCTCGACTACCGGATGCTGCGCACCTACGCGCCGATCGGCTACCTGCTCGCGTGCCTCGGCCTGCTCGCCGTGCTGACACCGCTCGGCGCGACGATCAACGGCGCCCGTTCGTGGATCGTGATCGGCGGTGGCTTCGAGGTCGAACCCTCGGAGTTCGCCAAGGTCACGCTCATCCTCGTCCTCGCCCTGGTTCTTGGCGAGTTGCGCGACGGCAACGAGGCCCCTCGCGGGCGTGATCTCGTCCTCGCGATCGCCGTGTCGCTGCCCGCGCTCGGGCTGGTCCTGCTTCAGCCCGACCTCAGCGTCGTCATCGTCCTGGCCGTGGTGATCTTCGGCATGGTGGTGGTCTCTGGTACGCGGCTGCGATGGATCGCGACCTTGCTGGTCCTCACCGTCGCGACCGCCCTGGCGGTGTGGCGGATGCACCTGCTCAAGGAGTACCAGATCCAGCGGATCACCGCCTTCGTCCACCCGACGGCAAACCCCAACGGCTCCGGCTACGACGCGAGCCAGGCGCTGATCACCATCGGGTCGGGCGGGATGTTCGGGCAGGGCCTGTTCCATGGCGGCCAGACCACCGGCCATTTCGTCCCTGAACAGCAGACCGACTTCATCTTCACGGTCGTGGGGGAAGAACTCGGTTTCATCGGCGCGATCGTGATCATCGCATTGCTCGGCGTCGTGCTCGCGCGGGCGCTGCGGATCGCGGCGCGCGCCGACAGCCAGTTCGGCACGCTGATCGCCGGCGGCGTGGCCTGCTGGTTCGCCGCGCAGGCGTTCATCAACATCGGGATGACGGTCGGGATCATGCCGGTGAGCGGCCTGCCGCTGCCCTTCGTCTCGTATGGGGGAACGGCGACGTTCGCCAACATGATCGGCATCGGCCTGCTCCAGGCCGTCCACCGGCACCACACGATCTTCAGCGGACGCCGCGGCTAGCTGGCCGCGCCGCCGTGGGGGGTTTGGGCGAAACATGAGCCTTAACGACCGCGTGGGGGTACAGCCGCCCGCGCAGCCTGCCGCACCCGTGGCCCCTGAGACATCCCACCGCCGTACCACAAGCGACGGCTCTCGGACGGGATCTGCCGTCGGGCGCCGCGCTCCTCGCCCGCTTCCCCTTCAAGGCCTGCCTTCCCCTTCAAGGCCTGCCTTCCCCTTCAAGGCCTGCCGTCCCCTTCAAGGCCTGCCGTCCCCTTCAAGGCCTGCCGTCCCCTTCAAGGCCTGCCGTCCCCTTCAAGGCCCGCCCTCCCAGGGGGGCGCTGCCCCACTGCTGATCTTGGCATGTTGTCAAGAGCTGGGGCAGGGGTGAAGCAGAATCTGTGCATGGCGCGCCGCGAACGGGTGGTTATCCACAGCCCCAGTTGCGCAAGGCCGCGGCAGCGGCTACGGCGGTGCCAGTTGCGGTCCATGAACGGGTGCCTCCCAGGGAATCTCCGCACTGGTGGTTGCCGTATCCGCGGCAGCCGTTAAGGATCGTGGTTGTTCGACCCGCTCATCGGGTGAACCGCCGCCGTGGGGGCGCGGCGATTTTCCGTTGGCCGCTGTCGATCCCGGCGCACGCCACTCGTCGGGAGTAGTGGACGGCGAATGAGAGCCCGGCGCACGGCACGGGCGAGACAGACGAGACAGAAAGGAAGGCGCGCGATGGCGCAATACCTGATCCTTCTCTATGAAGACGAGGCCGCCTGGGCTGGCGCCAGCCAGGAGGCGGGGGACCAGCTCTACAAGGAACACATGGCGTTCGGCGAGAACAACTCCGCCGCGCTGCGCGGCGGCAATGCCCTCCAGCCGACCGGCACCGCCACCTCGATCCGCAAGGACTCCGCTGGCGGCTTCGCCGTCACTGACGGGCCCTTCGCCGAGACGAAGGAAGCGCTCGGCGGTTACTACCTGATCGAAGCCGCCAACCTGGACGAGGCCATCGCCGTGGCCAAGCAGGTCCCCACGCCGTTCGGTGGTGTCGAAGTGCGTCCGATCCGGACGTTCGATTGACCGACACCCACGTGACCGCGGACTCATCCGTTGCCGCCGCGGTCGCGGACGCGCACCGTCGCGAGTGGGCCTTTGTGCTCGCCGCGACGGTGCGCGTCACGCGCGACCTCGACCTCGCCGAGGAGTGCGTGCAGGACGCGTACGCGCGAGCCCTGGCCACGTGGGGATCGCGCGGCGTGCCCGCCAACCCAGGTGCGTGGCTCACGACCGTCGCCCGGCGCCGCGGCCTGGACCTGCTGCGCCGTGACACCACGCTGCGCCGCTCACTGCCGCTGCTGCTCGAAGAGCAGGTGGACCAGGGTCCTGGCGATGCCACCCCGCACGAGGTGGCGGACGACAGGCTGCGGCTGATCTTCACCTGCTGCCACCCGGCCATCGCGCCGGAGGCGCAGGTGGCGCTGACGCTGCGGCTGCTGTGCGGCCTGACCACGGCAGAGGTGGCGCGCGCCTTCCTGGTGAGCGAAACGACCATGGCGGCGCGGATCACCCGCGCGAAGAAGAAGATCGCGGCGGCCCGGATTCCCTACCGGGTCCCCTCAGCCGCGGAGCTGCCCGCGCGGATCCACGCCGTCCTCACCGTCGTGCACCTGCTCTTCACGACCGGGCACACCGCACCTGCGGGCGACGACCTTGTCCGCCGCGACCTGGTGGAGCGCTCACTCGACCTGGCCAGAATGCTGCGCTCGCTGCTGCCGGCGGACGCCGACGTGGCCGGCCTGCTCGGGCTGATCCTGCTCACCGACGCGAGGAGCGCCACGCGCGTCGGGGCGGAAGGCCGCCTGCTGCTGCTTGACGAGCAGGACCGTGCGAAATGGGACCGGCAGGCGATCAGCGAAGGGATCGCGTTCGTACGCGAGGCGCTGCGGCGCAGGCCGCCCGGCCGGTTCGCGCTGATGGCAGCGATCGCCGCAGTCCACGCTGAGGCGCCGACCTGGCAGGACACCGACTGGTGTGAGGTCGTCGCGCTCTACGACCTGCTCGTCCAGATCTGGCCGTCACCTGTGGTGGCACTCAATCGGGCCGTCGCGGTCGGCCTCGCGAGCGGGCCCGAGGCAGGGCTTGCCGCACTCGATGCGCTCGCCGCGGAGCCGCAACTCGCGGGCTACGGCTACCTGTCCTCCGCCCGCGCCGACTTTCTGCGCCGCCTCGGCCGCAGCGAAGAAGCGCGGCAGGCCTACGAGGAGGCGCTGCTGCTCACGGAGAACGCCGTCGAGCGCGACTTCCTCGCCGCCCGCCTCAACAGCCTGGCGACATAACTGCCGCACGCAGCGGCCGCCAGGCGCCGTGGGCTGCGCCCGGCCAGCGCATGGGCCGCGCGCCCGGCCAGCGCCGTGGGCTGCGCCCGGCTAGCGCATGGGCCGCGCGCCCGGCCAGCGCCGTGGGCTGCGCCCGGCTAGCGCATGGGCCGCGCGCCCGGCCAGCGTGGTGGAGGGCCCGGCCAGTGCCGTGAACCATGATCGCCACTCTCGAGCCCACCGCGCGGAACCACGCCCGGCCCGATCGGCGTTCCACCTCATGATCGCGGTAACTTTGCCGCGAATACCGCCGGAAGAATACCGCGATCATGAAACTGGGCGTTGCCACGGAGCCGCACGAGATCCATACAGTTGGCAGATCCGACAAATCGGGCACCTGACCCCTGAAGAGTGCTCGAGGACGCCTGCCTGGCACCCCACCCCCGAAGAGACGCCCGCCGGGCAGCCGATCAGGCCCGATTCCGCCGACTTGGCGGCGGCCGGTTATCCACAGACCGGTTATCCCAGGCCCCGTTATCCCCGGAACGGCGTTCACCCCCCCCGCAGCCCTTGACAGCCTGAAAAAATCAGCAGTAGGGCAACGCCCCCATAGGGAGGGCGGGCTCTGCAAGAGGGCGGGCTCTGCAAGAGGGCGGGCTCTGCAAGAGGGCGGGCTCTGCAAGAGGGCGGGCTCTGCAAGAGGGCGGGCTCTGCAAGAGGGCGGGCTCTGCAAGAGGGCGGGCTCTGCAAGGGGGCGGGCTCTGTAAGGGCGCCACGCACGGCAGCGGGTCAGTGGACGACCGGGCGTTGCCAGGCTGGGGCCGGGCAGCAGGCCAAGGACCCGCGGGACACGGGGGGTCTTGCCGCGCAGCCGTTCGGGATAATGCCGCGCAGCCGTTCGGGATAATGCCGCGCCCGCGTAACGGTGGCGAGCGCGTCGCAGGGTTCCTGTCGCTTATAGGCTGGGTCACGTCCCAATAACGGAACGCCGCGAGGGGGAGCAGTGCCGGTGGAGTCGGTCTACCCACGGCTGGAGCCGCTGCTCCCTCGTGTGCGCAAACCTGTCCAGTACGTGGGCGGCGAGCTCAATTCGGCCGTCAAGGACTGGGATGGCGCCGAGGTGCGGTGGGCGCTGATGTACCCGGACGCGTACGAGGTCGGGGTGCCGAACCAGGGCGTCCAGATCCTGTACGAGGTCCTCAACGAGCGGGACGGCGTGCTGGCCGAGCGGACCTACAGCGTCTGGCCGGATCTGGAGGCGCTCATGCGAGAGCACCAGATTCCGCAGTTCACCGTCGACGCGCACCGGCCGGTCGGCGAATTTGACGTCCTCGGCGTCAGCCTCGCGACCGAGCTTGGCTACACCAACCTGCTCACCGCGCTCGACCTGGCCGGGATACCGCTCACCGCCGCGGACCGCGGACCGGGCCATCCGCTGGTGCTCGCGGGCGGGCACGCCGCGTTCAACCCCGAGCCGATCGCCGATTTCCTGGACGGCGCGGTCCTCGGTGACGGCGAGCAGGCCGCGCTGGCTATCACCGACCTGATCAGGGAGTGGAAGCGGGCGGGCCGGCCGGGCGGGCGGGATGGTCTGCTCGCCAGGCTCGCTGGCGGTGCGCAGCTGTACGTGCCGAAGTTCTACGACGTGGCGTACCTGCCGGACGGGCGGATCGAGCAGGTGGTGCCGAATCGCCGTGGCGTGCCGCGCACGGTCGCCAAGCACACCGTCATGGACCTGGACGAGTGGCCGTACCCGCGCAAGCCCATCGTCCCTGTCGCCGAGTCAGTGCACGAGCGAAGCAGTGTCGAGATCTTCCGCGGCTGCACCCGCGGCTGCCGGTTCTGCCAGGCGGGAATGATCACGCGCCCGGTGCGGGAGCGGAGCATCACCACCATCGGCGACATGGTGGAAGCGGGTATCCGCGCGACCGGTTTCGAGGAGGTCGGCCTGCTATCGCTGTCCAGCGCCGATCACAGCGAGATCAACGAGATCGCCAAGGGCCTCGCCGACAGGTACGAGGGTACGAACACCGGCCTGTCGCTGCCCTCCACCCGGGTTGACGCCTTCAACGTCACCCTCGCCAACGAGCTGAGCAGGAACGGCCGCAGGTCCGGGCTGACGTTCGCGCCCGAGGGCGGTTCTGAGCGGATGCGCAAGGTGATCAACAAGATGGTCACCGAGGAGGACCTGATCGCCGCGGTGACCACTGCCTACTCCAGTGGCTGGCGGCAGGTGAAGCTCTACTTCATGTGCGGTCTGCCTACCGAGACGGACGAGGACGTGCTCGCCATCGCCGGCCTCGCCCGCCAGGTGATCCAGGCCGGCCGGGAGGCGACCGGGCGGCGTGACATCCGCTGCACCGTCTCGATCGGCGCGTTCGTGCCCAAGCCGCACACGCCGTTCCAGTGGGCGGCGCAGTGCGACGCTTCGGCCGTGGACCGGCGCCTCGCCGCGCTCGGCTCCGCACTGCGCAGCGATCCCAGTTACGGGCGCAGCATCGGTTTCAGGTACCACGACGGCAAGCCCTCGATCGTCGAGGGCCTGCTCGCCCGCGGCGACCGGCGGGTCGCCAAGGTGATCAGGGCCGTGTGGGAGGACGGCGGCCGTTTCGACGGGTGGAGCGAGTACTTCAGCTACGACCGGTGGGAGCGGTGCGCGGCGGAAGCGCTCGCGGGCGAGCCTGTCGACCTCGCGTGGTACACCACCAGGGAGCGCGGGTATGTCGAGGTGCTGCCCTGGGACCATCTTGACGCCGGGCTCGACCGTGAGTGGCTGTGGCAGGACTGGGAGGATGCCGTCGACCCAGCGGGCGCATCCGAAGTCGAGGACTGCAGGTGGACCGCCTGCTACGACTGTGGCGTCTGCCCGACCATGGGCACCGAGATTCAGCAGGGCCCGACCGGGGTCACCCTGCTCCCGCTGACGCTCGTGGGCCAGCCGCGACCCGCAGGCGCCGGCGGCCCTGGCGCGCCGGCCGGGCGCGCCGGGCGGGAAAGCCTTGCCTAGATGAGCCGGTCAAAGCCGGTTCCGCCCGGTCCGCCGCCGCAGCCGCCCGTGCAGCGGCTGCGGGTGCGGTTCGCCAAGCGGGGTCGGCTGCGATTCGCGAGCCATCGGGACGTGGCGCGTGCCATCGAACGGGCCGCCCGCAGGACGGGGCTGCCCGTCGCTTTCTCAGCCGGGTTCACCCCGCATCCGAAGATCTCCTACGCCGGCGCGGTGCCGACAGGCGTCGCGAGCGAGGCGGAGTATTTCGAGATCGGCCTGACGTCGCCGTGCGCACCGGGCGATGTCCGCGACCGGCTCGACGCCGCACTGCCCGCCGGGCTCGACGTGCTCGACGTGCTCGACGTCGCCGAGGTGCGGGCCGGCAGTTTGACTGACGACCTGCAGGTATCTGAGTGGCGCGTGACGCTGCCCGGCGAGCGGGACGACGTGGTGGCCGCGGCGTGCCGCGAGTTCATGGCCGCCAGCCAGGTGGAGGTGGAAAGGCTCACCGCCAAGGGAATCCGGCACGTCGATGCCCGTGCGGCGGTCGTCACGCTGGAGCCCGACCGGCGTGCCGTAGACTCGGTAACGGGTGGATGTGCCATACTTCGAATGGTTGTTCGGCACATGACACCTGCTGTTCGACCTGACGACGTTCTGGCCGCGCTGCGTCAAGTGGCTGGCCTCGCGCCGCTGTCACCGCCACTGGTGACCCGGCTGGCGCAGGGGCCACTCGGCGCGGCGGCCGGTGGGCTCTCCGAGCCTGGGGCGGCCGGCAGCGCAACAGCCGGCTACGGCACCGCACACGGCGGCGCCGCAGCGGGTGGTGCGCCAGCCCCCGACTCGATGGGCCCGTGACGAATGACGAGGCCAAACGCCGATGGTGCGGCCCATCAGAGTGGCGCACCACCGGCCAGCGCAGACGATTTGCTCCTGCGCGGCGCAGCGGCTTCCGCAGCGGAAGCCGCTCGTGCCCGGGAGCCTGACGGGAGATTGCCCGGATGCTCGAAACCGAGCTTGACAACAGAGAACGTGACAACGACGAACCGGCCGGCTCAGGCGGGGTGGCCGCGGACCGGGAGCCGCCGGCGGCGTCGGCTGTTCCACCAGTAGCCCAGCAGCCAGCCGCTGGGCAGGCGTCGGGGCCGGCCGCCGCGGCGCCGGTATCACCTGTGCCTGCCGCGACCTTCCAGCCACCACAGGTCATCTTCCAGCCTCCGCCGGTGGTGCCCGCCGTAACGGGCGGCGACGAAGACGGCACTGCGAACGAACCCGATGCGGACGACGACGGCGCGGGCGGCGTCCGCAGGCGAAGGCGCCGCGGCGGCCGCGGCCGCGGCAAGGGTTCCGACGTCGGCGAAGGCGCCGCGGGGGGCAGCGATGCCCAAGGTCCGGCTGATTCAGGGACCGACGCTGGCGGCAGAGTCGCTGCTTCCGCTGCCGCCCCAGGTGGCCGCGGCGACCGCGATGCCCACGACCAGCACGGGCAGGCCCGCAAGCGCATCGGGGCTGCGGGCGAGGAACCGGCCGCCGAGGCGCCAAACGGCGTCGCCGCACCGGCCGAGCCGCCGCGATCCACCCGCTCGAGGAGGCGGGGCGGTGCGGGCAAGGATCGCGAGGCGGCCGCGCCTGAGGACGCGGGCGGGGAAGGCAGCGCACCGGGCAGCCCGGGCGCTCCTGGCGGCGCGCCCGGCACCGAGGCCACGGGGACAGCGACCGGCGAGGCGAAGAGCGGGACCACAAGGACGCGCAGGTCCAGGGGGGCACGAGCGCAGGATGGCCAGGAGCAGGCGGCTGAGCCCGCCGCGGCGCAGGCCGGTACCCCTGGCGGCGAGCGCGATGACGGTTCAGAACCCGACGGAGCCGACGGCGACGGCGAGAGCGCGGCCACCCGCCGCAGGCGCCGCAGGAGGCGCCGCGGCGGTGCGGGGGACGCCGAGCCGGTGCCCGCCACGGGCGCTGACGATCCGCCGAACACTGTGGTGCATGTGCGCGAGCCGCGCGCGGCTGGCACGGCCGACCGCGACGAGGTGCAGTCGGTCAAGGGCTCGACCCGGCTCGAGGCGAAGAAGCAGCGCCGCCGCGAGGGCAGGGATTCGGGCCGCAGGCGCCCGCCGGTCCTGAGCGAGTCCGAGTTCCTCGCCCGCCGCGAGGCCGTCCAGCGGGTCATGCTCGTGCGCCAGAAGGGTGAGCGCATCCAGATCGCGGTGCTCGAAGACGGTGTGCTTGTCGAGCACTACGTGGACCGGGCGAGCCACCAGTCCATGGCCGGCAACATCTATCTCGGCAAGGTGCAGAACGTGCTCCCCTCGATGGAGGCTGCCTTCGTCGATGTCGGCAAGGGCCGCAACGCCGTGCTGTATGCCGGGGAGATCAACTTCGACGCCAGCGGGCTGGAGGGGCAGCCCAAGCGGATCGAGATGGTGCTCAAGTCCGGGCAGTCGGTGCTTGTCCAGGTCACCAAGGACCCGGTGGGCCACAAGGGCGCGCGGCTGACCAACCAGGTGAGCCTGCCCGGCCGGTACCTGGTCTACGTGCCCGGCGCGTCCATGACGGGGATCAGCCGCAAGCTTCCTGTTACCGAGCGCACGCGCCTGAAGCAGATACTCAAGAAGGTCACGCCGGAAAACGGCGGCGTCATCGTAAGGACCGCCGCCGAGGGAACCGGCGAGGAGGAGCTTGCCCGCGACGTCGCGCGGCTGGCCGCGCAGTGGGAGAACATCGAGCGCAAGGCGGCGTCGGCGAGCCCGCCAGAGCTGCTGTACAGCGAACCTGACCTGACCATCCGGGTGGTCAGGGACATTTTCAACGAGGACTTCAGCGAGCTTGTCGTGGCCGGTGATGACGGCTGGGACACGGTGAACGAGTACGTCCGCTACGTCGCACCCCATCTAGCCGAACGACTCCGGAGGTGGGACGGCGACGCCGACGTGTTCGCCAGTTACCGGATCGACGAGCAGCTCGCGAAGGCACTGGAGCGGAAGGTGTGGCTGCCGAGCGGCGGATCGCTGGTCATCGACCGCACCGAGGCGATGACCGTGATCGACGTCAACACGGGTAAGTTCACCGGCCAGGGCGGGAACCTGGAGGAGACGGTCACCCGCAACAACCTTGAGGCGGCCGAGGAGATCGTCCGTCAGCTCAGGCTGCGCGACATCGGCGGCATCATTGTCATCGACTTCATCGACATGGTTCTGGAGAGCAATCGCGAGCTCGTGCTGCGGCGGATGCTCGAATGCCTGGCCCGTGACCGGACCAAGCACCAGGTCGCCGAGGTCACGTCGCTCGGACTTGTGCAGATGACCCGTAAGCGCGTTGGCTCGGGGCTGCTAGAGGCGTTCTCCGAGCCGTGTGAGTGCTGCAATGGCCGTGGTCTGCACGTGTCCCTGGATCTGCTCGACGCGGCCGCCGGCAAGCGGCCCCAGGCCGGCCGGGGTGGCGGCAGAAGCGGCGATACCAAGAGCCAGGGCGATACGAAGAGCCAGGGCGATACCAAGAGCCAGGACGATACGAAGAGCCAGGACGACGGCAGGGGTCAGGGCGATAGCAGGGGCCCGGGCGCTAAGGGGCGCGCGCGGGGCAACGGTGGTGACAACAGCAGGCGCCGCGGCGGTGGGCCCGTGATCGCTGGCGACGACACCGGTGGCGGTACCGGCAGTGACAACGGCACCGGCAGTGACGGTGGTGCCCGTGGTGACGGTGGTGCCCGTGGTGACGGTGGTGCCCGTGGTGACGGTGGTGCCCGTGGTGATCGGCTGGTGCCCGTGGTGACGGTGGTGCCCGAGGTGACAGCGGCGCTGCCGATACCGATACCGATACCGACACAGGTGCAGGTGCTGGCGCCGCGCCGGAGGGCGCCGACGGATCTACGGCGCACGCGGAGGGGCGGCCGACGGGCCGCCGCAGGCGGCGTCGGCAGGCCACGCCAGGCGAAGACGGCGCGCCCGCTGCCGCCGCGTTGACCCCGGCAGGCACTGAGGTGGTCGCGGCACCAGTCGCGGGCATCGGGCCAGCGCATCCCGCCGCCGCGGGCTCGCCAAGCGGCCCGCCGTCGGCTCCGCCTCCCCAGACTTTGCCCGCACCCCCGGCAGTGCCGCCCGGGGCGCTCGTCATCGGGTGCGCCGTCTGCCGCGGTTGCGCCCGGGGCGCCGTCACCTGATGTGTCCTCTGCGCCCACGCCGTCTGGGGCGCAGTCTCCAGACGTGTCGTCTGCGGTAGTGCGGTCCGGAGTGCCGTCTTCGGGTGCGCCATCTGCGGAGAAGCCGCCCGGGCGCCGTCACCGGAGCCACCGGAGGCCGCACCAACGGCCGTGTCACCCGGCGCGCCGTCCGCGGCCGTTCTGCCGCCACCGGCCACGCCCACAACCTGATCCGGTCCGCTGCGGCACGTTCAGGTGACGGTCCGCTGGCTCGTGCGTGATCAGGGTGGCGGTCTGGTAGCCTGGCTTCGGCGCCCGGGACAAACTCCGGAGCATGACAGGTGTCCCCTGTGAGCGCCCGGTACCCCTACGGAGAGAAGAGTTCTCGCGTGTACGCGATCGTGCGCTGCGGCGGCAGGCAGGAGAAGGCATCGGTGGACGACGTCCTCACCGTGGACAAGCTCGCCGGTGAAGTTGGCTCGACGGTGACGCTGGCCGCCCTCCTGGTCGTGGATGATGGCAAGGTCGTCAGCGATCCGGCCGAGGTACGCAAGTATCAGGTCACCGCCGAGATCATTGGCGCTGCGGCTGGCCCGAAGATCAACATGATCCATTACAGGAACAAGTCGGGGTACAAGCGTCGGCTCGGTCACCGGCAGCAGTACACCCAGCTCAAGGTCACCGGTATCGCTGCGGGCAAGCGGGCGCTGGGAAGCGACGCCAGTACGTCACCGGAAGGCGAGGGCTGAGATGGCACACAAGAAGGGCGCGTCGTCCAGTCGTAACGGCCGCGATTCCGCGGCACAACGGCTCGGCGTGAAGCGTTTCGGCGGCCAGCTTGTCCACCCCGGCCAGATCCTGGTACGCCAGCGCGGTACCCATTTCCACCCCGGGCCTGGCGTCGGTCGCGGCAAAGACGACACCTTGTTCGCCCTGGTCAGCGGTCTGGTGGAATTCGGTAACCGGCGCGGGCGCCGCGCCGTGAGCGTCGTGCAGGAGCCGGGTTCGGATGGTGCGCCGGCCGAGACCGCTCGCGCGGCACGTTAGGGCGAAGCCAGCCGGAACGCCAGCCGTCTGAGTCAGCCCTAAATCTCGGGGGGTTCCAGGGGGTCGCCCCGGGCTGGCAGAGCTCTCGGGGGTTCCGGGAGGTCGCCCGGGGCTGGCAGAGCTCTCGGGGGTTCCGGGAGGTCGCCCGGGGCTGGCAGAGCCGACGGCCAGCGGGTTCTCCCGCGGTGCCGGTTCCAGTGCGGCCGGTGAGGATCGCGACATGCCTGATTTCGTTGATGAGGTGTCCCTCCACGTGAAGGCGGGGGACGGCGGCCACGGATGCACGTCGATTCACCGCGAGAAATACCGGCCGCTTGGCGGACCGGACGGTGGCGACGGCGGCCGGGGCGGCTCGGTCATCCTCGAAGTCTCGGCCGGCGTGGCGACCCTGCTTGACTATCACAGGCGCCCGCACCGCAAGGCCGCGAGCGGGCGGCCAGGTCAGGGTTCGAACCGCACTGGCGCGGGTGGCGCCGACCTCGTCCTCCCGGTGCCGGACGGCACCGTGGTCAAGACCATGGACGGCCGCGTCCTCGCTGACCTGGTGGGGGTGGGCACGCGCTGCGTCGCGGCCGAGGGCGGCCGTGGTGGACTCGGTAATGCGGCGCTGGCCTCGCAACGCCGCAAGGCGCCCGGGTTTGCTCTCAAGGGCGAGCCGGGTGAGCAGCGGGACATCGTGCTCGAACTCAAGACGGTGGCCGATGTCGGCCTCGTCGGCTTCCCGAACGCAGGGAAATCGTCGCTGATCGCGGCCATGTCAGCCGCACGCCCGAAGATCGCGGACTATCCATTCACCACGCTGGTGCCCAACCTCGGCGTGGCAGAGGCGGGTGACACCCAGTTCGTGCTGGCCGACGTGCCTGGCCTGATCCCGGGTGCGAGCTCGGGCAGAGGGCTCGGCCTGGAGTTCCTGCGGCATATCGAACGGTGCTCGGTGCTTGTCCACGTGCTTGACTGCGCAACCGAAGAACCAGGGAGAGACCCGGTTTCCGATCTCGACGCGCTCGAAGCTGAGCTTGCCGCCTATTCGGCCGCAACAGGGGCCGACCTGGTGGGTCGGCCGCGGCTCGCTGTCCTGAACAAGATCGATGTTCCCGAGGCGCGCGAGCTTGCGGATCTGGTGCGACCGGCGCTGGAGGAGCGCGGCATTCAGGTACTCGCCGTCTCCGCCGCGACGCACGCTGGGCTGCGCGACCTGGCGTTCGCCATGGCCCGGCTGGTCGGGGCGGCTCGCGCGAGCACGCCCGCAGCGGAGCCCACGCGCCACGTCATCCGGCCGGTTCCGCTCGGGGAGCCGGGCTTCGAGGTGGTGCGGACCGGAGAGAACAGCTTCTTCGTCTGCGGTAAGAAGCCGCGCCGCTGGATACAGCAGACCGATTTCGGCAACGACGAGGCGGTCGGCTATCTCGCCGACAGACTGGCGCGCCTGGGTGTGGAGCAAGCGCTGGCCGAGGCGGGCGCGCGGTCCGGTGCCGAGGTGATGATCGGCGATGACGACGACGCGGTTGTCTTCGACTGGGAGCCGCGATGGGGCTTCGGCGCTGACGAGGATGAGGGTTCCGCCCGGCTCGGGCCTCGCGGTTCGGATCGCAGGCTGCGGCCATGACGGGCACGCGGCCGACGATCGCCGCCGCACGCAGGGTCGTGGTCAAGGCGGGCTCGTCCTCGCTGACTACCGCTGAGGGCGCGATCGACGACGACAGGATCACCGCGCTCGCCGACGTCCTCGCCGGCCGTGCGACGGCGGGCGCTGAACTCGTGCTCGTCTCCTCGGGTGCGATCGCGTCCGGGCTCGCCCCGCTCGGCCTCAGCCGGCGGCCGCGTGATCTCGCCACTCAGCAGGCGGCGGCGAGTGTCGGGCAGGTTCTGCTTGCCGCCAGATACACCGCGGCCTTCGCGAAGCATGGGGTGCGGGCGGGACAGGTGCTGCTGACCGCCGACGACTTGATGCGCCGCGCCCACTACCGCAACGCCCAGCGAACCTTCGACCGCCTCCTCGAGTTCGGCGTGCTGCCGGTCGTCAACGAGAACGACACGGTCGCGACCGAGGAGATCAGGTTCGGCGACAACGACCGGCTCGCAGCGCTCGTCGCGCATGTCGTCAGGGCCGACGCGCTCGTGCTGCTGTCCGACGTGGACGCGCTCTACGACGGCGAGCCGCACCGCGCGGGTTCCAGGCGGATCACTGAGGTGCGTGGCAGGCATGACCTTGACGGGATCCGGCTGGGCCGTCCAGGCGGGCGTGGTGTCGGCACCGGCGGGATGGCGACCAAGGTGGAATCGGCGCTCATCGCGACGGGCGCGGGGATACCCGTGGTGCTCGCCGCGGCGGCCGAGGCCGATGCGGCGCTTGCCGGTGATCCGGTCGGCACGTACTTCGCCCCGGACGCGCGGCGGCCCGCCACGCGGCTGCTCTGGCTCGCGCATGCCACCACGGGCCGCGGCCGGCTGACCCTTGACGCCGGGGCGGTCGAGGCCATCGCGGTCCGCCGGACATCCCTGCTGCCCGCCGGAGTGACGGGGGTCGAAGGACAGTTCGACGCTGGCGACCCCGTGGACCTGTGCGACGAAGAAGGCAGCGTCGTGGCGCGCGGCGTCGTCAACTTCGACGCCGCCGAGATCCCCGACCTGATGGGCCGTTCCACGCGGTGGCTCGCACGCGAACTCGGTCCCAGCTACGAGCGCGAGATCGTCCACCGCGACGATCTCGTCGTCCTCACCCCCCGCCAGCCCGCCACGGCGCGCCAGTCCCGCCAGCCCGACAAGACCCGCCAGCCGGGCAGGCCCGCGCTAGCCAGGCCCCGCAGAGACCCGCCAGGCCGCCCCGGCCCGCCCGCCGGGCAGGCCCCGCTGGCCCGCATGACCCGCCAGGCCGCCCCGGCCCGCCCGCCGGGCAGGCCCCGCTGGCCCGCATGACCCGCCAGGCCGCCCCGGCCCGCCCGCCGGGCAGGCCCCGCTGGCCCGCATGACCCGCCAGGCCGCCCCGGCCCGCCCGCCGGGCAGGCCCCGCTGGCCCGCATGACCCGCCAGGCCGCCCCGAGCCGCCACCCGGGGCAGGCCTCGTTAGCCGGCGTCACCTGGCGAGCACCAACTCGGCATGGTCAA
Source organism: uncultured Actinomycetota bacterium (assembly GCA_963851085.1). GTDB lineage: Bacteria > Actinomycetota > Actinomycetes > Streptosporangiales > Streptosporangiaceae > DATFVJ01. The sequence continues at coordinate 66,754 of CAWKNX010000016.1, read as the reverse complement.
CGACAGCGATGGCCCATTGCTGCTACTCCGGCAGCAGCAATGGGCCATCGCTGTCGTAAGGAGACGGCGGGAACGCACCCAAGGTAGGTTCGGGCGGGTGAAGGTTCTGGTCATCTGCCGGCCCGGCGCCGGAGTGGATCCTGCCCGCGAGATAGCGCCGCGGGCCGGGGAGGAAATGGCCGCGCTCAAGCGGCTCCACGCGGATGGAAGCCTCGTCGAGGCCTATTCGCCTGGCGGCCCGGGCGCGGTTCTTATTTTCGACGACTCGCACGCGCCCGTCGATCGGGCTCTGGCGTCATTGCCACTTGTCCAGGAGGGTCTCATCGAGACAGAGATCATCAACCTGCACCCACTCGCGGGTCTCACCACGCCCCTGCCGGCGGACTGACTGGGCGTTTGGTGACCATCCACGGCACGGCTTCTCCATCCCCGGATTACACGCCCGATTTGTCGCGGTTCCGGGCTGGCTGACACCGCGCGCACGTCTACGGCCACGTCCGGTTTCGTGATCGCGGTAACTTTTCTGCGGTATACGCGGAAAAGTTACCGCGATCATGGACTCGCAGCTCGGGGTGACGGAACTCGGTGCGACGAACGCTTCGCGCGCAATGAAACACCCGCCGATGAAACAGGACGCTGCGAATGCGCCGGGTATAAACACGGCACCACGAACACAGAACGCGTGACCATGAACGCGGAACGCAGTGCCATGAACGCGGCGCGACGGACACGACGCATGAACGCGGAACGCGGCGTTACGAAGGCGCCGCGCATGAACACGGCGCCATCAACACCGAACACGGCGCTACGAACACGGCGCTACGGACACGGCGCTACGGACACGACGCATGAACACGGAACGCGGCGTTACGAAGGCGCCGCGCATGAACACGGCGCCATCAACACCGAACACGACGCTACGAACACGGCGCTACGGACGCGGCGCTACGGACACGACGCATGAACACGGAACGCGGCGTTACGAAGGCGCCGTGCATGAACACGGCGCCATCAACACCGAACACGGCGCTACGAACGCGGCGCTACGAACGCGGCGCTACGAACGCGGCGCTACGAACGCGGCGCCACGGAACACGGCGGCATGAACACGGCCCTCGAACGCGGCGCCTCGAACGCGGCGCCACGGAACGCGGCGCCACCGGACCACGGCGCCACGGACCACGGCGCCACGGAACACGGCGGCGCGTGAGCAAACCGCGTCGCGGTCAGTTCTGGGTGTCGCCGCCGCGGCTGCCGAACCGCCCGAAGAGCCGCTCGCTCGCGCCCATCGCGCCTTCCGTCATGCCGCGCACCAGGCCCATCAGCGGATCCGCGGTGCGGTTCCAGGATTCTTGATACGAGCGCGCCGCATCTTTCATGTCCTCGGTCACGGAAGCGTCGCCGTCGTTGCTGCGCCGCGGGTAGTCCCCGTCCAGGATCCGCTCGTAGCTTCCGTCGGTGGCCCATCGGTCGACTTCCGCGAAACGTACGACCGCGAACGGATGGGTGTTGCCCTGCAGTTGCAGCAGCTTGAGCAGCCCGTCGCGCACGTCAGGCACGGCGTCGTATTCGTGCGCCTGCTCGTGGAAGGCATCGGCGTTCAGTTCGGACATCTGCGCGCCGCCCGCCATCTTCATCATCGCCCGCCGCGCGGCGTCGACGTCCTGGCCGGCCAGGAGCCCGGCCCGGTCGCAGGACAGTTCCGACTTGCGGTACCACTCCTCGAGCGCCCAGATGATCGGCCGGAGCCCCACGTAGGCGAACGGTATCCAGGCGATCCGCCGTACGAGGTTGATCAGGTGGAAGAGCATGGTCCGGTAGACCGTGTGCCCGGAAAGCACGTGGCCGAGTTCGTGGCCGATCGCGAAGCGCAGTTCCTCCGCGTCGTAGAGATCGACCATGCCGGTCGTGATCACGATGAACGGACGGTCCGTGCCGAGCGCCATCGCGTTCACCAGGGGGTTCTGGGTAACGAAAAGCTCGGGCAGCGTGGGCAGGTCCAGCACATAGGCACCGTCCCGCACCATGTCGTGGATATGCGGGAACTGCCGCTCAGATACGCGCACGCCGCTGGCCAGGAACATGAGCCGGAGGCTACGGTCTGAGAATAGCCCGGCAAGGCGCCGGAGCAAGACGTCGAATCCGGTGAGCTTGCGCATAGCGGTCAGGGCCGAGCGATCAGCGGGATGCTCGTAGGCACGCGACGAGATCCCGGGCAGCCGCACGCGAGCTCGGGCGGGCACATTGCCCGTTTCTGAGGTCATGCTCCGCATGCTAATCCCCCGGAGGACGTCAATGGGCCAAGGTGACATCCCTATCTTCGACAGGGCCGCGGAAACGATGCCCGAGGCCGAACGCGCGGCTGTGCAGACCGCACGGCTCAGCGCCATGGTCGACCGGCTGATCGCGGCTGGAGGCGTTCAGGCCGACCGGCTCAAGGCTGCGGGGGTGACGCGGGGAAGCGACGTCACGCCCGACAGCCTGCCCGGCGTTCCTTTCACGTGGAAGCAGGATCTGTGGGACACCTACCCGTTCGGCATGCTCGCTGTCCCACGCGAGGAAGTCGTGGCCGTGCACGGGTCGAGTGGCACGGGCGGGCGCCCGACCCTCGTCTCCTACACCAGGGGAGACCTCGACCTGTGGTCCCAGATGTGTGCGCGCGCGCTCGCCGCGGCGGGCGCGACGTCCGCGAGCATCATCCACAATGCTTACGGTTACGGGCTCTTCACCGGGGGCCTCGGCATCCATCAGGGGGGCATCCGGCTTGGCGCCACGGTCGTGCCAATCTCCGGCGGGATGACCGCCCGCCAGCTCACGCTCCTGCGCGACCTGCGGCCTGACATCCTGACCTGCACGCCCTCATATGCCATCCGCCTTGGCGAGGCGTTCGCGGAGGCAGGGGTGGCACCGGGCGAGATCGGCCTGAGGGCAGGGCTGTTCGGCGCGGAGCCGTGGAGCGAGCCGATGCGCGTACGCATCCAGGACCTGCTTGGCCTGCGCGCACTCGACATCTACGGCCTGTCCGAGGTGATCGGCCCGGGAGTGGCGGCGGAGTGCCTGGTGGCAGCCGACGGCCTGCATGTCAACGAGGACCATTTCTTTGTCGAGGCGGTCGACCCGCAAAGCGGTGAGCCTGTGCCGGACGGGACGCCTGGTGAGCTTGTGTTCAGCACGCTCACGAAGCAGGCGCTGCCGCTGCTGCGGTACCGCAGCGGTGACATCGCGGCACTGCGCCGTGGCGCCTGCGCCTGCGGCCGGACCCTGATCCGGATGACGAAGGTGAGCGGCCGCAGTGACGACATGCTCGTCGTCCGCGGCGTGAACATCTACCCGGCGCAGGTGGAGCGCGTGCTGCTCGCCGACGGCCGGGTATCGCCGCACTACCTGCTGATCGTGGATGCCCGCACCGCCGTTAAGGATCTGATTGTCGCCGTTGAATCCCTGACGGCTCACGCGGCCGGGCCCGAGCCTGCCGACCCACTCGCCAGCGAGCTGGAGTCCGCCGTCCGTGCGGAACTCGGGGTGCGCGCGCGGGTCCGGGTGTTTGCGGCCGGGACCGTGCCGCGGACCGAGGTGGGCAAGGCGGTGCGGGTGGTCATGTGGGCGCGGGGCGAGCCGCCGCTGCCCGGCCTGGCGGAACGCTAACCTCGTGCCGGCCCGCACGCCAAGCCAGACCGCCGTCGTCCTGAGCGCGCGGCAGTCTGTCAGACGCGCGCGCTATGGTCCTGTCGCATGAGGGCAGGTACGGCACGAGGCGACCGCGGCGCAGCGCGTGCCGTGGAGCAGCCGGCGGCCCCAGGCGGCCCGCAGTCCGCCGCCGCGGTGCGGGCGCGATGGGGCGGCAACGCGGTCAACCGGGTCGGGATCATGGGCGGTACGTTCGATCCGATCCATCACGGTCACCTCGTCGCGGCGAGCGAGGTGGCGCATGGGTTCTCGCTCGATGAGGTCGTGTTCGTGCCGACCGGGCAGCCCTGGGAGAAGGAGCAGCGCGACGTGGCGCCGGCCGAGGACCGGTACCTGATGACCGTGATCGCCACCGCGTCGAACCCGCGCTTCTCGGTCAGCCGGGTGGACATCGACCGGCCAGGCCCCACCTATACGATCGACACCTTGCGTGATCTTCGGATGGTGCGCGGTCCCGAGGCGGAGTTCTTCTTCATCACGGGTGCCGACGCGCTCGCCCGGCTGATCTCGTGGCGGGACGCGGATGAACTGCTCACCCTCGCGCACTTCGTAGGCTGTACACGTCCGGGTCACCGGCTGTCCGGCGACGGCCTTCCTGAGGGGCAGGCGAGCCTGATCGAGATTCCGGCCCTCGCAATCTCGTCGACCGCGTGCCGCGAGCGGGTCCGCGCGGGCGAGCCGATCTGGTACCTGGTACCCGACGGGATCGTCCAGTACATAGCCAAACGCCGGCTGTACCGGGGCGACTGATGGGTACATGCTTGAAGACTGGCGCTTCACCTGGTCAGCGGGGGGCGCCTCCGGGTAAGGAGGAAGACAGCATATCGTGACCGCCACAACGCACACAGTGGAGCTGATGCGGATCGCCGCCGAGGCCGCCGCGGACAAGCTCGCCAACGCCATCATCGGCTACGACGTGAGCGAGCAGCTCGTCATCACCGACGCTTTCCTGCTCTGCTCGGCACGTAACGACCGCCAGGTCCGTGCCATCGTCGACGAGATCGAGGAGCGGATGCGCCGGGCCGGGGCCAAGCCGGTGCGGCGGGAGGGCGAGCGAGAAGGCCGCTGGGTGCTGCTCGACTACGTGGATCTCGTCATCCACGTGCAACAGGAGGAGGAACGGGTCTTCTACGGGCTCGAACGGCTGTGGCGGGACTGCCCGCGGATTCCGCTCCCAGAGCCGGTGACGGCCGGGGAGGCCAGGGAAGCTGGGGGGCCACGCTGAGCACGCGAAGGCTCATCCTCTGGCGGCACGGCCAGACCATCTGGAACGTGGAGAGGCGGTTCCAGGGCCAGAGCGACATCCCGCTCGACGAGGCGGGTGAGCGGCAGGCCGAAAGGGCGGCGCGGCTGCTCGCTGCGCTGCGGCCGGATCTGATCATCTCCTCCGACCTGCGGCGTGCCACCGGGACGGCGGCACCGCTCAGCCGGATCACCGGGCTGCCTGTGACGGCGGACAAGGAATTGCGTGAGCGGTACGGCGGCGTCTGGGAAGGGCTGACGGACAGGGATATAAAGGAGCGCTACCCCGACGCGCACGCAGCCTGGACGCCGCCCGGGGGCGAATCGTCGGAAGCGGTGGGGGAGCGGGTGTGCGCCGCGCTTGAGCGCGTCGCCGCCAGCCTGCCCGATGACGGCCTCGCGGTGGTGGTCAGCCACGGCGCGGCGATCCGCCTCGGCATGGCACGGCTGCTCGGGATACCCCAGGAGTTCTGGGGCGTGCTCGGGCCACTCGCGAACTGCGCCTGGTCACTGATTGGCATGGGCCGGGCCGGCTGGCGGGTGCTCGAGCACAATGCGGGCACCCTGCCCGAGCCGGTGCTGGGCGACGACCGCTGACCTCGCCTCGCGTCCGTCTGGCGTCGGCCTAGCGTTCGTCTGGCGTGGCCCGATCGCGACAATGGGGCAAAGAATGATCCCGAACGGCTGCGCCCCGTGGCACGCCTGTCGAGCGGCGTTCGTTCTGCTGCTGAACCGTGCCCGGGCCAGACCGAGTGTTCAGGGAAGGCGTGTTCGCTTTGGCGTGAGGCGGCGCTGGCGAGATGCTCCAGGTCGGGCAGGGAAACCCCACGCCCGGGGGCACGAATGTACACGCGAACGCTCGAGCATGCGGCCGATAACGAGCCACCGCCAAGATCGGCTGCCGCCTGCGGTGCGGCAAGATCGGCTGCCGCCCGCGGTGCGGCAAGATCGGCTGCCGCCCGCGGTGCGGCAAGATCGACTGCCGCCCGCGGTGCGGTATGGCCGCCTGCCGGCTGCGGTGCGGTATGGCCGCCTGCGGTGCGGTATGGCCGCCTGCCGGCTGCCGCCGGCCGCCCGGCAAGATGATCTCGTTGAGACACAGCTAGCCCGCGGCCGAGCGCCTCCTCAGGCTAACCTCGCGGCACGGCGCTGCCTGGGCGGGCCGGCCCGTTTGATCTACTGGTTCGGTCCTGCCGCTCGTGGTCCTATACACTGGCGTGGCGTTCGCCACCCGTCAACGTGTTCCGCTCAGGGGCACGCACTGTGCGGCGAGTGTTCGAGGGGCTATAGCTCAGTTGGTAGAGCGCTTGCATGGCATGCAAGAGGTCCGGGGTTCGAATCCCCGTAGCTCCACGCAAACCTCCAGGTCAGAGCGTTGTTCCCGCTCACTAAAGATCTTGTGAAGATCGTCTGACCGTCATCTGACCGCCGTTCTGGGCGTGGATTGGCGGCATCCGGCGGGACGCAGGGTCCTTCGATGGCACGCCGGACGATCGTGTCTGCGGCGCTCGATGAACAGGCGGCCCGGTCGGCATGGGCGCTTCACGGCCCGTTGCCTGCTCCGGAGAGACCGAGGGCGGAGACGAGGATTCGCGGATGGCTGGTCGGCCGCGATATCGGGCGTTGACCCGCCCAGTCTCCGGACAGCTGGCTGATCCACTATTGCCGGGCCCGGCCTCGGCGAGCTCTTATGACCAAGCAGCCCGCGCGAGAAGTTCGCGGTCGCGGGGGATGATGCGCAGCGCGTCCAGGGGCCTGGTACGGGTCGGGTGGACGACCTCCAGCCACTCCACGCCGCCGTATTCGGTCAGGCAGGCCCGGATGGAGGCGAAGTACCGCCAGCCGAACCCGGCGTAGTACGGAGTGTCGGTGTCCTGGATGTCGGCTCCGTGGAGGTGGCCGTGGCAGGGGTCGATGCCGCGTCGCTCCCAGTCGGCGGCCACAGCGTGGGCGGCCCGGTACAGCGGGCTCGGGGGTGTCCACCGGCCGGCCAGGTGCGCGCGGGCGCGCGCGCTGGTCACCTCGCCGTCGGCGAGGACCACGCGCTCCACGGTGATGGCCCCGGCGCTGACGGCGGCGGAGATGGCCTCGCGGATGGGGCGTGGTATCCAGCGGTCGAGGCCGTCGAACTGCGCCAGCATGGCGTCACGGGGTGCCCGGCCTTCGGATGGGTCGGGCTGGATCGCGTGCAGGCGTTTCAGCGCGACCGCTAGCGGATCACCCTTGCGCCACAGCAGCGTCATGCCGAAGTCAGCGTCGCTGCGGAAGTTGAACGTGAACTGGCATCCGCGTTTGCCGCCGGTCAGGGGGCGTTTCATCAGGCTGAAATGGTCCCGCCCGTAGGCGAGGCAGTCGGCGAAGTGCACGGCCCAGCGCTGGTCGGTATCGTGCTCGATGTCGATGTCCAGGTCGTGTGGCTCGGTCGCGCCGCGCGCGAATGAGCCGAAGACGTACAGCTCCTTCACCAGGCTCAGCGGCCACTCGCCCTGGCCCTCGTCCAGCCCCTGCAGAACACGCTCGGCCAGTTGCAGTGCGCGTTCGCGTCTCACCACCACAGTGTCGCGCTCGGGGGCTGGGGTGTCCGGATTCCGGACTGATGAACCACGTCGGCCTGGGCTCATAACCCAGAGGTCGCGGGTTCAAATCCCGCCCCCGCTACCACCGAAGCACCAGGTCACAGGCCTGATCGCCAGCCACGGCGGTCGGGCCTTTGATCATCTGGTAGCAGGATGGCAGCAGGACCTGACCTCACAGGGCGGGATGCGGCACGCGGGAATGGGAGAGAACGGCATCGTGGACGGGCGCCAGGGGCTCGCCGTTTGAACGCGGCCGGTCCCGCATCGCGACTGGTGGTCGTCGCTGCCCGGCATCTCAGCTATGCCTCGCACCCGGACACGCAGGAGCGGAGCGAGTACTAGAGTCGGCACCGTTTCCTGGATCCCGTGTCAGGTGGTCCCTCACAAACCGGAGCTGGTGAAGACGATCCCGTCACTCGGTCTAAATCGACAGTCAAGGAGCACCCGTGGCCGACGCCTCCGAGCTGGGTTTTGAGCGATCGCGCAAGGTTTCGTGGTGCACGGCCGTAACAAGCCGGCGCGGGTGGCCATGTTCACCTTCCTGCGATCGATTGGGCTATCTCCGATCGAATGGTCGCAAGCCATCGCCATGACCGCACAGGCGTCGCCCTACGTCGGCGACATTTTGGACGTTGCCCTTGAGGCGGCGCAAGCGGTCGTCGTACTCCTGACTCCAGATGAGATCGCCTCGCTGCGAGCGGAGTACGCGGATGGCGACGAAGATCCAGAAGCGATACCGTCCGCCCAGGCGCCCCAACGTCCTGTCCGTCGCCGTCGCGGCGTTGCGCTCCAAGACCCGGCGCCAGGTGACAGCTGATGACCACGCCGCGGTGCTGAAGGTCTGGTCCCGGCGGCACCGGGACCTGGGCCGGGCCAAGAACCAGGTCGCATGCCGGCTCCACGCCGTGCTGTGCGAACTGGTCCCCGGCGGCGTGCCCGAGGAGATCACCGCAGCCCAGGCCACCCGCATCCTCCAGTCAGCCCCGCCGTCCGGCAGCGCCGGACAGGCCCGCCGCGAACTCGCCGCCGAGCTCCTGGCCGACATGCGCCGCCTGGACGCCCAGATGCGCGAGCCGAAGAAGAAGCTGGCCATCGCGGTCAAGGCTTCGGGCACCAGCCTGACGGAGATCTTCGGCGTCGGCCCGGTCATCGCCGCCACCGTGATCGGCGACGCCGGCGACGCGGCCCGGTTCGCCAGCCGCGACCACTTCGCCGCCTACAACGGCACGGCCCCGATCGAAGTCTCCTCCGGGAACCGCAAGATCTACCGGCTGTCGCTGCGCGGGAACCGGCGCGTCAACCACGCCATCCACATGGCCGCGATCACCCAGATCCGCCACCCCCACAGCGACGGCCGCGCCTACTACGACAAGAAGATAGCCGAGGGCAAGACTCACAAAGAGGCGCTCCGGTCCCTCAAGCGCCGGATCAGAAACGCCATCTACGCCCGTCTCCAAGCCGACGCCCGCCAGGCCGCCAGCAGCGTGAACGCGGGCCCGGGAGGGCAACCGGGGAACGACTCTGACTCCAGCGCGGCCGACTCACACCCCGAGCGCCGGCTCTTCGGACAAGCCACTCCCGAGCCCAGCCCCACCCTACGACCCTGCCACCCCGCCGAAGTGAAGCGAACCATGCCGCCGAACCCGACATCCAAGAGGACCTGCCAAAACCCTTGACAGGAACAGCAAAGAGGGCTCGATATGTACGCCCTCGGCAGACCGCAGTTTGGTCGCGGCGATGTTCCAGATCCGGATGTTCTGGGCGATCGTCACGGCGCAGGATCACAGGCTGAAGGTGCGCTCAGTTGGCCGCCCGGAATCACCCGGTGGCGCCGCTGCGCCGGTCACATCCCAGCCGGTGGCCGACCCGCAGGCCATCTCCGGCAGGTCGGCTGCAGGCCCGCGTCCTGGTTGTCACCATTGGGGACGTTGGCACCTGGCGCGTGGTGCGTGGAAGTGATGCGGTCAAAGTGATCCGGCAAGTGCTCGCGAGGGTGCTCCTCACCGGCACGGCCCTGTGCGCGGCAGTGTTCCGGAGCCTGGGTGCGCACGGCCGCCGGGGTTGCTGCCGCACGTCCTGGCACCCAGGGCTTTCAGCGCGGCGACGTTCTTGCCGGAAGGGAGGACGGCGATGGCTGGCATCAGTCCCCGTACCCCCACGAGTGATCGCCCCACGCGCCGACACAGGCGCCGTAACATCATCGCGGCCGCGGCCGCTCTGGTCGTCGTGCTCGCGGCCGTCGTGGTCGGCTGTACCCGGGGTTCCCCGAACGCCCAAGCGCCGCGGCACCCGTCTCGACGTCGCCGGCACCCTCGCCGACGGGCACGGCCGCAATGCCGCACAAGCTCACCGACCAGGACTTGAGAGCCTGGGCGGCAACCCTCCCCAGGGCTGCGATGCCTGACGTCCCGACCCTGTCGGGGCGGCAGGGCCACTTCCTGCTCGCCGAGCGCGGACACCGGGTCCCGGTGCCCGCCGACACCATCCAGCTGTACAACTGGTCGCGCACTCCATATGGCCTCGTCGCGCCGTTGTGGACGGCGGAACAGGTCGGTGGCTACAGCGACCAGTACGTCATGTCGTATCTCGATCTGCTGAGGCCGGACGGCCGCCTGGTTCAGATCAGGCACGCCTTGATGGGCGGCGTCGCCACCGACCCCTCGGGACGGTCTGTCGCATGGCTGCAGGCCGGCCTCAAGGAGAGTCAGCCGAACGCGGTCCACGTCGTCGATCTGGCGGCCATGCGCGAGGTGACCCACTTCGACGAGCCTGCCTGGTCCAGCCTGGCCGGGTGGGCCCGGGCCGGGATCCTGATCGATAATGGGAGCGGGAAGGGCGGATTCGTGGTCAGGTCGCTGGACGGCCGGGAGGTCCAGCACCCGCAACAGCTCGAAGGAGTGGCGGGCAACCGGCTGCTGGTCCGCGAGGGCGGCTGCGTGCGCGTGCTCGACCTCGGCTCGGCCTTCCGGACGGCGACCTTCGGCTGCACGAGGCAGTGGACGTACCACGATCCCAGTGGCGGCACTACCACTGAGAACATCCAGCCGGTCGTGGCGCTGTCGTCGGACGGGACCTGGATGATGGTGGACGGTGTCGCCGTCGACGTCGCCACCTTGACCCGCCGCGGCACCCTCATGCCGGCAGGCATTTACCGGCGCACCCCTGAGTTCCTCGGATTCGACCCGACGCACGTGCTGGGGAAGGTGTGGGACAGCGAGGAACACACGATCGCCGCCTTCGTGTGCGACCTGCCCGCCGGGCGCTGCCAGAAGGTCCCGGAACCGACATTCGGCCTCCTGGGGTGAACGTGCCCGGGCCCTCCAGCCGTCGTAGGCACCGAGCGGCCGCGTCCCAGCGTGCGATCCGGGCGATCCCGGCCCACTGGCTGCGGATCCTCGCGGTCGGCTTCCTGCCCGTGGACACTGCGGCCGACGAGACTGTATGTCCTGGTGTTCATCGAGCACCCGCACTGGCCGTATGCATCTCGGCGGCGTCACCGCGAACCCGACCGGCGAGTGGACTGTGCGGCAGGCCCGCAACCTGCCCTGCGCCTCGGCCAGTATCGATGCTGCGCCGAACTGGGCGATCTGTACGCGGCCAGGCGCAGGGCCGGCACGGCTGACCGATGCCGGAATCCTCCGGTAACAGCTCAGGGCTCAAGGACATAGTGCTTAAGCCGGCCAGTTCAGCGTGTGGCGGTGGCGGGTTCTACCCTGCGCGTACTGGTGTCCACCGGAAGGTGCGTGCCGCCACGATGGCGCTGGCCAGCCCCCACAGCGCGAGGATCGCCAGGTCGCGGGGCGCGAACCCGGCGCCGGTCACGTGCGGGTTGTAGGCGGTGAGCATGGCCGTGAGGAAGTGCCGGACCGGGAACACGTTGGCCACGGCGCGCCAGGCGGCGGGGGCTGAGTCGGTGGGGAAGAAGTTGCCGGACAGGAAGAACAGGGCGAGGGTGACGCCGAACAGGAGCGGCATGGCCGCGGTCGCGCTGCGGATGACCACGGTGACCAGGCATCCCAGTGCGCAGAACGCGAGCGCGCCGATGATCACGGTGATGACGGCGGCGAGCAGGTGGCTGGCTGGCAGCGACACGGCGTAGCCGAGGCGGCCCAGAGCGGCCATCAGGATCGCCAGTGTCAGCGAGGCGGCGGTCCCGTTGATGACGGGCCCGGCCAGGAAGGTGCTGGTGCGCACCGGGGCGCTGCGGAGCCGTTTGAGGATCCCGTCCTCCCGGTCGTGTACCAGTTGGGCGGCCAGGTAGGTGAAGGCCGCCGATACCACGCCGATCACGATCACCGAGGCCACCACATAGGTCGAGCCCTTCACCATCCCGGGCTGGCCGCGCACGGATGCGGTTCCCGTGTCCATGGTGGCGAAGATGAACAGGTACAGCAGCGGCAGGACGACGGTGACAAACACCGCCATCGGGTCGCGCAGCATCACTTTCCGCGCGCAGCGGACCTCGCCCCGCAAGATGGTCGCGGTGCTCATGACGCACCTCCGGTCAGGCGAAGGTAGATCTCTTCGAGGCTGGGCGGCCGCACTTCCAGCCCGTGCAGGCTCACCCGATGGTCGCGGGCCCAGTCCAGCAGCACCCGCAGGGTGGCCTCCGGCTCGGTGGTGCGGATCGTGACCTGGTGGTCACCGGTCTGCACGGTCAGGTCCGCAGGCAGCGGTGCCGACGTCCCGGGAGTGTAGGCGAAGCGGATCTCCACTGGCGCGGTGTCGCGGCCGCCCAGGGTCTGGGGGGTGCCCTCGGCGACGATGGAACCCTTCGCGATCACTGCTACCCGGTCGGCGAGCGCCTCGGCCTCGTCCATGTAGTGCGTGGTCAAAAAGACCGTCTTGCCCAGCCCGCGCAGGCCCTCGACCAGCGCCCAGGCTTGCCGCCGGGCCGCCGGGTCAAAACCGGTGGTCGGCTCGTCCAGGAACATCAGGTCCGGGTCGCCGACGATGGCCAGTGCCACCTCCAGGCGGCGCAGCTGCCCGCCGGACAGCTTGCGGGCCCGCGACTTCCGCTTGTCCGCCAGGCCGGCCAGCTCGATCGTCTCGCCGATGTCCCGCGGGTGCGGGTAGAACCCGGCGTAGCGTTCCACCAGTTCCCGCACGGTCAGCTCGTCTGGCATCTTCGAGGCCTGCAGCACCACCCCGATGCGCGCCCGCCAGCCCAGCGAAGGGTGAGCCGGGTCGGCCCCGAGCACACTGACCTCGCCCGCGTCACGGCGCCGGTAACCTTCCAGCATCTCCACCGTCGTGGTCTTCCCCGCCCCGTTCGGCCCCAGGAACGCAAAAATCTCACCCGTCCGCACGCTCAGATTGATCCCGCGCACCGCCTCCACGTCCGCGTACCGTTTCCGCAGCCCGCGGGCCCAGATCGCGGTCTCACCATCGCTCCCGTCCGCCGCCCGGCCCTGCCCATGCCGTGAAGCTTTCAGCGCGCTCATCGCAACCACCTCGATCCAGCTTCCGGCCCGGTCCACAGCCAACGTCACTCTCCGGACACTGACCGTGACAGTGACGAAAGCCGCCCCTGGACGGGCCATCCGTCCCTGAATTCCGGCAGACCTTGCGCACTGCAGCCACGAACAACCCAAACCAAGACCGTTTCGCCGACGGCCCGGCCACCCGTACCCCCATCTCCCAGCCTGGCCCGCCATCCTCATGTCACGCTCTGTGCCGACTCCGGCTGCCGGTTGCCGAGCAAGATCCGGCCGAGATGGAGCAGATGTTGCGACGGTCTTGCCTTTCTACCTCGCTGAACCGGACAAGACCGAGGTGGCGGCAAGGCTCGCCGAGATCAGGATGAGCGGAACCCTGAAGGCAAACCTGGCGGTGGGCAAAGCCTGGGAAGGCGGCCTGTGCCAGTCTGTCGACCTGCGCCCGCTGCTCGGCCGCATCAGTTGTCCCACACTCATGGTGGCCGGCGAGCTCGACTTCATTTCCGGCCCCGCCCAGGCCCAGCCGATCGCCAGCGCCGTCACTGGGTCCCAGCTGGTCATGCTTCCCGGCTGCGGCCACGTACCCAGCATCGAAGCACCCCAGGAATACCGTCATGCAGTCCTGGAATTCCTCCGCCGTTGACCGGCACGGCAATTTCCCGCCCCTTTCAGCCCACCTCGCGTCCCCCACAAGCCGGTGCCGTCTCGCCGTCCTGACATCCGATGAGGCAGCATCCGGTCATGCCGCGATGAGGTACGTCGGGACGACCACCGAACGCCTTCCGATGAGGTTCGGCTGCCAGGAGCGCGGGTCCCACCTTTAACGCCATGCACTCGGTCGCGGCCGTTCGCAGTGACGACGCGTCTGCGCATTCGCGTCTGATGCTGATCACTGAGCGTGGTCAACTAGCCGGTGACGCGCGCGCGTAGCCGCCAAATTGGCGCCAGATCCGTCGGCCGGCACGATCATCCGTGCCACACCCGAACGGTCGTTGTGTGACCCACCCGGGAGTTAGGTTGGTCGAGGATCACCCCACATAATGGCGCGGTGACGATTGTTGAGCGTTGCCGGTGAGCGTAAGTGGCGGGCTTCGACTGCGCGCGCCCGAGACCGCCGCTCTCGGCGCAGCGTGAGCGTGGTTGCTGGCGCGGACGCGTGGTTGCGTTCGCGTGGAGCCCGTGGCCCGGGGGTCTTCCTGACTTAGGCGCTGGGGTTCAGCCGGACGATCTCGGCGTTCAGCGCGGTGGCGAACGCGGTCCAGCCGGCGTAGGGCACCAGCAGGACCGCCGCCGTGCGGTCAGCCCGCCACGTCTGGCGGATCAGCAGCACGTTGGCGATGTTGAGGCAGGCGATCTCGGCCAGCGCGGCGCGCGGCCGGCGGGCGCGGAAGAACAGTGGCGTCCAGGCAGCGTTGAGCGCCAGGTCAAGGAGCAGGCCGCCGGCAAGCTGGCTGCGATCGCGGCTCTGGGCGCGGGTGAGCGCCCTGGCGCCTGCGTAGGCGATGGTCACATACAGCGGCGTCCAGACCAGCGCGTAGGCCGGAGGCGGAGGCTGCCACCGGGGTTTGCGCAGACTGCGATACCAGGCGGACCCGGGGTCGGCCGCGACACCGCCGATCGCCGCGGTGGCCGCTACGGCGCCGGCGGTGACGATCGTCGTCTTCATGGCCGTGGTGTGCCCCGGTCGTGCCCGGCGAAACCGGCCACGTGATCACAACGCAGCCCATGATGGCCCTGACGAGGGTTCTCATGCGCCGATGCCGGGTGGTCCGGAGCTGGCCGCTGACCGGCGGCGTGGACGAGGCGGGCGGCGAGTTTGGAACTACCTTGGTCAGAGTCGGTTCAGCGCCTTGCGCAGGCCGGCTTCGGCTTGGTTGCCGAGGCGTTCGAACGCGGGCTTGAGCAGTGGGGCGGCGATGCGGGATGGGCCTTTGAAGGTGAACTCGGCGGCGTAGGTCACCTCGGTTCCGGACGCCACGGGCCGGAAGGTCAGGGTGTCAACGGCGATGACGGTCTTGTTCTCCCCGCGGAGCCGGATGCGCTTACCGGGGATGAACTCACGCACGACGTAGGTCAGCTGGGTCGTCCGGCCGAGAAATGTTGAGGTGTTGAGGTAGGTGGTGCCGGCTCCGCCGTTGCCGTGCCGGCGCACCGTGGTCACCGTGCCCGGGTCCCAGTCAGTGGTCGTGGTGAAGTCGGAGAGGTAGCCGAACACTGCGTCCAGGGGTTTTTCGACGACGACAGTCTTGAGCAGTTTCATGGTGTCCTTTGCTTCCGGTGGTCTCGGTCGGGCTGTTCGGCCGGACGGGTGTCAGGCAGCGAGGTGCTTTTCCACAGGGCCGTCCAGACGCGGGCGGGGACGAGGCGCGCGGTCTTCATCAGCAGCGCCATCGGGGTGGGGAAGACGATCTCGGTGCGGTCACGCTCTAGTCCGTCGCAGATGGATCGTGCGGCCTGGCCGGCACCGATGATGAAGGGCATGGGGAAGGGGTTACCGGCCGTCAGGTCGGTGCGGACGAACCCGGGGCAGATCGTGGTCACGTGCACCCCGGTCCGGGCGATGTGGACGCGCAGGGACTCGAGCAGGTTGATCTGTGCCGCCTTTGTCGCGCCGTAGGCCTCGGAGCCGGCCAGCCCGCGGTACCCGGCCACGGACGCGATGCCAGCGATGACGCCGTGGTGCCGCCGCAGCATGCCGGGCAGCACGGCCGCGATGGAGTTGCTCATCCCGGCGAGGTTGACCCGGATGTGCTGGTCGAAGACCGCGGTGTCCCAGTCCGCCGGGTCCATCTGCTTCCAGTAGCCGGCGGACAGCACGGCAAGGTCGATGGGCCCGAACTCTTCGTGCACTCGCGCGGCGGCGGCCGCAACCGACGCAGCGTCGGTGACATCGAGCGGCACGACGAGCATGTGCCCTCCCGACACCTCCCGGAGCTGCTCGTCGCGGCGGGCCGAGATCGCGACGGTGCTGCCACGGGAGGCGAGTTCGCGGGCGACCGCTGCGCCGATGCCGCTTGATGCGCCGACGACCCAGGCGACCTTGCCGTTGAGCTTCATGCCGGCTCCCTGGTCATCTGGAGCTGGCTGACGCCGAGGTAGCCGCTGCGGAAGCCGGCCTCGCTGTAAGCGAGGTAGAATTCCCACATGCGGCGGAAGGTCTCGTCGAAGCCCTGGGCGTGGATGTGGGGCCACTGGCCGAGGAAGCGTTCCCGCCATAGGTGCAGGGTCCGGGCGTAGTGCGGCCGGAGCTCACGCTGTCGCGTCACGCGCAGCGTGGTGTGGGCCGCGAGGGTTTCGCCGACCGCCTGCAGGGACGGGATGATGCCGCCGGGGAAGATGTATTTCTGGATCCAGGTGAAACTGCGCCGGGTGGCGAGGAAACGCTGGTGGTCCATGGTGATTGCCTGGATGGCGGCCCTGCCGCCGGGAGCGAGGAGCCGGTCAAGGGCCGCGAAGTAGGTGGGCCAGTAGGCCTCCCCGACGGCCTCGATCATTTCGACGCTGACGATGGCGTCATACTCGCCGCCGGCCTCGCGGTAGTCCTGCACCCGCACCTCGGCGAGCCCGGACAGGCCGGCGGCTGCCACCCGCTCACGGGCCAGCCGCATCTGCTCGTGGGAGAGGGTGATCGTCGTGACGCGGGCACCACGCTGCGCGGCGCGGATGGCAAGCGACCCCCACCCCGATCCGATCTCCAGCACGCGGGCGCCGGCCTGGACGCCCGCGAGGTCGAGAATCCCGTCGATCTTGCGCAACTGTGCCTCCTCCAGCCGGGTGGCTGCCGCGATCGGCTCGCTGTCGTCGAACCAGGCGCAGGAGTAGGTCATCGTCGGGTCCAGGAAGGCGGCGAAGAGGTCGTTGCTCAAGTCGTAGTGAGCGGCGATGTTGGTCCGCGAGCCATCAAGGGTGTTCTCATGGTCCGGGGGGACGCGCCTGTCGACGAAGACACGCAGCCGCTGCAGGGCCGAAGGAATCAGCGTGGTCAACCGCGAGGCGAAGGGTGTCAGCAGGTCGGCCAGATCGGTGCCGGGCCCGGCCCGCCAGTCCCCGGCCAGGTAGGCCTCCCCGAACCCGATCTTCGCGTCCCGGCCCAGCCGGGCGAAGAACGCCGCGGGGCGAACGACCTCCAATTCGGGCGAGGCCGGCGGCCCTGCTCCGAGCACCCGGCCGCCGGGGTAGCTCACGCGGACGGGGACCCGCCGTACGGCATGCTCGAAGACCACCCGCGCGATGGCGGCTCTGAGTGGCGCCCGTGGTGGGGTGGCGGCGGTGGGCCACCTGATGGAGGTGAAGACGGTCATGGTCAGACCCCTTCCTGGCGGGGGTGGTGTGGCCGAGAGCGGATGGGCAGACGATGGAGCCAGAGCCAGATGCCGTGCACCCGGATCAGGGCCGAGATCCGCTGGGGCATGAGGGGCTGGCGAATGAGCCGGCGGGCCAGGTTCCGGCTGGTGGCGGGCTCGGGCCGGCCCCGGAAGGTCGCCGCGAACGCGACGGCGCCCTCGCGCCGCAGCGTCACGGTCGTGGCGACCAGGTCCGGCCGCAAGGTGAACCGCAGTTCGTAGCTGCCGCTGACGTCGAAGAACGGGGAGACGTGGAAGTCCTTGCCGGTCATGGCGGCCCCGTTCTCGTCCGGCCTTAGGAGGTAGGCGTGCCGCTCGCGGTAGGTGTTGTGGACCTCTGCGACGACACACACGAGGACGCCGTCGGCGTCGTAGCACCAGAAGACCGACAGTGGGTCGAACACGTGGCCCAGGACCCGGGCGTTGGCCAGCATGAGCACTCGTCCCCGGTCACCGAGCTGGATGCCGGCCCGCGCCAGGTAGTTCTGGATGTTGCGCTTGATCGGCAGGCGGGGGTCGCCGAGGTGGTCAGCGCTGCTGAAGTGCGCGAACGCCCTGAGGTGCCATGGCTGGCGGGGGAGGCAGTCAAGGTCGACCAGCCACTGGTAGACGCGGTGGCGAAAGGCGTGCCGGACCGGTCCGGGGCGCCGGTGGGTGACCTGGCCGGCGACCAGGGCTGGCAGCCGGGGCAGCTGGGGCAACTGCGGGCGTGCGGGCGCGGACGCCGGCGGGCGGAGCGAGGCCGTGCTCACCAGGCTTCCCCGAAATGCCGTGCCGCCTCGACACCGGAGCGGCAGCCGTCCTCATGGAATCCCCACCCGTGGTAGGCGCCGGCATACACGGTGCGGCCGGTGGCCAGGCTGGCAAGCCGTGACTGCGCGTGGACCGCTTCGGGGGTGTAGATCGGGTGCTCGTAGTCCATCGTCGCCACGATCGACTCCGGGCCGGGGCGTTCGCGGTCGTTGAGCGTGACCAGGAAGTCCTGCGCGCCGCGGTGTCCCTGGAGCCGGTTCATCCAGTACGTCACCACGGCGGGCTGGCCGGGCCGGTGGCAGGACGTCATCCGGTAGTTCCAGCAGGCCCGGGCCTGTTCGGCGTCCGGCAGGAGCGAGCTGTCGGTGTGCAGCACCGTGATGTTGCGCGAGTAGCCGAACTGTTTGAGGGTGCTGACCTCCGCGTCGCTCGGGTCGGTGAGCAGGCCCAGGGCCTGATCGGCGTGGGTCGCGATGACGACGCGGTCTACGTGGGTGAGCTGCCCGGTGACGTCGCGGATCTGGACGCCGTCCTCGCGCCGGGTGACGTCGGTGACGGCATGGGCCGCGCGCACGTCCTTGAGCAGCCCGGCGAGCCGGTCGACGTAGACCCGTGACCCGCCGGTCACGGTGTACCACTGCGGTGACCCGCCGACCCGGAGCAGGCCGTGATGGTCGAGGAACCGGAAGAGATAGCGCGCCGGGTAGGCCAGCGTCATCTCCCGCCCGGCGGACCATACGCACGAGACGACCGGCACGGCGTAGTGGGCGATGAAGTGGCCGCTGAATCCCTCCCGCTCCAGGAACTCGCCGTAGGTCGTGAGGTTCTCGTCATCGGTCGTGCGCAGGAAGGCCAAGGCACGCCGGTGGAACCGCTTGACCTGCCACAGCATCCGGAGGAACCGGGGGTCGAGGAGGCGGCGTGGCTGGGCGAACACCCCGCGCAGCCCGCGGCCGCCGGCATACTCCAGCCCGCATTCCTCGCACCGCACGCTCATGCTCATCTCGGTGGGACGCACCCGGACCTCGAGCTCGCCGAAGAGCTTGCGCAGCCAGGGGTAGGTCACCTCGTTGTGGACGATGAACCCGCTGTCGACCGCGTACCGCGTGCCGCCCGGGCCGGGGACGTCGTGGGTGTGCGCATGACCGCCGAGCCGGCCGGCCGCCTCGAAGACGGTGACGTCGTGGGTCCGGGACAGCAGGTAGGCAGCGGTCAGGCCGGAAACTCCTGCCCCGATGACGGCAACCGACGGCCGCCGTGCGCCCGCGGCTGTGCCGTGCTCCCGGGACGCGGAGCCGGTGGTGGTCGCCGGGCCATCGGTGTGGAAGTCCATCACATCAGCTTCCGTCTAGTGTTTGTCTAGATATGACGGTAGCTTTCGCGGCCAGCTGTGTCAAATGTCTGTCTAAGTACTGTAGAGTTCCGGCATGGACACTCCCGAAGGATCGCCGGTGCTGCGCATCGGTGAGCTGAGCCGGCGCCTCGGCGTGAGCGACCACGTCCTGCGGGCGTGGGAGAGCCGCTACGGCCTCCTGCAGCCGGTGCGCTCAGCGGGGGCAGCGCTGGCCGGGCGGCCAGGCCTGTGATGGGCAGTATTGCTGCCGAGACCAGGCAGCGTTATCGGAGGCTGCGGGCGCTCAACATCTTTGCCGGTGTGCTGCTGGCGGCAGAGGCGGCGTTCATGCTGGTGGCCAGCAATAATCTGGCGCTGCCGGTGACCGCCTCGTACCTGCGTAACGACCCGGTCGCTGTCACCGGGCCGACGATGCCGCAGGTGGTGTTCTTGCTCCGGATCGGCCCGGCGGTGGCTTTCTTCCTTGCCCTGGCGGCGCTGGACCATCTGCTGGTCGCGGCGCCGTCGGTGCACCGCTGGTACGAGCGCGGGCTGGCACGCCGCGCTAACTACGCGCGGTGGATCGAGTACTCCGCCAGCGCGTCGGTGATGATCGTGCTGATCGGGCTGTTCGTGGGCATCCGCGACCTGGCTGCCGTCGTCGCCATCTTCGCGGCGAACACGGCGATGATCTTGTTCGGCCTGCTGATGGAGCGCCAGCAGCGGCCGGGTGCCGCCGACTGGAGCGCCTTCTGGTTCGGCTCCCTGGTTGGCGTCGTGCCGTGGGTGTTGATCGCGGTATACGTGGCGCAGCCGGCCCAGGTGCCGGGGTTTGTCTATGCCATCACCATCGTCCAGTTCGTGCTGTTCTTCAGCTTCGCGGTCAACATGGCGCTGCAGTACGCGCAGGTCGGGCGCTGGCGCGACTACCTCCACGGCGAGGTCGTCTACATCGCCTTGAGCCTCACCGCCAAATCACTGCTCGCCTGGCTCATCTTCGCCAACGTCTTGCGCACATAGGCGCGATCGGCTGTGATCCGGCGCAGCGCAGCGGGAGGTCAAAGCGGCTGGCTGCATGGACCGGGCCTGGGACGCAACCCGGCGGTTTCAGCCGGGCTGAAAGACAGGCAGGTCTGGCGGCGTCGCAGTCCAGATCGCATACAGGACCAGCAGGGCCAGCAGACCGAGCACAGAAACCACCACCGGCGGGACAGTGATCTGGTTTGACAGCAGAACCCGCAGGTGCAGCCACTGCCCACCCGCCACGACCAGTACGAACGAGGTGATGTCGGCCCACAAGATCGGCCCGGTCCCCAGAGCCCCGGTATAGGTATAGAAGATGGCGACGATGGCTAGCGCTCCCAGGATCGCCTCCACCAGCGTCGCCCACGCCATCCGCCGGACCTCATGCAGCAGGACGGCCTCCACTGCCCCGGCAACGACCACCGGGACGACCAGCAGCTTGGTGTGTTCCCACACACTCTCGTTGACGGGACTGACCAGCCCGGCCAGAGCGTTCTGTCCCGACCAGCCGTAAACGAAGTGCAGCAGCGTGCCCGCAATGACGATCGCCACTCCGGCGGCCACGGCCAGCCTGCGCTCCACCCCTCACCGTCGCATGAGTCGGCCGGCCCGTCCAATCCTTCCGGCCCGGCCGGCCCAGCCGCTGCCTCGCCGCCGGCGTGGGCCCGAACTGGCAGTGCCAGATCGCGTGACGGCGCCGAGAACGGGCAAGGATGATCTGCGTGTGGCGACCCCGCGCGAATGACATGGGTGTTCGCTACGCCATATTCGGCAACGGGCTCCGTGGGGGTCCGCGCATCGGAATCACGCTGCGTGATCAGCCTTCGACTTGAGTGAGGCGCACATCCCGGCCTGGGGCGGGGCGGCTGACTGGGGCGGGGCGGCTGACTGGGGCGTGACGGTGCCGCCTGCGACACCGCGGCAGTCAGGGCAGCAGAGGGGCGGTCACCGGGATATTCCGGGGCCGGCCCTCGTCATCGCCGCTGCCATCATCGGCGACGTCACCGATGTGTCCCACTTCGCCAGCCCGGGCCACTTTGCCGCCGGCAACGGCACGTCGGCGCTGGCTGTGTCGTCTTGGCCTTGGCGCGGGACCTCTGCGGCTGCCTCGCAGTTACTCCTCGACGGGTTGCACGACCTCGTTCCGGCGGAGGAACCAAGGCGTCCAGGGCGGGTTGAAGCGGGCATAACTCACCGGACCGGCCGGGCGGAGGCCTGCCGCGGCGACGGCCTGGCGGAGCGCTGCCCCGCGTTCCTCGAACTCCTTTCGTGTCCACCGGCCGGAGAATCGCACCGCTGCCGCCAGCTGCTGCGGGATCTGCCGGGTTCGCACCCGGGCATCGTCGGGCGCCGGCAGCGTCTGGGTGGTGACGTGCGATGGCATCACAAACTGCACCAGGTAGCTGCCGGGCCGGCCGGTGGCCTGCTGCACCACCGGGGCCGTCATGGCGATCTTTTCCGGGCCGGCCTCTTGCTGGGTGACCGGCGCGGTCATCGCGATCTGGCGGCGCGAGCGGTTGGCGCCGTTGATGAACCCCGCCAGCGGGCGGAACGCACGGCTGGGTGCCTCATCAAACGAGCCGTCCACCTCGATTTCGGCCACCAGGTGCGCCGGGTAGCGGCGTAGCTCGAACCCGTCCCGGCGGTCCACCACGTCATACGGCTGCTGCCCGGTCATCTGTGCCCCTGCGCAGGAATGTCATGCTCGACAGCCACGCTATCCCACCCTGCCTGCACCAGCTTTGGTGAGTCCGTGACGGTCGCCGCAGCCAGATGATCCCAGAGTTTGCGTGCGGCCGCGGGGTCTTTCTCGCGCGTCCACGGCAGCGGGTGTTCGGGCCGGGCGCGCCGGTCGTGCCAGAACCGGCCGCTGCCCAGCCGCGGGTGAGGCGCGGTGGCCAGCCAGACGATGGTGTCGGCTCCCTGTTCGGGTGAGAGCAGGATCGGCCGGGTGATGCGGTGGAAGCCCGGGAGCGCGGCGGCGACCCCGGGGGTGTCCACCCAGCCGGGGTGCATAGCGTGGAAGGCGACGCCGGTCCCGGCTAGCCGCCGCGCCCATTCCCGGCTCAGCGCCACCTGGGCCCTCTTGGCCCGCGCGTACGCGGTGACGCCCCGGTAGCTCGAGGCGGGCAGCTGCAGGGTGGCGGGGTCGAGGCGCTGGGTGTACATCCCGCCGGAGGACACGATGATCACCCGGGAGGGGGCGGCGGCAAGCAGCGCGGGCAGGAGCAGGGTCGTCAGCAGGAACGGCGCGACCACCTGGCCCAGGATCGTCAGCTCGGTCCCGGCCCCGTCGGTGCGGAACTCCGGGTGGATGACGCCCGCGTTGTGGATGAGCACGTCGAGCCGGTCATGGGTGGCACGGAACTGGTGGGCGAAGGCGCGGACCGCATCGAGGTCCTCAAGATCGGCCAGGCCGTAGCCGATGTCCGTGCTGCCGGACGCTGCCACGATCGCGTCCCGGGCCCGCTCCGCCCGGCCGCGATCCCGGGCCAGGAAATGGACCGCCGCGCCCCGCCTTGCCAGCGCAACGGCCGCCGCGTGGCCGATCCCGGACGTCGCGCCAGTGATGACGACGGCCCGCCCGTCGGCCGAGGGGTGGTCATCCGCGGTGAACTCGGGCAGCAGAGCGGACCGGACGGCCAGGCCGATCCGGGAGAAACCCGGGACCACGCAGGCCTCTAGAGCGGCGTCCACCGCCGGCCCGAAGCGGGTCACGGAGCGCCCCCCGGCCGCGGCGCCGTCCCGCCGGACGGGACCGGTGTGCCCGGTGGCGCCGTGGTCCCAGGACCCGGCGGGCGCCCGGGCAGGGCCTGGGCAAGCCCGGCGGCCGCCCGCCTCGCCACGGCGCGGAAACCTGGCCGCAGGACGGGGTCGAGCACCTGGAGCGGGCCCCGCAGCCGCACCTCGGTGTCATAGCTGACCGTCGAGCCATCCGCGGCGCCCGTTACCACGATCCGGTCCGTGGCTTGCAGCACGCAATTGGCGGGGTGCAGGAGCACCTCCCGGTCCGGCACGAACCTGATGACCTCATAGGTCAGGGACATGCGCACCCCCCAGGAACGGCACCACGAGCCGGAAGCGGCTGCCGGCCCCGGCTGGGCCGGGATCCAGTTGCTGCCCGGCAAGCACTCCGGGATCCCAGTCCGCCGCATTGCTGAAGGTCGCCAGGTACCCGAACGTCTCCGTGACCGGGCGCCGCGACTCCACGGCCGTGTGGTAGCGGGCCATCTCTGAACTCCTTTCTTACTCCTGGTCAAACGCGCTCCTGATCAAGCGCGCTTGGATCTGGGAAGCGGTGACGGTCACGGTTTCCTCCCGGGCTTGGCAAGGAGTGCACCACCATGCAGGCCGGCGCCGGGCCGGCGCTGTGCGAACGCAGGTGGCGATCCGCTGCGCCAGCCCGCCGCGATCCGGATGGGAGGCGCTAGAACCGCAGCAGCGTGCTTGCGGTGCCCAGGTTGAGCCCGGCGGAGAACAGCTTGGTTCCCAGCGCGGCGTTGAGCGCCTTGGCTGCGGCCGAGGTGAGCTTGAGCCCGATTCCCCTGGCGGTGACGATGTGCTTGCCTGCCGCGAGCTTGGCGTGCGACAGGTCAAGGCGGAACAGCGGCACGCGTGCCTTGGGGTTGCCGTTCACGATCCCGGTCAGGTCGGCGTGGGCCAGGTCGATGGTGAACCGGCTGACCTCGACCTGCTTGCCGTTCTTGGCGTTGACGAACAGGATGCCGCCGCGGTGATAGACCTGGCCGCCGAGCGGGCTCAGGGACACCCGGCCCCCGGTCACCGGGAACGCGAACCGCACGGCCGGGCCGCTCTTACCGGCCTGCACCGACTGGCTGCCTGGCCAGGTCGCGAGCGGCACGATGCCGTTCTTCAGCAGCGCCGCCGCGATGCCAGGTGCCGTGGTGACCGCGGTGGCTCCGCCCCGCAGGTGCACAGCCGCAGCGGCCGGAGCCCTCGGGGGCTGCGACGTTGCTGCTGACGCCGCCGTGGCTGCCGAGCCTGCCAGCAGGCCCGTGATCGCCGTGGCTGCCGCCAGATACCTAAACCCTCGCATGTCTTCTCCCTCCGGCCCCGCAGGTACGTGGCCTCGTCTAGGTTTCGTCGAGAGTTCGTTCAGGGATAGCGTGGCCCACTCGGCAAATAATGTCAAATTTCTGTCCAGAGACTGTATAATGTTCTCATGGAGGTTCCCGGGGACCGCCCGCTGCTGCGCATCGGTGAGCTGAGCCGGCGTCTCGGCGTGAGCGACCATGTCCTGCGGGCGTGGGAGAGCCGCTATGGTCTGCTGCAGCCGGTGCGCTCACCGGGCGGCTTCCGGCTGTACTCCGAGGCGGACGAGTCGCGGATCCGCCGGATGCAGGCCTATCTCGCCGATGGGCTGTCCGCGGCCGAGGCGGCACGCGCCGCGCTCGATGACGGCGGCGGCGCGAGCACCCCTCCCGGCCAGCCCGCCGGGCCGCCCCTCACCGCGTCTGCGGGCAGTGAGCCGTCCGCCGCGCTCCGGCAGGCCCTCGACGCTTTCGACGAACCGGCCGCGCAGGCCGCAATGGACCGGCTGCTCGCCGATCTGTCCCCGCCGGCCGTGCTGCGGGATGTCGTGCTGCCCTACCTCGCCGATCTCGGCGAGCGCTGGCAAGGCGGGACGGCCAGCGTCGCCATGGAGCATTTCGCCAGCAACGTCATCCGCGGCCGGCTCGCGGGGCTCGCCCGCGGCTGGGGCAGCGGGCACGGGCCACAGGCCCTGCTCGCCTGCCCACCCGGCGAGCTGCACGACATGGCGCTCATGGTTTTCGGCATCGTGCTGCACCGCAACGGGTGGCGGATCGGCTATCTCGGGACCGACACCCCGGCCGAGGAGCTCGAGCGGGCCGCCGGCGCCACGCGTCCCGACCTGGTCGTCCTCGCCGCCACCCGTCCCGGAGACCCTCCAGCCGCTCCGCCCCGCAGCTCACCGCACTCGCCCAGCGCGCCCCGCTCGCCCTCGCCGGAGCCGGCGCCACGGCGCAGATCGCGACCGCGGTGGGGGCCCGGCTGCTGGCGGGCGACCCAGTGACCGAGGCCGGGCACGCCGGGTGGCCGCGGTGAAAGTGCTCGTCGCCGGCGCGTCCGGGTTCGTCGGCCGCCGGCTGTGCCCGGCCCTGGCCAGCGCCGGCCACGACGTCGTCGCCATGACCCGCAACCCCGCCGGCTACGCCGGAACCGGCACACCCGTCCACGCAGACGTTCACGACCCCGCCACCCTGGGCCCCGCGATGGCCGGCTGCCAGGTGGCCTACTACCTCGTGCACTCGCTCGCCGACGCGGACTTCGAACGCAAAGACGCCGCCGCCGCTACGGCATTCGGCGAGGCGGGTGCGCGGGCCGGGCTGCAGCGGATCATTTACCTCGGCGGACTCGGCGACGACAAGGACGCCCTGTCGGCACACCTGCGCAGCCGCCGCGAGGCCGAGCAGCTGCTCGGCTCGGCCGGCGTCCCGATGACCGTCATCCGGGCCGGGATCATCGTCGGGCACGGCGGCATTTCCTGGGAGCTGACCCGCCAGCTCGTCGAGCACCTGCCCGCCATGATCACACCCAGATGGGTCACCACCCGCACCCAGCCGATCGCCATCGACGACGTCGTGCGCTACCTGCTCGGGGTGCTGGCCCGGCCCGCGGCGGCGGGCCGGGTCTTCGAGGCCGGGGGACCCGAGGTGCTGCAGTACGCCACCATGCTGCGCCGCGTCGCCGCCATCCAGGGCCGGCCGCTGCCGATCCTGCCCGTGCCACTGCTCACCCCCCGGCTGTCCTCCCTGTGGCTGACCCTGGTCACCGACGTCGACACAGCCACCGGCCGGGCGCTCGTCGACTCGATGACCAACGAGGTCATCGTCCGGGACCCATCGATCCGCGACCTTATCCCCTTCGACCCCATGCCCTACGACGACGCCGTGCGCAAGGCGCTCGCCGAGCGCGCCCGGGCGAAACGTGCCGGCCGATGACCGCTGGCCGTTCGAGCCGGTGGTGGGAACGCACCACGCCCACGCGGCACGGCCCCCTGCCGCTGCCCGGCCAGGCCCCCCCGGCCCATGCAGAGCCGGCGACGGCCCGCGCCCGGCGCCGGCGGGTTGTCACCACCACCGGCATCGGCGGCGCGGGCCTGCTGGGGATCTCGCTGTCCACCAAAGCCGGTTCCCCCCAGTTCTACCTCCTGACGATGAGCCTGGCCGGCACCTGGGCCGCCGGCGCCCTCAGCTCCGGGCCCCTCCCGCTGAACATGACCCAGGGCCGGGAAGACACCCGGCGCCACCCGGTGGTCATGCCCGTGCTCACCGGTGCGGCCGTATTCGGGCTCTTCTACGGCGCCGCCCAGCTCGCCCGGCACATCCCCCCGCTCAACCGCGCCATCGGCAGCGTCCTGCGCTATGCAGACGATGGCTCAACGCCCCTCGTGCTGCTCACCGCGTGCGCCAACGCAGTGGCCGAGGAACTGTTCTTCCGCGGCGCACTCTGGACCCTCGTGCAGGACTCACACCCCCTCGCGAAGACCACCCTCGCCTACACCGCCACCACCGCCGCGACCCGCAACCCCGCGCTCGTGCTCGCAGGGACCGCTACCAGCGTGCTTTTCGGCCTCCAGCGCCGCACCTCCGGCGGCATCCTGGCCCCGGCGCTCACCCACCTCACATGGTCGCTCCTCATGCTGCGCTACCTCCCGCCCCTGTTCCAGACGCCCCGGCCGGCCGAGATCACCCGGGACTGACCGCACCGGCGGCGTGACGGAGGGCGCGGACAGTGCACCAGCCCCACACAGAACCAGAAGATCTGCGCGCGGCAGCCCATGGATCCTGCTCAGCTTTCAGCCGCTCCGATTCGGCATGGAGATTTGAGTCAGCGGGCGCTCAGCCTGTTCGTGGCGGTACGTCATTCCCGGCATAGCGCCAGGAGGGAACTGGACGGTCGGCTGGCCGATGGGTAGCCGCGGCGGCTCGTCTTGAGGCCCGAAGCAGGGCCGCCGGGTCCGGAAGGGGTCCGGAAGCGGCGTCGGCGCGCTGGTTGAGCGGGTCTGTCGCGAGCAACACAAAAGCAACACAAGTCCGGGCATTGGCGAAGATCAACACGCCGGTAACACGAACAAGACGGCATTCACCTGACGGAGATCTGTCGCGCATCCCTGTCGGACGACACTGGGTCGGCATCTTCTGGGTCGGCATCTGTGTTGTGGGTGCCGAAAACCTATGCCACCAGGCGATATTCATGGATCACGCCCCCGGCGCGGTCACGCCGCCGAACCCGGAAATGGTCCAGGCCGGTGACGCTGTCGGGCAGCGGGCGCAGCGGCGCGGCTTGCTGGAGGGTTCGGTGCGGCCGGTGGGCATTGCAGAAGTCTTCGTACTCGCGCAGGACGGTCATCAGGTGCCGCTGGTTCCAGATCAAGGTCCGGTCCAGCAGCTCACGGCGGCAGCTGCCGATCCACCGCTCCATGACCGAATTCATCGGCGGCGCCTGAACGACGGAGCGGACGATCCTGACGCCAGCGGCCTGGAACACGGCGCCGGACGCGGCGGTGAAGCTGGCGTCCCGGTCATGCAGCACGAACTTCACCCGCGTCCCCGTGCCCTCCAGGTCCATCAGCAGGTTCCGTGCCTGCTGCACTACCCAAGCCTGGACGGGGTGCTCGGTGGCGCCAAGGATCCGGACGCGGCGGGAGCCGTGCTCGATGACGGCCAGGACATAGATCTTGGCGCCGTTGAGCAGGTCGGCGGTGAAGAAGTCCAGCGCCAGGATCCCCTGCGCCTGGGACCGCAGGAATTCGGCCCAGCCCGGGCCGTCCCGGCGAGGCGCCGGATCGATCCCGGCGCTCTTGAGGATCTGCCAGACCGTGGACGGCGCGACCGTGATGCCCAGTCCGGCAAGCTCGCCGTGGATCCGCCGGTAGCCCCAGGACTCGTTCTCCCGCGCCAGCCGCAGCACCACAGACCGCACGTTGCGGTGCACCGGCGGACGGCCGGAGCGGCCACGGTGCGACACACGCGCCCACCGCCGGCGCACAATGTCGCGGTGCCATCGCATGATCGCACCGGGAGTGACGATCAGCCGCATCGCGGCGAGGCGGCCGACGGGGAGCGTCCCGGCCAGCAGCGCCAGCCACGCCCGGTCCGGCCACGTCAAACGCGAATGAGCGCGAGGCCGCTCGCGCTGGGCGACAGCAAGCTGATGGCGCAGCATCAAGATCTCCGCGTCCTTCCACCACGACTCCCGCCGCGACAAGCCCAGCACGGACACCGCACGGGACACAATCAGGAAAACCAGCTTCAAGCCCACAGGCCGAAGATCATCCCATCTCCGGACGGACCAAGACCTGCCCACCCGGCACCCCAACGCGAGATGGAGCCACCCGCGATCTGCAAAACATCTGCCCAGGTGGCGCAGGTTTTCGGCACCCACAGGGTACCGCGGGATCCACGGGGAGCTGGCCGGGCTGGGAGTCAAGGTCGCGGCGTCGACCGTATGGGAAATCCTCAAGACCAACGGCATCGACCCCACCCGGGGTGACGGACCAGGCCGACCTGGTCACAATTCCTGCGCTCCCAGGGTCCGTGTCGCGCGCGCCGGATTACCTTCGAATCATGCTCAAGCATGAGATCGTCCTGCCGCCGGAGCATATGTACCCGCCTGATGAGTGGCGCATCGTGGAGGCGCGGTACGCGGATGAGTTTGTCGACCGCGCTGAGACTGTTTTTTCGCTCGGCAACGGTTTCGTCGGCGTCCGCGGCAGCTTCGAGGAGGGGCGGCCCGCGCTGTCTCCTGGAACGTTCGTCAATGGCTTCCATGAGACGTGGCCGATAGTGCATGCCGAAGAGGCACACGCGCTCGCCCGCAACGGCCAGACGATCGTCAGCGTGCCGGACGCGACGATCCTCAAACTCTACGTCGATGATGAGCCGTTGTTCCTGCCGACGGCGCGGGTCCATGACTATGCGCGGGTCCTCGACATGCGGGCCGGGACGCTGACGCGTGAGTTCGTGTGGGCCACTGCCGCCGGGAAGCACGTCCGGGTCCGTTCGTGCCGGATCGTCTCGCTCGAGCACCGCCACGTGGTCGCGATGACCTACGAGGTGACGCTGCTCGACCACCGGGCGCCCGTCGCGATCTCCTCACTGGTCCTCAACCGCCAGGACGCCCGACCATCGGCCCAGCTGCCCGAGTACCGGCCGGGCGATCCCCGGCTCGCGACCGTGCTGCCGCAGCGGGTGCTCAACGCGCAGGTGACCGACCTAGCTTGCCAGCGCATCCTGCTCGGTTACCAGACGACCAACAGCCGTATGACGCTGGGCGTCGGTGTCGACCACGTGATCGACGCGGCCTGCCCGTACCAGGCAGTGGGGTCTGTCAGCGCGGATACGGGCGAGGTTATCGTCACGGCGGACGCGTTGCCCGGCGTACCGATCCGGATCACCAAGTACGCGGTCTACCAGGCATCCCGGACCATCCCGGTGCCTGAGCTCGCCGATCGGTGCCGCCGGACGCTGGACCGCTCGGTCCGCGACGGGTTCGGCACGCTCGTGACGAGCCAGCGTGAGCACCTCGACCGATTCTGGGACCGCGCCGATGTCCGCGTGAAGTCCGGGCTCAACCCGGTGCGGCACCAGCAGGCGATCCGGTGGAACCTGTACCAGGTCGCGCAGGCGTCGTGGCGGGCCGAAGGGACCGGTATCCCCGCGACAGGGCTGACCGGGCAGGCCTACGAGGGGCACTACTTCTGGGACACCGAGATCTACGTGCTGCCGTTCCTGTCCTACACCCAGCCGAGGATCGCCCGTAACCTCCTGCGCTTCCGGCACAGCATGCTCGAACGCGCCCGGCAGCGGGCACGCGAGGTGAGCCAGCGGGGCGCGCTGTTCCCATGGCGGACCATCAACGGCGAGGAGGCCTCGGCCAACTTCCAGGTCGGCACCGCGCAATATCACATCAACGCCGATATCGCCTACGCGATCAGGCGCTACGCCAACGTCCGCGGCGACCTGCACCTGCTCGGCGAGATCGGCGCCGAGATCCTCGTCGAGACCGCCCGGCTGTGGGAGGACCTCGGGTTCTACGGCACCGACGAAAAGTTCCACATCCACGGGGTGACCGGGCCCGACGAGTACACCACCGTGGTCAACGACAACACCTACACCAACCTCATGGCACGGCTGAACCTCAACTTCGCCGCCGCCACCGTACGCCGGCTGCGCGAGGAGCGACCGCAGGACTACACCGCCCTGGTCCACGCAACAGGGCTTCAGCCCGGCGAGGCCGAGTCGTGGGAACGCGCGGCGGCCGCGATGCACGTGCCGTTCGATGACGAGCGCCGCATCCACCCCCAAGACGACACGTTCCTCGACCGGGAGATATGGGACCTCGACAGCACACCACGCGGAAAGTTCCCGCTGCTGCTGCATTACCACCCGCTCGTGATCTACCGGCACCAGGTGCTCAAACAGGCCGACATCGTGCTCGCGATGTTCCTGCTCGGCAACGAGTTTTCCCAGCAGCAGAAGCAGCGTAACTTCGAGTACTACGACCCACTCACCACCGGCGACTCGTCCTTGTCGGCGTGCGTGCAAAGCATCATCGCCGCCGAGATCGGCAACGAGCGCCAGGCCATCGAGTACTTCGACTACGCGCTCCTCATGGACCTGGCCAACGTCGCCGGCAACGCCTCCAACGGAGTCCACATCGCCTCAGCCGCCGGCGTGTGGTCCTCACTCGTCTTCGGGTTCGGCGGCGTCCGCGACTTCGACGGCCAACTGTCCTTCACGCCCAACCTGCCGCGCGCCTGGACCGAACTCACATTCTCGCTGCGGTTCTGCGACCGGCAGATCCGGGTGCGGCTCACCCACGACCACGAGCGCTACCTCATTGACGAAGGCGAACCGCTGGAGGTCAGCATCCGGGGCGAACCCCACCTGCTCAACCCCGGCACTCCCCTCACGATCGAGCTTTCGCCGGCCTGATATGGACCGTGAGCGCCTGCTGGACAACGAACCGGGAGGGCTTCGGTCTTGCGCCGCTCCGCCGTCCCCGTAGCAGGAGTCCTCACGTGACATCGGCGAATTCCGTGGGATGCATTGCGCCACACAGGAGGGCGCGGTTCGCGCCCGCGGAGCGCACGATGACCGGAAGGCTCACACGCACGTCGATATCGCCACGGATGATCACCTCGAGGAAGACGAACAAGCGGTCGATCCCCTGGCGGCGCACAGGATCCATCCGCTGGCAACAGGTGAGGGGAAGTCCGGAAGGGTGAACAATGTGAACCTCTGCGCGTAAAGCCCCGTGAACTGGAGCCCTGGTGATGGAATGCGTTTCTGGGGTTTAGGGCCGCCGCTGGGTGCGGCAGTGCTGGCTGACGTTTCCAAGGCAGCCAGGAGAGCACCACGGCCGGATGCGGCTCGAACGTGCGGAACGTGGAAAATCCCGTCGCGGTCCGGCAGGAATGACCGCCTGCCGGTAGGCAGCAGCGCGGAACCCCGCGGCGGGAACAGGACGGCTCAAGAAGCAAATGACGGCAGCCGAAAGGCAGCAGGAAAGCGGTGCAAATGACCGGACCCTCCAGGCACCGCGGTGCCTGTATAACTGGCCGTATAGCCGGCCTGTATGCCTGCGTCCGAAAGGGAGCTCACGTGATCCGGGTGGCCCTTTGGCGAATCAACGCCAATAAACTGCCGGAACCACAGGGGCAAGTTAGGCGCCATGGCACAGTACAGGACAGCGACCGTAATCGATATCGCGGCCACCCAGATACCCCGGACGGTGGTGAACGGACCCGAGGACCCGGCTGAGCCTGGATCCACCGACGTTTTGGCCTGAATTAGGGAACTCGCGCACGAAAGTGCCCTCTGACCTGGGATGATACAGGTTGATAACGCCTCGATCCCCCAAGTCGAGAGGGCACTTGGCAAGTATATTTCCGGCACGCGGCCCGGAAGACCCATTTGATGTCCGGCAACGGGATCTGCTCGCGGCCGCTGGCGTGGAGCCGGCGATGCGCCTCGCTGATGCGGCCGGGCTGGACCGCCTGGTGGCCGGCCACGTCGGCCTCGCCGGCGCCCAGGCCGCGAGCACGCCGCTGAAGATCGGCTGCCTGGTTACCGGGATGCTGATGGGCGCCGATTCCATCGATGACATGAACGTGCTGCGTGACTGCGGCCTGCACCACGTGCTCACCGAGGTCCGGGCGCCCCCGGCGCTCGGCAGTTTCCTGCGCGCGTTCCACCACGGCAACGTCCGCCAGCTGGACGCGGTGCACCGGCGGCTGCTGGCCGGGCACCAGCGGGCCAGCCGGGCCGCCGGGCTGGCGGTGGAACGCGCCCGCTACGACGCTGACCGGGCCGAGCGCGCCTTCTGCCAGGTCGAGCCGGAAAACCGGCTGGTCGCCCGCTCCCTGGAGACCCGCGGGGAGGCCAGGCTCGCCGCCCTCACCGAAGCCGAGCAGGCGCTCGAGGCCGCCCGCGACACGCTGCCGCCGCCGCCCAGCCGGGACGACCTGGAGAAACTCGCCGCTGACCGGCCCGCCCTGTGGAACGCGCCCACCACCAGCGCCAGGGACCGCAAGCGGCTGCTGCGCACCCTGATCGCCGACGTCACCGTGCTGCCCGAGCCCGACCGCAGCAAAGCACGGATCGGGATCCGCTGGCACACCGACGATCGGGTGGCCGAGCCTGGCGAGCTCGCCCTGTACCCGTCGGTGCCCCCCGGCCGGGTTGCCGGTGGCCATGCGGATCACCAGCGTGCGGATCGCGGCTGCCGTGGGCGGCCGCCCGGGACGCGGCCGGCTCGTGTAATCCCATGTGCGTGCGACCAGCCGCCGGTGCCAGGCGAGCAGTGTCGCCGGGGTCACCCCGGACACCTCACCCTGCCGGCGCTGGGGGATCCGCCGCGACAGGGCCGCGAGCCACCGCCGGTCGCCCGGCTGGTAGCGGACCCGGCCGATCTGGCGGCGCAGCACCGCGTTCTGGTGCCGGAGCGCCAGGAGTTCGGCATCCTTGGACACCTGGCGCCGGGCCAGCACCATCAGACTGCCGAGCAGGCAACGTACGACCAGGTAGAAGACCGAAAAGATCACTCAGGGATGATCCCAGCCCACAACACTGGCCAGGACCGGCCAGGCGAGATCGAGTAATCGAGCCCCACACGATCGGCGCTTACAAGAATCTTGCCAACATCGAACGTGATTTCCGCTCAATCAAGACCGACGATCTCGATCTGCGCCCGATCTTCCACTATCTTGGCGACCGCGTACGCGCCCACGTGTTCATATGCATGCTCGCCAGCTATCTCACCTGGCACATGCGCGAGAGACTCGCTCCCCTTACCTTCACAGACGAGCGGGTACCCATCCGCCAAGACCCAGTCCTGCCCGCATGGCGCTCAACCGAAGCGAAAGCCAAGGATGCCCGCAAAAAACCAGAGACGGCGTCGCACTCTCCAGCTACCATGACCTCCTCAAACACCTTGAAACGCTCACCAGGCAACAGGTGAGCTTCGCTGAACAGCAATTTGAGAGAATCAGCGAACCCACCGACGTCCATCGCCGAGTTTTCGGGCTGATCGGCAGCCCCATCCCACTCACCCTGGCCCCAGCGTAGACACAGAAACCCGAAGTCCAGCAGCATCGTCGCAGGCCAGCCCGCAGAGACCAAGACAAGATCACGTAAGTTCGGTCTAGCTGATACCGGCCTTCGCGCCCGGTCCTGTCCGTCATACGTCTGTGCGCTCGCCGGGCCGGGCAGGTGAAACCGCGGACAGGCAACGGACAGCGTCTGTGCAAGCCTGCTACCAGCACGTTCACCTGATTGCTGGCCTGGAATGGCTTGCCAGCGCGGGCGTCGAAGCCGTGATCCCGCCTCGCAGTCCCCGCGCGAATGCGATCTGCGAGCGCATGGTCGGCACGCTCCGCCGTGAGGTCTTCGATCAGATGCTGATTTTCAACGAGAAGCATCTGGCGAAGATTCTCGCCGAGTACGCCGAGCGCTGTAACCAGCACCGCCCGCACCAGTCCCGAGGTCAGCGACCGCCGACGGTCGAAACCACGGCCATTCGGCCGATCATCGACCTCGCCGACCTCCGTTCCATTCGGCGACATCCCATCCTCGGCGGCCTGATCCACCAGTATCACCGGGCTGCCTGAACACGCAGGTCAACGACCCGACTCTATTTTCGAGCGGGACAGGGCTGGCTGCTGGACAAACCTGGCTAGCACCCCGGGCGGAGATGTTCGCCTTGCTGCTGGAGGCGTAAGCCAGCGAGCGCAGGGACTGGGCTGATTTCCGCACGTGCGGGCCCTGTGCGGGAGGATGAGAACACCCACTGTAAGACGGCTCCAGTGATCACGGGCTGTCACCGCGATCCCGTTTTGGTGGCCGTCGGAAATGGTGCCCGCTGATCCTGTGGCCGGGTCTTTCGGCTCTGGCCGACCTGTGCGGCCGGGCGCAATGGTTGAGTTACAGACATCCCAGCGGAGTCTCCATCGGCGTGCGCCAGTTTCACCAGCCGTAACGGCCGGCGACAGCGCTGTGATGGGGGAAAGGGGGCTGAGGATGATGAATGCTGGAATACCTTCGCCGTCACCGTCTCCAAGCAGGCAGGTGAGGACAGCCGCCCATTTGATTTTGAGGTTGGCCATCGTAGTGGGTGTGCTGGTGCTCGGCGCCGGTGCCGTGGATGCTGCCGGGGCAAGTCCGAGCGCGAGGACTGCGGGTAGCGCGGCTGTCGCCACGCCGGCGAGCTGCAGTACGGGCACGTGCTGGGTGGCGGTCAACGTCGCCACGTTGTGGGTGAAACCTTGGTACCCGCGCAGCATCGACAGGCCCGCCCTTACCAACCCGGCGGACCCGCGGAAGTGGGTCGCCAGCATGAGCTACGCGCAAAAGCTCTGGCTGGTTGGCAAGCTGGAAACTCAGGCACTGTACGGCACCAAGGTGACCGTCATCGGGCACTACGGCACCGGGTGGACGAAGGTGGCCGTCCCCAGCCAGCCCACCAGCCGCGACTCACGTGGTTACCCCGGCTGGGTACCCACCCGGCAGCTCACGAGGACCGCGCCGCGCGCCGCCACAACAGCTGCGGTGGTGCGTAACCGGACGGCGTGGCTGTGGAGTAGCTGGACGAGCGCAGGTGTCGCCGGCACGACCGTGATGACAGTGTCCTATGACACGCGGCTGCCCGTGGTGCGTGCCACGTCGGCATACGTCGAGGTGGCGCTGATCGGCGGCCGGCACGTGGCGCTTCGCCGCAGCGTCGTCGCGCTGCATGTCGGGGGGACATCCTGGGGAGCCACGCGGGCGAAGATGGTCACCGAGGC
This sequence comes from uncultured Actinomycetota bacterium, assembly GCA_963851085.1. Classification (GTDB taxonomy): domain Bacteria; phylum Actinomycetota; class Actinomycetes; order Streptosporangiales; family Streptosporangiaceae; genus DATFVJ01. The sequence continues at coordinate 31,028 of CAWKNX010000016.1, read as the reverse complement.
CAAGAAGTTCACCGGCCTGCAGTACCTATGGGCAGGCACATCTGGTTTCGGCTACGACTGCTCGGGGCTGACCTACTCCGTCTACCACGGCTACGGCGTGACCCTGTCCCGGGACGCGGACCAGCAGGCGGTCCACGGGACAGCGGTCGCGCGGGCCTCGCTCCTGCCCGCCGATTTGGTGTTCTTCCGCAGCAGCAGCGGCGGCCCCATCGGCCATGTCGGGATGTATGTCGGCGGCGGAAACATGATCGACTCACCCCAGACCGGTGCGGCGGTACGGATCGAGCCGGTGTCATCGCATTCCTACTACGCCGGCGCCCGTCGCTACCTGTCCCGTTGACGGAAATGTAGGGACTCATTTCTGATGTTGTGCGTGCCGAGAATCTCGTCCACGGCTCTGACCAGCAGGGTTGCCCTCCCGGCGGTCCGGCCGTGATGATCACCGATCATGTGCCTGCGGTTCGTGTTCCTCCTGATTACGCGGGTCGCCGCGTGGCTGCGGCTGTCGCGGCGTGAGGAGGTGTGGAAGACCGCGGAAATCCTGATCCTGCGCCACCAGCTCGCCGTCCTGCAGCGGCGGCAGCCCCGCCGGCCGAAGCTGAACTGGGCGGACCGGGCCCTGCTCGCGGCCCTGCTCAGCGTGATACCGAAAGCGCGCCGTCAGGGGCTGCGGCTGCTGGTTACCCCGGACACGATCGTGCGCTGGCACCGCGACATCGTCCGCCGCCGCTGGGCCGCCAGGTCCATGCGCGGCCGGACGGGCCGGCCGTCGACCCGGCGGAACATCCAGGCCCTGGTCCGCCGGCTGGCCCGCGAGAACCCCGAATGGGGATACCGCAGGATCCACGGCGAGCTGGCCGGTCTGGGGTTAAAGTCGCAGCGTCCACCGTATGGGAGATCCTCAAGGCCAGCGGCATCGACCCCGCCCGGCGGCGGACCGGGCCGACCTGGTCACAATTCTTGCGCTCCCCGGCCGAGGCGATCCTGGCCTGCGACTTCTTCACGGCCGGCCTGCCCGGCGGCACCCAGGCCTATGTCCTGGCCGTGGCCGGGCGCCGGGCCTGTGGATCCCCAACCTTAAGAAGGGCCGGTGGGAACCGTCGGACCCTGAGCGGCACGCCGAGCTGATCAACGGCGGGACTGTCGCCCTGCGCCGCACCCGGCGCCGCGTGATACGCCTGCTCAAAGCCTGGAACAAGCAATGGAGCTCACCTGGCCTGTCCTCCTTCCACCTCTCGGTGCTGGCCCTTGAGCACGTCACCTCGGGCGCGAGCGTCGCGGTGGCGCTGCACACGGTCTTCGCCGAAGCCGCGGAGTTCCTCGCGACCGGGCGGAACACCCCGGACCCGGCTGGGGTGTCGGCGCCTTTGAAGCTTCTCGAACCCCGCGCGGTGGTAGCGGACCGGCTGGGCAAGGCCGCCGGGAACCTGGCGGACGCCCTAGAGCATGACGATGACGAACCAGCCGTGCAGGCCGCGTTGCACCGTGTCTTCCGCGACTACATTGACGCCCCGCCCGGCGACGCTCTCGCCCGCGCGGTGGCTGGCCTGCGGCGTCCCGGAGCGGTCACGACCGCATCGCTGGGCCTGGCCGGCCCGGCCGTGGCAATACCCGCCACCCGCGCCTACGGCGGACGCCAGGCACAGTGAGCCGCTCCCGGCCATGGCGTGAACCACCGTGGTTCTGCCGGCCGGCCTACCGGCTACGGTTCCAGGCCCAGCTGGCGGGCACCGTCGCCCAGGTACGGCCGGCGCGGCCGTCCCGGCGGTGCCGCGGCGGCTACGCGGTCCGATTCACCGTGACGCCGGCGGGGCTTGAAACCCGCCGCGTCACGGTGGGCGCTGCGTGCGGCAACCTTCTCTTACGTGGACGTGGTCCGCGCAACTTACGGAACGCGCCGTGCCTTGACGATCGTCCCGACCGACGACGAGGCGCTCGCAGCGGCTATGGACTCTGTCCGTAGCGCCCCCGACCCGGCGATTATCGTCGAGCAACGTGCGGCACTCGATGCAGCGATGGCTGCGTTGACCGACGAGGAGCGGTTCGTTGTGCTTGCGACCATGCACTATGGGTTCTCGTATGCGGAAACCGCCCAACTGCTCTGGGGGGACGCGGGCCAGGTCCGTCGCGTCGACCGGATACGACAGTCCGCGCGGCGGTCACTAACCGACGCCGAGCAACGGTGGCGGGCTGGCGCAGCTGCAAGCCTCCGGCCTGCGCGGGAACCTCCATCGGCCACAGCAAGAACGTAGATAGTTGGGGCCACTGAGTTGCTATTTATCAGTCACAAGTCATACTGCGAGTGAGTGCTGTAATCGGCAGGAGGAGATAGGCGGATGGCTGACCCGCACCTTGCCGTGTCCGGGGGACACTCCTTCGAGGACATGCTCGCCGACCCGCTGGGGCAGTTCGACCTGCGCTCAGAACTCCTCGCCAGTATTTTCGCTTACGCGACAGCGCCGCCAGCCTCAGCCGGCATCCAGCCCTGGCGACCCGCGCCTGCCGCACACTACGCATGGCTCTACACACCGGGCTCGACGACAGGCATGACCGCAGCCTAAGAACCCGCAAGCGATCTTGATCCGATTCGCTCGCAGCCATGATTCACGCCGCTGGTGCGGGTAAGAAGCCTGCCCCACCGGACGTGACATCAAGGCGCTCGTTGCAGGTCCAGCGCGACCAAAGTCGCTGATCTGATGGTCCTCAGGGCTGGGCATTCGAGGCGGCCGTCTCCCATCTGCGTTGTCGATCTGTGGACTTCAGCATGCCTGGGTCAATGCAGCCGATAGGTGCTGTCCCGCGGCTATCAACTCTTCCGGTGTCCGCTTCTACGTTGCCGACGGTTGGAGGCGATCGCATAATGTAGCGCATCAGCGCTACATTGCGGTATGCTGATCTCTTGAAGTACGAGGGAGGTCAACCGTGCCGACAAGCACATCGTTTCGCATCAGCGACACCGCAAAGACTCGCCTCTCCACCTGTGCTGCTCGCGAGGGTATGAGCGCCACAGCGTTGCTTGATCAGCTCATCATTGAGGGAATCGATCAACTCGACCACCCAGGAATCGTCTTCCGGGGACCTGCGCACGACCGGCGTGCCGCACTTGCAGCTGGCCCCGACGTCTGGGAGGTCATCGCGCGCCTTCAAGAACTCGACGGCACCGAGGAACAGCGGATCAGCCTGTTGGCTGCCGAGTCGGACCTGCACCCACGGCTCATTCGTATCGCTCTGGATTATGCCGCTGAGCGCCCAGACGAAGTCAGAGCGCGGATCGACCGCAACCGGGCTATGGCAGAGCGAAGCCGTGACACGTCGCGGCAGCGTGAGGCGCTGCTGGCGTGACCGTCTTCTTGATCGATGAGATGTTCCCGACTGCCACAGCCGTGCTCTTGCGCGACACATACGGTCACGACGCGGTGCATGTCACCGAGGTTGGCCTCCGGGCGACCGACGACGCACAAGTTGCGGCAGTCGCTCGGGCACAAAGCCGGGCTGTCGTCACCGAGAATGTTGTGGACTTCTCCGCCGAGCGCGACGTAGTGCTCGTTTTCGTTCTGAAGAAAAACCTCCCCACAGGGGGCGGACAGGCTGCTGCACTAGCAAAGGTTCTCGACCGCTGGACGCAAGATTACCCGGACCCCTACCTCGGTCCTCACTGGCCGTCGGTGGACTGAGGTTGCGTCCACGGATGTGGTGTACGGATCTTGAACCGGCGCGGCGTGTCGTCGTGAACTGCGACGGCCACCGTGCTGATCCTTCGAACAGAGTTCGCAACTCATCGAAGGGATGGAGCACGACGGTCGGCATCACCAGTGTGGACCTTGCCCGGCGGGTGGGCGAGAACCTGGAACAAGCGAGCCCGGGTCTGCTGCGGGCGATGGTGCAGACATTCGCCGAGGCGCTGATGGGCGCCCAAGCGGACGCGATCTGCGGGGCCCCGTATGGGCAGGTGAGCACCAGGGTGAGCTTGTACCGATTCAGAACTCGTCGCTGGTGCTGTGACCTGCTGTTTGCTCCGATGAGCTGGTTGCGGCAAGATCGCGGTTTGTGTCCCTTCGCCTGCTCTACCTGATCATGATCAGGGTCTTCGGCTGGCTGGCGCTGCTCGGCCGCGGTCAGGCGTACAAGGAAGCGGAGATCATGGTTCTCCGCCACGAAGTCGCGGTGCTCCGCCGTGAGGTCGCCCGGCCCAAGCCGGATTGGGCCGACCGCGCCACCCTGGCGGCGTTGGCCCGGCAGCTGCCTGCTATGCTGCGCGCCCATCGGCTCGTCACGCCTGGCACGCTGCTGGCCTGGCACCGTCGGCTGATCACCCGCAAATGGACGTACCCGGACCGGACCGGCCGACCGCGCATCGGCCAAGACATCCGCGACCTGGTGCTGCGGCTGGCGCGGGAGAACCCGGCCTGGGGATACCGCAGGGTGCATGGCGAACTATGCCGGCTCGGCTATTACGTCAGCGCAGCGACCGTGCGGCGGATCCTGCGCACCCGGCGGCGTAGGCCGACCCCGCGGAACGTGGACACCTCCTGGCGGGCATTCCTGCGCGCGCAGGCCCGCGGCTTGCTGGCCTGCGACTTCTTTCATGTGGACACGGTTTTCCTCCAGCGCCTGTACGTGCTATTCGTCATGGAGGTCCGGACCCGGCGAGTGCATATCCTCGGCGTGACGGCTCACCCGGACGGCGCGTGGACCGCCCAGCAGGCTCGCAACCTGCTCATGGACCTCGGCGACCCGACCGGCTCTTTCCGGTTCCTGGTCCGGGACCGCGACGCCAAGTTCACCGGCGCCTTCGACGCGATCTTCGCCAGTGAGGGCGTGAAGCCAGTCAAGATCCCGCCGCGGACTCCGAGGGCGAACTGCTATGCCGAGAGATGGGTACGAACCGCACGAGGCGAGTGCTCCGACCGGGTGCTCATCTACGGCGAGCGGCACCTGCGCTCGGTTCTGGGCGAGTACTCCAGCCATTACAACGGTCACCGCCCGCACCAGTCCCGCCAGCAACGACCACCCGACCACGACGACCAGGCCAGCCCGTCGCTGGAGCTGCCGGTCCAGCGGCGCAAAGTCCTCGGTGGCGTGATCAACGAGTACTACCGGGCGGCGTAGCTGAGCCAATTAACCCCAGGTCAGACACCATGCGATTAGTTTTGAAGCGGTACAGGGGTAGTTGGCTTCGGAGGGGGAAAGCTTGGGCGGCCGGGGCCCGGGCGAGCGACCCGGTGTGCTGGCGCCGAGCTCCACCACATGCTCATGCACGTAGTCGCCGACCGCGCCGACGTTCCACCGGGCACCGGCCAGCAGATGCTGCATCCGGCATCCCATCCGGCGTCGCGTCCCCGGCATGCTCGGCGATCGTCCAGCAGCTTTTTCGCGCAGGTCAGACGGTAACCGCAGCACGAACGCCCGCGCCCGCTGCCTAGGATCCTCGGTCCCCAACTTCTGCACAGCTTGAGTCAAGTTTTCGGGCGGCGTACCGTCGGAGACGCCCGCTCCACATCTGCAGGCAGAGTCCTGACCAGCCACTTTGAGTGGCACGACCGGCCGCATACATCGGCCGGACCTTGGCGCAGCGGGCGGCGGCGGTCAGCCGATCTTGACCGCAGGTCCCTGCGTGAGCCTGCGCCGAGTTCGAACGGTTCCGTTATTTACGCAGGTCAACCACATCGCTTGGCGGTCTGAGGCGGAGCCTCACTGGTACTACAGCCGTAGATCGTGATCTTCATAGGCGCATGGATTGCTGCTGGTAGTGGCATGCCTGGGCGCGGTGCTGGTGGCGCCGTCGCCAGCGGGACCAGCGCATCCGGTGCCGGGTGTCGGGTGCGGGGCTGGCCAGGGTGGCGAGCAGGTGGGCGATCTCGTTGCGGGTCAGCGGGATCTGCCCGGGTGGGGCTGGCTGGCGGGTGTGCTCGGTGGCGGCGGCGATGGTGAGGAAGGCGGCGGCGAGCATGGCCAGGGTGACCCACCGGTACCAGGAGGTCCAGCGGCGGACCTGGTGCTCGTCCAGGCCGGTCAGGCCCTTGCCGGCCTGGAAGTTCTCTTCCACGGTCCAGCGGCGCCCGGCGACCTTCACCAGGGTGGCCAGCGGGACCTGGTGCGGCGCGTAGCAGCGGTAAAACGCCAGTTCCCCGGTGCGTGGGGTACGGCGGATCAGCAGCCAGCGGTGCCCCGGGCGGGGGTCGTTGATGCTGACCTGGGCCCAGTCGTGGTAGCGGTGGCCCTTGGCGCCCTGGCCGGCGGACAGCCGCTGCCAGGCCCGCCGGGGCAGGCGGGCGGCGAGCCTGTCCGCACGGATCACCTGCCCGCCCCCGGCGGGCACCCGGTGATCGCACGACACGGCCAGCACGTAACGGATCTGGCTGTCTTCCAGCCAGGCGCGCAGCGGCCCGTTATCCCCGTACGCCTCATCAGCGGCGGTCCAGGCAAACGGCACCCCGGCGCTGACCGCCCGCCCGATCATCCGCCGGGCCAGCTGCGGCTTCGTCGCGAACCCGGTGCCGGCCGGGATCCCGGCCGCCCGGCATCGCGCCCGGTCACCGGCCCAGGACCGGGGCAGGTACAGCTCCCGGTCAATCAGCGCATGCCCGGCCCGGGCCGCATAACCCAGATAGACCGCCACCTGGGCGTTCTCGATCCGCCCAGCCGTGCCGGTGTACTGCCGCTGCACCCCCACCGTCCCGGTCCCTTTTTTCAGGTCACCGGTCTCGTCCACCACCAGCACCGCACCGGGGTCACCTAACTGGCCGGTGACGTAGCTGCGCAGGTCATCACGGACCCCGTCGGCGTCCCACCGGGCCCGCGCCAGCAGGTGCTGCATCCCGTCCGGCGTGGCGTCCCCGGCCTGCTCAGCGATTGTCCAGCAGTTCTTGCGCGGCAGCTCCGCCAGCAGGCCCAGCACGAACGCCCGCGCCCGCCGCCGCGGCTCTGCCCGGCGGAAACGCGCGCCGACCTGGAGCATCAGCTCATCGAAGGCCACGAGCCAGCGGTCAGGGCCTACGCTGTGGCCAGCGGCCACCGCGAGATCGTTATGAGTCCTCACAAACCATAATGATCAAACGGTGGCCGTCCCATATTCCCCACCCGCCACACCGCAAGATCACGATCTACGGCTGTAGTACCAGTGAGGCTCCGCCTCTAGACCGCCAAGCGATGTGGTTGACCTGCGTAAATAACGGAACCGTTCGAACTCGGCGCAGGCTCACGCAGGGACCTGCGGTCAAGATCGGCTCGACCGCCGCCGCCCGCTGCGCCAAGGTCCGGCCGATGTATGCGGCCGGCTCGTGCCACTCCAAGTGGCTGGTCAGGACTCTGCCTGCAGATGTGGAGCGGGCGTCTCCGACGGTACGCCGCCCGAAAACTTGACTCAAGTGTGCAGAAGTTGGGGACCGAGGATCGCTAGGCTCCACTCGCGCGAACCGGCCCGCTGATCCGCCTATCAGCTCCATCGAAATTGTACGATATCAGCTCGGCGGCATGAACCTGGGGGAAGATTGATCGGAACCTCGCCAGAGATAAGTCGTCAACCGTTCGCCTTCGGTCCGTTCTTGTCGCGGGTCGCTTGGCAGCGGCCATCGGAGTTGCTGGTACAGAGCGACACGGTTCATGTCGACAGCGGCTTCGAGCAGATCACCAAATACCTCGGCTCGAGAGGGTAGCCAGAAGAACACGGCGAATACGGTCACCGCTAGGCCTATGGGTACAGCTAGCACCGTCCACGGCGTGAATAAAAGGAACAACAATCCCCAGATAGAGGATGCGACAGCAGCATCTAGCGAAGCGCGTGCGCTGTTAAGTTCCTGGCGCACACTGTCCGGCAATATCAGCCACAGGCATGGCCACACCACGACGGTATCGAGGCCGTATTTGTCCCTTGGCCGGGTCTCCGCCGCGCGCAGAATGTTCCCCAAGCGGGTCGGCATCAGCGGGCCGGGCGAGCTTGGATACCTCCGCTGGCGCCGATCGAGCCGTTGAAAGATTCTCGCTTTGTCAGGGTCTGGTGCCGGTTTCATGGCTTCCGGTGCAGTCTGCTGCCATTCCAACTGCTCCTTATTCACACGGTCGCTCATCCGTTGAACCAAGCGCTGTCGCACCGGATCCAGCCACGATGGCCAGTATCCTTCTAGAATTCGCAGTACCGGCTGAACGAGACGTTTGACGATCACGCCGGAGGCACCGACTCCCAGCAGGGCGACGAGTACAACCGTCAGCTGGACAGCCGCAGGCTGGTGCGCTAACGAATCGGCCGGCGTTCGCAGGCGCCCCAAACCTCCCCGTGCCTGTGTCCAAGCAAGAAAGCCGCCGACCCAGAAGACCAGAGCGGGAACGGAGGACGTTACCCACCGGCGTGCCAGTTCCCCTCCGACAGCGTCCCAGAAGTTGTCCAGCATGGGCGAACCATCAACCTCGGGCTGGCGTCAGGTCAAGGACGCAGCCATGAGTCGGGCAACGCGGAACGGGCGTTCCAACGGTTATGCGGTACCAGACGTAGTCCCATCGTGGGCACGCGTACCTGCTCGCGGGCACGGGGGTTCCCTCTCCGGGCGGGGGCTCGTAGCCCCGCGTAACCCGGGACTGGAGCTCGGGTGGCCGGTGCAACGGATCTGACAGGACCTGGGCGACCCATGTCTCGGTTGCCGTGGTGCTCGTCAACAAGGACCAGAGTTCCGGTGTCACGTCGTGGCCAGACCCTGCGGCCTCGAGCAGATCAGCGATCATGGAATCGAGGCGCGCGGCGGCGTCGCCCACCAGCTCACCGAGGTAGGGCCGGATGGCTCGCGCGGCTTCTGCCAGCCCTCGGTCCATGCCGCTCCCTTCTGTGGAGCTTATTGAACCCACCAGTCGCGGGCCCAGCTACGGGCGGCCGGACGACGCTGTCATCTCACACGTGTCCCAGCAGCGGTTTCTCAAATAGGAGTATCTGCTCGTATTCACGTGGGTCGCGCGACTGACCCCGGACATAGGCGCGGCCCACATCGAACGCATCCCGAACCGAGCTCCGGGCTGCCAGAGCCTGATAGAACCCGACGCTGAACGTGATGGCTGTATCGTCTTCGACTTCGCCTCTCATCCCGATCGCGTACTCGACATACTGTGCGGCCGCCTCAGCAAGCTGCTCCGAATGGCAGGCACTCACGACCACACACTCAAGTTGGCGTCCTGCCACCGCGAACAGATCGGCCAAGCCCTCCGGGCGGGCGAGATCGGGAAGCCCTGATTCATTCAGGAGGTACAACCGGCCGTCGCGTGAGCCATGGCCAGAGAAATGAGCGATCCGCGGCGAGAAGTCAAAGAGTGCCTGGCCGATATCTATGAACCGAACATCCACGCGAGGCTCTAGTCTCACTTGGTCACGCCACTCGCCTCGGCGTATTTGCTCCTGTATCTCCCGTAGTTCCCTGCTCCAGGCCAGTTGAGGAGTGGGGCTGGGTGAGGCGGCAAGGAAGAGAATCTTGACGACGCTGGTATTTCGACCAGGTATTCCCGGTCTACGCACTTGCACGCCGAACCTCTGCCTCTGTCGGCGGGGCTGTCCAGTCTCGCCATCGCCATATGTGGTCTCAACGTGCAGCGGAACGTGCTCACCAACCTCATCCGCGCGTACGAAAAAAACAAATTCGCGGCGCTCGCCAGCCGCTAGCGTACCAAGCCTTTGGTGCGCGCCTGGTGGATCCACCGCCATGGGAGCCGTTATTCTCACGGCAACATTCTCGAGAACCACCGCGCCGGTGTTCCATATACGTCCTCTGAGTAGGCACCACTCGCCATATACGAGATCATCGCCAAAGATTTCCACTGCGAACTCGGTTGGCAGCTCCTTCGCAGGTGGGGTCACATTGAGCTGCGTGGCGAAGTTTGATATCTCATTAGGTCTTCCATAGCAGTCCCGGTATGAGAAGTTGGTGCTTGTCGCTACCCAGGATCCGGGCTCTTTCGGCAAGATCTCCAATTTCCGCGTGAGGGTCTTGCCAGACTTGAAACTCTCGATCTCCAGCCGGTTGTTGCCGCCGAGCAACTGAATCTGACCTGGTAGGACGAGTTTGAACACGACGTTCGTGCATGTTCCTGGCCCGGCATTGCTCAGGTTGATCGTCAGTAACGCCTCACGGCCAGCGACGAACTCTCGGGGCATAATCGAGACGTCGATCACCTTTTCCGCCAATCCATGGAGGCCGTCTTCGGATGGTACGCGCCCTTGCACTCGCGACAGTGGTAGGCGGTCCCCGAAACAGGCCCGTCCTCATTGCTGAACGCAGCATCACTATTAAGGCCATATCGATCTCTGCTGCACAATGGTTTCCCGCAGTGATGGCAGACAGCATCAATCTTGGTACCTGCATTCTCGCGCGCGTCACAGTCGGCGCATTCCCATGTCGTGCCTATTGCGGAACGACCTGGCTCAGCGGTAGTCAGGGCTGCTCCTCCAATTCTCGTTCGATGGTCATCCTCATATTCCAATAAGCTTCTTGCGAGATCAGGTTCCGTCTCAAGGCGTCGTCCAGATGGCTAAGCAACGTGCGCAATACCCGAATATATTTGACCTCCTGGCCCCGGGCGTAGGCACGGTTAGGCCCTGGGGACGTCCCGCCGTTCCCCTCAAGAAATACCTCGTCAGGATCCGGCCGAAGACCGTTAAGTTCCTTCAGAACAAGGCGATGCAAGCTATCCCATTGTGCCCTGATCTGATCTGCCATTTCCTGCGTCGCGTACGCGCCCTGGACGGTAACGCGTGCCTGCAGGTTCCCCGCATAGGGGCCGATGTCACCGGCATGCTTTTCCTCGCCGGTCAAGGTGATGTGAAAGTCAATGGGAAATACCCCATCATACCTGCGGCCCGCAATGTCCCAATAACGGTTTAATAGGTCCGAGCGGCCGCCGCTACGGGGCGGGTTTTCGATGACACGTTTGACGTAATAACCATCTTCGGATATGGCATTAGTGAGTGTTATAATTGTCTTGTGGTCGGGCGTTACATCCTCAAACTTGTCAGCGCCGCATAGTTTTCGGCCGTCAAAATCTGGATCCGGCACGACCCGCGTGTCCTGATAACGGATCTTTTGCAAGCTGAGTTCAAAATCGGCCAGCACACGTGTAGCGATGCTGACATCGAGTTTCTCGGACCGCAGCTCGCCAAGTGGGTGATAGATGTCAACGTCCTCGAGATCAGAGAGCGTGCCTTTGAAGTTGACCTGCACCTGCCCTCGTATGGTGTGACTCATTTCAATCTTGTGTTCGAACTTGATAGCCAGCCTCAGCCGCCGCTGCGTCCGCTCGATGGCCCCAAGCGGTATCCGCGTCCATTCGATCGTCCGGACCGCGGAATCACCGTCACTGGCGTCTCCGCCGATTCCCGCAGCCGCCCGGCCGGTCACAAGCTCCACGTCCCCCCAGGCGACCGGAACTTTCAGGATCAGCGACTCAATGCGGTCGATGGCGAAGGTCGACTCTGGGGGACGCAGCTTGAGCCACTGGAGCTGGAGCTCAAGTTCGCGCTGGCCGGACTCGGCTACGACAGCAGGTGAGAGGGAGATGGGAACTATGTGGCCCTGCTGCGGCTGTGAGGCTGGTGCTGGTTCGGGCGGCGATTCGGTTTCTGGCTTGAGCTCGGACCTATAGTCAAGATCAGGCTGGTACCTTCGCTCAACCGGCCACTGTTTGGTCGGGCGGATGCGCCCGCGTTGCAGGAAAGGCACGTCGCGGACGCGCCCGGTCAACGGAATGACGGCCTTGTTGTGACCTCCGGCTTCCATGGTGAGCCGTGCTGGGCCGCACAAGAGCGCGAAGCCGGCGCAAAACTCTACGTCATTGGCATCTCTCACGCGATATTTTCTGATGTAGCGCTCGAGACGGAGCCGGTCCGACCACCCCAATGTCATTGAGATGGATATTTCGCCCTGCGCAGATGTAACGGGGTTAGTGTAATTGCCTTCCTCATCCAGGCTTAGCTTTCCATGCAGTGTTTCGAGTACGCGGATCTCATCGATGTTCGGCACGAGCGGTAGCGGCGGCGGTGTGTGCTTCGGATGCGCCTGTTCTCGTCGGTCGGCGAAATAGCAACAAACGGCCAGGACTGTGCCGGCGACAACCAGTGACGCTCCGACAGCTATGGTGAGCGGTGCGATGACAGCCCCGACCGCGGCAATTGCTGCCGAGAGAGAGCGGAAAGTTAAATAACGGCGTCTGACAACGTGAAAACAAGTGTTGCAATGAACCGGTCCCGCGTTGCGAATGTTAAGGCCGGTGAACTCAAAGCTTCGGGGCCTTCCCAGGATATCTTGGGTTGCCGGGCTGTCATCGCGGCATATCGTCTTCCCACAGTGATGGCACAGGTCGGCCACTGCGGTTGAGCCGCATTTGTAACATCGGGCGCGCGGCGCGTGTTCCTCGAGCTTGGCCAGATGCCCGTTGGCTCTGGTCGACAACCGGCCACCTCCCCTCGGAAATATACGGTCAGTGCTTTATCCGCAGCCGTTCGAACCGCTCACGCAGCGCAAGCTGCAGTGTGTTCATCTCATGTATGAGCTCGCGACTGTCCTTCTGGAGCGCACCTCGTATAAAGAGCCTGATCTCGCCGGTCTCGAAGATGCTCTTGTAAGTGTGCCCCCCAGGCATCAAATTATGGCGTTCGGTTGTGTAGCGCGTCCCCGTGATGAACAGCCACAACTCCATCGGGTACGGGCCCTCCAGACGCTTCGCCAGGAGGAACCGTCCTTCCGGTGCGCCTGCGGGAGTGTTGCCAAGATCGGTGACGTAGAAACCCTGGTCGGTGAGAGCGATGATGATGTCGGCGACCCTCATTTCGTCAAGGATTACCTCGTCGAAATAGAGACTTTGATATGGAGAGAGGATCCTTCGTTCGAATGCGTCATCAAGAGTTAACCGAACGTCCGAGAAGACATGGGTGCTCAGCTTGGGCTGCATGTCGCGTGGAAGTGCTCCGCCGAACCCGGCGTAGTACGGCGTGGCGGTGTCCTGGATGTCAGCTCCGTGGAGGTGGCCGTGGCACGGGTCGATGCCGCGCCGCTCCCAGTCGGCGGCCACAGCGTGGGCGGCCCGGTACAGCGGGCTCGGGGGTGTCCACCGGCCGGCCAGGTGCGCTCGGGCGCGCGCGCTGGTCACCTCGCCGTCGGCGAGGACCACGCGCTCCACGGTGATGGCCCCGGCGCTGACGGCGGCGGAGATGGCCTCGCGGATGGGGCGTGGTATCCAGCGGTCGAGGCCGTCGAATTGCGCCAGCATGGCGTCACGGGGTGCCCGGCCTTCGGATGGGTCGGGCTGGATGGCGTGCAGGCGTTTCAGCGCGACCGCTAGCGGATCACCCGTGCGCCACAGCAGCGTCATGCCGAAGTCGGCGTCGCTGCGGAAGTTGAACGTGAATTGGCATCCGCGTTTGCCGCCGGTCAGGGGGCGTTTCATCAGGCTGAAATGGTCCCGCCCGTAGGCGAGGCAGTCGGCGAAGTGCACGGCCCAGCGCTGGTCGATTTCGTGCTCGATGTCGATGTCCAGGTCGTGTGGCTCGGTCGCGCCGCGCGCGAATGAGCCGAAGACGTACAGCTCCTTCACTAGGCTCAGCGGCCACTCGCCCTGGCCCTCGTCCAGCCCCTGCACGACACGCTCGGCCAGTTGCAGTGCGCGTTCGCGTCTCACCACCACAGTGTCGCGCTCGGGGGCTGGGGTGTCCGGATTCCGGACTGATGAACCACGTCGGCCTGGGCTCATAACCCAGAGGTCGCGGGTTCAAATCCCGCCCCCGCTACCAAGGGTCACCGACAGAACTGCCGGTCTTGTACCGACAGAACTCTGGCGGTGGCCTGTTCTTTAGTATGGCGCCGGGTTGTGACATCGGTGCTGGCTGTTGTGTGGCCTGTTCTGGGGAGCGCCGGCGGGTTTGCCGGGGGCTGCTGGCCGGCCTGGAGCGTGGCTGACCGCCCCGGGTGAAGGTGATTAAGGTGACGGTGGTGCTTGTGGCTGTCAACCGTCGGGGAGGTAGCCGCGCAGGCTGGTGCGCCGCCGCCGTGCCCGCTGGGTGATGCGGGCTTTATCGCGGGCGGTCAGGGCGCGCCAGGCGCGGATCTTGCGGATGTTCGCGGCTATCAGCAGCAGCGCGGTAAAGACCGGCTGAGCGGCGATGCCGCGGACGCGGCGCCGGGCGGGCTGGGCGAGGGCTTCGTGAGCGGCATCTTTGACGTAGCCGTTGAGGCCTTCGATGGTGTTGCGCAGCGCGGCGTAGGTGTTATGCCAGGCGAGGCTGGCGTAGGGCAGGTCCTGGCGGTAGCGGGCACCGATGTCGGGGGCGATGGTGATCGCGGTCTGGGTGCAGATCTTCGGCGGTTCGGGTGGCGGCTGGAGTACCTTGGCGCGCCCGTCGCGTGGTGACAGCGACGCGGGGCGCAGCGGGCAGATCAGCCCGGGGTGGGTGCCGGTGGCCGGGCAGGACAGCCGCAGGTAGCCGTCGGTGCCGGGGCCGTCTTTGCGGTGCAGCTGGTAGGGGCAGCGGGCGGCGGTCTGCTGGTCGAAGAGGCCGCCGGTGATGGCGTGGTCACGCAGCCGGGTGGTGGCGGTGATCAGCGGCCCGGGCAGGGCGGGGCAGTACCAGGTGCCTCCGGCGAGGATGGCTCCGCCGGTGTTTGCCTGGATGCCGAGCTGGCCGGTCTTGTAGTCCATGACCGGGGAGTAGCCCAGCGCCCGGGCGGGGAGGTGGAACCGCTCGGGGAGCGCCTGGGTGCAGGCGCGGTCGTAGCCGAGGGGGCCGGGCTGGTGGCCGCGGGCGGCTATGGAGGCCAGGACGCGGGCGCCGGTGCCGCCGGGGTCTTGTCCGGGCCGGGTCAGGGCCAGGCCGGCGGCGAGGTTGGGGTGCGCGGGCGCCGCGCCGGGTGGGCGGGCCATGGTGGCGATGGTGGCTTCCAGCGCCCAGGAGATCTTGCGTAAGGGCTTTCCTTTGTCGTCCTCGGGTTCGCGGTGGTCGCCTTCGCGGACGTACCAGCCGCCGTCAGGGTCGCTGGCGCATAGGCCGGTGCGCTTGGACGGGCCGCGGGAGAACAGCGGGACGACGGTGGCGTCCAGCCCGGTGCAGCCGCCGGATGCCGCGTGTTCTTCGTCGGTGAGGACGGAGATGCTAGCTTCCAGCAGCGCGTTGATGACTGCCTCCAGCCGGCCGCGGGCGGCCTGGGACTGAGCTGGGGTCATCGGCCGGGTGCGGGCTGTGAGTCCGCCGCTGGTCAGGCGGCGGTTTTTCGGCAGCGGCGAGGGGTCCATGACCGAGCCGATCGCGGCGAAGCAGTACCGGACCCGGCGGTAAGCGGCCAGGTAGGCACGCTCGGTGATGGCGGTGGCGCCGGGGACGCCGAGCAGTGCCCGGGAGGCGGGGCTCAGCTGCTGGAACAGGATCCGGGTGGCCTCGGTCAAGAACAGCGGCCGGTCATCCAGCGCCAGGCACAGCAGCGCCGTGAGCACCGCGCGGACCGGCAGCGGGCGGGGCCGGCCGGTGTCGTGGGCCAGCGCGGCCTCGATGACCGGGGCCTGGCCGGACCGGCCGGTGAGCTCGGCGGCGAAGGCCACCGTCTGGTCGCTGACCCCGCCGCCGGCGGGGGGCAGGGCCAGCCCGGCGCCGCTCACCGGATGCGCTCCGCGCGCCAGCGGGCCCGCAGCGCGCCCTTGGAGCAGCTGATGCCCGGCACGTGCCGGGCATAGCGGCCCAGCGACCCGGCCTCGGCGATCCCGGTGATGGCCAGCAGCACGCCGACCGGGGTGCCCGCTGCCAGGTGCCCGCAGATGAAGGTGGACCGGGCCCGGTTCAGCGACAGCCGCGGCGCGGCCGGGTCAGCGGCCAGGCGCCGGGTGAAGCTGGTGATGAAGTTCTTGTAGCCGCGGTCAGCCGGGCCGGGGCAGAACACGAAATCGCTGCCCGCGCCGCGGGCCAGCTCCCGGGCCCGGCGGGCGTAATCCGCGGTGACCGGCACCGCCCGCGCGGCCGGCCCGCTGACACCCGCCACGACCTGGCGGCCGCGGCGGGTGACGTCGCTGCCGCGCAGCGCCACCAGCTCGCCGGGCCGCAGCCCCGCGCCGATGCCGAACACCACCAGAGCCAGCGCCGAGGCGCGTTTCGCCGGGTCACGCTGGGCGGCCGCGACCGCGGCCAGCTCCGCCCGCTCCGCCGCCGAGTACGGCGGCGGAGCTTTGGCGCCCGGGAACGGCGCCGGCCGCTGCCCGGGCGGGCCGTTCGCGATGACGGCCAGCCGGTAGAGCGCCGACCGGTAGGTGCCCCGGGTAGCCGATGCCCGGCCCGCCAGGCCCGCCACGCAGAATCCCTCGATCACGTCATAGTCCAGCAGGAACTCCCAGCCGGCCGGGACTCCGCGAGCCTCAGCGAACCGGGACACCCCCCGCACTACCGTGGCAGTCATCGGCCGGGGCCGCGCGCTGTGTGCGGTCCCGGCGTCCTGCGCGTCGTGCCGGCCAGCCCGGGCCATGACTTGAAATATAGTCACTTCAAGTCAGGAATCGGGGGATGCCACCAGCGTGGCGGATAAGGGATCCTGAGACCATGGACGACCCGGCACGCCGGCACCAGCAGATCCAGGCCGAACTCGCCCAGATCGGCATCGCCCTGCCCGGCTCGCTCACCAGCCGCACCACCCGCTGCCAGCGGGCCGGCTGCCACTGCCACGCCAGCCCGCCCGTCCTGCACGGCCCCTATCCCACCTGGACCCGCAAAGCCGGCGCCCGCTCCATCACCAAGACCCTCACCCCCGAAGACGCCGAGCGGCTGCGCCCCTACTTCGCCGCTCACCGCCGGCTGCGCCAGCTCATCACCGAACTCGAAGCCGTCTCCATCGAACTCGCCGAACAGCCCCCAGCACCCAAAACGCCGGGAGATCACCCCGCTTAAGCCGGGACCAGCCCCCGGCGAACATCCCGTAACCGCTGATCAGCAGGGTTCTGTCGTTGGCCCACGAGTCGAGCAGGGGATATGTCATCCGACAGTCCCCGTCCCGAGTGGATGGAGCCCGGCCAGGCGTGTCTGCCAGGACACGCGGGCCGGGCTCTTCTGTTTTTTTGACCTATCCCGGTAGGGCTGGCGGGCCGGGGTCAGGCAGCAGCGGTTCGCACCGCGGTGACCACCACCGTGGTGTAACGCATCGTGAAACTGCCGCCCACCGCATCGATAGCGGTCCCGGTGCCCGCCAGCACCTGTTCCAGCTGCGCAAGCGGGAGCTTGGTGTGACCGCCATGGGTAGGAAGCTGGTCGAGCCACTCGTCCCGGGCGTAGGGCTGCTGCCAGTCGAACTGCCACTGTTCCGGGTCGCCGAACGCGCTCACCGCCCGGATGCCGTCGGCTGCCTTGGCGCACAGCAGCGCGTACGCGTCCGGGGCGGACCCCGCCCAGGGGGTGAACGGCAAGTCCGGCATGACCCGGCGGTAGACAGCGGCGAAGGCTTCCGCCAGTTCGGGCGGCGGCTGGCCCGCGTTCCAGAACACGGCCAGCCGCCGGCCGGGCGCAGCGCCTCGGCGGCCTTCGCTGCTCCCGCGACTGGGTCCACCCAGTGCCAGGCCTGCCCGGCGACGACCGCATCGAATGCTCGGCCGACGGGATCCCAGGTTTCGAACGCCGCCACCTCGACCTGCAGTCCGCTGTCGCGCGCCAGGTCGGCCATCCGCGCATCGACCTCGACCCCCAGCACCCGGCAGCCCGCCGCCTGGAACTGCCGGGCGGCGATGCCGGTACCGCAGCCGACGTCCAGGACGTCCGGGCCGGGAGTGCCAGCGACGATCCGGTCCACCATGGCCTGGGGATAGCGGGGCCGGGCCCGGTCGTAGCGTTCGGCGTCCGAGCCGAACGACTCTGCTACCTGCCGGTACTGATGTGGCTCGAGTGTGGACAGCTCGGGTCTGGGCAGCTCGGGTTGGGACAACTCGGATCTGGAAATAGGCGCTCGCTCCGGCGGTATAGTGGGCATGCGCCCACTATAAATGGGCGTGCGCCCACTCCTCAACCGGGTGGGCCCGCGATGGAAGCAGGGAGGCACGGTGCCGACCGGGGTAGCCATCCGCGACGTGCGCGAGCAGCTGTTCGACGCCGCCGAGCGCATCCTGCTCCGGGCCGGGCCGAACGCGCTGACCAGCCGGGCCGTCACCACGGAGGCAGGCGTGGCCAAGGGCGTCCTGCACCGGCACTTCGCCGACTTCGACGCCTTCCTCGCCGAGCTGGTGCTCGACCGTATCGCCCGGATCGACGGCCAGGCCGCCGCGCTGCGTGAGTCCGCCGGGACCGGCTCCGTGGCCGGCAACCTCACCGGCGTCCTCATGGACCTGTTCGGGTCGGTCGCCGTGGCGATCGTCGCCCTGGTCATCTTCCGGGATGACCTGCGCGCCCGGCTGCGCCAGGCCAGGCCGGCCGGCGTCCCGGTCCTGGCGGAAGCTACGGCCATGATCGCTTCCTACCTCACCGCCGAGCGGGACCTGGGCCGCCTCGCGGCGGACGCCGATGTCGACACGCTCGCGCCCATGCTGATCGGGGCCGCGCACCTGCTGTTCGCCGGCCGGGAAGGCGCCCCGCCGGAGGCCGGAGCGGTCAAGAAGGTCGTGACCTCGGTCCTCGCTGGCGCCGGGCCAGAACCTGGGCCCGGAACGGCCGGGCGCCGCTCCGGATTCGGTCAGCTGGGCGCTCCGTCCCTTGACTTCAAGGGAACTTGAAGAACTACGGTCGCCAGCAGGCGAAGAGCAGGCAAAGAGCAGGTGAAAAGAGGGACACCGTGCAGGCAATCCAGGTGGCCCGGTTCGGCGGTCCGGAAGTGCTGGTGCCGGTCGAGGTCACTGACCCGGTGGCCGGCGCGGGACAGGCGGTCATCGACGTGATGGCAGCCGACGTGCTCTTCCTCGACGCCATGATCCGCTCCGGGCTGGCTACCGAGTTCTTCCCGCTCCGGCCCCCGTACGTGCCGGGCAACGGCGTATCCGGCACGGTGGTCTCCGTTGGCCCGGGCACGGATGCGACCTGGATCGGCCGCCGCGTCGTCGCCCACACCGGAGAAAATGGCGGATCGGGCGGTTACGCCCGGCAGGCGGTGGTAGCGGCGGGCGACCTGGTCCCGGTGCCCGAGGGCCTGGGCCTGGCCGACGCTGCAGCCCTGCTCCACGACGGCGCCACCGCGCTGGGCCTGGTCGAGAGCTTCCCGGTCCGGCCCGGCCAGTGGGTGCTCGTGGTCGGGGCGAGCGGCGGGCTGGGCGTCGTATTGGTGCAGTTGGCCCGCGCGGCGGGCGCGCGGGTTATCGGGGCCGCCCGGGGCCGGCCGAAGCTGGACCTGGCTATCGAGGTCGGCGCCGACCTGGTGATCGACGACTCCGAGCCGGACTGGCCCAAGCAGGTCGTCGAGGCCACCGGAGGGACCGGGGCGGACCTGGTCTTCGACAACGTCGGCGGATCGATCGGCCGCGCCGCATTCGGGGCGACCGCGGCGGGCGGGCGGTTCTCGGCTCACGGTGCTCCGGCCGGCGGATTCGCCGAGATCGACCCGCGGGAAGCCGGCCGCCTCGGGGTGACCGTCCGAGGGATCGAACAGGTCCAGTTCGCACCGCCGGACCTGGTCCGGCTGACCGGGAAGGCGCTGCTCGACGCGGCCGGAGGACTGATCCGGCCGGTCATCGGACAGACCTTCCCGCTGATCCGGGCCGCCGACGCGCACCGGGCGCTCGAAGCCCGGGGCGTCATCGGGAAGACCCTGCTGGTGATCTGACATCGAGGTCCGCGCCTGCAGTTACCAAGGTAGAGCCTGCCCATCGCGGTAGAAGCCGCCAGTGGGTCCGTCGTCGGGCAACAGCGCAGCCCAGACCACGCTGGCGGCGCCGGCGGGGATCGGCCGGCCGCCGCCGCCCCCCATGTCGGTGGCGGTCCAGCCGGGACAGACGGCGTTGACCAGGATCCGGTCCGGCCGGAGCTCTCCGGCCAGCAGCCTGGTCAGTGCGTTCAGCGCCGCCTTGGAGACACCGTAGGCGGGGGTGCCGCCGGTCATCTCGGAGATGGAGCCGCCTTCGCTGCTGACGTTGACGATGCGCGGATGAGGGCTGCGCCGCAGCAGCGGCAGCAGGGCCTGGGTGGTGCGCCAGGCGCCGAGCAGGTTGGTCTGCAGCGCCTGCTCGACGATGTCGAGATCGGCGCTGCAGGCCCGCTGCCAGGTGTCGTAGTGAATAGCCGCGTTATTGACCAGCACGTCGGCCCGGCCCAGCTGTGCACTGACCCAGCGC
Organism: uncultured Actinomycetota bacterium; assembly: GCA_963851085.1. Lineage (GTDB taxonomy): Bacteria > Actinomycetota > Actinomycetes > Streptosporangiales > Streptosporangiaceae > DATFVJ01. The sequence continues at coordinate 10,790 of CAWKNX010000016.1, read as the reverse complement.
GCCATGGCCTGGATGCTGGCCGGGTCGGCGACGTCGAGCTGGCGTGCGATCACGCGCTGGCCGGCCGGGTCGAGCTGACCGGCCGCCTGCTGGCCCCGCTCGGGGTCACGTGAGCCGAGCACCACCAGGAAACCGCGCCCGGCGAGCTGGCCGGCGACCTCGCGGCCGATGCCGCGGTTGGCCCCGGTGACGACGGCGACGGGTTGCTCAGCAAGCATGTGCGATCCTTTCTGGCCGTCGTGCTGGAACGGGATTCTGCGCCCTGGCGCTCAGGTCCCGGCGGCGGCAGGCCGAGCGGCAGGCCAAGCGGCAGGCCCGGCGGCAGGCCCGGCGCTCAGGCGCCGGTGAGCGCCTGGCGGCGGCGCTGCAGAAACTCGCGCTCAGCCGCGTTGTCGGTGCCCGCGATCGCCGCCTCGTACGCCTGGGCCGCCTCCACGTCGCGGCCCAGCCGCCGGAGCAGGTCGGCGCGGATGGCGTGGAACAAGTGATAGCTGCCGAGGTCAAGCTCGTCGACGAGGGCGAGCGCCGCTTCCGGGCCGTCCACCTCGGCGACCGCCACCGCGCGGTTGAGGGTCACGACCGGGTTCGGGGCCAGCGCGGCGAGCTGGTCATACAGCCGCAGGATCTGGTTCCAGTCGGTGGCCGCCGCGGTCGGCGCGTCGCTGTGCACGGCGTTGATCGCCGCCTGTATCTGATAAGGGCCGGGCTGGTTGCGCCGCAGGCACTGCCGGACGATGGCCTGGCCCTGGGCGATGAGGTCGCGGTCCCAGCGGTCGCGGTCCTGGTCGGCCAGCCGCACCAGGTCACCTCCTGCCGTGGTGCGGGCGGCCCGGCGCGACTCGATGAGCAGCATGAGCGCGAGCAGCCCCATGGCCTCTGGCTCGTCGGGCATCAGCTCGGCCAGCAACCTGCCCAGGCGGATGGCCTCCGCGCAGAGGTCCGCGCGGACCAGCGCCGCGCCTGAACTAGCCGTGTAGCCCTCGTTGAAGATGAGGTAGATGACGGCCAGCACGGCGCGCAGCCGGTCCGGGAGGTCGGCTTCGCGGGGCACCCGGTAGGGGATCTTCGCGTCCCGGATCTTGCCCTTGGCCCGGACCAGCCGCTGCGCCATGGTCGGCTCGGGGACCAGGAAGGCACGCGCGATCTCCGCGGTGGTCAGCCCGCCCAGCAGCCGGAGAGTCAGCCCGACCTGGGCGCTGGTGGCCAGGGCCGGGTGACAGCAGGTGAAGATCAGGCGCAGCCGGTCGTCGCGCACGGCGCCCTCCTGTCCGGCTAGCTCATCGCGGTCATCGCGGGCATGCAGCAGCGCGGCCTGAGCATGCCGGTCGTCCCGGGACGCCTCCCGGCGCAGCCGGTCGATCGCCCGGTTGCGGGCGGTGGTGATGATCCAGCCCGGCCGGGCTGGGCGGCAACCCGGCGGCCGGCCAGCGCTGCACCGCCGCGGTGAACGCGTCCTGGACCGCCTCCTCCGCGATGTCGATGTCGCCGAACACGCGGACCAGGACGGCGACCGCGCGGCCGTACTCCGCGCGGAACACGCGCTCGATCTCCGCAGCGGGCGGGCCGGCATGCCAGGAATCAGTCCTCTACCCGGCCTGGAACGGCCGGACCTCGATCGGCAGCGTGGTCACCCGGGCGAGCTTACGGCCCCACTCGAGCGCGGCGTCGAGGTCGGGCGCGTTGATGATGGTGAAGCCGCCCAGGTGCTCCTTGCCCTCGGCGTACGGGCCGTCGGTGGTCAGTACGCCGTCATCGGCGAGACGGAGCACGGTGGCCGTGCTGGGCGGGTGCAGTCCGCCGGCGAAGACCCACGCGCCGGCCTCCTTGAGCTCGGTGTTCAGGGCATCGAGCTCAGCCGAGATCCGGGCCAGGATCTCCGGCCCGGGCCCTGGCCCGTCCGGCTGATACACGCTGAGCAGGTACTGGGTCATCTTCTGGTCCTCCTTGCCGCAGCTGCGGGCCACCACCTTAGGCGTCCGGGCCGGCCGCCGGCCCGGTCGGCTGAAAGGTCACGATGATGGCTCCGGTGGTGGCCGGCTTGTCACCCTCTATACGAAAGGCCGGCGGCCAGATCGACAGCGGACGTCCTACAGGGCTGAATGAACCCCGGGGGGCGCACTTGATCGCCGGGCGATCTGGCCGAGCAGCCGGAGCAGCGTCTCCCGCTCGGCCGGCTGGAGCCCCTCGCACACGGCCTCCTCGATCCCGAAGCCACCCCGAACGCCTTCCCGAGCAGGGCCTGGCCGTCCGGGGTGAGCGATAGCGCGTGCGCGCGACGGTCGGTGGGATGCCGTTCCCGCTTGACCAGATCACGCTCTTCGAGCTCGTCGACCAGCACGACCATCCGGTTGGGCGGAATGTCCCGAGCGCCTGCCCGATCGCCCGCTGCGTCTGCCCCCCGGTGTCAGCCAGGGCGCGCAGCAGCCCGAAATGACGGGGCTCGATGCCGAGCGGGGCCAGGCCCTCGGCCAGCCGCGCGCGACTTCGTGACCGATCTTCGAGACCAGGAAGGCCACGCTCGGGGGAGCCTCGGCGATGCCCTTCCCGCTGGTGTCGCGGTGCGCGTCTGCCACAGCGAGTAATGCTATCTCATGCGGATAATATAATCGATTGATACTATTCAGATACGATGATTATCTTGATCGAGTTCTATCTGCCTGGGGGATCCCGCTCGCCACCGGTTTGGAGGAACCGACATGAATCAGCCGGATCAGCAGCTCAGCGCGGCGCCCGCGGCGGCGGCCGCGCCGGAGCCCGGCGCGGCCCTTGCCAGCCGGGTCAGGGGCCTGCGGATCGCCTCGCTGGCGGCCGTGGTGATGCTGCTCATCGAGTACGGTTTCGGCATCTGGGTCAATCTGGACGGCCAGCTTCCTGCCGCCGACCACGGGGCCGGCGTGGCGACGGGCTTCGGCCGGGCCATCACCGGCGTGCGGCCGGCCTGACCATCCACGCGCTGCTCGGCGTGGCGCTGCTGGCCTCCGCGGTTACCATCGTCGTCCGGGCGGTCCTGGCCCGTCGTGGGTGGCCGATCGCGCTCGCGGTGCTGGGGTTGTGCGCGATCCTCGTTTCGGCTATAAACGGTTCGCGTTTCGTCGGCGATCCCAGCAACGCCGCCTCGCTCGCGATGGGCCTGGCGGCCGCGGTGGCCATCCTCTGCTACGTGATCATCGGGTTCGCTGCCACCGCCAGGCTCAGTTCCTGATCTCACTGCGGGGCTAGCCGAGCTTAGCGGAGGGCACTGCGATGCCGGAGCCGGTCCCGGCCACGGGCGACGACCTGCTGGCCACCATGCCCTACGCGAGCGCGCTCGGCATCACCCTGGAGACGTCCACCGCGGAACTGGCCGAGGGCACGCTGCCCTGGGCGGCCGAGCACTGCACCTCGGCCGGGGTGCTGCACGGCGGTGCGCTCATGTCGCTGGCCGACACGGTCGGCGCGGTCTGTGCCTTCCTCAACCTGCCGCCCGGCGCCAGCACCGCGACCGTTGAGTCCAAGACCAACTTCTTCCGCGCCGTGCGGGCCGGCGCGCTGCACGCCCGGGCGCGGCCGCTGCATGTGGGGCGCGCGTTCATCGTGGTGCAGACCGACCTGACCGACGACTCGGGCCGCCGGGTCGGCCTGACCACCCAGACGCAGGCGGTCATCGATGCCCCGGCCCGCGGGCTGACCTGCCGCGGCGACCCGGTCTGCCACGCGCTGCCCGGCCTGATGACCCTGGAAACCTGGCTGCTTAAGATGCGGCTGGAAAGCCAGCCTCGCCCAGCGGCGAGCCGACCCACGATAGCGAGGAAACATGACCGATGGACTGGTCCTGTCGCCCGGCGCAGGCCGCCGGATCCAGAGCGCGGGCATGACCGTGAAGGTGGGCGCCGAACAGTCCAGGATCTGGTCAGTGTTCGAGGCCAATGTCGCGCCGGGCTTCGATGTCGGGGCGCACCTGCACCACGAGGCCGAGGAACTGTTCTACATCCTGGACGGCGAACTCGACTTGCTGGCTTTCGAACCGCGTATCAGGACCACCGGTGACTGGTTCGGCTGGGAATCGGCTACCGGTGCGCGGGTGGTCCGCGGCGGTCCTGGCTGCGTCATGCTGGTACCGGCCGGCTGCCCGCACGCTTTCGCGAACCCCGGGCCCGGGCCAGCACGGATGCTCTTTCAGGTCGCGCCGTCCGGCCATGAGCGCTACCTCGAAGAGCTAGCCGAACTGCTCGCCCAGCCCGGGCCACCCGACCAGGCTGCCATCGCGAGCTTGCGGGCCCGGCACGACATCGAGCAGCTCACCCCGTTGGTCGCCGGTCAAGCCGCCCGCTAGCCCGGACCGGATCACCGGCGGGGTCTCCGACCGTGCCGGCATCGGCGCATCCGGCCACGGACTCCGCCCCTCGGATGAGAATCCCGGCCTCCAGCCCAGCACCAGCTCACGTCGTGGCTGGCAGCTTTCCGGATAACCGTGGCGGGTTCTGCGGCGGCGCCTGTCGGCACGCTGTGAGGCAGGCGGCGCAGCGAACTGCGCGGCAGGCGGCGAGGTCGGCAGCGCGGCAAGCGGGCGGCAACGGGCGCGGCGAACTGTGCGGCAATCGGCGGGATCGAGCGGGAGCGGCGTCGAGTACAACTCGGGCATGGCGGCCTCTACCGTCACCGGTGACAGCGGTAGCCGCGCTGCTGGGCCCGATACGGGCCCGGCGTCAGCTTCAGCACTGAGCATGGCGGCCTCCTCTGTCACAGGTGACAGAGGTAGCCGCGCTGCTGGGCTACTCCTTGACGCAATTAATGCGCCTAAGGATTAGGACCAGCGCGCCGACGGCCGTCAAGCGGGCCGGTTCGCTATGGCCCGGGCCGCCGGCCTCGGCCAGGCGCTCCATCAAGTCGGCGGCCACCCGCAGGAACCGGCACTCGGCCTGGGTCAGCTGCCCGGCCAGGGTTCCGGCGAGCCAGCTGTCCCGCTGGCGCATGTCTTCGGCCAGCACGGCGAGCCCGGCGCTGGTGACGGTGAGGACCGAGCGGCGGCGATCGGCCTCGTCGGCCGAGCGGGTGACCAGATCATCGTGCTCCAGCCCGGCCAGTGTCCGGGTCAGCGACTGCGGCTGCAGCCGGTCGGCGTCGGCCAGCTCACCGGGGCTCATCGGTCCGCGCCTGGCCAGGTGCGCGAGGACGCTCAGCCGCAGCAGGGTCTCGCCGGGCTCCGAACGTTCCATCCGCAGCCGCCGGGCCAGCCTGGTGACGCCGGTACGCACCGCGACCGCCACCTCAAGCAGCTCGTCATCCCGCATGAAGTTACGCTAACACGCAGCACCTTAAGATTCGCTTACCGATCACTTGCAGAGTCGATCCAAGCACGTGCGAAAAATACTAAGATTTAACGTATGAATCTACCGACCCGGGTCCTCGCCGGCTGGTCCCGTCACCGGGCCCGCCCTCGCCGGGCCTGTCACCAGGTGCCGTCGCGCACCAGCCAGGCCGTAGCGCTGGCCCGGGCTGAGTTCTCGCGGCCGCACACTCCGGACGGTGATCCCGATGCCCAGCGGCGGCTGTGCGCCGGGATGCTGCCTGCTGATGTCGGCGGGACGCGCCGCGGCCTGGCCGCCCGGACCAGGTTCTTCGATGAGCAGGTGCTCGCGGCCATCCGGGCCGGGATCGCGCAGGTCGTCATCGTCGGGGCCGGCTACGACGACCGAGCGCTGCGCTTCCGGTCCCCGGGCGTGCGGTTCTTCGAGATCGATCACCCCGCCACGCAGGACGACAAGGCCAGCAGGCTGCGCGGGATGAGCGCCAGCCGCGGTGACCTGACGCTGGCCGCCGCCGACTTCAGAACCGACGACGTGGCCAGCGTGCTGAGCGCGAGCGGGCACGACGCGACCCGGTCATCCCTGTTCGTCTGCGAGGGGCTGCTCGTCTACCTGGACCGCGCCACCGGGAGCCGGTTGCTCAGCGGCCTCCGGGCCCGGGCGGGGCCGGGCAGCACGCTGGCGGTCAGCCTGGCCGCCCACCGTCCGGACGTGCCCTCGGCGCGGGCTGTCGCGGTCGCAAACGCCCGGCGGCCGAGCGCCGACGCCGAGCCGTGGCTGACCATCCTGCCCGCCGACGCCTACCCGGGCGCGCTGCTCCAGGCGGGCTGGCGGACCAGCCAGGTCACCGACGCGTCCCAGCTGGACGCGGGCGTCCCGGCCGGGCGCTCCCTGCTGGTCACCGCGCACCCGCGAGGCTGATCACCGGGCACTGCGAGGCTGGTGCACCCAGTGTGCGGAGGCGGCCATCGGCCGGGGGCCACGCCTTACCCCCGGTCCGGTCCGGCCGCGGCCAGCCCGGATGCCCGGCTCAGCGCGATGTTCGCGCCGAACAGCCAGGCCTGCTCGATAGCCGGGTTGGTCAGGTCCGCACGCTGACGCCGCGCGGGAAGCCGGGATAGTTGCGGATCAGCGAGCTGGTGCCCGCCTGCCCGCCGGACACGGTCGGCTCGAGGACCAGCGTGCTGAGTCCCTCCGACGCCGCATAGACGGCCGCGGCCAGGCCCGCTGGGCCTGCGCCGATGATGACGACATCTCAGGCCTGCAGGTCCGGGCTCGTCCGCATGTCCAGCTTCGCCATCAATTCCGCGTGCGATGGGTCGATGAGCGCCGTTCCGTCGTAGTGCACGGCGACGGGCAGCCGGGCGTCATCCAGCGCGAGTTCTCGCAGCAGTTGCTGGCCCGCTTCGGAATCGCCCTCGTAGAACCAGTACGGGACGCCGGCCCGGGTCAGCACGTCGCGAAGCTGATGCGAATGAGGGGACTGCGCCGGGCCGACAATCCGGAAGGCGGCAAACTGCGGTTCCCTGGACTTGTCCCACGCGGCGAGGAACTCGCTCATCGCCGGGTACAGAATCCGTTCCAGCGGATACCAGGGGGCGTACTGGTAGTCGATCTGGCCCAGGGCCATCGCCGCCACCACGGGTGCGCCGCGGACCAGTCGCCCCGGCTCCGGGGGAGGCCAGGAGGTACGCGGTCTCCGCGGCGCACCTCGACGCGGTCCTGGGCCGGGTCAGGAGGCCACCTGACGAGCGGTCCGGCTGCGCCGTCTGACCTGGTCGCCGGGCCCAGCTTGCCGTCCGTGGCTAGGCAATTGCGGAGTATGCCTGAACCGTGGTACAACGTGCCGAATGATCGCTGATCCCGCCCCCGCGCAGCAACCCGCCGTCGCAGGTGATTCGGGCGCCGGGCGGGCGGCGGTCCATGTCACGGGCCTGAGCAAGAGTTACGGCGCAGTGCTGGCCGTCGCCGATCTCGATCTGGTCGTGCGGGCGGGTGAATTCTTCACGCTGCTCGGTCCGTCCGGGTCGGGCAAGACCACGCTGCTGCGCTTGATCGCCGGCTTCGAGCGGCCGGACGCGGGCCGCATCGAGCTGGCCGGGCCGGACGTCACGCGCGTTCCGCCGTACGCCAGGAACGTCAACACGGTCTTCCAGGACTACGCGCTGTTCCCGCACATGACGGTGGCCGAGAACATCGAGTACGGGCTGCGGGTGCGCGCCTGCCGCAAACCGGAGCGCCGCCAGAAGGTGGCCCGCGCGCTGGAGATGGTGCGGCTGACGGGGCTCGGCGGCCGCAAGCCGGCCCAGCTGTCGGGCGGTCAGCGGCAGCGGGTCGCGCTGGCCCGGGCGATCGTCAACGAGCCGCAGGTGCTGCTGCTCGACGAGCCGCTCGGCGCGCTCGACCTCAAGCTCCGCCAGGAGATGCAGCTCGAGCTGCAAGCATGTGCAGCGGCGCCGTCGGCATCACCTTCATCTACGTGACCCACGACCAGGAGGAGGCGCTGACGATGAGCGACCGCATCGCCGTCTGCACAGGGCCGGATCGAGCAGGTCGGCGCGCCCCCCGAGGTCTACGAGCGTCCGGCGACGGCTTCGTGGCCGGCTTCGTCGGCACCTCCAACCTGCTCGAGCGCGGATCGGGCCGGCCGGATCACGGTCCGGCCCGGAGAAGATCCCCTGCGGGCCGGCGACGAGCCCGCGGTCGCCGCCGACGAAGCGTCGCGACCGGCCACATCCGCGACGTCGTCTACCTCGGGCTGCCACCCGCTACATCGTCGCGCTCGAGGCCGGCGCCGAGCTCGTCGTCACCCGGCAGAACCTGGCGACCTCCTCGACGGAGGCGCCTGACAGCAGGGAAGGCGAGTCCGGCATCGCCTGGCACGCCGCCCAGCGTTCACGATCCCACAGGGGCGCGACGAGAGCTTCGCGCACGGAGGAGGAGCTATGCGCACACGTTCCCTGTTCGGGACATGGCCGTCTCGGCGCTCATCGAGCGGCCTGTTCGAGCGCGGCCACGCCGGTCCGGCCGCCGCCGCACCACCGCCCCGGCCACGACGGCGGCCCCCGCGGCTCGGCCGCGCCGGTGCCGCCAGCGGCGCCGACGGCCGCCGGCCGCTGCCGACCTCGATCGGCCCAGGCGAGGGCGAGCTCGACATGTCGGCCTGGGAGAGGCTACGCTGCAGCCGCAGTGGGTCCACCCGTTCGAGCAGGCCACGGGCTGCAAGGTCAACGCGAAGCCAGGCGGCACATCGGACCAGATGGTGACCCTCATGCGCCAGGGCGGCGGTACGGTGTACGACGGTGTCTCGGCGTCGGGCGACGCCTCGAACCGGCTCATCGCCAACGGCGACGTGGCGCCCGTCAATGTCGACCTCATCCCGGACTAGCGAACATCTCGCCGTTCCTGCAGTCGCCGCCCCATAACACCGTCAATGGGGTCCACTACGGGGTCTCCCACGGTGGGGCGCAACGTCCTCATGTACCGGACCGACCTCTCAACCCGGCGCCGACCAGCTGGGACGCCGTCTTCGATACGACCAGATGTTACAAGGGCAAGGTCACCGACTACGACAGCCCGATCTACATCGCCGACGCGGCGCTGTACCTCAAGGCGCACCAGCCCGTCTCGGTATCACCGACCCCTATGAGCTCACCCAGCCGCATTCCACGCGGCCGTGCAACTCCTCAAGGACCAGAAGCCGTTCGTCGGCAAGTACTGGGACCTAGCCTCGACAAGATCGACTTTTCACGAACGGCACCACCACGGTCGGGACGACTGGCCGTACCAGGTCAACACCTCAAGGCCAGGGCGTCAAGGTCGACGCGGTCGTTCCCCAGCGAGGGGATGACCGGCTGGGCGGACACCTGGATGATGTCGGCCACGCCAAGCATCCGAACTGCACGTACATATGGATGGCCTGGATGGTCACCCCGGAGGTCCAGGCCCAGGCCGCCGACTACGGCGAGTCGCCGGCCAACCCCATGGCCTGCGACCTGCTCGACAAGCCGGGCGGGGTCGGATGCGCCGACTCCACGGCAACGCGCCGACAAGTCGTTCTACGACCGATCAGCTTTGGAAGACCCCCCAGGCGGACTGCGGCAACGGCAGCGACTGCTCGTACCCGCGGCACCACCGCACGGACTACCCGGTCTGGACCCAGAAATGGACCGAGATCCGGGGGCTGCACGAGCGATCCGGATCGGGCCGGGCGACGCTCCCGGCCCGGCCCGCCGAACGGTGACCCCGGCGATCCGGCCGCCCCTCCCGGCGCTCCGGCGGCGCCGTGGCGGCGGCGCCCCCACTCTGCTCGCGCCCGCGGTCGGCTGGTTCGGGGTGGTCTACCTCGGCCCGCTGGCGATCCTGCTGCTGAGCGTTCTGGTACCTCGATCCGGTGACGGCGGTCAAGCACGTCTTCAACCTCCAGAACTTCAGCCCCTGGCGGCCGAGCCGGTCTATCGGGACATCGCCCTGCGGACCGTCCTCGTGGCGGCCATGTCACGATCGTCGACATCCTCATCGCGTTCCCGATCGCCTACTACATGGCCCGGATCGCGTCGCAGCGCATCCGCGACCCTCTTCGTGCTCGTCCTGCTGCCGCTCTGGGCGAGCTATCTCGTGAAGATCTACGCCTGGCGGATCATCCTTGCCGAGGGCGGGCTGCTCGAGTGGTCCCTCGGGTTGTTCGGCCAGGCCCGGCTGAGCCCCGGTCTTCGGACTCGGCCATGGTCATCGTGTTCTGCTACCTGTGGCTCCCATACATGATCCTGCCCATCTACGCCGGCCTGGAGCGTATCCCGGGGTCGGTGCTGGAGGCGTCGGCCGACCTGGGCGGGCGGAGCTGGCTGACTTCCGGCGGGTGATCCTGCCGCTCGCCCTGCCGGCGCTCGTCGCCGGCTCGATCTTCACGTTCTCGTTGACCCTGGGCGACTACGTGACCCCGCAGCTCGTCGCCGACACGAAGTTCATCGGCAACGTGGTGTTCGATAACCGGGATCGCGAACAACGTGCCCTTCGCGGCCGCGTTCGCCCTCGTGCCGATCGCGATCATGGGTATCTACCTGCTGGGCGCGCCGGCTTGGCGCGTTCGAGTCACTCTGAGACGGGTCGGCCGGGTGGCCGATCCGCCTTGCGATCGCTCGCCGTGCTGGCTTCCTGTACCTGCCGATCGTTTGGTCATCGCTCTATGCGTTCAACCAGTCGCGCGCCCAGACCTGGCCGATCCAGTTTCACGACCGCTGGTTCTGCGTGGCGCGCCAATCAGGACTGCGCGACGCGATCGTCCTCTCCATCCAGGTCGGCCTGGCCGCGACCGTCGTGGCGATCGTCCTCGGCACCCTGGCCGCCCTGGCCTTGCACCGCTTCGCGTTCTTCGGCCGGGACGCGATCTCGTTCCTGTTCGTGCTGCCGATCGCCCTGCCGGGCATCGTGACCGGGATGGCCCTGAACTCGTTCTTCTCGTTCACCGGCGTCCAGCTGTCGATCTGGACGATCATCATCGGGCAC
>CAWKNX010000015.1:0-187362 GCA_963851085.1 uncultured Actinomycetota bacterium | reverse complement strand
CGGGCGGTCGATGTCGACGCGGCGCAAGCGGCGGCGCGGCCGGGTCAGCATGACCCCGGCCCGGGTGACCGAGCCCATGACCGGGACCGCGTCCAGGCTCCAGCGCCAGCGGCGGCGCTTGCGCGCCAGCCCGCACGCCGACGCCACATGCGCCCACGTCAGGTAGACCCGCACCGCCCGGATCGGGAAGCCAAGGACAAACCAGTAGGAGGCCGGTGCCCAGGCGGCGCCAGGCGGGCACCCGGGCCGCCGCAGCGGCCAGGGCACCCAGCACCAGCAACGTAGACGGTGTGCATCACGCCCGCCCGCTCACGCGGCCTTGACCACGGGGAACCGGGGTGATCGAGTCGGCGCGGTAGGCGATGCCCCATCGGGTCTGGCCGCCGCGGGCCTGCTCCCAGACGAAGCCGACCAGCCCTGCGGGCTGCACGACCTGGCCGACGCGGACCTGGGGCTCGCCGGACACGCTGACGTTGACCAGCTCGACCCGCCCGGACACGTCCGCCGCGGACAGCCCAACCTGGTAGATGGTCTGGCCGTTGCGGTCGGTCTTGATCTCTCCCGCTGTCCTGGCTGACCAGGCGGGGCCGGGGGTCGGTGACGCAGACGAACGTCAGACGGCCGGTGTCGACGGGGATCGGGATGTTGCGCATGATGGTCTCCTCTCGCCAGGCCCCGGTGTGCCGGGCCACGGATGGACGAGGGAGGCACGCCCGCAGCAGGCGCGGTAGCATCGAGCGCGAACAGCGGTGCTTTTGCCGCGTCTGGCCTGGGCGGGTTGCCTCCCGCTCAGGCCACGTGCGTCTGTGGCCTCGTTGGCCGGGTGACCGGTTGCCAGCACGGCCGGTCCGCCCGTGCGGCACGTTCACCTCCTTTCCAGCTGGGGTTGTGCCATGCCGTCGGACGTTACCCGTACTGAGAGTCCCTGTCTAGTTTTTTAAGTACTACAGGCCGTACTTGGGCGGCGCCGAGACGTACGGAAAGTTCACGCAGGTCGGTGCTGGGCGGGTCTTGCATGGTCAGCAGGTCGGAGACGAGCTGGCGGACCACGGGATGGCCGCGGACGTGCTCGGGGGTGATGGCTTCGGCTTGGCGCAGCGCGGCGACGGCGTCGTCGGCCTGGCGGCGCTGGGCATGGGCGCGGGCAACGTCGATGAGCATCCGTGCACGCCGTTCGGCCGAAAGCGTGGCCGCGTCGACGGCTGCTGCGGTGCGCAGTGCCCGGCCCGCGTCTCCTAGCTCGACCGCCACAGCGATCTCGTGCAGCTCCACGTTCGCCGGGCCGAACTCGGTGTTGTAGTCGTTGCGGCCCTCGCCGAGCCGCCCGGCGATCTCGCGGGCGCGGTCCAGGTGCTCATACGCGGTGTCCGGGTCGTTGACGCGGGCGGCGGTCACGGCGCGCTGGAGAGTGAGGGCGCCCACAGCGACATGGCCTCGGGGTTGCCCTCGTCGGCCAGGTGCCACAGCGCGTCGGCGGCGGTGCGGGCGGTCTCCTCGGCCTGGTCGTAATGCCGGGCGGACAGGAAGACGAACACCAGGCGGAACGCGCCCGCCGCTACCAGCAGCGGGTTTCCCGCCCGCTCGGCAGCGGTCATCGCGCGATCGGCGGCGATCCACGCGGCCTCCGGCTCGCCGAGCTTGTCCAGGGCGGCCGAGCACGCCTGGTAGGCGGCGGCCATCAGCTCGAACACCTCCGGGCGCTGCTGCTCGGGCAGCGCGCGAGCGGCGGTCTCCAAGTCAGGAATCAGGTTCTTGAGCAGGTCGGTCAGGTCGGCGTACCGCCCGGCGTGCGTCAGCTCCCACGCCTTGGCCGCTTTGACGCGCAGCTCGTCGGCCGCGGGGGAGTGGTGGCCGTTGAGCATCGCGCGCAGCGAGTGGACCCCGGACAGCACCAGGCGCAGCCCGCCCGCGCCGGGCGGCTCGTCGGTCACCGCGGCGACGAGCGGCGCGTCCGCGGCCAGCTCGGCGAGCGGCACGTCCAGCGCCTGGGCGAGGGTCTCCAGTACCGACATCCGGTCGATCCGCCGCACCCCGCGCTCGACCTGCGACACCCACGCAACCGACCGGCCGATCATCCGCGCCAGCTCCGGCTGCGACAAGCCACGGCGGCGGCGCTCGGCGGCGATCTTCCGGCCCAGCGCCTGCTGATACTCGCCGGAGTTCACCCGCCCGTGCCCTTGCCGCTCTGCAAGGTCAGCCAGTCAACCTCCGTGCTGGCCAGGTACTGCTCCCGCTCGGCCAGGTAGCGGCGGGTGTGCGGCGCCGCCTCGTGCGCTTCGAACGCGGCCTTGTCGCGGTACAGCTCATAGAAGATCCGCTGCAACGGCTGGCCCTCCACCAGATGCGCCGCGTAAACGAGCGTGCCCGGCTCATTGTCCCGGATGCCCTCGGCCGTCTCGGCGACGAGCCGGTCGTATGCCTCGGCGCTCGCCTCGTCCTTGCACGTGAACCGCACCATCAGACCGAACATGCGGACCTCCTTCCAGGGGCGGCTGATCACCGTACCCATTGTCCCGTACCCGTACACCAAATTGCACGTATTCATTGTACGGAACAGATACTTTAAGTACCATCACGAGAGTCCGAGTCCAAAGCCTGCGCAGACGCGAGGTACCAATGGCGACGTCACCCCCAGGAGCCCCCACCCGGCGTGCCTACGACCACACCTACCCCGGCAGCCCGGAGCAGGCCCACCTAGTACGCGCCGACCTCGCCGCGTTCCTCGGCGACTGCCCCCGCGCCGACGATGCGATCCTGTGCGCCTCCGAACTCGCAGCCAACGCCATCCAGCACAGCCGCTCAGGCCGGAGCGGCGGCGACTTCACCGTCCGGGCGGAAGTCGACGAAGGCGACTACGTATGGGTCGAGATCGAAGACAGCGGCGGCGACTGGACCGAAACCGACCACCACGACGGACGCGGCCACGGCCTTACCATCGTCCGCGCCCTCGCCAGCGACTGCGGAATCGACGGCGGATACATCGGCCGCGCAGCCTGGTTCCGCCTCAACTGGACCACCCCGTGACCGCCGCGAACAATTCCGCCGGGCCTCGCGCACAGCCGCAACAGCCGACCACGGGCATCGGTGCGGGAGCCAAGGACCGCGACTGGGATGCCGAACTGGACCGCATCATCTTCACCTACAGATGCAGGGGGTGGGCCATCGCCAAGAACCTCACCAGGCCCGGATACATCGCCCAGCGCACCGGCTGGGACAGCGCCACCGTCACCATCGAGGCACCCGACATGATCACCCTCGAAACCAGGCTCCGCGACCAGGCCGACCAGGACCGCGAGCACAGGCTCCGGCCGTTCTAGCGGCTTCTCGACTGTGGCCATCACCGGTATGAGTGACGAGTCAGCGCCGCTATCGCCGCCCGCCGAACGATCCGAGCCGTAAACCCGGCGTTGCCGAGCAGCGCCGACCGGCCCGAGACGGCGCACCTGGGCGACGCGACCAGGCGGCGCGACCGGCGAGGCGAGGCGACCAGGGCTGTGAGAACTTTCTCTACGCCATCAAGGCGGCTCGCTCCGCTCACCGCCGCGGCCACGGTCCGCTGCGCCGGGCGTGCGGCCTCTGCGGGCCGACCCGGCGCACGGCCTCGCCGCGCAGGAGACGAGCACACTTTAAGACTGCGAGAGAATCCCACATCACCGGACGGCAGTTCCCCTCTGCGCAGCCTGGGTGCTGGCTCAGCGGCACGCACGTTAAAGCCAAGCCGCTACGCGCTCGGCTACGGCGAGCCTTGATCCACGCCGCCGTCGTCCTAAGATCGGCAGCTACGAGGGGAAGACGGTCTTACTGTGGCCTGAGCGGGAGGCGATGCCTGCCTTTTCTTCGGGGGTCACAGCCATCTACTCTGCTGGGGGCGCAGCTTCGCCTCACCCGTACCACGAGGTCGATGTGCGGCCGCCCCACAACCCAGATGTTGCGCGTCTGTCGCAGCATGTCCGTAGCCTTGGGGTATGGGAGCAGCGCTGGTGTGTAGTACCGGACCGTGCCGCCCGCATCGAGCCGGAGGTACTTGCCGTCGGTTGGGTGGACGCGATGCAGTCCGGAAACGTAAGGCAGACAGGGGAATGCGGAAATGAGTAGTGGACTGGATGCCCGCCCCAGCGCAACCATGTACGACATCGAGTCGCTGGTCAACATGGCATGGAATGGCCAAATTCGTGTGCCGCACTTCCAGCGGGATTTCCGGTGGCAAAGACAAGACGTGATCCGGCTGTTTGACAGCATTGTCCGAGGCTATCCCGTCGGCTCTCTACTCCTATGGCGACGTCCTGCTCGGGCGCAGACTGTGCAGCTCGGCGCGTTGAGCATCAAGGCCCCGCACACCGACCGCGCGCTTTGGGTTGTCGACGGGCAGCAGCGCATCACCAGTCTGGCAAATTCGTTGAATGAGGGAGGTTCGTCTGACCCACGCTTTGCCCTCGCCTACCACCTGATCGGGCGGCAGTTCGTTCCTCGACCTGCGGTGGACGACCCGCTAATTATCCCGCTACCTATAATCTTCGATCTTCAGAGTCTACTAAGGTGGTTTGCGGCAAATCCAGAAGTGGTCGACTATATCGATCAGGCTAACGAGATCACTAAGACTCTGCGCCAATTCCAGATACCTGCTTATGAAGTTGTCGAAGGTGACGCACGTGTGCTCCAGGACATCTTCGACAGGATGAATAACTATGGAAAGCGACTGAGTAGGGCAGAGATATTCTCCGCTCTGTTCGCAGGTGCAGAGGAAGCCAAAGATAGAACACTCACATTCGACCGGATTGCTCAAAGCATCGACGAGGATCTCGGGTTTGGAGTCATTGACAATGACACAGTGCTGAAGGCGATTCTTGCCCGTCGAAGCCCTGATGTCATGCGCGAAATTCGAAACGAGTTCGGTAATCTCAATGAAGTTGGCCGTGCCATAGTTCAGTTCCCAGAAGAGGATCGAGACACGGCCTACCGTCGTGGTGGGGAAGCCCTCAGGAGGGCTGTGTCCTTCCTGCAGGGTGATGCCGGGGTTCCGCACTTTAGCATGCTTGCCTACCGACACCTCCTGGTAGTTCTCAGCCGTTTCTTCGCTCATTATCCGGAACCTGATGAACGAAGCCTCACGCTGCTGCGGCGATGGTTCTGGCGAGCCGCCGTGGCGGGTCCAGAGAATTTCAAGGGCAGCACGACTGGTGCGGTGCGCGCGTTGAGCTTTGCTATCCGACCTAATGATCTGCTGGGGTCTCTCGGCGATCTCCTAACGCTGGTAGATCGGCCAGATTCGCATCTTCCAGATCTTAGGCGGTTTCGTAGTAACGAAGCTTCCACAAAAATAACTCTATGCGCATGGTGGGCGGCAAGTCAGGGCGGCTGCAAGATCGGCGGTTTATGAGGGTGGCTTACCCCCACGGCCCAATAGCTGATCGTGTTTATGCTGGTCAGGTGGCGGTTTCCTGGACGGGCGGGGTGAGGTGCGGTGCTTACCGGCCTGGCTGGCGCCGTTGTCAGGTCACGGCAGGGTTTCCCTTTGGCGCCAGCGGGGTCATGAGGCCGAGAAGCTGCAGCGGGAGCTGGTAGGGGTCGCGGTGATTGGCGCGGAGCTGTGCGGCGATATTCGGGACCTGGTGCAGGTGGAGGATGCCGGCGACGGTGTTGCGGACGGCGGCCATGGCCCGGTGTGCGCGGCCGGTGCGGCTGGAGTCCTCCCCGAAAACGACATCACGGACATAGTGATGCATCTCAATGGCCCAGTGGCCGCGGAGGTAAGCCAGCAGGTCAGCGGCGTCGGCCTGGCCTGCCCGGCAGGCTGGTGATGCCGAGGACGGCGACCGCGCCGAGCAGTTCCCCGCCGGTGCCGTAGCTGTAGCGCTCGACGAGGAACACTTGCTCCACGTGCGGGAACAGCTCCCTGATCCGCGGCGTGGGCGGCAGCGTCTTGATGGTGCGGACGTCGACGCGCCCGTGGCCCCGGTCGACGGTCCAGGCCTCTCCTGCTACTGATTCCCAGGGCAGGGCGCCGGCCGCGTCGAACAGGCGCGGCTGGTTCTCCCCGATGGTGAAGATGAAGAAGGCGCCCGCGGCGCCGATCTGCCGGGCGTGCTCGCGCTGGGTGTGCATCTGGTCCGCGGTGATCACTGCCCCGGCCAGGTCCGGGACCTTCTTCAGCAGGTCCCGGAAGACCGGGATCTCGTTCGTCTTCTTCACGTTCACCGGGAGCTGGGCGGCGGTGGTGCCGTCGTCCCAGATCCCGGACAGCAGCATCGGGGCGCGCCCGCCGCGGGCGGCGCCGCGCACCGCCTTCCCGTCGATCCGCAGGTGGCGGCGCATGCCGGACAGCGCGCGGGATCGGGCTGCGGACCACGCGCACAGTGCGTCGTCGTACTGGCCCTGGTCGCAGCCAGCCAGACCGCGGCTGAGCGTGGTGGCGTCCGGGCGGCGCGGCTCTCCTGCCCTGTCCAGCGGGGCACCCAGCCTGAGCAGCAGTTCCGGCGGTGCCGTCCCGGCCCATTCCGCGGCCGCGTCCAGCTCGCCGTCCCCGGCCATGCCCGCGATCAGCGGCAGCGCCAGCAGGTAATCCAGCGGGTAGATGCGGCCCTGCCGCCCGCGGAGGTCGTCCACCGCGCGCAGGAAACCCCGCAGCCGCGCCAGCTCGGCATCATCCCAGCGGGAAGGAACTGATCCGCGTGCCAGTTCCCCTCTTTCCGGCCGCTGCCCGGCGGGCAGCGGGCCCTCCAGGGCCGCAGCCAGCGCGGCACGTCCCTCTGCGGGCAGGTCCGCCGGCAGACGGGACGGCAGGACGAGATCAGGCAGCGGAACGGGCAGCACCTCCGGCACCGCGGGAAGATCCGGCATCACCGCGGGCAGCACTTCCGGGACGAGGACATGGCACAGCACGGGCATGGCAGACTTGGGCACGCGGGGTTCCTCCGTGGGCACGGTGATTTTTCGCAGAAGAACCAGTTTTCCCCGGGGAACCCCGTATCCCCGGAATGACACGCGCCGTTACCCTGGCGCGCTCGCACCGTGACCGCAACGAGGCACGCAATCGACTCGCGACCGCCCTGCCGGCCTGGCCCGCTCCGCTGACCAGCGGCAACCCGCTACACGCTTGCTGAATTACCTATCTTGCAGGCGCCCTGGGCGGCAAGTCCCCGGTCGCTAAATGATGGGGAGGTCTTTGACCGTGAAGATCTTTCGGCATCCCTAATCGATAGGACCACCGCCTTCGATGCAGTCCGATACATCGTGCCGAGACTGGCAGTTCCCTCGGAGTACCGCCTATGGGCGGCGAACCGTGCATTGCATCCCATCGTGGACGTCGAAGTGGGTGCCATTCAAGAGCTGATCCTGCAGCGGCCCCTTCATATTGAGGATAGTGTATGGAACGCTGCACTCGCATCACACATGATTTCACCAGAGATGGTGCAACTTCTCACAAACGGGCGAACTGATGAGTTTATGAAAGCGAGGCAAGGCGCGCTGCGAAAGCAGCTTACCGGCTTCCTGCAGCGCGA
This sequence comes from uncultured Actinomycetota bacterium, assembly GCA_963851085.1. Classification (GTDB taxonomy): domain Bacteria; phylum Actinomycetota; class Actinomycetes; order Streptosporangiales; family Streptosporangiaceae; genus DATFVJ01. The sequence continues at coordinate 179,863 of CAWKNX010000015.1, read as the reverse complement.
ATGCGAGTGGGGATTCGAGGATACTCCGTCGCTCACAGAACTGTTGGTCGAGGACCTCGAAGAGGTAGATAATGAATCAGCCTGAGGTGGCCTACGGCGTCTGGATGGCGGATTCTCGTGCCGGGATCATCACACAGCGTGGTGATCATACACGATTTACCCTTGATGAGGAGTATCGTAATAATCCCTTCCGGCCGGTCCTTGGGCTCATCTTTGAGCAGGATCTGCTGAAACCGCATGCGGCGAAACTACGGCTGCCGCCCTGGTTTTCAAATCTGCTACCAGAAGGGAGACTACGAGAATGGATCGCCGATGATCGTGGTGTGTCAGCCGATAGAGAGATGGAGTTGTTGGCACAAGTAGGTCACGATCTTCCGGGAGCGGTACGAGTCCTGCCAGCTGAGATGTCACCGCACGAGGCGGTATGGGACCACACCGACCACGGTGACCGAGGATTGCCTCTCTCGCATGCTGCGGAGCATCCTGGCTGGCGATTCTCCTTGGCGGGTGTGCAGTTGAAGTTCTCCATGATCACCGATAGGGATCGGCTCACGTTGCCAGCTTTTGGTGAGGGAGGTGACTGGATCGTTAAGTTGCCGGACCAGCTCTATGCAGAGGTTCCACGCAACGAGTTCGCGATGATGTCGCTGGCTGCGGCAGCCGGAATCGATGTACCCGAGATTAGACTAGTTCACCGTGATGAGATTCAAGGGCTTCCCTCGAACGTGTGGCCAGGTACGGAGAAGTGGGCATTTGCGATCCGACGATTCGACCGAGATATCGACCGGCGGCGTATACACATTGAGGATCTAGCTCAGGTCTGCAATATATACTCAGACCACAAATATTCGGGCAACTACGAGTCAGTTGCATCCCTTATTTACCGCCGCCGTGATCTGGCTAGTCTGCGGCAATTCGCTCGGAGGCTAGCGTTTACTGTTCTTATCAGTAACGGTGACGGCCATCTAAAAAACTGGTCACTCATCTATCGAGACACTAGGAGGGTTATCAGAAACTCTTCAGCACAAGCTTTTGCTGACCTATCCCAATTGTTATATTAAACTCTCTAATTTCGGTCCGGCGTGTCTAAAAGACAACGGCTCCTCATATCGGTAGAAAGGAGGTGCTAGCCAAAACCCTCAACCGATGGAGGAGCCGTTGCGTTACCATCGCACCTTCGGGCTGGATGCCGAACAACTCGATGACCTGGAAGCGCGTATCGAAGATATCCTTCCTGAGCCCTGGGATAAGGGAACCGGGCGGCCGAAGAGCCTCTCACTGCGGGAAGCGATTATGGTCGCGCTGCTCTACAAGCGGCAGAATATGATCGAAGAAGTCATTGGCGATCTCTTCGGGATCTCGCAGGGCACCGTCTCGAACATCATGAGAGATTTCACCCCGCTGATTGCTCAGGCGACCGCAGAATTCCGGCCGGACCCGAAGGAGGCCAAGGAGATGACCCGGGGCAGGCTGGTACTGGTGGACGGCACGTTGTGGCCGTGCTGGTCATGGGAGGGCGCCCGTGAGCTGTGGGCCGGGAAATACGGCACTACCGGTCATGGCAGCCTGATTATCGGCGATGAATTCGGAAATATAATCTTCGTCTCGGGCCCGGCTCCTGGATGTGATCACGATATGAAGAAACTGGAAGGCGAGGTGAAGGAGATCCTGGATCTGGCCGGGGCCGTTATCGCGGACAAAGGATTCCAAGGATCTGGCTACATCACGCCCGCCAAGAAGCCGCCGGGTCGTGAGCTATACGTGCGTGAACACCAATACAATAACCAGGTCAGTTCTATCCGCGCTCCCATCGAGCGCGCAGTTGCGCACCTCAAGGCATGGAAGATCCTTTTCACCGATTACCGGCGGCCGCTCCGCACGTTTCTTGATTCTTTCCGCGCGGCCATCGGCCTCTATTTCTTCGAATTGAGTTTCTAATAACCCTCTAGGATTCCGACCCTGTCACCTGCATACGACTTTGTTTCGACAGCAACTTATCGCATCGGCGGAATACCGGGTGACCTTGCACTGAAATTCGGCGGATCTAAGATCTACGAAAGAGTCAGCCTGCGAACATTTGAGGCACTGCAGGACAGACTCAATGCTGCGGGGGCTAATCTACCGGAACATGCAATGGATACCGTGAGGCGGGCGCGTGCTCATTGGCCGGAAATTGCCGATGCCCTGCATGAGGTGCCGCAATTGCGTGATGACATTTCAGAAAGTATCGAGAAATATAGCAAGACGCTGTTGCGGGGTTCGGGTAAATGAAGCGGCGGGCTGACCGCGATGAGTGGAAACTGCTGCCGCGCCGCTTCCGGTCCTCGGGCCTGGCGCCCCTGCGGGCCGGGTCGGCTTGCCATCGGATGGCCTGGGCCGACCTGACGGCAACGATGACGGCAACGACGGCATCCAGCCCCGGTCGCCAGCGCACGGCAGTCACCACACCACCAGGCCGGATCCTCGGTGACGTGGCCGACCGCTACACCTGAAAAGCGGAAGGTCGGCAGTTCGATCCTGCCCCAGACCACCAGTCTGACCAGCAAGAATGCCCGGACCATGATCACGATCCGGACGTTTTTGACAGCAACGTCCTGTCGGTGCAGGCGGACGGTCGCATCTGGTACCTGTTCCCCCGGCCGGGGCGACATGCAAGGAGGCCAGGCTCCTCCGGTAACGTCAGCCGTCGGACACTGGGGACCGTACAGTGGTGTCATGAGCGAGATCCCGCTGGACGATGTGCCAGGCGATGTCACCATCGCCGCGCGCGATGCTGCCCGGGGGAAGGTCATCTATCTCACCGAGCATGGCCAGCGTTTGGCCGCGATCGTCCCCGCTGAGATCGCCGCGGAGCTGGAGAGCATGTCGCCAGAGCAGTTCCGCGAACTGCTTGAGGACTTTGCCGACGCGCACGCGGCCCGGGAATCGCTCGCGGAAATCGAGGCAGGCGCCAACCCGATCCCGGCCGAGCAGGTCTGGGCAGAACTTGGCCTCGATTCGTGACACCCTCGCGGTACACGCTGGAGTTCGCCCCCAAAGCTCTCCGCTCGCTCCGCAAGCTTGACCGCTCGGTCGCAGAGCAGATCAGATCAGAACCGCTACGGAAGCCCTGCGGGACGATCCGAGGCCGGTCGGAGCCAAGATGTTGACCGGGATGCACGGTGTCTGGCGAATAAGGGTCGCCAAAGACTACCGGGTCACGTACACCGTAAACGATGAGCGTCTCGTGATCCTGGTCGTGGATGCAGGTCACCGCCGCGAGATCTACCCGTAGTCCAGCCTTCTGGGCCGCCTAGTCCCGAGGCCCGTCGGGCGCTGATCCCCCGTCGCTGCGATGGACCACCTTCACGAGCGAGGTTCTGACGCGGCACAGCTATGCGGCAGCCGCGGAGTTCGCACGCCGGGGCTTCGAGCACGGGGGGTCACGCCCATGAGCGTCCAGCTCGCCAGCTACAAGGCCAACTCTGCCGCGCTGCTCAGCGACCAGGCCCCGCGCCCGCCAGGCGCTCACCAGAGCCGAATCAATAGCGGAAGTGCTCCCACCTGAAGGCGTTGGTCTGTCCCCGTGGCCGTTCCCGGCTGGGCGGCAAGCCATCTCTTCAAGCTCTCTGTCTTGCTGCGCACGGGCGGCGCAAGGGGAGCCTTGGCGGCTGCGGCGGCAGCCGAGGATAGCTGCTGGGCCGCTGGCGATCCGCGCAACCCCTGGAACATGGCCACGCCGGGGTCAGTATTCACGTGCCGCCGACATTTGCCTGAGCGGCGAGATTTCACCCGCGCTGGGCGCCACGCCGTCGTGTCGGGAGCGCTCAGCGCCTTGGTCGCCCAGCCCGCATCGCAGGCTCGCAGGACCGTTGGTTCACGAATCATCTCGGGCAGCCGCCTCAATGAACCGCGACAACTCTCTTTCTTGTTCTGTGCGGTACGATCTTGCTAGCTCTCCTGTGGGTGGAGTGAGCTTCAGCAGGTCGTGCGTTAGAAACGCGAGGTTCAAGGCGAGGCGATGTACTTCATCCACAGCGATGTCGCCGTGCAGGCCTTCGTTCGCAACTCGGGACAGTGAATCTATTCTTCCCCAATTTCTTTCAGAGCTGTCTTGCTCGCTTCCGGGCCCAACCGTTCTTCGACGTATGCCCACAATCTATTTTTGTACTGTTCCTCACCAAGTCTGTGATCGGCGCCCATCGCATCGCGCGGTGGGTAGACCACATTGGCTGCGATCCAGCACCCCTAGCCAGACGGCACGGCATGGCCTGACTCGGCCCGCCGCTTCACCCCGCGCAGAAAGTTCCGGGCCGTGATCTTCTCGCCCCAGACCAGGACGATCGGAACGACGTACACCCGGAACAGCCAGGGCCCGCATTTCAGCCGCATGCGGCGAACCACTCGTGTCGTCCCTGGTTCCGGCTCGGTCAGCAGGCAGCTGTCGCTGACCTCGCCGAAGATGCCAAGCCGGGGGCTGTCACGAAGGCGGGCCGGAACCAGATACCGCAGATGCGTGTCGGTGAACAGGACCCATGACTTGTCTGGTTCGGCCTGCCGTACAACGTAATAGGCTGTGCCAGGCGGCCCATCTGCGATGATGTCCCCCACGTGCGGATTCTGCCAGGCCGAGACGATCCGGTCCGAGGCGGCGACATGATAGCCGACCGCTTCCTTCCCGGGCTGCTTACGGGAAAGGCGGCGGTAATACCAGTCCACCGACCGGTCCCAAAACCGCGAGTCCGAGTAGAAACCGGCACGCCCCTGGCCAGTCTGCACCAGCCATGGCCAGACCCGCTGCGGCGGTGCGTTGATTGTCACGGCGTGGGTGGTCTGCACCATCGGAGCTGGCACTAGATCGTCTCCCGGCAGCGCCATCGCCCTTTCCTCGGTGGTGGCGCTCCAGGAAATCCGCTGAGGCCGAGCCAGCCGTCGGCTGGTTTCACGTAGAGCGCTCATGGCAAAACTATGCACCCATCCCCACCGGTGCGGCCATGGCCCGCAGGCCCAGCCGGGTGGGACCTTCGTCATGAACAGCGAGCAGCAACGCGAGCAGTACCATGCTGGCAGCAGCCCGCACTGGATGAGCACAGCCTGGAAGTCGCTGGTAGGCACGCCGGGTCGCGCAGAACGAAGCAGGAGTGCTCAGATGCTCGCCAGAGCAAGGGAGAACGAGCATGGCCAGGAAACTAGTGTAGGGAGAATTGATCATGTTTACGCTGCCCGTGGGATGACGTGCCCGATCTCGGTGGCACCGAGAAGCTTGCTCATCCGGCTGGTGACAGCCCGGACCTTGTCAATGATCTCGTCGGCGGTTGCCGCCCATTTAAATGGCTTGGCGTCAGCGTTCCAATCGGCAGTGAACCGCTTGATCGCGTTATTAACAGCTCTCACCGACGGGAAGGTTCCGCGGCGGATGAGCTGGCGAGTTATTATGCCATTCCAGATCTCAACCTGATTCATCCACGACGCCCCTTTCGGCGTGAAATGAAGGACCACCCGGCCATCCTGTTCCGCGAGCCACTTGCTGGTCTCTGCGCTGGTATGGACCGACGCATTGTCCAGCACTAGGTGGATCTTCTTCCTGCCCGTATATTGCGGCATGATCTTCTTCGCCAGCCGCAGGAAATCCTGAGCGTTGTGCGTGGGCGAGAGCTCCACGGTGACTTTGCCCGTAACAATATCTAATCCGGCGTACATGTCAGTCGTGCCGTGGCGCTTGTAATCATGCGTGCGCTTCTCGCTTTTGCCGAAATCAACAGGCAGCATCGGCTGCGTCCGGTCCAAGGCCTGTATCCCGGACTTGACGTCGATAGATACAACTGCCTCACCCTCCGGCGGATTCAGATAGAGACTGGTGACGTCGCGGACCTTCTCCTCGAAGTCCGGGTCTTTGCTGATCTTGAATGTGCCCTGCCGCCACGGCTGAAGCCTGTTGTCCCGCCATAGCCGCGAGACCCACGGCTGGGAAACCGGGACACCCTCGGTCTTCCTGATGTAATCGGCCATCTTCCCCGACGTCCAGTGCGAAATCCCAAGCTCCTCTGGCGGCGTCTGCCGGGTAAGCGCCAGCACCCGCCCCCGGATGCGTTCGGGAATCGTCCTGGGCCCGCCAGGAGACGTCTCGCTGGTGAGCCCGCCGATCCCATATACCGCATACCGGTCAATCCACTTGTCAATGGTCGGCCGCGACGCGCCAGACATCTCCGCGATGTCAACTTTCCGGCGACCCTCGTGATACCACAGGACAATTTGTGCTCTGGCTGAAACGGATCTGTCATAGGTACCAGGCGTGATTGCTGCCCGCAGTTCGCCGAGTTGCTCTTCCGAAAGTTTCATACTTACTATTATGACATATAGCTGACGGTAAGTGGGTGTTTGGTCATGTAAAGTTAAACAATTCTACATACACTAGTGCTGGCCTTCACAGGCCTGGGAGTGGCTTCGGCTGTCGCCATCTACCTGCTTACCATCCCACTGTTGCGTCGTCTTCCCAAGCCAAGCCGTGTATCGGTGGATGGGATCACCACGATCGATGACGCAGTAGAAGCATGCAAACGAACGCAGTTGCACGGCTGGGATCTGGTGGCGTATGCGCAGAACCTCGCTGCCAGAAAATTCACCTATTCTCGGCTCAATACCTGGGATACACCTTCCAGAGCCTTTGAACGAGGTATGGGGTACTGCGAGCAGCAGGCGCTTGCGCTGAAACACATCTATGACCAACTGGGGATCGAAGCAAGGCCAGTGTTTGCCTTGCGTTGCACGTTTCCTGCCACGGTGGTTGATGGCATGCTATCGCCTGAAGAAGGAGTCTCGGGCCATGCATGGCTGCGAGTCAGGATCGGAGACGAGGAACTCGATGTGTGTTCTGGCTCAGTCAACAACAAGCCTGGCGTGACGCATTTTGAGACCCTGTCGAAGGTGCATACTTGGCAGCCGTGGCTGCGTCCGTTCACGCACCTGGGATCATCCATTGAAAATATTAGGCGAGAGATGTTGGCAAGGCGCGGCCTCAAAGGAGCAGCGAAACACTGCTAGACACCCTGGCCGAGCTTTGCAAGCGGAGGGGTCACTTCTGCGGCCAACCGAAGGTGAGTGACCAACTGAGTGACGATCGTGGCAGCGGCGAGCAGACATGATTGTGCCGGTATCGGCCGCCAGGCGAGCCAAATATGTTCCGGACCGCGCCGGTGCCCGCGACCGCAAGGTCGCCCGATGGCGGCACCGCTGACAGCAACGGTGACAGCAACGGCAGCAACCGGTGCCAGCCGCTGACACCCTGCGACTGCCGTCGACGCTGCGGTATCGGCGCTGACCTGGGGGGTTGCCATGCCTGAAAGCGGAAGGTCGGCAGTTCGATCCTGCCCCTGACCACCACCGGCCAGCTAAAACCGGTGCCTCACCTGCGAAAACGCGGCGAGGCACCGGTTTTTGTTCTCCGGCTGGCTACGGCTGTTCACGGCTGACGGTGGCGGGTTGCGCCCAATACGCGCCCAAGTCAGGCGGCGTCATCGTCGTCGCCGCTGTCGGCGGCTCCGTCCTCGGCTTCGCGCAGCGCGTCCTCGATCCGGCGCTTAGCTATCTGGTCCTGGCCGTCGATGCACTTGGCGTAGACCCTGAGCAGCACGGCGACGCTGTGCCCGGCCCACTCGGCAACCTGGGCGGGCGCGACACCGCCGTTGAGCCAGGTGGAGACGCAGGCATGGCGCAGGTCGTAGACGCCGGGCCAGCGGTGAGGCGTATTTGGCGGGAGTCAGCGCGGTACGCCGCGCTTTATCCCACGCCCGGCGGTAGGTGATGGACGCCAGTTCCCCGCCGTGGATGCCGGAGAATACGCGCCCGTCGCGGCTCGTGCCGAACTGATCCAGGTGCCTGCGGAGGATTCGGGTTAGCGGCGGCGGAATAGGAACGTGCCGCCACTCCCCCCGGGCGCGGGCTTTGAGGTGCCGGTGCTCGCGGCGGCTACCGGCGTCGGTCCATTCGGCACCGATTTCCGTTGCGGCCAGGCAGAACCGCAGCTCTCCCCAGTCGTCTGCCGGTTCCTCCCATTCGCCCGTGCTATTGTTCCGTACGAGCGGCGGCAGGATGATGTTGTCCTTGGGCAGATTGACCGCTTCTTCGGGTCGTAGGGCCGCGTAATAGATGACCGCGAAGAACGCCACCAGCCGGGGGCCGCTCGGCATTTGCTCACGTACTGCGTTTAGCAGTCTCCGGGCTTGAGTGTGGTTGACGACGCAGCGCCGGTCAACCTCGTGCGTGGTTTTCGGTGCTTTCCACTTGATGACCTTAATCGGGTTGCGGGCAAGTAGCCGCCGTTCCACCGCGTATTCGAGTGCGTTGTGCGGGATGGTCCGATTCCGGCGAACGGTGGACGGGGCCGCCGCGCTGCCATCGAGCAAGGTTCCGGCCACGCCGAGAACGGCACGCATCGTCGCCGGGTCGGCCAAGGCGGCCACAGGCTCAGACCTCCGGAAGTCGATCCTTGATCGTTGTTAAACCCGGGGGGAGACCGCGAGCTGGTAGGTGATGGGCCGGGTGTCGCCGGGCGTGCGGGGCGGGTTGGCGTTGATCTCCTCGAGGAGCAGCGCCAGGGCGCGGGCGATCCGGGGCGCGGCGGGCGGGTCGAGGGTCACGGTGATCGCGCGGGGCGTGCAGGTGATGGTGCCGCCGAGGTAGAGCAGGTTGCGGGTGATGGCGCGGTATTCGTCGTTGTCGCGCAGGTAGTCGTTGAGCCGGTTGCCGAGCCAGTGCTCGGCGGCGGCGGCGAGCAGCCGCAGCACCATCTGCAGGGACCGGCGCCGGGTGCGCAGGATCGCTTTCTGCACTCCGGGGGTGAGCTGGCTGGCGGGCAGCCTGGCGGGGATCCCCTTGAGCGCGGCCCTGGCCGTGGTGACGGCGTCCCTGGCCCTGGTGATCTTCTTCTCGGCGGGCGGGATGGCCTTGTTTTTCGCGGCGGCGGAAAGGTCCGGGGAGGAGATCACGCCGGCGAGCCTGCGCTCGGCGGCTGCGAGTGCGGCCTCGGCCTCGCGCAGCCGGGCGCGGGCGGCCTTGCGCTCGGGATTGTCTATCAGGTGGTCGTCGTCTTCCAGGCTGGCGTGGTAGTCGCACAGCCAGTGGATGCCGTAGTGGTCTTCCAGGTACTTGAACAGGTTCTCGATCCGCCACCGGCAGCGCAGCCAGGCCAGCAGCGCCGCTGCGGGGGCATCCAGGTCGCTGGTGAGCACCTGCAGCACCGGGTTGCCGTCCTCGAACAGGGTGATCTGCCGGGCTTCGCCGTAGTCGTTGATGGTGACGGTCTCATCGGCCAGGTGCAGGATCTCGGCGGGCCTGCCGTCGCCACGCGCGGCCCAGTACCGGCGCGGCGCGGCCGTCACCGGGGCGAGCGGGCCGCGCCGCCAGGTGACCCAGTCGGCGCGCGCGTCGCGGATGGCGCGGAAGGCGACCGGGTAGGAGCCGCGGTCGAAGCCGAGCAGGATCTTCGCCTGCTCGCCGGTCACCTGGCGCAGCTGGGCCAGGATGCCGGGCAGCGTGGCGGTCAGCCCGGAGGGGTCGCCGGTGGCGAAGGCCGCTGCCCGGCCGTGGTAGTCGGTGACCATGGTGTCGGCACGGCCGGGCTGAGCGTGGCGGCGCTTGGTATTCCAGCCCTTCGGCACGGGCCCGGCGCCCTCGTAGGGGACGAAGTGATCATCGGCGTAGTACACGTGCAGGCCGGGGGCGTCGGCGGCGAGTATCGCGGCGGCCAGCTGGCGCTGCAGGGCCAGCGGGTCGCACTGGTCGGCGATCGCGGCGAGCCGGGGCCGCAGCGTGCGCGGGTCGGGGAGCCGGCCGATCCCGGCGAGGATCCCGGCCTGGGCCGGGATCAGGTGCTTGGTGCCCTCCGCCGATGACACCCCGAGCGCGAACGCCAGCGATGTGGCGGTCAGCAGCGCCAGGTCGTCATACCGCGGCCGGGCCAGGGCGGGCATGGGCGGCAGCGCGGCCGCCAGGATCGCTTCCGCGCCGATCCGGTCAAGGTAGGCGTGGGCCAGCATCGCCCCCGCATACCGGCTGGGCAGCATCCCGCCGGCGAGCCGGGCCAGCCCGGTGCCGGGGCAGGCCGCCGGCTCCCGGCCGCCCGCCGGGACCAGCTCACCGGCGGGCGCCAGCCCGGGCTCGGGCGCCGCGGTCTCGGCTTCGGGCTCCGGCTCGCCTGCCTGCAGCCCGGGCGCCGCGAGCTTATCTTCCGGCCCGCCGCCGGGCAGCTGCTCCTGCACGGCGGCCGGGCCCAGGCGGCGGAACACCGTGGACTGGGCGACCCCCAGCCGGCGGGCGATCTCGCTGTCGGAGGCGCCCCCGGCCCGCCACCGGGCCGCCTTCTCCCAGGCGTTCCCGGCCAGCTTGCGGGGCCGTCCCTGAGCCCGCACCAGGCCGGCGGTTCCCTCCCGCAGCGCCCGGTTATGCAGCGTGGCGACGTAGTTCTCGGTCAGCCCCATCACCTCGGCGACCGCCTGGCCGCCAAAGCCCAGCTGGCGGCACACCGCCACCGCGACGTTACGCAGCCCCGCGTCGCCGGACGGGTAGCAGGCCAGCACCACCGATCCGGCCAGGATCCAGGTGGTGCCGTCCCGGTCCGCGCGGTGCAGCAGCCGGGGATCGGGCATGCCCTCCAGGATGGCCGCGGCGGCTGATCTCATACCCCCATCCTGCCGTAAGTTTAACAGTTTTCGCATAACAGGGACATTAAGGGACACGCAGGCCAGCCAGCCTGCGTCTCACCTACTTCCGGGCTCGCGCCTCCCAGACCATCAGCACATCGGCAGCAGACACCATCCGATGTCCGTGATGGTGGAAGACATCACGATCATCCGGAGGATTCTCTCAGTCAAAGACCGGCGCTATCGCCGCAGGCCCGCTCAGTAATGGTCCGCCGCCAGATGGCTGAATGCGCTTCGCATCACGCCGCCAGAACGCCGCAGCGTGATCGACCGCCTGCGACAGCGAGGCTTCAGCCACTCGATCGCCGCCAGAACGATCTAACCCCGCCCCGGACATGGTGACGGCCCGGCCCGGCTCCATGTCGCCGGCCGCCGCGGTCGGCGACGCGGCTCAAGAGGCGATCTTGTCGAGCAGGGCCGCGAGTTCTGCCGGGCGGGAGAACATCGGCCAGTGCCCGGTGGGCAGGTGGTGGAGGTCGAGCCCGGTCATCGCGGCGAAGATCGGGTTGCCGCCGGCGGCGAGCGCGCGGACCTGCTCCGGGGTGAAGGTGGTCGCGATCATTGACGCGGGGATGCCCGGGGCCGGGTCGGGACGGCAGAGCGGCTGGGTGGCGGTGCCGAACGGCTGCGGCGTGCCGCGGGTGCGGAGGAGTTCCAGGTGCTGCGAGGTCAGCCCGGCCAGGTTTACCGGGTCGGCCGCCGGGTCGAACGGCGGCACCGGGATGAGCCAGCCGTCGCCGCGTTCGGCGACGTGGTCGCGCAGTTGCTGCTGGGCCTGCGGATCGCGGAAGTCGATGCCGGCCATGCCGCTCGGCATCGGCCCGCTGTCGACGTAGACCACCCGCCTGACGATGCTGGCGAGACGGTCGGCCGCGGCGGTCACCGGCATGTTCGCGCCGCTGTGCGCGACGAGCACCACGTCGCGCAGGTCGCGGGTGCGAACGACCTGGAGGATGTCGGCGCTGTGGGTGTCCACGTTCACCTGCGGGGTCGCCTCGGCGGCTCGTTCGGCCAGGCCGGTCAGGGTGACGGGGTGGACATCATGGCCGGCGGCGGCCAGATCGCGGGTCACCTCCTCCCACGCCCATGCGCCAAGCCAGAAGCCGGGGACGAGAACAAACGTAGCCATCGATATGCACCTTTCTGTGTGGTGCCACGCTACGGTTAATACCGGACATAACCCGCCCGGATTAAGAAGGTGACCTGTGTCACATCCGACCACCCGGGTGCTGGCCATGCTGGAATTGCTGCAGGCCCGCCACCGCCTTGGCGGTGCGGAACTGGCCGAACGGCTCGGCGTGGACGAGCGAACCGTCCGCCGCTACGCCGCGCGCCTGGCCGAGCTCGGGATCCCCGTGACAGCCGAGCGCGGACGTTACGGCGGGTACCGCCTGATGCCCGGTTTCAAGCTGCCGCCGCTGATGTTTACCGACGACGAGGCCACCGCGGTGGTGCTCGGGCTGATGGCCGCGGGCCGCCTCGGCCTACCCGTGACAGGCACCGCGAGCGCCCTGGCCAAGGTGCAGCGGGTCCTGCCCGCGGCCCTGGGCGAACGCATCGAGGCGCTGCGGCAGACGCTGGAATTCACCATGACGCCCAGGGAGGCCACCGCAACCGACACCGGCACGGTCCTGGCGCTGGCGCACGCCGCCGGGCAGCACCAGCGGGTGAGGTTGCGCTACCGGTCCTGGGCAGGCGCCGACAGCGAACGTGACCTGGACCCCTACGGCCTGGTCTTGCACTCCGGGCGCTGGTATGTCACCGGGCACGATTCCCGCAGCGGCCAGGTCCGCACATTCCGCGTCGACCGGGTGGCATCCGTGCGGCCGGGCCACGGAACCTTCGAGCCGCCGCAAGACTTCCACCCGGTCCGGCACGTGACCCGGTCGCTCGCCGCCGTGCCCTATGCCCACGAGGTCGAGGTCCTGCTGGACACCACCATGGAGGCCGCACGACGTCGCATCCCCCCGGCCGCGGCGACGTTGACCGGCACCGCAGAGGGAGTCCTCCTGAGCGCCCGCGCCGAGCACCTCGACGGCGCCGCCATGATGCTGGCCGGACTCGGCTGGCCGTTCACCATCCGGAAACCCGCCGGACTCCGCGACGAGGTCAGCGCTCTGTCCGATCGCCTGCGAGCGTGGAGCGAGCCCGAGCGTTAGGCACATCGCGACCCCCGCCGGTAGCCTGCGTGCGCAGCGCGCCTGGCGGCAGCCGTCATGCCGGGCCGAGCAGGTCCCATCTGTTGCCGGCGATGTCGAGGAACACGGCAACGCGCCCGTAGGCCTCTACCCGCGGCGGCCGCACGAACCGGACCCCAGCGCGGGACATCCGCAGGTACGCCTCATCGAAATCCTCAACCTGGAGGAAGAACCCCACCCGGCCCGCGACCTGCCTCCCGACCACGCAGCCCGGTCTTCCCCGTCAGCCCGGGCCAGCAGCACGCCTGTCGCAGCACCAGGCGGCCGGACCACAACCCAGCGCTTGGGACGTCCGTTGCTCGTCAGGGACGGCGAGTCCGCCACGAGCTCAAAGCCCAGCGTGCCGACGAAGAAGTCGATGGCGGGGTCATACTCCTGAACCACGACGGCCACCAGGCTCAGATGCACCGGGCCAGCATAGGCAGCCAGGCAGCCGCGCCACGCGGCGGCCGCCGCCCCGTGTCCCCGTGTCCCCGTGTCCCCGTGTCCCCGTGTCCCCGTGTCCGCCAGTTCCCGGGGCGCCGAAGCGGCGACTGCCCGGCCCGGGGCTCGGTCAGGTTCGATGACCATGGGCCGTCGGACCGTTGTCACGGCCGCGCAGGAGGCCGAGCCGGTACGGGCGCAGGTCGCCGCGCATGTGCCCGCCGCTGGTTACCGGCTCGCCGGCGACGATCCGCTGCGCCTCTTCCTCGCTGGGCGCGTCGAAGATCGCGATGCCGGTGTTGATCCGGCCCCGGCAGGGGCCCGCGGCGATCAGCACGCCGTCGGCCAGCAGCTTGCGCAGCCAGGCGGCGTGTGCCCCGAAAGCAGCGCCGGGAACGGCTGCCCGACGTCCTGCCGGTTCAGCCCCCGGCGGCAGCCGCCGCACGGCGGCCAGTTCACAGGCGCGCCGCGAGCGTCTGCTGCCAGATGCTTATCGGCCTCGGCGGCGGGTGCGGCGGCGAGGGCGTGCACCGTGCCCGGCGGGACCACGATGAGATCGCCTTTCCGCGCAGTGAGGACGCGCTCGCCCGTGAGCATCCCGGCCGCGCCCGACAGAACGTAAAACAGCTCACTAGAACCCGTATGGTGGTGCGGCGTTGCCCCGGCGGCTCCGTTCAGGAGGGTTATACGCTGGCAGCAGAGCGTACCGCCCGTCGCGCTGCTGTCAGCGTACAGCCTGCCGGGTCACCGGTGCGCCGCCGAGGATTTCGGTGTCGCTTTCGCGCACCACCACGACGTCATGCGATGGAACGATCCTCGACATACAGGCCACCCTGGTGATCGTTGTTAAATCCGGCTTCGGTGCACGAGCTGGTACGCGACAGGTCATCGCCCCCGCCTGCTGGCTGCGGGCCCCAGGCCAGGTCACGGATTTAACATGTGGCGCACAGCAGGCGCGCACAAAGAACCGCAGGTCAAGCTGCCCACGGCTCACCTACTTCCGGAGGTCTGAGGCTTAGTGTTGCGGGCCAGCCACCCGAGGATTACCGCGCGGCAATGAGCACGAGTGGCTGAACCTGCGCAGCGGCCCCGTTGCGGTTCGCCATGGCACGTGCGTGCGCATCAGCGCACCCGCCGCCGACGCCTGCACCGCAGCCGGGGCCAAGACGGTCACCGTCTGGCAGCCCGCCAACGCCCTGAGCGGGTTCCTCGGCAGCGAGCCGCTCGGGGAGGTGGCGTGATGAGCAAAACGCGCCTGATCGCCGTGATATCGGCGGTGCTGTTCCTGCGCTGGCTGGCCGTGGGGCACGTGGCCGTGACGGTCGCCGGGGCCACGGTCCTTGTGCCCGCGCTCGCGGTCGCAGCCGTCGCCGTGCTCGCGGTGGCCGCCGCTGCGGTGGCGCTGGTGGTGTACCGGGTCCGGGCTGAGCGGGCGATGCTCGCGGCCTGGCAGGCACGGCGGGTGGTAGCCCGATGACCGCCGCCGTGGCCATGACGAAACCGGGGCGCTGCGGGTCGCCCGCCGGGCACGCCGCTACGGGTACCAGGCCGACCGGAACGACCCGCGGGCCATGTCGGTGGCCTGCCCGCGGGCGTGAGCGTCCGCGCCGTGACCGCGTATCCCGGCCCGGACGTCCTGGGGTCGCCCCTCGGCTGCCCGGCCGACCACATCGGGGCTTCTTCGTTCTAAGAGGTCGCTCGCTGTCTGTTCGCCAGAACAGCGAAAGAGCCGCCACCCGCAGAGTTGCGAGTGGCGGCTTTTGAGTTGCGGTTGAGGACGGTCAGTTCTTGGACTCAAGCGCGGCAACAGCCTCCGGATTGAATCCTTTGACCACGAGCCAGACACCTAGCGAGAACTCAAAGAGGGCAACCGGAAGTGCGCACAATGCCGCCAAGGAGCTGCGTTGCCCAATGGCACCAAACAACACGAGGAGGTAGCCGATGATGAGGAGGGGCGATTCAATGAGCCCGATCCAGGAGAGGGCTCGAGGTACCAGACGCGACTGATACAGCATGAAGCCCAACAACGCGTCATTTATGGCCGGCATGAAACTTTGCCCGAGAAGCATGATGCGGTTATACAGGGCGACAAGCGCATGGCTGGTGACCAGCCCACCTGATCCAACTCCGGCCTTCCGCAAGGTCACGATCGACAAGATGAACGCCACACCAACGAAGATGGTGGCGGCCTCCAGGGTTCGGGAGGCGACCAGGCCCAGCGCGAGTTCTTCGTTCTGTTTCTTGAGCACGGAGAACAGAGCGACGGCGGTGCCGATGCCGGCGAGGGCCACAATGATCTCCAGAAGGCCACCCACGATGGCGGCGGTGTCCGGGCCAGAGCCGACGACATAGTTCGCGCCTTTAACCGAGTTGTACAGAGCGAGCGTCGGTAGCGACACGAAGGTGAGCAAGTAAAGGATACCTGCCGTTAGCGAGACTCTTCTATGCCAAGACACAATGGAATTGCTCATACGATCTCCATCGAGGATTATCAGAAACTCGCCTAAGCGAGCCTTTGCTGATCTCGATCAAATTTGTTACTAAAGTTCAAATTCCGGCACGGCGCGCCTAAAAGACAACGGCTCCCCAAATCGATAGGAAGGAGGTGCTAACCAAAACCCTCAACCGACGGAGGAGCCGTTGCGTTACCATCGTACCTTCGGACTGAACGCCGAACAACTCGATGAGCTTGAGGTGCGCATCGAAGATATCCTGCCCGGACCGTGGGATAAGGGAATCGGGCGGCCGAAGAGCCTCTCGCTGCGGGAAGCGATCATGGTCACGTTGCTGTACAAGCGGCAGAATATGGTCGAAGAAGTCATTGCCGATCTTTTTGGCGTCTCCCAGGCTACAGTCTCTGACATCATCACAGACTTCACCCCGCTGATCGCTCGTCTGCTGCTGGTGGGTAGTGACCGCCCAGATTGACCTGTTCTGGCTTGCCCCGTGTCGCGGGCGCTGGTGAGTGCCCTCGCTGCCGTTCCCTTCGCTTCTGGGGCCCGCCGCCCTGGCCAGCGCCGCCTCACTGGCCCAAGCCCTCGGGCGGCGAGATCGGCCTGATCAACTCCCGCTGCCGCAAGTATTCCCAGCGCGTGATGGCCGTACTGAAGGAGCACCGTGCCGGCCACATGCCCGTTGGAGTCGACCTCGTAGCCGCGGGCCGTGATGCGCACTGTGAACGGCTTAGCTGTCACGATCACCGTGGTCCTGCTCGGCGAGCCACTGCCGGGAGCGCTCGGTGATGAAGCGTCGGTCATCGGCGCGCGTCTGGATCCAGTCACCTCGGGCCAGCCGCCAGCGGTCTGCGGGGCAAATCCATGCTTGCGGAACAGCGCGCGGCCGCCGCCGGTCAGGATAACGGCCGAGGCGGGCAGGTTCTCGTCGAGCTTGAATTTCACCGTGTCTGCGGGAGGGGCAGCAGTTCCTCGCGTGCCGGCGGCGCGCCGTAGGCGGCGGCTGCGCGGACGCCCGCGGCGGTCACCGTCGGGTACTCGGCTGTGATCTCCTCGGCGGTCATCCCGGCTGCCAGGCTGTCCAGGATCACGCTGACCGGCGACCGAGGTGCAGACGTGGACAGTTCTCGCAGGCCGGAACCCGTCCGCGCTGGCGGCCGCCGGATCCCAGCTGCGGGCCGGCTTCGAGATGATGATCTCCGTGAACGGCGAGGGACCATAATTCGCGGTGACAGCGCATGACTCCAGCGGCCGGCAGATCGGCCGGTCCGCGACGGTCAAAAGCACCGCCGCCTGAGGATGCGCACCCCGCCGAAGGTGATGAGGAACTCGGCGCCGCGGCCGTTGGGGACGACGCGGGCGGGAACGGTTCAGGCGGCCTGCGGATCGCGGAAGTCGTGGTCGAGCAGTGGGTGGCTGCGTCGCCGCGGATGCGCAGCTGGCCGGTAACGCGCGGGGTTGTCATCTGCCACCAGCCGGGGTCGTCGGTGGCGGCGATGGCCAGCACGTTGACCACTGGGGCCAGTTGCGGGCGCGGCCAGGTACTGGTGCACCTGCGGCCACGGACGGTCGATGGCGACGGTCTTGGTGATGGAGCGGGCGGGGCGGTCATCAGTCATGACTGATCTCCTGTCGGGGCTGGCCAGGGGCGTCAGCACCGCAGGTCCCTTTCGCCGGATCCGTTCACTATGGCCCATTTATGTCTATGGACGACTGATAGATCCGCACAGAGTGGTTAATTACAGCGGGGATATCTGGCAACAGAGGCATCGATCAGACCGTTCCGTGGTTGAATACGAACCTGGGAGGTCTAGACCCCGCCGGCCCGAATTTCGCCACTCATGTAACAAACTCGACGAAAGCGGCGGATATGGACCTTCTCGGTAACTCTTCAATTCAATTTCCGGCCAGATCCGGTGCGTTGACTGGGCTGGCGCGAGCGGACATTCCCGAACCGCCCGGATGGAGTGCGCGACGGCCGGACCGCCTGCCAGCTCCTCGTCCGGTGGAGCCCTTCGACTGTGTTGCGCGGCTGGCCGCGATGATCCTGGGCACTTCGCTGGCATCCGTCACCATCGCCAGATGGCGCGCATCCCCTGGCAGGAGCTGTCTCGGCGCCCCGGACACGACCGGTCGGCAGAGCCCGCTCGAGCACATATTGCTCCAGTCTGTGATCGAATCCCAGGAGAAGCTGGTCATCGACGACACCCGGCTGGACCTGCACCCGAGGGCCCGCTGCCCGTCCAAGCCGGCACCCGTGAGCGCCTGGGCGGGATTCCCGGTACGTGACCCGCACGGCAACGTGGTGGGCGCGCTTTGCGTGGCTGACCATCTGCCGCGCCACTGGAGTGCCGGAGAGGTCGAGCTCCTGGAAACCCTGGCCCAGGTCGCCTCACGTGAAGTCGCGCTGCAAGTGGCCTTGCAGCACAGCGCGGAGCGTGCCGAGCTGGCGGAGATCCTGCAGGAAAGCCTGCTGCCGCCGCGGCTGCCGGAGATCCCAGGCTTGCATGTAGCGGCGCGGTACGTGGCCGGCGGGACAGGGGCCGAGGTTCTTGGGGACTTCTACGACATATTCCCGTCTGTGCGGGGGAGCTGGGGGATGGTTGTCGGCGACGTGTGCGGCAAGGGAGCCCCGGCTGCTAAGAGCACCGCACTGGCCCGGTACACCTTGCGAGCGGAGGCACACCGGCATGGCCGGCCAAGCCTGATTCTGGCTGCCTTGAACCAGGCGCTGCTGGATTGGCCTACCGATGACCCGCGCTTTCTCACCGCGATCTATGCCACGGCGCGGCCGACCCTGGCCGGAGCCTCGGTGCAGATCAGCTCCGCGGGTCACCCCCTGGCATTGGTGCGCCGTGCCGGCGGGCGCGTGCAGACATTCGGACGGCCGGGGACTCTGCTCGGATTGCTGCCCGATCCCGAGCTGCGGGACTCGCAGACGTCACTGCGGAGAGGCGACAGCCTCGTCCTGTTCACCGATGGTGTCACGGAGGCCCGCAGCCAGATCGACCGTAACCTCTACGGCTACGACCGCCTCCACGACATCGTCGCCGGCCTCGGCGACATGCCCGCGGGGCACATGGCCGACGCCATCCAGCAAGCTGTGCTGGCCTTCAGCGGCAGGGAAATCAGCGACGACACCGTAGCGCTGGTTCTAAAGGTTCCCTGATGCGAGGAGCGGAGCCTCGCTCAAACACCGGCTACCTGCGGTCCGCGCAAACACCCGTGCCATCAGGCAGACCCGGGATGCTGACCAGCGATCCTTGCCTTCTCGGGCTCCTGACCGCGCAGAAAGCCCGGATCTGGACGACCAGACCTTGGTAGGGCATAAAGCCCGAAGAGAAACAGAACGGCGGATATTTAGCGGCGAGCGACGGATGGCCGACTGCAGAGCGTGACACATTGTTATGACAGCGCGGAACACCGGCCAGAGTAATCCCCAACGCCGCGGCGACGATGACGCTCGTCCTATGTGTCGCCTACCTCCATACCGAGCCGACCGTCTACGCAAGACCACGACATCGAGATGGGTCAGAGCCGCAGCGCCGAGTATTGCGCTCCGTCCTCTGGGGCAACGTATGAGCAGCTCGGCGTGCCGTCGGCGGACATTCAGTCGAGCGCGAGCTCGGACAGGTCGCGCACGATCACCTGCCCGAGGTGTAGCTGTAGCAGTCGCTGATGCGGACCCCGTCGGTGGGCCAGGTCCAGCGGGAGTGCTCGATCGGGTGGCGCTCGCGGTCGTACAGCGTGGCGTGGGTGACCAAGACGATGGTCTTGTCGGGAGTGCCGAGCACCGCGGCTTCCCAGGGATTGGCGCCGCGAGCACGGGTGTGCTGCACGATAGTGGCGATCGTGCTGCCTCTGATGTCCTGAACGGCGGTCGGCCATGTCTGGTCGGCGGGCACGTTCTGCAAGGCGGTCTCGGCGTCGTTGGGCAGTCCGGGCAGCCAGCTGACGTGGATTTGCATAGGCTCGCGGTCGGCGGCGGCGACGTAGATGGCGCGGCGTACCCACACCGATGCGTGGCTGCCGCTCTCCAGCGGCAGCGCGATGTTGTCTGGGGGCGTCTCCTGGTAGACGTCGAGGCGGTCCAAGTCCAGTGGCACCGCAGGGTCGGGCTCGGGGGCGGAGTACAGGCGGGCGGGCACGGTGAGCCGGGAGCGTTTGCGGCGGACTTTATGGCCGCGGCCGCGGATGGCTTTGGCGTAGCCTTCGTGGCTGAGTACCGATAGGGCGTCGCGAGCAGTGATCGCCGACACTCCGTACATGGTGGTGATCTCGTTGCGGGAGGGCAGCAGCGCCCCCGGGCCGTAGAACCCGGCCTTGATCTTCTCGCGCAGGTCGGCGGCGATTTTTATGTACTGCGGGACGACCGCTGCGGGCTGTTCGCCATCCATGGTGGCGCCGGGTCGGGCTCGCCCGGGCTCGCCCGGCAGCATAGCGGCCCGTGGCGCGCTGATCGGCGACGGCGCCTGTTTCTGCCTGCCGGGTCCGGCGCCGCAGCGGCGGCGGACGTATGATGTTCTGGCCGCGCGGTAACGAGGCCGGTGGCTTTCTGTCAACCCCGACGAGAGCCTTGGGCTGGTGGCCACGCAGACGCTCACGTTCTTGTTCACCGACATCGAGGGTTCCACCGCGATGTCGCGGCGGCTGGGGGACGCGTGGGCGGGGGTGCTGGCCGATCATCGCCGGCTGATCCGGGCGGGCCTGGCCGCGCATGGCGGTGAGGAAGTCGTCACCCAGGGCGATGAGTTCTGCGCGGTATTCTCCTCGCCGCGGGCCTGTGCGGACGCGGCGATCCGGATGCAGCGGGCGCTGGTCTCCCATGGGTGGCCGGCCGGGGAGAGCGTGCGGGTCCGGATGGGCATCCATAGCGGTGAGGCCTCCCGGACGGCGGCAGGGCTGGCCGGGCTGGAGTGCACCGGGCGGCCCGGATCGCGGCGGTCGCGCACGGGGGACAGGTGGTGGTGTCGGCCGCGGCGGCCCGGCTGCTGCGCGATGGGCCGCCGGCCGGGGTGTGGCTGACGGATCTGGGCCTGCACCGGCTGAAGGACGGGGGCCGGGCCGAGCAGGTCTTCCAACTGCAGGCCGAGGGCCTGCCGGCGGCGTTCCCGCCGCTGCGGTCGCTGGACAACCCGAAGCTGCGCAATAACCTGCCGGCGCAGATGTCGAGCTTCATCGGCCGGGAGGCTGAGCTGGCCGAGGTGCGTCGGCTCGTGGACGGGTCGCGGCTGGTCACGCTGACCGGCGCGGGCGGGGCGGGCAAGACCCGGCTGGGGTTGCAGGTGGCGGCCGGGCTGCTGGACGGTTCGGGGGACGGCGTGTGGTTCGCCGATCTGGCCCCGCTGGCCGACCCGGATCTGGTGGCGGTGACCGTGGCTGATGTGCTGGGCATCCGCCAGGAGCCGGGCCGCCCGGTGCTGGATACGCTGACCGAGGCGCTGCGCGGGCGGAGCCTGCTGGTGCTGCTGGACAACTGCGAGCACGTCATCGGGGCGTGCGCCAAGCTGGCCGACGCACTGCTGCGCGGCTGCCCGGACCTGGCGCTGCTGGCGACCAGCCGCGAGCCGCTGGGCATCGACGGGGAGCGCGTGTACCGGGTGCCGTCGATGGGCATCCCGGCCGACGGCGATGACGCCGGGGCGATCCGGGCCAGCGAGGCGGTGCGGCTTCTGGAAGACCGCGCCGCCGCGCAGGGGGTGCCGCTGGCCTGGGACGAGCGGGCCGCCGAGGTGGCGGGGCGGATCTGCCGGCGGCTGGATGGCATCCCGCTGGCCGTTGAACTGGCCGCGGCCCGGCTGCGGGTGCTGCCGGCGGCCGAGCTGGAGGCCCGGCTGGACCAGCGGTTCGCCATCCTGACCGGCGGGTCGCGGGCGGCGCCGCCGCGGCAGCAGACGCTCCGCGCGATGGTGGACTGGTCCTGGGAGCTGCTGACCGGCGCCGAGCGGGCGGTGCTGGCCCGGCTGTCCATCTTCGCCGGGGGGTTCGCCCTGGCCGCGGCCGAGGCGGTCGCCGCGGGCCCGGACGTGCCCGCCGCCGAGGTCGTGGGGCACCTGGGCGCGCTGGTGGACAAGAGCCTGGTGCAGTTCGGCGACACCGGGACCGGCCCGGGCCGGTACCGGCTGCTGGAAACCGTCCGGCAGTACGCGGCCGGGCAGCTGGACGCGCAGGGCCCGGCGGCCTGCGCCGCCCGGATCGCCCACCGCGATTACTACCTGGCCCTGGCCGAGGCGGCCGCCCCGCAGCTCGCGGCCGCCGATCAGGCCCAGTGGCTGAACCTGATCGATGCCGAGCTGGGCAATCTGCGGGCCGCGATCGCCTACAGCCTGACCCAGGCCGACCCGGCACCGGGCCTGCGGCTGGCCGCCTCGCTGGGCGAGTTCTGGCGGGCCCGCGGGCACGCCGCCGAAGGCGCAGGCGTGCTGCGGGCGCTCCTGGACGCGCCGGCCGCCCAGGAGGCCACCCCGCCGCGCGCCCGGGCACTGGCCGCGGCGGCCAGCCTCCTCCACC
Organism: uncultured Actinomycetota bacterium; assembly: GCA_963851085.1. Taxonomy (GTDB): domain Bacteria; phylum Actinomycetota; class Actinomycetes; order Streptosporangiales; family Streptosporangiaceae; genus DATFVJ01. The sequence continues at coordinate 157,603 of CAWKNX010000015.1, read as the reverse complement.
AGATGGGCAGCTACGCGATCGGCGATGACTACTGCCAGGAAGCGCTGGCCATTGCCCGCGCCGCCGGGGACAACTACCTGGTCGCCGACCTGCTGTCCACCCGCGCCTGGATCCTGCTGCGCCAGGGGCAGCGAGACGCCGCGCTGCCGCTCATCGAGTCAGGCCTGGGCCTGGCCCGCCGCCTCGGGGAACCCCACCTGACCGCCCGCCTGCTTTCCGTCCGGGCGCACGCCACATACGCTGCGGGGGACCATGCGGACGCGGCCCGCGATGCGGCCGAGGCCCTGCCGCTGTTCCGCCAGGCCGGTGACCGACAACATGCGGGGACGATGCTCGGTAACCTCGGCAACTACGAGCTGTCGGCAGGCGACCTGGATGCCGCCCGCCGCCACCTGGCCGAATCGCTGGACATCTTCCGCGCGCTCAACCACCGCGATGGCATCGCCCACCAGACGCTCAACCTCGGCCTGGCCGAGTACCTCAGCGGCTCGCCGGGCGCGGCCGAGGCCTTGTTCGCCGAATCTTTCGACCTCACCAGGCGCATAGGGACGAAGGCGCTTATGGCCTACGCGATGATCGGCCTGGCCATGGCCGGCCACGGCGGGGCCGACCCGGGCTGGTCCGCCCGGCTGCACGGTGCGGCCGACCAGGTCCTGGCCGACCTGGGCCGCGTCCTCGAGCCGCTGGAAGCCCGGCTGGCCGACCTCGACCGCCAGCGCCTGCGCGCCGCGATGGGCGCCGAGGCGTTCGAGGACGAATACGCCGCGGGCCGCGCCCTCGACCCGGCGGGCGTGCTGGCTGCGCTTGGGCGCAAGGACGCGGCAGCCGGGCAGGTGCGCGTGGCTCACCAGGCTCTGCAGGGGATGCAGGCGGGGCGCGAGGCGCAACCCGCGGGTGCGCTGGTGAGCGAACTGGATGCTGCCGTATCGGGTGAGGCAGTGACGGTGCTGACGCCGCGCGAGCTCGACGTGCTCAAACTCGTCGCGCAGGGACTGAGCAACCCGGACATCGCCCGGCGGCTCGTTCTGAGCGAGCACACGGTCCACCGGCACCTGGCCAACATCCTCCGCAAGCTCAACCTCTCCTCGCGCGCGGCGGCCGCGGCCTGGGGGGTGCGCACCGGGCTCGTGTGAGCCTGGCCCGATCGGGCCATCTGCCGCGGCCGCGTGAAGCTGGCCCGTCCGGGCGAAGCGATGGCGCTGCGCTGCCGGATATCACTAGACAACGTGGGCAACGGGGTTCGCCTGCGACTGCCACTGGCAGACCAAGCCGCTACGGGGGAGCGAGAAGCCGGTCATCGGAGCGCCCGGGGAGACCACGTCCGGGCGGGGCAGCCGCTGTGTCACCAGGCCGGGCCGCAGCCGGCGGCGTCACGGCCGGCGTGTCCTCCGACTGCAGCAAGCGGTGAGGCACGCAACCATCACAAACGAAAGAGGAGTACGGCAAATGGGACTGTCCATCAACGACACCGCACCAGATTTCGAGGCCGACACCACCCAGGGCAGGATCAGCTTCCACGAATGGATCGGAGATTCCTGGGCGGTGCTGTTCTCGCATCCCAAGGACTTCACCCCGGTGTGCACCACCGAGCTCGGGCAGGTGGCCAAGCTGGCGCCCGAGTTCGAACGCCGCGGCGTGAAAGTCATCGGCCTGTCGGTAGACGCCACCGAGAGCCACCACAGGTGGGCTGATGACATCGAGGAGACCCAGGGCGCACGGCCCGGCTACCCGATCATCGGCGACACTGACCTGAATGTGTCCAAGCTCTACGGGATGCTGCCCGCCTCCGCTCCGGGTGACGCCGGCTCGCGCTGCGCACTGGACAACCTGACCGTCCGGAGCGTGTTCGTGATCAGCCCGGATAAGAAGATCAAGCTCATCATCGCGTATCCGAATGTGACCGGCCGCAACTTCGAGGAGCTGCTGCGGGTCATCGACTCGCTCCAGCTGACCGCCAGGCACCGGGTCGTGACGCCGGCCGGCTGGAACCAGGGCGACGATGTGATGATCCACAACTCGGTGTCCGACGACCAGGCGAGGGTGACCTTCGGCGAGTGGAAGGCCGTCAAGCCTTACATCCGTATCGTCCCCCAGCCGAGGTGACCGGTACGTATCCGTGTCGTGATCCTCGCAGCCGGGTCCGGCGGGCTCGAGCCGTCGCCCCGGCTGTAGGCCGAACTGGCTGATGAGGTCGATGTCACCGGGATCGGCCAGGGCGGTTCATTCATCTTCGGCTTCTCCAAGCTGGATGTGATGTTCGCCCGGCGGGCCATGAACGAGGCCCGGATCCCCAACCGGGACATCACCAGGCCGGGCGTCACCTTCCGCCAGGAGCCGGTCCTGTCCGTGGATCCCGGACGCAAGCGGGTGGTCACGAGCGCGGGCACCTACGACGCGGATGTGCTGGTGGTCGCCCCTGGAGCAGAACTGGCCCCAGGGGCGACACCGGGCCTGGAGGAGTGCGGCGACGAGTCCTACCCGCCGCCCGGCGGCGCGGCCCTGGTGGCCGCGCGGCCGAACGCAGACCGGCCGGCGCGCGCGATCCCCGCGCCGGCAACGCCCTAGCAAGCGCCTCCGCGCTCGCGCCCGATCACCCGGCGCGGAGAGTGACTGCGCTGTTATCTCGCCATTACCGAGTGTGAGCCTATTATCGCCCGGCGCGACAGTCCCGGGTGCCTGAACAAGTCATCGCCCGGTCGATCACCGGGAGCAGCCGCCGAACGCCCGGATGTCAATTCGCCACAGAAGGAGCAACACCATGATCCCGCAGGCGCAGCAACGTCACCGAACTGACGCAAAGCGATCAGACGGCGGCATCGCACCGGACAGGACCGTCCCAAGCCCTTTCCGCCGTGCATTCAAACGTCCTCGTTTCATGCATTACCACCGGCTGATCGCCCTCGTTGTGCTCGTCAATGGCGCGCTGCTGGCCCGGCACCTGGCGCGCGGGGACTGGCATGTCGCCGACGGGAGCGCGCTGTCAGGTCTGGCGGACCTGATCGTCGTGAACTTCGCGATCGCGGTGCTGATCCGTCAGCAGCACGTCCTCAACGCAATCTTCGCCGTGGCCGGCCGCGGCTCGAGCCGCTGGCCGCTGCGACTGCGCTGGATGGTCTCGAAGATCAACCACATCGGCGGTCTGCACGTGGGGGCCGCGCTGGCGGGCACGGCCTGGCTGTGTGCCTTCACCGTGGTCGCCGCGATCGCTCGTGCCAGCCGGCCCGCGGCCGTGGATCTCACGACCTTCGCGCTGGCCATGAGCCTGGTGACGGTGCTGATCGTCGTCGTGCTCGGCGCGTTGCCGCCGGTCCGCGCACGGGTTCACAACGTGTTCGAGCTGACCCATCGCTTCGGCGGCTGGACATCGGCCGGACTGTTCTGGGCCCTGACCGTGCACCTGGTGCACGAAGACCCGGGCGCGTGGCAGATCTGGCTGCTCGGGCTGATCACGGCGAGCATCGTCTGGCCGTGGCTGACGCTACGCCGCGTGCCGGTGACCGTGCAGCGCACGTCCTCGCATGCCGCGATCGCACATCTGGATTACGGCGTCACGCCGGCGCATGTGTCGGCTGTCGGCATCAGCCGCAGCCCGCTGCGAGAGTGGCACGCCTTCGCGACGGTGAGCACCCCGGGCCGATCCGGGTACCGGCTGCTGGTCTCCCGGGCGGGCGACTGGACGTCGCGGTTCATCGACGACCCGCCGTCGCACCTGTGGGTTCGCGGCGTTCCCACGCGCGCACCGATGGCGGCGATCGAGGTCATGTACCGCCGTGTCGTCTACGTCGCGACCGGCAGCGGCATCGGCCCGGTGCTCGGGCAGATCCTGAGCTCGCGCGTGCCGGGCCGGCTGGTCTGGTCGGCTCGCAGCCCGCGCGCCACCTACGGCGACGCGCTCGTCGACGAGGTACTCGCCGCACGTCCCGATGCCGTCATCTGGGACACCACCGAGCGCGGCAGGCCCGAGCTGCTGCGGATGGCCCACGACGTGTGTCGTGACTTCGGGGCCGAGGCGGTGCAGGTGGTCAGCAACAAGGCCGCGACCCGGAGCCTGGTACACGGCTTGGAGCGGCTTGGCGTGCCCGCGTTCGGCCCGATCTGGGACTCGTGACGTGCGGCGCCGTGTGCCGCGTCAACTCGCCACAGAAGGAGCAACACCATGATCCCGCAAGCGCAGCATCGTCACCGAACTGACGCAAAGCGATCAGACGGCGGCATCGCACCAGACAGGACCATCCCAAGGACAATCTCTTTCGGCCAGCCTGTCTCCGGACTCGCGCGCCCCGCGGGGCCGCGCCTGCTCGACGACGGCGTGCCACCGGGGGGCCGCTGCCGCCTGCTGGGTGTCTTCGCCCATCCTGACGACGAGACGTTCTGCGCCGGGGGCACGTTCGCCCGCTACGCCGAACAGGGGGCCGAGATCATGGTGGTGTCGGCGACCCGCGGCCAGGCGGGCCAGATCCGCGACGCTGCCGCCGGTAACCGGCGGACCATCGCCGCTGTCCGGGAGGCCGAGCTGCGCCTGGCCTGCGAGCGTCTGGGCATCACGAGGGTACGCTGCCTGGACCACGTCGACGGCACCCTCGCCGACGCCGGGTTCCCCGCCCTGGTCGAGGACGTGACGGAGATCATCCGCGAATTCCGGCCCGACATTGTCATCACGTTCGGTCCCGACGGCGGCTACGGCCATCCCGACCACGTCACCATCAGCGCGGTGACCACGGCCGCCTGCCAGCGGGCCGCCGGCCCCGGGCACCGCCCGGACCGGACGGCCGCCCTCCCCCTGCGCCGGCCGCCCCGGCTGTACTACCGGCACTTCCCGCCGGGCGACCTGCTGATCATGGAGCGGCTGGCGGCCTGGCTGACCAGCCGGCCGGGCCGCTTTGCCGGGACGCCCGCCTTTGCCCACGCTCTCCTGCTGCTGGCCGAGGCGGCCAGCACCCTGGGTCACATCCGCGACCACGTCCAGGTCCGCTGGTACCCGCCGGGTTCGTGCGTGGTAGAGCAGGGCGAGGCGGCCGCCGAGCTGTTCTTGATCTTGTCGGGTGAAGTCGAGGTGCGGCAGGAGAGCAACGGCGGCCGCCGCGAGCAGCCCGGCCGGCTCGGCGTGGGAGAGTTCTTCGGGCACCGGCACCCCAGCGCCGACGTGGTCGCCGCCGCCAGCCTCACCTGCCTGGTCCTGTCCCCAGCACCGCCGGCCAAGTTCGCCGGCCGGGGCCGGGGAGCCCGGCTGGCCGGCACCCTGCCCGGCGCGCGGGCGAACGCGTCCCCAGCGGCCGGGACCGTGCGGGCAGGTCAGGGCGTCGTCTCTTGCGACGTGTCCGAACAAGTCATGCGCAAGGTCGAAGCCCTGTCCGCCTACCGCAGCCAGTTCCCGCTGGAGCCGGACATGTTCCCGGAGTTCCTGCTGCGGGAGATGTTCGGCTGGGAGTACTTCGTGGCCTCCGCTATCGGCCGGGCCGCTCACCTGGACGAGGTGCCGTCGGGGCTTGAGCCAGCGCTGAGCGCGGCGACGCCGGCCCGGTAGCAGGGCTGGCGGCGCGGCGCCGACCCGTAGCAAAACACGCCGGGCAAGACGACACGCAGCGAGACGACCCGTAGACCAATGGAGGGGAACCGCCATGATCGCCACCCAGGACCTGACCCCAACGGTAAGGCTCGCCGGCCAGGCCGCGATGGCCGTGGCGGCGCTGCGCGACTTCGAGCGGCGCTACCCGGCTTATGCCGGCACCGCCGTTCTCGACGACATGCGGGCCAGGGACTACACCCGGCTGGACGCAACCGGCCACATCTACCTCGACTACACCGGCGGGGGCCTGTACGCCGAGTCCCAACTGGCCCGGCACCGGGACCTGCTGGCCGGCGCCGTGTTCGGCAACCCGCACTCCCAGAACCTGCCCTCGCGGGACATGACCGCCCGGGTGGAGGCGACCCGGGCTCAGATCCTGGAGTTCTTCCGGGCGTCACCGGAGGAGTACGAGGTCATCTTCACCCCGAACGCCACCGGCGCGCTCCGACTGGTCGGCGAGTCCTATCCCTTCGGGCCGGGCAGTCGGTTCCTGCTGACCTTCGACAACCACAACTCGGTCAACGGGATCCGGCAGTTCGCCCGGGCGCGCGGCGCTTCGGTCAGCTACGTACCGCTCGCCCCCGCCGACCTACGCGTATCAGAGGAGGCGCTGGCCCGCCACCTCGAGGCCGCGACCCCAGCCCGCCGCCGTTTCGCTCGCCGCCGCTCCGGGTTCGCAACCGGCAACTTGTTCGCCTTCCCGGCCCAGTCCAACTTCTCCGGCGTCCAGCACCCCCCGGGCTGGATCGCCCAGGCCCAGGCGGCCGGGTACGACGTGCTGCTGGACGCCGCCGCCTTCGCGCCGACCAACCGGCTAGATCTGTCCCGATGGCACCCGGACTACGTGTCCCTGTCGTTTTACAAGATCTTCGGGTACCCGACCGGCATCGGTGCCCTCCTGGTGCGCAAGCCGGCGCTGGCCAAGCTACACCGCCCGTGGTACGCCGGCGGCACGATCACCTTCTCCTCGGTCCGCGCCGAAGCGACCCCCGGCGAGGGTTTCTACCTGACCCCGGGACCGGCCGGCTTCGAGGACGGGACCGTCAACTACCTGGGCATCCCGGCCGTCGGCATCGGCCTGGACCACATCAGCGCGGTCGGCATCCAGACCATCCACACCAGGGTGATGTGCCTCACCGGCTGGCTGCTGGAAACACTCGGCGCCCTGCGGCACAGCAACGGCTCGCCCCTCGTCCGCATCTACGGCCCCGCCGGTACCGACCGCCGCGGAGCCACGATCGCGATGAACTTCTTCGATCCCTCCGGCGTGCTCATCGACTCGGTGCGGGTCGAGCGCCGGGCCAACAGGGCGGGAATCTCGCTGCGCAGCGGCTGCCACTGCAACCCCGGCGTGCGCGAGGTCGCGCTCGGCTTCTCCGCCGCGGAGATGGCGGCCGCCTTCAAGGACAAGGACCAGCTGCGCTACGAGGAGTTCCTCCAGGTGATCGACGGGAAGACCACCGGGGCGGCGCGGGCCTCGCTCGGCCTGGCCACCACCTTCGCCGACGTCTACCGGTTCTGGGACTTCGCCGCGGGCTTCCGCGATCTCCGCTCCGACACGCTGGGAGCCTGAGCTGCCCCGCCCGGGTACCGGCGGCTTCCGGCACGGCCATCAACGGCCGGGCAGGCATCGCCGTTCCGGCCGGCACCAGCCCGCCCGATCGACGCCGCCGCTTGCCTCCAGGCCCCAGCGACCAAGCTTCTAAGGCACTGCCAGTACGTTGGTCCCCACCATCTATCACCTCACCGCGCGTGGGGCCTCAAGAAGCCGCTCGGCATCCGCCCGCAGGTGCGGCGGCAGGGATGCGCCGACCGCAGTAAGCGCGTTGGCGGCGAGATCCGTAGCCATCGCATATTCGCCTCTCATCAACCGGACCCTGGCGGCGCGAAACAGCACCGGCCCGCTGTCGGCTGCGTTGGCGGTGGCGTCGGCCGCCTCCTGATCGGCGGCCTCCAGACGGCCGGTCAGGGCGTGCGCGACAGCACGTGCGGCGAGGGTGGCTGGGTGCTGATCGCGGCGCACACGGTACAGATCGCGCAGGGCGGCCTCCGCCATGTTCAGATCGGCGAGGATCTCACCTCGCGAACTCAGCGCCGCCACCATGCCCTCGTCGATCTCCAGGACAGCACTCAGCACCGCCACAGCGGCCCGGGGCTGCCCGGTATGCCAAAGCGCCTGTGCCAGCGCGTACTGGATCGACAGATCATTGGCGACCCTCTCCGCCGCAGCACGCAGATCTGTCACCGCCTCGGAATACCGGCCGCGGACGATCGACAGCCGCCCGGCCTCCGCCAGTAGCTGTCCAACCGCGGACGAGTCTTGGAGAACCTCGAAAAGGCTGGCGGCCGTGCGGTACCGCTGCAGCGCTTCGTCCAGCATGTCACGCCGCCTCGCGACGTGACCGAGCAGGCGCTCCGCGCCGGCGTGGACCTGCAGGTCTTCGAGGCCGCAGGCGCGGATCGCCTGATGGGCATGACGATCGGCCAGTGCGAAGCCGGCGTCTGTCAGCTCGAGTTCTGCCGTCTCCAGGAGTTCGACTGGGTGTGCCTGCTGGATCGGCTCGATGAGGCGGTCGTGCTGGAGTTCATACCAGCGCGTGCCGGCCCGGTGTTCCGCCTTGAGGAGGCGCCGGTCCTCCAGCGACCTGACCAAGGCGTTCGGCATGCCGGCCGTCTGGCCGAGCCCTTCATATGCCGTTCCCCTGGTGCCGAGTTCGGTAATGAAGGTCTGTTGCAGCCAGGATCGGATCCTGGCTACCGGCACATCGTGCTCGCGGGCCACGGCGGTCAGGGTCCGGCTGCAGAAGCTGGCGAGGAACCGGTCGACGTTGGCGTGCCGGCGCACATGGGCGGACGTGATGACGAGCGCGTTCTCCGGCAGCGAGTCCCACAGTGCCGAGCAGACGACCTGCACCTGTACCGGGTCGACGGCGTCGACCGTTATCGAGGCTCCCTCGCCGAAGGCGTTCAAGACCTTGATGGTCCGCAAGTCGGTCACGAGTTCCTCGGCAACGCCCGGTTCGAACTCACGGCCGGTGCGCTCCAGTGGCCTCCTGATAGCCTCCAGGGCGGCGGCCTCCCCGAAGGGCAGCAGGCGCGAGCGGACATGCGACCGGCCGGCGAGAATCCGCTCGTAGGGCAGCATCGAGGGCAAGCGATCCTCGCGCAGCGACAGCAGCAGATGGGTCCCCCGATTATCCCGCAATGCCGCTGCCAGTTCGGAAATGAACGCGGCGACGGCCTTTGGCCGGTACGGGAGATCGCCGAACAGTTCCTCGGCCTGGTCGATGGCGACCAGGATGGGGATCGGATCTCCGTAGCTGTCAAGGCGTTCGCCGTGCTCGCGAAGGAACTCGAGGATCGATACGTCGACAAGTTCGTTCGGGGGCCGGTCGGGTGCCCACGACGACAACAGCGCGAAGACATACGGGTTATGAACTGGCACGGGTGCCGCGGAAACCACGCCGGTCGTGACCCGGCCAACCGGCAGGCGGTCAACGCGCCGATCGTCCAGCAGCGGAATGACGCCAGCCTGAAGCAGCGATGTCTTCCCGACGCCTGACCCACCGTACAGAACAGTGAGCTTGTTGGCCCGCCACAGCGCGGCGATCTCGTGCGACTCCCTGGTCCGCCCGAAGAAGCGGTCATGGTCTTCGAAGCGGAAGGCACGTAACCCCACGTAGGGTTGCTGATCCGCACCATTGATCACAGGCCGGGCTGTCACCCCGACGATCCCATCCTGCTTCGCAGCTCGTGACAGAAATCGGCTGCAGTGCCCCAGAAGATAGATATGCTCCAGCCCTCAAGATAACGCGTAAGGTATTCCTCGGCGCGGCGTTCTGCCTCCGCCACAGAGCCATTTATCGGCGGTGGCAGCTGTACGCTGACGCTGCGTCGCCGCAGTACATCGGATTGCGCACGCAAGAGCCCGTGGAAGATTACCCGGAACGTCCAGTCCTGCAGGCTGTATCCGATGAATAGAAGCGGGTAGTCTGTCATGGCGGTGAGCACGACGCTGGGAATTAGACGAGGCCCATCGTCGTTGCGGAAGACCGCGATATTCGCCAGGAACTCCAGATAGTCCCCCTCAGTCAGTACGAGCGACCTGGGTATCCTGAGATTCCCGTGTAAGTGGAAGACCAATGGCTCATCGGGCGGCGACGGAACCGGCGGCACCTCCGCGAAGAACTCTTCGAAATCAGCATTCGCTGAAACGTACCACGGGCAAATCGCTGACTTTGGACTTTTTCCGGCCCACCCGAGCGCCTTCATCAGGAAGTCGTCATAGTTCGTCGTGATGAAGACACGGATCGGAAATTCCGCTAGGAGAGTATGCGGCTCGCTGGGAACTCCAAACGGCGGAGGCCGCTTACCTGCCAGATCCTCGCAGACCTGCTCTTTGACATAGACGACGTCCCGTCTGGTGATCGAGATGTACTGCATGACCCGGGCGAGGTCATGATGATCTAGAAACGGATAGCCGTATCTGGTCGCCCAGTCCCTGCTCATCTCCGCGGCGTCGGGCAACGTGCCGACGCAGGCACCCGCTCCGAGGAAGGGGGTACAGTCGCCCCTTCTGAGCTGAGCGATCAGTCGCTCCCAATCCGCCTCGTCCACCCCACAGCACCCCCTGCCGCCCGCGATGGCCCCTCAGTAGGAGACGATAAGCTGCTGGCGGTCGTTCCGCCAATAAGGCTGGAAATTAGCCGGAACATCCGGCATCAGATGCGCGAAGAGAACCCTGCGGATGGACCCGCATCGCTACTGGACAGCACCTGGCGCAACGCCAGCGCGAGACTGGACTCGGGTATCCGGTCCAGATCGCGCAACGATAGGCCCGTTACATCGATCAGGTCACCGTTGACATCGCTGGCCTCGCCGTGCACGGCGGCTCCCTTGTGGTCGATGGGCCCCTCACCCTCGCCAGTCTCTTATACCACACGCACACCGAGCCTGCCGATGCCAGGACTCGATTTTCAGACAGCCACGCTGTCCCCAGTCAGTCCTGGCAATCTTCTGTCGATCAGGATGGCCTGAACGTCTACAATAAGCTGGCTCTGGAGTCAACCCGGAGGTGCTCATGCCGACTTCGTCCGTGAATGTCCCGCAGACGCCAGGGCGGTCTCCCGAGATCTGGGGAAAGATCCCGCAACGGAACAGGAATTTCACCGGCAGGGACAGTCTTCTGGACCAGTTGCACACCGGCATGGCTGCTGAGGTCACCGCGGTGGTGCCGCATGCGCTGCACGGTCTCGGCGGTGTGGGCAAGACGCAGGTCGCAATCGAGTACGCGTACCGCTTCCGCGAAGAGTACGAGCTTGTGTGGTGGATCTCCGCTGACCAGCCGGTGCTTCTGCGCTCCTCACTGGCGGCTCTCGCCCCCGACCTGGGCGTGCCCTCGGCGACCGCCATTGGAATCGAAGACTGCGCCAATGCCGTCATCGAGGCCCTACAGCATGGCGAGCCGTACAGCCGGTGGCTGTTAATCTTCGACAACGCCGACCGGCCAGAGGATCTGCGCGGGCTGCTGCCCAAGGGGTCCGGCCATATCTTGATCACCTCGCGCAATCACGCCTGGCAGACCGTCGTGGAGACGGTCGCGGTCGACGTGTTCACCCGCGCGGAGAGCGTGGCCTTTCTGAAAAAGCGGCTGCGCAGGGAGAACGCGGACGACGATGCGAACCGGCTGGCCGATGCGCTTGGGGATCTGCCGCTCGCGCTGGAGCAGGCCGGAGCGCTGCAGGCAGAGACTGGCATGCCGATCGAAGAGTACCTGCGGCTACTCAACGAGCAGGCGACACTACTCCTGGGCGAGGGCCGGCCGTCGGAATACCCGGTCTCGATGACGGCTGCGTGGTCGTTGTCCGTCTCCCAGCTCAAGGAAGCACTGCCCGAAGCGGTGGAGCTCGTCCAGTGCTGTGCCTTCTTCGGACCTGAGCCCATTCCGCTCGACGTCTTCGTGCCGGTGGGTGACCGGATCGGCGCCGAGCCGCTGACCGCCGTCGATCTTCGGCTGCGCGCCCTGCTGTCCAACCCGATCATGCTAAACCGGGCATTCAAGCAACTCGGCCGGTATGCATTGGCGCGTCTAGACGACTGGAGCCGGACGGTCCAGTTGCACCGGCTCGTGCAGGCACTGCTCAGAGACGCCCTGAGCACCGAAGAGCAGGACCGGATCCGGCACGAGGTCCACCTCCTGCTCGCCACGGCAGTGATGACCAGGGACCCGGATGACAACAGGCACTGGGAACGGTACTTCGAGCTGCTCGCCCACGCGGAGCCATCGCGGGTGACCAAGTGTCACGATCCGGCGGTCCGGAAGTTCTGCCTCGATGTCGTGCGTTACCTCTACAGTTCGGGCGACTATGGGACGGGCCGGTCCTTCGTGGAAAGGCTCATCAAAGACTGGGAAAAGGATCCCGTGAATGATACCCGGGACATCCTGGTCGCAAAGCGGCATCTCGGCATCGTGCTCCGTGAGCTCGGCGAGTATCGCGCCACGTATGAGATGAACCGTGTGACGCTCGATCAGATGGTCCAACGTCTCGGTCCCGAGGATCGCGAGACTCTCCTGCTATCCAATAGTCACGGAGCTGATCTGCGGGCCCGTGGCGAGTTCAGGGCAGCGCGCGATCACGACGAAGATTCGCTCCGGCGCCATCGGCACATTTTCGGGCCACATGATCGGGCCACGCTGCGGTGCATGAACAACCTCGCCGTCGACTACTGCCTGATGAGCGACTACGATACCGCCCGCCAAATGTACGAAGAGACATTCCAGCTGCAGCACCTGCCAGATTCCGGGGTCAACCCGCAGGAGATACTTATTGTCCGTGATGGCCTCGCCCGGATCGTGCGGCTGAGCGGTGCCTATGCCGACGCGAGTGACTGGGGTGAGGACGCCCTCGCCTTCGGCCGGGCCAATCTCGGCGCCACTCATCCCTGGACGCTGCGGACAGCGAAGAGCCTGTCCATCGCCCAGCGGCGGATGGGAGCGGCCGACGAGGGCCTGGAGCTGGCGGAGGACATCTATGCGCAGGAGAACCGGATGTTCGGGCCTGACCATCCCGACACGCTGGCTGCCGCGATGAACCTCGCCAATGCCCTGCGCAACAAGGATCGGGTGAACGAGGGATTCGAACTGGCCGTGGAAACGGTGACCCGCTACCCGAGGATCTACGGGGACGACCATCCTTACAACCGGGGCTGCGGGGTCAATATGGCATTGCTGCTGCGGGTCCGCGGTGACCTGCAGACGGCCAGGGATCTGAACACGTCATCGCTCGCCAGTCTCGACGCGCGGCTCGGGCGCGATCATGACTACTCGCTTACGTGTGCACTTAACCTGGCGAGCGATCTCGCTGGACTTGGTGACACGCACTTTGCCAGGGCACTAGGTGAGGACACCCTCCGTCGGCTGACCGATCTGTTCGGCGAGGATCACCCATTGACCCTGGCGGCCGCGGCCAACCTCGTGTTCGACCTCCGCGCCGAAGGCGCGGGGGAGGAGGCAGAACGGCTGTCACAGGTCACGCTTGACGGTTATGCCCGCGCGCTCGGTCTCGGGCATCCCGACGTGCAGGCTTTCCTGGCGGGCCGACGCATAGACTTCGACTTCGACCCACCGCCGATCTAACCGACCCGCATCGGGATCTCGCCGTTGCGGCGGCGCCACTGCTCTCGGTGCTCTGTCGCGGCCTGCTGGGCACGGGCCAGCGCACCGGCTGGTACCGGCTCTGCCTCCCAGCGGCGCAGCGTCCGGTCCATACCGTCGGCGAACAATTCGCCGTAGTGGCTCAGTTGGCCGCTCATGACCAGTGTGTCCACGACCAGCCGTACCGCGTCCCGCCAGCGAGCGAACTGGGCCAGTGCGGCCTCCTGGTCATCGAGGTCACTTTGCCGAAGCCAAAATCCTGCCACCCCAAGGAACGCATACGCACCCTGCAGCAGGCCCGAAACGGGACGCGGATCCTCTCGCCAGGGCGCGTAGAACCGGCGTCCATCGTCTGGCAGCGTCAGCGGCACCATGTCCAGTAGCGCGCACATCTTGGCATGCTGCACCTCGTGGGCCAGCGTGACCGCGAGCGAACACGCGTCCGGCGGCGGGGACAGCGCGATATTGCCGAAAGCCTCCCCAGACGTCGCGCTGACGTGGCCCCCGGGTGGGGGAGTCAGCGGAGTCAGAACCCGGGTCATGGCGGCGACCTCTTCGGCGACACTCAAGTGGTGGCGCACGAGGAGATCCCAGGCGGAATCCAGGACGGCCTGCCATCGGGCCGCCTCCGCCGCGGACAGGCGGCCGGCCATGTTATCCGCTCCCGGTGCCCGGTAGGGATCCAGGTCGTCGATGAGCAGGTGAAGGCCCTTGCCCTGAGCTCTCGCCGACAAACGGCGCATTCCCTCCCAGCCGTCTACGTCATTGCTCGGATCGTCCGGAAGCTGCACGCCGCCGACCTCTGCCCGGTCGGAGGTCACTCGGACCTCTCCCACGGGCACGACTGCCCGGCCCAGTGACGGCAGCAGGACCTCGCCGTCGCGCCTCGGCACCTCGATCGAACAGGGTACGCGGGACCGGACCGCGGCCGCGGCGGCCAGCGCGGCCATCCGCCCTGGTTCGGCCTCGGCCGAGGTCTGCGGCGAGCCAAGCGCATCCACCGTCTGCCGCGCCCACGCCCCGACCGATGGATGCAAGATGACCGCGGCAGCCGCATCGGGCTGCCTGTCCTGAACGGCCGCGAGCAGACTGTAGGCGCGCCTGGCATCGGCGGCCTGATCATGCCGGACCGAGTGGGCGAGGTCGATCACCCGCCGTACCAGCAGGACGTGCTTGCTGTGCTGAGCAGCGACGAGGTCGCGTACTGCGGCCTTCCCCCCTACGCCCTCGGCCAGCGTGCTGAACACGCTGGCTGGAATCCGGTGCGCGTGCACAGTCATTGCTGGCGTTCCTTCAACCTGATCACGTCGGCCTCCACAGCACGCTTGATGTGCGGAATGAGCCGGAGCAAGTCGGGGCAGTAGACGGACGGGTTTGCGAATCCACTGCCGCTCCGGTAGCGGTGCGCGTACAGGCCGCCGCCGCACGTTTGGCGTATTTCGCACGTCTTGCATGCGCTGGCAAGGCCGCGGAGGCCGATCTGGCGCGCGGCCACCGACGGCAGCGCGAGAACCGAATCGAAGGAGTCACGGCTGACATGCAGGCCGGTCGCGGGCGCGCCCGGATAGGCGGATTTCAGGATGTCGGACTGCTCGATGCTTCCATCGGTCTCGACAACCACGATCCCGATCGGGGACAGGCCCACTTCCTCGGTGGAAGACGTGCCGCCAAGGAGCAGTTTCATGATCTCGGCGAACAGTCGTACGCGAGTTTCCTGGTGTCGTTCGCCGTACCAGCGATCGAACACCCGGACCAGCCAATCGCCATACGGCGTCTCTTTCGAGCCGGGGATCCGTCCGGGTGGCGGAGACGACCAGTTGCCGTGCGGCAGCAGGAAGTCAATCATGGGCGGCTGGAATCGCAAGAGTGCCTCGTACGTGCCCACTGGGTCGTTGCGTGGGTCGACTGTGCACAGGAGACCGTTGAACAGATGCCGGAAGGGATCGGAAGTCAACTGCTCCAAGCCGCGGACGACTGCGGCGTGACTGCCCTCCCCATTGGCGCGGCGGCGGTGACGGTCGTGTGCGCTCGCGTCACCATCGAGGCTTACTCCGACGTGGATATCCAGCGCATCGAAAAGCTTGAGATAGGCGGTGTCGAGCAGCACGCCATTCGTCTGCAGGGAAACATTGACACGGATGCTTGAATCAACCGCCGCCCGGATCGTCGTGACGGTGTGCTCGATCAGATCCGACCCGGCCAGCAGCGGTTCCCCACCATGCAGAATAAGCTGAATCGAGGTGAGTAAATGTTGCCGCGCGTGTTCGGCGATGCGTGCGGCAGTGTCGGCAACGGTGTTTCTCGACATGCGTTTTGGTCGAGAACGCCAGCTTTGATCCGCCATCTCGTACACATAGCAGTAGCGGCATGAGAGGTCGCATCTGCTATGAATCTTCAGCACAAATTCGCGCAAAGGCGTCGGGCGCCATCCCTCGGCAATCAAGACGTCGATGTCGAGCATCGCTGGCCATTCCGACACGGTCCCTCGCCTGGGTTGCCGAAGTCACTGGCGGCGATGCGGCCAGGCTCCAAGCCGACCGCCGCCGCAAGAGAGAGTTCTCTTGCCGATCGCAAAAGCATAGGGCACCTGCTTATAGCCGCGTCCGCGGGACGGCGATCTCCGTCACGGCGCCCAGGACGCTGTAGAAACTCGGGTGTGCCGAGGCGTCCGGCCGCCTCGTTTGCGTGTGACGTCGCAGCACTCGGTGATGATGCATTTCTGCGGCCGCCGGGCTCGGTGACGGTTCCAGGGCGGCGTCTGGCAGCGCAGCCGTTCGGGATCAATCCCTGGCGTCTTGGCGGGTTGTGGCGGCTCATCCCGCTGCCCCCGATCGCGGTCGCCATCGCCAGCCGGGCGAGACTTGGGTACGCCGGACACTACCCTGTTGGCTCGAATACACGATCGTGGCGGTGACCTGCTTCATCTTGCAGCAGCGCGAGACTGTCAGGCGGCGATCTGGTATTCGTGCGTGAGTCCGCCGAGGACTTGTTTCCGGCGGATCCGGTGGTCGGCGAGGTTGATCTCCGGTGGCCGGGTGTGAGCTTGAGCCGGTGCGAGCTGGCCGGCTCGACGGGCCCACCTGCACGCCTCGGCGGAAGCCGCGCCTGCTGCCGCGGCCGACCAGTGGTAGGTAAGTACGCCGAGGTGCTCGGTCACCTGGCCGCCCGCCAGCTCCTCGATCGCCCGGGCGGCGCGGGCATGCATCCGGACCTGCTCGGACAGGGAGATCCGTGCCGCGATGACCGAACGGACCGCACCGCGGCTGAACTCGGCCCGCCCGGACGTCGCGGTCGCGGACAGCACGCCGACACGGACGGCCTCGTCGACCGGGTCGAGGCAGTCGCCGACGTCGAGGTCCTTCTCCCACACGGGGTGGACCCGAGCTTTCTATCTAGGTAGAGTATAGCGTTGTGGCTCGTCGTTCCGGGTTCTCCGCGCAGACGCTGGCCGTGCTGGCCGTGCTCGAGGCGGACCCCGCCTCCTGGCGGCATGGCTACCTGATGGCCAAGGAGACCGGGCTGCGGTCGGGCACGTTGTATCCGATCTTGATCCGGCTGGCCGAGCGTCGCCTAATCGAGGCGTGCTGGGAGGACGGGCAGCCGGCCGGGCGCCCTCGGCGGCACCTGTACCGGCTCACCCCCGGCGGCCTGGCCGCGGCCCGGGCGGCGCTGGCCGAATCGGTACCGCAGCGGCACCGTCGCGCGGCCCCGGCGGGCCCGGCGAGCCCGCGCCGGGTGGCGGGGGAGGGGGCGTGATGGGCCGGTTCACGCGGGTGCTGGCAGGCCTGCTGAGGTGCTTGGCCGGGCTGCTTCCGGCGGGCCGCCGCGAGTGGGCGGAGGCCGTGCTGGCCGAGGCGGGTGAGGTCCCGGCCGGGCTGGGCCGGGTGGCCTGGCTGGGTGGGGGGGTGTGGCTGGTGGCGCGGGAGGTCGTGATGCACCGGGTGATACGGGTGCTGGCGTTCGCCGCCGGGGCGGTGGGCATGGTGTGGGCCGGCTGGCCGGGAAGCTCATCGGACTCGGCCGTACCGGTCAACCGGATCTGGCCAGCTGGTACGGCCCCGCGAGCGCACTGAGCTGGTGGCTGGCCGCGCTGGCGGTACCCCTGGCGGTACCCCTGGCGGCGGGCTTCGTCGCGGCGCGATTCTCCGCCCGGGACAAACGACCGGAGATCCGTACCCTGCATGGCTGCGTGGCCGGTGTCTGCGCCACGGCGACGGCTGCCCTGCTGCTGGCTGTGCTCACGTCGGTCACGATCGCGCTGTTCCCGCACCGCGTGCCGGATCACAACGCTAACGCTGGATGCGAGGAAGCTGACAATCCTCCGCGGCTCGACATGACTGGCGTTCACCAGCGGGCTTACTGGTCCGTGGGGCCGCACAGTTACCGGAGTACGCGACAGCGCCCGGCGTAGCGGAGCCGGGCTGGGGGCATTCAGGGATGTTGCCTCGACGAGGTTCTCGAGAGATCGTTCGAGGCGTCTGCAGGCTGAGCAGGCGCGTTAGCGGGTACCTGTGATGTAGCCGTGCAATGCGGCTCGCTCGGTTTCGAGCTCGTCGATACGGTTCTTCACCACGTCACCGATGCTCACGATCCCTCGCAAGCGGCCGTCAACCACGACCGGCGCGTGCCGCACCCGGTGCTCGGTCATGATGCGCATGACCTCCTCGACTTGGGTCTCTGGCGTAACCGTGTGCACCTCGGCGGTGTAGATAGCCGTTATCGCCTCAGACATCACCGCGGCGCCTCGCTCGGCCAGTGCCCGGACGATGTCCCGCTCACTTGCGATTCCGTCGACCGAGGTGCCGTTGTGAGAGACGACGACAGCACCGATCCGGTGTTCGGCGAGCACCGTGAGAAGGTGCCGCACGTCCGTGTCCGGGGCGACGGTGACGACCTGCCCGCCCTTGACGCGAAGTACGTCGCTGATACGCATCTGGCCCTCCCAGACGCCGGTGCGGGACTGATCGTGTGCCCACCGGCACCCCCAGGTTATTACTTCAACCCGCGGCTGCCGGGTAGATGAGCGGCGGTGAATCCCGGGGCATCGGCCGGGCTCGGGTATGGCGGCCCGCATAGCAGCGGGCGCGGCGAGGTCAATAAGGAGCGACGGTCTGGAACCTGGCCCCGAGGCGGCCGCGGCGGAGCGCGCATTGCCGAGGGCCGGACGGACATCTTGGCCTGCCGGCCACGTGGCCCGGGCCCGGTCTTGCCGGGCGACCGGATCGGGACGGACGATAGTCGCATGCCACCGCGGCTTGCGGGGTGGCGGCGGCGATGGAAGGAGGCTTGTCTGGTGATCAAGTACGTGTACGAGATCGATTACCCGTCTGGCGAGAAGCGCAAGTACCTGGAGTGGGTCCGGTCGATCACGGATACTCTTCAGGCTCCTGGTGAGCTGAAGCGGCTGGCGTCGTACGACAATGCGTTCTCGGCAACGCCGCATCGCGTCGTCGAGTTCACCTTCGACTCGCTCGAGGACGCGGCGAGGTATTTCAGCCGGAAGGAGATCAGCCTGATATTCCAGAGCGAGCTGCCGGCCCACGGCACCAACATCGGCATCAAGGTTCTGGCGCTGCGCGGCGATTACAGCAAGGACGCCCTGGCTGGGACGGCCACTGCCCGGGCGGATCAGTCCTAAGATCGTGTCCCTGCGGGCGCGATCCCGCTGGAGGCCACGAGCAGGGCCCAGCCGTGCGGATTGTTCGATCTGGGCGCACCGCAGGGTTCAGCACGCAACCGACGCTGGAGTACAGAACGGCGGCTCGGTGGGGCATCCTGCCGCTGGCTCCGTTGGTGCGACTACGCACCGTGACAATCCGAAGGGTCAAAGGGCCGAACTGTCGTCAGACCGCCGTGCTCCCTGGCCAGGACGATACCTGCGGCGCGCCTGATCATGGCTGCCCGGCGGCCGCCGCAGCCGCCCGATGGTCATCGGTGCCGGCCGCGGCGGCCGCGAAGGCAAGACCGCGCAAGGCCAGTTGCGCGACCTCGTAGCGCCCTTCGACAGTGGCTTCGACGTCGAAGACGTGTGATTGTGTCGGCGGGTAGCCGATCAGGGCGGCAGCCTGGCTGGGCAGTGGCTGCGAGGCTGCTTCAGCGGATTCCCACAGCAGGACCGCGCCCCACCGGTTCGTCTCCGGATCGGCGATCCACATCTTGAATCGCAGCCCGGGTACCTCGGCGAACGCGGTGACGGACTCGTCGAGTAGATACGTGCGCAGAGATTCGATGGTTTGGGCGGATTCGGACAGGTCCCACCAGACGATGACGGTGCGCATCGAGATCCTCTCCCTACGAACAGTCGACGCGGGCAATTTAATGAGTCCTTCCGCCACGTTCAATGCTCTCCGGCACGTCAGCCTCGACCCGAGCAGGATCGGGGAACCTCAGCTCGTCGCGGGCGTGGAGCCACCCCTTTGCGGTTGCCAGGCCGGGCCGGTGGTCCCTTCCTCGTATCAACTCCTCGTATCAACCCGCTGGTCCCATGACCTGGCCTGCGACACCGTCCTCGGCCAGCCATGAGGCGAATTGCTCACCCTCACGTGCCGTCCACCGTTCGGGTGGTCGCGCGCGAAGGTATCGACGGAGCGTCGCCTCCGTCCGGTCCAGGCCGAGCGCCGTGACGAGAGATCTGATCAGGTCGGGCCGGGCAAGGAGCAGTTGCCCGAGTCGGGCCTGATCGGCCAGGTGCCGGAGCAGGTCGAGTCCGGGGTCGGCGACCGGTGGGTCATCTCTGATGCGAGAGGTGTACGCGGCGATCCGGCGTTCCCAGTCCCGCGTCGCGTGGGCCTCCGGGTCCGGTGATGGTGACGCGGGACGTGACGGGTCTGGCTCTTGGTCGGTCCGGGACCTCTGTCCATCCCTGCACGCGGGTACGACGCCTGGACTCGGGGCGGGCCGGGGCCGGCGGTGCGTCGCGCGTTCCAGAGCCCCGGCCAGATGGGCCCGGTCCGAACGCCAGACGCCGTCAGGGTGGCTGCCCTCGACCACCCGGTGGAGGGCTTCAAGGACCGATCGGACCCCGCTCACGCCCAGCGCGGCCAAGGACTCCGGCACCGCTTCGAAGGTGACGGCTCGCACGTTGGGCAGGCGGGGCAGGACGTCGGCGAGGAGCGCCAGCGATTCCCTGTCCGGGCCGCCTACATGGGCGTCGAGGTAGTAGCCGTCGAATTCGAAGCCGCCGGCGACGTGGATCTCGAGGACACGTTCGAGGGGCAGATCGCTCAGGACGTCGCTCACCGGTTCGCGCCCGTTCCGCTCGTTGGCGAGCAGATTGTGCAGGTCGAGGAGAATGGCGCAGTCGCTGCGCTCCGCCACGTTTGCGATGAAGGTGCCGTCGGAGAGCTCGCCTGGCCGGGGTCGCAGGTAGTTGACGCCCGTCTCGATCAGGAACGGCAGAGTCGCGGCAGCGTGGTAGGTGGCAACGTGATCGGCAGCGGCTTCCACCCCGGCCCACGTCTGCGCCGGCGGCAGGAGGAACCCCGCATCGATTCTGCTGTCCCCCACCGTGGCCCGGTTAAAGGACAGGTGCTCACTCCAGTGGGAGGCCCCGAGACGTTCGGCCGATAGCGCGGCCAGCGTGACACCTGCAAGTTCGGGGGGCTCGCAGCCGCCCACCGGGAAACCCACGCCGTGAGCGATGGTGGGGACCCGGAGCTCCTCGATCCAGCGAAACGCCTGCTCGATCAGATCCCACCCGGTGTCCTGTCTGGGACTCCACATGGTCTGCGGCTCGATCTCGACGACGTCGACGAGATGCCTGATGTGATCCCACAGGAGATCAAGCCCTGCGGAAACGACAATCCCGACGCCGAGATCGAGCCGCGACCACGTCATTACTCAGCCTCTGCCAGCGGGCCAGGCGCGACCGGACGGACCTCACCGGCCTGGTTGACCGTGAAATCCGTGAATGCCTGCCAGAGCAGATGCAGGCCCGAGGTGCACCCTGGGCATCCCGCGTACTTCAGGATGCCCGCCTGGGCCTTCTGAAAGGTCTCCAAGTCGTACAGCACCGATGCCGGCAGGCTGATGCGAAGAGAGCGCCCCGGGGGGAGGGGCTGTGGGTTGAGTTCGGTCATAACGCTCGTCCTCCTAGGTGACGGGGGCAGGCCCCGTAGGTCCAGAGGGCGTGGAGCCCACGGTGATACACCGTGGTCCCGCCGTGATCGACACCGACTGACCGTCGGAAGCGGGCGCGTGGCCGGAGCGAGGTCGCGATGGAACGGCATGGAACGCCCTGACTAGTGAAGGCGATCGATGGACGTCCGGCGGCTCCACATGAGGCCACGCCGTCGGGCACCACGACGCGTACTGCTCACGAAAGGTCGGAAGACCATGCGGAAACTGTTACAAGGGGTGTGCCATCCAGTGCGCACGATGGTGGTGACCGGCGCGGTGGCGGCCGCTGTGCTCGCCGGGACACAGGCAGCGGCGATCGCGGCTCCCGCGTCCGGTGCGGGGATCGCTGTCAAGCAGGTCAGCGCTGCGCAGGCAACCCAGGAATTCGACGGATTCGGAGAAGGCCGCTCGGCCTTCATCGCCCTCAGGGCCGCCCGAAACGACGCCCGGCAACAGGCTACGGCCGCCGGATTCAGCACATGCACGACCGGCTTCGAGGAGAGCCAATTCGACAGCGGCTTCGGCACATATGTCGCAGAATCCGACCTCTTCTGCACCTCGTAACGGTGAAGGGCTGGCGGGGTGCGGGCAGGTCCAGCATGCCCCGCCCCGCTACGCCGAACTCGCTGCAACCAAGTTCCGCACCGCCGCCGACTGCATCCCGGTGTCGTGGTTCCGCCTGCTGAGCCCACGGCCGGTGCTGCGAGGATGTTGTCATGCCGTGGATCGAGCTCGAGGGTGCCGTCAACGTGCGCGACCTTGGCGGGCTGCCCACCGAGGACGGCCGCGAAACCGCCGGTGCCAGGCTGCTGCGCGGCGACAACCTGCAGGAACTCTCGCCCTCTGACATCGCGAGGCTGGTGCGCGACATCGGCCTGACCACCGTGGTGGATCTGCGTAGCACGGCCGAGCTGGCGTCCGAAGGCCCAGCGCCGCTCGAAGGTGTCGAGAGCGTGCGGCACGCTCACCACCCGGTGCTGCCTGAAGAGGGATCTGCCACCGACGTGGTCGCCGACGTCCTGCTGACGCGGGACGACGAGGACCGGTCCCGCTACCCCGGCGACCCCAGATGCGGGCACTACCTGGGCTATCTGGACGACCGTCCCGGTCAGGTGGTGGCCGCGCTGCGCAGCATCGCCCACTCCGAGGGCGCGGCACTGGTCCACTGCGCGGCGGGCAAGGACCGGACCGGGGTGGTGGTGGCGC
Organism: uncultured Actinomycetota bacterium; assembly: GCA_963851085.1. GTDB lineage: Bacteria > Actinomycetota > Actinomycetes > Streptosporangiales > Streptosporangiaceae > DATFVJ01. The sequence goes on along the minus strand of CAWKNX010000015.1, from coordinate 135,059 downwards.
TCGCGCTCCGCGCCGCCGGTGTCCGCCCGGAAGCCGTGGTCGCCGACTACACCGCGACGGCGGAGCGGATCGGGGCCGTCCTGGACCGCCTGCGCAGGTCACCGACGTATGCGGCCGACGTCAATAGCAAGCCCGCCGAGTCGCACCGGCCGCGGCCGGAAACGATGACGGCGTTCCTGGAACAGATGGACTCCCGCTACGGCGGGGTCGCCCAGTGGCTGGCCGATCACCGCTTCGGCGACGACGACCTGCGCATGCTCCGCGCCAAGCTCCGCCACCCCTGAGCACCAGCGGCGCCCGCCCACCGCACGGGCAGGCACCAGCGCAATCCGACAGCACATATCAACCGCCCCGGGGCGGCGCAGGAGGCCACGCCGATCGGATGGGTATGGGACACAGATCAGGCGTTATCTGAAGCCTGCTTGGGAGAAGCCCTGATGGAGAGGGGTTTTGCGTCGCAGGCATGTCGCCGAGGGCGCTCATGCGCGGGAAGTGAACCAAGCGCTAAAAGCAGGGCGCGCCGGATTCACCCCTGCTGCGAAAGCGGGGTCCTGATCACAACGTGAGGGCCCAGGCAATCCCAGGGCCGAAACCAGCACGAAATGCGGGCTCATCCAATTTTCACCTGCCGCTGGCAAACTAGGCCCGCAAACAAGCTCTGCCGCATCCTGCACGAAGTCGCCGCTCAGACGGGCGGACCGCACGATCCCGGGCGGACCGGCCGGGCTTGCGCCATGATGGAGACGCTCAGGCTCAGACCCTGAGTCCTGGAAAGGGCGTGCGCCAGCGTGGGACGGCCAATCAGGGATACGCGCTGACACCCGGCCGGAAGGTGGTGCCATGGACGATATCGACCTCGGGTTCCCCAATCTGATCCAGGGCCTGGAGGAGATGACCGGCACCATCACCGCGGAGCGGGCCCGCGCCCAGTCCGGCGTGATCAGCGGCCAGGTATTGGGGGAGCAGTGGCCGGGCGTGCGCGCGTCGGCCGGGCCGGCCCGCAGGGTCCTGTCGCAGAAGCCGGCCGGGCCGGGCGCGGCGCGGGGGAAGCCTGCCCCTGGCAAGGTCCGGCAAAGTGGCTGAGAGCCCGCGCGAGGGCGGCGGCACCCACGTAGCGACGGTGCGAGACCTCATGCCCACCAGCGCCGTGATCACTACGCCGGAGAGCAGCATGGCGAGCGCTGCTGCCGCCATGGTCAGCGCAAGGACGGGCTCGGCCGTCGTCGTACAGGCGTCGTTCCTGGCTGGGATCTTGACCAAGTGGGACGTCCTGCGGGCTACCGCCTCCGGCGAGGACTCCTCTCGATCACTGGTCTCTGAATGGATGACCCCGGACCCGCGATCGGTCAGCCCGGATACGTCGGTCCTAGATGCCACTCAGATCATGCTGCAGCAGGGCTTCCACCACCTGCCCGTGGTGGAGGGCAAAGAAGTGCGCGGCGTGATCAGGCTCCGCGACCTGCTCGCCGCCAGGATCCGCCGCCCAGCGGAACCCGCCTAGCCGGCTGACGCGGCTGCCCCGGCGCCGGCTGACCCCCACCGGACACAGCGGGCGTCGGGCAGGCACGACACCACACTCCAGCCGTAGTGGCAGCGCTCCAGGTCACCGGCAGGGGCGCTGAACTCGTCCTCGACCAGCTCATCGGCTATGACGACCGAGCCGGATGGCGGGACGACCGCCCGGGATCCCCCCGCCTGTGGTGGTGGCCGCTCGCTGCTGGATGGGAATCGGCCGATTCACGTATCAGTCCTGGTGACGCGGGGCGACGCCGCACTGCTGGGGGCGAGGTCTGCGGGTGAGGCGGCGGCTGGCGGGTAGCACCCTGGTGCGGAGGGGGTGTGGCTGGTGGCGGACCTGCCGCGGCTGATCCGGCCGATGCTGGCCACGCTGACCCGCGAGCTGCCCGGCGATCAGGACCGCTACGGGTGGGAGCTGAAATGGGACGGGGTGCGCGCGGTCGCCTACCTGCATGACGGCCAGGTCCGCCTGCTGTCGCGCAATGACAAGGACATGACCGCCAGCTACCCCGAGTTGCACGCGCTCGCTGGCCTGACCGATACGCCCGTCGTGCTGGACGGCGAGATCGTCGCGGTTCGAGGCGGCCGGCCCGACTTCGGTGCGCTGCAAACCCGGATGCACGTCCGGCAGCCACCGGCGGCGCTGGTGACCGCGGTGCCGGTGTCGTACTACGTGTTCGACCTGCTGCATCACGAGGACCGGTCCCTGCTGGGCGAGCCGTACACCGCGCGCCGGGAGCAGCTCGCCGCCCTGGCCCTCGACACGGAGCCGGTCCGCACCCCGCCGTGGTTCGCCGGCCATGCCGCCGATGTGCTCGCGGCCTCCGCCGAGGGCGGGCTGGAGGGCGTCGTGGGCAAGCCGCTCACGTCGCGGTACTACCCGGGCCGACGGCGGGAGTGGATCAAGGTCAAGAATGTGCGGCACCAGGAAGTCGTCATCGCCGGCTGGCAGCCCGGTGCAGGCTCGCGGGCCGGGCTGATCGGCTCCCTGCTGGTGGGCGTCCCCGACGCCAGCGGGCGGCTGCGCTACGCCGGGCACGTCGGCACCGGCTTCAGCCAGCACATGCTCCGCGACCTGGCCCAGCGGCTCGCGCCGCTGCACCGCCCCACCAGCCCGTTCGATATCCCGGTGCCACCGCGGTACGTACGCGGCGCCCGGTGGGCGCAGCCGCGTCTCGTGGGCGAAGTCGCCTTCACCGAATGGACCGGCGACGGCACCATGCGCCACCCATCGTGGCGGGGGCTGCGCCCGGACAAGCACCCCGGCGACGTCCGCCGCGAAGACTGACCCGGGCCCGGGCTGGGGCCGGGGCCGGGGCCGGGGCCGGGGCCATCCAGGCGTTCGCGGACAGCCTGGCCGGCTGATGAGGTGGCACTGGGGCGGCTACTCCCAGGCGAATACCGGTTGCTCGAAGTGCGACACCCTGATCGTGCGGCCGTACAGGGCCACCTGGCAGAACTGATAGACGATCGCAGCCGTCGGCGCGTGGAGATATCTGCCAAGGAGCGGCAGCTGGATGACCGGTGACTCAGACTCAGGAATACGCAGCAGCCTGGGAGTGACGTCGAGGTCGGCCAGCGGGATGATGTGTATCTGAGCGACCTCGGATGCCGGCCCAGTCATCGCAGGGCTGGCCGGGCCACCCCAGACAACCACCGGAGTAATCAGGTAACCAGACCGGGTGACATAGTCATCGAGTACTCCGAGGACATCGTCTGGCGCGACCTGCACGCCCGTTTCCTCGCACAGTTCCCTCCTGGCAGCGTCTTCGGCAGACTCACCCGCATCGCGACGTCCTCCGGGCAGCGCCCACTGACCAGCGTGGGAACGCAAGTTCGGCGCTCTTCTGGTGATCAGCAGGGAACGCACATCCTGCTCTAGCACAACGCAGACGGCGACCGAGGCGGCCTTCAGGCCCGCCCGAGACACCCCGATGCGCCTGAAGCGGGCGAGATTTGCCGCAATAGCCGACCTGTCCCGCGCCGGAGATCGGGCTATCATCGCGTGCCACCCTCGCTGCTGACGGACCTGACAGACCGGATGCCGTCGAGTCTGTCAGCCGGGCTCTTCGGGGGCACCGTCCAGATTTCCCGATCTGCGCCGCGGGGCTCCGTGGAGCGGTGATCCCGCGAGCCCGTCTGGGCGAATTGGGTCCCAGCCGTAGGCTTGCCGGGTGAACAACGTCGATGGGTTCGGCGACAGTGTGCTCGCCCGGATTGACGAGGTCGTCGAGCGCGCCGTGGAGCAAGGTCAGGCACCTGGCGTCGTTGCGGCCGTGGCGCGCGGTGAGACGGTGCACGTTGCGACGGCGGGCGTGATGGCGGTGGGCGGGGCGCCGATGCGGCGGGACACGCTGTTCCGGATTGCGTCGAACACCAAGCCGATGACGGCGGCAGTCGTGCTCTCGCTGGTCGATGACGGCTTGCTGGAGCTGAACGGGCCGGTCGACGGGCTTTTGCCCGAATTGGCTGATCGGCGGGTGCTTTGCCGCCCAGACGGGCCGCTCGGGCCGACGGTCCCGGCTCAGCGTCCGGTCACCGTACGCGACCTGCTCACGTTCACCTGGGGATTTGGCATGCAGGGCGCGATGTTCATGGCACCGCGGCCGTGGCCGATCGTCACCGCGGCGATGGAGCGGCAGCTGTCAACCTTTGGGCCGCCGCAGCCCGGCACCACCCCTGACCCGGACACCTGGATGGCGCGGCTCGGTGAGCTGCCGCTGCTGGCCCAGCCCGGCGAGCGGTGGCTGTACCAGTCCGGTTCGCAGGTGCTTGGCGTCCTGGCCGCCCGCGCCGCCGGTGCCCCGTTTGAGGACGTCCTGCGCGAGCGGGTGCTGGGCCCGCTCGGCATGAAGGACACCGGGTTCCACGCGGCCGATACCGCCCGCCTTTCGACTGCGTACGAGAACCGTGACGGCCTGCTCGTCGTGAGCGACCCGCCGGACGGGCAGTGGTCACACCCGCCACTGTTCCCCGACGGCGGCGGCGGGCTCGTGTCATCGATCGACGACGTGGTCGCGTTCGGGCGGATGCTGATGCGCGGGGGCAGTCCCGTGCTGACGCCGGCAACGGCCGCCGAGATGACGCGCGATCAGCTGACCGCTGGGCAGCGGGCGAACGTCTGGCCTGGTTTCAGCTTCCTCGGCGACCGCGGCTGGGGTTACGGGCTGGCGGTGCTCGACGACGGCCGCTACACGTGGGAGGGCGGATTCGGGACGGTGTGGTCGAACGTGCCTGCGCAAGATCTGACCGTCGTGGTTTTGACCCAGCGGGCCGCGGACGAAACGGGGATGCCCGCCGTGTGCGACGACGTGCTGGCCGCCGCCCGCGCCGCTGACTGACCCGGCGGCCCGGCCAGCAGAATGGCAGCACAAATGCCCGGCCTTTCTTGGCCCGTCGTGACGGTCAAGGCAAAAATCAGGATCCTGATACGTGAATCGGCCGATTCCCATCCAGCAGCGAGCGGCCACTATCACAGGCGGGGGGATCCAGTGGGGTGGAGCCCCCGGGGCAATGCAGTCTTAACGGCGGCGCCGACGTTCCCCATCCAGCAGCGAGCGCCCACTACCACAGGCGGGGGATCCCGTGGGGTGGAGCCTGGGGCAATATAGTCTTAACGGCGGCGCGGACGTTCCCAATGACAGCAGGTGCCGCACGATTCGGCGGATCTTCGGGGCGCCCTCCATCTGCGAGTAGGGCCCCTCCATCTGCGAGTAGGCGCCCTCTATCTGCGAGTACGGCTGCCGTCTCGCCGCACTCAGCGATCCCTCACGCGTCGCGCAGCCGCAGCAGCAGCCCGCCGGCCAGGAGCGCCGCGGCGGGCCCATGCGGCGAGCACGCCGAGACCCGCCCACGGGCTGATGGGCAGGCTGCGGAGGGTGGTGGTGGCCTGGATGGCGAGCCCCGCCGTCATCGGCCTGCTGGAGGTGCCGGTACCAGTGCGGGCCTGCGACCACCGAGGCGACGATCGGGAAGAGGTAGAGCAGGCCGAGCACGACCCCGATGGCCGCCGCGGGGTCCCGTATCGCGGCGGCCACGCCGAGGCGGAGCAGCGCGATCAGGGCGAGGTAGAGGACCGACCCGGCGGCGCCGCGCTCCAGTGAGCCGGGATAGTTCGGGCACAGCGCCATCGCCACCATTACCGCATTCCCGCTAGTTGTGCGCTAGTTGTGCGCAACCAGTTGTGCGTGATCGCGTCGGTCGTGGCATGATCGCGGTACTTTGTCCGCGAATACCGCAGAAAAAGTACCGCGATCGTGAAACCGGACACGCGGGAGGCGCACGCTGGGCGCGCCCAGAGCGGTGTATCCGGAGCAAGATGGGTAGCACTTCACGACCAGCGTCCCTGTCGCGGTCCGCCGACCCCAGCCAGTCCGCCTCGACGTGCCAAACGCCTGGGCCAAGGTCGTCGCGCGATTTCGCACTACTGGTCCCGGTCGCGGCGTAGCCGCTCGAGGACCTCGCCCGGACTGTCCGTCGTGACCCGGATCATCGCCCGCACCGCGTCGGCCAGGGCGACGCGCGGCACATCGAGCGCGATCGCGGCCGAGTCCGCCAGCCGGGTGAGCTGCCGGTAGAGCTCGGGGCTCAGGTCGAGGGTGATCCTGACCGGCTTCGACCGGATCGCGGTCCGCCCGGCCGGGCCCGCATCGGGTTCGGTGCGCCTGGTCGCGGCGGCCGCCATCTGCGCCTTCCGCTGCTCGCGCGGCGTGGTCACGACCGCACCGACCCGAGGGGAACGCACCGCTCGACGAGGTCATTGGCTACCCGGCGCCACACCTCGCGCCCGGTGCCGGGAATCGGCAGGCCGAAACTTTGCGCGTAAACCTCCAGCCGCGGCACGGCGGTCGCCAGCACCGCATAGCCAAGACCCTCCAGCGCCTCTCTCGCGTCGGCCGTGGAATTCGCCCGCGCGACGCAGCGGTTCAGCAGCACCGCCGAGCGGGCGGGCCGGTCCCGGGCCGCCTCGATCTCGCCGATCTCCTCCCGCACCGGCGTGGTGCGGTTGATCTCAATGGGGCTCGGCGCGCACGGGATCAGGATCTCGTCGGCGTACCGCAGCGCCGACCGGGCAATGGCGGCGTGGTCCTCCAGTTGCGGCGCGTCGATAATCACCACGTCATCCATCTCGGCGATCTCAGGTACGCGGCGGTGCAGTTCGCGCGACGGCAGGGCCACGATCCGGAACGGGAACGCCTCCTGCGGCGGCAATCCCGGGTACATGGCCGCGAGGTCGGACCACTCCAGAGCACTGCCGGACGGGTCCGCGTCCACCAGGAGCACACTGTTCCCGGCCTCGGCGAACACGTGTGCCAGCCAGACCGCCGAGGTGGTCTTGCCCGTGCCTGGCTTGAGGTTGGCCAAGGCGAGGCGGAGACCCGTCATCCAGGCAGTATGGCAGCGCATGGCGCATTACGGTAGACGGTGCCAGGGCACGTTGACGCGCGGTGCATACATCGGAACTGTGGGCGATGGGAAGAGGGATCTGGTGTCCGGGCGGAAAACGGTTGCCTGCTACCCGCCGATGTGCTCGTACCCGTACCCGCCTTGACGTCTGGCCAGAGCGAGGCTTGAGTGCCGCCCATGCATGCAGTATTGCAGTATCTACGGCATTACGCAGGCAGGTGCGCGCCAGACGACCGGATTCCTGCCTGCGCGATCCATTCGGCACGGTCGTAGAGATCGCGTCGCCGCTCGAGGCCGGGCGAGCCCGTTCGATAGTCGGCCCGGCATGCTCTTTCACCACTCACCATGACGGCACCCGAGCGTGCCCGGCTGGCAACCAGCTTTCCCACAGGGATGTGGATATCGGCGTGCATTTCACGCAGCACCCGGCAAAGTTACCCACAGTCTGTGGACGGCTGTGTGGAGTAAGTCACAGGTGTGTAACCATGCTCGGCGTGAACGTGGACGCGCCGGGTGCGGGCCGAGGCCGTGCCACCGCCGCCGTACCACCGAGGCCGCCTGCCGCCTGGCGCCTGGCGTGAGTGGGCCAGATCGGGCGGCGCTGGCGGCTGGCAGATGGTCCTGTGGCATCCCGGACAGGCCGCGGCGCGACGGTTTGCGCGCGCGACGGTTTGCGCGCGCTAGGGCTTGCGCGCGCTAGGGTTTGCGCGCGCTAGGGTTTGCGCGCACTACGGCTTGCGCGCGACGCCCCCATAGACGGAAACTGCGGAATCGCTTGGCTGGCCCGCCTCGCTGAGGTCGCTGGGGTCGGGCCGCCAGCGGGGCAGAGATACCACGCCAGGGTCGATCAGGTCCAGGCCGGCGAAGAAACGTTCGATCTGCGGCAAGGAGCGGACCTGCATGGTCACCCCGCTGCGCCGGTACACGGCAGCGACCCCTTCCCATGCGGCCGGGTCGAAGTCGCCGGTGAGATGCGACAGCGCCAGGTAGCTGCCGGACGGCAACCCCGCCAGCAGTCGGTCGGCCAGGCCGTAGGGGTCGTCCGCGTCGGGGATGAAATGCATGATCGCGATCAGCAGCAGCGCGACCGGCTTGCTCAGATCCAGCGTCGTGTGCAGGTCCGGCGAGTTGAGGATCTTGTCGACATCGCGTAAGTCGGCGTTGACGTAGGCGGTCTTTCCCGCCGGGCCGCTGGTGAGCAGGGCACGGGCGTGGGTGAGCACGATGGGGTCGTTGTCGACGTACACGATCCGCGCCCGCGGCTCGACCTCCTGGGCGACCTCATGCACGTTGGGGGAGGTCGGGATGCCGGTGCCGATGTCAAGGAACTGGCTGATACGCGCCTCGCGAGCGAGGTAACGCACCGCGCGGCGCAGGAACGCACGGTTCTCCTGGGGCGGGATGCGCGAGTTGGGGTTGGCCTTCAGGCCCTCCTCGGCGGCGGCCCGGTCAGCGGCGTAGTTGTCCTTGCCGCCGAGCAGATAGTCATAGACCCGCGCCGGATGCGGCCGGTCGGTATGCAGATCGACCGGCTGGCGCCCCGAGGCTGCCGGGTCCGCGCCCAGCCCGTCTGTCTCCGCCATGCGTGCTCCTTGCCCGCGATCCCCTGAATGTCGCCCGCCCGGGACCTTGGCGAAATCATATGTCCACGCCACCCCGAGCCGCCCGGAGGAAGGCCAATCGCCGGAAGTGCGCAATCCAGAACGACCACCAGATGGTGCGTCATGACGGGGCGGCCCACAATCATTGCTCATCCCGTCACGGGACCTTCGGCCCTCATCGAAGTGCGAATGGCCCATGTGGTATGCCGTGGACGCACAATGGTGGAAGATGACGGCCGCTGAGGCCGCGCAACGTGAGCTGCAGGAGGGCTAACGCCATGACCGAGCCGGTTGCCCACCCTCCAGTCGGCGGCGCCGGGCTGTCCAGGGCAGCGCCCGCGGGCCCGCGGCCAGGTCGCCCGCAGGGCGGCAACGTAGGTGGCCGGTTGCGGCAGTTCGCGTGGGCGTCGGTGCCGGTGTGGTCTGTTTCGCTCCTGGCGTTCGCGCCATTCCTGCGGCTCGCCTTCGCCCGGCGCCGGGCCAGGGACTGGGCAGTGTTCGCGGGCTACCTGATGGCCGTCATCCTGGTGGTCGTTTTCGCGTCGCTGCCAGGGCGCAATGACGCCGGTGCCACGGTCGCAGGCCTTACGGCCATCGTGCTGATCGCGGTCGCAGCCGTGCACACGTTCGTCGCATTCCGCCCGACTGCGGCGCTGGAAAGTGAGCTAGGGTCCGCTGCGCGCCCGAATGAGAATGAACTCGCTGTGGCCAGCGCCGAAGCCCGGATGCGGCGCCGAAGCAAGGCACGGGAACTTGTCCGGGCCAACCAGGTGCTCGCCCGCGAGCTACAGATCGGCCGGCCTGACATTCCGCACGAGTACGACGACGGCGGCCTGGTCGACGTCAACCACGTCCCAAGCGAGGTACTGGCTTCAGGCCTGGGGCTGACACCGCAGGAGACCGCGGCGGTCGTCGCGGCGCGGGATCAACTCGGCCGTTTCACCAGCCCAGAAGAGCTGTCGGTGTACGCGCAATTGTCCCCAGACCGGGTCGACGCCCTGCGTGACTGGATGCTGTTCTGCTGAAAACCGGCGCCCCGGTCCGCCGCGATACCGCTACCGCGGAACGGAGCCAGTCACCGGCCGGGCGGGCGGCCAGGACGGGCAACACCTCAGCGGCAGCCGTTCTGGATCATGATCCTGATACGTGAATCGGCCGATTCACGTATCAGCAGCGAGCGGCCCCTACCACGGGCGGGGGGATCCCGTGGGGGTGGAGCCCCCCGGGGCAATACAGCCTTAACGGCTCACGCGCGGGGACACGGCCAGGCCGTGCGGGCAGGCATAGCGGTGGCCTGCCGGAAGGGACACGGCCCAGCCCCCAGCGGCGGGCGGGCTCAGCGCGGTCGCCAGTCTTCGCCGGCGGACGCGCCACAGTTCGAGATCACCAGTCTGGTGCCGCTCCTGGCGCTGTCGCCTGGAATGTCGAGGCACCGGCCCGAACGCGGGTTCAGCAGCGTGCCGTCCGCCAAGGGCACCCACTGCTGACCGCCGCTGCCGTTACAGCCATGCAGGTCCACGGCCGTGCCGTTCGCCGTCCCGGAGTGGTAGACATCCAGGCACTTGCCATACACCCGCACGGTGCCGTCGGGCTCTACCGTCCACGCCTGGCGGGTGCCGCCGCTGCACGGCCGCGCGTCGATCGGGTTCCCGTTGGCCGTGCTGCCCGCGGCGTCGTCCGCGCACAGCGGCGCGATCCGGGAGACGATGGGCCCAGCCGGCGTGGTCCACCGCTGCTTCGTGCCGCTGCCGCACGACCAGATATCGAGGCGGGTGCCGTTGGCGGTCCGGTAACCAGGGTCATTCAGACACCTGCCGGACGCCTGGTTCACCAAGTGGCCGTGCGGCCCGATCCGCCACTGCTGCACGCGGCTGCCGTCACAGGAATGCAGAACCACGGCCGCGCCATTGGCCGTTCCGGACTTGTACACCGACAGACATCGGCCGTAGACGCGCACCGTGCGGTCCTGCGCCATCGTCCAGCGCTGGTTTCCGCCGCCCGTGCACGACCAGATGTCCACCCGGGTGCCGTTGGCTATCCGGTAGCCGGGATCGTCCAGGCATCTGCCGCCGCCCGCCAGGACCACCGGTCCGGCCGGTCCCGCATTGGGCGCCGCCGACACCGACCACGTGAAGGACGTGACGTCCGCGGCGCCGAGGTTGCCGGTGGCGGTGACTTTCACCCCGGACGTGCCGTCGGTGGTGAGCCAGCCCGAGATCAGCCCGGTGCCGCGGTTGATCGACAGGCCCGCGGGAAGGCCCGACGCGCTGTAGGAGAGCGTTTGGCCTGAAGCCGCGGCGAGGGAGTGGGTCTGCCGCCACACGGGCGCGCCCACGGCGCCCGCCTGGTTGCCTGTGACGGCGCCGTTGAAGTAGCTCACATCCACGTTGCCGGTGATGCCCGGCACGCTTCCCGTGCTGGTGTACTGCCAGAACGTCCAGGTGGGCCACCCGGCTGGCAGCGTCGGGCTGGCCGCACCGTACTCCGCCACCCACAGCCGGTCCGCCGAGAATACGGTGCTGCCGGCGGTGCAGGTGTGCCACCAGTCGGCCGTTGTGTAGATCATCGGCAGCTGCCCGGTCTTGGCCAGCGTTTCGTTGCTGAACGCGGTGATCCAGGACACGATCTGCGCCGGAGTCAGGCCGTAGCACTCGCTGCCGTATGGGTCGTACTCCATGTCCATCTCGAGCGGCAGGCTCTTGCCATCCGCCTGGTAGCTGCCATTGATCGCGGCGAGGAAATAATCGGCTTTCTCGGTTCCGCTGGCCGTAACCGAGCCGCCGCTGGTGCTGTCCGGGATGCCAAAGTCATAGGCCGTGACGAACAGGCCGGCCTGGCGCGCCGCGGCGATGTCACTCGCGTAGTACGGGTTCGTGTAGTAGTCACCCTCGGCCGCCTTGATCGCCGCGAACCGGTATCCGCCGGCGGCGACCCGGCCCCAGTCGATGGCCGCACCGTTCGCGTGCTGGAAGGATGCCACGTCCACGCCGATCGGGCCGGGCGGGGCGGTGCCCGCATCCGGCGTCATCGAGCCAGCGAGCTGATGGAGCAGGCGCGGGCTGTGCGTCATCGCGGCATTCGAACCCCGGCTTGACGTGACCGCGGCGGACCACGTGGCGGTGCGGGGCGACTGCGCCGCCATGCCGGTCACGACCGATAACAGGCCCACGGCTCCGAGGCCGGCGACCGCCGCGGCCGTGCCCGCCCGCCATCGAAGCATCACGCTCACGTCCGCTCCCAATGCCATGTGAGTACAGGCTGGGCAGGCCAGACGATGCCGAGGGTCGTCTCAGCCCAGCCGTCCGGAATCCGCCGGGTATAAAGGTAGCTAGCGTAGAGGGCGCCGATGAGCAGGCAGACTGCGGCATCGAGGTCGAGAGCGGGCTCGAGTTCGCCCATCTCCACGCCCCGGGCCAGCGCTCGACGCAGACGTTCCCGCCGGGGTGCGATAAGCCGCTGGCGCAGGTGGTCGAGGAGCTGTGGGTTGCGGTGTTCTTCGGCAAGGATCGTGCCCAAGGTGGCCATGCCGTTTCGCTGGAGCATGTTGGTCCGGAGGTTCTCCAGGACGGCTAACGCGTCGGCTCGTGGTTCTGCCTTCATGTCGGGTGGCGGCTCGATTCGCAGCGAGTCGAGCGCAGCCACGGCGAGCTTGAGCTTTCCGTGGTACCTGCGCCGCAGGCTCGGCGCGGTCGTGCCGGCCGCGGCTGCTACCCCCTCCAGCGACATGCCCGCGTAGCCACGTTCGCCAAGTTGCCGCGCCGCAGCGGCGAGGATGGCCGTGTCGAGGGCCGTGTCCCTGGGACGTCCGGGAGGACGGGATGGGCTGGCCCGGGCCGTCGTCCATTGCGTCATTTGTATCTGGCCACCGTTCGATCGCCTGACCGGTTCCATTAGGGGAAGCGATAGGGTGCTCGTTCTTGTTACGTTCCGATGGCCCGCGGGCCATCGGAACGTATGCGCGGTGTCCGGGTGGGCGATCCGGCTGGCCGGCCCGTGCGGCTGAGCCGGTCACAGCGGGACAAACGAGTCCGAAATCGCCCGATCCCGCTGCGGTTGGCACGAGCGTGTGCCAATATTCGCCGGTGTGATCGGCGACGAGTTCGGGAGGCGGTGGCCCGGATCGTGGGCCGGAGCCCGGGCGCGGTCCGTGTCGCAGCCCACCGTGGCTTGCGGCGGCTGGCACAGACACTGGCCAGGGCCGCTGTAACGCTTTGAACGACCGTGGCGTTTTTGCCGGTGACATGCCCGGTCTTCCCGTGGTCAGCAGCGCGAGGCGACGTCCCCCCGGTCGGGGACCCCGCCCACGACGCGCTGCGCGAAGGACATTTACCGGTCTGTGCACCACCTACGCGCAGCTGAAAGCGCATGGCCGCGCCAAGCAGCAGGCGGCGGCCTTCCGCACCCTCGCGGCCGCCGCGGGCGGGGTGGCCAGCGTCACGGCCTGCTGCGCCCGAGCCAGCCACCCCGGCCACCCCACCGGCAAGCCGACCAGCCACCCCAGCGGCAAGCCCAACAGCCACCCCACCCACCCACCCCACCCACCCCACCCACCCTGCTCACCCCGGTCACCCCACTCGCCCCGCCGGAATGCCGACCAGCCACCGCACTCGCCCCGCCGGAAGCCGGCCACCCCAGCGGCAAGCCCAACAGCCGCCCCTAGCGTCGGACTCCACGGCCTTTTGCTGCGGTCGGCCGTGGCAGGCGGTGGCCCGGGTTCTACCCCCCGCGGGACCCGGGCCACCGCGGATTTTAATGTGCCCGCCCGCGAGGCCCGGTGGCTACGCTGGTGGCGTGGACGTTGCGACCATCCGTGAGCGGTATATCCGCTTCTTCTCCGAGCGAGGCCACGTCCCCATCCCGCCTGCCCCCATCGTGCCTCGCGAGGACCCGACGACCCTTTTCACCGGATCCGGGATGCAGCCGCTCATCCCCTACCTGCTGGGCGCGTCGCACCCGGCAGGCGACCGCCTGGTCAATTGTCAGCCGAGCTTCCGTGCCGAGGACATCAACGAGGTTGGTGACAACCGCCACACCACCTTCTTCGAGATGCTCGGAAACTGGAGTCTGGGGTCCTATTTCAAGGCCGAGCAACTGCCCTGGCTGTTCACGTTCCTCGTCGACGAACTCGGCCTGGATCCGTCCCGCCTCTACGCCACGGCTTTCAGTGGCGCACCCCACTATGGGATCCCTCGCGACGACGAGTCTGCCGAGCTGTGGGTCAAGCTCTTCCTGAGCAGAGGCGTGCCCGCGCCGGTCGCCGAGCCCGTTACGGTCGAGCGTGCCGCCGAGCTGGGCATGGGGGACGCCCGGGTCTTCTTTTACGACGAGAGCAGCTGCTGGTGGAGCCGGGCGGGATCCCCCGAGCAGATGCCGGCCGGCGAGCCTGGTGGCCCGGATTCAGAGGTCTTCTACGAATTCTCCCAGGTGCCCCACGACCCTGTATTCGGGGCCCAGTGCCACCCCCATTGTGACTGTGGCCGGTTCCTGGAGATGGGCAACTCCGTGTTTATGCAATACATACGCACGGGGGATGGATTTACCGCGCTGCCCCGCCGCAACGTCGATTTCGGCGGCGGCCTTGAGCGCCTCGCGATGGCCGTGGCCGACAGCCCGGACATATTCCGCATCGACGTCCTCTGGCCCATTGTTGCCGACGTGGAAACCCTTTCTGGTGTTGCCTACGCGGATATGCGGACTCCGATGAGGATCATCGCGGACCACGTCCGGGCGATCGTCTTTTTCGGCCTGGACGGAGTTGAGCCTTCCAATACCGCCCAGGGGTACGTCATGCGGCGACTGGCGCGCAGGGCGATCCGGCAAGGGCACCTCCTGGGCATCACAGGTGGGCTTCTGGCGGGGCTCGTGGACGCGGCAATAGGCGCCGACAAGGATGCCCACCCGCAGTTCGCCGAGCACCGGGACCGCATCGCCGAGACCCTCGATCGAGAAGAGTCCCTGTTCCGGCGCACCCTCGGGCGCGGGGTGCGTGAGTTCGCCCGTCTCGCCCCGAACCGGCTGACGGGCGACGCGGTTTTCACGCTCTTCGACACGTACGGCTTTCCGCCCGAGCTGTCGATCGAAGAGGCCGAGCGGACGGGCGTCGACGTCGAGCCAACGTGGTCCGAGCGCTACGACCTGCTCATGGCCGAGCAGCGGAAACGATCCCGTACCGCCGCCACGGGCATGTTCAGGGGAGGTCTCGCCGACCAGTCGGAAGCCACCACCCGCCTGCACACGGCGACCCATCTTCTGTACCGGGCACTTCGGCTCGTGCTCGGCGATCACGTAGTCCAGCGCGGGAGCAATATCACCCCAGAGCGGCTCCGGTTCGACTTCAGCCATCCAGGCAAACTCACCCCGGACCAAATCGCTGCGGTCGAGCGGGCCGTCAACGCGAGCATCGCCCAGGACTGGCCAATGACGTGGCGGGAGATGCCGACCGGCCAAGCCTTCGCCGAGGGCGCCGTCGGCGCATTCGGCGACAGGTACGGCGACATCGTCAAGGTGTACACGGCGGGCGACCCGGACGGAGACTGGTACAGCAAGGAGGTCTGCGGCGGGCCCCACGTCGAGCGTACGGGCGCCCTCGGCCGCTTCCGCATCACCAAGGAGGAGTCGTCCGGCGCTGGCGTCCGGCGGATCCGGGCTGTACTGGAGTAGCTGTTTGCTTCGATCACGCGATGGGCAGCGAGTCGAACAGGTGCAGGCGGTAAGCGGTCGCCGCCGCCTCCCCACGGTTGGCCGCGCCAACCTTGGCGAGGATATTGGACACGTGCACGCTGGCTGTCTTGGGGGAGATGAACAGTTCGTCCGCGATCTCCCGGTTGCTCCGGCCAGACGCGACCAGGCGCAGTACCTCGAACTCGCGGGCTGTCAGGCCGAGCCGCTGCCTCCGGTCATCGGGATCACCGGCGGCTGACGGGCGTGCCGAATCCGCGGTGTCGGCCGCGGCAAGGACGATTCTGGCGCGGCGGGCAAGCAGCCCGATCTCCGCACGCAGCGGCACGGCACCGAGCAGGCCGGCCAGTTGGCCGGCGCGCAGCAGCCTGACCTCGGCGCTGTCACGATCGCTGCCGGCCATCGCCGCCTCAGCGGCCCGCAGCAGCGCGGTTGCGAGCGGATACGGCTGCCCGACGAGATCCCACCCGGCTGCGACGGCGTCCCAGGTGGTCAGGCAGTCGACGCCGCCCGGGCCGGCCGCACTGTCCGCGCGTGCCGCCTCGGCGGCGAAGTTCAGCCGGTGGGCCTGCTGGACGGGCCCGTCCGCCCCGAGCTTGCCGGCCTGAACGCGGAGCCGACCAAGCAGCGCGGCTGCGCGCTCGGCGAATGGCACGTCGCGGGTGGCCGCGGAAGTGCTGACCGCCGCCGCGCACGCCCGGGCTCCGGCCACAAGCAATGGCCAGACGTAGCGCGACCCGTGCTGCAGGTCGAAGCGGTCAAGGGCGTCCGCGACGGCCGATAGCGCATCAGGCCCGCGGCCCTCGGCCAGCCGCAAGTCGATGACTAGCCGGGTGAACGGCAGATGCTCCTGTGCCTCGTACCTGGTCTCCCTGAGCACCGCCTCGGCCGAGGCGACGGTCGCGGCCGGTGTGGTGAGGTCGCCGCGGGCCACGGCCACGGCGCCGGACAGGCAACGTAGCTGTACCCGGATGAGCGGCGGTGGGGACAGGTCGAGGGCCCGGTCGATCACCTCGGTCGCCTCGTCCCATCGGCCCAGCGACACCAGGGGCTCGGCCAGGTTGATCGCCAGGAAGGTACCGACGGTGCGGGCTCGCCCGTACTTGGTGGCGCTGGCGATCCCGCGCCGGGCGACCTCGGCGGCGCGCTCGTGCTTGCCCATCCCCTCGAGCACGTGGGATTCGTTCGTGATTACCCGCAGCAGCTGCTGGTACGCCCCGGCACGCTCGGCCATCTCGCGCGCCCGCGCGAGCATCTCCAGGTGCCGTTCTGGCTGGCCACGGCCGGAGTCGGATTCGATGAGCGCGAGGGTGACGACAGCCTGAATCTCGGTGAGCTCGTCACCGACCTGGCGGGCGAGCGCCGCGGCTTCCTCGGCCGCGGCGCGCGCCCCGGCCTTGTCCGTTGTCGGGGAAAGGAACATCGCCAGGGTGGACAGCAGGCGCATCCGCACCGCATCAGCCGCATCCGCCGGCAGCAGCCGGAGTGCGTCCTGCAGGTCGCCGACACCGTCCGGGTGGCCGAGCTGGCACTTGATCTTGGCGCGCTCGGCAAGCAACAGGGCAGCGCGGGCGGGCTGCGCCGCGGCATCAATTTCCTTCAGGGCCGCGTCGGCGTACGCGATCCCGCGCTCGTTCTCCCCGGCCGTGTGCGAAACGGCCACCACTTCCTCAAGGACGCGCAGATGATCTGCCGCGATGCTTTCCGCGGCATCGGGTACCTTGTCCCAGAGTTCGAGGACCCTCGTCAGCATCGTGAGCTGCTCGGCGTAGGCCAGGGCGCGTCCGGCCTCGGTAGCTGCGCGCCAGGCGCTGATCAGTGCCCACCGGACGTCATGCGCGGAGTACCAGTGGTGCGCCTGCTCGATCACCGCACGCCCAGCGGGGACAAGCGTGGGTTGCGCTTCAAGCACCTCGGCGAAACGGGTGTGCAGTCTGCCGTGCTCGCCGGGCAGCAGGTCCTCGTGGACCGCCTCGCGGATCAGGGTGTGCCGGAACATGTAGCCGTCGGCATCGGTGAGCAGCACGTTGCCGGCTACCGCGGGCCGCAGCGCACGGGCAAGCGCCTCATCGTCTCGTCCGGTCACAGCCGCGAGCAGGCCGTGCCCGACCCGCTGACCGCCCGCGCTCGCGACCCGCAGGATCTCCTGTGTCTCCTCCGGGAGCCGTCGAACGCTGTCGAGCAGCAGATCGCGCAGCGACTCGGGCAGCTCACAGCTGAGCCCGCCGTCACAGCACAGCAGCGCCTCAATGAACAGCGGGTTGCCGTCGGTGCGTTGATACACCTTGTCGGCGAGCGACGGCTCAGGCTCACGGCCGAGCAGGCGGGAGACGAGCTCGCCGGCGTTTCTGCGGGAGAGCCGGGGCAGCTCGATCCGCTCCACCCAGGCGACCCTGTCCAGCTCGGCGAGCAGTGGCCGCAGCGGATGGGTCCGGTGCAGCTCGTCAGAACGGTAGGTGCCGACGATCAGCAGGCCGCCCATGTCACGCTGGTTGCTGATCAGGAAGGCGAGCAGGTCACGGGTGGATCTGTCCGCCCAATGCAGGTCTTCGACGATCAGTACGACGGGGCCACGATCTGCCAGCCTCTCGAGCAGCGAAAGCATCTGCTCGAAGAGCCTCGCCCGGGCTTCGCCCGCGTCCGCCTCGGTGTCCGGCTGGCCAAATTCGGGCAGCAGCCGGGCAAGCTCCCGTGTCCCCCGGCCGGGAAGCAGCTCGGCGACGCCGTCAGCACCCAGATCCCGCACAAGCTCTCTCAGCACCGCGGTGAACGGCGCGAACGGAAGGCCGTCAGCGCCGAGCTCCAGACATCCCCCGCTCAGCACGCTGACGCCCGCGCGTGGCTGGCTGCCCGCGCCTGTGCCCGGGTCCGCGCCGCGCGCGCGGGCGGAGAACTCACTGATCAGCCGCGATTTGCCGACGCCGGCTTCGCCCCCGATGAGTACGGCCGACGTGCCGCCGCGCTGGACCCGCGCCAAGGCGTCGTCCAGCGCGGACAGCTGGTCGCTTCGTCCGATAAGAACCGGACTGCTCACACGCGTGTTCACATCTTCCAGGATGCCACCAGACTCCGACAAAGCGGCCTCGCGATCCGGGGCCGCTGCCGGGGCCGCGCTCATATCAGGCGGCCTGTCGGGTGGCCGGCCCTCGTTGGTCAGTCAGCGCGACGTGGTCCGCGGATTCGCGGGTCACCGCGGCGGGTGCGGCTATGGCCGCGCCGGCCAGATCCGGGCGGGTCCGCAGCCCAACGCGGGCGCGCCGCGCGGCGCGCCGTGCGCGGCGTGCGTCCGCGGCGCGGCCGCGCGCCGCCGCCTCCGCGTGCATGTCCCTGATGTGGTCGGCCGCTAGCTGCTGAAGCAGATACGGATGCATCGTTTCCTCCTCGGTCGGGCTGGCCGGAATGGTCCAGGCCCGCACTATTGAGCTTCGCCGTAAGGCCCCGCCCGCCGCTTCGGGCAGATGCCTTATCTTCTGGGTGAACTCGCCTTAGGCCCTGGTCCGGCGACCTCTAAGCCGGGCCAGGGATGCGCGCACACTGCCCGGCGCGGCGGACAGGAGCATGCCCGGCCGGCCTGATCGGCGCCATGGTTGGCCCGGCACGGGCGCTGTAGCGCCCCCACCGGGGGGCCAACGATCAAGCTCGCCCACCACCCGGTGGCCAGAGTCTGCGGAGCAGCGGACCGCCAGGGCCGGGGCGGCCGCCGCCCACCCACCAGCCCCGGGCGGGTGCGGGGCCGCCGTCCCGCCTGGATCACCGGCCCCACGGGTCACCCACCCTGTGTGCGCGTCGCCCGTGCTTGTGGCGGCGCCGTGACGTGTTCAGCCGCGGGCGAATTCGCGGGGCGACCGAGGGTCACGGCTGCGAGGATCGTCAGGACGGTCCAGGAGGAGTCGCATGCCGGTCGCGGTACTTGCTGATATCCACGGCAACCTGCCCGCGCTCGACGCGGTGCTCAGCGACGTCGACGCCGCCGGTGTTGACGCCGTCGTGCTCAACGGCGACCTGGCCACCGGCCCGATGCCTGCCGAGACCCTGGACAGGCTGGCCGGGCTGGGCGACAAGGCGATCTGGGTACGAGGCAACGCCGACCGTGAGCTCGCCGCTGCTTACGACGGCACACTCAGCTCCGCCCTGCCCGAGCAGGTACGGCTGCCCACCGAGTACTGCGCGACCCGCCTGGCGGGCCGGCACCGGGACCTGCTCGGCGGCCTGCCGCTGTCGGTCACGGTGGAGGTGGCGGGGCTGGGACAGGTCCGGTTCTGCCACGCCACGGCGCGCAGCGACACCGAGATCGTACTGGTGGACTCCCCGCTTGACCGCTACCGTGACGCCTTCGCCGCGACCGCCGAGCCGACCGTCGTGCTCGGCCACACCCACATGCCGTTCGATCGGCTGGCTGACTGCCGCCGGTTCGTCAACCCGGGCAGCGTCGGCATGCCCTACGGCGGCACCGGCGCGTACTGGGCGCTGCTCGGCCCGGATGTGGTGCTGCGGCGCACCTGTTACGACGCCGCCGCTGCGGCTGAGACGTTCCGCGCCGCCGCGCCCGGATACCCGGACCTCGCCGACTTCATCGCGGAGAACGTGCTGACCGCACCCTCCGACGCCCTTGCCCTGGCCGCTTTCTCCGGCTGAGCCGGTTGCTGTCGGCCGCCGGACCGTTCCCGCCAGATCATCAGATCGTCAGATCTCTGCGGGGGCGACTCGATGCCGCCGCGTGGGCCGCATCGTCGGCGCCGCGTCCGCGTCGTTGATCGCGGTAGCCCAGAGCGCGCCGACGAGTGCGATGCCGGCGGCGGCGAGGAACGCGGCGTGATAGGCGCCCGCGTCGGGGCGCACGGTGCCGCCGACGTGGTGCAGCACGCCGATGGCGGAGATCACTGTGCTGAGCACGGCGACGCCGACGGCGCCGCCGAGCTGCCGGCCGGCGCTGAACATCGTCGACGCGCGGCCCGTCGCCGCCGGGCTGACCGTGGCGAATGCGGCCGCCTGCGCGGGCATGAATACGTGCGCCTGAGCCAGGCCGAGAAGCAGCATGTACCCGCGCATCAGCCACAGGCTCGCGGTAAACGGCACGGTCGCGATCAAGGCCAGCGTGGCAGCCACGCCGACCAGGCCGGTAGTCATCAGCCGCCGTGGGCCGTAACGCGGGTAGAGGCGCCCGGCCACCTGCGAGCCGGCCATGATGCCGAGTGCCTCGGGAAACGTCGACAGCCCCGATTGCAGTGCGGAGACGCCGAACCCGTCCTGGTAGAACAGCGAGACGAGGAAGAGGCTGCCAAGGAACGCGGCGGTGCTCACGATCAGCGCCCCGGTCGTGGTACGGAACAGCCGGTTGCTGAGCAGCCGCAGGTCCAGCATCGGCTCGCTGACACGCAGCTCGACCCACACCAGGGCGGCGAGCGCCACGAGCCCCGCCGCGGCCGACGCGATGATTCCCGTGGAGGTCCAGCCCTTTGCCGTGCCTTCGGACAGGGCGTACATCAGCGCGCCGAGGCCGAGGCCGGACAGCAGGAAGCCGGGCAGGTCGAACCGGTCCCGCTCGTCGCCGCGCTGCTCGCGCAGGAACAGCAGGCCGAACAGCGCGCCTACCATGCCGATCGGCACATTGACGTAAAACACCCACCGCCACGAAAGGTCGGTGACGAGCAGGCCGCCGAGAACCGGCCCGATGGCTGGCGCCAGGGCGGTCGGCAAGATAAGGATCCGGGCCGCGCGGACCCGTTCCGCGGGCGGGAACACGCGAAACAGCATCGCCAGGCCGACCGGGGCGAGCATGCCGCCGCCGACGCCCTGCAGCACCCGGAAAACCACCAGCTCGCCGAGGCTGTGGGCGGCGCCGCACAATGCGGACGCGCCGGTGAAGATGACCAGCGCGGCGAGCAGCACCCGCTTGGCGCCGAACCGGTCGCCGAGCCAGCCGGACGCGGGCATGAACACCGCCAGGCTGACCAGGTAGGCGACCACGACGGCATCGACCTGCGCGGCCGGCACCCCGAACTGCCTGCCCAGCCGCGGCAGCGCGACGTTCACGATCGTGGCGTCCATGATCGACATGAACATCGCGAGCACATACACGGCGGCCACGCTGTTCTTCTGGCTCAGCCGGTCCGTCAGCACACCTGTTCAACCCGGCCCGCTGCCGCCCACATTCCGCTGTGACCAGGCTCAGAGGTCGCGCGCAGAGCCCGGCCGCGGCGGGCGTCGGATCAGGAGCATCGGTGTACATGTGCCTGAGCGCATCGCCTGGATGGCGCCAATGGTCGGGTAGCAGCCGTGAAGGCTCCGCCAGTCCAGGGGCTCCGCCCCATGGAACCCCCGAATGCGCCCTGCCGGTCCCATTGTCGGCACGCCGCGCGGCAGCCGTTAAGGATGTGGATGCTGCCCTTTTATCCTGAACGGCTGCCCGGCGGGCACCGGATCCGCGGGCCCGGCCAGGTACCGGGTGAAGGCAACCCGCCCAAGGAGGCAACCGCGCGATCAGAACCCAGCTGGATCTTCGGTATGCGCCGTGGTGAACGCGCCGGGTGCGATCCCGGTGGCCGGTCATGGGGCGCGCCGACGGACGCGGCCGTCATCCAGCAGTCGCTTGCCGACCCGCAACCGCAGGCCAGACCCGGCCGGGGAGCACGGCGGGCCGCCTCAGTGGCCAGGGCCTGCGGTGGGTGGCTGGGTCGGCTGCCACGTGAGCTGATGCCACACCTTCTCCGCGATGAGCTCGAAGGAACGGATCCGGTCGTCGATGTCGTATACCAGCGTGGTCAGCATCAGCTCGTCCGCGCCGGTGCGCCCGGGCAGCTCGTCCATCGCCGGCGGACCGTGTCCGGTGCGCCGGCCGCCTGAGCGGCGAAACGCTCGCGGGCGAACTCGCGTTCCAGGGCCGAGTACGGATATGCGGCGGCCTCCTGCGGGCTGGCCAGAGGCTCTGGTGTTCCGGCCCGCAGCCGCAGGAACGACAGGGCCGCGGGGCCGGACAGCCATTGGGCCCGCTGGTCGGTATCCGCGCAGATCGCGCTCACCGCCACCATCGCGTACGGGCGCCGCAGCCATCGCGATGGCCGGAAATGCTGCCGGTACAGCGCCAGCGCCGGCACGGTGCTGGCGGCGCTGAAATGGTGTGCGAACGAGAACGGCAGTCCGAGCAGCCCGGCAAGCTGCGCGCTGAACCCGCTGGAGCCAAGCAGCCAGATCGCCGGCATGTCACCCCGGCCAGGTGTCGCGGTGATCGGCGCCCGGGCGTCATCGCCGGTGAAGAACCCGATCAGATCGGCGAGCTCCTGTGGGAATGCCTCAGCCGACAGGCCTTCCATCGTGCGGCGCAGCGCGAGCGCGGTGAGCTGGTCGGTACCCGGCGCACGGCCGATCCCGAGATCAATCCGGCCAGGATGCAGCGCCTCCAGGGTGCCGAACTGCTCCGCCACCGCGAGCGGAGCGTGGTTGGGCAGCATCACTCCGTCCGTACCGCTCGCGCGGCCGGCATCACCCAGGGCGGGTGAACTGCTCGGCGTCCCACCTGTGCTGCGGCCGAAGCAGGCACCAGGCGCGCGGCCGGTTCCCTCGCGGCGCGGGCGCGGTGCCATCCGGCGGGTGGCCTCCCACGGAGGTTCACCCTGTCCGTGGGAGGCGGTCATCAGCCCAATCGGGCATAGGGTCGGTGCGGACGGCCGGTGACGATCTGCCCGGGAACGGCGGCGCCTGTCAGCGGCGCTGGCTGGCATCACAGACTCGCTGCCCGGCGGTTCCCCCATGACGGGATGGCCGGCCTTCCTGGGGTCCTCGGCAACATAGGCGGGGCGCAGATGAGCGACAGCGGGAGCCAGGAGCCGCGTGCCGTCAGCGGTGCGCATGACGCGGCTAACCCGCCGGGCTGGCGGGTCGTGCGATCGGCGCTCCGGGCAGCCGCGTCAACCGCCGTGCTCGTGACCCTCTACTACCTGCTACCGCTGGACAAGTCCTCGACCGCGGTCGCCGTGACATTCCTGGCCATCGGGCTTGTGCTGCTCATCGGCGTGATTACGTGGCAGGTCCGCACGATCATCCGATCGCCGTACCCGGCGATGCGGGCGATCGAGGCCCTTGCCACCAGCGTCCCGTTGTTCCTCCTGCTCTTCGCCGCGACGTACTTCGTCATGGCCAGGGTCACAGCCGGCAGCTTCACTCAGCAGCTCACCCGCACCGACGCGCTGTACTTCACGGTCACCGTGTTCTCTACGGTCGGATTCGGCGACATTACCGCCAAGAGTGAGGTGGCACGGCTGGTCGTCACGGCGCAGATGGTGGCTGATCTCGTGACCATCGGGCTCGGGATCAGGGTAATCCTCGGTGCGGTAAGGCGTGGCCAGGAGCGACGGTCGGGCCGCCAGAACGGTTAGGCCGCGCCCAGAAATAACTCGCTGTTTTCCGATTCTAGGCCTCGTTGCCGTGGTATCGCCGCTACCGGCCGCCCCCGCTCACCCCAATCCCGCATCAGGTACCTTATCGGCCCCATCAACCCCATCTCCCCCGGGCCAGTACCGCTTCGTTACCCATCAATGGGCCATTGATGGGGTAAGACCAGCGATCCGGCTGGCCGCTGCGAAGATCAAATCCGCGTGTTAATCATCTGCGGGTACTTAGCCCCGGGCGATCTTGACGCTAGGCTCGGCGATCGAAGCGAGCTTTCCGGGCCGGCACACCCCCGCGCGGAGGCCGGTCTGATCTGCGGCAGGTGCGCTGAGCAGTCCGGCGCGCCAGCGTGCGGCCCGGCCGGAGCCTGACGGCTCGACGGCGCCGGTTCCACGGGCGATCATGGTGGATGTGAGTATCCCTGTCGAGGTCCGTGGCGTGGTGATTCCACCTGACGAGCTGTCCTGGCGGTTTTCCAGATCTCCCGGCCCGGGCGGGCAGTCGGTCAATACCACGGACAGCCGCGTGGAACTCTCCTACGACCTGGCTGCCTCGGACGCGCTCGGCCCGGTGCTCAAGCAACGGGCCCTGCGCGCGCTGGCCGGCAGGCTCGCCGACGGCGTGATCACGGTGACTGCGTCGGAATACCGTTCGCAGCTGCGCAACAGGCAGGCCGCCGCGAGCAGGCTTGCCGCGCTGCTCGTCGCGGCGACCGCCCCACCACCGCCACGACGGCGCCCGACCAAGCCGAGCCGGGCGGCGCGCGAGCGGCGGCTGGCCGCCAAGCGGCGACGCTCGCAGGTCAAGCGCCTGCGCAGATCCAGCGACGAGTAAGAGGTCGCGCCGATGGCTCGGCCCCGCCGAGGGCACTGGGTCAGTGAGCGGGTCATCCGCGCCCCCGGACGGGCCCGCCCGGCCCCGTCCGTGGGCGGCAGGCAAGGCCGCCGCCCGAAGGCGTGCCTGGATCCCGCGTCGAGGCGAGAACGCAGCCAGGCGGGATGCGTGGACCTCTGGGAGTCCTATCTCGAGGAGGCTGGGCCATGACTCAGCACGACGAACCGCCCGTGGCCGCGCGTGCGCGCCGCCTGGAGGACCGGGTGCTTGCGGCGGGGCTCGCGAGCGACGACGAGCTGGACACGGTCCTGACGCGCCTGTACGAGAACTCCTCGCCGGTCAACGGCGCCCGGATCGTAGCCCGCGCATGGACCGATCCCGGGTACTTGGAACGGCTGCTCGCCGATGCGGACGCCGCCGCCGCGGAGCTCGGCCTCCATACGCGTGGCAGCGGCGGCGCGGATTACCGGCTGAGGGTGGTGGCCAACGCGCCAGGATTGCACAACATGATCGTTTGCACGCTCTGCTCCTGTTATCCGACGTCGCTGCTCGGGCCCTCACCGAGCTGGTACAAGAGCCTTGCCTATCGATCACGGGCGGTGCGGGAACCACGGGTGGTGCTCGCCGAATTCGGGCTGACGCTGCCAGCCGAGGATGAGATCGCCGTCTGGGACTCGAGCGCAGAAACCAGGTACATGGTGCTGCCGCAGCGTCCGGAAGGGACCAGCGGCCTCCAGGTTGACGACCTCGCCGCTCTCGTCACCAGAAACGGCCTGATCGGCACGGCTGCGGTCTGAGCCGGGTCATGATCGCGGTACTTTTTCTGCGGTATTTGCGGAAAAATTACCGCGATCATGAAAGCCAGGGCGCTGCCCGGACCGCTGCTGGGAACGTGGGCCTTAGCGCGCGGACCGGCTTCCCCGCAGGCTGGCCACGACCATGGCGAGCCCGGTGACGGCGACGAGGGGGCCGAGGACGGCCCACAGGGTCTTGCCCGTCATCACGCTGCCCCCGACGACGCCGAGCCCTTGCAGCGTCCAGATGACTCCCACGATCACGATCAGCGCACCTACCCCCGCAAGCAGGCGGTTCCTCATGATTGGCGGCCCCCTCTGCGGGTTGCGGCGGCCCGTATCCGTGCCCTGTCACGAATGGTGTCACGCGGCGCTACGGGCCGCCTGCCGGCAGTTCCGCGCGGGCCTGCTCCGGGGTCAGCGGCTATCGACGTCGGGGCCATCCGGGTCGGGGCCATCCGGGCCAGGACGGTGAGCGGCAGGCATGGCGACGAGCCTGTCCTGCGGCGCCGCGTTCTCCGCCGGTCAAGGTCGCGGATGTCGGTCATCGAGCCGCCTCCCTCATCACTTCGCACTTGTCCGCCAACGTAACGCGCGCGGCGGCCCCGGCGGACGGGACTCCACCGTCGCGACGGCACCCGCACCGATCAACGAGGTCCGCGCGCTGCTGGGCGGTGCCTTGGATGCCGCCGTCGCGCATGTCGTGCTGCCTGGGCATGACGAGCCGGGTGCCGGCGCGGCCGTGACCCGGCCCTGCGCCCGCGTCGCACGAGTGCCCCGCCCGAATTCGGCACCGCCAGGAATCAGAAGCACCGTGGCGGACGTTATGCGCCCGGAGGATGGCGGATTTTGACGAGGACGAGCGTGCCAGAGCGGCATTCGTGAGCCGCGGAACTGGTTCTGCGAGCACGCGGGACCGCGGGCAGGGCTGGCTGCGACGGCTCAGCGGGTATTGCTGGCACTACCGCCGCAATGTGATCATCGCGCTCGGCGGCGCATTGCTCGCCACCCTGGTCAGCGTGCTGATCCCGCTGGTGCAACGCGCGATCATCGACGACTCGGTTGTCACGCACTCCCGTCCCATCTGGCCGCTGGCGATCGTGCTTATCGCCGCCGCGCTGCTGAACTTCGCCGGGATGTATCTGCGCCGCTATGTCGGCGGGCGGCTCGCGCTCGACGTACAGCACGATCTGCGCACGGCGCTCTTCTCCTCGCTGTCGCGGCTGGACGGCGCCCGCCAGGACGAACTCCACACCGGCCAGATCGTCAGCCGCTCGATCTCCGATATCAACATGACGCAGGGCCTGCTGAGCATGGTGCCGATGCTGCTCGGCAACATACTGCTCTTCGTGCTGTCGCTCGTCGTCATGGTCTTCCTCTCGCCCACGCTGACGATCGTGGCCTTCCTCGTCGGCCCGGCACTGTGGCTGATCGCGGTCGCCTCGCGGCGGCGGATCTTCCCCGCGAGCTGGTATGCGCAGCAGCAGTCCGCCGAGGTCGCGGGCGTCGTGGATGCCGCGGTGACCGGTGTGCGCGTGGTCAAGGGATTCGGGCAGGAAGAGCAGGAGCTCGAGCGGCTTGAAGACGCCAGCGAGCGGCTGTTCGCCGGGCGCCTGCGCACCGTGCGCCTGATGGCGAAATTCAATCCGGCGCTGCAGGCCATCCCGTCTCTAGGTCAGATCGGCGTCCTCGCGCTCGGCGGCTGGCTGGCGATCCACGGCTCGATCACGCTCGGGACGTTCCTCGCGTTCTCGTCCTATCTCGTGCAGCTTGTCGGTCCGGTGCGGATCACTGACCAGCCTGGTCACGATCGGCCAGGAAGCACGCGCCAGCGTGATGCGGGTCTTCGAGGTCATCGACTCACGGCCGGTGGTCACCGAGAAGCCCGGCTGCCACGGTGCTGCCAGCCGACGCCTCTGCGGTGGACTTCGACAATGTGAATTTCGGCTACATACCGTCGCAGCCGGTGCTGCGCGGCCTGACGCTCAGCATCCTGCCAGGTGAGACGCTGGCGGTCGTCGGCATGTCCGGATCGGGCAAGTCCACGCTCTCGCTGCTGCTCCCGCGCTTCTACGACGTAGGCGGCGGTGCGGTCAGGGTCGATTGCCACGATGTACGCGACCTGACACTCGAGTCGCTGCGGACCGCGATCGGCCTCGTGCTGGAGGAAAGCTTCCTGTTCTCAGACACGGTGCGAGCCAACATCGCCTACGGACGGCCCGACGCCACGGAAGAACAGGTGCTGGCGGCGGCGAAGGCGGCGGAAGCCGACGAGTTCATCAGGGAGCTTCCGCAGGGCTACGACACCGTGATCGGCGAGCAGGGGCTCACCCTCTCCGGTGGCCAGCGGCAACGGGTGGCGATCGCCCGCGCCCTGATCACTGATCCGCGCATCCTGCTGCTCGACGACGCGACATCCGCGGTCGACCCACGCGTCGAGGCCGAGATCCATGCCACCCTCGGGCGGGTCATGCAGGGCCGTACCACCTTGCTCATCGCGCACCGGCGCTCAACGTTGCAGCTTGCCGACCGGATCGCCGTGCTCGACGAGGGCCGGGTCGCCGACACAGGCACGCATGACGAACTGATCGAGCGGTGCCCCCTCTACCGGCTGCTGCTGTCTGGCCCTGGCGACGATGTCGAGGGGGTGGACGCGGGTGAACTGGCCTACTACGAGAACGAATCAGCTCGTCGGGGCCCAGACGGTGGCTTCGCGCAGACCGGTGGCATCACGCCCAGCCTGTGGCGGGACGCCGCGACGGGCGCGGACCGCGAGGAGCGGGCCGGCGAGGCTCCCGCCGGCCGCGCCGGCTCGGCCGGCCACGCTGGCCAGGCCGGTTCGGTCGCGGCGAAGGGTACAGCGGTCAGCCGCGGGCTGAGGAGCGGCGGCATGGCCGCGGCCAACCGCACGAGTTCCGCCGCGGGCGCGGGCCAGCATTTCGGCGGCATGCTCGCCAGCGTGCCGCCGACGCCGGAACTCCTCGCGCAGGTAGAGGCGCTGCCGCCGGCGCGGGACGTGCCACGTGTCGACCGCGCCTTCGCACGTGCCGCTGATCCCAGGTTCACGCTGCGCCGGCTGCTGCGGCCGTTCATGCTTGCCCTGCTCGCGGGCCTCGCACTTGACGCCCTTGATGCGCTTGCCGGGCTCGCGTTGCCTGCGCTGGTGAGGGGCGGCATCGACAACGGCGTCGTGACGAAGGTATTCCACGCCATCGTGCTGGTCTCAATCGCTGGCCTGGCGATCGTGATCGCCGACTGGGTGATCAGTTTCGGCGAGACCATGGTCGTCGGGCGCACCGGCGAGCGGCTGCTCTATGCCCTCCGGGTGAAGATCTTCGCGCACTTGCAGAGGCTCGGCCTCGACTACTACGAACGCGAGCTGTCCGGCCGGATCATGACCCGGATGACGACAGACGTGGACGCGCTCGCCACGTTCCTGCAGACTGGCCTGATCACCATGGTCAGCGCACTGCTCACCTTCGTGGGCATCATGGTCGCGCTGCTCGTCATCAACATCAGGCTTGGCCTGATCGTGGTGTCCGTCATGCCGTTCCTGATCGTGGCGACCCTCATCTACCGGGCGAAATCGTCCCGCGCGTACCAGGACGCACGGGAGAAGGTCAGTGTGGTCAACGCCGATCTCCAGGAGAACGTCGCAGGGATGCGCGTCACCCAGGCCTACCGGCGGGAGGATCACAACCGGGTGCGCTTCGCGAGCCGCAGCGACGCGTACCGGGTTTCCCGGCTGCGCGCGCAGCGTTACATCGCCCTGTATTTCCCCTTCGTGCAACTGCTGTCCACGGTGGCCGGCGCGCTGGTTCTGGTGGTCGCCGCTGGCGAGGTGAGCAGCGGGGCCCTGCAGGTCGGCGCGCTCATCGCCTACCTGCTCTACATCGACATGGTCTTTTCCCCGGTGCAGCAGCTGTCGCAGGTGTTCGACGGCTACCAGCAGGCTGTGGTCGGGCTGCGCCGGATCAAGGACCTGCTGCGGCTGCCCACCTCCACCCCGCAGGCACAGCGGCCGGTCAGCGTCAGGCGGCTGGATGGCCGGATCGAGTTCCGCGATGTGCACTTCGGCTACGGCTCAGCCGGCCGTGCGGCCATTTCCGGAGTCGACCTGGTCATTGAACCCGGCGAGACGGTCGCGCTGGTTGGCCAGACGGGCGCCGGGAAGTCCACGCTCGTCAAGCTGGTCGCGCGGTTCTACGACGTCTCCGCGGGGGCGGTGCTCGCCGATGGAGTGGACGTGCGTGCCTACGATCTGCCCTCCTACAGGCACCGGCTCGGCGTGGTTCCGCAGGAGCCCTACCTGTTCCCCGGCACCGTGCGTGACGCGATCGCCTACGGACGCTCCGATGCCACGAACGCGGAGGTGGAAGCGGCGGCGCGGGCGGTCGGAGCGCACGAGATGATCGCCAGGCTGCCCGGTGGCTACCTCCACCTCGTCGGTGAGCGTGGGCGCAACCTCTCCGCGGGCCAGCGCCAGTTGCTCGCACTTGCGCGTGCACAGCTCGTCGACCCGGACATCCTGCTGCTCGACGAGGCGACCGCCGCGCTCGACCTCGCCTCGGAGGCAGCCGTCACCCGTGCTACCGAGCAGTTGGTAGCACGCCGCACGACGCTGGTAGTGGCGCACAGGCTCACCACCGCGGCGAGGGCCGACCGCATCGTGGTCATGCATGAGGGCCGGATCGCCGAGATAGGCACACACGACGAACTCGTCGCCGCGGGAGGCACCTACACGGCGCTATGGGCGGCGTTCACCGGCGACGCGGAGGTCATGGTCTGACGCCCGGCGCGCGGCCATTAACCCGGCCGGACGCCGCCCGGCCGGCCACCCCGGCCGGACGCCGGCCCCGGCGCCTTACGGTGTTCTCAGCTATCTCGCGGCTGCCTTGGCCCGGGAAGACCTTCTGCGGTGTCCCTCGGCTGAAGGTTACGGTCCAGGCCAAGCCCGCCGAGCCCACGGTCGCTGGCGGGGTCCGTGGCGGCGTGCGGCGTCGCCGCGGGACGATGCCCGCCGTTGCCGCGCGGCGGCTGCGCCGTCGATGTCGACGGCGGCGCGGACGCCACGGACGAGGAGCTACCCGCCGCGGTGGACGGGCCTTGCGGGCCTGCTCCGGCCGGCGCCTGTGGCGCCGCGTGGCTTGCCACGGACGGCGCGGCGGGTGCCGCCGTGCCCGCACCGGCCGTTGCCGACGCCGACGGGGTAGCGGCAGAACTCTTCCCGACCTTGCGCGCCATCCGGCCGTCCGCCGGCTGGTCCGGGCCGCTGCTGCGAGCCGATTCGGCCGGCGCACTGCCAATCGCAGCGGCGACCGCATTCGCCACTTCGTCCTCGAGCGAACCCCTGGCCGAGTCGCGGCTCAGCAGTTCGGTCACGACATCGCGGATTTCCGTGAGCCGCCGTGCGGCCTCGGCGTGCGTTCCGGCGAGGAGTTCCAGCCGACGAGCGGCACCGTCGTTGATCGCGGTCGCGCGCGCGGTGCTCTCCGCGAGCATCCGCTCGGCCTTCGACCTTGCCGAGGTGAGCAGCTCGTCAGCTTCCTTACGGGTCGCGGCGGCGGCCTGTTCCGCCTCAGCGCGTGCCACCTCGCGTGTCTTGTCCGCCTCGTTGCGGGCGGCGGCGACGAAACTCTCCGCCTGGTCCTGCGCTGAGGTCAGCATGCGGTCGGCCTTCTCGCGGGCCTCGCTGAGCCCGGCTTCCGCCTCACGCTGAGCGTCGCTGCGCATCTTGCTGATCTCGTCGTTCGCGCGCGCCTTCTGCGCCTTGGCCTCGTCGTCGGCTAGCTTGAGTATCTGCGCGATCCGCTCGCTGATCTCCTCATGCGGCGGCCTGCTGCCTGGCTGCTGGTGCGCGGCGGAAAGCTGCTGGCGGAGTTGCTCACTCTCGTCGAGAGTTCGCGCGAGCCGTTCTTCCAGGTCGCGCGTCTGGCTACGGCTTCGGGCGACGAACTCGTCGACCTGCCGACGGCTGTAGCCGCGCATCTGAACTTCAAAAGCGTCTTCGTCGAGGAGATTGGGGAGGAGTTCGCTGTGCTCAGTCATGGTGTCATGGAATCCAGGTCAGAGGGAACGACGTGATCGACTCTTGTCCGGAAGCACCGTGCGCGCAACCGAAACGGTTGAGTGTCCTGATTTGTCCGTAATCGTAGGAAGCGCTCAAGGCGACGCGCGACACGCGCGGCGGTCTGGCCGCACGCCTGTTCCGGGGATCATATCGTTGCCGTGGGGGTCCGCGGGGCCCGCATGCCGTTCCCGTGCGGTCAGCGCACCGATGCGGCACGATGGCGTTCGTGGCGGATTCAGATGCTGGCATGCCCGCTGAAGTGGTCGCCGCGGCGCTGCACGCTGGTTTGGTCGGCATAATCGGCAGCGGCGACGCTGAGGCTGGGCCACAGATCCATCCTGAGGCCTGGGTGGCCCCTGGGGCCGTCGTGGTGGGCCGGGTCACGCTCGGCCGGGCGGCCAGCGTGTGGTACGGATCCGTATTGCGCGCCGACGAGGACGACATCGTGGTGGGGGCCGGGTGCAATATCCAGGATCAGTGCTGTCTGCATGTGGACGCGGGAGAGCCCGTGATCCTGGAGGATCGGGTGAGCCTCGGGCACCGGGCCGTCGTGCATGGCGCATATGTGGAGACCGGGGCACTGATCGGGATCGGCGCGATCGTGCTCGGGGGTGCACGCATCGGCGCGGGTTCGCTCATCGCCGCGGGCGCCGTTGTCACGCCTGCGGCCCGGATACCCGCAGGGGTCCTCGTCGCGGGGGTGCCCGCGAGAATCCGCCGCGAGCTTACCGCGGCGGATCGTGAGTCGTTCGCCGCGACGCCGGAGCGGTATGTCGCCAGGGCACGGCTGCACCGGGCGGCCACCTGGCGGCCGAGGCGCAGCGGTGCCTCGCTAGCCCATCGGAATCTGTCATGTTGCCCGCTTATTGGAATCGTTACCGGGTGGGCGGGGAAAACCCTACCTGAGGATGGGCCCGGAATGACCCTCTCGGGTCATGCGGCCCCCCCACGCGGCAACGTAGCC
This sequence comes from uncultured Actinomycetota bacterium, assembly GCA_963851085.1. Lineage (GTDB taxonomy): Bacteria > Actinomycetota > Actinomycetes > Streptosporangiales > Streptosporangiaceae > DATFVJ01. The sequence goes on along the minus strand of CAWKNX010000015.1, from coordinate 102,809 downwards.
TTGACAACGAGGAATCCTGCGTGACGACTCGGCAACGGAGGTGGACACGATGCCGGAGCAAGTCGACCTTCGTGTCCACGACCGTGTCGCCCTCGACGAGATCGAGCTTTACGCCGAGGTGCTGAGTGCGGTCGCGATAGCGGACAGGCGCCTTACCGCGGCCGAGATAGACGAAGTCCTCGGGATCCGGTCCGATGCCGAGCGTGGCTCCGCCTGCCGCACGAGCCGCCCGTCCGCGCTGCCGGGCTGAGACTCCCCGAGCAGGGGCTGTCCGGGGCTGAGACTGGGCGGGCTGGCGATGGCCCGCCGCGTGGTGCGCACGTTGACGAGCACCGTTACTTGCGTTCGTCTGGCCGCGCAGCCGTTCAGGATCAGTTGCGTGGGTCTGATGGGCGGTGGGGAAGGCTGGGACAGCCTGGCCGAGCGCGCTGTGACCAACGCCATGCCGGGACGCGGGGGGCTGGCGGATCATCAAGACGCTTGGCCGCCGGGTGAGCACGCTTGATCCGCCGAAGGGATTCGCAGCGGAGGTCTCGGCCTCGAGCGTGCTCTACGTCACGGCACTCGCGTGGCACGCACCGATCTCGACCACGCACGCCATCACCGCTGCCATCATGGGGACCGGCGCCACCAAGCGGTTGTCCGCCGTCCGCTGGGGGGTCGCGGGCAACATCATGGCGGCGTGGATACTCACGCTCCCGGCCGCGGGCGTCGTCGCGGCCGCCGCCTGCGGGATCATCCGCCTGGCCGGTGGGTGACCGGCCCATCGGCAGCGCCCGGCGATCCTGGCCGGCTGAACATCACGTCGGTGTCCCAATGGGTGAAGCCGAGCGATTCGTACAGCCTGATCGCTGGTGTATTTGACGCGTCGACGTAGAGCATTACCTGGAAGAGGCCACGCGAGCGCAGATACCGCAAGCCCGCGAGAGTGAGCGCACGCCCGAGCCCGGTACCTCGCTCGGCCGGGTCCACGCCGACGACGTATACCTCGCCGATCGCCTCGTGCCCGTGCGCACCGCCGCTCTGGTCGCGCTCATGGCCACCGCACGGCCCGCCGGCTGCCTGGCCACCGCCCGGCCCGCCGGCTGCCTGGGCTCCGTGGATCTTGGTCCAGTGGAAGCCGGCGAGCCGGCCGTCGCGCTCGGCGAGGAAGAAGCCGTCCGGGTCAAACCATGACTCCTGCTCGCGCTGGTCCAGATCTTCACGTGTCCAGGCACCCTGTTCGGGGTGGTGGGCGAACGCGCGCCTGTTCAGCTCGATCCAGGCCGGTTCGTCGCGGCCGGGCACGAACGTGCGGAGCGTGATCCCCATGGCGAACATCGGCCGCTCGAATGGGGCTTGCAGGGAGCGCCGCATCTGCCACAGGGACCGGATCCGCTCGAATCCGGCCGAGGTGGCCAGCCGGCTGGCGGCGGGCAGATCACCGTGTGCCCAGAGCCGGACCGGCCGCCCGCCTGCCGCCGTGACGAGGGCATCCGCGAGTTTTCTGCCGAGTCCGCGGCCGCGGAAGCGGGGGTCGATGACCAACTCGCCGCTCGGGCCCTCGACGGGGTCGGTCGGGTCGAGATGTGCGTATCCCGCCAGGTCAGTGCCTTCGTGCAGCAGCAGATTGCGTGCCCGCGGGTCGCCGCCGTACCTCAGGTGCAGCATGACGTGCTCGGACAGCGGCCTGACCCCGTCCTCGTCGGCGGCAGCCGCGGCGAGCCGTAGCACGGAGGCGGCGTCGCCGTCGGCCAGCCTGCCCCGCTCAGTGATACCGCCGTGCGGCCGGATGGGTTCCGCCATGCCGTCTCCCGTCGCGCAGGTCAGGTGTGCACAGGCGCCGGGCGGCCCTCCCGTTCCTCCTCGCTGCGGCGCAGCGGCACAAATCGGTAGCCGACGTTGCGCACGGTGCCGATGAGTGCCTCGTGCTCCGCACCAAGCTTGGCCCGAAGGCGGCGGACATGCACGTCGACGGTCCTGGTGCCGCCGAAGTAGTCGTAGCCCCAGACCTCCTGGAGCAACTGGGCCCGCGTGAAGACACGGCCCGGATGCTGCGCGAGGAACTTCAGCAGTTCGAATTCCTTGAAGGTGAGGTCAAGGACACGGCCGCGCAGGCGCGCAGAGTAGGTGGCCTCATCGATCGTGAGATCGCCGGACCGGATCTCGTCTGGCTCCGCGTCGACCAGGCGCCCGGCTCGGCGGCCCACTGCGAGCCGTAGCCGCGCCTCGACCTCCGCCGGGCCTGCCGTGTTGAGCAGCACATCGTCCGCGCCCCATTCGGCAGTGAGCGCGGCAAGACCACCCTCGGTCACGATGACGAATAGCGGGCAGTCAAGGCCAGTCGTGTGCAGCAGGCGGCACAGGCTCTTGGCGTGCGCGAGTTCGCGCCGCGCGTCGATGAGAACCGCGTCCGCCGGAGCCGCGTCCACCAGCGCCGACGCCTCGGCAGGTGCGACCCGGACTGAGTGCAGGAGCAGGCCGAGTGCGGGCAGCACCTCAGCCGACGGTTCGAGTGCGCTGGTGAGCACGAGGAGGCTGCTCAAGCCCTCACCTCCGCCGAAGCGCTGCCGACCGGGTAAAAATATAGGGATCCGGGGGCAGCGTCGCCCGGATCCCGTCACAAGTGAGGATAACCGACGTGGCCATGGTGACAATTCGTTACTGGGCGGCAGCAAAGGACGCGGCTGGCGTCGCGGAGGAGCCGGTGGAGGCGCGCAACCTGGCCGAGGCGCTCGCGGTGGCGAGCGCGCACCGAGTGGCCGATTCCCGCTTCCTCGACGTGCTGGCCAGGTCCTCTTTCCTCATCGACGGCGCGCCTGCGGGCGTGCGCCCGCAGGCGGGGGTCGCGGTCGGCGAGGGCTCGGTGATTGAGGTCCTGCCGCCATTCGCCGGCGGGTAGGTTGGCGGCAAATGCGGAAGTCCCTGATTCTCCTGCTGATCCTCGTGATCTTGTTAGTGGCGGCTGACAGGATTTCCGTCTATGTCGCCCAGCGGAAGGTCGCGAGACGGCTGGCCAGCGCGTACAACCTCTCGACCCCGCCGTCCGTGGCCATCCAGGGATTACCGTTCCTGACCCAGGTGGTGGCAGGGCGTTACGACCAGGTTGACGTCACGCTGAGTTCGGTGACGGCCGGGGGCATGGAGATACGGGATCTGCGCGCGCGCTTCACGGGGGTGCGCGCACCGCTCGTCCGGCTGCTCGGCAACGGCTCGGGCAATGTGACCGCCGACGACGCCACCGCGACCGCGCTGATCCCGTTCGCCTCGGTGCAGCGCCGGCTGCCGTTGGGGATCACGCTCGGCGCTGACGGTGGCAAGCTGAAACTTTCGGGCAAAATCGGCTACCAGGGCTTCCAGGTGCCGGTCTCTGCGGCGGTGTCTTTGCACATCACTCCCTCGTCCATCGAGGTCTCGCCGCGTAATGTCACCGTGGGCGGCACGCTGCCGGTTCCGCCGGGCCCGCTCGGCAGCAGGCTCGCCCTCGTCCTGCCGGTGCACGACCTGCCGATGCACCTGAAAGTGACGAGCGTGCGGGTGACGAACGGCGGCTTCGAAGTGAGTGCGTCGGCGCGTGGCGTGGAGTTCGAGAACAGTGGCTGACGGTTGAACCGGAACCGCCCCGGCAGACGTGCCAGAGTTGTGAGCGCGAACGGGCAGGCGAACGTGCGCGGCGCTGTCGCCGACGCCGAGCTGATCCGTGCGCTGTATGAGGAGCACGGGGGGCCACTGCTTGGCTACGTTCAACGGCTGATAGGTGGTGACAGGCAGGCCGCGGAGGATATCGTCCAAGAGACACTGCTGCGTGCGTGGCGGCATCCCGGCGCGTTGGCTGGGCGGCCGGTGCGCCCGTGGCTTTTCACCGTGGCGAAGAACCTTGTTGTGGATACATACCGGGCGCGCCGCGCGCGGCCGGCCGAAACCGGGGATGCGGCAATCGCCTTGCTTCCGGCGGAGGATGAGGCGGAGAGGGCCTTGGAATCGTGGGCAGTCGCCGATGCGCTGTCCGCGCTGCGCCCCGAGCACAGGCAGGTTCTTGTCGAGACGTATTACCGCGGCCGTTCGGTGGCCGAAGCCGCCTCCGTCCTCGGGATCCCGTCGGGAACGGTCAAATCCCGCACCTTCTATGCGCTTCGCGCGCTCAAGCTCGCACTCGAGGAACGGGGGTTGGCACCGTGATGCCCGCGGGTACGTCCGGATGCGGTGAGATCCGGCAGGCACTGGGCGTCTACGTCGTCGGTGCGATCGATCCCGCCGAGCGCTCCATCGTTGACCAGCATCTGGCCAGTTGCACTACGTGCAGGGATGAGCTGGCCGGCCTGGCCGGCCTGCCGGCCCTGCTCGGCCGGGTGACCCTCAAGGAGGCCGAACGCGGGCAGAGTGACCCGGTAACCGACGAGGCACCGCCCGCTCAGCTGCTCGACTCGATGCTGACCAAGATGGAGAAGCGGCGCACGGCCAGGCGCCGGCGCAACGCGCTGCTCGCGGTGGCAGCCTCCCTGGCGGTGATCGCCGGCGGCGCTGGTGCGGCTGCGCTTGTTTCACGCACCACGACGCCGCAGCAGCACCACGCTGTTGCGGCGCGGGCCTGGACGACGGAGTCAGGCCACGACTCGGCGACCAACGTCACCGCGACCGTGAAGTACCGGGCGCAGAGCTGGGGCACTCAGATGGACGTGTGGGTGTCGGGTGTGCGCGCTGGCACGAAGTGCCAGCTGTGGGTGATCGACTCGTCTGGGCGGCGGATGGTCGCCGGCAGCTGGCAGGTTCCGGCCAACGATCACGCGATCTGGTACCCGGGATCCGTATCGGTCACGGCGGAGAGCATCAGCAGCTTCCAGGTCACCGCGCACGGCAAGACGCTGGTCACCCTGTTCTCCTGATCCCCGGCATCTCCGGATCCGCAGGGTCTCCTGATCCGCAGGGCGGCCGCGTGCCCGATCCCCCGGGCCGCCGGTACCTGACGACCATGATCCTCAACGGCTGCCGCGTGGCGCGCCGTTCGTGGGTGCGGGGCGTGGCGGGGCGGGGGGTTCCGGGGGGTCGGCCCCCCGGGCTGGCAGATCCTTAACGGCTGCCGCGTGGCGCGCCGTTCGTGGGTGCGGGGCGTGGCGGGGCGGGGGGTTCCGGGGGGTCGGCCCCCCGGGCTGGCACTGTCCGAACGGCTGCCGGGGCGCGAGCCGTGGGCTGCAGGGGGTCCCGGCGTGCGTGGTTACCGGGGGTGAGCCGTACCAGCCGATTCGTGCAGGGCTGGGCAAACCACCACCCCATCGACTGGTGGCCAGAATCTGCGCAGCCGCAGCCGCAGCCGCAGCCGCAGCCGCAGCTGCAGCCGCAGCCGCAGCTGCGGCCCGGCCGGCCTGCCCGCCGTCGGCGGGCACGCCGTCCCGTCTGGATCACCCGCCCCACCCGTAACCACCGTGTGCGCACCTTTCGTGATCGCGGTAACTTTTCCGCGATATGCGCGGCAAAGTTACCGCGATCATGGACGGCACCGTAGGCCAGGGCGATGGTACGTACTGACGGCCGTGCGATAGGCGGGCCATGCACCACGATCATGGAAACGGGTACCTGGCTGGCACGGCCGGGTCACGTGGGCGGGAATGAAACACCGGCATCAGGTATTGAGCAAGAGCGTGAGTGGCCTTGTGGTGTGTGTGGTGGTGCTTGCCGCCGCTGCCGTCTTCGGCGTTGTCTGGCGGCGCCGCAATGGAGTGCTTCGCGTGGTTCGAGCGGACCAGCAGAGCCAGCAGCGTGAGCATGGGCAACAGGGCCAGCGGGGCGAGCGCAAGCTACCGGGCCAGCAGGGCCAGCGAGGCCAGCAGGTTCCCAGGTCAGCGCAGGGCATCGGCGGCGCTTCCGGCGCTGGCGCAGATGCTGGCGTTGACACCGGCGCCGATGGCGACGGCGTGCGGGCCGCAGGCGCAGGAAAGCGCACGGGTGTGATCACCGCGGCGCAGTTGGGCCGCCCGCTCGGATCGCGCGCTACGCTCGTGCAGTTTTCCACCGCGTTCTGCGCGCCCTGCCGTGCCACCCGGCGGGTCCTCGCGGATGTCGCCGGCATGGTGGACGGTGTCGTGCACGTCGAGGTCGACGCCGAGGCCAACCTCGGCCTCGTCCGCAGCCTCGGGATCCACAGCACGCCGGCGGTCTTTGTGCTCGGCGCGGACGGCACGATCCTGCGGCGTGGAACTGGCCAGCCGCGCAAGCCCGACGTGATCGCCGCGCTGGCCGCGATCGCCCCGGGGCATGAGGCCGCCGAAGACCTGGATACCGCGCTATGACCAGCCAGGCCGGTCTTAGTGTCTGTTTCGGGACCCTCGCCCGGCTTCGCCGGCCCCTGGGCTTCGCCTGGCTGCGTTCTCGCCCTCGACGTGCCTTCCAGGCACGCCTTCGGGCTGCGGCCTTGTCATGCTCGCCCAGATGACCGGCTCCCCGATCGAACGCGGGTTCCGAAACAGACACTTGGTACCGCAACCATCGCGATCCGCATCGGGGGTGACAGCCCGGATGAGCCCACATAGCATCGGGTATGTGCATCCAGGCGCTGGCGACTGGCCCGGCCGCGGGCCGGAGCGATTGCTGACCAAGCGGCGCGCGGTTGATTTCTGCCGTGTCGCCACCGCGCTGTGTCCGGCGTCGCCGCCTCGACTGCGCGGTGCCCTGCCTGCGTCCTGACACCACGGGCGAACGGGGGCCGCGTCCGGACCCCACCGACAGGAGCGCGCACAAATGCAGGTCGACCCCCGAGGCCAGCGCTTTGCCGCGCTTGTCACCACGGTGGTGCTCGCGCTCGTGCTGATCACCGGCAGCGGCTGGCTGCTCGCCGCCCAGGCTGTCGTGTTCGCGATCGGCGCAGTGATCGGGCTCAAGTACGCACCGTATGGGCTGCTCTTCCGCTGGCTCATCCGGCCGCGCATCGGCCCTCCCGCAGAGCTCGAACCAGCGGCTCCGCCGCGTTTCGCGCAGGCGGTGGGCCTCGTGTTCAGCCTGATCGGGGTGGCCGGCTATGCGGCCGGGATCACCGCGCTCGGCATAGTCGCAACGGCTGCGGCGCTCGCCGCCGCCTTCCTCAACGCGGCCTTCGGCTACTGCCTGGGCTGCCAGATGTACCTGTTGATCCGCGAATTCTGGCCGGGCCGCCGTGGGGGGCTGTCGGCCGACCATGACAAGGAGGTTCCCGCATGAGCCGTTCCGACGTGCTCGTGGACGCCGACTGGGTGGAAGCTCACCGGTCCGACCCAGGTGTGGTGCTCGTCGAGGTTGACGAGGACGCCAGCGCCTATGACAAGGGCCACATCCAGGACGCTATCAAGATCGATTGGAAGAAAGACCTGCAAGATCCCGTCCGCCGCGACTTCGTGGACAAGACGGGTTTCGAAGCCCTGCTGTCCGAACGCGGCATCTCGAATGACGACACGGTCGTGCTGTACGGCGGCAACAACAACTGGTTCGCCGCGTACGCGTACTGGTACTTCAGGCTGTACGGCCACCGCAACGTGAAACTGCTCGACGGTGGGCGGAAGAAGTGGGAGCTTGAATCCCGCGAGCTCGTGGAGGATGTTCCGCAACGGCCCCGTACCGCGTACGTGGCCAGCGGGCCCGACACCTCGTATCAGGGCGTTCCGCGACGAGGTCGTGGCCGCGATCGGCAAGCAGAACCTGGTGGACGTCCGCTCGCCGGACGAGTTCAGCGGCAAGCTGCTCGCGCCCGCACACCTGCCGCAGGAATCGGCGCAGCGGCCTGGGCACGTCCCGACCGCCAAGAACGTGCCGTGGGCCAAGGCGGCCAACGACGACGGCACGTTCAAGTCGGACGAGGACTTGCGCGCGCTCTACGGCGACGAAGCCGGGCTCGATTTCGGCAAGGAGACAATCGCGTACTGCCGGATCGGTGAGCGGTCCGCACACACCTGGTTCGTGCTGCACGAACTGCTCGGCCAGGGCAACGTCAAGAACTACGACGGCTCGTGGACGGAATACGGCTCCCTGGTGGGCGTCCCGATCGAACTTGGAGCAGCCAAATGACCGATGGATGCGGCGCGCCGGCGGGCGGTGTGGCCAGCCTGGCCGGGGTCGACATCGACAGCCAGGCGGTGGTGCAGGGCCAAGTGATCCATAACGGCTCCGCGGTGGCCACCGGCTATGCCCGGCTGCTCAACGATGGCGGGGACTTCGTCGCCGAGGTACCCCTCGGCGACGGCGGAGGCTTCACCTTCTTCGCCGCGCCGGGCAACTGGACGGTCCGGGTGCTCGCCCCCGGCGGAGTGAGCGTGGACCGGGCGGTATCGGCGGGCTACGGGCGGGTGGCGAAGCTCGACATCGTGATCTAATCGTCATATCGTGTTCGAACAGCCGTGGGATCGCAGCGATCCCACGGCTGTTTTTCTGGACATCGCTGCCCATCCGCCGATCAACCGGTTCGTGCCTCCACTGCGACCAGCACGACGCGGAGCCCTACCGTTGGACCTACGACGGACCCCGCTCAAGGCCGCGTTACCCCGAAAGATCAACGCGGTGCTGCAACTAGCGAGGCCCAGGGACGATTACGACGGGGCACGCCGCGTGGTGTGTGACCTGGCTGCTCACCGAACCCATCAGGAGCTTGGCGAACCCGCCGCTGCCGCGCGACCCCAGGACGATCATGTCGGCATCACGCGAGGCCTTGACGATTTCGCCCGCCGCATCCCCCGTGGCCACGCAGACGGTGACCTCGGGCACCGGTTCGCCGATTTCGCGCGCGGCCTTGTCGACGAACTCCTGGACCGCCGTCCGCGCGAACTCCGGGTCAAAGCTGTTTTCTGGATAGGTGCGCACACCCCAGTAGATCTTGGTAGCCGGGCGAACTGGGGCCGGGTGAACTGTCATGACTGTCAGCGGGACATGGTGTTGCGCGGCCTCGCGCATCGCCCAGCCAAGGGCACGGCGAGAATGGTCCGAGCCGTCCACCCCGACGATGATTCCGGCCATCCGTGCTCCTCAGATTCTCGATCGTTGCGACTCATCGTGATTACAGCATGGCCTGACCAGCAGGCGAAAGACAGAGCCGGGCGTCCTGGGCCGGCGGGCGCGCGACATGGCCCCACGAACGGTCCATGACCTCGCCAACACGGTGCGAGCTACTGCGCGGGTTGGGATCCTGCAAGGTAGACTACTCGGCGGGAGATGTTGACGGCGTGGTCGCCGAGACGCTCGTAAAAGCGCGCCACCAGCGTCATCTCCATGGTCACCGATGGTGCCATTTGTCCTGAGGCAATCTCGGCTGTCAGGCTGGCGTGCAGCTCGTCCATCTCGTGATCGCATTCCTCTAGCGCGGCCATGGCGGAACGGTCGCGCCGATACCACGAGTCCGCTGCCTGGCGCCACATGCCGGATGCGACGTGCCCCATTCGCTGGACGAGCTCCCGGCTGCGTGGCGTGAGGTCCTCGCTGAGGATGTGGTTGGCCCGGAACGCGATGTGAATGATGAGGTCGTGGGAGCGCTCGAGTTCGGGCACGATCCGCAGCACGGAGAGCAAGAAGCGCAGGTCTGAAGCGACGGGCGCCTGCAGCGCGATCTCCCGGTTGACCAGGTTCTCGATCTCCGAGTAGAGGGCGTTGATGGTCCGCTCGCGTTCGGCCAGCACCTTGACCATCTCGGCATCGCCGCTCAGGAGGGCATGGGTCGCCGCGGCCAGATCCTCGGCGACCATCGCGAACAACTCGATGACCTTGGCTTCGATGTCATCCAACTCACGCTGAAACTGCTGCCGGTGCTCGGGCATAGTCGAAGCCTACTGGGCGCGGGGGCAGGCATATCGAGTCAAGATTCCCGGCCCTGCGCCGCGTGGGTCCAGGCACGTGACACATCCCCCTCGCCGCCTGGCAGCGGCACATCCTCGGTCTGCACCACGATCCGGGACAACTCGGGCCGCAGCACGGCGACCGTCAGCGCAACCGGCCGGCCGGTGGCCGGATCATCGAACCGGACTGTAGGTGGTGGCGTACGCAGCGTGCTTTCCATAGCCACGGTGATGCAGGGAACCACAATCACCGATGCTATGGATACGGCGGGTAGTAGGCCGAAACCCAGCACGTCATCCGGTGCATAATATACCCGGCGTGCCCCACGCACGATTGACAATATCCTGGGGTCGGCGGGTAATCGCGAGAGTTTCTCCGGGCCGCCGCGATGCCGATGGTGTCGGGAAATCACTGCACGTTTACCTCCTGTCCATATATCTTTCACCGTCTGTATTCCATGCATTAACTCGCGGATCTGGGCAGCACGGCAGACTCGCTCGAGTAGCACGGTTTGCTTGATGGTAGGCGCGGGGGACTGCTCTGGCGGTGGGGGTCTGGTGTTTGTTGCGGCCGAAGAGCCGAGGAATGAATGGGGTATCTGACTATGCAACGTCCGCGCATCCGGCGGGTCACGACGGCGGGGGTCACCCTCGTCGCTTCAGCTTTGTTCCTTGCCGCCTGCGGCTCGTCGGGCAACGGCGGCACCAGCAGTTCGTCGCCCAGCGGCGGCTCGGGCGGTAGCTCAAACCTTTCTGGCACGCTCAACGGGAGCGGGTCGACGCTCCAGCTCGCCTTCCAGCAGGCAGCCATCCAGGGCTTCAAGACGGTCCAGCCCAGCATGACGGTCAACTACGGCGGCGGCGGCTCGGGCAAGGGACGGACGGACCTGGCCTCGGGGGTCGTCAACTTCGCGGGCTCGGACTCGCCCATCCCGGCCAAGGAGCAGGCGAACTTCAACGGCAAGACGGTGCTCTACTTCCCCGACGTGATCTCCCCGGTCACGGTCTCGTACAACCTGTCAGGCGTCAGCAAGCTGCAACTGTCGGCGCCGGTCATCGCGAAGATCTTCCAGGCCAAGATCACGAAGTGGAACGACCCGGCGATCGCGGCGGATAACCCCGGCGTCAGCCTGCCCAGCACCGCGATCACCATCGCCCGCCGCTCGGACTCCTCGGGCACCACCCAGAACTTCTCCCAGTTTCTGGTCAGCGGGGCGCCGGGCGTATGGACGCTCGGCACCAGCTCGACCATCAACTGGCCCGCCACCAGCCGGGGGGGCAACGGCAACGGCGGGGTGGCGTCGATCATCAAGAGCACCAGCGGGGCCATCGGTTACGTGGACTACGCCGACGCCAAGGCCTCCGGGCTGACCTACGCTTCCATCAAGAACCAGGCCGGCGACTACGTCGCGCCGTCGCCGACGTCGGCCGCCGCCGCCGCCAGCCAGGCCACCGTCAAGCCCGACCTGACGTTCAGCGCGATCTGGGCGCCCGGCGCCAGCTCGTACCCGATCACCGCTCAGTCGTGGATTCTGGTGTACCAGACGCAGCCGAACGCGAACGACACCAAGATGCTCCAGGCGTGGGTCGGTTACCTGGTCGGAGATGGCCAGCAAATGCTCCCCAATCTGGGTTTCGCGCCACTGCCCTCCAGCATCGACCAGATGGCCAAGGCGCAGCTCAGCAAGATTGGCTCGTGAGCACTGTGACGCAGGCGAACCCGATCGGCTCGTCCCCGTGAGCACAGTGACGCAGGCGGATCCGGCCGGGACGGCCGGATCCGCCAGTGCCCTGTCGGAGCGGCGGCCGTTGGGCGACCGCGGCTTTCAGGTTCTCGCGCTCGCGGCCGGCCTCCTGGTGCTGGTGATCCTGGTCCTGATCGCTGTCTCGACCACCCAGCAGGCCTCGTCGTGGTTCACCACGGAGGGCCTGAAGGGGATCTTCTCGACCACCTGGGACCCCGCGACCGGGAAGTTCGGTGCGCTGGCCTTCATGTACGGGACGGCCATCACGGCGGCGATCGCCGTCGTGATGGCCGTCCCGTTCAGCGTCGGCACCGCCCTGCTCCTGACCGAGGTCGTGCGGCCGCGGGCGGCACGGCCGATCGTGTATGTGATCGACCTCCTGGCGGTGATCCCGTCCGTGGTCTGGGGCCTGTGGGGGATCCTGGTGTTCGCGCCCTGGATCGGCGGCATCTACGCCTCGATAGGCTCGGCCGCGGGCGGCGTCCCGGTGCTCGGCGCCCTGTTCGGGCCGCCCACCAGCGGGGCCTCGTTCTTCACCGCCGGCATCATCCTGGCCTTCATGATCACGCCGATCGTGACCTCGCTGTCGCGTGAGGTCATCGCGACGGTGCCGGCGATCGACAAGGAGGGCGCCTACGCGCTGGGCGCCACCCGCCTGGAGATGATCCGCGGCGCCGTCCTGCCACACAGCCAGGCCGGCATCGTCGGGGCGGTGCTACTCGGCCTGGGCCGGGCGATGGGCGAGACGATCGCCGTAGCGCTCGTGATCGGCTCGTCGGCCACGATCACGTCCCACCTGTTCGCACCCGGTGACTCCATGCCCGCGGTCATCGCGAACCAGTTCGGCGAGGCCTCCGGCGTGTTCCGCGCCGCGCTGATGGGGCTCGGCGTGCTCCTGTTCATCATGACGATCGTCATCAACATCATCGCCCGGGGAGTCGTGGAGCGCTCCGCCCGACGCCAGAGGGGTGCCTGATGGCCGTTGCCACCGAGCAAAAGCTCGACCTGCGAGAGCCGCCGTCCTGGCGGCGCCGCAGGGACCGCGTCGCGACCGCACTGATGGTGCTCGCGTTCGTGCTCGTGATGATCCCGCTGGGGTTCGTCCTGTGGACGGTGATCGCCCGCGGCGCCTCGATCATTAGCTGGTCCTTCCTGACCGGCTCGATCCCGCCGTCGGTCGCGCCCGCGAACGTGGGCGGAATCGGGCCGGCGGTGGTCGGCACGCTCGAGATCGTAGGCCTCGCCACACTCATGGCCGTACCGCTCGGCGTGCTGGGCGCGATCTACCTCAACGAGTACGGCGGCAAGAACCCGGTAGCGCGCCTCATCGGGTTCATGGCCGACGTGATGACGGGCGTGCCATCGATCGTGATGGGGCTTTTCATCTTCTCGATCTGGGTGCTGCATTTCGGCTTCTCGGGCCTGGCGGGGGCTTTCGCCCTGGGCTGCCTGATGCTGCCGATCGTGATCCGCTCCAGCTACGAGATACTGAGGCTGGTGCCGGACCCGTTGCGCGAAGCGAGCTACGCCCTCGGCGCCACCAAGTCCAGGGTGACGCTGACCGTGGTGTTGCCGGCGGCGATCGGCGGGATCGTCAGCGGCGCGCTGCTCGCCGTCGCCCGGGCCGCGGGTGAGACGGCGCCGTTGCTGTTCACCATCCTCACGGTGACCACAGTGAACCGGAACGTGTTCAGTGGTGCCAACACCGCGCTGCCCTCGCAGATCTTCACGAACGCGGTGTCGCCGTACGCAGGCGCGCAGGCGCGCGCCTGGGGGGCGGCGCTTACGCTCATTGTGATTGCCTTTGTGCTCCTGGTCGCCGCCCGCTTCATCACAGCACGCTTCACCAGACAGTTGGGTTAGGAACGTCATGGAACGGCAATCCGAGCAGAACGTCGCCGCCATTAGCCAGCGGGCCGAGCAAGCGGCCGAGCGGCAGGAAGTGCAGCCAGGACCGGGCGCGCCGGTCTTCGATTTGAAGAACGTCTCGATCTGGTACAGCGCCTTCAAGGCGGTCACGGACGTCTCGCTGGCCGTGCAGGAGCACGAGATCACGGCCTTCATCGGCTCGTCCGGGAGCGGGAAGACGACGGTGCTGCGGGCGCTGAACCGCTTGAACGACCTCGTGACGGGCGCCCGGGTCGACGGTGAGGTGCATTACCGCGGGGCGTCGCTGTACGGCAGAGATGTTTCCGCGACGGCCGTGCGCCGGCGCATCGGCATGGTCTTCCAGAAGCCGAACCCGTTCCCGAAGTCGATCTACGACAACGTCGCCTACGGGCCGCGCATCAACGGCCAGCGCAACCGGGACAAGCTGGATGAGATCGTCGAGCACTCGCTGCGCCGGAGCGCGCTGTGGGACGAGGTGAAGGACCGCCTGCACCAGTCGGCCCTGAGCCTGTCCGGCGGGCAGGCGCAGCGGCTGTGCATCGCCCGCACGATCGCCGTCGAGCCGGACGTCGTCCTCATGGACGAGCCCGCCTCGGCGCTCGACCCGATCGCGACGGGCGCCATCGAGGACCTGATGCGGGAGCTCAAGCAGCGGTACACCATCGTCATCGTCACGCACAACATGCAGCAGGCCACCCGGGTCAGCGACCGCACCGCCTTCTTCTCCGTGCTCCTGGACAGCGAGAACGATACCCGCACGGGCGTGCTCGTCGAGTACGGCCGGACCGAGCAGATCTTCCAGGATCCGAGCGACAGCCGCACGAAGGCCTACGTCACTGGCCGAATGGGCTGACCCTCGTCGTGCTGCTGATCATCATCGCCGGCCGGGTCGTGATCGCGCGATCGAGGCGCCACGCGGAATGAGCCCCGGTGGTGCAGACGGTGCTGCTGGCGGTGCCGGCGCTGCTCGCAGCGCCGCCCACGGGGCGCTGCAGCGGCCACCCGTCCAGGTTCTGGCCGACCGGATGGCTGTCGGCCTGACCCGCCGTGAGCCCGGCTACCCGCTGCCCCGGCGCACCGCGCTTGCCCGGCGATTCCAGGTCACGTCGGCCGAAGTTGACGCCGCTGTCGACGAACTTATCCGGCGTCAGCTGCTGCGCCGGCTGCCGACCGGCGAGGTGCACCGGGCCGGCCCTGCGGAGTACCTGGTCAGCCTCGACGGGCTGCCCGGCCTCTCCTCGTTCATCGACCCAATGGATCACCGGGTGTCGTGCACCGCGGTCCGCGTGTCGCGGCTGCGTGCGGCGGCGGACGTCGCCGACGTGCTCCGCGTCGCACCCGGAGCCGTGGTCTGGGTGCGCAGGTGCCTGTGGACCGCCGACGGCGAGCCCGCCGCCACGCGGGTGATCTATGTCAAGGAAAGGCACGGGCACCTGCTCACCAGGCTAGAACCCGATGCGCCCGGGGCATCGTCGCGGTCTGAGCCCGTCGTGCACCAGTCACGGTCGCCAGCGCCGGACATGGACTCCGGCGGCGATGCCGAGGAACTCGCCATGGCAATCGGCGACGGCGGGATGGACACAGCAGGGACCGCCATCCGCCTCGGCGCGGTCCGGATCGAGATCCAGCCTCCGGCGAGGGCGATCGCGCGCAGGCTCAGGCTCGCGAGCGGAACCCCGGCAGTCATGATCACCGCCCGCCTAGACGCCGCGAGTCCCGTCGGCGGCCCACCGCAGGCTCGCGGTAAGCCCGGCGATGGGCGATGGGCCCGCGCGAGCGTCGCAGCAGACGGCGCCGCAGCAGACGGCGCCGAACCCGACAGCGTCGAGCCCAGCAGTGCCAGAAACGATGGCGCCGGACCCGATGGCGCCGGACCCGACTGCGCCGGACCCGACGGCGCCGGACCCGACTGCGCCCGAAATGATGGCGCCCGAAATGATGGCACCGGACCAGAAACCATCCGCCCTCGCGTCAGCCGGCCCGATGCCGGCGTATGCGAGCCGGTGGCACTCACGGTGCTAGCGCTGCGGCCGGACATGTTCAGGATCGTGCTCGACACCGCCGAACCCGGGCCCTGAGCCCTGGGGACAGATCGGGCACCGCCATCACAGTCCACACGAGCGCCATAGCAGTCACTGCCACCACGGTACGCACGGCCCACGGCGGTGCGCGAAATGACCACGGAGCCCATAACGACCACCCTGAGCAGGCGCTACCGCGGGCGTCTGGACATGTACCCAGCGGTGCTGGGACCCTTGAGCCGAGATGTCAACCGGAGGAATTACAGCCCGGGATCGCGTACCCCGGCGCGGGCGTTACCTGATCCCGAGCACAGCCCCACGGCGCGCCGAGTTCGTCGCTGCTCTCGGCGTGCTCCTCGTCCTTGGCCATCTGGTCTTCGCGCAGCTCACTATGGTGCTGGCCATCCTCTTCTACGCGATCACGAAAGTCACCAGATGGCGGCCGCAATGGCTCGCGATCCCCGCGGCGGCCGGTGTGGTCTGGGCCCTCGCGATCGGGCCGGCGACCGCGGTGCGCGGGCTGCTCGCGGGTCCGCGGCACGTCGTCGCCTATCTGGGCGGCGTGAGCGGGGCGCCCGACCGGATAATGCACCTCGGCGCCGCGTTCGGCGGCATGGGCGCCTGGCTGCCGCGGCAGTTGCCGCTCGCACTCGTGACCGGCGCGGCAGAGGCGGCGATCGCCGCCTGGCTGAGCTGGCTGCATACCGATGAGTGGAGACTTCCCGCGCCGCGGCCCGGAGCCGTGATCGCGATCAGGCGGTGGTACCTGGCCCGCGTCGTCCGCGGCGGCGGTGTCGTGACCAGAGACGGGGCGTGCCTCGGCATCGCGGCGCCCGGCGGCGGCCGCGCCGCCTTGTCCTGGGCCGAAGTAGCCCCAGGAGTCCTGTGCACGGGTGCGGGCGGCTCAGGCACCACGACCACGAGCTTCCAGCTCGTGCACGCCGCGATAAGGCGCCGGAAGCCGGTCATCGCCGTCGACCTGTCTGGCAGCAGGCAGCTCGCGGAATGGTTCGCGATCGTCTGCGGCGCGACAGGCACACCGCTGCAGGTCTTCGCCGCCACGGGCCCGTTGTACTACGAACCGTTACGGCGCGGCGACCCCGGCCGCCGTGCGGCGCTCGTGATGGGGATGATCGACTGGGTGGGGACCGCCGACCAGTACCGCCGAAGCTGTGGCGCTTACCTGACCGACCTGTTCGCCGTCACGGACGCGGCGCCGGGTGACCCGCGCACGCCCGTGCTCGACGAGGTACTGCACCTGCTCAACCCTGCGGCGCTGCGTGCCAGAGCCGAGCACGTGCCCCGCTTCCACCCACAGCGCGAGGGGCTGATCGAGCGGGTCAAGGTCTCCGCCAGCCTGTTCGAGGCGGACCCCCAGACGATGACGGCGCTGACCGGCCAGCTGACCCAGCTCCGTTCGTCACCACTTGGCCGGTGGCTGGCGCCCCCGAAGCAAGACACGGCCGGTGAAGCCGCCGGTTCGTGTGTCGACCTTGGCCGGGTGATCAGGCAGCGGGGAGTCGTGCTGTTCTCGCTGGACAACGACTCCCGCGGCAGATCGGCGGCCGCCGTGGCGAGCCTGGTCGCCCAGGACGTCATGGCTATCTGCGGCGAGCTACGCAGGATCGGCGTCGAGGGCGACGGCCTGGTCTGGTTCGAGCAGTGCGGTGATGTTCCCGCTGGTGTGCTGACCGAGTTGATCACACGCGGTGCCCGGGCAGGCCTGCCTGCCGTACTGACCACCACGTCGGCGCAGGCGGCGGAGAAGCTCGCCGATCAGGTGAACGCGGTCGTGATCCACCGGCTGACAGATCCGGTGATGGCGGAGCGCTTCGCCAGGATCACAGGCGAGAAGCTGGTCCCTGGTGAGGCCGGCCCGCAGGCGCCCGGTGCGGCGCGGGTCGGCGGGGCCGCGGTCCTGGTGCCCGAGTCACGCGCCACGCCATCGGGCTATGCGGCACCTGCCGTTGTCACGTCCGGCCTTGTGGCACCCGGCGGCACGGCACCGGACTACTCTGCACCGGGCATCCACCTGCCTGGCGACGCGGCGGCGGGTATGCCGGCCGCGGCACAGACGTCGGCCAGCGGCACCGCGTTCGTGCGCCGGCCCGTGGTGTCACCCGAGGCCCTGTGTGGCCTGGGCAACGGCGAGTTCGTCCTACTGGTCAAGGCCCCGCAGCGGCGACTCGTCCCGCTGGGCAAGACCGTGCGCGCCCGGCTGCACGCACCGTCGCGCCGACGTCCGGTGACCGGTGCCGCCACGACCGTCTCACCGCGAGCCGCACGCGGCGCGGCATTCCAGGCGCCGCCGCATCCACGGCAGCCGTTCGGGTTCAATGGTGGCTCAGCCGGTCAGGCCGGTGACCCGGGCGCCGTGCACGGGCCTCCGGGGGCGCATAGCACGGCCAGCACGGCCAGCACGGCCAGTGCTGGCCCGGGGGATGGCCAGGGCCGCTCACGGCGTCAATCCCGCCGTGGTGGCAGACGGCGCCAGGGAAAGCAGGACGGCCAGCGTCCGGCGCCCGCCGGCCCGCGCCGGCCTGGGCTGACAAGCGCGGTCCCGGGCGAATCACCGGAGCATCGAGAATGGCCGACGTGACCGCGACGTCCGCCTCCCACGACCGAGCGCGGCAGCCACCGCGCGGCCGGCAGCCGTTCCGTCCAGACCGGGTCTACCTGGGCTGGCAGTACACGCTGCTGAGCCCCGATCCGGGTCCGCCTCCCCGCCGTCCCACGCCGCCCGAGCAGGAACAGCTCAACCCGGAGTGGGTGGCCGCGCAGCGTCGCGAGGAGAACCTGCTCAACCGGCCGCTGAAGCTGGCCTTCTGCATCGCGTTCGTGCTCGCGGCCGCGCTGCTCGCCGCCTGGATCACCGGGCTGCTGAACGGCCTGCTCGCCGGCTTCGGGATCATCATCTGCCTGATCGCGGCCGTGCTTGCCGGATACGCCACCTGGCAGGGTGAGCGGGCGCTGCGGTCGAGGATCGGCGAAGAGCGGCAGCGGCTCGGCAAGATCCGCGCGGAGCAGGAGGCCCGCCTCTACGCGTGGCAGGCGGAGCACGCCCGCAGGTTCCACGAATGGCGGGAACGGCGCGCCGTGTACGACCGGCAGCTCCAGTGGTACGCGGTATCCCTTCCTGGCGACGTCGAGCGCGTCGACGTGGCTGGTGGCACGCTTTCCGGCTGGTCCGCGCTGAGCACCCTGATCGGCGCGTCCAGGCTCAGCGCCGGAGGCGAGGTCACCGTCATCGACCTGTCCGAGGGTGCGGCCGCCGCCGACCTCGTCTCCGTCGCGCAGCGGTCGGGCATCGATCCGCTTGTCTGGGTGCTGCCGGTCGACTTGCCCAGGCTGGACGTCGGCACCAACCTTGGCTGCGAAGAACTCGCCGACGTGCTCGCCATGGTCGTGAACGTGAGCGAGGAGCACGCGAGCACGCGCGACCTGTCCTACGACAACGCGATTCTGGAGCGCGTGCTCAGGGTGTTCGGCGGGCAGGCGACGATCGCACAGGTCAATGCGGCGCTGCGGGCGCTCGCGCAGGTGGGGGATCCACGCGATGACCTGAGGCTGGGGCTTATCGACGCCGGGCAGCTCGAGCGAATCGGCACCATGTTCGGCCGGGGCGCGGCTGACCGTGTCGTGATCGAGCGCGCCTGGGCCCTGGAGTCCCAGCTGAGGAAGCTGGAGAAGCTGGGCACCGGGCTGACCCCGCTCGCACCGGCCAGGCTGCGCGTGGTCTCGACCGACAGGCGTGCGGGCGTGTTCGGCAACAGAGTGCTCGGCACCTTTGTCGTCACCGCTCTCACCCACATCCTCCGCCGGGCTCCCGCCGCGCGGCCGTGGCAGCACACCGTATTCCTGTACGGCGCGGACAAGCTCCGCGGCGACGTGCTTGACCGGCTCTGCGATGCGTGTGAGCAGACCAGGACCGGACTCGTCCTCGCCTACCGGTCGATCCCTGGTCACGTCCGGGAGCGCATTGGACGCGGCAACGCCGCGGTGGTATTCATGCGGCTCGGTAACGCGGAGGACGCGAAGGCAGCGAGCGAGCAGATCGGCACCGAGCACCGGTTCGTGCTGAGCCAGCTCACCGAGACCATCGGCACGTCGGTGACCGACACCACCGGTGACTCGTACACGAGCACGGTGGGCAGGGCGGATTCGGTCTCCACGTCCACCTCGACGAGCGAGACAGAAGGCCGCAGCCGGGGCCGGGGCGAAAGCCACGAAAGCAACCTGATGCCGTTTGGCCACGCGACCCGGTCCCGCAGCAGGGACGCGAGCCACTCCTACGGCACCAGCGACAGCGAATCGGTAACTGACGGAATCACCTCGGGCACGGCCTGGGGGGTCAACACTTCACGGGCGATGGGCACCAGCGAGTCGCTGGCCCGCACCTCGCAGCGGTCCAGGGAATTTCTCGTCGAACAGCATGAGCTCCAGCAATTGCCCCCGAGCGCGATGATCATCACCTACGCCGCCGCAGGCGCGAGGCGGGTCGTGCTCGCGGATGCCAATCCCGCGATCGTCGCTCTGCCCACCGCGACGCTGCTCAGCCTCGAAGAGGCGATGCTGCTGCCACGGGCGGCGGCGCAGACGGCGACGTTGGCGGCTAATGAGGGCTCGCACGCCGCGGGCCACGGGCCATACGCGGAAACCGGGCCGGCCGGTCCCGGCGCCCGGCCTGGTCCGGGTGGTCCAGGTCTTGGCGGTCCAGGTCCGGGCGGCCCTGCTTCTGGCGCTGGCGGCACCCCTCGCCCGGGTGGCCCTGGCCCCGGCGGCCCGTACCGGGGTGGCGTCGGCGCTCATGCCGGACCGGGCGGCCACGGCGCTCATGCCGGACCGGGCGGCTATGGCGCTCACGTCGGCCCGGGAGGCCCGGGAGGCCCGGGAGGCCCGGGAGGCCCGCGTGGGCCGGGTGGTGCGGGTGATTACGGTAGCTATGGCGGCGGCTCAGGTGGTTCGGGTGGCTATGGGGGTCATGCTGGCCCGGGTGTGCCAGGTGGGCCGGGGAACCCGCGTGGTGCGGGTGATTACGGCAGCTACGGCGGCGGCTCAGGTGGTTCGGGTGGCTATGGGGGTCATGCTGGCCCGGGTGTGCCAGGTGAGCCGGGGAACCCGCGTGGTGCGGGTGATTACGGCAGCTACGGCGGCGGCTCAGGTGGTTCGGGTGACTATGGCGGTCATGCTGGACCGGGTGGGCTGGGAGGCCCAGGCGACGACGGCGGCTACGGCGACGGCTCAGGTGGCGCGGGCGAGTCAGGTGATTACGGCGGCTCGGGTGGCTCGGGTGGCTTGGGTGATCAGGCTGGCCCGGACGGCACAGGCGACCAGGTCGGCCGGCCACCCAGACGGCCACCAGGATCAGCGCGCCGACCGCCAACCCCCGTGAGCTGGCAAGGTGAGGACCAGCCGCCACCGAACCTTGGCCCGCCGCCGCCCCGCCTCGACTGGCGCAAGCACCGCCCACGCGATTCCTCGTAACGAAACTCTCTCATGCGCCGCACGCGCAACATGCACCGCGCGTCACCGAGCCGCACTCCCGCCAGGCAGTCCTGTTCACACCACGTCTCACATGCGGCGTCACTCGGGCAACCCACACCACACATGTGCCGCTTCCCAACTCGCCACGTTCAACATCCCACCCGAAACCTCGCCAAGGATGAATATTCCGGGTGTCAGAACGACGTCTTCTGAGGGGGGAGTGCCAGTGGCGGACCGGTGAAGCGGGTACGGGCACCGGCGCCACCTCGCCAGAAGTCTCGTTCCTGTGACACGGCCACGCGTAGCCTGGTATGCACGCATCGTGAGTGAGTCAGCAGAGCTGCGCGCGGCACTGGCCACGCCCTGGTACCGGGTTCTCGCAGTGCCGTCGCCCGCGCGGGTGAGCTCGCCTGAGTGGGATTTCGTCGCGATTCTCCCCGCCGCGCTGAGCGCCGCGCAGCGTCGCAGGCCATTCGTCGTCGGCTGGCTATCGCGCGGCGGCGGTGCGCCACTGGAGCTGATCACCAATGCCGGTCCGCTAATTCTCCCCACCGGACCAGACGATCTCACCGCCGAAACCGGGCCGTTCGCCGACACGCAGCCAGGGCGGCACGCAGCGCCGCAGGCTGGGCCGCACGCCGAGCCGTACGCTGGGCCGCGAGCCTCGCCGTACGCGGGACTGGACGCCGGTCCGCGTGCCGCGCCGTACGGGGCGAGGGACGCCGGTCCGCAAGCCGCGCCGCACGCCGGTCCGCACGCCGGTCCGCAAGCCGCGCCGCACGCCGGGCCGAGTGGCGTGCCGCACGCCGGGCCGAGTGGCGTGCCGCCCGGCTGGCCGTACGCCGCACCCGAGGCAGCGCCCCAGTTCGGGACGCACGCCGGGCCCGTCCCCCCGCATTTGTCCGCACCGGGTTCGGCGGCTGCACCATCACCATCACCATCACCGGCACCAGCAGGGATGCTTTTCCCGAACGGCGCACGCGGAGCGCTGATCAACGACGGCTGGCTCGCCGAGGCGGACCGGCTGTTCTGGACGCCGTGCCCGGGCAGGCAGGCTCCTCCACTCGCCAGGGAAGAAGGCCGGGAGTCCCTGACCGATGCAGCGCAGCCCACGCTGTTCGAGTCAACGCTCGTCACGCTCATGGACCGGCCATTCGGCTGGCTGGTTGTGGCCGAGCCAACTGACCTGCTCGACGTCGAGGTGGCCGAACTGCGCACACAGCTCACCGCGATACGGCGGTTCGAGGAGGAACGCGCGAGGCTGGACGTGGAGCGAGCGGAGCGCCGGATTGGGGAGCTTGACGCTTTCCGCGAAGCCGGGCTCTGGCGTGTGCGGGTGCTCGCTGGTGCGGCGACCCCCGCCGAGTTGCGCCGCGTCGCCCCGGTGCTCGTGGGTTCGGTCGATCTCAGCCGTCACCCCTACCGGTTGCGCAGCGGCCTCGAGGCGCACAGTCTGCTGGACGCGCTGGCGGCGAAGGTGCACGATGCGGGGGACGACGCGCATGTCCCCTTCGCCGCCACAGCGGGTGCCCTCGCGGCTCTCGCGGGCCTGCCCCGCCGCGAGGTTCCCGGGCTGCGCGTGCTCGACTCCGGGTATTTCGATGTGACGAGCGAGACCGATGGCCGCGACGGGGAACACCGGCCGGGCGCGCCAGAGACGATCGAGCTCGGTGCGATCCTCGATGGCCAGGACCGGCCGGTCGGGACGTTCCGCGTGCCGCTCGCCACACTGAACCGGCACGTGTTCGTCACCGGCGCGACGGGTGCGGGCAAGTCACAGACGGTAAGGCATCTGCTTGAGCGCTTGACGCAGGCGAACCTGCCGTGGCTGGCGATCGAGCCCGCCAAGTCGGAGTACGCCGCCATGGCCGGCCGGGTGGAGGGGATCGGTCAGGTTACGGTGATCAACCCATCCGACCCGCAGGCTATCCCGCTGTCGATCAACCCGCTCGCACCGGAGCCCGGATAC
The DNA here is from genome assembly GCA_963851085.1 of uncultured Actinomycetota bacterium. Taxonomy (GTDB): domain Bacteria; phylum Actinomycetota; class Actinomycetes; order Streptosporangiales; family Streptosporangiaceae; genus DATFVJ01. The sequence goes on along the minus strand of CAWKNX010000015.1, from coordinate 79,939 downwards.
CCGGTGCAGGCGCATATCGACATGGTACGGGCGCTATTCCAGGCTGCCTTCGACGCGGAGGAGCCGTTCCCGCAGATCATGTCGCAGGCGTTGCAGAGGGTCTACGAGGCCAACGGCTGGGATGTGGTAACCGGCGGCGGCCTGCCGGGCGCGCTCGCGGCGCCGGCCATCCCGACCCTGGAGCAGCTACAGCGCACGGCGCTGCGGGTGATCGAGGACGTCGGATACGGCAAAGAGCTACAGGCGGATGTACGCGGCTTCGTGGACGTGCGGCTGCGCTCACTGCGGATCGGCTCGGCGGGCCGGTTCTTCGAGGGCGGTCATCCAGCAGACATCAGCGAACTGCTGCGTGGCAATGTGGTCCTTGCCATCGAGGATGTCGCGAACGACGAAGACAAGGCGTTCCTCATGGGCACCTTGATCATCCGGATCGTCGAGCATCTGCGGCTGGGTGCCCGCATCCAGAAGGCGGCCGGTCTGCGGCACGTCATCGTCATCGAGGAGGCCCACCGGCTGCTCCGCAACCGCGGCCAGGAGCGGGCAAGCTCCCATGCGGTCGAGCTGTTCGCGGGCATGCTGGCGGAGATCCGCGCCTACGGCGAAGGGATCGTGGTCGCCGAGCAGATCCCGAGCAAGCTGGTGCCCGACGTGGTGAAGAACACCGCGCTGAAGGTGGTGCACCGCCTGCCCGCACAAGATGACCGTCAGCTTGTGGGCGCCGCGATGAATCTTGACGAGGAGCAGTCCCGCCAGGTCGTCTCGCTCGAGCCCGGGATCGCCGCGGTGTTCGCCGACGGCATGGACAGGCCGCTGCGCGTCCGTATTCCGCTCGGCGAGCGGCGTGAACGGGTGCTCGACGGGCCCGCTCCGCCGATCGAGGACCGGCGGTCGGCCGCCTGCGGGCGGCAGTGCCGCTCCGGCCGGGCGTGCAGCCTATTCGAGCTGCGCGCCGCGGAGCTGATGTCCGCCTCGCCAGATGAAGCCTGGCTGCGCATCTGGGCGGAGACGCTCGTGCTCGGGTTCCTCACGGGCCGTGCGCTGCCCGCTGTGCCTGAACCTGTGCGCCGCCGCTGGGCGGGATTCGAAAGCGATGCGCGGTTGCGTGAGTGTGTGCTCGCGACCGTGATCGACGCGGCCGTGGCATCCCGTGCGGTATCGCTGCGGGATTCGTATGATCCGCGGCGGCTGACGCGAAGTGTCGCCGATACGGCAGACCGGATCCTCGGTGACGCGGGCGATCTGGTCGGCACCTGCGCCGGCGCGGCCTGGGTGATTCCGCAGCTTCGCTGGGTGCATGAGGTCGAGCAGGCGCTCGCGGTACCGAGCCGCTCCGGCCAGGCACCGGAACTGACCTACGATCTGCGGGGTGTCAGGGACGGGCCGGGCGTAACGGCCGAGAACCGGCTGGAGGACCTCGCGCGGCACCCGCTGTCGATGGAGCTCGAGCGCAACCAGTGGGCAGCGTGGAAGGCGGTGGTCGGCGATGACGAGCACGTGGCCTTCTTCGCCGACATGGCCACCGTGCTCATCGGCATGGACGGCTACGCGCGTGCGGGCGAGGTGGCCATGATCCTTGACGCCGGCTGGCTGGTTGACGTCCTCTCCTGGCCGGGGCGCTTCATGGCCGACGTCGCGGACCATGGGGATGACGGGGATGGGGGCGCCGCACTCACCGGGCCGCCCGGTCCTGCCGCGCCTGGCTTTCCCACCGGGCCGCCCGCGGCGCCTCGGGTGAAACAGGGCATGCTGAGCGTCCGGCCGCCGGGTGCCCGACTGCGCAGGCGAACGAACACGGATCGGCGGTGACATTCACCCCGTCCCGATACCATCGGGACGATGGACAGACTTCCGTTGCGGGCGCGGCTAGCTACGACCATGGGCGGCGCGGCCGGCAGGCTGTCGCGGATGGCGGGCCGCGGCGACGGTTCGGTGATCGGCGGGAAGATCGGCCTCTGGCTCGAACCCGATCTCCTCTCGATGCTCGCTGCGGGACGGCAGATCGTCCTCGTCACGGGTACGAATGGTAAGACGACGACCACGCGTCTGATAACGGCGGGTCTCGGCGCGCTCGGCCAGGGGGTCGCGTCGAACGGGTACGGCGCGAACATGGAGGAGGGTCTCGCGGCGGCGCTCGGCCAGGCGCCCAACGCGCCGTACGCGGTGCTCGAAGTAGATGAGAAATACCTGCCGCGGGTGCTGAAGGCGACGGCGCCACGGGTCGTCGTGCTGCTGAACCTGAGCCGCGATCAGATGGACAGGGCCGCGGAGATCTGGCTGCTCGCGCGGCACTGGCGGGATGCGCTCGGCGCCGCGTCAGGCACCAGGGTCGTCGCCAACGCCGACGACCCCCTCGTCGCCTGGGCGGCTGCGTCCTCGGCGAGCGTCACCTGGGTATCGGCCGGTCAGCGTTGGCGGGAGGATTCCTGGTGCTGCCCCGAGTGCGGCTCTCACCTCCGCAGGGACGGCGACGACTGGCGCTGCGGCGAGTGCGCATGCGCGCGGCCGCGGGTGAGCTGGGTGCTTGATGGCGGCAAGGTGATCGACTCCGCCGGCCGCGCTCACGAACTCGACCTCGCGCTGCCCGGCCGGGCGAACCGCGCGAACGCGGTCGTCGCCCTCGCCGTTGTCGAGGTGTTCGGGGTCGATGTGGCGCAGGCGCTGCCGAGCCTGCGCGGCGTGACCTCGGTGGCAGGTCGCTATACGCAGGTCGAGCGGCGGGGCAGGCCCGTGCGGCTGCTGCTCGCCAAGAACCCGGCTGGCTGGCTGGAGGCGTTCGACGTACTTGATCCGCCGCCAACGCCGATAGTCCTCGGGGTGAACGCTCAGGAGCCGGATGGGAAGGACACGTCCTGGTTGTGGGACGTCGACTACCGTGTGCTGCGCGGACGCCGGGTATTCGTGACCGGGGAACGCCGGCTCGATCTCGCGGTCAGGCTCGAGGCCGACGAGGTCCCATTCGAACTTGTCAGCGGTATCGACGACGCGGTGGACCGCGTCGAGGGCACGCTGGACGTGCTCGCCAACTACACGGCGTTCCAGCAGATCCGCGCCGCGCTCGGGAGGGTGTCGTGACCGGCAGGCCACTCCGCCTGGTCTGGGTATATCCGGACCTGCTCAGCACCTACGGCGATCGTGGGAACCTGCTCGTCCTCGAGCGGCGTGCCCGGCTGCGCGGCATCGCGACGCAGGCGGTCAGCGTGAATTCCGACCAGCGGGTGCCAACCGAGGGCGACATCTACCTGATGGGCGGTGGTGAGGATCTGCCGCAGATCCTTGCGGCGCGGCGGCTGCGCGTGGACGACGGGCTTGCGGCCGCGGCCGCTTCCGGCGCGGTTGTATTCGCGGTGTGCGCGGGCTATCAGCTCCTGGGCGCCGAGTTCGGTGGCGTCGACGGGCAGCCGCTGCCAGGCCTCGGCCTGCTCGACATCCGCAGCGGCCGCGGGGAACGGCGTAGCGTCGGTGAGATCCTCGCCGACGTGGACCCGGCCTTGGGCGTACCGCGGCTGACGGGATTCGAGAATCATCAGGGGGTTACCCAGCTCGGCCCGGGCGCGCGGCCGCTGTCGCGCACTGTGCGGGGCGTCGGGAACGGAGACGGCACGGAAGGCGCGTATGCCGGCCGCGTACTTGGCACCTATCTGCACGGGCCCGCGCTCGTCCGCAACCCGGCCCTGGCGGATCTGCTGCTGAGCTGGGCGGTCGGGCCGCTGCAGCCGGTCGCGGAGCGCGACGAGGAATGGCCGAGGCGGCTGCGCGAAGAGCGCCTCGCCGCGGCGGCACCCTGATCCACCGCGGTGACCGTGCTGTCGCGTGGCTCTCATCGTCCGCGCGGTTTGGCACGGATCATGAAACCCGTGACGCGGGTGGCGGGCCGAAGGCCGGAGCGGCGGCGCGGCTTGGCTCGGACGTGCCCGGGCTCGGTGACCCCATGACCACTTCAGGCCGTTACCCGCCGGGGACACCTTGATCATGGTGGATTTGAGGTCACATGGGCACTCTTCGTAACAACACGCCGGTTCCCGACCTGACAATCTCCTTTGTGCGATGTGACCTCCTGGCCAGCGGCTTCTGTGGCCAGCGCTGGACGGCACTGGCTAGGGTCAACCGTGAGCCGTCCGACGTCGGTCGCAGGCGGGAGCACATCAGTACCTGACATATCCGAAATCAGCGTGTTAATAATCTGCGCGCACATGTGCATGAAATTCACCGCGATCATGGACTGGGCGCACGGCTCCTCAGACGCACGGCTCCTCAGACGCACGGCTCCTCAGACGCACGGCTCCTCAGACGCACGGCTCCTCAGACGGACGCACGGCTCCTCAGACGCACGGCTCCTCAGACGCACGGCTCCTCAGACGCACGGCTCCTCAGACGCACGGCTCCTCAGACGCACGGTTTCGCGGCAGCATGCCGATGGTCGAGATCGGCAAGAACCACGCCTTCACTGGGCCGGAAGGCGCTCAGTACACGATGGCCTGGGCGCCCTCCGCGGTGATCTCCGCGACGAAGGTCGTCGCACCCGAGATCCGTATGCCCGTGACGACGTCCTCCTCGGTGATATTCCTGCGCGCCGCGCACTGGGTGCACAGGGTCACCGTGCCGGCCGTGAGCAAGCCGGCCAGCAGATCGGCGAGCGGCGCCGCCTCGGGCAGATCGAATTCTTCCGCGCGCCCGGGCAGCGCGAACCAGGCTGCCTCGCCGGTCAGCCATAGCGACACGGGAACTCCGCTCGCCGCAGCCGTCGCGGCCACGGTGAATGCCTGGTTGCAGCGTTCCGGGTCGTCTTTGCCCGCGGTTACCTTGACCACAAGTGATCGCGTTACCATGCGCTGACACTAACAAGCCGGCCTGGCAGCGCCGTCGGGCGAGCGTCACGCCGTATGCTTCGGCAATGTCCGGCGTGCTGAGTGCGGCGATTCTGGTGGCGGTTCTCGCGGCGGTCGCGGTCGCGGTTGTGTGGTTCGCGGTGCGGCTGTACCGTGCGCGCGGGAGCGCGCGGTGAAGCCGGCCGGGGAGCCTCATGCCGACCTCGCTCCGCTGCTCTTCCTGCTCGGGCGGTGGGAGGGTGCGGGTATCGGCGGCTACCCGACGATCGAGAGCTTCAGGTTCGGCCAGGAAACCAGCTTCACCCATAACGGCAAGCCGTACCTGATCTACGTGAGCCGGACCTGGCTGCTCGACGATGCGGGTGCCCCTGTGCGGCCGCTCGCCACCGAGAGCGGATACTGGCGTCCGCAGCCCGGCGGCGATGTCGAACTGGTCCTCGCGCATCCGACGGGGTTCGCGGAGGTGTACCTGGGTGAGATCACCGGGACCAGGATCGAGCTTCGCACCGATGTCGTCGCCCGGACGGCTACGGCGAAGGAGGTCACGGCGGGTCACAGGCTGTATGGCCTCGTGGGGGACGATCTTGCCTGGGCCTTTGACATGGCGGCAGTCGGCCAGCCATTGCAGCCGCACGTATCCGCGCAGCTGAAGCGCGTCGGCGATTAGGCCCATGATCGCGGTAAGTTTTCGGCGATATGCGCGGCAAAGTTACCGCGATCATGAAACCGGGCGGCGTCGCGGGGGCGCTCGTCGGCCGAGCGGCCCGCGAAACAGGGCAAATCGGGCTGGTCCTTCGTAAGAGCGGATCTGAGGATCTCTCCCGCCGCGCACCGGCCCGGTGCGCAGCGCCTCGGGGCCTGCGGGTACGGGCTCGTGGCTGGCGACGCCGGAGCGAGGGATCAGTGGGGCCGGTGAACGGGAGGTATGTGACCGGGCACGGTGCTGGCTGCGGCCTTCCGGACCAAGGCGGCGCAGCCAGCGACCGTCTCGGCGCCGTCGGCTGCGGGGCCGGGCAGCAGGGCATGGGGTTCTCGTAGGGACTCTGAGGAGCCCCGCACGGTTTTCCAGCACCGCGAGGGGCGCGGTGCCGGTCGGGCGGTGGCGTCGGCTGCGGGGCCGGGCAGCAGGGCATGGGGTTCTCGTAGGGACTCTGAGGAGCCCCGCACGGTTTTCCAGCGCCGCGAGGGGCGCGGTGCCGGTCGGGGCGGTGCCGGTCGGGGGGCGGTGCCGGTGGTTCGGGGAAAGTAAAATCCCCCGGGCCGCTCCCGTACCGAAGTCACGTGTCACACGTGGCACGCCTCTTTCGGTTACGGGGACCGGGAGGACGAGTTCCGGTCAGCCCGGGGGTGCGGTGTCTGCCTAGTGTTCGCCGGCCGCTAGTCCGCGGCCTGCGTTCAGGCGGGACGGCGGCTAGCTGACAGCCACCTCGCGAGTCCTACTGCTATGCATGCTGTTGGACCACCTCCTTTCCCGCGTAGCCGAAGGCTATGTCGGGTGGTGCCGCGAAGGCAAGAGCAATTCTGCGCACCTGGATCGGGTACGGCGCGGCCCGCCGCGTGGCCCCTGGATCCGGAGGGCCGCCTCCCCAGGCCTGAGGCCGTAGACTCAGCCCCATGGCCCGGACGTGGCACGAGGAGCTCCGGTCGCGCGGATACCGTGTCACACCGCAGCGGCAGCTCGTGCTCGAAGCGATCAACAAACTTGAACACGCGACACCAGAGGACATCTGCGCCGACGTACGGCAGACCGCCAGGGGTGTAAACATCTCCACGGTCTACCGCACGCTTGAGCTGCTCGAACAACTCGGCCTGGTCACCCACACGCACCTCGGCCATGGCGCTCCGACCTATCACCTCGCGGCCCAGGCCGATCATGTGCACCTGGTGTGCAGGGACTGCGGCAAGGTGACAGAGGTCAGCCCGGAGACCGTGCGTGGCCTGGTGAGCGCTCTTGATCGTGAGCATGGGTTCGAGACTGACGTCGGCCACCTGACCGTCTTCGGCCGCTGCGCCGGCTGCCGGGCGCGCGCCGCGGGCCCGCACGCCGCGACCAGCTGAGCGCCCGCTGACGCCCGCAGCTGACGCCCGCGCAGCTGACGCCCGCGCAGCTGACGCCCGCCCAGCTGACGCCCGCCCATCTGACGCCGGCGCAGCTGACACGATCCCAGCGTTCCGAAACAGACACTAACCTTGGCGCCATGGGAAGCCCTTTGCTGACGTCAGCAGGTGCGGTCGCGGCGGCCGAGCCCGATTCGGGCGTCGCCTGGCATTACGGCGATCCATTCGCCGAACAGCGCGCCCTCACGCAGGCGGCGGGCCTGGTCGACAGGAGCAACCGCGGCGTGGTCCGGATCACCGGCGCCGACCGGCTCTCCTGGCTGCACAGCCTGACCACACAGGACGTCGAGCACCTTTCCCCGCACACCGCCACCCAGGCGCTCGTGCTCAGCCCGAACGGCCATATCGAGCACCATCTCACGCTCGTCGACGACGGCGTGGCGGTGTGGGCGCATGTCGAGCCTGGCATGGCCGAAGGCCTGGTCGCCTTTCTCGAGTCGATGCGCTTCATGCTCCGGGTCGAGCCAGAGGACGTCACGGGCAGCTCGCGGTGCTGACGCTCGAAGGCCCACGCGCAGGCGACTTCGCACCGAGCGGGGCGGTGATTCTGCGGCAGCCGTTCGGGATCGATCTTGTCGTTCACCAGGGAGACAGTGGGCACGGTGGCGGCGGAGCTGACCGGGCGCGGCGTGCCGCCTGGCGGGCATGTGGGCGTTCGAGGCGCTGCGCATCGCGGCACACCAGCCGCGTTTCGGCCTTGACACCGATCATCGTACGATCCCGCACGAGGTCGGCTGGATCGGCGCCGCCGTGCATCTGGACAAGGGCTGCTACCGGGGCCAGGAGACGGTGGCGCGGGTGCACAACCTTGGCCATCCGCCGCGGCGCCTGGTCCTGCTGCACCTCGACGGCAGCGCGGACCGGCTGCCCGCCCATGGCGACCCGGTCGAGCTTGGCGGTGCCGCGGTGGGTTCGGTCGGTTCTGCCGCGCGGCACTACGAGCTTGGGCCGATCGCGCTCGCGCTGTCAAGCGGACCACGCCGGTGGCGGCCGAACTCCTCGCCGGCGGTGTCGCCGCCGCCCAGGAGGTCATCGTGTCGCCTGACGAAGGCGCGAACGTCAAAATCACCCTGCGCGCCGGCGCCACGCGCCGGCCGCCGCGCGTAGCCTTGCGCGCAGGGGACACCACCCCGCACGGACTGCCTGGAGGTCGCCCGTCGTGTTGCGCCGCAGCCTGCTGGCCATGTCCAGAAGTGCCCGCATCCACCGGCTTGTCAGCACCGCGCCGTTCAGCAGGGATGTCGTCGCCCGCTTCGTCGCCGGTGCGAGCGCGGCGGATGCGATAAATGTTACTGAACGGCTGCGCGGCGACGGTCTCCTTGTCAGCCTTGACCACCTTGGTGAGGACACGACCGAGCCCGAGCATGCGGCGGCGGTCGCAGACGAGTACATCCGGCTGATCGAGGGCCTGGCAGGCGCGGGACTGACTGGCCTGGCCGGGATGCCCGGGCCGGCCGGACTGGCCGGGCAGGCCGTGCCCGACCGGGCTGGCGGTGCCGGCGCTGATCGGCGCGGCCGAAGTGTCGGTCAAGCCGTCCGCGGTCGGGCTGCGGCTCGCGGCACATGGCGAGAAGACGGCGATCGGGCACATCGCGAGGATCTGCGCCGCGGCGCGCGCCGCGGGCACCACGGTCACGGTCGACATGGAGGACCACGCGGCCGTCGAGCCCACCCTGCGCCTGGTGGCGGAACTCCGCACCGAGTTCGCCGACCTGGGCTGCGTGATCCAGGCATACCTGCGGCGCGCAGAGCGGGACTGCGAGCAGCTTTCCGGGCCAGGGTCGCGGGTCCGGCTGTGCAAGGGCGCCTACCGGGCGCCCGACGACGTCGCGTTTTCCAGCCGTCACGAGGTCGACCGCTCGTACGCCCGATGTCTGCGCGTGCTGATGGCCGGGCGTGGGTACCCGATGCTGGCCACGCACGATTCCCGGATTATCAAGATCGCACTCGCGCAGGCGACGCTGACCGGCCGGCCAGCGGGCAGCTATGAGTTCCAGATGCTGTACGGGGTCAGCCCGGCGGAGCAGCGCAGGCTCGCCACGTCCGGTTCCGTGGTGCGGGTCTATGTGCCGTACGGGAGCGACTGGTACGGCTACCTCGTGCGCCGCCTCGCCGAGCGCCCAGCCAACCTGATGTTCTTCCTCCGCGCACTCGCCCGGCGGTGACACGGAAGGCGATCGGTCCGGCGATCACGGAATGCCTTGGCCGGCGGGGATAAACTGCCCGGGTGATTGCGATAATCGGCGCGGGAAAGATGGGCGAGGCGCTGGCCTCGGGCCTGCTACGAGCGGGCCGGCCGCGCGCCGACGTGATCGTCGCGGTGCGGCGGCCCGAGCGTGGTATCGAACTGCGCGAGCGCTACGGCGTGGACGCGATGACGGCGGCCGAGGCGGCAAAGATCGCCGACACGCTCGTGCTTGCCGTGAAGCCGCAGGACATGGCCCCAGCCCTGGACGAGATAGCGTCGGCCTGCCCCCCGGGCGGCTCGTCGTGTCCGTAGCAGCGGGCATCACGACCGGCTTCATCGAGGGCAGGCTCGGCCACGACCTGCCCGTGGTCCGGGTCATGTCGAATACGCCGGTCCTGGTGGACGAGGCGATGAGCGTGATATCACCTGGGCGTTTCGCTGGTGAAGAGCATCTGAAGCAAACCGAGGAACTGCTGCGCCCGGTCGGCAAGGTGCTGCGTGTGCCCGAATCGCAACAGGACGCCGCGACCGCGCTGTCCGGAACCGGCCCCGCCTATGTCTACTTCCTCGTCGAGGCGATGGTGGACGCCGGCCTCCTGCTCGGCATCCCGCGCAAGACGGCGCTTGAAATGGTGATTCAGACCGTCTGCGGTGCGGCCACGATGCTGCGCGAATCCGGCGAGCATCCCGTGCTGCTCAGGGAGGCCGTGACCTCCCCAGGCGGGACCACGACATCGGCCATCCGCGAGCTGGAAAAACACGGCGTACGCGCGGCGTTCCTCGCCGCCATCGAGGCCGCGCGTGACCGGGGCCGCGAACTCGGCGCGCAAGGACTAACGGGGTCGTGAGCGCCGTGGGGAACACCGCAGGCGGCAGGCTCCAGGTGATCTGGGACGAGGCGCTCGCCGCCTACGACTTCGGGCCGGGGCATCCGCTCGCGCCCGTCCGGGTAGAGCTCACCATGGCCCTCGCACGTGAAATGGGCGTGTTCGACACGCCGGGGGTCTCCACCGCCGTGCCAGAACCGGCGGACGACGCGCTGCTCGAACTCGTGCACGACGCCGCCTACATCGCCGCGGTCCGGCGCGCCGGTGCGAAGATGGCGCCTGATCCGCGCTTCGGCCTCGGCACGCCGGACAATCCGGTGTTCGCGGATATGCATGAGGCCTCGGCCCTGGTCGTGGGGGCCACCGTCGCCGCGGCGAGCGTCGTGTGGACCGGCACTCCGCACCCCACGGCTCACGCCGCGAACATCGCGGGTGGGCTGCACCACGCGATGCACGGGTCGGCGAGCGGGTTCTGTGTGTACAACGATCCCGCGATCGCGATCAAGTGGCTGCTCGGCCAGGGCGCCGAGCGGATCGCCTATGTCGACCTCGACGTGCACCACGGGGACGGCGTGCAGGCGGCGTTCTACGCCGACCCCCGCGTGCTGACGATCAGCCTGCACGAACATCCGCGCACGCTCTTCCCTGGCACTGGTTTTCCGGCCGAGACCGGGTCGGGCGCGGGCGATGGTTATGCCGTCAACGTGGCGCTTCCCGCTGGCACAGGAGATCCCGGCTGGCTGCGGGCATTCGATGCCATCGTCCCGCCGCTGGTGCGCGAGTTCCGGCCACAGGTGCTTGTCAGCCAGCACGGATGTGACAGTCACCGGCTGGACCCGCTCGCCCATCTCGAAATTAGCGTCGATGCCATGCAGGTCGCCGCCGCGGCCGTGCACCGGCTGGCACACGAGGCCGCGAGCGGGCGCTGGGTGTTCACCGGCGGCGGCGGTTACGCGCTCGTGCAGGTCGTGCCGAGGGTGTGGACGCACGTGCTCGCCGAGGCCGCCGGAAAGCCGATCGATCCAGGCGCGGAGACACCGCAGGCGTGGCGCGACTACGCACGGTCGCGGACCGGTGAGCACCCGCCCGAATGGATGACAGATTGGGAACCTGCCACTTACACGCCGTTCAGGACTGGCTACGATCCGGCGGATCCGGTGGACCGGTCGATTATGGCGACCCGGGTGGCGGTATTTCCCGCCCATGGGCTTGATCCTCAGCCCTGAAGAACGCACTGCGTGCCTGGTCGCGGGGCCTCCTGGGCTTGGGGACGCCCGGCGGCATGGCCTCCTGGGCTTGGCCACAAGGTCTCCCGGGCTGGGCGGCAGGCGCTGCGGGCCGGGGCAGCAGGGGGCTGTGGGGACAAAAGACCTTCCTCGATGGGGTTGCACCATTCTGTACGGGACTTACTCTGGAGACGTGCGTGACTGATGCGCAGATTTCCGGCTGGACGTACTCAGGTCACGCGCGGAAGAGGGCAATCAATGGATGCAGGCGACCGTCCGCTGAGCGAAGTGAAGTTCTTGACCGTGGCAGAAGTTGCCTCGATCATGCGCGTGTCTAAGATGACCGTCTACCGGCTAGTGCACTCAGGCGAGCTTGAGGCGATCCGGGTGGGCCGGTCGTTCCGTGTGCCAGAGCAGGCCGTCCACCACTACCTGGAAGACGCGTTCGTCGCGACCGGCTGAGCGCGCCTAGGATGACCAGACGGTCATCCAGGGTCTCACCGCCGCCGGGATCCACGTACCGGCCTGGGCCGGTCGCAGGGAACGCGCGGCACTGAGGGCGCTGGTAGTGGCGGTACCCTTGCACCGGGCATGCGCCTGGTATCTGGTGTACAAGTCGGCGTGCCCGTCCCCTCGGGTTGAGCGAAGGTGGTGTCGTGGGTTCTGTCATCAAGAAGCGCCGCAAGCGAATGGCCAAGAAGAAGCACCGCAAGCTCCTGAAGAAGACGCGTATCCAGCGCCGCAACAAGAAGTAGCGCCATCGCGGACCGCAGCGGCGGGCCAGCAGGAGTCGCAGGCGCGCGACCGCGCCGCACCGCGGGCAGGCGGGCCGCCGCGGACAAGGAGCAGGCGATGGCTCGAGTGGCCCTCGTTACCGGCGTCTCCGGCTACCTCGGCGCCGAGGTAGCCGGGACCTTGAGGCATGAGCCAGGCATTGAGCGCCTGATCGAGGTGACGGGCACGGGCCCGGCCGGTGATGGCGTGCGCGGGCCCCGTGCTGCTCAGAGAGACGGTGCTGCTCAGAGAGACGGTGCTGCCGAGGCGCCACCGGGCGGCTGGCCGCAGCAAGGGACCGGGCAGCCGGACGAGGAAGTCGTCCGGCTCGACGTGCGGACCGGCCAGATCGGGGACCTGATCAAGGCCACGGGCGCGGACACCGTCGTGCACCTGGGTCTTGCCACCACACCAGCGAGCGCCGGTGGGCGCGCGTCGATGAAGGAAACCAACGTCATCGGCACGATGCAGCTGCTGAGCGCCTGCCAGCGGTCCGCGACCGTGCGGAAGCTCGTGGTGCGTTCAAGTACCGCGGTGTACGGCATATCGCCGCGCGATCCCGCGGTGTTCACCGAGGACATGGAGCCCCGGGCCAGCCACGGCTACGGGAGGGATGTCCTCGACGTCGAGGGGTATGTCCGCGGCCTCGTGCGGCGGCGGCCCGACATGACCGTTTCGGTGCTGCGGTTCGTGAACTTCCTCGGGCCCCGCGTCGAGTCGCCACTGACGCGGTACTTCGCGATGCCGGTGACGCCGACGGTCCTCGGCTACGACGCGCGGATCCAGTTCGTGGATATCTTGGACGGCGTCGAGGTCATCAGGCGGATGGCCGCAGAAGACCACCCAGGGACGTTCAACGTGACCGGGCGGGGCGCCATGTTCATCTCCCAGTGCCTGCGCCGCGCCGGGCGCGTGCCCGTGCCGATGCCGCCGCAGGTACTCGGCGCCGTGGCGGACTTCGGCGGTATCGTGTTCCCCGACGTGTCCCGCGACCAGCGTGACCTGCTCAGGTACGGGCGTGTCGTGGATGGGGCGAAGCTGGAGCGCGAACTGGGCTGGACTCCGAGGCGGACCACCGAGGAGGCGTTCGACGCCTTCGTGGCGCACCGTGGGCTGGCCCCCAGCCGCGCTGTGGTGGCGGCCGACCGGATCCTCGCCGCCCTGCTCGAGGCCGTGTCACCCACTCCAGGCGCGGCGACATGACGGACTGTGGCACGGCAGACATCGACGGCGCCCAGCGTGGTGACATGCTGGCGGAGCGGATCGCCCCGTTGCTCGCCTTCCTGCGCCGCAGGCTCAGGGGCGCGTACCAGATCGACGAGTTCGGCTACGACCAGGAGCTCAACGAGACGGTGCTGATGCCGATCGCCCGGCTGCTCTACCAGCACTGGTTCGACGTGCAGGTGCGCGATGCCTGGCAGGTACCGGACTTCGGCGGAGCGCTCGTCGTGGCTAACCATTCAGGCACGCTGCCGGTCGACGCGATGATGCTGCAGGTCGGCCTGCTGGACGAGCACCCGGCCCACCGGCATCTGCGACTGCTCGGGGCGGACATGGTCTACTCGATGCCGCTGCTTTCCCACCTGGCGCGCAAATCCGGGCACGCGCTCGCCACCCCGGCCGACGCGGAGCGCCTGCTGCGCCTCGGCGAGCTTGTCGGGGTGTGCCCGGAAGGCTACAAGGGCCTCGGCAAACCGTTCTCGCAGCGCTACCACCTGCAGCGGTTCGGCCGTGGTGGGTTCGCCGCGTCGGCGATCCGTGCGGGTGTGCCGATCATCCCCTGTGCGATCGTCGGCGCCGAGGAGATCTTCCCGATGATCGCCAATGCCCGGCCGATCGCGCGGCTGTTCGGGTTTCCGTATTTCCCGATCACCCCGCTGTTCCCCTGGCTCGGGCCGCTCGGTGCGATACCGCTGCCGTCCAGATGGCTGATCGGGTTCGGCGAGCCGGTGCCGACGGACAAGTACGACGCGAGCTCGGCGGACGATCCCGCCACCACCTTCGAGCTGACCGATCAGGTGCGGGAAACAATCCAGCAGATGCTGTACAAGCTCCTGATGGAACGCGGCGGGGCATTCGGCTGACGGTGGCCCCGGCCAGGGGTGCACCGCGGCCCGGCTCGCGGCTGCCCGCTGACGGTGCACGTGACCGGCGGGTGCCGCGTGCGCAGCCGTTCGGGATAATGCGGTCCGTTCGGGATAATGGTGGCGGACGTCCTACGGCGGTGTGGCGCCCCGTGGCGCCGCGGCGGTGTGGCGCCCCTCCCGCGGTCATGGCACGCGGCGTTTGCGCCGGATGGCGGCGCCGGCCACGACACCGCCCGCGATGGCGCCCGCGCCAGCGGCCACCGGCAGCGCGATCATCGTTGCTTTGCGGCCGGTGCGGAAATCGTGCACCGGCCAGCCCTCACGGCGGGCGTGCGCACGCAGTTCGGAATCGGGGTTGACCGCGTTCGGGTAGCCGACGATCGACAGCATCGGCAGATCGTTGGATGAGTCGCTGTAAGCGGAGCAGCGGGACAGGTCGAGCCCTTCCCGCTTCGCGAGCGCGCTGACCGCGGCCGCCTTGGCCTGTCCGTGCAGCAGTTCGCCAACCAGCCGGCCGGTGTAGCGGCCGTCCGCCGCCTCGGCCACGGTGCCGAGCGCGCCGGTGAACCCGAGGCGCGCCGCGATGATCGTCGGCGAGGTCGGCGGGGGTGGCCGTGACGAGCCAGACCCGCTGCCCGGCGTCCAGATGACGCTGCGCGAGGTTCCTGGTGCCTTCCCAGATGCGATCGGCCATTGTCTCGTCGTAGATTTCCTCGCTCAGCGACACGATCTCGGCGACGGTGTGCCCCGCTACGAACGCGAGCGCCGCCTCACGCGCGGCGTGATGTGATCGGTGTTCTCGCCGCTGATCCGCAGTGCCACCTGGCCCCAGGCGAACCTGGCCAGGTCGCGGGCGCCGAACATCTTGCGTGCGGCGAGCCCGCGGGCGAAGTAGTAGATCGAGGCTCCGCGCATGATCGTGTTGTCCACGTCGAAGAACGCCGCCGCCGTGGGATCGGGCTCCGGCGTCACGGTCATGACGTGTGCGGCGGCAGCAGCGGCCTCACCGGCCACCGCGGCCCGCCGTCCTTCTGCGTCGTGCTCGTGCGACATGCGGGATATACGGGGGATCCGGGACATGCCGTCGGGCCAGACGCGCTGCAGCCCCCTCATGGCGTCCAGCTTAGACGCAGCGGCTACGGCCGCTCCGCACGCCAGGTGAACAGTCCCTGGCTGCGTGGGTAACAGCCGGATATCTGGGCCGCCCTCGCATCGCGGCGCTGCGTCGGGCACCATAGGCGGGATGTCTGTTTCGGTGCTCATCTCGTTCGCAGGCGCGCTGGCTGCCGCCGTGGGCACAGGCATGCTCATCGGCCGGTTCATCCGCGCACCGCGAAGCTTCCTCGCTGCCTGGTCGTCCGTGCTGCTCATGCTCGCCGTGGCGCTCGGCGCGCAGACGATGGGCTTCGCGGTCGGGTTCAGCAGCGCCACCTTCCGCACCGCTCAGGTCGCCGGCTTGTTGCTCGCGCCGCTGTGGCTGGCCTGGGGGCTCGTGGAACTTGCCGCGCAGACCCTGCCCGCGAGGTTCGCGGGCCGGCTCGTGACGGCCGCGCTGACCGTCGTGCCCGGCGTGATCTTGATCCTTGATCCACTGACCTCGGGTCCCGCATTCGGTAAGGCCTGGCCTGGCGAGAAGCACTACATGGTGCTGCCCAAGGCGGCGCTGACCGGGATCCACCTCGTCGCGTCGCGGTGGCGCTGCTGATGATGTCGCATCACCGCCGTCCGGACACGGCGTGACCCGGCCTGGTGGGAGGTGTTCGTGCCGGTGGCGGCGGCGGGCGGCGCCGTCCTGCTCACGGTCAGCCTGCGGCTCAGCCTGCCGAACGTGGCTTATCCGCTGCTGACCGCCGCGGCCGCCGCATTGGTCTGGTTTGCGGCCAGCACGTCCGAGCGAGTGCGCCTGGACCAGTTGCGGGCCGGCGGTTACCCGGGCGCCGACCGAGCCGCAGCCAGGGCCCGGGCGGAGGCGGCGCCGGCGCGGGCGCAGCTTGAGGGCGGCCGGGCCTCCCGACGCGATCGACGACCCCGCCGCCGGACCGCTCGCGGCGCTCGCCACGGACGGCTTCCCGTGGGCCGCCAGTTCGATCCGTCGATCGATGGGAAACACGGCAGCCACGCCGTCGGCGGCGTCCACGGCTTCGCTGCCGCCCCCGCCCCCGCCACTCGCCGCCGCTGATGCCGCCCGCGCCACCACAGGGACCGCCGGCCACCGCCGTGGTCCCACAGCTATTCGGGCTGATCGCGATCTACACGCTGCTCGACGGCCGGGGGAGGAATTCGACCGGCTCGCCGAGCGGACGGTCGAGGCGGTCCGCGTGCAGGAACCCGGCACGCTGCTCTTCGTTGTGCACACGGTACCGAAGGCGCCGATGCAGCGGATCTTCTACGAGGTCTACCGTGACCGGATGGCGTACAGCGATCACCGGCGGAGGCCACATGTCGAGGATTTCTTCGTCAGGTACCGCCCGTACGTGCTCGCCACCAACGTGATCGAGCTTGACCTGCGCTACGCCAAGGTGTCGGCCCTGCCGTCGCTCGGCGCCATGTTCAGCCGTGACGGCGGCGGGGTGGCCGAACGTGGCTAGCACGGCGGCAGGGCCAGGCCGGCGTGGGGCAAGGCCGGCCTGGCACGGCAACGTGGGTAGCGCGGGCGCAGCCAGCGGCGGCCAGCTGGGCGAGCCCGGCCACGTCATCACCCTGCTCAGCCGGCCGGGATGCCATCTGTGTGACGAGGCTCGTGCCGTCATCGCGCGCGTGGCCGCGGATCTGGGCGTGACCTGGGAAGAACGCGACATCACCTGCAGCCCGGCGGACATGGACGCGTACTGGGACAAGATCCCTGTCACGCTCATCGACGGCGTCCAGCACGACTTCTGGCGGGTCAGTGAGGACCGGCTGCGCGCGGCCCTGAGCCGTGGCAAGCCCTGACTTTGTGCAAACGTTCACAAAGGCGTACCGTTGGACCCAGCCCACGCGCCGGGCCAGGCGTCCACCGGAGGCCGGACGGCCCGTCGCGCCGCCGATTTCCTTGCAGGAGCGCCGGCGAATGACCCGCCGTCCAACATCCCCCAACGGCAGCCACGGCATCCCCGAGGCGACCGTTGCCCGGTTGCCGGTCTACCTTCGTGCGCTGCACGCCCTCGCCGAGCGCGGTGT
Source organism: uncultured Actinomycetota bacterium (assembly GCA_963851085.1). GTDB lineage: Bacteria > Actinomycetota > Actinomycetes > Streptosporangiales > Streptosporangiaceae > DATFVJ01. The sequence goes on along the minus strand of CAWKNX010000015.1, from coordinate 62,734 downwards.
GGCGACGGTGTCGAGCGAGGAGCTGGCGGCGGCGGCGGGTGTCAACTCCGCCAAGCTCCGCAAAGATCTGTCCCATCTGGGCTCGTACGGCACTCGTGGCGTCGGCTACGACGTTGATTATCTCGTGTACCAGATCTCCCGCGAACTCGGCCTCACCCAGGATTGGCCCGTGGTCATCGTCGGCGCGGGCAACCTCGGCCGCGCGCTGGCGAATTACGGCGGCTTCGCGACCCGGGGGTTCCGCATCGCGGCGATCCTGGACGCGGACCCCGCCGTCGTCGGCGCACCGATCGCCCGGCTGACCGTCCAGCACGCGGACGCGATCGAGGCCGTGGTCGAACAGCATGGCGTTTCGATCGGCGTCATCGCCACACCCGCTGGCTCCGCCCAGAATGTCTGCGATCGTCTCGTCGCGGCCGGGGTCACGAGCATTCTAAACTTCGCGCCAGTAGTGCTTGGCGTGCCTGACGGCGTCGACGTGCGTAAGGTTGATCTGTCAATCGAGCTCCAGATTCTGGCCTTCCATGCCCAGCGCAGGTCCGCGGCGCCCTTTACGCAGCACTCCGGGTCGTTGTCGCCGGGCGTGGCGGTGCCGGACGATGAGGCGATGGCGGCCTTGGCGGCGGCGAGGGCTGCGGTGAGCGAAGTTCCAGATGTGCGGCCGCGGCTTGCTTCGGCTGAAGCGGTGTCTTCGCCGGTCGAGGCGTAGGCGGTGAGAGCATGAGCCTGCTCGTGGTCGGCCTGAGTCACAAGAGCGCGCCGGTCGCGCTCCTTGAGCGCGCGGCCGTTACGGGAGATGCACTAGACCAGGCTGCTGCACGACGTCCACTCCAGCCCGGACGTGGCGGGTACGTTCGTGGTCTCCACCTGTAACCGCGTCGAGGTGTACGCGGACGTGGGGAAGTTCCACGGTGGCGTGTCGGCCATCTCCGAACTGCTCGCCAGGCACGCCGGGGTCGATCTCGCACAGCTCACCAAGCACTTGTACGTCCACTACGAGGAACGCGCTGTCCACCACCTGTTCGCCGTGTCCTGTGGCCTCGACTCGATGGTCGCAGGCGAGGGCCAGATTCTCGGCCAGGTGCGCCAGGCGCTGAAGTACTCACACGAGCTTGGGACCCTTGGGCGGCCGCTCGCGGATCTCGGGACGGCTTGCCCTGCACGCGGGCAAGCGCGCGCACAGCGAGACCGGGATCGACCGGGCGGGGGCGAGCATGGTGAGCGTCGCCATCGATCTCGCCGTCCGCAGGCTGCACCCGGCCGGGCCGCGCACGATCAGGCGCGGCCGCTGGCCGCCGCGCGGACCCTCGTGGTGGGCGCGGGCTCGATGAGCGCGCTCGCCGCCACCACGGCCGCGCGCGCCGGGGCGTCGCGGCATCGTGATCGCGAACCGCACCCCGGCGAACGCGCAGCGGCTGGCCGCGTCGGTGCAGGCAGCACGGCAGGGCTGGCCGAGCTGCCGCGCCTGATCGCCGAGGCCGACCTGGTCATCTCGTGCACCGGAGCCGCCGGGAATGGTGATCACGGCGGAGACTGGCGCGGGATGCGCTCGCCGCCCGCGCTGGCCCCGGCCGGCGGGGGCCCGCCTGGTCAGCGCGTGGTCCATTGTTTCATCGACCTCGCGCTGCCACGTGACGTCGATCCGGCCGTGGATGGCCTGCCCGGCGCCGTGGTGATCGGCCTGGACGATATCGGCGCCGCGAGCCGCGCGGGCGTCCCGGGCACCGACGCGGCGGTTCCGCACGACGAGGACATCGCGGCGGTCAGGCGGATCGTCGCGGAAGAGGTCGCGGCGCACGCGTCTGCCGTCCACGCGGCGAGGGTGACCCCCACCGTGGTGGCGCTGCGCGCGAAGGCGGCCAAGGTCGTGGACGCCGAGCTCACGCGGCTGGCCGGGCGCCTCGTCGGCACGGCCAGCCATGAGCTCGACGAGATCGCGCAGGCGATGCGCCGGGTGGTGGACAAGCTGCTGCACGCGCCGACGGTGCGGGTGAAAGAGCTCGCGGGCTCGCCGGGAGGCGACTGCGTATGCCGCGGCGCTGCGCGAGCTTTTCGACCTCGACCCGAAGGCGGTGGAGGCCGTAACCCGCGCGGACGCAGATCTGGGCGGCGATTCGACGGGCGGCGCACCGTGAAGCGCGCCGCGCTGCGGCTCGGCACCCGCCGCAGCCTGATGGCGAGAACACAGGCCGGCCAGGTGGCGCAAATGATCACCGCGCGGACCGGCCTCCCCGTCGATCTCGTCGGAGTGACCACGTTCGGCGATGTCAGCAAGGCGGACCTGGCGAGCATCGGCGGCACCGGGGTGTTCGTCAATGCCCTGCGCGAGCGGCTGCTCGCGGGTGAGGTCGATCATCGCGGTGCATTCGCTCAAAGACCTGCCGACGGCTCAGCCCGACGGCATCGTCATTGCCGCGGTGCCGCCGCGCGACGATCCACGGGACGCCCTGGCCGCGCCGCGCGGCGCCAAACTGGCCGACCTGCCCCGGGGCGCACGCGTGGGGACGGGGTCGACGCGCCGTGTCGGGCAGCTTCGCGCCCTCCGCCGTGATCTTGACTGCATACCGATCCGCGGCAATGCCGACAGCCGGCTCGCCCAGGTCGCCTCGGGTGACCTCGACGCGGTCGTGCTCGCCTATGCGGGGCTGATCCGGATCGGCCGCAAGGACGCCGTCACCCAGATCTTCGAGCCCGACGAGATGCTGCCCGCTCCGGGGCAGGGCGCACTCGCCGTGGAATGCCGGGCTGATGACGCGGAGCTCCTCAGCGAGCTTGCCGCTGTCGATGACCCTGCGACCCGCGCCGCCGTCACGGCGGAGCGCACCGTGCTCGCGACTTTGGAGGCAGGCTGCAGCGCGCCAGTCGGCGCATACGCTGCGGGAATAGATGTGCTGCACCTTGCAGGCCGTTGTCCTGGCGGTGGACGGCGCCCGGCGGCGTGCGGTTGTCCAGAAGCGGTCCCGCCAACACGGCGGAGCAAATCGGCAGACAGCTCGCGGCCGAGTTGCTCGCGCGCGGGGCCGCGGCTCACATTTCCGTGCACGGCGCACGGTCGAATACCGGGGAGCACGTGACTTGAACCCCACGCCCGAACCAAGCAAGCCAGCCGGCGCCGAGGATGACGCCAACCCACGTAGCACGGCGAGCGCCGGCACCACGGCCCAGCCAGCATCCAGTTCGAACTCGCCCCGCAGCGCTGCCCAGCCGGGCTGGGTTGCCCTCGTCGGCGCCGGTCCAGGTGACGAGGGGCTCCTGACGCTGCGCGCGGCGCAACTGCTCGCCCAGTCTGACCTGGTGGTCGCCAGCCCCGACCTCGCCGCTCGCCTGCGTGGCCGCCTACGGGACGGCCAGGAAATCGCCGACCCTGCGGAGCTCTCCGGCGATGCCCGCGCCATCGTCAAGGCGGTCAAGGCGGGCCAGCGTGTCGTGCGCCTGTACCCGGGCGATCCCTTCATGCTCTCGCCAGGTGCCGAGCTCGCCGCCGCGTGCGCGAAGGCCGGAGTGCGTTTCGAGGTCGTGCCCGGGGTGCCGGCCGCGACCGCCGTTCCCGGCTACGCCGGCATCCCCCTGGGCTCCGACGTCGGCGGTGACGTCCGCATCGTGCACGCATCCGAGGTCAGCCGTATCCCGGCGGGCCCGGGGGCGCTCGTCGTCCTCGACGCGGAGACCGGGCCGGCCGACATCGCGAAGATGCTCGTGGGCGCCGGCTGGAGCGAGGGCACGCCGTTCGCAGTCACCTGGAACGGGACGACGACCGCGCAGCGGACGGTGGTGTCGACGCTCGGCAGCATCGCGGCTGATCTGAAGGCGGCCGGTGTCAGCCTCGCTCACCACCGATGGGCCCGCGGTGGCGGTTGCCGGCCCGCCCGCCGCCGCCGCGGCGAAGCTGTCGTGGTTCGAGACGAGGCCGTTGTTTGGCTGGCGGGTGCTCGTGCCGCGGACCAAGGATCAGGCGGGCGCGCTCTCCGACCGGCTACGTGCGCACGGTGCCGTTCCTGAAGAGGTGCCGACCATCACCGTCGAACCTCCCAGAACGCCGCAGCAGATGGAGCGCGCCGTCAAGGGCCTCGTCACCGGCCGCTATCAGTGGATCGCCTTCACTTCGGTGAACGCGGTCCGGGCGGTCAGGGAGAAATTCGAGGAGTACGGCCTCGACGCGCGCGCCTTCGCCGGAGTGAAGGTCGCCGCGGTCGGTGAGCAGACCGCGGCAGCGTTGCGCGCCTTCGGGATCACACCGGACCTCGTGCCCGAGGGCCAGCAGTCGAGTGAAGGGCTCGCCGCGGTATGGCCGCCCTACGACGAGATTCTCGATCCGATCAACCGGGTGCTGCTGCCGCGCGCCGACATCGCGACGGAGACCCTGGTCGCCGCGCTCACGGAACTCGGCTGGGAGGCCGACGACGTGACGGCCTACCGCACGGTCCGTGCGGCACCGCCACCGGCGCCGGTCCGGGAGGCGATCAAGGGCGGCGGCTTCGACGCGGTGCTGTTCACCTCGTCGTCGACGGTGCGCAACCTGGTCGGGATCGCGGGCAAGCCGCACGCGGTCACGGTGATCGCGGTGATCGGCCCGCAGACCGCGAAGACGGCTGAGGAGTTCGGCCTCCGGGTGGACGTGATGGCGCCGCGGCCATCGGTCACCGCGCTCGTCGAGGCGCTGGCCGAGCATGGCGCGAGCCTGCGCGCGGCGGCGATAGCCGCAGGCGAGCACGTGCGGCGGCCGAGCCAGCGGCGCCGCGGTGCCCGGCGAAGGGCCAACTGAAGTGGCGCCCACTCAGCGGGCAGCGGCTCGGCCACCGGCGGGCAGCACGGGACCACGACCGGGGGCGGGAACAGGCGGGGAAGAGGAGTGATGCTTTCATGAGTGCGAGCTTCCCTGCGGCGCGCCCGCGCAGGCTGCGGCGCAGTCCCGCGCTGCGCCGCCTGGTCGCGCAGGTAACGGTCCGGCCCGCTGATCTCGTCTTGCCGATGTTCGTCAAGGAAGGGATCAATGAGCCACAGCCCATCGGGTCGATGCCAGGAGTCCTGCAGCACACCAGGGACAGCCTGCGAAAGGCGGCGGTTGACGCGGTCGAGGCGGGCGTCGGTGGGCTGATCTTGTTCGGGATCCCTGCGGTCAAGGATGGCCGTGGCTCCGCTGCGGACGACCCGGCCGGCATCGTCCAGCTAGCGCTGCGTGACGTCGATGCCGAGGTCGGCGACACCGCGGTGGTCATCTCGGACCTGTGCCTCGATGAGTACACCGACCATGGCCACTGCGGCATGCTGACCGCCGCGGGCGAGGTGGACAACGACGCGACGCTTGCGCGTTACGCGGCGATCGCGGTGGCGCAGGCGGCGGCGGGCGCACAGGTGGTCGCACCGAGCGGGATGATGGACGGCCAGGTCGCCGCGATCCGCGGTGCTCTTGACCAGGCGGGATACCCGGACGTGGCGGTGCTGGCCTACTCGGCGAAGTACGCGTCCGCGTTCTATGGGCCATTCCGTGACGCGGCGGAGTGCGCGCCGCAGTTCGGGGACCGCGCGGCGTACCAGATGGACCCGCGCGGCTCCGACGAGGCTCTGCGCGAAGCCCTGCTCGACATCGACGAGGGCGCGGACGCGGTCATGGTGAAGCCGGCGCTCGCCTACCTGGACATCGTCCGCCGGGTCGCGGACAGCGTGCACGTGCCGGTGGCCGCGTACCAGGTGAGCGGCGAATACGCGATGGTCGAGGCCGCCGCGGCGAACGGCTGGCTTGATCGCGATCGGGTGATCATGGAAACGCTCACCGCGATCCGCCGCGCCGGCGCCGACATGATCCTGACCTACTGGGCCGACGAGGCTGCCCGCCGCCTCTCCTGAGCCGTTCACCACAGCGCTCCCGAACGGCTGCCGCGGCGCGGCCCACACCTGAACATGAAACGCTGCCCGAAGTAGCCTCCGCGACCGCGGTTCGACGGTCCCCAGCTACCCAACTGCTGCGCGGCGCGGCTCGCAGGCAGACGCGCCAGAAAGCACTTTTCATGATCGCGGGTGATTTTCCCCGCCGGAATGGTGCCACGCCGCGGCCACGAAGGATGCCGCACGAATGGTGCGCGCGGGGGCGGCCGCAAGAATGACGCGCGCATGGCCAGTCGCGGCCAGTTAGTTCGGGCTACCCGGCGACAGTTCGCACCGCCCGTCCGGATGATTACCGAGCGTTTGTCTTCGGCTTGACCACCACCTTATGGGCGGACCGGCATCATCTGTATCGCGGGTACCGATGCTGGCCATGAGCGCACGGTCACCGCGACGCGCGAGTAAGAGGTCGCGCGGATAGGGCGTCGGCTGTGCTTCCCGTGCGCGCCTGCGGCACGACGGGAGCGGGTCATCCGCGCCCGGCTGGCCAGGCCGCAGCCCGAAGGCGTGCCTGGAAGGCACGTCGAGGGCGAGAACGCCGCCAGCTGGGATGCGGGACCGTGCTCCCTCGCGCGCCTACGGCACGACGCGAGCCCGGCAGTCCTATCCGCGCGACCTCTAAGGCAGGATCCGGGAAATCTGCGTGCACGGTGCGGGCACCGTGGTGGGGAATGGCCGATGGTCGAGGTGGCGACGCGCCGCGGGCGGAGAAAGGTCCGTGAGCGGCTGGCCGCTGCGACCGCGTACGCGGCGATGGGCTGGCCGGTATGTGCGGGCGCGTATCCGCTGGAAGGCGCGGCGCAGTTGCGCGGCGGGCAGCAGCCACACGGCGCGGGCCGCGCCTGTTCCTGCGACCGGGTCGGCTGCCCGGATCCGGGCGCCCATCCGATCTCACCCGCCTGGCAGAACCAGGCCACCGTGGACACGGCGGTGATCACGAGATGGTGGCGCGACTGGCCGGACGCGAACGTGCTGCTGGTCACGGGCCGTGTTTTCGACGTGCTCGAGGTACCGGCCGCGGCGGGCCGCATCGCGGTTGACACGTTCACTCAGCTCAGCGGCGAGACTGGCCCGGTCGTGGCGTGCGGCCCGGACCGGTACCTGTTCTTCGTGGCAACCAGCGGCGCGCCGGCCGACGAGGACGAGTGGTGGTCCTGCCACCTGGACTGCGTGCCAGGCAGTATCGCGGACACGCCTGGCCTAGGCTGGCACTGCCGTGACAGTTTCGTCCTTGCCCCACCATCGCGGCATGTTTCCGGACAGCGGGCCCACTGGATCCGCGCGCCGGCCGACGGCGCGCTGCCTGATTCGCTTCGGGTCCTTCCCGTCCTGGTTGACGCATGTGAGGAGGCTGACAGGCGGTGACACCGGACGAGCACCCGGCGGACCACTCGGCGGAACTCTTCCGCCGCGGCGCGGCGGTCACGCCGGGCGGCGTGAATTCGCCCGTGCGGGCGTTCGGTGCTGTCGGCGGTGTGCCAAGGTTCATGGTGTCGGGGCGCGGCCCGTACCTGACCGACGTGGACGGCCGCACCTATGTAGATCTCGTCTGCTCATGGGGCCCGCTGATCCTCGGGCACGCGCATCAAGCGGTGGTCAGCGCGGTGACACGCGCGGCGGAACACGGAACCTCGTTCGGCACGGCGACCCCTGGCGAGGTCGAACTGGCTGAGGAGATCATCAGGCGTACCCCGGTCGAGAAGGTCCGCCTGGTGAGTTCGGGCACCGAGGCCACCATGTCCGCGGTCCGCCTGGCCCGCGGCTGGACCGGGCGGGCCAAGGTGGTGAAGTTCGCGGGCTGCTACCACGGGCACGTAGACGCGCTGCTGGCCGCTGCGGGTTCCGGGGTGGCCACCTTCGGCCTGCCGGAAAGCCCTGGGGTGACAGGCGCCGCGGCCGCGGACACAATCGTGCTGCCGTACAACGATCCGGGTGCGCTGCGCGCCGCCTTCGCGGGCCACGGCGCCGCGATCGCCTGCGTGATCACGGAAGCGTGCCCGGCGAATATGGGTGTCGTACCGCCTGCCACCGGCTTCAACAGGCTGCTCGCCTCGCTCTGCGCCGAGCACGGGGCGCTGCTTGTGCTCGACGAGGTCCTGACGGGTTTCCGTGTGACCCGGTCGGGCTGGTACGGGCGCGAGGGCGTCGCGGCGGACCTGATGACGTTCGGGAAGGTGATGGGCGGTGGCTTGCCAGCGGCAGCATTCGGCGGCCGCGCCGAGATTATGGACAGGCTCGCACCCGTGGGGCCGGTGTACCAGGCGGGGACGCTGTCGGGTAACCCGCTTGCGGTCGCGGCTGGCCTCGCTACGCTGCGGGAATGCACGGCTGAGGTGTACGGGCAGGTCGATCGCGCGGCGGCGCGGGTGGCCGCCCTTGCCGGTGAGGCGCTGACTGCCGCGGGCGTGCCGCATCGCGTCCAGACCGCGGGGAACCTGTTCTCCGTCTTTCTTGGCGTCGCAGCCCCGGTGCGTGACTTCGACGGTGCGCGGGCGCAAAGTGGCGCCGCTTACGCCGCTTTCTTTCACGCCATGCTCGACGCGGGGGTGTATCTGCCGCCCTCGCCGTATGAGGTGTGGTTCCTTTCCGCTGCACACGACGACGCCGCACTTGAGCGGGTCGCCGCCGCGCTCCCCGGTGCCGCGAAGGCCGCCGCGCGAGCCCTCGGCTGAACTGGCCCGCGGCTTTCTCCTCAGCACGCGGCTCGTGGCGGCCGCGCCCGGTCAGGCGCGTCGGCACACCGCTTTCATGATCGCGGTACTTTTCCGGAAGCATTTGCAGAAAAAGTACCGTGATCATGAAAGCGGGCCTGGGCGGGCGGCGCCAAACTGGCCTGCGCGCGGGATTCGTCACGAATTGCGGGCTGAATCCAGTGGCGACTCCGAGTCCATGCACATCTTCCACGACGCTTGGGCTCGGTTATCCACAGAATCCGCCTCACCCATTCCATTCCCCTTGACAACCCGCCAGAATCATCAGTAGGGCAACGCCCCCATGGGCGGGTGGGTCTTGCCAGGGTGCCTTGCCAGGGTCTTGTCAGAGGATCTTGCTAGGGGTCGGGCAGGGGCTGTGCTGGCCCGGCCGGGGGAACGTGCGAGGGCCATCATCCGACCACGATGGCGGCGACACCGGCCGTGATCGCGGCGGCGGCCGCGAGGCGCCGGCCGAGGTTCTGCTCGCCGAGCAGGCGCCGGCCGAGCAGAACCCCGACCAGAACGCTGACCTCCCTGGCCGGTGCGATCGAGCTCACCGGGCTGAACACCAGGGCGGTGAGGACGAGAATGTACGCGAGCGGCGACAGGATCGCCGCACCGAGGACCTGTCCGCGGTGCTCGCGCCATAGCAGCGCTAGCCGCCCGGTGTTGCGCATCGCCAGCGGTGCGAGCACGAGGGCGACCCCGGCGCCCGCCGCCACGTCTTCCAGCAGCGGCGGAATGTGCAGGTTCGCGACGGCGTACTTGTCCCACAGCGTGTACACGGCGATGAACAACCCGGTCATCAGGCCGTATCTGAGTGCGGCGCCGGACGGTGCCAGCCCACCATCGCCGCGGTCCGGCAGGCTGAGCACGATCACTCCGCCCGAGATCAGCAGGATTCCCGCGACTCCGGCCGGTCCTGGATGCTCGGCGTACAGCGGGATCGCGATGAAGCTGGACATCAGCAGCCCACTGCCGCGCGAGAGCGGGTAGACGAGTGAGAGGTCCCCTGATGTGTAGCCACGCTGCAGGGTCAGGAAGTACCCGATGTGCAGCAGTGCGGTGCCCGCCAGGAACACAAACGCCAGGGCGCGCAGGTGGGGATGTGTCACACCGAGGTCGACGGCGAGGATGGGCGCGTAGATCACTGTGGCGAGCGCGGTAACCATCCAGACGAACGCGATCGTCCCCGCCGTCGCGGCCTGTTTGCTGAACAGATTCCAGCTGGCGTGGGCGACGGCGGCGATCGCGATCAGAATCAGTGCGGTCAGGCTCACGGGCGGTCTCCTGTCCGGTCAGGCCCATTTCGGGCACAGCGAACTGGGACCCTCGAGGCTTTTCTCCCGTGAGGTGTGGGCCGTCATCGGCAGTCCGGCGGGCGACCCCGAACCCCGCATGGGGTTTTCACGGGGCGACCCCGGATCCCCGGGTGCTCCGGGGAGCGAGGACGGTTCCTGGCGCCGCTCGGTCCAGCCCGCCCGGCCCTGGTTGTGTGTCATCGAGCGGACCTGGCGCGGAACCCTAGGCGCAACCGCGTGCTTTTGACACCCTAACCCGGATCCGCGTCCTGGCGGGCGGCAGGCGGAACCGCAGGGCCGAAACGGTCGAAAGGACCGGAGAGCCGGGCCAGCCGGGTGGGCCGGAGGCCCCGCAAGGCGGCCTGCCCGCCGGCAAGTCAGCCGACCTGCCGACCGGCCCGCCAGCAGGCCGGCCGGTAGGCTGACCACGACATGAGCGATACGACAGTGGTTCACCTGCTCAGGCACGGACAGGTCGACAATCCGCGCCGGGTGCTCTACGGCAGGATGCCCGGTTTCCACCTTTCGGCCGAGGGCCTGCTGATGGCCAAGGTGGTCGCCCGTCATCTCGCCGCACGCGACATCACGGCCGTGTTCTCCTCGCCGCTGGAGCGCGCGCGGGAGACGGCTGAGCCGGTGGCCGAGCAGTTCGGCCTGCCCGTCGTCATCGACGATCGGCTGATCGAGGCGGGCAACCACTTCGAGGGCTTCACCTTCGGGGTCGGCGAAGGTTCACTGCGCCGCCCGAAGCACTGGCTGATGCTGCGCAACCCGTTCCGCCCTTCGTGGGGGGAACCGTACAGCGAAATCGCCGTCAGGGTGCTCGCGGTGATGGCCACCGCACGGGACGCGGCACGCGGCCACGAAGCGGTCTGCGTGAGCCATCAGTTGCCGATCTGGATAGCGCGGCGCTCGGTCGAAGAGGTACGGCTCTGGCACAACCCCGGGCGTCGGCAGTGCGGGCTGGCCAGCCTCACCAGCTTCACGTACCAGGGCGACAGGATCGTCAGCGTTAGCTACTGTGAGCCGGCCGGCCCGGCCAGCAGGCGTCCGGACGTCCCCGGAGCCTGAGCCTCCCGACGCGCCCGGGCAGGGCGTCCGGTGGGCCGGCGTCTGAGCCCCCGGACGCGCCCGAGCGGGCGCCCGGACCTCCCCGCGCCTGAGCAGCCCGCGCTCCACGGCAGGTCGTGAAGGCCGGCGCGGACACGAACTGCCAGGCAGAAAGCGCCGCCGCAGCGCCGGGCGCGAACAGCCGGCCCAGTGTCCGGCGCTGCTGACCCGACCGGCACAATAGGGCGGAGAACTACCGCCTGTAGGAGATCATCTAGTGTCGTCGTCCCCCCGCGCTGCGAGTTCCGCGATGCTGGCTGTGGTGACGGCGCTGGTCGTGATCACCGGCCTCGCGCTGTCCGGATGCACGGCAGGGCAGGCCGTCCAGAACGGTCCAGGCAGCGGTGACACCAACTACGTCGGCGGGGCAGTCGGGATGACGGACTTCAAGGCAGGCCACCGCCCTGAAGCGCCGCCCGTGTCCGGCACGACCCTGACCGGGAAGCGGCTCAGCCTGAGCGGTTACCGCGGCCAGGTGGTCGTGCTGAACTTCTGGGCGTCCTGGTGCTCGCCGTGCCGCGCCGAGGCGCCGGTGCTCGGCCAGCTTTCGCGCACCTATCAGAGCAAGGGCATCCAGTTCGTCGGGGTCAACATCAAGGACCCCGGCCAGGCGAACGGCGCCGCGTACGAGCGCAGCTTCGGGATTACATACCCGAGCCTGTATGACCCGGCGGGACAGGTGCTGCTCGCGTTCCGCGACACCGTCCCGCCGGCCGCGATCCCGAGCACGCTCGTGATCGACCGCACTGGCCGAATAGCGGCGCGCGTCATCGGGGCAGTCGGCTACTCCAGCCTGAACAAGCTGCTCGCCGCGCTGACCGCCGGGGCCACAGCAGGATCGGCGGCTGGGGTAAGCAGCGGGTGACCCTATGACAACCGCCAGAACCGCAGGCGCCGCCGATTCGGTCACGCCGGACGCGCCGCCCGACGCGCTCAAGAATGCGCCACAGGACGCGCTCAACGACGGCCCGCAGGAAGAAACGGCGGGCCAGCCCGCGAAGCCGTTCGGGATAATGGGCTGGCTGCGCTGGTGCTGGCGCCAGCTCACCTCGATGCGTACGGCCCTCGTGCTGCTCTTCCTGCTCGCCCTCGCCAGCGTGCCTGGTTCGATGCTCCCGCAGAACGGCATCGACCCGGTCAAGGTGCAGCAGTACATCAGCCAGCATCCGCTTCTCGGGCCCCTGCTGAACAGGCTGTCGTTCTTCGACGTCTTCGCCGCGCCCTGGTTCGCCGCTATCTATCTGCTGCTCTTCACGTCGCTCGCGGGCTGTGTGCTGCCGCGCGCGTTCCGCCTGGCCGTGTCGGCCCGCGCAAAGCCGCCCGCCGCGCCGCGGCATCCGGCCCGCCTGCCGTTCGGGTCGTCGTACCGGACACCGCTGGCGCCGGACGAGGCACTGGCGGCCGCGACCCGCCTGCTGTCCGGCAAGAGATTCCGGTTGCGGACCGGCGACGGCTGGGTGGCGGCGGAGAAAGGCTATCTGCGCGAGACAGGTAACCTCCTGTTCCACATCGCGCTGCTCGCGCTGCTCGCCGCGATCGGGCTCGGCGCGGTGTTCGGCTACAAGGCGGACATTCTCCTCACCGAGGGTGATGGCTTCGCCAACACGGTCGCGGCCTACGACCAGTACCATCCGGGCCGCGCCGTCGCGCCGGGTGACCTGCAGCCCTTCACTGTCTGGCTGGACAGGTTCACCGCGAGCTACATCCCGTCCGGCCCGTTGCGCGGCGAGCCGGCGTCGTTCGCCGCCGCGATCCGTTACCAGGCCCAGCCTGGCGGCCCCATGCGCCACTATGCCCTGCAGGTCAACCATCCGCTGAACGTCGACGGTGCGAAGGTGTACCTGATCGGCCACGGCTACGCACCGCAGTTCCGGATCACCGACGGCCATGGCCACGTGGCTTTGCAGCAGGCGGTTCCGTTCCTGCCCGCCGGAGACAACAACTTCACCTCCGAGGGCGTGATCAAGGTTCCGGATGCGCAGCCGCAGCAACTCGGCTTCATCGGCGTATTCCTGCCCACGGAGGTGGCCCTCGACGGGCAGCTCAGCTCGGCCTTCCCTGCGCCGCTGAACCCGGCGGTCAGCCTCGTCTCCTACGCGGGCAACCTTGGCCTCGACTCCGGCGCGCCGCAGTCGGTGTACCAGTTGCAGACCAGCGGCATGCGGCGGCTGCCGATCGCCCCGCGGCCGCTCTTTCCCGGGCAGTCGATGAAACTCCCTAACGGCGCCGGCACCCTCACATTCACTGGATACCGGCAGTGGATCAGTGTGCAGGTCACCTACGACCCAGGCCGTGTTCCCGCATTGATCTCCGCCATCGCGGCCATTTTCGGTCTGCTGCTTTCCTTCCTTGTCCGCAGGCGCCGGCTGTTCGTGCGGGTGCGTCCCGCGGGGGCCGGTGGTCCTGCGGACGGGATCACAGACGGCACCGACGGAACGGATGGCGCAGCCGGCACGCACGGAACGGATGGCACAGCCGGCACGGACGTGGCTGACGGCACGGACGTGGCTGGCCGCGCGGACCCGGCTGGCGGCGCCGAAGTGGAGTTCGGCGGCCTCGCCCGGTCCGACGTGGCGGGTGGTTTCGAGGAGGAGTACGCCGCGCTTGAGGCGGCGCTGCGCGCGGCGCACGGGGCAACGGCAGCCTGCGGCAGGTGGACCGGTGACGCAGGACGAGTCAGCTACGACAAGCGAAGACAGGAAGTGAGGCTCGTGCCCGTCAACGTCGGCATGGCCAGGCTAAGTGATCATCTCTTGCTGGCTCACCGTAGTGATCTACTCGCTCGCCATGGTCGCCTACGCGGGTGATCTCGCCTACGGGCGGCGCCGGACCAAGGCCACCGTGACACGGCGGGAACCCGAACTCGCGCTGGCCGGTTCGGCTGCCCTGCGCAGCGGTCAAGCCACTTCGGCCGGGCCGCCCGCGTCCGGCCGGGCCGCCCGCGTCCGCCGGGACGGCCCGCGTCCGCCGCCGCGGGCGAAACAGGCGGCGCAGCCTCGAGCGGAACGTCCAGCGGCGCGGTGCACGCGACCGCCGGGCGCCCCGGCGCTGGGCCGTGGGTCCGCGCCGCGATCGCGCTCACCGCAATCGGCCTGGCCGCCCATGTCGTCGGCATCCTGACCCGTGGGCTGGCCGCGCACCGCATGCCGTGGGGCAACATGTACGAGTTCGTCACGGCGATCACGTGCGGTGCGGTGATCGTTTTCCTCGTGCTTGTACTGCGCTACCGCGCGTACTTCCTTGGGCTGTTCGTGATGGTCCCGGTCGTGCTCGGGCTGGGCTTGTGCGCGACGGTGCTGTACACGGCCGCCGGGCCGCTGATGCCCGCGCTGCATTCGTACTGGATCGCGATCCATGTGACGGCGGCGATCATTTCGTCCGGGATCTTCATTGTGGCGGCCACGACGACCGTGATGTACCTGCTGGCTGAGCGCAATGCCGCCCGGGTCGCGGCCGGCTCGCCGCCCGGTGGCATCATGCGGCGCCTGCCGAGACCGGAGGTGCTCGACCGGCTCGCCTACCGGACCGTGGTGTTCGGCTTCCCGGTCTGGACATTCGCGATCATCGCGGGCGCTATCTGGGCGGACCAGGCATGGGGCAGGTACTGGGGCTGGGACCCCAAGGAGACCTGGGCCTTCATCACGTGGGTGGCCTATGCCTGGTTCCTGCACGCCCGGGCTACCGCAGGCTGGCGTGGCAGGAAGGCAGCGGTCGTTCAGCTCGTCGCCTTCGGCTGCCTGATGTTCAACCTGATCGGCGTCAACCTCTGGATCACCGGCCTGCACTCCTACGCCGGCATCAGCTGAGAGGCTGGCTCAAGAGGATCCAGGGAGGCTCCGGGCAAGCGCCCCGGTCACAGGTCGTGGCCCGGGTCACGGTGGCCACGGATCAGGTGATCGAGCGCGCGGAGAAACTCAGGATCGTCGTCCGGGCCGACCGGCCTTCCGCGCCCCGCCGGGTGCCTGCTTCGTGCCAGCGCGGTCCGCTGGTCCGCGCGGCCCTGGTGGAACGGCGGTCACGGCGCCGCGGCATCGCGGCGGTCGACGAACCGTGGCCGGCCACGGCGGCGGCGTCCGAGGAGCAGCCACGCTATGGCACCTACGACGAACGTCAGCGCGACGATCGCCAGCCAGACCGGCTTCGGCAGGTGACGGCAGCCTGACCTGGAGGTGAGAAGTATGTCCACCAGGCAGCACAGCCAGACTCCAGCCGCCAGCAGGGCAACTAGGGCACCCAACAGGAGCATGGCGGCAGCCTAGCTGGCAGGCAGGGGGGCCTGCGCCCGGAATGAAGCGGATTGTCGACCGGACGAGCACTGCAGTGCGCGCCGTCATATTTGATCACTGGAGGTGACGGTGTCACCGATTTCGTCGTACGCTGGCGGCCAGGCCGCTCGCGGGCCGGGTGGTATGCAGAGCTTGCGAGGGTGCGGGCACCGACTGGATCCCGGGATCGCGGACGGGAGGCTGACGGGTCCGGACGCGTTGATCAGGCGCGTCGAAGCAAGGAGTGGGAAACGTGCGTTTCCGGCTTTTCGATCGCTTCTGGCGTTCTCGCGAACCGGAACAGGGCCATGGCGGGGAGACCGCAGACCGGGCACGGGGATCCGGCCGGCATCGGCTGGGCAGAGCCGCCGATCGGTCTGCGGCACCCAGCCGACCAGGCAGGAGGCGCCGCTGACCGTCGCGGCGACGCGGCTGACCGCCTCGGCGGCATCATCTGGCAGGCGACGGCCCGCCGACACGAGGCAGTCGCGGCGGCCGGGTCTCTGGGGGACCGGGCCTGGGCGCGGTCCGCCGGTCGGACGCAGGACCAGCGCCTGGGCACCGGCCAGCCGCGACGGACGGCCAGGCTGGGTGGAACGTGATTTGCGCGGCGGACCGCCCGGTCGGTTCCCGCACGGACGGCAATGGCCGCGCCGGGCGATCCAGCCGGACGCGACCGGGTGTACCGCCGGCCGTCCGGCCGACGGTCCGCGCGTCACCGGTCAGGAGATCGCCGGAGGCACCCCGCGTCAGGATCCGGCACGCGACGGACTCGGCCGGCGCCCGGTCCAGTGCCGAGAGATCCCGCGCCGTGGGGTCCCGCGCCCGGGGCCCCCACGCCGTGGGATCCCGCTCCCCGGGCTCCTGCGCCGTGGGGTCCCGCTCCCCGGGGCTCCTGCGCCCGGGGGTCCCGCGCCGGGGGACGCTGCGCCCGGAGATCCGGCGCCCCGAGGTCCCGCGCCGTCCGCGCCCGGGGCTCCGCAGCCCTTGGATCCGGCGCCCTGGGACACGGCGCCCAGGGGCATCCCGGCGGCATACGTCACAGCTCTGGTGGCGCGCAGGGCGCGCGTGCGCGAGTCCCCGTACGCAGGCGAGCCCTTCACCTCACCGGTTCGTGACAGGCAGTCCACCGGTAAGGCCGGGCGCACCGACGCCCGGCGTGGGCCTGCGGGACGCGGCGGCCGGGATGCCGCGCTGCAACGGCCCTGGTACGAGATCAGGCAATCCGGCCGGCTCGGCGCAGCAACTCGCCCGGCAGGCCCCGACGTCGCGCGGACGGGACACCATGCCGCGCGGCTGTCGCGACGGCAGGCCGACCGCGGCCGTGGGCCTTCCGTATGCCGCACCGCGTCAGCCAGACGAGCGTTATCACGCGGATGGCCGTCAGCACTGCGGCAGCCTAGAAAGCGTCCTGCACCGGCAGTGGGACGCTTCCGCACCGCCACCGGCGGAGATCGTGCGCGCGATCGACCGCCTGGCCGAGCTTCCCGCGAAGCTGAAAGACAAAACTCGCCGCTGGGCATTGAGGGCATCTTCGTCGGGCCTGGCGGAGTTCCCGACCTCGACGATATGCAGCACCTGCGCGGCGTGCCGCTGCCAGCGGGCCGGGCGACCTGGGACGTTTGCGCCGGAGCGTATGGTGGGCGCAAGATCGTCGTCGGGGCTCAGCCATCGCCGACACCCTGATGTGATGTGCCACGAGATCGGCCATGCCCTCGACGACATCGACACTCCTGGCCAGTGGCTTTCCGACCGCGCCGAGTTCCGTACGCTCTATGACCAGTGTGTTCCTCACCTGATGAGCGACTTCCACCGCCAGCCCAACGGCCTTGGACGCCGGGAGTTCTTCGCCGACGCGTTCGCCGCGATCGCTTCACGGCAGCGCCCAGCGCTCGTCGAACATGCTGGGCGGGGAAACCAGGACAGCGCTGAACGTGATGCTCTTCTTCAATCGCCGCTACGGCATCTAGGATGATCGGGCAATGTTCGTCATACGGCTCCCAAACGGAAACCTGAAGGTGCCACGGACCGCGATCGGCGATGGCGGCCGTGTCATCGGGCAGGCCTACGTGGAGATCGGGCCAGCGGATGCGGAATATGAGCGGCTGGCTGGCCAGGCGCTGACCGAAGAGGAAGTCCAGGAGCGGCGTAGCCGCTGGCAGCGGGAAGACGACGCGCTCTACCGTCAGTTCCTTGAGTTCCGCAGCACAGCTAGCCGGTGGCGGCGATGGCCAGGATCCGGCGTGAGGCCAGCGGCGGCCAGCGTGGGCGCCTGCCGGTGTGGGGCGTGAGGTCCGGTCAGCGTGGGTCGTGGCCGTCTGGTGCATGGCTCCACATCACCGCGCAGCAGTGCGCGCACTTCGGATTCCCTGAACCGGCGGTGGCCACCGGGTGTGCGGATGCTGCTGATCCGGCCCGACGCGGCCCAGCGGGTAACGGTCTTGGGATCAACCCGGAAGAGGGTGGCGACCTCTCCGGGAGTGAGCAGTCGCTCGCTGCTGCCCTCCACGTCCTACCCTTCCTGACCTCGGTAGCGGAAACTTGTCCCAAGTGTGCCGGCAAACGGCGGTTTTCTCCCTATGATTCCAGAAAATATGCCTCAGAACTCCGATCACCTGGTCACGCTCGCTGATATCCAGGCCGCGGCGCGGCGGCTGGCGGGGCATCGCGGTGCGCACCCCGCTCGTTCCCTACCCGCATACGCCGCAGCGGCTGCTGGTCAAGCCCGAGTCGCTGCAACCGACCGGTTCGTTCAAGATACGCGGCGCCTATGCGGCGATCAGCGCGCTGCCCGAGACTCGGCGCGAGCAGCGGTGTGATCGCCCACTCCAGCGGCAATCACGCCCAGGCCGTCGCGTACGCGGCGGCGGCGGTGGGCTGCCAGGCCGTCGTGGTCGTCCCGCGGACCGCCGCGGCGATCAAGATCGAGTCCGCTCGCTCGTATGGCGCGCGGTCGTGCTGGTCGAACCGTCGCTCGCCGCGCGTGTCAGCGCTACCGAGGAGCTGGCGGATCGCTATGGCTACGCCATGATCCCGCCGTTCGACGACGCCGGGGTGATCGCAGGCCAGGGCACGATTGGCCTGGAGATCGCGGCCGACTGCGATGACGTCGATGTGGTCCTCGTCCCGGTCAGCGGAGGAGGCCTGATCTCGGGGATCGCAGCGGCGATCCATGCCGTCAGCCCTGGTGCCCTGGTAGTCGGCGTTGAACCGGAACTCGCCGCCGACGCGCGTGACTCGCTGCGCGAGGGAAGGCGGATCGCTTGGCGAGCCAGCCTGACCGCGCGGACGCTCGCGGACGCGCTCCGCGTCGAGCAGGTGGGTGAGCTGCCGTTCGCGCACCTGCGTGCGTACGTGCACGACATCGTGACGGTGACGGAGGACGAGATCAGGGGCGCTGTGCGGCGGATCGCCGACGAATTGCGGCTGATCGCGGAACCTGGCGGCGCGGTCGCGGTGGCCGCGTATCTCTACCGGCGTGCGGAGCTGCCCAGCGCGCACAGCTACGTCGCGGTGTTGTCCGGAGGCAATATCGCGCCCGCGTTGCGCGCGGAACTGCTCGGCGGGTAGCCGCCGCCGGGAGACGACGCGCGGGGGATTAGGCTGTGGAACGTCATGCGTAATGCACTTGCCTACACCTCCGCCCGCGTGCTGCTTCTTGTCGCGGCGCTGGGAGGGTTCTATCTGGTCGGAGCGCGTGGGCTGCTACTGCTTGTGCTGGCCGCCGGAGTAAGTGGTCTGATCAGCTTCGTGCTGCTGTCCCGTCAGCGTGATGCCATGTCAGGCGCGCTGTTCTCGCGGATCCGCGACTTCCGCGAGCGCATGGACGCAGGCACCCGCGTGGAAGACCAGGACTGACGACCGGGCGGCCACGGCAGCGCCGCCCGTGGGCCCCACGGCCCACTGACCCTGGGCCCGCGGGCGGGGTGCCCACTACTTCAGCGGGAGCATCGCGATCTCGGCGCGGTACACGCCATGGACATAGTCGCCGTCGCTGCCGACGAACAGCCCGCCGGAGAAGGCCATCAGCAACTCGGCGCCATGACCCCGTGTCTTGGCGGGTGTCCATGTTGTGATCGCGTCGCCGGTGGCCGCGTTCACCGCGCCGATGCCGCCGGTGCTCGTCTTCCCGATCGTGCCGCTCAGCCACAGCGGCGGGCACGAGGGGTTGTCGAAGCAGCCACCGACGGGGCTGTCGTGGCCGTGCTGGTTGTTCAGCCACCGGTTGTGGCCGCCCTCATAGACGACAGAACCCGTATCGGCGACCACGTAGATCGAGTCCCCGCCGGTGTAGTTGATCCACATCGGCTTGACGTTGCCGGTGGCGCTCGCGTTGAACTGTCCCATCGCGTCGCACAGATTCGGCTGGTTGTTGGGCCAGGTGGGGCCGCCGGTGGTGCCGATGACGAAGTACTTGCCGTCCGGTGAGAAGTCCAGGCCGCGGGTGTACACGTCGATCGGGCAGTTGATGCTCAGGATGGGCGCGGTGAAGTTGGCCAGGGTCGCGGCCGAGCCGTAGGTCCCAGCGGTGTTGATCATCGCGAGGCGGGGCCTGGAGTGCCCGTTGACCATGCCAAATGGGCCATCGAACACTACGCGTGTCCCATCAGGGCTCACCGCGAGGTACATGAGCTTGACCGGATCGATGGCGCTCGGCAACGGATCGGAGAGGGTGAAGTTGAACTTGGCGTCGACTGCCCCGGTGGTGGCGTTCAGCCTCGCGACGTCCGTCCGGGCGATGCCGCTCACCGACGTGAACTCCCCGCCCACGTAAAGCTCATTACCATGCGCGGCGATCGTCCGAGCGAAGCCGTTGTTCAGCGTGGCTTTGAAACCACTGACCACGGCGCCGTTGGACACCTTCAGCTGCACGATGCCGCGGTGGTATTTGCCGTTCACGTGGACGAATGCGCCACCGGCGTAGACCGTGCCGCTCGGCCCCGCGGCAAGCTGGTAGATCTGGCCGTCGAGGGTGGGATGGAAGGTCGCGCTGATCACGCCAGTGTTCATGGCGTAGGCGACGATGTAGTCGCGGGCCACCTTGGTGCCGGGCTTGCAGTAGCCGTCCGCCTTGGGCCCGGCCTGGCACGCCGAGGTGAACGAGCCTCCGGTCACGACCTCATTGCCGACAATCGCGGTACCCCGCACCGTGCCGCCGGCGAGGTTCGGTGTCCAGGCGACCGGCGAGGTTGACACCGGGCCGGACTGTGACACCGCCGCGGACGCGGGTGCAAGGCCGGCGGTCGCGAAAGCCGCTCCAGCGATCGCGACGGCTAGCGCCCCTGCGACTCGTCTGCGCATGAGCAGGCTCCTTGTCTCGTGCGGCGGGAACTCCCGCCGTGACGTGGCCGTCGGCCTCTTCCCTGGACCAGCGCGGCGACCTCCGGGCGTGCGACGCAGCGCGAGACCGCCGACTAAGGACGCGTATCCATTCCGGCTGGATTACCCCGCACAGTGGTTCAAGCGCACATTTATACAGCGCATACTTATATACCGGATAGCGGCGCCGCGCCGCCGCAGCAGCCGAAACGTTATCCGTATGACACTCGGCCGAGGCCCGCGGGCGTGACCGCCGCAGGGGCCGCGGCGGCGCAGGCGGGCGTGGGCCCGCGGCGGAGCGGGCACGGGCCGGGCGGCCCGCCGGTCCCGGCCTGCCGCAGCGCACCGTGACAACCCAAATGATCCCGAACGGCTTCGCGACGTGGCACCGGCATCAAGCGGCGGCGGAAGCGGTGGATGTGGCCGCCGGTGGGTGTGCCAGGCTTGGCGCATGACCCGCGCGCAACTGGACAAACGGCCAGCCGACGTCGCCGCCATGTTCGACCGGACCGCGCACCGCTACGACGTGCTCAACGACGTGCTCTCGCTCGGCCAGGACCGGTTGTGGCGCAAGGCCGTCGCGCGGGCGGTCCGGGCGGTTCCCGGCGAGCGGGTGCTCGACCTCGCGGCGGGTACCGGCACATCGGCGAGGGTCTTCGCCGCGGCGGGCGCCACGTGCGTGGCGTGTGATTTCTCGCTCGGCATGCTCCACGAGGGCGTGCGCCGTCAGCGTGGCACGGCCTCGCGCGATGGCTCCGCTCATGTCAGTTTCATCGCCGGCGACGCTCTCGCGCTGCCCCTGCGCGATGCGTCGTTCGACGCGGTGACGATCTCGTTCGGCCTGCGGAACGTCTCGGATCCCCTGACCGCGCTTCGCGAGATGCTGCGCGTTACCCGGCCGGGCGGGCGCCTGGTGGTCTGTGAGTTCAGCCACCTGCCCGCGCGGCCGGCGGATCTGCTGTACGAGCGTTACCTGCGGCGCGTGCTGCCTGCGGTCGCGGGCCTGGTGAGCAGCAACCCGGACGCGTACGCGTATCTCGCCGAATCGATCAGGGACTGGCCGGACCAGGTGGGGCTGGCCGGCTGGCTGCACGCGGCCGGGTGGTCGGCGGTGCGCTGGCGGAACCTGTCATTCGGGATCGTCGCCGTGCACAGTGCGGTCAGGGGTGCGGTCAGGGGCGCGGTCGGGGGTGCGGTCAGGGGCGCCGCAAGTGCTGCCCACGGCGGCCCGGCAGACCCGCGGGGCGGTGATGACGGTGAGCTCCACGGTCGCGTGTCATGACATCGCGCGGCAACGCCGGGGTGGGTTCGCGGCGCGAGAACGCGAAGGTCTACACTTCCGGTGAGTACTTGTGAAGCGGTTCACAAAAGGATACGCCTCGCGCCCGCCGCGATTCGCTTGCTCTCGCGCCTTCGCCCAGCGGCTCTGAGCGGCTCGTGCGCGGCCCCGTGCTTTCCCGCACCGAAGGCAGGACATGTCTGTGACCGAGCCATTTCCCCCGCATGCCACCAGCGGCCCCGCGCCGCGCGCGGACGGCTCCGCGCGCGCGGACCAGGACGCCGATGTCATCGTCGTCGGCGCCGGCCCGGCAGGTTCGGCGGCAGCCTTCTACCTGGCGCAGGCCGGCCTTTCTGTGCTGCTGCTCGAGAAGACCGCGTTCCCGCGCGAAAAGGTGTGCGGTGACGGCCTGACTCCCCGCGCGGTCAAGTGCCTGATCAAAATGGGCGTCCCGATTCGCGAAGAGGACGGCTGGATCAGGAACAAGGGCCTGCGGATCATTGGTGGCGGCGTCCGCATCGAGGTGCCCTGGCCCGAGCTCACCAACTACCCGGGATTCGGCCTCGTGCGGACGCGCCTTGGGTTCGACGAGGCGCTCGCCCGTACGGCGGAGCGAGCGGGGGCGAAACTGATCGAGCGGGCCGCCGTCACCGGCCCGGTGCTTGACGAGCGGACCGGCCGGATCGTCGGTGTCACGGTACGGCACAGCTGATCCGGGCGCCGGCGCGGCGCGGCGGGGGCGCCGCACATTCGTCCGAGCAGACCTACCGCGCCCGCCTCGTGCTCGCCGCCGACGGCAACTCGTCGCGCCTTTCTGTGGCCATGGGCCTGCGCAAGCGTGACGACCGCCCCATGGGCGTGGCGATCCGCACCTACTACACCAGCCCGCGGCACGACGACGACTACCTCGAGGCGTGGCTGGAGCTGTGGGATGGGGGCAGGCTGCTGCCGGGTTATGGCTGGATCTTCGGCGTGGGCGACGGTACGAGCAACGTCGGGATCGGGCTGCTGAACACCAGTGATGCCTTCCAGAACACCGACTACCGCGGGATGCTCGGCCGCTGGCTGGCGGGGATGCCCGCCGACTGGGGATTCACGGAGGAGAACCGGACGCAGCCCGTACGCGGCGCGGCGCTGCCGATGGGGTTCAACCGGACCCCGCACTACACCCGCGGCATGCTGCTAGCGGGCGACTCGGGCGGGATGGTCAACCCGTTCAACGGGGAGGGCATCGCCTACGCGATGGAGGCGGGTGAGCTCGCGGCGGAGGTGATCGCGACGGCGCTGGCCCGGCCTGCGGCGTCCGCGGAGCGCGTGCTGCGGGAGTACCCACAGATCCTGCGCGATTCCTACGGCGGGTACTACACGCTCGGCCGCGTGTTCGTGCGGGCGATCGGCCATCCGGAGCTGATGAAATTCGCTACCCGTCATGGCCTGCGCCGACCCACCGTGATGCGGTTCACGATGAAACTGCTTGCCAATCTCACCGAGCCGCGAGGAGGTGACGCGGCGGACCGTGTCATCAACGCCCTGTCAAAGATGGCACCGGCCGCCTAGAGCCCGTTCGAGGTCCTCGGACAAGCTCTGACGAAGGGCGGTGCCACCTTGGCGGAGCACGAATACTTGTCGCATCTAGGATGGGAATCCCGGCTGTGAGCACAGCACGCGAGAGGCGGCGCGACGGCGCGTACGGGTGCGGCCGCCCCACGAGCCCGCGGCGTGCCCCACGACGTGACTCACGACTAAGAAGAGGTGGACAGCGATGAAGCTGTACGTGCCGATCCTGGTCCTGGCGGCCCTGTCCCTGGGTTTCGCGCTCTTCTCCCTCGTGGTGGGCACACTGTCCGGCCCGAAACGCTGGAACCGCGCGAAACTGGACGCGTACGAGTGCGGCATCGAGCCGACGCCGCAGCCGCAGGGGGGCGGCCGCTTTCCGGTGAAGTACTACCTGACGGCGATGCTGTTCATCGTCTTCGACATCGAGATCATTTTCCTGTATCCGTGGGCCGTGTCCTTCGATCAGCTCGGGCTCTTCGGGCTGATCGAGATGGTCCTGTTCATCGGTACGGTCCTGGTCGCGTACGCCTATGTCTGGCGGCGCGGCGGTCTGGAGTGGGACTAGCGCTATGGGTATCGAAGAGAAGCTTCCGAGCGGAGTCATGCTCACCACCGTGGAGCAGGTGGCTGGCTGGGCAAGGAAGAGCTCAGTCTGGCCGGCCACGTTCGGCCTGGCGTGCTGCGCGATCGAACTGATGATGGTGGGTGGGCCGCGGCACGATCTGGCGAGGTTCGGCATGGAGCGCGCATCGGCGACACCCCGCCAGGCCGACCTGATGATCGTGGCTGGCCGGGTGAGCCAGAAGATGGCCCCGGTGCTGCGCCAGATCTACGACCAGATGTCGGCGCCCAAGTGGGTCATCTCGATGGGCGTGTGCGCATCGAGCGGCGGGATGTTCAACAATTATGCGATCGTGCAGGGCGTCGACCACATCGTGCCGGTGGACATCTACCTCCCCGGCTGCCCACCCCGGCCGGAGATGCTGCTCGATGCGATCGTGAAGCTGCACGACAAGATCCAGAATTCCAAGCTCGGCACGCACCGCAGGGCCGAGGTTGAAGAGCTTGAGTCCGAACGGCTGCGCAGGCTGCCGCTCCTTGACGCTGGTATCGGCACACAGGAGGTGGGCAGGTGACCGAGCCAGGCGGGCCCGTGGGAGAGGAATCCGGCGGCGACCGTCAGCCTGGGCTTCCGGCCAGGGCGGGCGAGGAGCGCCTGGCCGAGCGTGTCATCCGGACCGGCATGTTCGGCGCGTCTGACGGCGGTGACACGTCGGGCTACGGCGGACTGCGTGTCCGCCTTGTCCCCATTTTGTCGTCGCCCCGGCCCTACGGCTCGTACTTCGACGAGGTCGCGGACGCGCTCCAGCGCGCGATCGACGCGGAGGGGATGGGTTTCGGTGACGCGATCGAGCGGGTTGTCGTCGACCGGGGCGAGCTGACTTTCCACGTCAGGAGGGAGCACCTGCCCACGGTCGCCCGGCGGATGCGCGACGAGCCCGCGCTCAGGTTCGAGCTGTGCGCCGGCGTCAGTGGGGTGCACTATCTCGAAGACCCCGGCCGGGAGCTCCATGCCGTCTACCACTTGCTGTCCATTACGCACAACCGGCGTGTCCGGCTGGAAGTGAGCGTGCCCGACGCCGATCCGCACATCCCGTCGATCGTGCACATCTACCCCACGAACGACTGGCACGAGCGCGAGACGTGGGATTTCTTCGGGATCATCTTCGACGGGCACCCCGCGCTTACCCGGATTGAGATGCCCGACGACTGGAAGGGTCACCCGCAGCGGAAGGACTACCCGCTCGGCGGGATACCTGTCGAGTACCGCGGCGCCGAGGTGCCCCCGCCGGAGGACCGGAGGTCGTACGCATGACGAGCGGTTTTGGGGATGGTGCCCGGCCGTCCGCGGCTACCGGCGGCGACGCTGTGAACACTGACGCGACGGCGCCCAGGGACGCCGGACCGGAGGGACCGCCGGCTAGCCCGGCCAGCGATCCTGACGAGGCAGAAGGCCGCGTATACACGGTGATCGGCCAGGACTGGGACGAGATCGTCGCCGCCGCCAACGAGACCGGTGACTCGGCCAGCGAAGAGCGGATCGTCGTCAACATGGGCCCGCAGCACCCGTCCACCCACGGCGTGCTCAGGGTCATCCTGACGCTCGACGGTGAGACCGTGACCGAGCTGCGGCTGGTAATCGGTTATCTGCACACCGGCATCGAGAAGAACATGGAAGTCCGGACGTGGACGCAGGGCGTCACGTTCTGCACCCGGATGGACTACCTCACGCCCACTGTTCAACGAGACCGCCTACTGTCTCGCCGTGGAGCGGCTGCTCGGCATCGAGGAGCAGATCCCGGACCGGGCGCGCATCATCAGGGTGCTGATGATGGAGCTGAACCGGATCTCATCACACCTGGGGGCAATCGGCCCATTCGGGCTGGAACTGGGCGCGACGACCGTGTTCACGCAAAGTATCCGCGAACGCGAGATTGTGCTCGACGTCTTCGAGCTGATCACCGGGCTGCGCATGAACCACGCCTACGTCCGGCCGGGCGGCGTCTCGCAGGATGTCCCACCCGGCGGTCTCGACGCGATACGTGAGCTGCTCGACGTCATGCCGGCGCAAGCTGGCCGACCTGCGCAAGCTGCTCGACGCGAATCCGATCTACCTCGCCAGGACGCGTGACATCGCCTACCTCGACCTGCCAGGTTGCGTGGCGCTCGGTGTCACCGGCCCGATGCTGCGGGCCACGGGATTGTCCTGGGACCTGCGCAAGTCGCAGCCGTATTGCGGATACGAGACCTACGAGTTCGACGTGCCAGTGCAGGAAACCTGCGATGCGTACGGCCGTTACCTGATCCGGATGGCCGAGATGGAGGAATCCCTTAAGATCATCTCTCAGTGCGTCGACCGGCTGTCCGGGCAGCGTCCGAAGGATGACCCGGTCATGATCCGTGACGCTAAGATCGGCTGGCCCGCACGACTGGCCATCGGGCCGGACGGGCTGGGCAACTCGCCCGACCACATCAGGCACATCATGAGTCAGTCGATGGAAGCGCTCATTCACCACTTCAAGCTGGTCACCGAGGGATTCCGGGTACCGGCGGGCCAAGCCTACGTGGCGGTGGAGTCGCCGCGCGGCGAACTTGGCTGCCACGCGGTGAGTGACGGCGGCACGCGGCCGTACCGTGTGCATTTCCGCGACCCGTCATTCACCAACTTGCAGTCGCTGCCTGCGATGTGCGAGGGCGGGATGGTGGCCGATGTCATATCCGCAATTGCGAGCGTGGATCCGGTGATAGGAGGGGTGGACAGGTAATGCCCTTCACGGAGCAGACCCGGGCGCGGCTCGACACGGACGCCGCCGAGATCATGGCCAGGTATCCCAAGTCACGTTCGGCGCTCATGCCACTGCTGCATCTGCTGCAGGCGGAGGAGGGATACATCTCCGCCGACGGCATCGAGTACTGCGCGGGCAAACTCGGGCTTGCCCCCGCGGAAGTGGCCGCCGTGGTCAGCTTCTACACGATGTACAAGCGCAGGCCTGTCGGCGACTATCACGTGGGCGTCTGCACCAACACGTCTGTGCGCGATCATGGGCGGCGATCAGATTTTCGCCGAGCTCCAGAAGCACCTGGGCGTGGGAAATGACGAGACCACGGCGGACGGGAAGATCATCCTTGAGCATCTGGAATGCAATGCCGCCTGCGACTACGCACCCGTCGTCATGGTCAACTGGGAGTTCTTCGACAACATGACGCCAGGCTCCGCACGGCGGCTCGTCGACGACCTGCGCGCGGGCAAAGACGTCAGCCCGACCCGCGGGCCGCGGCGCCTGTGCACCTGGCGGGAGGCGTCCAGGATCCTGGCCGGTTACCCGGACGGCCAGGCGGCGGACGGCCCCGCCGCCGGCGCCGCCAGCCTGGTAGGCCTCAAGATCGCGAAGGAGCGCGGCTGGACCGCGCCGGAGCCCGCGCCGCGCGAGGAGACCCGGTGATCCCGCTCACGCCCGTACTTACCGCGCACTGGGATGAACCGGAGATTTTCACCCTGGCCGGATATCAGCGCAACGGCGGTTACCAGGCATTGCGGCAGGCACTGACGCTGCCACCGGCTGAGATCATTCAGATGATCAAGGACTCTGGGCTCCGCGGCCGCGGCGGCGCCGGGTTCCCGGCCGGAATGAAGTGGGGCTTCATCCCGCAGGGTGACGACGGGCCGCGCTATCTGGTGGTGAACGCGGACGAGTCCGAACCGGGCACCTGCAAGGACACCCCGCTGATGCTTGCCAGCCCGCATTCGCTCATCGAGGGCGCGGTGATCACCTCGTATGCGATCCGCGCCGAGCAGCGCCTTCGTCTACGTGCGCGGCGAGGTGCTGCACGTGATCCGGCGGCTGCAGAACGCGATCAGGAGGCATACGAGGCGGGTTTCCTTGGCCGCGACATCCTCGGTTCCGGCTATCACCTGGAGTTGGTCCTGCACACCGGGGCCGGCGCGTACATCTGCGGTGAGGAGACGGCGCTGCTCGACTCCCTGGAGGGTTACCGTGGCCAGCCGCGGCTGAAGCCCCCGTTCCCGGCGGTGGCGGGACTGTACGCGCGCCCGACAGTGATCAACAACGTCGAGTCGATCGCGAGCGTGCCGTCGATCGTGCTGAACGGCGCGGACTGGTTCGCCGGCCTCGGCACGGAGAAATCCACCGGATTCGGGATCTTCTCGCTGTCCGGCCACGTCACCACCCCCGGCCAGTACGAAGGGCCGCTCGGGATGACGCTCCGCGAGCTGCTCGACCTCGCGGGCGGGGTCCGGGCCGGCCACAAGCTCAAGTTCTGGACGCCGGGCGGCTCCTCGACGCCGCTGCTCACCGACGAGCATCTGGACGTGCCGCTCGACTTCGAGTCGATCGGCGCGGCCGGGTCCATGCTCGGCACCCGGGCATTGCAGATCTTCGACGAGACCACCTGCGTCGTGCGCGCCGTGCTCCGCTGGACCGAGTTCTACGAGCACGAGTCGTGCGGTAAGTGCACGCCGTGCCGTGAGGGCACGTACTGGATGGTGCGGGTGCTCGCCCGGCTGGAACGTGGTGACGGCACCGAGGACGAACTCGAGAAGCTCCTGGACATCTGTGGCAACATCCTGGGCCGGGCGTTCTGCGCGCTTGGTGACGGCGCGGCCTCCCCCGTCACCTCGTCCATCCAGTATTTCCGTGACGAGTACATCGAGCACCTGAAGGGCGGCGGCTGCCCGTTCGACCCCGCCGCCGCCACCTTGTTTGGTGGAGCTGAGCACTGATGACGACAGAGCTGAACCCGAGCGGTGAGCGACCTATGACGCTGCAGGCCAGGCGGACCGTCCGCGCTGGCGCCGCGGCCGCCGGACGCGATCACGGTGACCATCGACGGCTTCGAGATCGCGGTGCCCAAGGGCACGCTGGTGATCCGTGCCGCCGAACTGCTCGGCATCCCGGTCCCGCGGTTCTGCGATCACCCGCTGCTCGATCCGGTAGGCGCCTGCCGCCAGTGCTTCGTCGAGGTGGAGGGCCAGCTCAAGCCGCTCACCTCGTGCACCACTACCTGCACCGAGGGCATGGTGGTGCGGACGCAGCTGACGTCGCAGGTAGCGGAGAAGGCTCAGCGCGGGGATAATGGAGTTCCTGCTCATCAACCACCCGCTCGACTGCCCGATGTGCGACAAGGGCGGCGAGTGCCCGCTGCAGAACCAGGCGATGGCCAATGGGCAGGGCGAGATCCCGCTTCACCGATCCGAAGCGCACATTCCCCAAGCCCGTTCCGCTATCCAGCCGAGGTGCTGCTCGACCGGGAGCGCTGCGTCTCGTGCGCCCGCTGCACCCGGTTCTCCGAACAGATCGCCGGCGATCCGTTCATCGAGCTGTTCGAGCGCGGCCCCGAGCAGCAGATCGCCATCGCGCCTGGCCACCCCTTCCAGTCCTACTTCTCGGGTAACACGGTCCAGATCTGCCCGGTCGGGGCGCTGACGGGCGCCGCCTACCGGTTCCGGGCGCGCCCGTTCGACCTGGTGTCTACGCCGGGCGTCTGCGAGCACTGCGCGTCCGGCTGCCGCATCCGCAGCGACCACAGACGCGGCAAGATCACCCGGCGGCTGGCCGGTAACGACCCGCAGGTCAACGAGGAGTGGAACTGCGACAAGGGCCGGTGGGCCTTCACCTACGCCACGCAGCCCGACCGGCTGGTCAGCCCGCTGGTCCGCGGCGATGACGGCGTCCTGGTGCCAGCCTCCTGGGCAGAAGCTGTCGCGGTGGCCGTCGGACGGGCTCGCACGCGCCCGTGGCCGGGCCGGTGTCCTCACCGGTGGGCGGCTCACCCTCGAAGACGCCTACGCGTACGCGAAGTTCGCCCGCATCGCCCTGGGCAGCAACGACATCGACATGCGTGCGCGGCCGCATTCGGCGGAAGAGGCCCAGTTCATCGCCGCCGAGGTGGCTGGCCGTGGGATCGAGGTCAGCTATCGCGCACCTGGAAAACGCCTCGGTCGTGCTGCTCGCCGGGTTCGAGCCGGAAGAAGAGTCGCCGATCGTCTTCCTGAGATTGCGCAAGGCGGCCAGGAAGAGAGGGGCTGCGCACATTCGCCATCGCGCCGTTCGTCACTCGCGGGCCTGCGCAAAATGTCCGGTGCGGCTGATCACGTCGCTGCCCGGCGCGGAAGCCGAGATACTCGGAAACCTGATCATCGGGTCCGGGCTGGACTGAGGCGGGCCGCGCCGCGGCGGCGCTGCTCAAGGGTCGCGCCGGAGGGGCGCGGCGCGGGCCGTGCGGAGGCGAGCGCGGCGCGGCAGTCATCCTGGTGGGGGAGCGGCTCGCGACCGTCCCTGGTGCGCTGTCCGCCGCGGCCAGGCTCGCCCGGGCCACGGGCGCGCGTCTCGCCTGGATACCGCGGCGGGCGGGCGAGCGCGGCGCGGTGGAGGCAGGAGCCCTGCCGGGTCTGCTGCCGGTCGGGCGCCCGGTGACCGATCCGCAGGCACGTGCCGAGGTGGCACGCGCGTGGGCGGTGGCGGCGTTGCCGGACACGCCGGGGCGCGACACCGGCGAGATCCTCGCCGCCGCGGCCGCGGGCGAACTCGGCGCTCTGGTGATCGCCGGCGTCGACCCGGGTGACCTGCCCGATCCCAGCGCCGCGCTCGAAGCGATCGAGGCCGTGCCATTCGTCGTCAGCATGGAATTGCGGGCCAGCGCGGTCACCGACCGCGCGGACGTCGTCTTCCCCGTGGCAGCCATGAGCGAGAAGCCGGGCACGTTCGTGAACTGGGAAGGCCGGGGTGGCGCGTTCG
Source organism: uncultured Actinomycetota bacterium (assembly GCA_963851085.1). Classification (GTDB taxonomy): domain Bacteria; phylum Actinomycetota; class Actinomycetes; order Streptosporangiales; family Streptosporangiaceae; genus DATFVJ01. The sequence continues at coordinate 32,014 of CAWKNX010000015.1, read as the reverse complement.
GCCGGGTGCTCGACGTGCCGGGCGCGCAGTCCGACCTCCAGGTGCTCAACGTGGTCGCCGACGAGATGGACGTGCACCTCGGGTTGCCTGACGCGGCCGCCGCGCGGCGTGAGCTCGCGGGGCTCGGCCAGTGGAAGGGGCCGCGGCCGCTCGCGCCGAGCCTGCCCGCCGCCGTCCGCCGCGCACCCGGGTCCAGGTGAGGCCATTCTCGCCACCTGGCATCAGCTCCTCGATGCGGGACGGATGCAGGACGGCGAGCCGTTCCTGGCCGGGACCGCCCGGCCGGTATCCGCGCGGCTGTCGGCGGCGACCGCGGCGCGAGATCGGAGCGTGCTGACGGTGACAAGATCACCGATCACGACCGAGCGCGGCGCCATCACCGTGCCCGCCGAGGTGACCGTGATGCCGGACCGGGTGGTCTGGCTACCCGCCAATTCGGCTGGCTGCGCGGTGCGCCGCGAGCTTGGTGCCGACGCCGGTGCCCTGGTGACTGTCGGGAGAGGCGAATGAACTTCCTGGCCGTCGCGCCGGAGGCGCGCATCGCGCACATGGTGGCCGGCGCCGTGGCACGCACGCGGCACGGCCGCTGCGCCCCGGGATCCCAGGATCCGACGCTGGCGAGTTTCGGCCATGACCGTGGTGGCTGATCATCCTCAAGGCCGTCTGTCATCTTCGTCTTCCTCCTGCTCATGACGATGTTCGCCATCTGGGCGGAGCGCCGCGTGATCGGCCGCATGCAGAATCGTCTGGGGCCTAACCGCGCCGGGCCGTTCGGGCTGCTCCAGTCGGTAGCTGACGGGATCAAGCTGGCGCTGAAGGAGGACATTGTCCCGCTCGGCGCCCACAAGCTGGTGTTCATCCTCGCGCCGCTGATTGCGGTGACACCCGCCTTCATCAGTTTCGCGATCATCCCGTTCGGCCCGGTAGGTCTCGATCTTCGGCGTGCTGACGCCGCTGCAACTGACCGACCTTCCCGTGGCGGTGCTGCTCGTGCTCGCCATGAGCTCGATAGGCGTCTACGGCATCGTGCTCGCGGGCTGGTCGTCCGGATCGCCCTACCCGCTGCTCGGCGGCCTGCGGTCCTCCGCTCAGGTGATCAGCTACGAGATCGCGATGGGCCTGTCCTTCGTGGCCGTCTTCCTCTATGCCGGATCACTTTCCACGTCCGCAGATCGTCGCCGCGCAGGCACATGGCAGCCCATTCCACCTGGCTGGCATCACCCTGCACGCGCCGTCCTGGTACGCGGTGCTGTTGCTACCGTTCGTTCGCCATCTACCTCGTGACCATGGTCGGCGAGACCAACCGGCTGCCGTTCGACCTGCCGGAAGGCGAGGGCGAGATCGTCGGGGGCTTCCATACCGAGTACTCGTCGCTGAAGTTCGCGCTCTTCTACCTCGCCGAGTACATCAACATGACGACCGTGGCCGCGCTCGCGACGACGCTGTTCCTCGGCGGCTGGCGGGCAGTATGGCCGATCACGGCCATCTGGTCCGGCGCGAACAGCGGCTGGTGGCCGGTGCTGTGGTTCCTGGTCAAGGTGCTCATCCTGCTGTTCGCCTTCGTCTGGCTCCGCGGCTCGCTGCCCCGCGTCCGCTACGACCAGCTGATGAGGCTTGGCTGGAAGGTCCTCATCCCCATCGCGCTGGCGTGGATCCTGTCGATCGCGGCGATCCGGTCGATCCAGCGAACGAGCGGCAGCCCGGTCCCCTACTCTGATCGTCGGCGCCGTCTTCGTCACCCTTTTCGCCGTGTGGTGGGTCTGGGACGTCGGGAGTGCAGCGACGGCGCTCGGCCGAGGCGGAAGCAGCACGCGGCCGATGACGCCGCGCTCAGAGCCGACCCGATGGCGGCCGGATTCCCCGTACCACCCCTCGACCTTCCCCACTACCACGGCGTCGGCGTGCCGCCCTCGCCGGGCGTCGGCGTGCCGCAGGCGGCCGCGCCGGGCAGGCCGGCCAGGGCCGCGGCAGCGAGGCAACGAGCGGTGCAGCTAAGGAGGTGACCGGTGCTTGATTTCCTGAACCCGGTCAAGGGGTTCGGTGTCACCTTCCACGAGATGTTCAAGAAGGTCGACACGGTCCAGTACCCGGAGGAAAGGCATCCCGCCGCGCCCCGCTTCCACGGACGGCATCAGCTCAACCGATGGCCGGACGGGCTGGAGAAGTGCATCGGCTGCGAGCTGTGCGCGTGGGCCTGCCCGGCCGATGCGATCTATGTCGAGGGCGGTGACAACGCCGAGGACGAGCGCTACTCGCCGGGTGAGCGGTACGGTCGCGTCTACCAGATCAACTACCTGCGCTGCATCCTGTGCGGGCTGTGCGTCGAAGCCTGCCCGACCCGTGCGCTGACCATGACGGGCGAGTACGAGCTGGCCGATGACAACAGGGAGAGCCTCATCTGGACCAAGGAGCAGTTGCTCGCCCCGCTTGAGCAGGGGATGGAAGCACCTCCGCACCCGATGCGCCTGGGCTCGGACGAGAAGGACTACTACGCCCTCGGCCGGGCCGGGGTCACCGGGCACGCCCCTGGCGCGCACGCACACCGAGGACACGACATGAGCACACGTGTCGCCCTACCTTATCACCTCGCCGCGGCCGCGGCACGTCCACGGCAGTCGAGCACGGCCGAGGCGGTCACCTTCTGGCTGCTCGCGGTGCTCGCGGTGCTTGCCGCGCTCGGGATGATCGTCTCGCGCAAGGCCGTGCACTGCCGCGATGCTGCTCGCCGTCGTCATGCTCTCGCTGGCTGTGCTGTACGCGACGCAGGGCGCGCCGTTCCTCGCCTTCGTCCAGGTGATCGTCTACACCGGCGCGGTGCTGATGCTCTTCCTGTTCGTGTTGATGCTGGTCGGCGTGAGCGCCTCCGATTCCCTCGTGGAGACGATCAAGGGGCAGCGGCTGGCGGCTGGCCTGACCGCGATCGCCCTGGTCATCCTGCTGCTGCTGACCGTCGGCCATGCCGCGCTCGGCGGCGTCACCAGCGGTCGGCGCCTCAGTTTGGTTCGGCAAACCTCACCGTCCATCGCCCGCTTGATCTTCACCAAGTACGTGTACGCGTTCGAAGTAACGAGCGCCCTGCTGATCACGGCGGCTCTCGGCGCAATGGTGCTCGCCCACCGGGAGCGGATCACGCCGAAGCCGACGCAGCGCGAACTCGCCAGGCGCCGGCTGACCAGTGGCCACCCGGCGCCGCTGCCAGGTCCAGGCACCTATGCGCGCCATAATGCCGTGGACAGGCCGGCCCTGCTGCCTGATGGCCGGGTATCGGAGCTGTCGGTAAGCCCGGTGATCGCGGGCCGCCGACGGCGGCGCGGCCGAGGGCCCGATGCTCCCGGCCGGGGCGCGCTCCGCGAGCGTGCCCTGCGGCAGCTGCCGCCGGCGGCCGGTGCCGCCGGGGGCAGGCTGCCGCGGACTCACGACCAGGCCGAGCCCACCGGCGGGCGGCGAGGGCGGCGAGGTGGAGACGTCATGAGCCCGCGCACTACATCGCGCTGTCGGCGATCCTGTTCGTCATCGGCGGCGCGGGCGTGCTCATCCGTCGCAACGCCATGGTGATCTTCATGTGCGTTGAGCTCATGCTCAACGCCGCGAATCTGGCGTTCGTCGCGTTTGCCCGGATGCACCACAACCTGGACGGCCAGGTCATCGCGTTCTTCGTGATGGTCGTGGCCGCGGCCGAGGTCGTGGTCGGGCTCGCGATCCTGATGGCAATCTTCCGCACCCGCAGGTCCGCGTCGGTGGACGACGCGAACCTGCTGAAGTACTAGGAGTGCAGGCAGTGACGAGTCTCGCCTGCGCCGCCCCCTCGCCGCGCTGACGGCTCCGCTGCCTGCGCAGGGCGCCCAGTCGGCGGCGTGGCTGCTCCTCGCGTTCCCGGTCGCAGGCGCCGCGGTGCTGCTGCTGGCCGGGCGGCGGGCCGACCGCTGGGGGCATCTGCTCGGCTGCGCCACCGTGCTCGCGGCGTTCTGCTACGGCGTGGTCGCCTTCGTCGCGCATGCTCGGCTATCCGGCGTCGCAGCGCAGCAGGGACCTGAACCTGTACACCTGGATCGCCGTCGGCAGGTTCCACGTCAACCTCGGCCTGCTGCTCGACCCGCTGTCGATGTGCTTCGTCCTGCTGATCACCGGGGTCGGCTCGCTGATCCTCATCTACTCGATCGGCTACATGGCCGGACGACCCGGACCGGCGGCGCTTCTTCGCCTACATGAACCTGTTCATCGCCGCGATGCTGCTACTCGTGCTCGCCGACAACTACCTGGCGCTCTACGTCGGCTGGGAGGGCGTGGGCCTCGCCTCCTACCTGCTCATCGGGTTCTGGCAGTTCAAGCCGACCGCGGCAACGGCGGCGAAGAAGGCGTTCGTGGCCAACCGGGTCGGCGACGTCGGGCCTGACGCTCGCGATCCTGCTGATGTTCGCGACGTTCGGCACGGTGTCATTCACCGGCGTGTTCGGCAGCGTCGGCGGGGCCAGCCAGGGTGTCGTGACGGCGCTAGGGCTGCTGTTGCTGCTCGGCGCTTGCGGCAAGTCGGCCCAGGTTCCGCTGCAGTCGTGGCTGCTCGACGCCATGGAGGGCCCGACGCCGGTGTCGGCCCTGATCCATGCCGCCACGATGGTGACCGCCGGCGTGTACCTGATCGTCCGCTCCAACCCGATCTACGACCTGTCCCAGGACGCGCGGCTGGCGGTCACGGTCGTAGGCGCGGTCACGCTGCTCTTCGGCGCGATCATCGGGTGCGCCAAGGACGACATCAAGAAGGCGCTGGCCGGCTCGACGATGAGCCAGATCGGCTACATGTTCCTCGGCGCCGGGCTCGGCCCGGCCGGCTACGCCTACGCCATCGCGCTGCTGCTCGCCCACGGCTTCTTCAAGGCCTGCCTGTTCCTCGGCGCTGGCTCGGTCATGCACGGCAACAACGACGACGTGGACATGCGCCGCTACGGCGCGCTCACCCGGCTCATGCCGATCACGTTCGTCACCTTCGGTATCGGCTATCTCGCCATCATCGGCGTGCCGCCATTCTCCGGCTTCTTCACCAAGGACGCGATCATCGAGGCCGCCTTCGACAAGGGCGGCACGTCGGGCCTCCTCCTGGGCGGTGCCGCGCTGCTCGGCGCGGGCGTCACCGCCTTCTACATGTCGCGGGTGATGTTCATGACCTTCGCGGGCAAGCCACGCCGGGATCCCGACGTGCACCCGCACGAGTCGCCGCCGGTGATGACGTGGCCGATGATCCTGCTCGCCATCGGCTCGATCGTCGAAGGCGGATTCCTGATCCTGAACAGCCGCCTCGTGAGGTTCCTCGCCCCGGTCGTGCCGCCGCCGTTGCGCCCGGACAAGATTGTTTCGCCGTACGGGTTCGCCGCGATCGGCATGCTCGTGATCGGCTTCCTGATCGCGTGGGCCATGTACGGGCGCCGCGAGGTCCCGCGGGCGGTGCCGGCGGGCCATTTCCCCACCGTCGCCGCACGCAAGGACCTGTACGGCGACGCGTTCAACGAGTCCGTCTTGATGCGGCCCGGCCAGTGGCTGACCCGGCTGTCGGTGTACTTCGACAACCGCGGCGTTGACGGCCTGGTCAACTCGCTGGCCGCCGCCGTGGGTGGCTCGTCGGGCCGCCTTCGCCGGATCCAGAACGGCTTTGTCCGCTCCTACGCACTGTCGATGTTCTTCGGCGCGGCGCTCTTCGTCGCCGCCATGCTCCTGGTGAGGCTGTGACCCTAATGGGATGCCCCTTGTCATCCTCGGCTGAGTTGTGCCGCCGCAGGCGCCGGGCCGAACGCCGCAATGTGCTGGTTGGCGCGCCTTCGGCACGACGCACGCCCAGCGGCCGATGCGGTGTCCCGGCGCCGGGGACCCACCTCCCGAAGTGCTTTTTGGCGCGCCTTCGGCACGACCAAGGGAGGCCCCCCAGGGCCGACCGCCCGCGAGGGAGGCAGCGGGCATGAGCAATTTTCCGTGGCTGACCGTCATGGGTGCGATCCCGCTCGTCGGCGCGCTGGTGATCGCCGCCATCCCTTCAGCGCCAGGAGGCGACGCCGCCGCACCCGCCGATCAGGACGCGCGTGCCCTTCTTGCCAAATGGCTCGCGCTGGTGTTCACGCTCGCGACGCTGGCCGTCTCGATCGCCGCGGCGCTGCGCTTCAAGCCGAACGGCCCGCAGTTCCAGCTCACCGAGATCTATAACTGGATACCGCAGTTCGGTGTGCATTACGCGGTCGGCGTGGACGGCATCGCGCTCGTCCTGGTCCTGATGTCCGTCGTGCTGATGCCCATTGTCGTACTCGCCTCCTGGAACGACGCCGACGTCGCTGGCGGCCCCAGGCGCAGCGTGAAGACCTACTTCTCGCTGCTGCTGGTGCTCGAGACGATGATTATCGGTGTCTTCGTGGCGACCGACGTCTTCCTGTTCTATGTGTTCTTCGAGGCGATGCTGATCCCGATGTATTTCATGATCGGGAGTTTCGGCGTCGGCCAGCGCCAGTACGCGGCGGTGAAGTTCCTCCTCTACAGCCTGCTCGGCGGCCTGCTGATGCTGGTGGCGGTCATCGCGCTTTATGTCTACTCCGCGCACGGCGGCGCCAAGGGCACGTTCCTGTTCACCGACCTCACCCACCTGCCGCTGAGCCTGCCCGCGCAGAAGTGGCTTTTCCTGGGCTTCTTCGTCGCGTTCGCGATCAAGGCGCCGCTCTGGCCCTTCCACACGTGGCTGCCAGACGCGGCCACGGCCGCGCAGCCAGGCGCGGCCGTGCTGCTCGTCGGCGTGCTCGACAAGGTTGGCACCTTCGGCATGCTGCGGTACTGCCTCGAACTGTTCCCGGCGGGGGCGAAGTACTTCACCCCACTGGTGATCACGCTGGCCGTGATCGGCATCCTGTACGGAGCGATCGTGGCGATCGGGCAGACCGACATCAAGCGCCTGATCGCGTACACGTCCGTGTCGCACTTCGGGTTCATCGCGCTCGGCATCTTCGTGCTGACCACGCAGGGGCAGTCCGGCGCGACACTGTACATGGTCAATCACGGGTTCGCGACGGGTGCGCTCTTCCTGGTCGCGGGCTTCCTGATTACCCGCAGGGGATCGCAGCGGATCGCCGACTACGGCGGTGTGCAGAAGGTGGCGCCCATTCTGGCCGGAGTCTTCCTCCTCAGTGGCCTCGCCACGCTCTCACTGCCCGGGCTTAACACCTTCGTCAGCGAGTTCCTCGTGCTCGTCGGCACCTTCACCCGTTACAAGGTGCCCGCCGTCCTCGCCACGCTTGGGATGATTCTCGCCGCGATCTACATCCTGTGGATGTACCAGCGGACGATGAACGGCCCCACGCGCGACGAGGTCAAGGGGATGCCCGACCTGAAGGCCCGCGAGCTATGGGCTGTCGGCCCGCTGGTCGCCTTGATCATTGCGCTCGGTGTCTACCCGCAGCCCGTGCTCAACATCATCAATCCTGCCGTTAGGCACACCATGACGCAGGTTCACGCGACTGACCCACCGCCGACGGTTACCACCCCGGCCACGACCACCGCCGTGAAGGGAGCCACCCCGTGATCGCGACACTTGCCGCGGCCGCGCCGATCACGCCCCCGCACATCGAGTACTACCAGCTGTCGCCGATGCTGGTGGTCTTTGGCGCCGCCGTGGTCGGAGTCCTGGTGGAAGCCTTCGCGCCACGCCCCGTCCGGCGCATCGGGCAACTGGTGCTGACCCTCGCCAGCCTCGCCGCCGCGTTCATCCTGACGGTGCTCATCGGCACCTCGAGCAGCCTGTTCAGCGGGCACAAGTCTGGCCACCTCGCGGCCATGGGTGCCGTCGCGGTCGACCGGCCGACCTTGTTCATCCAGGGGACGATTCTCATCCTTGCCCTGGTCAGCGCGCTGCTCGTCGGGGAAGGCTCACACGACGCGGGCGCCTTCGCGGCGCAGGCGGCGGCCATTCCCGGCAGCCCGGAGGAACGCGAAGGCCTGCTCGCAGGCATCTCGCACACAGAGGTGTTCCCGCTGATGCTGTTCGCGGTCGGGGGCATGCTGCTGTTCCCCGCGGCGAACGACCTGCTCACCATGTTCGTCGCGCTCGAAGTGCTGTCGCTGCCCCTTTACCTGCTGTGCGGGCTCGCCCGGCGGCGCAGGCTCGTGTCGCAGGAGGCAGCCGTCAAGTACTTCCTGCTCGGCGCCTTCTCGTCCGCGTTCTTCCTCTACGGGATCGCCCTGCTGTACGGGTTCGCCGGATCAGTCAGGCTCTCCGACATCGCGGCCGCGGCAGCGTCGAATACCGCGAACACCACCCTCCTCGCCGGCGGGATCGCCCTGCTCGGCCTGGGCCTTTTCTTCAAGATCGGCGCCGTCCCCTTCCAGAGCTGGAAACCGGACGTGTACCAGGGAGCGCCCACACCGATCACCGCCCTGATGGCGTCCTGCACGGTCGTGGCCGCGTTCGGCGCGCTGCTCCGCGTGTTCTACGTGGCTTTCGGCACGCTGACCTGGGACTGGCGCCCGATCTTGTGGACGGTGGCGATCCTCACGATGGTGGTCGGCGCGATCATCGCGGTGACGCAGACGGACGTCAAGCGCCTGCTCGCCTACTCGTCCATCGCCCACGTGGGCTTCATCCTCACCGGTGTCATCGCCGCGAGCACGGCGGGCCTGTCGGCCTGCCTGTTCTATCTCGCCGTCTACGGGTTCACCACGATCGGCGCGTTCGCGGTGGTCACGCTCGTCCGCGACAGCACAGGTGAGGCGGTTCACCTGTCCAGATGGGCGGGCCTCGGCAAGCGTTCACCCCTGGTGGCCGGGATCTTCGCCTTCTTTCTGCTCGCCTTCGCGGGTATTCCGCTGACCAGCGGCTTCACCGGAAAGTTCGCGGTGTTCCAGGCCGCGATCGCGGGAGGTGCGACACCGCTGGTCATCGTCGGCGTACTGAGCAGCGCCGTCGCCGCGTTCTTCTACGTCCGCGTGATCGTGCTGATGTTCTTCTCCGACCCGGCACCGGGCGGCCCGGTGGTGGTCGTGCCAAGCGCGCTGACGGCCAGCGCGGTCGGGCTCGGGGTGCTTGCGACGCTGGTCTTCGGCGTGCTGCCCGAGCCGCTGCTCAACCTGGCCAATCACGCCGCCACCCAGTTGTTCGCCGGCTGAGGACGGCGGGGGACCCCCGAGGACCGCGGGGGACACCCGGGCGAGGACCGCGGGGGACGCCGACAACGCCGGGGACGGCCCGGTGGACGCAGGCTGCGGGCGGCCCGGCGGCGTGCATCAGGGGTCCACGCTGCCCCGTGCGTCCCGCACGCGGGGCCCGGGAATGTACCGTCTCGCGGCAACCTTCAGAATGATGTGGCAGAGGTAGCTCGGACCGGGGGTTCCCTGATATCAGGGGCCCCGCCCACCTGTCCCGGGCGACACCTGACCGCATGCACACAGAACCGGGAGCCTGCGTGATCACTGTTGTCCCTGTGGACCTTCGCGACAGCGAACTCGCTGCCGAGGTCCTGAGCGGGCTCGACCAGGTTGAGGATGGGCTTCGCGAGGTTGCCGCCCGCGTCGACGGGGTCCTCGCCGATGCCGCGCGGCACTTGATCGACGCCGGCGGCAAGCGATTCCGCGCGACCCTCGTGCTGCTTGCCGCGCAGTTCGGCGACGCGCGGGCGCCGAAGGTCGTCCCTGCCGCCGTGGCGATCGAACTGACGCATCTCGCCACCCTCTACCACGACGACGTGATGGACGAGGCCGTCATACGCCGCGGCCACCCGTCGGCGAACTCACGGTGGGGTAACACGGTGGCGATCCTCACTGGCGATTTTCTGTTCGCACGCGCTTCGCGGATCCTCGCAGATCTCGGCAGCGATGCCATCAAGATCCAGGCCGAGACCTTTAGCCGGCTGGTCAAGGGCCAGGTATCAGAGACGGTCGGCCCGCGGCCCGGACAGGACCCCCTCGAGCATTACCTGGGCGTGGTGGCGGATAAGACGGCTTCGCTGATCGCGACCGCGGGCCGGTTCGGTGCCATGTTCGGCGGCGCACCCGCGGCCGTCGTGCGCCACACCGAGGCGGCGTGCGACGCGCTGGGCATGGCCTTCCAGTTGTCCGATGACATCCTCGACGTCGCGAGCGAATCCGCGCAATCAGGCAAAACGCCGGGCACCGACCTGCGCGAGGGCGTGCGTACGCTGCCCGTTCTGCACGCACTTCGTTCCGCTGACGCCGATGGCGGCAGGTTGCGCGAACTGCTCAGCGACTGCGACCTGACTGACCTGCGCCTGCACGCTGAGGCGCTCAGCCTGCTCCGCGCGAATCCGGCGATGGCCGCCGCGCGGGAGGACCTGCGCCGGTGGGCAGACGAGGCGCGGGAGCAGGTGCTGGCGCTGCCCGATGTCCCAGCGCGGATCGCGTTCGAGTCGCTGTGCGACTACGTGGTCGAGCGGACCGGCTGACCCAGGCCAGACGCCGGCCGCCAGGGCATCTGAGCCGGCGGCGGATACTAAGGAGGAAACACGGTGAGCTTGTTTGGATCTCACAAGAGCCGGCTCGTGACGCCCGGCGAGGCGCTGCGTGGGCGGTCGGAAGCGATGTACGTGCCCACGCGGCATGAGGTGCTCGGCGGTCCGCTGGCCCCGCCGTACCCACCGGGGACGCAGATCGCCGAGTTCGCGCTCGGCTGTTTCTGGGGAGCCGAGCGTATGTTCTGGCAGGCAACAGGTGTGGTGACCACCGCGGTCGGCTACGAGGGCGGCTACACGCCCAACCCGACGTATGAGGAGGTGTGCACCGGCCGGACCGGCCATTCGGAGGCGGTCCGGGTGGTCTTCGACCCGTCCCTGACGAGCTACCCGGAACTGCTCAAGCTGTTCTGGGAGTCGCACGATCCCACGCAGGGGATGCGCCAGGGCAACGACGTTGGCTCGCAGTACCGGTCGGTGATCTTCTACGCCTCGCCCGAGCAGAAGGCAGCCGCGGAAGAGTCGCGAGATGCCTTCCAGCAGGCCCTGTCGGCGGCAGGCCACGGAAAGATCACGACCGAGATCGTCCCGGCCGGTGAGTTCTACTTCGCCGAGGACTATCACCAGCAGTACCTGTCGGACACCAAGAACCCCAACGGCTACTGCCCCGACCACGGTATGGGCGTGTCCTGCCCCATCGGTGTCGTGAAGGCCAGCGGCCCGCTCGGGAGCGTGCAGGCGGAGGCCTAAGGGCCTGGCGGTTCTCGCTGGGTAGCTAGTGTTTGTGGCGGGTCTCAGGGTCGCGGCGCTGGAGGTTCTGGGTCAGGAAGACCAGTCAGCCGAACGACTGCCGCGCTGATGACCGGGTACGCCCGGCGATCCTGGCCGCGCGGTGGGCCGCCCCGCGCGTGGCACATCAGTCAAAGGCGCCGCCGCGGCCCGCCCCCGCGCGGAAACGCTCGACGCCGGACAGGCCACCTTCCTGGATGGTCTGGATCCCCCGGCGGAGCTCGTTCGCCAGCGCCGCTGGTTCGTCGAGCGCGACCCCCTCCAGCGCGGAGAGCCGGTCGCCCTGCAGGCAGGCCGACGGGAACGCCGAGATCTCCCGCGCGAGTTGCTCCGCCGCCGCCCGCGCCTGCCCGGCCGGGACCACCCTGTTGACCAGGCCCATCTGCAGCGCCTCGGCGGCCGCGACCGGCCGCCCGGTCAAGATCAGATCAAGCGCGCGGCCGAGTCCCACGATCTTCGGGAGCCTGACGGTCCCGCCGTCGATCAGCGGAACCCCCCAGCGGCGGCAGAAGACCCCGAGTATGGCATCTTCCTCGGCGACGCGAAGATCGCACCAGAGAGCGAGTTCGAGCCCGCCGGCGACGGCGTGGCCGGCGATCGCCGCGATCACGGGTTTGGACAGCCGCAGCCGCGACGGTCCCATCGGCGCGTCGCCGTCAGGTGACACCCGGTTGCCGGCGGGGCCGCCCATCGCCGTCAGGTCAGCGCCCGCGCAGAACGTCCCGCCCGCGCCGAACAGCACGGCGACGCCGGCGCCCGGGTCAGCGTCGAAGGCCCGCATCGCGTCGGCGAGCGCCGCCGCGGTGGGGCCGTCGACGGCATTGCGCACCTCGGGCCGGTCCAGGATGATCGTCGTGACTGGGCCGTCACGCTCAGCGCGCACGGTCATGGCTGCCGGCTGTAGGCGCGTTCAGCCGATCTGCCATGTGTCGCCGCTGGCGAGCAGCGCGCCCAGATCGCCGATGCCCGCACCGGCCTTGGCGGTCTCGATCTGCTCCGCCATCAGCGCGTCGTAGCTCGGGCGTTCCACCTTGCGGAAGACGCCGATCGGGGTGTGCGCGAAGTCTTCGGAGTCCAGCCGGGAGAGCGCGAACGCATAGGACGGATCGTCGCGGGTGATGTCGTGCACGAGCAGGCCGTCAGGCGGAACCCCGGTCACCTCGTCCGCGCCCTGCGGATCGGGCGCCGCGACCACCTCGATGCAGCCCTGGGCGCTGAACCGCAGGCCCTTGCGGCGGTCGGCGCCGAACCGTACCGGCTGACCGTGTTCGAGCCGGATCAGCCGGTCGTTGCGTGACGCGGGGTCCTTCAGTGGCGCGAAGGCGTCGTCGTTGAAGATGGGGCAGTTCTGGTAGATCTCGATGAACGCGGCGCCCTGGTGATCAGCCGCGGCCCGCAGCACCCCGGTGAGATGCTTGCGGTCGGAGTCGATGCTGCGCGCGACGAACGTGGCGTCAGCGCCGAGAGCGAGCGACACGGGATTGAAGGGCGCGTCCAGCGAGCCGAACGGGGTCGACTTGGTGATCTTCCCCTGCTCGGAGGTGGGCGAGTACTGGCCCTTGGTCAGGCCGTAGATCCGGTTGTTGAACAGCAGGATCTTGATGTTCACATTGCGCCGCAGTGCGTGGATGAGATGGTTGCCGCCGATGGACAGGCCGTCTCCGTCACCGGTGATCACCCACACCGACAGGTCGGGGCGCGAGGTGGCAAGCCCGGTCGCGATCGCGGGGGCCCGGCCGTGGATCGAGTGGAACCCGTAGGTGTCCACGTAATGCGGGAACCGTGACGAGCACCCGATGCCCGAGATGACCACGACGTTCTCGCGCGGCACGTCAAGCTCTGGCATGAATGCCTGGAACGCCGCGAGGATCGCGTAGTCGCCGCAGCCCGGGCACCAGCGGACGTCCTGGTCGGTCTTGAAATCCTTCGCGGCCAGCTTCTCTTCCGACTGCGGCACCAGCTGGAGCGACGCCGGGCGACGCGTGTGCACGGCCTCAGCCATGACTGATCACATCCTGGATCACGTTGGCAAGCTCGGCCGCGCGGAATGGCAGCCCGCGGACCCGGTTATAGGAGATCACGTCGGTCAGGAACGTCCCGCGCAGCAGCAACGCGAGCTGGCCGAGGTTGATCTCGGGTACCAGTACCTTCTCGTACCGGCTGAGCAGGTCGCCCAGGTTGGCCGGGAACGGCGACAGGTGGCGCAGATGAGCCTGGGCGACCTTGTCGCCCGCGAGCCGTACCCGGCGGACCGCCGCGCCGATCGAGCCGTAGGTCGAGCCCCAGCCGAGCACGAGCAGGCGCGCATCCCCGTCTGGATCGTCCACCTCGATCGGCGGTATATCGTTCGCGATCCCGTCGATCTTGGCCTGGCGCAGGCGCACCATCCGCTCATGGTTGTCCGGGTCGTAGGAGATGTTGCCGCTGCCGTTGGCGCGTTCGATGCCGCTGATCCGGTGCTCGAGGCCCGCCGTGCCCGGGATCGCCCAGGGCCTCGCCAGCGTCCGCGGGTCACGCCGGTACGGCTGGAACGGAGCATCGCCCGGCTTGGCGAACGCGACCCGCAGATCGGGCAGCCCGGCGACGTCGGGCAGCCGCCACGGCTCTGACCCGTTCGCAAGGTAACCGTCGGAAAGCAGGATCACGGGGGTGCGGTATTTCAGCGCGATCCGCGTCGCCTCGATCGCAGCGTCGAAGCAGTCGGAGGGCGTGGCGGCAGCGATGACGGGCAGCGGGCATTCGCCGCTGCGGCCGTAGAGCGCCCCGAGCAGATCGGCCTGCTCGGTCTTCGTCGGCATCCCCGTGGATGGGCCGGCACGCTGGACGTCGCAGATCACGAGGGGCAGTTCGACGGCGACGGCGAGGCTGATGGTTTCTGCCTTGAGGCTCATGCCCGGCCCTGAGGTGGTGGTGACGCCGAGCGCGCCGCCGAAGGCGGCGCCGAGGGCCGCGCCGACGCCGGCGATCTCGTCTTCTGCCTGGAACGTCCGGATGCCGAACGGCTTGCGCTTCGCGAGTTCGTGCAGGATGTCGGACGCGGGCGTGATCGGGTACGAGCCGAGGAACAGCGGCAGCCCGGATAGCTGTGACGCCGCGATCAGGCCGTAGGCCAGCGCGGTGTTCCCGGTGATGTTCCGGTACGTGCCCGGCGGCAGCGTCGCCGGTTTGATCTCGTACTGGACCGAGAAGGACTCGGTCGTCTCGCCGAAGTTCCAGCCGGACTGGAAGGCCGTGACGTTGGCCTTCATGATTTCGGGCTTGCGCGCGAACTTGGTCTGCAGGAAGTCGAGCGTGCCTTCGGCCGGCCTGTTGTACAGCCAGGAGAGAAGGCCGAGCGCGAACATGTTCTTCGCCCGCTCCGCGTCCTTCTTACTGATCTCGTGCCCTTCGAGTGCTTTGACCGTCATCGAGGTGAGCGGCAGGGCGTGTACCTGGTAGGCGTCGAGCGAGCCATCCTCGAGCGGGCTTGACTCGTACCCGACCTTCGTTAGATTACGGCGGGTGAATTCGTCGGTGTTGACGATCACATCGGCACCCCGTGGCAGGTCGCCCAGATTGGCTTTCAGCGCGGCCGGGTTCATGGCCACAAGCACGTCGGGTGAGTCGCCTGGTGTGAGGATGTCGTGGTCAGCGAAATGGACCTGGAAGGTGGAAACTCCTGGCAGGGTGCCGGCTGGTGCCCGGATCTCGGCGGGGAAGTTGGGCAGCGTGGAAAGATCGTTGCCGAACGTCGCCGTCTCCTGGGTGAAGCGGTCGCCTGTTAGCTGCATGCCATCGCCGGAGTCCCCGGCGAATCGGATGATGACGCGGTCGAGTTGCTGGACCTGTTTGGTCACAGTCCCGAGACCTCCTCCACGCGCCAAAGCCACCCACCTCGGCGGCGTGTCGAAGGTATCGGCCGCCGATAAAGGCACTGCAGCGGGCGGCTTGTGGCGCAGCCCCTGGCCGGGGCGCGAGTTAGGGTTACCTGACTATGTTACGTGCGTCGTGACGCCTAGGTTCAGCGCCGTGGGATGATCGATGCCATTGTGACGAATCTCGCACCCGCTGGAAGTGTAATGCGTGCAGAAGGTCGCTTGTGACACGGTCGTGCCGCGACGTGGCCTCCCCCGTAACAAGACGCGCACGTTAAGCGATTGGTTGACTCGAAGCGGCCGCTGTCGGGCGGTCTACGCTGGGACAGTGGAAGGCTCGGATGTGCCGCGCTTCCGGCTGCGCACTCGGGCCGGCGGGGTACGACCTCGACCGGGGCTCTAGTGGTCCGCAAGGGACTCCTCTGCATACCACTGGTTACCCGCCGCCGGGGTTCGGCCCCGGGCCGGCGTGCTTCGCGGTAACGGCGGACGGTCGGGCGGCAAGCGAGGAGAAGCGGTGACGGCGGAGCAGTTGGCCAGCCTGATCGCGGCGCGCCTTGGCCCAGGAACGGTCGGCGATCTCAGCGAGGACGGGCTCACCGTGACAGCAGACGTGCCGCCGCAGCGCTGGCTCGAGGCGCTGGCCTTTGCCCGCGACGAGCTTGGCTGCGACGTATTCGACTGGCTGTCCGCGGTGGACGAGCTTCCTGACGGTTTCGCGATCGTGGCCCACGTCTACGCACGGGAGGGCCGGCATCATCTGCTGGTCAGGACGCGGGCAGGCAGGGACGCGCCGCATCTGCCGACGGCCACAGCGGTCTACCGCGCCGCGGCCCGGCATGAGCGGGAGGCCATGGAGATGTTCGGCGTGACGTTCGACGGCCATCCGGATCGCTTCACACTGCTGCTCCCCGACTGCGGCGAGCACCTTCATGGCTCCTGACCTGCGAGATCCCGCCAGTTATCCACAGAAACAGCCGTTCGCCTGACGCGCGTCCCCAGAATGCCGTTCACCCCTGCCGCAGCCCTTGACAAGCTGGCAAGATCGTCAGTAGGGCAAAGCCCCCAATGGGTGGGTGGGCTATGTAAGGAAGTCTGAAATGCGCACCTGCCGGTCGGCACCGGCGCTCCCGCGCCACTCTGCGCAGCCGTTAGGGAGCTGTTTCGTTGACCGCGGCAAGGCAGGCCGCAGGCAGCGCGTGGAACGTTCGCGCAGCCCGACGCCGTTGTCTCAGGTGGGATGGGAGGTACCTGTGCACGGCAACCAGCTCAAGACCTGCGCGCTGATGACGGCGCTTTCTGGGCTGATTGTGCTGGCGGGGGCCGTGCTTGGCGGCGGGCCCGGGCTAGTGATCGCGCTTGCCGTCGCGCTCGCCATGAATGGGACCGCGTATTTCCTCAGCGACAGGATCGCGCTGACAGCGATGCGCGCGCGGCCGGTGAGCGAGGTCGAGCGCCCGCAGCTCTACAAGATCGTGCGGGAGCTATCCAACGCCGCGCGCCAGCCCATGCCCCGGCTCTACGTGTCTCCTGCGATGCAGCCGAACGCGTTCGCGACCGGCCGGAGCCCGCGCACGGCGGCGGTCTGCTGCACCGAGGGCGTGCTCCGGTTGCTCGACGCGGGCGAGTTGCGCGGGGTCCTCGGCCACGAGCTTTCGCATGTCTACAACCGTGATGTGCTCATCTCCTCGGTCGCAGCCGCGCTTGCCACGGCGATCACATTTCTGGCTGGCCTTGCGTGGCTGATCCCATTCGGCTCCGATGATGACGACGGAACGGGGATGTTCGGGCTGCTGCTCATGCTGGTCCTGGGCCCGGTCGCGGCGTCGGTCATCCAGCTGTCGGTCAGCAGGACGCGTGAGTACCAGGCCGACGCCTCTGGCGCTGCCCTGACCGGTGACCCACTGGCCCTGGCGAGCGCACTCCGCAAGATCGACGCGGGGATCGCGCAGCTGCCGTTGCCGGCCAGCGGGCAGCTCGCGTCCGCCGGGCACATGATGATCGCCTATCCGTTCCGTGGTGACGGCCTTGGGCGGCTGTTCTCCACTCATCCGCCCACGGCCGAGCGGATCATGCGCCTCGAGGCGATGGCCGGCTACCCTCGCTGAACCTGGTCCAGTCCCTGACTGCACGCGACCGCCGCCGTGTGCGCACCGTTACCTTTGGTTTGGACGTGCGAGCTCCACTCCCGCTACCGGGCGATCACCGAGACGGCGCGAAATGGCATTGAGATGGCATCGGGAGAACGCGGTGGTGGCTGCCACGCGCGCCGAACCGCCTGCCACCAGCGCCCGCGCCACGCGCCTGGCTGGCTACGCGGACCCCGTGATGTGGGTCACCGTGGCCGCGGTGTTCGCCGCGTACACGGCCATCTCGGTATCCAGGTATGTGCGGCGCGACCCGGCTTCCTGGGATCTGGGGATCTTCACGGAAGCTGTGAAGCAGTATGGCCAGTTCCACGCACCGGTCGTGGCCATCAGGGGTGAAGGTTTCAATGTCCTCGGTGATCATTTCCATCCGGCCCTCGCCGCGGCTGGCCCGGTGCTCCGCCTGTTCCCCTCCCCGGTCACGCTGCTTGTGGTGCAGGCACTGCTGACTGCCGTGTCGATCGTGCCGATCACCCGGGCCGGCGTGGAACTCCTCGGCCGCACAGCCGGCCGCGTGATCGGCGCCGCGTACGGGTTCTCCTGGGGGCTGGCGTCGCTGAACTGGTACGACTTCCACGAAGTCGCGCTTGCCGTGCCACTGCTCGCGTTCTCGCTGTCCGCCCTGGCGCGGCGCAGGACGATGGCGGCGGCCTGGTGGGCACTTCCGCTGGTCTTCGTGAAGGAGGATCAGGGGTTCACGGTCGCGGCACTCGGCCTCGTGCTGGCTCTGGCCTATCGGGCCCGGATCACCGGCGCGCTGGTCGCGGCGTGGGGCATTGCGTGGTCACTATTGGCCGTCTACGTGTTCATCCCGCATTTCAACGTGTCTCACCGGTACCCATACTGGGGCAAGGGTGCGCATCTCGCGGGTATTGCCGGGCACCTGGCCGCGGGCCCGGCGGTGAAGATCCCGACGCTGGTTATGATCTTGCTGCCGACAGCGTTCGCCGCACTGCGTTCCCCGATCGCCGCGGTGGCGGTCCCGGGACTGCTGCTGCGATTCGTCTCTGCGGACACGTCGTACTGGGGGACTGGCTGGCACTACAACGCCACCGTCATGCCCGTGGTATTCGCGGCCGCCATCGACGGGCTCGGACGGATCCGCGCCGCCAGGAACGCCTGCACCGCCACGGCGGACGCCCGCGCCGCCACGTCGGACGCCCGCGCCGCCACGTCGGAGGCACGCACCGCCACGGCGGGCTTGGCGCGGTCGTTCAGCGCTGCGCTCGACCGGGGTGCGCCGGCGATGATGGCGATCGTCGCGGTCGCGCTGGCGTTCTGGTTCCCGCTTCATAACCTGTGGAGCCCGCAGACATATCAGGTCAGCGGCCACATCCGGGTGATCGATGCGGCCATCAGGATGGTGCCGCACGCCACCACCGTCGAGACGAGCCTGGATGAACTCGCTCCCTTTGCCGCCCGCGACGATACCTACTGGATCGGTAACCAGAACCCGGCGCCCCAGTGGATCTTGTTCGACCAGCGCAGTCCGGAGTGGTCCATCGCCAACGTCCCCGTGCTCGTCCGGTCGAAGCATCCCGGCGTCACCTACCGGGTCGTGTTCATGGAGGACGGGGTGTGGGTGTGGCACCGGGTGGGCGGGCAAGCTCCGTAACGGCCGGGGCTCTGGTCGCGATGCTCCGAACGTCGCGATGCCCGGACCCGGGCGATGCCCGGGACAGTCGGTACGGCCCAGGGGAGTAGCTGGCGTGGCTGCTGGCCTTGGCGCGGGCGCGTGCCGTGCCCGCCGCGGCGTCGGCTGGCTCAGCGGTAGTTCACGAACTGCACGGCGAAGTCGAACTCCTTGCCCTTGACAAGGCTGATGACCGCCTGCAGGTCATCTTTCTTCTTGGCAGAGACGCGGAGTTCCTCGCCCTGCACCTGGGTGCGCACACCTTTCGGTCCCTCATCCCGGATGATCTTGGCAAGCTTCTTCGCGTTGTCCTGCGAGATACCCTGCTTAAGCCCGACAGCGAGCCGGTACTCCTTGCCCGAGAGCTTCGGTTCGCCCGTGTCAAGCACCTTGAGCGATACCCCACGCCTGATCAGCTTGTCCTTAAACACATCCGCGACCGCCTCGGCCCGTTCCTGGCTGTTGGCGCGGATCTCCACGTCACTGTCGCCCGACCAGGCGATCGAGGCGCCCACGCCACGGAAGTCGAACCGGGTGCCGATCTCCCTGGCCGCCTGGTTCAGGGCGTTGTCCACCTCTTGGCGGTCGAACTTGCTGACGATGTCGAAACTGGACTCGGAGGATGCCACGAGTTCAGATTAGACGTCAGACGGCCGCGGATCACGCTGGACCGGCCGACGGGTCGCGTGGGTGGTGCCCTCGCCGCCGCGCCGGCAGCCTAGTGAAAGCGGCGGTCGTGCCGCGCGGATCCCGGGCGCATTCGCGCTGGTAGGCGGCTAGTCGCCGATGGCGATGTGATGAACGCGCCGCGGTCCGCTATCCTTCACTGTGCCGCTGGACAGGCGGCGCACGGCAGGTTGCCCGAGCGGCCAAAGGGAGCGGTCTGTAAAACCGTCGGCTCAGCCTACGTTGGTTCGAACCCAACACCTGCCACCACCAGCGGAAACGGCCCGTGAGCTGGGGATACCCGGCCCTCACGGGCCGTCATCCCTTGTGTCATCTTGTGTCATCTTGTGTCATCGTCGGTCAGGAGACGCCGCCGCGCGGCGATGGTTACGGACATATGGCGGACAGAATCTGGGTGGGAGGAGCGGTTCGCCGAACCGCTTGCTCGGGCCGGTCGCGCTAGTCATCCGGTCCAGTGACTGGCCTTCCGGGCGCTGTGGAGTGGCGCCAGCGATCACTGGCATGGCCCACCTGACACCGGCAGGATCCGCCGGCAAGGGTGCCATCCATCTCGGCTCGGTGGCCGGGGAACGGGCATGAACTGCGCTGGGCCGGCCAGTCGCCGCCGGGGGGGTCATTCCATCGCCACGCCCAAAGACAGTTTGCGCGCTGGCCTGAACTGCGCCGGACTGTGTCGGCAGCCTTGACGGAATACGCTCCTGCCGGGACGGTCCCCGTTGACCTTCATGACCTGACGTATACGTGCGACGGACCTTGCGTGTACCGCGCAGCTCGGCACAGGTGACAGTGATGTCGCTCGGCTGACCTGCGTCGGTGCGCCAGCGGATTAAGAGTCCGCTGCTCTGGTATCAGATCAGTGCTCTCCATGTCGGTCTATGACAGTTGATGCGGGCCACGGCCCTCCGCCGTACCGGGCAATGCCGGATGCTGACGGGCCGTACCGATGCAGACGAGCAAACACCGAGCAAACATCCCTCCCAGCCTGCGATCACTATGGCAGTCAGAACGCATCCCTCAGGGCAGGCCTCCCGCCCGGTCATCACGGACCGCGCTCCCCCGCTATCCGCCAACGCCGCCACGAAAGTCTCCGCCACCTGGCCCGCCCGAAGGGCGTGGGCGCTCCAGCCCGGGTGCGGCGCGGGCGCGGCCAGCCCCGACATGGCGACCGAACATCGACCTTTCGCCGACCTTGGATGTACCTCAGGTATCCCTTGGACATACCTCGTAGGACCTGAGCTGGTTTGCGTGCGACAACGCCACAGGTCACTGCCCTGATTTGAGATTTTCGGGCCCCACAGGCAAGCATGCAGATCAGCACGTGGCTCCTGTGGGTGCCGAAAACCTATGCCACCAGGCGATACTCATGAATCACGCCTCCGGCACGGTCACGCCGCTGGACCCGGAACTGATCCAGGTCGATCGCGCCATCGGGCAGCGGGCGCAGCGGCGCGGCCTGGTTCAGGGTTCGGTGCGGCCGTGTGGGGTGCCAGAATTCGGCCACTGTCTTTGACCAGGGCTTCTGCGCGGCCCCGCCCGTATTCGTTGAGGATGCTGCCGAGGACGGGCCGGCGGCTCGATCGGCTCCTGGGAAGGGCCGGCGATGGGGGTGGCCGGGCCGCGGCGGCCGGAGCTGGCGGCTGCGATGGGGTCGTCGTCGGTTGTAGTGGGCCTCGTACTGAGCCAGGATGGACCGCAGGTGGGCGGTCACTGAAGATCAGCATCCGGTCGGTGACCTCCGCCCGGGCGGTGAGTACGAAACCGTCCGGCGTAGGTGTTCGCCCGTGGGCTGCGGGGCGGGATCTTCACCACCTCGATCCCGGCGCCGGCGCACCGGGCAGGACGTGGCAGACCTCGCGATGCTGCGCGCCGGTTCTGGCAGCGATGGGAGGTTGAGCGGACGGTACGCGGTGCGCGGAAGCCGCGCCCGCTTCCGCCCGGCCTGCTGACTGGAGCCGATCCAGGCAGCCTGCGCGGCAAGCTCCAGCGTGTCAAAGCGAGACGCGTCACTGCCAGCTCCCGAGGCAGGCTTGAGGTACGCCGCGCGTGCCGCTGGCTACTGGCGGCACTCGGCTCGCATCAGGCCGTGCGCGGCCAGAAAGGTAGCCTGGCCATGGGCAGGACGGCGGCAGCCGGGTTAGCCAGGATCAAGACCACGTACCCGGGGTGGACGATACGGTCCGTCGGGCACGGTGCTGGATTCACCGCTCAGCACAAGAGCACAGGCAAGGGCGGAAAGCCCCGGAGCATCCATGCGTTTACCGTCTCAGAGCTTGGCGCGAAGCTGGCGGAACTGGGGGAGCGACGAGGGCCTAAACGGGGAGGGCGTCATGAGTGACGGGATCTTCGTGCCGCTGTCCTGACATGCTCACGTCATCACAAACTCGTGGCTGACCGCAGAAGGTCACGCGGCCCATGCGGTCGGCAAGATCTGCGCGCGCTGCAGTCAGCCGGTAGCGCATATCCAGAAGGTGCGCCGCCGCATCTGCGTGTGGGGGGTCAAAAAGCCGGCCAGTGGCTGTGACATCCCGGGCCAGCCGGAGGGCCAGGGCTGTGATGTTCGGGCGGGTCGCCGGGCGGCCGGGCCTGCCGCGCATGGATCGGGCCGCCCAGCGGCGCTGGGCGATGTCGCGGTGCCAGCGCGTGATCGTGTCCAGGGGTGACCAGCGACCGCAGCCTGAGCCGGCACGCTGTCGGTATCACGCCGGACAACGTCGCGAGCAGGGCCCGGTCCGCCCAGTTCAGGTTCGGGCGGCGCGCCTGATGGCGCTGCCGGACGGTGACGTGGTGGCGCAGCAGCAAAATCTCGGCGGTCTTCCACGTCTCCTCGCGCCGGGACAGCCGCAGCCACGTGATCATCCGCGTGATCAGGAGGAAGACGAACCTCAGGCACATGATCGGTGATCATCACGGCCGGCCGCATGGGAGAGCAACTCTGCTGGTCAGAGCCGTGGACAGGATTCTCGGCACGCACACCCGCCGGCTGGCGCTGCAGGACCACGAGCTGGTGGCGCAGGATCAGGATCTCGGCGATCTTCCATGCATCCTCACGCCGGGACAGCCGCAGCCACGCTGCGACCCGCGTGATCAGGAGGCACACGAACCGCAGGCACATGATCGGTGATCATTACGGGCCGACCGCCGGGAGAGCAACTGTGCTGGCCAGGGCCGTGGATGAGATTCGCGGCACGCTCAGTGTCCGGCTGATCCCGCTGTGGCAGCGTCACGGGCCGCTCAATATGAGGTCCTCGCATATCGGCAACCGGCGTGTTCTGGCCGTCTCAAGCGTCCGCGTGGCGCAGCCTGATCATCAGGACGCCGCCCACGAGCCCCGTGTGGCGGCCACGTAACTCTCCCAAGCCGCGTTCACTGTGTGGGTGTAGGCCTCATCGGCGGATTTCGCGGCGTCCATGAATGCGTCCCACGTGCCGCTGGCGGCATCTTCGGTCTGCTGGACAGTTGCCGTGTGCATGAGGGCCGCGTCTTCGATGACCTGCCATGCCTTGAGCAGGGCCGAGCTTGCCTGGGCCGCGGCCCAGACCCGGGCTTTCATGGCGCCGGAAAGCGCCAGCAGGTAGTCGTCGACCGGGAACTTGGCCGGGCTGGTCTCGGTCACTGTTAACTCCTTGCCTGCTGTCACGGCCTCCTTGGCTGGTGTCTCCTGGTGGCCGGTGGACACCCGCGGAGGCGGACGGGTTCATGGCGGCAGTTCCGTGGCAGGGTGCTCGCGTGGTGCGGTGGCTCCGCGCGGCCCGGTCACATGGGGGTTCTTCGGCCCGCGCGGAGGTTACTGTGACGCGTCGGGATGGTGTCTGGTGTACGTGCGGCGGAAGGCGCCGAAGTGGGCCCAGCCGGCCTGCCCGGGTGGCTCCGCAGGACCGGAGATCTGCTGCGCTTCCCCGGTGCCCGCCACGCTGACGTAGACGACCCCGCCGCGGCCCAGGTAACGCTCCCGGAACCCGGCGTAGGAGTCACCGGCGTGCCAGGCGCTTCCGGGACCAGCCGGCCGCCGCGTCCGCGCCGGTAGGCCCCCTGCCAGGCGGTTTGGCGAGTCAGCCGTTTTCGCGGCCTGGCCGGGGGCGTGCTACCGGCCACCCCGGCGGCGTCCGCCAGAGCGCCGGCGGCGCGTCTCGCCTCCGCGTGGTGTGGGGGTGGCTTGCCCGGTGGCCTGGTCACGGTCGGTGCGGGCACGCTCCTGGTCGGCTTCGGCGTCCTCGGCGCTGGCGTCCTGCATCGCTGCGGTCTGGGCTTCGAGCGCCGCCCGCAGCTCGGCTTGTTCCCGGGCGGCGGTCTCGCGGAGCTGGGCCATCTGCTGGTCGGCGGCGGCGCGGGCCCGGTCCAGCTCGGTGTGGGCCGACTCGGCAGCCTGCTGCGCCCGGGCCGTCTGCTGCCCGGCAGCCCTGGCGGCAGACTCGGCCTGCTCCGCCCGGCGGTGCGCGCCGCGCACCGCCTCGTCCCGCTCCTGCTGCGCCGCCAGCACCCGCTCGGCGGCGGCCCGTTCGGCCTCGGCGACCCGGGCCTGCGCGGCTTCCCGCGCGGCCGCCGCCGCCTGCTCGGCGGCCGCCGTCGCCGTCTGCGCCTGCGTCAGCTGCGCAGCGGCCTCCAGCACCGCGGCACGCGCCTGCTCGGCGTCGGCCTCAGCTTGCTCGGCGCGGGCCCGGAGCTCGGCGCTGGCGTCCTGCACCGCTGCGGTCTGGGCTTCGAGCGCCGCCCGCAGCTCGGCTTGTTCCCGGGCGGCGGTCTCGCGGAGCTGGGCCACCTGCTGGTCGGCGGCGGCGCGGGCCCGGTCCAGCTCGGTGTGGGCCGATTCGGCAGCCTGCTGCGCCCGGGCCGTCTGCTGCCCGGCAGCCCTGGCGGCAGACTCGGCCTGCTCCGCCCGGCGGTGCGCGCCGCGCACCGCGTCGTCCCGCTCCTGCTGCGCCGCCAGCACCCGCTCGGCGGCGGCCCGTTCGGCCTCGGCAACCCGGGCTGTTGAGCGGTGCTCTGGGTGCTTACGAGAGCGGCGGATTTCCGGCATTGTGTGCGCCGATGATGTTGGTCGCTTGTCCCCGGGGTGGGTGAGTTGGTTGGCGGCGGCACCGTGCCGATGGGGGGCTTGCGTAGGCCCTCCCGGTGTCTCTTGGCCGAGTGCGTCCGGGAGGGCCGTGTAGCGCTTGGAGGCGCTGGTGCTCACGGTAGGGGCGAACGCTGTTGAGGTCGAGGGGCGGCTGGCGGGCGGGGAGCTGGCGTGCCCGTGCTGTGAGGGGGTGCTGGCCCGGTGGGGGTGGGCTCGTTCGCGGGTGCTGCGGGGTGAGCGGGGGCGGGTAGAGGTGCGGCCTCGGCGGGCTCGCTGCGGTGGGTGTGGTGTGTCGCATGTGCTTCTTCCGGTGTTCGCGCTGTTGCGGCGGGTGGATCTGGCCGGGGTGATCGGGGCGGCGCTGGCGGCGAAGGCGGCCGGGGCGGGTGCCCGGTCGATCGCGGCTGCGTGGGGGCGGCCGGTGGACACCGTCCGCGGTTGGCTGCGGCGGTTCGCCTCGCGGGCTGAGCAGGTGCGGGTGTTCTTCACAGCGCTGTTGGTGGAGGTCGGTGTTGATCCTGTCCCGCCTGCGAAGGCGCCGTCGCCGCTGGCGGACGCGGTCGCGTCGGTGGCTGGGGTGTCGGTGGCTGTTACGTCCCGGTGGGATGACGTCGGCGAGGTGCCGCCGTGGTGGCTGGCGTGCGCGGCCAGCGGAGGCCGGCTGCTGGCGCCAGGCTGGCCATAGAAGCCGATCAACACCAGTTCCCTCTGACGCCGGTGATCGCCGGTTTGGGAGTCTTCGCGGGTTCTGTCAGGCGACAACCCGTGAGAGAGGCTGTGTTGACCAAGAAAGATGATGGCCAGGCCGCGCGTTTGGAACGGGCCCGCGCGATCGGGCTGTTCCGCTACATGCTCATCCGGGAGGCTGCCGACCCGTCGCTGACGGGACGGCAGCGCGGGCGTTTGGTGCGGGCGATCGCGGCGGTGCCGCACACCGATCCGGACGGGCGGACGGCCCGGATCAGCCGGTGGACGCTGGACCGGTGGATCCTGGACTGGCGCAAGGGCGGGTTCGACGCGCTGGTGCCCAGCCCGCGGCAGTCGGTGCCGCGGACCCCGCCGGATGTGTTCGAGCTGGCCACGGCGCTGAAGAAGGAGAACCCGGGCCGGACCGCCGCGCAGATCAAGCGGATCTTGGAGGCGCAGCACGGGTGGGCTCCTGATGAGCGGACCCTGCAGCGGATGTTCGTCCGCACCGGGCTGACCGCGCTGCGGGCCCCGGCCGAGCCGGCGGTCTTCGGCCGGTTCGAGGCCGAGCGCCCCAACGCCTTGTGGACCGGGGATGCCCTGCACGGACCCCGCGTCGGTGGGCGGAAGACCTACCTTTTCGCCTTCATCGATGACCACAGCCGGGTGGTCGTCGGGCACCGGTGGGGGTTCGCCGAAGACACCGTCCGGCTGGCCGCCGCGCTGCGCCCGGCGCTGGCCGCCCGCGGTGTTCCCGAGTACGTCTACGTCGACAACGGCAGCGCGTTCGTGGACTCCTGGCTGATGCGGGCGTGTGCCAAGCTGGGCATCAAGCTGGTCCACTCCACCCCGGGCCGCCCGCAGGGCAGAGGGAAGATCGAACGCCTGTTCCGCACCGTGAACGGTGAGTTCACGGTCGAGATCGGCGCTGGTGACGGCAAGCCGGGACGGCAGGTCAAGGACCTGGCGGAGATGAACCGGCTGTTCACCGCGTGGGTCGAGGGCGTCTACCACCGCCGCACCCACTCCGAGACCGGGATGGCGCCGCTGGCCCGCTGGATGGAAGGCGCCCCTTTCCCGGTCCCTGCCGCCGCTGACCTGGCCGAGGCGTTCCGCTGGGCGGAGTACCGCACGGTCTCCAAGACTGGGCTGGTCTCGTTGCACGGCAACCGCTACCAGGTCGACCCGAGCTTGGTGGGCCGCAAGGTCGAGCTGGTCTTCGACCCGTTCGACCTGTCGTTCCTGCGGGTCCGCAGCGATGGGCGGGACGCGGGCACTGCGCTGCCGTTCCAGATCAGCCGCCACTCCCATCCCAAGGCCCGCCCGGAAGTCCCGGCCGAGCCGCCCACACCCACCACCGGCATCGACTACCTCGGCCTGATCGACGCCCATCACACCGCCGAGCTCGCCGGCAAGGTCAACTACTCCGCCCTCACCCCCGAGCCCCCCGCTGCCGGCCATGCCAACGATGATCGGGAGCAGCTGTGACAGCGCCCGCCGATCACCTCCCAGCCGCCCGCGCCGCCCAGCCCACAACCGCTGAGATCTCCGCCCTCATCACCTGGATGAGGCGCCTGTCCGACACCGGCGTCCCAGGGCCGATCCGGCTGAACTCGCCGCTTTCCAGCACGCCAAGCACGACCTGCTGGAGCGCATCCAGCGCTGCAACCAAGCCCAGACCACCACCTGTGACCAGCCAGGAGGCATCCGTTGATTGAGAAGCTGCAGGCGCATTACGGGTTCAGCCGGATGCCGTTCGGCCGCGACCTTGCCCCGGGGATGCTGCACCGGCATGCCTCTCACAACGAGGCCGTCGCCCGCATCTCCTGGTGCATCGCAGAGCGGGCCATTGGTGTCGTCACGGGCGAGGTCGGGGCCGGGAAGACCGTGTCGGTCCGCACCGTGCTAGCCAGCCTGGACCCCTCCAAGCACACCATCATCTACCTGCCCAACCCGATGATCGGGGTCCGCGGCATCCACGAAGAGATCCTGAACATCTTCGGCCAGGCCCCCTCCCACCTCGGGTCCCGGCTGTTCGGCCAGACCAGCAAGGCCCTCATCGCCGAACGCGAAGAGCGCGGGCGTACACCCGTTCTGGTTCTGGACGAAGGTCACCTGCTCGCCTACGAACAGCTGGAAACCATCCGGATACTCACCAACAGCTCAATGGACCAGGACTCGCCGCTGGCCTGCCTGCTCGTCGGCCAGCCCACCCTGCGCCGCACCATGAAACTCGCGGTCTTAGCCGCGCTTGAGCAGCGCACCGCCCTGCGCTACACCATGCCCGCCATGACCTCCGCCGAGACCGCCAGCTACGTCAACCACCACCTCAACCTCGCCGGAAGACCCGACCAGATCTTCACCGAGGATGCACTGAACCTGATCCACACCACCAGCCGCGGCTACCCCAGAGCGGTCAACAACCTCGCCCTGCAATCCCTGGTCGCCGCCTTCGCCGCCAGCAAAAACCTCGTCGACGAAGCCGCCACCCGCTCCGCCGTCAGCGAGGTCATCGACTGACACCGGCACCTCGCCGACCACCACCGGCACCTCACCAATCACAACGCCCCGCCGCACCAACCGGCGGGGCGTTGCCATTTCCGGCCATCGGCATCTTCAACGCCTCAACCATCGGCATCTTCAACGCCGGGCCACACCCGGGCCTGCGCGGCTTCCCGCGCGGCCGCCGCCGCTTGCTCGGCGGCCCCGTCGCCGCCTGCGCCTGCGTCAGCTGCGCAGCGGCCTCCAGCACCGCCGCGCGCGCCTGCTCGGCGTCGGCCTCCGCGTCCTCCCGGCGCTGCCGGACAGCGCGGCGGTATCGGAGCGGATGCCACAGCGCAACCGCCGGGCGGCCCAGATCGTCCAGTCCGGCCACCGCACCACCCCGGCGGGTCAGCTCCTGGCGCCTCCGGAAGGCTGTCAGCGCTGTGCGCGGTTCCCCGGTCACCGGGTCCGGCAGGCCGCAGTACCTAGCAGTCGCCCCCGCGCCTCATCACCCGGCCGCGGCTCGCTCTCGCAGCCGGGATACGCGCACGTGCGGGCCTCGTGTGGGGTGTTGGCCATCAGCGGGCTCCGATCCGTTAAACCTGGCGCTCTCGCCGGGAGGCTGCCGATCTTGATCGTTTATACGTGAAAAGTGCCTTTAGCTGGAAGGATAGGTTTGTTCGGGATGCCTGTCCGCCTGCAGCCGAAGACACTTTCAAATGAAAAATACCGTTCGCCGGCCCAGGATTGCGCTGTCCGCTCAGCTGGGTTCGGGAAACCTGTCCCGGGCGGGGCGGGCTGCTGAGCAGACACCGCGGGTGCGGGGGGCCGGGGGTTGAGCGCGGCGCAATGCACCACAGCAACACCGGCAGCCGCTATTGCCTGGGCTGCCAGCTCGCCGGGACCGCTAGTCCGCATGGCGCTGGCTGAACGGCAGGCCAGTGCCGGCACGGGCGGCTGCCACGGCCGCCGCGGCCTCGAAGCTGGATCCTGCCCGTGCCGGCTGGGCGGAGCCGCCGGCGTATTCGGCCGGGGTGTCCATGTGCGCGCCGTCCGGTTGGCTCACTTGTGGCGGATGTATTCGTAGATGTTCAAGTAGTCCTGACCGGGCCGGGCCCACGAGTAGTCGGCCCGCATGGCGTTGACCATGAGCTGGCGGAATTCGGCCGGGTAGCCGGACCATAGTCCTAGCGCACGGTGCAGCGCGGATTCGATACCTGGGTTGTCGGCCTGGTGAAACACGTACCCGTTGCGCTCCCACGGCGGGCGCGCCGAGTAGTCCCGGTCGAACACGGTGTCGACCATGCCGCCGACCGCGCGCACGACGGGAACCGTCCCGTACCGCATGCCGGTCATCGGGGCCAGCCCGCACGGCTCGAACATGCTGGGCACCACGAGCAAGTCGGCGCCGGCATAGACAAGATGGGCCAGTTCCTCGTTGTAACCGATTTCGAGGTGGCAGTCCGGGTTGTCGTTGAGATAGTGCTTGAGATGCCAGAAATGGCTATTGATGCCGTCGTGGTGGAACCCGTCGCCGAGCAGCACGAACTGCGCTCCGCTGGCCAGCGCGTAGAAGAGGGCGTGGTGCACCAGGTGCATGCCCTTTTGCTCGTCGAGCCGGCCCACATACGCGACGATCGGGCTCCAGGCCTTGCGCAGCCAGAACCGCTCCCGGAGCCGTTCTTTGTTCTCGTATTTGCGGTCGAGGCTCTCGGCCGAATAGCGGGCCGGTATGAACGGGTCAATCTCGGGGTTCCATACGTCGTAGTCCACGCCGTTGAGGACCCCGCCGAACTTGCCCTGGTGCACGTTCAGGGCAGGGCCGAGCCCGGAGCCGCCCGCGCCGAGCCGCGCCTCATTGGCGTGGTTGGGTGACACGGTGGTCACGAAGTTGGAGTACACCACCCCGGCCTTCATGAGGTTCGCGGCGTGACAGTACGTGTCGTCGCCGAGGCGGTCGCGGCTCAGGAAGTAATCGGGCCGGCCAAGCTGGGGCCCCCAGAGCACCTGCGGGCCGGCGACGCCCTGATGGCGAAAGTTGTGGATCGTGTAACAGACCCGCTGCCAGGGCATCGCCTCGCGATACTGCTCGCAGAGCAGGACCGGCACAAGCCCGGCCTGCCAGTCGTGGCAGTGGATGACATCGGGACGTTTGCCTGTCTTGAGCATGAACTCGAGCGCCGCTTTGGAGAAGAACGTGAACCGGTCGATGTCGTCGTCGTACCCATACAGGCGATCCCGGCCGAAGAAGTTGCTGGCCGAGTGCGGCTCGATGAAAAAGCACTTGCGGCCGTGCACATAGCCGAACCACACCGTGCAGTGAACCGCCCCGCCATGCCACGGCACCCACAGATCATCGTGGCTGACCCGCAGGCCCCAGATGTCGGTGTAGCGCATACAGGCATACATCGGCAGCACGATCTCGACCGTGTTCCCCCGGATCTCCAGCTCCCGGCTGAGCCCGAACACCACATCGCCCAACCCCCCGGCCTTGGCCACCGGGGCGCACTCAGGCCCGACCATCACGATGTACAACGGCTCACCTCGCTGCGCCAGCCTTTCCGAAGACTCCTCGCCGGGAACTGGCTCCATCGGTGCCCGCCCGAACGGTAACCAGAACGGTCCGGCGCCGCCGCTGCGCGCCGGGCAGCCAGAACGCGATGGCCGGGCAATCCGGAAACCTCATCGCGGCGTCCTCGAAGATCGAGTACCGGGCTCTCCGGGTACGGGGCCAAGGCCGTAACGCCGCGCGGATAGCTGGAAGCCATGGACGACCGGTCCTGCGCGCATCTTTCGCGACCTTGCGGGCCTGCCGTCCGCCGGCCGGGTTCACCGAAGTCATCAAGACCCCCATATGATTGCGTGCACCTGCCTGTTAAGTTACTTGCAAGTTTTACCAACCGGTAGGGATGGCACACAATAACCTTCATCTCCCGGCCATGCAGCGCCGCTTTCTGCGCCCGGTGGGACTCCGCCGGGGTTTCATGCGAGCGGGAGCACGCAGGGACGGCAGGCGGCCGGCCGGGACGTCGGTCCGTCAGCCGTCCCGCCAGATACCGGGGCCAAAGGTGGGCAGGCAGACCGGGGCTGCCTCGTGGCCGCGCCGGCGGCGCCGGGTCCGGCATCGCTCGTTCCGCCGCCAAGTGCACGATCGTTCGTAGAGGCGCGTGACTGATCAGGACTTTTTCGATTACGTCATCATCGGTGCCGGGAGTGCCGGGTGCGTGCTGGCGGCCCGGCTGAGTGACGACCCGGCGGTGTCGGCGCTGCTGGAGACGGGCCCGCCGGCCGATGCCGACGAGGTCCGCATCCCGGCCGCGTTCGCCAGCCTGTTCAAGACCCTGGGACTGGAACTACACGACCGCCGGGCAGAAGCACCTGGGCGGCCGGCGGGCGTACTGGCCGCGGATGAAGGCCCTCGGCGGCTGTTCGGCCATGAACGCGATGATCTACGGGCGGGGAAACCGGGACGGCTGCGACGGCTGGCGCGACGAGCACGGCGCGACCGGCTGGGGTTATGCGGACGTGCTGCCGTATTCATCCACTTGGACGTCAACACCCGTCTCGGCGCGCCCTGCCACGGGCGGACGGGCCCGCTGCACGTCGAGGACCGCCGCTACACTCATGAGCTGAGCCGGGCGTGGGTGGAGGCGGCGGTCGCGTGGGGGCTCATGCCCACCGGCGACTTCAACGGCGCTGCGCAGGAAGGTGCCGGGCTGTACCAGGACACCCCCAAGCGCGGGCGCCGCTGCCCGGCCGCGGACGGCTTATGGGTGCCGAAAACCTGTGCCACCTGGGTAGATGCCCCTACGGAACGCGGGCGGTTCGGTCAAGCGCTCGGCGTCGGCCGGGCCGGTCTTGGCTCGGCCGGAGGTGGGATGATCTTCGGTTTGTGGGCTTGAAGCTGATCTTCCTGGTCGTGTCCTGTGTCATGTCGCTGCTCAGGCTGTCGCGCCGGGAGTCGTGGTGGAAGGACGCCGAGATCTTGATGCTACGCCACCAGCTCGCTGTCGCCGAGCGTGAGCGGCCGAAGGCGCGCGCCCGGTTGACGTGGCCGGACCGGGCGTGGCTGGCGCTGCTCGCCGGGACGGTGCCGGCCGGGAGCCTGGCCGGGATGCGGCTGCTCGTCACTCCGGGCATTATCTTGCGCTGGCATCGCGACATCGTCCGCCGCCGGTGGGGGCGCTTGTCGCGGCGTGGCCGGTCCGGTCGGCGGGCCACGCACCGCAAGGTGCGGTCGGTAGTGCTGCGGCTCG
>CAWKNX010000014.1:0-90729 GCA_963851085.1 uncultured Actinomycetota bacterium | reverse complement strand
GGCATCGTCCTCAACTACGTCGGCGGCTATCTCGGCTCGGACCTCGTCACGATCTTCGCGCTGCTGCTGCTCGTCGCTGTGCTCATGATCCGCCCGGCGGGCCTCTTCTCCGCGACAAGCACACGGCGGGTGTGACAATGATCGATCGGCTGACCGACCGCCGGACCGAGCGCGGGGCACCGCCGGTGCGGACCCTGTGGCGGCACTTGTTCGTCGCGGCGATCCTCGCCGTGATCCTGCTTGCGGTGATCAACGTTGCGGGCAGTTTCCGCGACTACCAGATCGCGGAGGTCGCGGTCGACGTCGTCGCCGTCGCCGGCCTTACCTTCCTGATCGGCCTCAGCGGGCAGATCTCGATCGGCCACGGCGCCTTCATGGCGGTCGGTGCCTACATCGCCGCACTCCTCATCATCCACCTGAACTGGCCGCTGCCCCTCATCCTGCTCGCGGCGGGCGCAGGGACCGCGCTGGTCGGAGCGGTCCTTGGGGTCGCCGCCGCCAGGCTGCACGGCCCCTACCTCGCGGGCACCACCCTGATCCTCGCGGTCGCGCTGCCCTCGCTGGCCAACCGATACGCCAGCCTGCTCGGCGGCGACCAGGGCCTGAGCGTGAACATCACGGTGCCGGCCGGCCTCGGCGCCAGCTTCCCGCTCACCCGCTGGCAGGCCTGGATCACCTGCGCGACCGCGATCGTGACGCTCGTCCTGCTCGCCAACCTCGCGGCGAGCAGGGTCGGCCGAAGCTGGCGGGCCGTCCGCGACGACGAGGTCGCGGCGGCGCTGGCCGGCCTCCACGTCGCGCGGCTGCGCGTCCTCGCATTCGTCGTGAGTGCCGCCTCGGGCGGCGTCGCAGGCGCGCTGCTCGCGATCACCACCGGGCTCGTCACGCCGTCCGGATTCACCCTCGCCCTGTCCATCGCCCTGCTCACCGCCGCCGTCGTGGGCGGCCTCGGCAGCCTGGCCGGAGCGGTGTGGGGCAGCCTCCTTCTGATCTTTCTGCCCACCTACGTGACCGACGTGGCCACCAGCCACGGCCTGTCCAGCTCGGTGGCCTCCAACATCCCGATCGTCGTCTACGGTGTCGCGCTCATCGCCGTCATGTTCGCGTTCCCCAACGGGATTCAGGGCGGCGTGCGCCAGCTTGCCGCCTTGGTCACAGGCACGCGTCACCGCCGCGCGGATTCACCCCGCAACCCACCGGTCACGAGTTCCCCCGACCGGAGCACGCAGGCCAGCGAACAGCAGGAAGAAGGTCCCGTATGAAGAGATCCCACCGAGCGTCCATGTCCCGTGCCGCCGCCTTCTGCGCAGTGGCAACAGCCGTGGCCGTAACGGCTGCCGCGTGCGGAGGCTCGAGTACGAGCAGCAACTCCGGCGCGGCAACCGCCTCGGCTCCCGGTATCACCAAGACCCAGATTCTTATCGGCAGCCACCAGCCGCTCACCGGCCCGGCCGCGCCTGGGTACAGCGAGATCGCCCCCGCGAGCAACGCCTACTTCAGCTACGTCAACGCCCACGGCGGGATCAACGGCCGCAAGATCGTCTACAAGTACCTGGATGACGGGTACAACCCGGCCAACACCTCCTCAGTGGTGCACCAGCTTGTCCTGCAGAACAGCGTGTACTCGGTGTTCAACGGCCTCGGCACCCCGACCCACCTGGCCGTGGTGAACTTCCTCAACACACAGAAGATCCCCGACGTCTTCGTTGCCTCCGGCTGCGTGTGCTGGAACCAGCCGCAGAAGTACCCGCAGACCTTCGGCTATGCGCTCGACTACGTCCGCGAGGGCAAGATCCTCGGCCAGTACGTCGCGCAGCAGTTCAAGGGCAAGAAGGTCGGTTACTTCTACCAGGACGACGAGTTCGGCCAGGACGGCGTCAAGGGGCTCGACTACGAGATCCCGCACAGCATGGTCGTCAGCCGCCAGAGCTACCAGGACACCAACGTCAACATTGGTCCCCAGGTCGCCGCGCTGAAGGCGGCGGGCGCGCAAGTGATCGTCTCCTTCTCGATCCCGGCCTTCACCGCGCTGCTCAAGCTGGGCACGCTCAAGCTCGGCTACAACCCGGCATTCGTCGTCACTAACGTCGGAACCGACCCGCTAACGCTGGGCGGGCTGCTTGAGGCGTACGCCAAGCAGGGCGGCACAACCGTGTCGGGCAACGCGCTCACCAACGGGATCATCACCGACGGCTACCTTCCCTCGATCGGTGACGCGACGAACAGCTGGGTCGCGCTGTTCAAGAAGGTGCACGACACCTACGACGCGAAGGCGCCGTTCGACGGCAACGTGGGGTACGGCATGGCCGTCGCGTACACCTTCGTCCAGGCGATGTTCAAGGCGGGCAAGAACCCCACCAGATCAAGCCTGGTGGCCGCGATAAACGGTGGCCTGCCGCAGGGACCGAGCAGCGCGCCCTACGCCTTCTCAAGTAGCGACCACTCCGGCAGCACCGGCGCGTACATCGGCGTCGTCAAGAATGGCGTGATCGTCGCCCAGGGGCCGGTCCTGATCACGGACGCGACGGCAACCGGCGCCATAACCACCTACTCAGGAACCCAGCCGCCGGCGCCCGCCAGCGGGATTCCCTCACCATGACCTGACGCCCCGCCGCCGGGCAGCCGCCGCCCGGGGCGGTCCGGGCGTGACCCCCCGGACCGCCCCGCGCGGCCCGGCGGCGGGCGCGCGGTCAAGACCGCCGGGTCGCGGTGAATCCACCGACCACTGGTCACAGTGAAGCCGTGACTGACGCAGAAGTGGAGTACCGACCATGACCGCGGAGGCCAACAGGCGAACGGAAGCGCGCGATGATCCGCGAGCGCAACGCCTGCTTGACGCCGCGGAACAGATCTTCGGCGAGCGCACCTACCGCGGCAGCACCGTCGCGGGCATCTGCGCCAGAGCGGGCATCGCGACCGGCAGCTTCTACGCGCACTACGGCTCAAAGGCCGAGCTTTTCACCGCGGTCGTCCGGCGGATCAGCGCCGATGCCCGTGCCGCGATGCGGGCGGCGATCGAGCAGACGGACGGCAGCCAGCGCGCCGTCGAACGGGCCGCGTTCCGTGCCTTCTTCGAGGTGCTGTCGGAGCGCCCGTGGATCTACCGCGTCGTGCGCGAATCGGAGTTCGTCGTACCTGGCCTGTTCCAGGAGTACTACGAGAGTCTCGCCCGCGGCTACGCGCGCGGTGTGCGCCGCGCGCAACTGGCGGGCGAGATCGACGCCCACTACGACCCCGAGGTCATCGCGTACGTCTACGCGGGGCTCGGTTACACGATCGGCATGCGCTGGGCCGAATGGACGGTGGGCGGCCGCGTTCCAGATGACGTGCTCGACGACATGCTCGCCGTCCTCGCCCGCGGGCTGCCCCCGGAGCGCTGAAACTCGCGCCGCGCATCCTCCCCGCCAGCTGGCCCGGTCACCCGGTCACCCGGTCAGCCGTGGCATCCTGCGGGCCTGCGCCCCGGCGTCCTCGGTGGTAAGAAACTCCGCTGGCTTGCGCCAGGGCCAGTGCGTGCCCTCGTGGCAGCGTTCGAGCAGGAAGCTGATCTCGTCCAGCCGTCCACGCGCTTTCGGGTCGCCGGGGCAATCAGGGAACTGGCAGACGTGCGACTCGACCCCCGGCCCGATCGAGGTCGGCTCGAACAGCGAGACGGGAAACGAGGAGTGGTACGGCATCTTCACCCCGTTGGGCGTCTTGGGATTGTCGATCTTCTCGACGAAGAACGGGTCCTTGATCAGCGAACCGCCCACGCCGGTGGCGAGTCCCGCCCAGTAGCGGGTCAGCCAGCCGGCCGCGAAGTCGGCCCAGGGCCGCCCCGTCAGGCACCAGTAGAGGTTCGCCAGATGCGTCCGCACGGCCGGCTGGTACAGCACGGCGCAGTCAAGCTCGGCGTCGCACTGGGTCGACCTGCGGTTCATGTTGGCGGACCCGCACACGAGCAACTGGTCGTCGTAGGTCTGCGCCTTGGCGTGCACATAGACGCCGATGTTCGGGGTCTGCGCCCAGAGGCCCCTGGCCGCGACCCTGGACCGCCCGTCGCCGTCAAGCTCTTTCCACAGGGCCTGCAGCGCATGCATGCGGAGCTTGTGTTCCATGCCAGGCTGGCTGGTGCCGAAGGGCGGCAGCACGATCAGCAGCCGCAGCCGCCGGTTGGCTTTCAGCCGGGTCGCGAGCAGCCTGGCCAGTGGCTCGCTCCAGAAGTACTGGTCCCAGATCGTGACCAGCTCGGTCGCCTGGCTGACCGCGTTCGCCACACCGGCCATGACGGTGAACTCGCCCCGCACGAACGGACCTTGCGTGATGCCGGGGCGCAGCGGGATCGTGCGCCACATCTGCACCGTCGCCTGCCCGGCGGCCACGACCGGTGCGGCGGTCGGCAGCGGCTTGACTCGGCCACCCGAGATCGCGGCGGCGCTGGTGAGCTTTACCTGGTCGGGGTCAACGCCCCAGACGTGGCGGTTGAATACGGAGACCCCGTGGCCCGCCTCCATGATCCACCGCTCGGCGAACTGCTGCTCCAGGGTGGCCACGACCGGGCCCTCCAGTTTCAGGTGGTGGTCGTGCCAGTGCCGGTTGCCGCTGCCGTAGACCTCGGCGGGCAGGTCCTCTGGGAATCGCCCGTCGTCAGGCAGCGGCGAGCCGTGATACGGGTAGGTGGGGTAACCGCCGTAGGGTGGCGGGCTCTGCTTTGGCCAGCCGTCTTTGGACAGCGGCGTGGTGCCGCCCGACTGCCAGTCGCCCGAGCCGATGGACCTGCCGGGGCCGAGCCCGAAGTCGCGGCGGGTGAACGCGAGGTCCACGCCGCCGCAGAACGCCACGTTCACGTCGCCGACCCGCACCACGATCGCCTTCTGGTGCAGTGCGGCCGCGACCGGCGCGCCGGTGCGCAGATCGAGCGCGGCCACTCCGATGGGCTCGCTGCCCGGCCAGAGCTGCTGCAGGATCTCGTTGTGGTCCTGCAGCGCCGCGGCGACCGTCCAGTGCTCGTCCGCCAGGTTGGCCATTTCCAGCCGCTGGAGCGACGTGGGCTGCCACAGCAGGAGCTTGACCACGATCCCCGCCGACATCATGCGGACCACCAGGCCGAGGGCCGTCTGGTCCTTTGTGACGGTGATGTTCGGGTTCCATGGGCCGCCACCCCACGGGTTGCTGACCGAGGTGTCCCGCAGCGCGTTGAACTGCCAGTCGGCGATGTACACGTGACCGCGCTTGCCCGGCGGCATGCCGCTGTTCTCCGCGTCGGTAATCGCGCTCTCGAAGGCGTCACGGATCGCGTTCATGGCGGCGAAACCCCCGACCATCGGGGTGACCGCGTTGCCCTCGTCCCAGGGCGGCGCGCCCGCGTAGGCACGGGCCGCCATCGCCGTCCCGTCGCCCCACGGGCGGCCGTCACCGGTGTCCGACCGTGGATCGGCCGAGGTGAACTGGAGCAGCCACGACTGCGCCGCCTGCGGCTGGTCCCTGGCATCGGAATGGGTTTCCATCAGGCGCCTTCACCAGCCTTTTCCCCGCGGCTTTGTGACGAATGAAATATCGTCGGCTGTCCCATTGCGCAAAGAAGTTCGAGCGAGAGCGTACGACATTACGTTCGGCCAGGAAAGACGAATCTTCGTGTCCGCGGGGACGTAGAACTGTGGCCCCGTCAGGTATGCCGCGAGCCGGATGGGGCCATCGCCGCCGACACGTCCAGGCGCCCCCTCCGCCGCGATCGCGGCCAGCCCCAGCCCGGCCCGGCCCGCCAGCCATATAGACGGTGCCGGCCCCGGCGCGACGACCCCCGGCATCCCCCCGCAGACCCGCCGGTGCACACGCGGCGCACCCGTCTCGACAGGCGGCCCCGGCGCGACGACCCCCCGGGTCCCCCCGCAGACCGCACTGGGACGCTCCACCGTTGACCGCACACGCCCGTGGGGACCGCCCCGAACACCCCGTGGTGGCTGAGGTTGCGGCAGCCGTTTAGACAGTGCTATCCCCGGGGGCGACCCCCCGGGATCCCCCCGAACACCCCGTGGTGGCTGACTCCGCGGCAGCCGTTTAGGCAGTGCTATCCCCGGGGGGCGACCCCCCGGGATCCCCCCGAACACCCCGTGGTGGCTGACTCCGCGGCAGCCGTTTAGGATCATTGGTGGTCGTCCGTTCCTCGCGGCCACGAATAGTCCGGCGTGGCATGGGCACAGGACTCCGCAGAGGAGGGCTGGGTTACCTTGGGCGCTCGCACGTGGATCGAGTCATGGCCGGTCTACCGCCAGCTCACGGGGGCGGACAGGACCGGGCGTGGCGCCGCCGCGAAGAGCCGCCGCACGGCCAGCCTCCAGCCCCGGGTCGCGACCGCGGACAAGGTCGTGAAGTCCATCTGCCCCTATTGCGCCGTCGGGTGCGGCCAGGACGTCTACGTGAGCGGCGGCCGCGTGACGCAGATCGAGGGAGACCCGGACTCGCCCGTCAGCCGCGGCAGGCTGTGCCCGAAAGGATCGGCGAGCTTGCAGCTCACGACCGGCTCCGCACGTCGGTACGAGGTCCTGTACCGGCGGCGGTTCGGGACCGAGTGGGAGCACCTGGACCTCGACACGGCCATGGACATGATCGCCGACCGGGTGATCGCCGCACAGCGGTCCGGCTGGCAGTGGGACCACGAGGGCATACGCGTCCGCCGCACGCTCGGCTTCGCGAGCCTCGGCGGTGCGACGCTGGACAACGAAGAGAACTACCTGATCAAAAAGCTGTTCACCGCGCTCGGCGCGATCCAGATCGAGAATCAGGCCCGGATTTGACACTCCTCCACCGTTCCCGGTCTGGGGACAAGCTTCGGTCGCGGCGGGGCGACGACGTTCCAGCAGGACCTGCAGAACTCTGACTGCATCCTGATCGAGGGCTCGAACATGGCCGAGTGCCATCCGGTCGGGTTCCAGTGGGTGATGGAGGCCAAGGCCCGCGGCGCCAAGCTGATCCATGTCGACCCGCGTTTCACCCGGACCAGCGCGGTCGCCGACGTGCATGTGCCGCTGCGCGCGGGCAGCGACATCACCTTCGTCGGCGGTCTGATCAATTACGTGCTCCAGGAGGAGAAGTACTTCCGCGACTACGTGGTCTCCTATACGAACGCGCCCGCGATCCTCACCGAGGATTTCGCCGACACGGAAGATCTCGACGGCATCTTCTCCGGGTTCGACCCTGAGCACCGGACCTACGACTTCCGCCACTGGCGCTACCAGGGCCAAGGTGTCCAGCCGGCCAGCGGCAGGCGGGGCCGGGTCGCTGAGGCCGAAGGCGGCATGCTGCGGCAGGTGCGGCAGGCGGGGCGCGGTGAAGCGCACGGGTCGGGTGGCGCTGCCGCCCATCCCACCCCGGACACGGACGAGACGCTGGAGCATCCGCGCTGCGTGTTCCAGGTGCTCAAGCGTCACTTCGCCCGCTACACACCGGAAATGGTCGAGCAGATCTGCGGCGTGCCACCGGACCTGTTCGCGAAGGTCTGCGAGCTGGTCACGGACAACTCGGGCCGCGAACGCACCACGTCGTTCGTCTACAGCCTCGGCTGGACGCAGCACACCGTCGGCGTGCAGTACATCCGCACCGCGGCGATCCTGCAGGCGCTGCTCGGCAACATGGGCCGCCCGGGTGGCGGCATCCTCGCGCTGCGCGGGCACGCGTCCATCCAGGGTTCGACCGACATCCCCACGCTGTTCGACCTGCTGCCCGGCTATCTGCCGATGCCGCATGCCCACGGCAATACCGATCTCGACACCTACGCCCAGGAGGAGTCCGCGGACAAGGGATTCTGGGCGAACACCAAGACCTACATGGTCAGCCTGCTGAAGGCCTGGTGGGGATCGAGCGCGACCGCCGAGCGTGACTTCTGCTACGACTACCTGCCACGCCTGACCGGCAGCCACAGCACGTACGAGACGGTCCTCGCGCAGCTGGACGGCGTCTGCAAGGGTTACTTCCTCTTCGGCCAGAACCCTGCTGTCGGCTCCGCCAACGCGAGGATGCAGCGGCTCGGCATGGCGAACCTGGACTGGCTGGTGGTGCGTGACTTCGTCCTGATCGAGAGCGCCACCTGGTGGAAGAACGGCCCGGAGATCGAGACCGGCGAGATGCGGACCGAGGACATCGGCACCGAGGTCTTCTTCCTCCCGGCCGCCGCGCATACGGAAAAGGCGGGCAGTTTCACCAATACGCAGCGCATGCTGCAATGGCACCATCAGGCGGTAGAGCCAGCCGGTGACGCGCGCAGCGACCTGTGGTTCATCTACCACCTCGGCCGCAGGATCCGGGCGAAGCTCGCCGGGTCCGCCGACGACATCGACCGGCCACTCCTCGACCTCACCTGGGACTACCCGGTCACCGGGCCGAACCAGGAGCCCGACGCTGACGCGGTGCTCGCTGAGGTGAACGGCTGGGACGCCGATGGCAGGCCGCTGTCCTCGTTCAGCCAGCTCGCCGACGACGGGTCGACGGCGTGCGGCTGCTGGATCTACTGCGGTGTCCGCGCGAACGGCGTCAATCAGGCCGCCCGCCGTAAACCTGGGCCGCAGCAGAGCTGGGTCGCACCCGAATGGGGCTGGGCCTGGCCCGCCAACAGGCGGGTGCTCTACAACCGGGCCTCGGCGGACACCGACGGCAAACCCTGGAGCAAGCGCAAGGAACTTGTCTGGTGGGACGAGGAGAGCGGAAAGTGGACCGGCCACGACGTGCCGGACTTCGTGGCCGACCGGCCACCGTCCTACCGTCCCGCCGAGGGCGCTACCGGCGTGGCCGCGCTTTCCGGCATCGACCCGTTCATCATGCAGTCCGACGGCAAGGCGTGGCTGTTCGCGCCCGCGGGCCTGGTGGACGGGCCGCTGCCCACCCACTACGAGCCGCAGGAGTCGCCGGTGCGGAACCTGCTCTACGGCCAGCAGCACAACCCCGTTCGCGAGATCATCAAACACAGGGAAGACCGGTTCCAGCCGAGCGGTGACCAGCCAGGGTCCGACGTGTTTCCGTACGTGGCCACCACCTACCGGCTCACGGAGCACCACACCGCGGGCGGCATGTCGCGGCACCTGCCCTACCTGGCCGAGCTGCAGCCCGCGTTCTTCTGCGAGGTGTCACCAGAACTCGCGGCGGAGCGTGGGCTCGAGCATCTCGGCTGGGCGACGATCATCACCGCCCGCAGCGCGATCGAGGCCCGCGTGCTTGTCACGCAGCGGATGCGGCCGCTGACGGTACAGGGGCGCCGGCTGCATCAGGTCGGGATGCCGTGGCACTGGGGGCCCGAGGGATACACCACCGGCGACGCGGCGAACGAGCTCGCGCATCTGTCGCTCGACCCGAACGTGCACATCCAGGAGGTCAAGGCCCTCGCCTGCGATGTGCAGCCGGGGCGCAGGCCGCGCGGGCCCGCGCTGCGCGAGCTTGTCGCGAGATACCAGCAGCGGGCCGGGATCAGCGATGATACGGGGACGGAGGTGTGAGCGTGGAAGACCTCGCCGGCGGGGCTGCGCCGCGGCCGGGTCACGGTGGCCCTGCTGGCCCTGCTGGCTCCGCTGTTCACGGTGATCCCGCGTCGGTTGCCGGATACACCGAACACCCGCCGCGGATGGGCTTCTTCACCGATACGTCCGTGTGTATCGGCTGCAAGGCATGCGAGGTGGCGTGCAAGGAGTGGAACGCCGTCCCGGAAGACGGATTGCTGCTCACCGGCATGTCGTACGACAACACGCAGGGGCTCGGCGCCTCGACCTGGCGGCACGTGGCCTTCATCGAGAAGCCGGCCGACGAGGACGGGGACCTGCGCTGGCTGATGTCGAGCGACGTGTGCAAGCACTGCACCGAGGCGGCCTGCCTGGACGTGTGCCCGACCGGGGCGCTGATGCGCACCGAGTTCGGCACGGTCGTCGTCCAGGAGGACGTCTGCAACGGATGCGGCTACTGCATACCCGCGTGCCCCTTCGGCGTGATCGACCAGCGGCGGGGCGACGGCAGGGCATGGAAGTGCACGCTCTGCTACGACCGGATCGGCGTCGGTCTCGAACCCGCCTGCGCCAAGGCCTGCCCCACCGATTCCATTCAGTTCGGGCCGGTGGACGAGCTGCGCGAGCGGGCCGAGTTGCGGGTTGCTGAGCTGCACGACTCGGGAACGCCTGGGGCGCGGCTGTACGGCGCGGACCCCGCGGATGGCGTCGGCGGAACGGGTGCGTTCTTCCTGCTGCTCGACGCGCCCGAGGTCTACGGGCTGCCGCCCGATCCGGTCGCGACGACCAGGGACCTGCCCCGCATCTGGCGTCACGTGGGCACGGCGGCCGCCGGGCTCGCGGTCGGCGTGCTGGCCGCGTGCCTGGGCAGGCGGGCTTAGCGCGGCCAGCGGCGTGGCCAGCGGCGTGGCCAGCGGATGGCCAGCGGGCCGGGCGGCGGAACCTGCATGAGGAACGGACGAGGAGGCGCATGTGAAGAGGCGCGGCGAACAGGCGATGGTCCCCGACGCCGAGTTCACCTCGTACTACGGCCGGCCGGTGCTGAAAGAACCCGTGTGGCACACCCCTGACGTCCCCGGCTACCTGTTCCTCGGCGGGCTGGCAGGCGCGTCGTCAGTGCTCGCCGCGGGAGCTCAGCTGCGTGGCTGCCCCGACCTCGCCCGCGGCGTGAAACTCGGCGCGGCTGGCGCGATCGGCCTGTCCGCGGCGGCTCTGATACACGATCTTGGCCGTCCCGCACGGTTCGTGAACATGCTCCGGGTATTCAAGCCAAGCTCGCCGATGAGCGTCGGGTCCTGGCTGCTCGCCGCCTACGGGCCGGCCGCGGGCGCGGCGGCGGTTTCCGCCGTGACGGGGCTACTGCCGGGCGTGGGGACGGCCGCGACCGCGGCCGCCGCTGCGCTCGGGCCCGGCATATGCACGTACACGGCGGCGCTGATCTGCAATACGGCGGTGCCTGCCTGGCATGACGGCTACCGCGAGATGCCCTACCTGTTCGCGGGATCCGCGGCCAGCGCGGCTGGCGGCCTGGGCCTGCTCACGGCCCCATGTGCGCAGGCCGGGCCCGCGCGCAGGCTCGCGGTGCTTGGCGCCGCGGCCGAGATCACCTCGGCGCAACTGCTGACCAGGCGGATCGGCGCGACGGCCGAGCCCTACCGGTCAGGCAGGACCGGCTTCATGCTGCGCGCAAGTGAAGTGGCGACGGCGTGTGCCTTGGGCGTGGCCTTCGCCGGCCGCCGCCACCGGGCGGCCACCGCGCTCGCCGGGGTCACTCTGCTGGCGGCCTCCGCCACCACCAGGTTCGCCATCTTCGGCGCTGGCCGGATCTCCGCACGCGACCCGAAGTACACGATCGTCCCGCAGCGCGAACGCCTCGCCGCCGCGCGGCCTGCTCCCGCCGAGCGTTAACCGCAGCGATGGCCCATGGCTGGGGTAATCGCACTACGCAATGGGCCATCGCTGGGCACCTGGGGGCGCTGAGCGCCGCAGGCAATGGCGCCGCAGGCAATGGCGCCGCGCGGCCGTGAAGCCAGTTTCCCGGGCGATTCGAGCCAGCGGGCCAGGCGCCTCCTGATCGAGGGCCGGCGTGGCACGGTAATAGCACGGCTGTCGATATGGACCATTGCCCTGTTCCAGGGTGGTTTCTTGATCGCGGTAACTTCTCGGCGATATGCGCGGAAAAGTTACCGCGATCATGAAAGCCCGGTGGTGCACGGGCCGCTGTCATGCCTAAGTCGTGAGCGATGGCCCGTAGCGCCGGATAGCGACCGCAATGGGCCATTGCTGTCACAACTGGGGCTTTGGCTGCAGTGCTCGGATGAGCTCACCACGATCGGACCGCACCGGCAGCGCTGATGATGATGGGCGCGCCCACGCCGTGGACACGCCCACCGGTGCGGGTCTGGGCGCGCGGCCGCAGACCCGCCGGTCACCATCGGTACCAGCGCCGGCGCGGGCCCGCTGCGCTCGCTCCGCGCAGCGCGAAACCGAGCAGCCAGATCACCAGGACGATGAGGGCGATCCACCACAGCACGTGCACGGCGAAGCCCAGCCCGCCGAGGATGAGCGCGATCAGTAGGACCGCCAGGATCAAGGCCATCGCTGATTCCCTTCTTCAGGTCCCCGCTCGTGCGGGACACGCCAGCGCCGCTTCACGCCGGCCGCGCGGTTATCTCACCCATGTCGGCCGCCTCAAACACGATCCGCCGATCCCTGCCGGCACGTCTAGGAGGCCGCTGAACAACGGCGTCCGATCAGCGAGCGGGTCATCCGCGCCCGGCTGGCAAGGCGGAGCCCGAGGCCGCTACCAGCGGTTTGTAACGGCGAGGGTGACAACGCCGCCAGCCGGGATGCGGGGGCACGCGAGCCGGGCAGGTGTTGTTCAGCGGCCTCCTAGCCGCGCACGTCCGGGAATGAAGTCCGGTTCCAGCCAGCAGGCCCGTCCCTCCGTGCTCAGGGTCGCGGGACCAACTGTGGCGGCAGCCGACATGGTCCGCGACATCCTGACCGGACGCCAGCGAGCACTGATCACGATCTACCTGGTGCCGCGCCACAGAAATCACCGGCCCGGGCCGGACTGACCGGCCCGGGCGTCGGGTAGCTTGAGTAACGCCCGAGAGCCGGAC
This sequence comes from uncultured Actinomycetota bacterium, assembly GCA_963851085.1. Classification (GTDB taxonomy): domain Bacteria; phylum Actinomycetota; class Actinomycetes; order Streptosporangiales; family Streptosporangiaceae; genus DATFVJ01. The sequence goes on along the minus strand of CAWKNX010000014.1, from coordinate 78,143 downwards.
CTGCGTGTCGCCGCTGCGGCAGCCGTTGGGCTGTACCAGCCCAGGGGCTCCACCCCATGGAACCCTGCTGCACCGCACGCGGCGTGCCACGCGGCAGCCGTGAGGGATCGGCGTTCGCCCGCTCCGCTGTTGGCTGGGCGCCGTCCCCGCACCGTGTCGTGGTGAGCGCAGTGAGCAGAGCACCGGGGAGGTGACCGGTTCGACCCGGTATCGGCTGTCCGCGCCGCGCCTGCGTCAGATCGCGGTCAACACTGAGCCGCTGCGTCATCCGGACTTCAGGCGGCTCTTCTTCGGGCAGGGCATCGCGTTCATCGGGTTCCAGGTCACCGCGGTCGCCGTGCCTGTGCAGATGTACGCGATCACCCGCTCGTCACTCTGGGTCGGCCTGCTTGGCGTCGCGGCTCTTGTGCCCCTCGTCGCGTTCGGCCTGTACGGGGGCGCGATCGCCGATGTGGTGGACCGCAGACGGCTGTATATCGCGGCGTCATGCGTGCTGTGGGCGGTGACCGGCGCGTTCCTGCTCCAGGCGCTCCTGCACGCCCACTCCGCCTGGATCCTGCTCGCGCTGATGGCGGCGCAGTCGACCGGCTTCGCCGTCTCCTCGCCGGTCCGTGGCGCGATCGTGCCGCGACTGCTCGACGCGTCGCTCGTGCCGGCCGGGAACACGCTCAACTTCACCATGAGCAACGTCGGCACTGTGGCCGGCCCACTGGCCGCGGGTGTGGTGCTCGCCCGGTTCGGCTACGCGGCCGCGTACGCGGTTGACGCCTGCCTCTTCACGTTCGGCCTGTACGCGGCGCTGCGGCTGCCAGCGCTCCCGCCCCTGAGCGGCGGTGGCCGCGCCGGGCTGCGCTCCGTCATCGAAGGGCTGCGCTTCATCGCGGCCCGCCCGGTGCTCGCGCTTTCGTTCGCCTTCGACATCATCGCGAACGCCTTCGCGATGCCTCGTGCACTGTTCCCGCAGGTGGCAGCGGAGCGGTTCGGCGGGCCGAGTGCGGCGGGCTGGCTCTACGCCTCGATCGCGATCGGCGCCGTCATCGGCGGCCTGGCCTCAGGCTGGATCAGCCGGGTGCGTCGGCAGGGGATCGCACTTATCAGTGCCGTGGTCGCATGGGGCCTGCTGGTCGCCGCCGCCGGACTCGCGCATTCGCTCTGGCTCGCCGTGGTGCTGCTCGCGGGTGCCGGTGCCGCCGACCTCGTCTCGGCCGTCTACCGGCAGACCATCCTGCAAGTGAACGCGCCTGACGAGATGCGGGGGCGTATGCAGGGTGTGTTCATCGTGGTCGTCGCCGGCGGCCCGAGGCTCGGTGACCTGCGGGCGGGGGTGACCGCGGCTGCCGTCGGGGTGACCGCGTCGTGGGTGGGCGGCGGGCTCGCCTGCGTGGCGCTCGTGCTGCTGCTCGCGATCGCCGCGCCCGCACTTGCCCGGTACCAGCCCGCTGCACCGGGCCATCGAGATCAGGAGCATGGCGATCGAGCTACGCTGCAGCGATGACCGACCTCACAGACTTCGCCCGGCTGATCCCCGGTGACCACGGACTGTGCGTGGTATCCACGCTCCGCCGCGACAGCACCATTCAGGCTTCCGTGGTCAACGCGGGTGTGCTCGACCATCCACTGGCCGGGCACTCCGTGGCCGCGTTCGTGGCCAGGGGAGGCGGGCGCAAGCTTGTCAACCTGCGCGAGCGTCCACGCGCGACGCTGGTGATCAGAGCGGGATGGCAATGGGTCGCGGCGGAGGGACCCGTCGAGCTGGCCGGCCCGGACGACCCGTTGCCTGGCGTCGACGCGGAGCGGCTGCGGATCCTGCTGCGTGAGATCTTCACCGCCGCCGGTGGCACGCACGACGACTGGGCGACCTACGACAAGGTGATGGCCGATGAGCACCGCACCGCCGTGCTCGTGACGCCGGATCGCGTCTACTCCAACCCCGCCTGAGGTGTGCCGCCCACCGGCTTGAGGTGTGCCGCCCACCGGCTTGAGGCGTGCCGCCCACCCGCTTGAGGCGTGCCGCCCACCCGCTTGAGGCGTGCCGCCCCGGCGGCTGCCGCGGGTGCTGATCGCGCGGGCGGGCTCCTGTGGGCGGCGGCGCGGTCGCGGGCGCATCAGAGCTGGCAATGCCGGCCGGCGTCGCGCCGTCGGCGGATCCAGGCCACCGCGAGCGCGGCGGTCGCGGCCAAAGCGAGGATGACAATCACCGGTAGCGCGCCCGCCCCGGACCGCCCGCGCGCCGCCGTTACCGCCGCCGTGGCGATGGCGCCGCCGGTGCCGCGCGTGGCGATCCTGCCGGATGCGCTTCCGAGCGCGGCGCCGTGGACCCCACCTGGCTGGGCAAGGCCCAGCTTCGCCCGGAGATGACCCACGGGCTGCGGCGGTGCGGGTTGAGCTGCCATCGAGGCCGCGCCACGGCCGGCCGCAATGCCCGCCGCTGGCCCGGTCCCCAGACCGGATGGGCGGGCCGCGCCGGCCCGCCACACGCCCACGGGACCTGCCGGGCCCTGGGCCGCCCCCCGCGCACCCGGCCCCGTCGTGTGCGCAGCGGGGACGGAGGCCGCCTGGGTGGCCGGTGCCTGGTTTCCGGGTGCCCGGTTTCCTGGTGCCTCGGCGCTGGTCGCCGGCATGCTGCGCCGGTCGGCGCCGGGTACCCGCGCACCGCCGCCTGACGGACCGTAGCGGCTGCGGCGCGCGTCTCGTGTCTGCTGGTGGCGCGATCTCCGGCTATGGGCTAGCCCCGCCGCGGCCCGGCGGGTGCTCTTCCCGGTTCTTGCGATGTTCTGGATGCCAGTTGCGGGCGGGATGCGGGAACCATGCAACGTGGCGGACCCGTCCGCGCCCGAGGCGTGTCCGCCCGCTCCGGCCCTGCCGTTCGCTGTGACGGAGCCGGTAACCGTGCGGCGACGGCCGTTGCTCTGCGCGGCATGGTTGGCGGGGTCGGTGCCGCGGCTGATCCCGGCACTGTGTGCGCCGGACCCACCGGAACCGCTCTGGCGGCTGTTGCCCGGATCGTCGCCGCGGCCCTGAGTGGACGCATGCGCGCTCATGTCCTGCCCGCTCCCGTCGGCCCCTTTTCCGCCGCCACGGTTGCCGCCGGAGCTGCTCCCGCCGGAGCTGCTCCCGCCGAAGGTGCTGCCGCCGGACGTGCCCGAACCATCGCCCCCGCTCGAAACGCTTCCATTGGACTGCTCAGATCCGCGAGAAACACTGGTCCCGCCATTCCCGCCCAGCAGGTTCGAGACCGCGCCCGAGGGGTCAGCGGTGACCGGGCACAGGATGTCGGTCAGCGAGCCGAGCAGGCCACCCGAGCCGCCGCAATCTGACCGTGCCTCGGCCGCATGGGCGGGTGACATCGATGGCATCCGGGCAGCGAATGCCGCATCCGAGGTGAGCACGGTGAGCACGGTGAGCAAACTGGCCGTGACGAGGACGGCGGCCGCGACGAGCACGTCGGCCTTGGCGAAGGGACCAGCCGTGCGGACGATCACGGCAGAGGTGGTGGACGAGCGTATTCCTGGCTGCATGGGCATCTCGCATGCTAGTGAGTACGTTCGGTAACAACGTGTCTACGAAATGTGAAAACCAGCTGGCTGTTGGGCTGCTTTACCAACTCGTTGCGATCTCGCTACTCAGAGTTACCAATCGTGCGCCGCGCCATGGGCCTTTGCCCCCGCTGGCTGCCCGTCCTGGCTCGGCGGTTGCCGGCCGGGGTTGCTGGGCCGGGTGGCTGGGCCGGGTGGCTGGGCCAGGCAGGTAACTGGGTGGCCGCGTGCGGGGGAGTTGTCCTGGCGGAGTCTCGCGTGCGGCTCAGTCCCAGCGCACATGCAACTCGGGCGGTTTGCGGAAGACGAGGCCGCGCGGCGCACAGGGGCGCCCGGGGTGCAGGCGCAGGCCCGGCAGTTGGTCGAGCAGCCCGCGGATCGCGGTCTGGGTCTCCAGCCGGGCAAGGTGGGCGCCGAAACAGAAGTGCGGGCCGTGCGCGAAGGCCAGGTGCAGGCGGGTGTTCTCGCGACGGACGTCGAACCGGTCCGGGTCACCGAACACCGCTGGGTCGCGGTTCGCGGCCGTGAGCGACACCCTGACCAGATCGCCGCGCCCGATCGCCGCGCCCGCGAGCCGCAGCGGCGTCGTCGCGTAGCGGTCGACAACGGCAGCGGCGGGCTCGAGTCGTGCCGATTCCTCGACCGCGTTCGGCAGCAGGTCGGCGTCCGCACGTATCAGGTTCAGCTGGCCGGGATGTCCGAGCAGGTGCGCGACGGCGTTGGTGATCATCCCCTCCGTGGTGTCGATGCCGCCGAACATCAGCACCGCCGCGTTCGACACCACCTCCGCCAGACGCAGCCCGCAGTCGGCCGCCGCGGCGGCGAGAAGTGACGAGGCAGGTCCGTGACGCAGGCTGTCCTGCACGCTCACGCGCAGCATGCCGAACGCCTGTGCGGCCGCGTCCGGCGCCTCGCGTCCGGCGGTGATGTCGGAGATGGCCTCGACGAACTCGTGGTACCAGGACCGGATGACCGTGGCGTCGGCCCGGGTGAGGCCGAGTGCCTCGGCGACAACGGCGACCGACAGGGGGCCTGCGATGGCCTGCCGGACCTCGGCGGCGCCGGCCGGCCGAGCGGAGGCGATCAAGCGTTCCACCTCCGCCGTGACGAACTCCGCGAAGTGTGTGCGTACATCGGCCGGACGGAACGACCGGGCGAACGGCTCGCGGTGCCGGGTGTGGGCCGCGCCATCGAGTGAGAGCATGCTCGGCCCGATGACTTGCGCGGTGGAAAAGCGCGGGTCGTCGACCGTGAAGGTCGCGGCGTCGCGCATCACCCGCAGGGCAAGATCATGACGGGTCACCAGCCAGCCGCCGAGCACGGGCAGCCACGAGACCGGCTCACGGGCGCGCAGGCGCGCGAGCAGCGGATGCGGGTCCGTTTCGAGTTCCGCCAGCGTCGCCGCCGCGCCGGCCGGGTACCGTGTCACCGGCCTATCGTCTCCCGGGCGAGCACGCGCGCGCCGTCCCGGCGGCGCGGTTCTGCGTGATCAACCCGACGGTTAGCCGCTAGCGTCACGTGGAGCCAGTTCCGGCCGGCTATTCGAAATGCCGATCCGTAACGGCTCACGCGGCATGACACCAGCGTGCCGCGCGCGCCCGGCCGGGCGGATACCCGTGCGCGCTGACCATCGAGGATCGCTACCATCGGTGCTGGGCTGTGTCCGATCATCCAGCTGAGCCTTTGAGGGAGTGCCCGTGTCTACCGTGCCGCAGTTGCGCGTCACCCTCGCCGGAAGCGAGCATCTGGTGGCGGCCGGCACGACGGCCGGCGATGCCATCGCCGCCGCCGCGGGGGGTGGTTCCCCTGGCGGCGGGACCGCGGCGGTTTCTCCGTCCACCACGATCGCGGTCAGGGTCAATGGCCAACTGCGCGACCTGGCCTGGCCGCTCGGTGACGGCGACACCGTGGAGGCAGTCGCGATCGGCAGCGAGGACGGCCGGACGATCATGCGCCACTCGGCCGCGCACGTCATGGCGCAGGCCGTGCAGGAGCTCTTTCCTGAGGCGAAGCTCGGCATCGGGCCGCCGATCGAGAACGGCTTCTACTACGACTTCGACGTCAGCCGGCCATTCACCCCCGGCGACCTCACCGCGATCGAGCGGCAGATGCGGCTCATCATCAAGGCCGGCCAGCTATTTTCCCGGCGTGTGGTCGCCGACGACGAGGCGCGCAGGGAACTGGCGGGCGAGCCGTACAAGCTGGAGCTGATCGGGCTCAAGGGTGCGGGGCAGAAAGGCACTGCGAGCGCTGGCAGCGCCGGCACGGACACCGTGCCTGAGGAGGCGTCCGTCGAGGTCGACAGCGCCGCCGACGGTGAACTCACGATCTACGACAACCTCGATGCCGCGACCCGTGACCTGCGCTGGAAGGATCTATGCCGTGGGCCCCACCTGCCGACCACGCGGTATATCCCCGCGCTCAAGCTGATGCGCAGCGGCGGGGCGTACTGGCGTGGCTCCGAGAAGAACCCGCAGCTACAGCGGATCTATGGGACGGCCTGGGAGTCCAGGGAGGCGCTTGCCGAGCACCTGCGGCTGCTCGCCGAGGCCGAGCGGCGCGATCACCGGCGTCTCGGCGCGGAGCTCGACCTGTTCTCCTTCCCGCCCGAGATCGGCGGCGGCCTTCCCGTCTTTCACCCGCGCGGCGGCATGGTCCGCAAGGTCATGGAGGACTACTCGCGGCGGCGGCACGCGGAAGCCGGCTACGAGTTCGTCAATACTCCACATATCGCCAAGTCGACATTGTTCGAGGTCTCCGGGCACCTCGGCTGGTACGCGGATGCGATGTACCCGCCCATGGTGATGGAAGGCGCCGATTACTACCCCAAGCCGATGAACTGCCCGTTCCACATCCTGATATACCGCTCGCGTGGGAGGTCCTACCGCGAGCTCCCGCTGCGGCTGTTCGAGTTCGGCACCGTGTACAGGTTCGAGAAGTCGGGCGTACTGCACGGCCTGACCAGAGTGCGCGGCCTCACCCAGGATGACGCGCACATCTTCTGCACCTGGGAGCAGATGGAGGACGAGCTCACGTCGCTTCTCCAGTTCGTGGTTGGCCTGCTGCGTGACTTCGGGCTCACCGAGTTCGAGGCCGAGCTTTCCACCCGCCCGGACAAGTATGTCGGCACACCGGAGCAGTGGACCGCGGCCGAGGCGGCGCTGAAACAGGCGCTCGATGCCTCAGAACTGCCCTACGTGATCGCCGAGGGGGAGGGCGCCTTCTACGCCCCCAAGATCGACGTACACGTGCGCGACGCCATCGGCCGACGCTGGCAGCTTTCCACGCTCCAGGTCGACTTGCAGCTTCCGGCCCGCTTCGAGCTCGAGTACCAGGCTGCGGACGGATCGAGGCCCGTGCCGTGCATGATCCACCGGGCGCTGTTCGGCTCCGTGGAACGGTTCTTCGGCATCCTGCTCGAGCACTACGCAGGTGCGCTCCCGCCCTGGCTCTCACCCGCTGCGGTGGTTGGCATCCCGATATCGGACAGTCACGTGCCGTACCTGTCCGGGGTTGTGGCGGCCCTGCGCGAGCGCGGCATCCGCGCCGGGGTCGATGACGGCGATGACCGGATGCAGAAGAAGATCCGCAACGCGCAGCGGCAGAAGGTGCCCTTCATGCTGCTCGCAGGCGACGCGGACGTGGCCGCGGATGCCGTCTCCTTCAGGTATCGCGACGGAACCCAGCGCAACGGCGTCCCGGTGACCGAGGCCATAGAGGAGATCGTCCAGGCAGTCGCCGACCGCATCCAAGTCTGAACGACCGAGAGGCCCGGATCGCAGCATTCGCCTGCCCGAGACCTGCGTCATGATCAACAGCCCCGCAGGCGCCAACTGGCATGGCCGCCAGTAGGTGCCATTCGGTTTGATCGAGCACGCACGCGCTGCTGCCATCGTCCGGATCATGATAGATGGCCCATAGGGGGCCATGGCACGGCTGTCGACGCGCACCATCAAGTCCAGTTCAAGATCATTTGTAGTGGATCTGGCGTTCCCGGGTCATATCCGACCCGGAACGCCACATCCACGGTGACCCCGGCGCCACCGGCGCGAGTGGCCCATGCGGGCATCAAGATCAACTACGCCTCGGTAGATCAATGGCCCGTTGGTGGAACTATCGTACGGCGTCAATTTGTACCATTGCCCTGCCCACAGCGCGTTTCATGATCGCGGTAACTTCTCCGCTGTATTCGCCGAAAAGTTACCCCGATCATGAAAGCCCGGCGCCACCCGGCCGCCGTCCTTACCTGAATTGTGATCGAGGGCCCGTTGGGCGCCGGATAGCGCGTGTCCGAACGTTAGTGTCCGGCGGCTATGCCCGACCAGCCCGGGTCGGCTGGTCATCACCTGGACAATCACGGTGCGCACCCGGGACACACCGATGGACACCAACGCTCCAGCCGGCGAGCGCAGTCAGCGAACCGGCGCGTGCCGGGATCCCCCCGCGGGTACCCGCCCCTTACCGGGAACCCGCGTACGTCGGTTGGCGCCCCGCCACCCGCTCTAACCGGGCGACGGCTGGCCGCCGTGCACCACTGCCCGTCCCGGCCCGCCACCGACCCGAGGCCTTAGACCGATAGGGCGAGCATCGGCAGGCAACATAACGCGGCCACCATGAGCTGGCGCGGCGGCCAGCCCCGCCCTAAGGCACCGCCGCACCCCACACCGCCGCCACCAGCGGCCGCCATATGGCGCCCTCAGGGGCCATAGATCTTGGACGGCCGCCGCATTTGGGGCGGGTGCTGGCCGCAGCGGTGTTTACGGGCGTCAGGTGCGGGGGTCAGGCACCTGCTCTGCCTCGGCCGTGTCCGCGGGCTGCGCGCCTGCCTTGGCGCGCCGCGGCATGGCCACGTCATCGACGGTCACATTGACCTCGACGACCCGCAGGCCGAGCATGTGGCTCACCGCGCGTGCCACGTTGGCCTTCACGGCCTTGGCGACCTCCATCACGACTGCGCCGTACTCGATGACGATCACCACGTGGATGGCGACCTGCCGGTCCTCGATCCTGGCGCGCACGCCCAGCGCGGCGCGCCTGTGCCCAACGCCGACGTGGTCGCGGACCGTTTCGAGGCGCCGCGCGACGTTGCCACCGAGATCGGCGACTCCGGCTACCTCGACCGCGGCCAGGCCGGCTACCTTCTCGACCACCTCATCTTCGATCTGCACACGGCCTTTCACGACGGCAGCAGGTTGGAGACCTGCGGCAGCGACCCGCTCCGCGACGGGGACAGGAGCGGACAGCACCGTGATCTCGTCGTCGGGTGCTGATGGCATCCCGGCCTGCCCGTACGTGTCCGTGGCCGACCGGTCGTACGCCCCAGTTCCTGGCGGCCCGTAGAGGTCGGCCCGGGTAGTTCCGTAGGTCTCGGCGGGCGGACGCTGTGCCGCCCCTGCGCCCATGCGGGCCTGCGGCGCGGGCGCTGGGACCCAGGGCGTCCGCAGTTGCGGTGCACCCGCGTCGGCCTGCCCTTGCTGCGCAGCGGACGAGGATGCCGGCAGTGGCGGCGAAGAGACGGACCCGGCGGCGGCAGCCGATGGCGCGAGCGCAGGGGATGCGGCGACCGCGGGGGATGGTAAATGTGCAGTCGGGGCAGGTGATACCGGAGAAAGCGGGATGGGCGGCGACGGCGGCGTGGGCGCCGGCAGCGCGGGCGGCGGGGCGGGCGAGGACAGCCTGGGGTGCATGCCGAATGTGCCCGGCTGTGCGGACGGGTTCCCGGTCTGCGGTGGCAGTGGCTCCAGTGTGGGAGCGGTTTCCGCCGCCGGCCGGCCGAGCGTGCTCGCCGGCTGCCTGCCGAAGGCGGCCGCCTCGATTGGCAGGGCGCCAGTACCGGACTCACCCTGCGGCGCGGACGGCGGGTGTTCGGTGGGTGACCTGTCGGCGGGGCGTCCGGTCAGTGGGCTGGTGGCGGGTTCGCTGTATGTCGTGGGGGGCGCGTGTTCGGTGGGTGACCTGTCGGCGGGGCGTCCGGTCAGTGGGCTGGTGGCGGGTTCGTTGTACGGCGCCGTGGAGGTCGCCTGCTGTCGATTACCGCGCCCCTGGTCGTATGCCTGGACACTGCCTGCGGACGTCTCGCTCACGGCGACCTCTCTCGCTCCCGGGCGCGGTGCGGAGGCTGCTCGGCAACCCCCGCAGGCAAACCTCTGGCTCGGCAGCATTGTCCCGTTGTGGCGAGCTGTTCATGCGTGAATGGATTACTTTGTTCTGATCTGCAGCACCAAGGTGCCCCGTAGCGCTCCGCGGTGGCGCCCCTATGCTGCTTTCATGCCGAACCGTGACTCGCCCGCACCGCGGAGCCCCCGCAGCGGCCAGGACCCAGTTCTGGAGCCGGAACCTGGCGCGCAGCAGGACGCGCTCCTGATCCAGGACGGCACCGGAAATCCGGACGGCTTCAAGCGGCTGTGGACTCCGCATCGGATGGCTTACATCCGCGGCGAGAACAAGCCAGACGGGGCGACGGAGCAGTGCCCATTCTGCCGGGTCCCCGGACTCTCCGACGAAGAGGGGCTCATGGTCGCGCGCGGCCAGACCGTCTTCACGGTGCTGAATCTCTACCCGTACAACAGCGGTCACCTGATGGTGTGCCCGTACAGGCATGCCGCGGATTACACCGAACTCGACGAGGCGGAAACAGCCGAGCTTGCCGATCACACCAGACGGGCGCTGCGGGCGCTGCGTGAGGCTTCTGGTGCGCAGGGATTCAACGTCGGCATGAATCTGGGCGCGATCGCGGGTGCCGGCATCGCCGCGCACCTGCATCAGCACATTGTGCCGCGGTGGGGCGGGGACACCAATTTCATGCCGGTTGTCGGGCAGACACGAGTGCTGCCCCAACTGCTCCGCGAGACCCGCAAGCTCATCGCCGAGGCATGGCCCGCTGAGCCCTCCGGCTGAAACTCCATGATCGCGGTGGGTTCACCGTAGCGACGCGAAGCCCACCGCGATCATGAAGCTGGCCCGGCCGGACGCCTGAAGCTGCGGACGTAGCGCGGGCCGCTGATGCGCGGGCCGCTGATGCGCGGGCCGTCAGCCGTTCTTGGCGGCGCTCACCACCTTGTCCGCGAGGTGCGAAGGGAGCGGCTCGTGACGCAGGTATGACCGGGTGAATGTGCCCGTTCCCTGTGACATCGAGCGCAGGTCGATCGCGTAGCGAGTGATCTCCAGTTCGGGTATCTCGGCCTTGACGAGGGTCCGCCCGCCAGCCACGGACTCGGTGCCGAGAACCCTGCCCCGCCGTGACGACAGGTCGGACATGACCGCGCCGACGTAGTCGTCAGGCACGAGCACGGACACCTCATCCACGGGCTCGAGCAGCAGCACGCCCGCCTTGTCCGCCGCGTCCCTGAGCGCCAGCTTGCCCGCCTTCTGGAAGGCCATGTCAGACGAGTCCACCGAGTGCGCCTTGCCGTCGAACAAGGTGACCCTGACGTCCTCCATCGGGTAGCCGGCCACCGCGCCCAGCTCCATCTGGGCACGGACACCCTTCTCCACAGACGGGATGAACTGCCGCGGCACGACGCCACCGACGATCTTGTCCACGAACTCGAATCCGGCACCGGATGGCCGGGGCTCGATCTCGATATGGCAGATCCCGAACTCGCCATGGCCGCCGGTCTGTTTCACGTTCCTGCCCAGGCCATGGGCCTTGCCCGCGACGGTCTCCCGCAGCGGCACCCGAAGATCGACCGTCTCCACCTCGACGCCGTACCTGTTCGCGAGCCGGTCAAGCAGGACATCAGAGTGTGCCTCACCCATGCACCACAAGACGAGCTGGCGGGTCTCGGCGTTCATTTCCATGCGCAGCGTCGGGTCCTCGGCGACCAAACGCGCCAGCGCCTGCGACATCTTGTCCTCGTCCGCCTTGGACTTGGCCTTGATCGCGACTGGCAGCAGCGGCTCCGGCATCGACCACGGCTCCATCAGCAGCGGCCGTTCCTTCTCAGACAACGTGTCGCCGGTCTCCGCCGACGTCAGCTTCGCTATCGCGCAGATGTCGCCCGCCACACACTGTGCGATGGTCCGCTGCTGCTTACCGAGCGGCGAGGTGAGGGCACCGACCCGCTCGTCGGCGTCATGGTCAGCGTGCCCACGGTCGGCCATCCCGTGCCCGGAGACGTGCAGCACGATGTCCGGCCGCATGGTTCCTGAGAACACCCGCGCCAGGCTGATCCGCCCGACGTACGGGTCGGACGTGGTCTTGATGACCTCGGCAAGGAGCGGGCCCTTCGGGTCGCAGCGGAGCCCGTTCACCGGAGCGCCGTCGATTGTGGTGACGGCCGCCATCGTGTGCTCGAGCGGCGAGGGGAACGCCTGGGTCATGACCTCGAGCAACTCGTTCATGCCGATCCCGTGCGGGGCCGACGCGGCGAGCACGGGATGGAAGCTGCCCCTGGCGACCGCCTTCTCGAGATCCTCGATGAGAACCTTGGCGTCGATGTCCTCACCGGACAGGTACCTGTCCATGAGGCCCTCGTCTTCGCTTTCCTGGATGATGCCCTCGATCAGGGCGCCGCGGAGTTCCTCCACCTGTGGCAGGACACCGGGATCCGGATCGGTTTCCGTGCGGGTTCCGCCCGAGTACTCGTAGAACCTCTGGGAGAGCAGGCCGACAAGGCCCCGCACCTCGCCGCGATCGCCAGCCACTGGGAGGTATAGCGGGGCCACGCCGTCGCCGAACGCGTCCTGGCAGATCGACAAGACCTCTTCGAAGTCCGCACGCTGATGGTCAACCTTCGTGATCACCACCGCGCGGGGCATCCCGACCGCCGCGCATTCGTCCCATAGCATGCGGGTAAGGCCGTCCACGCCTTCCGCCGCGGACACGGCGAACAGCGCGGCATCCGCCGCGCGGAGCCCGGCACGAAGGTCCCCAACGTAGTCGGCGTATCCCGGCGTGTCGAGAAGGTTGATCTTGATGCCCGCATGCATGACCGGTGCGACGGTGAGGTTCACCGAGCGCTGCTGCCGGACCTCCACCTCGTCGAAGTCGCTTACCGTGGTGCCGTCCTCGACGCGTCCGGTGCGCTGGATCGTTCCCGTGAAGGCGAGCAGCGCCTCCACGAGCGTCGTCTTGCCCGCTCCCGAGTGGCCGACGAGCACGACGTTCCGAACTGCGTCGGGCTGGTCGGCCACTGGTGCCCTGCCCGCGGCTCCCGCGGTTCCTGCCTTGTCCGCCACCCGCATCGCCTCCTGCCGGGTTGTGTGTTGTTCACCTGCCGGTGTGTTCAGCCTTTACCTGCCGGTGCCGTTACCACAACCCCTCACCCGGAATCACCCGGCGTGCCCCAATCAGGCGCCCGGCCGCCCAGTCCCTGACCGACCTGCCGCGAGACCCCGGGCATAGGATCGGACGGCCATGCTCAACGCCTTGCGACCCGCCCTCGACCGGGTACTCCTGCCGATCGGACGCGTGCTAGCGCGCACCGGCGCCACGCCGAACGAGATCACCGCGGTGGGCACGGTCGGCGTTTCGGTCGGCGCGCTGGCCCTCTTCCCGACCGGGCACCTTTTCGCCGGCACGATGGTGTGCACGGCATTCGTGCTGACTGACATGCTGGACGGTGCGGTTGCCCGGGTAACGGGCAGTACAGGAGCGTGGGGCGCCTTTCTCGACTCCACGATGGATCGCATCGCGGACGCCGCGGTCTTCGCCGGCCTCGTGCTGTGGTTCTTCGGCGGCGGCCACAGCAGGCTGCTCGCGGGAGTCGCGCTGTTCTGCCTGGTGGCAAGCGCACTGGTGTCCTACGCGAAGGCGCGCGCGGAGGGCCTTGGCCTGCACTGCGGCCCGGGGATAGCCGAGCGCCCAGAGCGGATGCTGGTCTGTCTCGTGTCGACCGGGCTCGACGGTCTCGGCGTCCCCTATGTGCTCGCCGGTGGCCTGTGGCTGATCGCCGCCGGAAGCGTCGTCACGTTCGGGCAGCGGGTTCTCGATGTCCGACGCGGCGCGCTCGCGGCGCCGCCGACCCAGCCGCTGACATAACCGAGGGAGACAGGTGTGCAAGCGCTGAAGGACCGCCTGACATCGGCGGGATACGCGCTCGGCTGGACCGTGGTCAAGAGAATGCCCGAGGGGTGGGCGCGGCGCCTGTTCATGGCGATCGCAGAGATCGCGTGGCGACGCCAGGGCAAGGGCGTGCAGCAACTCGAGGCAAATCTGCGCCGGGTCATCGGGCCCGATGCCACCGGCGCGCAGTTGCGCGAGCTTTCCCGCGCGGGCATGCGGTCTTACCTGCGTTATTTCCTGGAGATCTTCCGGCTGCCGGTGATCAGCGAGGAGCGGATCCTGGCGGACATGCACTCCAACGGTGTCGAGGAGACCGCGTTCGCCTACCTGGCGGGGGGGCGCGGCGTCGTCTTCGCGCTGCCGCATATGGGCAACTGGGATCATGCTGGAGCGTGGATCATCGCCCGCGGCGCGGGCTCGTTCACGACCGTGGAGGAAGTTCTGCGACCCGAGGCGCTCTACCACCAGTTTCTCGCGTTCCGCGAGAGCCTCGGTTTCGAGGCGCTGCCGCTCACCGGCGGCGCGAGCCCGTTCGGCGTGATGGCACAGCGACTGCGCGCGGGTCGCCTCGTTTGCCTGGTCTGCGACCGGGACCTGACCGCGAGTGGCGTCGAGGTGACATTCTTCGGCGAGCCCGCCCGGATGGCGGCGGGTCCGGCCGCCCTCGCCCTGCAGACAGGGGCGGCACTGATGCCGGTAACGCTCTGCTTCGACGGCGACTACTGGTGCGCGGACATCAACGAGGAAATCCCGGTTCCGCCAGAGGGCACGCGGAAGGAAAAGGTGGCCGCGATGACCCAGCAGATGGCACGTGTTTTCGAGGCCGGCATCCGCGAGCACCCGGAGGACTGGCACATGCTGCAGAAGGTGTTCGTCGCCGATCTCGACCCCGACCGGCTCGCGGCGGCCTCGGCCGCGACGGCCTCGGCCGCGGCAGGGTCGGCCGATGGCGCGTTCCCTGGTGTCGCGGGCGGGGATGACGTGGCCGTGGGCGGCAGCGACGACGGGGGACGCGCCAACGGCACCGGCCCAGGGCCATGGCGCGGCGACGGCAGCGGCGCGGGCACCGGGAGCGCGGGCACCGGGAGCGCGGGCACCGGGAGCGCGGGCCCGTGAAGGTGGGCATCGTCTGCCCCTACACCTGGGAGGTCCCTGGCGGGGTACAGGCGCACGTCAGAGACCTGGCGGAGGCCCTGGGTGGCCTCGGGCACGACGTCTCGGTGATCACGCCGGCCGACGACGACACCCCGCTTCCTTCTTATGTCGTGCCGGCCGGGCGGGCCATGCCCGTCCCGTACAACGGGTCGGTGGCCAGGCTCGCGTTCGGTTTCCTGTCCGTGAGCCGGGTTCGCCGCTGGGTCCGTGACGGCGGTTTCGACGTCTTGCACGTGCACGAGCCCATGGCGCCGAGCCTGTCCCTTCTTGCCTGCTGGGTGGCGTCGGGCCCGATCGTCGCGACCTTCCACACCGCGATGCTCAGGTCCCGCGTTCTGCATGCCGCCCACCCCGTCCTTCAGTCTGCGCTCGAGAAGATCAGCGCGAGGATCGCGGTGTCCGAGGCGGCGCGCAAGACGCTTGTCGAGCATCTCGGCGGTGACGCCGTGCTGATCCCGAACGGTGTCGCGGTGGGAAGGTACGCAAGTGCTAGCCCGATGCCCGGCTGGCCGGGCGACGGCGGGGTGATCGGCTTCCTCGGCCGGATGGACGAACCGCGTAAGGGCCTGCAGGTCCTGCTTGGCGCCTTCGAACTGCTCGCGGCGCAGCGGCCCGCGTTGCGCCTGCTCATCGCGGGCCCTGGCGACGCCGACGAGGTGACGGGAAAGCTGCCCGCGGCGCTGCGCGATCGCGTCGTCCTGCTCGGCCAGGTCAGCGAGGAGGTGAAGGCGCAGGTCTACCATTCGGTCGACGTGTTCTGCGCGCCCAATACCGGCGGTGAGAGCTTCGGCATCGTCCTCGCCGAGGCAATGGCGTCCGGCGCGGCGATCGCGGCGAGCGACCTGGACGCGTTCCGCCGCGTGCTGCGGGCAGGCCAGGCGGGTGAGCTGTTCGAGACTGGGAACCCCGCGGACCTGGCGAGGGCGGCCGGGCGGTTGCTCGACGACCCGCAGCGGCGCGCGGAGGTGTCGCGCGCGGCGATGACAGCGGTTCGTTCGTATGACTGGTCGGTGGTTGCGCGCGATGTGGTCCGGGTTTATGAGACTGTGGTGCCCGGCGCCGACCGCGTCGCCGTCGCTCCATGAGAGCCGCGCGTGCGCTCGGCGTCTTCTTCCGCATGGTTCCGCACCCCGCTGAGGGATACCAATGGATCGCGTACTGGCCGATGTGGCGATCGTTATCGCGGTCGCCGTGCTTGTCGGCTTCTACGTGTCATGGCGGGCGACCAGGCTCGACCGCCTGCATGCCCGCGCTGAGGCCGCGCGCGCCACTCTTGACGCGGCTCTGGCCAGGCGTGGCGCGGTCGCGCTCGAGCTTGCCGCGTCCGGGTTGCTCGATCCGGCGACGAGCCTGCTCATCGCCGGTGCGGCGCACGACGCGAGGGCTGCTGGCCAGGTCGAGTCCGTCGCCGCGGTTGGCGGCGAGGCACAGCCACGCGAGCTCGCGGAGAGCGATCTTTCCCGGGCGCTTCGGGCGGCATTTGGCCAGCCGGGGTTCCGCGAGTCGCTGACAGGCAAGGGCGGCGCGGACGAGTTGCTCGCCGAGATCGAGGGCGCGGGGCACCAGGTCTTCCTGGCACGCAAGTTCTACAACGACGCGGTGGCCGCGACGCGCGCGGCACGCCGACGGCGTCTCGTGCGGCTGCTGCGCCTCGCCGGGGCGGCGCCGGTACCGGTGTTCTTCGAGATCGACGACGCGCCGCCGGTAGGTGACGAAGGCAGCGACGGCGCGGACATGCCCCACCTGACCGGCTGATCGTCCCCAAACGACGTAACGGCTGCCGCGTGGCGCCGCCCGCGCGCATGCGGGGGGTTCCGGGGGCCCCCGGGTGGCAGCGTGCGACGTGGAGCGAATCGCGGCCGGGTTGGCGAAATCGGCCGCATACTCGCCACGACATGAGCGCGGCGGGGCGCCTCGCGGCCACTTGCCGTGCGCGCGACCCGGGTAGTGGCCATTGGGCCGCACCGACGGCGGCGAATATCATGGAAGCAACCGGTATGGCACATCGCGGCGCGCCGCGTGTCCAGCGCCGGATCCGGCAACCGCCGCGGTCGTGAGAGTTGTCGTGGCATATCGGACACGACACGACGACACAGCACGACAGACGATGACAGTCAACCGTCACCATGTGAGGTCCTGTATGCCCGCCAGCACCGTCAGCACTGCCGGCTCCGCTGATGTCAGCGCGAGCCCCGAGACAGGCACCGCAAGGGTCAAGCGAGGCATGGCCGACATGCTCAAGGGCGGCGTGATCATGGACGTCGTCACACCGGATCATGCCAAGATCGCCGAGGACGCGGGGGCAGTCGCGGTCATGGCCCTCGAGCGGGTCCCCGCCGACATCCGCGCCCAGGGCGGCGTGGCGCGGATGAGCGATCCCGACATGATCGACGGCATTGTCAGCGCGGTCTCCATCCCGGTCATGGCCAAGTGCCGTATCGGCCATTTCGCCGAGGCGCAGGTGCTACAGGCCATCGGGGTCGACTACATCGACGAGTCCGAGGTTCTCACGCCCGCGGACGAGAGCCACCACGTCGACAAGTGGCAGTTCACGGTGCCGTTCGTCTGCGGCGCCACCAATCTCGGTGAGGCGCTGCGCAGGATCTCAGAGGGCGCGGCGATGATCAGGTCCAAGGGCGAGGCTGGCACGGGCAACGTGGTGGAGGCGACCAGGCACATGCGCCAGATCACCTCGGAGATCCGCCGTCTATCCACCCTGTCGAGCCAGGAACGGTACGCGGCGGCGAAGGAACTCGCCGCGCCTCACGACCTGATCGAGGAGGTCGCCAGGGCCGCCGCTGCCTGTTGTGCTCTTTACCGCGGGCGGCATCGCCACCCCAGCGGATGCGGCGATGATGATGCAACTCGGCGCCGAGGGCGTGTTCGTTGGGTCCGGCATCTTCAAGTCAGGTGACCCGGCCAGGCGCGCGGCGGCGATCGTCAAGGCGACCACCTTCCACGACGACCCCGACGTGGTCGCCAAGGTGTCGCGCGGCCTGGGCGAGGCAATGGTCGGCATCAATCTCGACAGCCTCCCGCCGGAGCAGCACTTCGCGGGCCGCGGCTGGTAGCAGCCGCCCGTGCCGCGCAATGAGCACCGGGTCAGTGAGCACTGAGCCAACTGTCACGGGTACTGAGGGCGCATTCTCAACGGCACGACGTCAGCGCCGGTCACCGCCGGGGCTGATCTCACCACCCTGCTCGACGGCATTACCTTCTGCCTGTCCGCCGTGTCCGGTGACATCACTCCGGAGGGCGCACAGGGCATGTTCGCGCGCGATGCGCGGGTCATTTCGCGCTTTCACCGGGATCAGTTCGGCCCGCCCTTGCCCTACCCCACCTCCTGCTCGCCGCGGGCCCGGGCCAGCGCGGCACCGCTGCTCGTCCTCCGCGCGCTCCTGGGCCTGGAGCCGGACGTGCCGCAGCGCCGGATCACGCTCCGGCCCGTGCTGCCCGACCGGCTTGGCGCCGTGACAATCACGGGCCTGCGGCTCGGGCAAAGCCGGGTCGCCGTCACCGCCCGCGGCGGCGGCGCCACCGAGAACCTGCCGCCCGGCTGGACCTGCGGGATGACGGCCGGGGGTACCGGGTGTTGAATGTGCAGGTTCGCGGCAGAGCGCCACGTCAAAGGTCAGCGTCCAGACAGGAGGGTGCCCGTGTCGGTGTCGTTTACGAACCCGGTCATCGGCGTGCTTGCCTTGCAGGGCGACGTCCGTGAGCACATGCGCGCGCTGCGCGCGGCCGGTGCGCATCCGGCCGCCATCAGGCGGCCGGACGAACTTGACGCGGTCGACGGCCTGGTGATTCCGGGCGGTGAGTCCACGACCATATGGAAGCTGGCCACCGCGTTCGAGCTGATGGAGCCGGTACGCAAGCGCATCACCGCTGGCATGCCCGCCTTCGGCTCCTGCGCTGGGATGATCATGCTCGCGGACCGGCTGCTCGACGGAGCCGCGGGACAGGAGACGTTCGGCGGGATCGACATGACCGTGCGGCGGAACGCGTTCGGGCGCCAGGTGGACTCGTTCGAGACTGAGCTGGATATCCGGGGCATCGAGGGCCCGCGGCTGCGCGCGGTCTTCATCCGCGCGCCCTGGGTCGACCAGGCAGGTCCGGCGGTCGAGATCCTCGCCACGGACGGCTCCACGGGTAGGATCGTGGCCGTCCGGCAGGGGCCGCTGCTGGCTACCGCGTTCCACCCGGAGCTCACCGCGGACGACCGCGTCCACCGGCTCTTCGCCGAGATCGTGAAGGGGAGATCATGAGCGGCCACTCGAAGTGGGCCACCACCAAGCACAAGAAGGCGCTCGTCGACGCGAAGCGCGGCAAGCTCTTCGCAAAGCTGATCAAGAACGTGGAGGTCGCGGCGAGGACGGGCGGAGGTGACCCGGCGGCCAACCCGACGCTCTTCGACGCCATCCAGAAGGCGAAGAAGAATTCGGTGCCCAACGACAACATCGACCGCGCTCTGCGCCGTGGCGCCGGCCTCGAGGCCGGCGGTGCCGCCTACGAGACGATCACCTACGAAGGCTACGCGCCAGGCGGCGTCGCGGTACTCGTCGAGTGCCTGACCGACAACCGCAATCGCGCCGCCTCTGACGTCCGCACCGCGTTCAGCAGGAACGGCGGCTCCATGGCGGACCCGGGTTCGGTGTCCTATCTCTTTCACCGCAAGGGCGTGGTCATCGTGCCCAAAGCGGGCGGGCCCACCGAGGATGACGTCGTGACCGCGGTGCTCGAGGCGGGCGCGGAGGAGGTCAACGACCTCGGCGAAACGTTCGAGGTGGTGAGCGACGCCGCCGACCTGATCCCGGTGCGGACGGCACTTCAGCAGGCCGGGATCGACTATGACTCCGCAGAGGCCGCATTCCTGCCGACCATGGAGATCCCGCTTGACGAGGAGACCGCCAGGAAGGTGTTCAGGCTGATCGACATCCTCGATGACTCCGACGACGTGCAGAACGTCTACGCCAACTACTCGGTCAGTGACGAGGTCATGGAGAAGGTCGGCTGAGCTTGATCGCAGGCGGCGGGGGGAGCGGAGCGAGCAGGGGAGACCCGGCGCCTGGCATCCAGATCCGTGCGCTTGGCCCTGACGATGACTACGACCAGCTTTTCGACCTGAGGACACGCGCCTTCGGCCCCGCGACCCCGCTTCAGCGGGCGGCCTGGCTCGCCCAGGCCAGCCACAACATCGCGGCCGGCCGTTACCTCGCCGCCTTCGACGGCGCGAGGATGGCCGCGGCCGCGTGCTTCCACGACATGACGCAGTGGTGGCTCGGCCGCGGTGTCCCTGCGGCGGGCGTGGCGAACGTCGCGGTCGCGCCCGAGGACCGCGGCATCGGGATCGGCCGCGCTCTGATGACCGAACTGCTCGCCCACATCGCCGCATGTGCGTACCCGCTGTCCGTGTTGTACCCGGCGACCTCGGCCATCTACAGGTCGCTCGGCTGGGAACTGGCGGGCATCTGCTACGAGGCCGAGATTCCGGCCCGCTCCCTGCGCACGATCACGCCGGAACCAGGGGCGCCGCGCGGCGGGCTCGGCCGCGTCGCACCCGGCGACAGCGAGGCGGTCCGTGCCGTGCACTGCGCGGTCCACGCCGGCGCTCGTGACTGTGGTCCGCTCACCTGGGATGAGCCCTCCACCCGGCAGTGGCTGGACAGCGACGAGCTTTTCAGCTATCTCGGCGCGGACGGATTCGTCGCGTACCGCTGGCGGGACGGCAATGACGAACTCCTGGTGGAACGGGCCATCGCCGGGTCGCACGCAACCACAAGGGACATCTGGTCGCTGCTCGCTTCGTCCTCGTCGGTCGCGCGTACCGTGCGGGCACGCGTCAGCCCCGCGGAGCCGTTCGGGATCATGATGAGGGAACCGGACACGGCGCTTGCCAGCGTCCATCCGTGGATGCTGCGGGTCGTGGACGCTCCGGCAGCGGTCGCGGGCCGCGGCTTCCCGGCCGGCCTCGAACTCTCCGTGCCGCTGCGGCTGCGCGACGCCGGCCGCCCGGGCAACGCGGGGGACTGGACGCTTACCGTCGGTGGCGGCAAGGGAGCACTTGAACCCTCCCGAACGGCTGCCGCTGCGGCGCTCAGCATGGACGTGCGCGGTTTTGCCGCGTTGTACGCAGGCACGACGGTGCCCGTGCTGCGCCGCAGCGGGCTCGCGGGCGGCGGAAACCCGGGCGATGACGTGCTGTTCGACGCCGCGTTCGCCGCGCAGCCCTTCTGCCTGGATACGTTCTGACGCTGCGCCCGGCCGGCCCGCGCGCCGCCAGGCACTGCCGCCCCTTGATGTCCCGATTGTGACAGCGTCGGCGACACGCCGGGCCCGCTGCGCCCGGCGGGCGGGCCGACCGGGTAGCGTTCCTGCCGAACACGTGTTCGTGAGCGAACGGGCTGAACGGGATGGTGCCGCCATGCGGGTGTTCGGGGTCGACCCGGGTCTGACCCGCTGCGGCCTTGGCGTGGTCGACGGTGTGCCTGGCCGGCCGCTGTCGCTCGTCGGCGCGGGCGTGGTGCGCACTCCCGCGAGCGACGACGTTGCGGCGCGGCTGCTCGCTCTCGACCTGGAGATCGGGGAGTGGCTGGACAGGTACCGCCCGGACGCGGTCGCCGTCGAGCGCGTGTTCAGCCAGGACAACCTGCGCACGGTCATGGGCACCGCGCAGGCGGGCGCGGTCGCCATCGTGTGCGCCGCGCGGCGCGGGATTCCGGTGGCACTGCACACGCCGAGCGAGGCCAAGGCCGCGGTGACGGGGAGCGGGCGCGCGGACAAGGCGCAGGTGGCCGGCATGGTGACCAGGCTGCTGCGGCTGACAGATCCGCCCCGCCCCGCCGACACAGCCGACGCGCTCGCGCTCGCCATCTGCCATCTGTGGCGCGGTTCGGCCGAGCAACGGCTTTCCCGCGCGCTCGCGGCTCATGGCGCAGGTCAGCCCCGGTCAGCCGAAGGGCCCCGGTCAGCCGAAGGGCCCCGGTCAGCCGGGGGTGCCCGGCCGCCCGGGGTCGGTGGGCATCCCGCTAGCTCAGCAGGAGGTGCAAGGTGATCTCCCATCTGGACGGCACCGTGTCCTCGGTCGCACCGGACGGCGCGGTGGTCGACATCGGCGGGTTCGGCCTCGCCGTGCAGTGCACGCCGGGGACACTCGCGAGGCTGCGGCCTGGCGAGCGGGCTCGGGTCCCGACCTCGCTGATCGTGCGCGAGGACGCGCTCACCCTCTACGGATTCGCCGACGAGGACGAGCGGACCGTGTTCGAGCTGCTTCAGACCGCGAGTGGCGTCGGTCCGCGGCTGGCGCTCGCCATGCTCGCCGTGCACAGCCCGGATGCGCTGCGCCGCGCGATCGCGGCCGAAGACCTCGCCGCGCTGATGATGGTGCCGGGCATTGGCAAGAAGGGCGCGCAGCGTATCGTCCTCGAACTCGCGGGCCGGCTTGGCGCGCCAGGGCCTGAGCTGGGCACGGGCGCCTTGCCCGATGCTGATGGCCGGCGCGGCGGCGAGGGCGCTGGGCTTGCCGCGGGCGGGCCTGGCGCCTGGCGTGACAAGCTGCACGCCGCCCTGACCGGGCTCGGCTGGTCGCCGCGTGATGCGGAGCAGGCAGTCGCCGCGGTGGAGCCCGAGCTGACCGCGGGCTCGGACGACCACGATGGCCAGCCGATCGACCTGTCCGTGGCCCTGCGCGCCGCGCTGCGGCAACTGAGCCGCTCGTGAGCGCCGCGGCCGAGCACGAGGCTGGCGCCGTGGCGGGCAATGGCGCACGCGATACGGCGGGTAGCGGCGCGGCAGAGGTCAGGGCCGCGGAGGTCAGCGCGGCCGAGGTCAGCGCGGCCGACGGTGGCGCCGACAGCGTCGTGTCTCCGCTCGCCGACGCCGACGAGCGGGCGATCGAGGGTGCGCTGCGCCCCAAGCGGCTCGACGAGTTCATCGGCCAGGCGCGTGTGCGCGAGCAACTGACGCTAGTGCTGCGCGGCGCACAGCGGCGCGGCAGGGTCCCTGACCATGTGCTGCTTTCCGGCCCGCCGGGTATCGGCAAGACCACGATGGCGATGATCATCGCTGCCGAGCTCGGGTCACCGCTGCGGATCACCAGCGGCCCGGCGATCGAGCGGGCCGGAGATCTTGCGGCGGTGCTCTCCACGCTCAGTACGGGCGAGGTCATCTTCATCGACGAGATTCACCGGCTCGCCCGGCCGGCCGAGGAGATGCTGTACCTGGCGATGGAGGATTTCCGTGTCGACGTGGTCATAGGCAAAGGCCCGGGTGCGACCGCGATCCCGCTTGATATCGCCCCGTTCACCCTGGTCGGTGCCACGACGCGCGCCGGGCTGCTTCCCGCGCCGTTGCGTGACAGGTTCGGTTTTACCGCTCACCTCGACTTCTACGAACCGGGTGAGCTCGAAATCATCCTGCGGCGCTCGGCCGGTCTGCTCGGCGTGCCGCTGCATGACGCCGGCGGCGCGGAGATCGCGCGGCGCTCGCGTGGCACGCCCCGGATCGCGAACCGACTGCTCCGCCGGGTCCGCGACTACGCGGAGGTGCGCGGCGACGGTGTGGTGAACAGGCCGACCGCGCGTGCCGCGCTTGAACTGTACGAGGTGGACGAAGAGGGCCTCGACCGGCTCGACCAAGCGGTTCTCGACGCGCTGCTCAGGCGGTTCAACGGCGGGCCCGTCGGTCTTTCCACGCTGGCCGTCGCGGTCGGTGAGGAACCGGAGACCGTCGAGGTCGTGGCCGAGCCCTTTCTTGTCCGGGCCGGGCTGCTGGCCCGCACACCCAGGGGGCGGGTCGCGACAACGGCCGCATGGGCACATCTCGGCATTGCCCCTCCAGTCGCCCCGCAGCCCGGCGGCATGCCATGGCAGCCGGGCGCGGCCGGCGACCCGGTGCTCTTCGACCTGACGCAGGCAAATGGCGAGGGCCTCGCTCCGGTCGAGCCAGACCCCCGCTGCGGGCAGACTCGCCCTTAGGAGGCCGCGGAACAACACCTGCCCGGCTCGCGTGCCCCCGCATCCCGGCTGGCGGCGTTGTCACCCTCGCCGTTACAAACCGCTGGTAGCGGCCTCGGGCTCCGCCTTGCCAGCCGGGCGCGGATGACCCGCTGGCTGATCCGACGCCGTTGTTCAGCGGCCTCCTAGCCCTGCTCACCCGCGCCGCTCACGCTGCCATCCGCTGCTCCCCGCCGCATCTGCGCGCCGAATCCCCCTGGGCAGGCCTTGCCCCTACGCTCGGCCGGCCGCGAGCGGCGGCAAGGGCGGGCAAGGGCGGGCAAGGGCGGGCAATAGGGCGCTTCTGTGGTTTTCGTGTACGTTTCCGGTAGGAAGCACCCGGATCCTCGGCACCGGGCAGCTGGATTCCGCGGCATCTTGCGCACCGCTGTGCACCGGGCCCGCTACGATCACGGGCGCGACACAATTGGGCCTGGAAGGCCGTAGCCTGTTGGAGCGACCTTCATCCGTCGCTAAACTCCGACAGTTGGTCACCGGCTGTACCCGGGGGGTTAACCCCGGCCACCGGCCGCGTGACCGCGTGCATTGAACCAACTGGAAGGATGCCCGCCGATGGGCAACACACTGCTGGCGGCCTCGTCGTCGAAAAGCAGCTCGCCGTTCACCCTGATCATCATCCTTGTGCTGATCTTCGGCATCTTCTACTTCCTGATGATCAGACCGCAGCGCAACCGCCAGCGTCAGGTCGCGCAGGTTCAGGACACTGTCGTGCCTGGCCAGCGGGTCCGCACCACGGCGGGCATGTACGGGACTGTCACCGCTGTCGAGGATGGTGACGTGGTGATCGAGGTCGCGCCGGGCGTGGAGGTCCGCTACCTGAAGCGCGCCATCATGGACGTGCTCTCCGACGCACCGTTCGAGGCCGATATGGCCGAAGGCACTGGCAACGGCGCACAGCCGGCCGCGGACGCGGAGGCGGAAGAGCCGCTGGACGAGCCACCCACGGCGCGGTCAGGGGACGACACCGACCCGGCCCGTGACGGCCAGGCGGCGGAGAAGTAGCAGAAACGCACACCGGACCGTAACCCGGACCTAGACGAGGGCAGAGAGAAGTGGCTCCCCCGAAGACCAACGTCCCAAGGCCGGGACGCGCGCTCGCCGTGCTGGCGGCGCTCATTTTTGTGCTGCTCATCGCGATCGTGGGCAAGGACGCGTTCAGCCCTGGCCAGTGGCACAAGGGCTTCAAGGTGAAGCTCGGCCTCGACCTGAGCAGCGGCACGACCGTGACCCTCAAAGCGGTGACACCGCATGGCGGCACGCCACCGCAGGCGAACATGCAGCGCGCGCTGGAGATCATCCGCGAGCGCGTGAACGGCTCGGGCGTCACCGAGGCGCAGGTGACGCAGGAGGGTAACGACATCATCAACGTCGCCGTTCCCGGCGTCGGCCAGCAGTCCCTGGTCAGCAAGCTCGGCAAGACGGCGCAGTTGCGGTTCCGCCAGGTGCTGCTCGAGTCGGCCAACACGCCGGCCGCTTCGGCCACGCCCACACCCACGCCGTCCGGCACGTCGGCGGCGCACGCCACCCCGTCTCCGTCCGCGAATTCGACGCCTTCCGCCACGGCCTCCGCGTCGCCCACCGGATCGCCGCACGCGCTCGGCGGATTCCGCAACGGCACGTCCGGCGCGGGCGGCACGGCCCTCGGCCATGGCGCCGCCCGCCTGGCCGCCGCTGCCTCGCCGACACCCACGCCATCCGCGTCGGCCACGCCGACGCCGACACCCACGTCGACGGCCGCGCCGCAGGGCGAGAGCACCGCGGGCGTCGACCCCAAGGTGCTCGCCCTGTTCAACAAGCTGGATTGCAGCCAGCCTGTGACGAAATGGCAGCAGCAGGTCGGTTACGACCCCAACGCCGAGGACAACCCGAACTCCCAGATCGTCTCCTGCTCGCAGGACGGCACGACCAAGTACCTGCTCGACGTGGCGAAAGTCGAGGGCACCGACATCCACGACGCCTCGGCCGGCCTGCCCAACACCGGTACATCGGTCGGCACCGCGTGGCAGGTCAACTTCACCTTCGACGGCGCGGGCGGCGCGAAGTTCTTCACGCTGACCCAGCAGATGAACAGCCAGTACGTCAACAATGGCAACCCCACGTCCGTGCGCGACCAGTTCGCGATCGTGCTCGACGGCGTCGTGATCTCATCGCCCAACGTGGACCAGGGCGCGATCCCCTGCTGCAACTCCCAGATCACCGGCAACTTCACCCAGAGCAGCGCGACCGATCTCGCCAACGTGCTCAAGTACGGCGCGCTGCCGCTCAAGTTCGTCACCCAGGCGGTGAACACCGTGTCGCCGACCCTCGGCCGTGATCAGCTCGTGGGCGGTCTGATAGCGGCGGCGATCGGCTTCGTCCTCGTCATCGCCTACTCGCTGCTCTACTACCGCGGCCTCGGCCTGGTGGCCATCTCCAGCCTCCTCATATCCGCGCTGCTGACCTACATGTCGGTGCTCACTCTCGGCAGGTACATGGGCTTCGCCCTGTCCCTCGCCGGGATCGCGGGTCTCATCGTCGCCATCGGTATCACCGCCGACTCGTTCGTGGTGTTCTTCGAGCGCCTGCGTGACGAGGTGCGCGACGGGAACACGCTGCGTTCCGCGGTGGAGCGCGGCTGGAAGCGCGCCCGGCGCACGATCCTGGTGTCCGACACGGTGTCGTTCCTCGCCGCGGCGTTCCTGTACTACTTCGCGATCGGCGACGTCAAGGGCTTCGCTTTCACCCTAGGGCTCACCACCATCATCGACGTGGTGGTGGTCTTCCTGTTCACCAAGCCGATGATCACTCTGCTCGCGGGTACCCGGTTCTATGGTGGCGGCCACCCGCTTTCCGGGCTCGACCCGGCCAGGCTCGGAGCACGGGTGTCCTGGCGGGCGTCGCCGCGGCCCGTGACCCGGCCGTCCACGGCCGCCCGCGCTTCCGCGGCGTCGCGCGATGACAAGCCGCCGCCACGAGGCGGCCAGACCCGGTCGCGGACCAGCCCCAAGGAGGCATGATGTCGCGCCTCGGCGAAATCGGCGGGCGGCTCTACCGCGGGGAAGTCTCATTCGACTTCATCGGCAAGAAGCGCGTCTTCTACCTGATCTCAGCCTCCGCGATCGTGATCAGCGTGATCGCGATTCTCGTGCTGGGGCTCAACTACAGCGTCGAGTTCAAGGGCGGCTCGGTCTTCCAGTTCAAGGCGGCGGGCGCCACCGTGAGCGAGGTGCGGGCCGCGGCAAAGGCTGGCGGGGCGCCGGACGACCCGATTGTGCAGCAGCTCAACGGTGGCTCGGTGCCCGGCTGGGAGGTCCAGACCCAGCCGCTGACCAACGGCCAGGTGACGAGCATCGAGAACGAGCTCGCGTCCCGGTTCCACTCGCAGGTCAGCGTCAACTCGGTCGGTGCGAGCTGGGGCAAGGACATCTCACAGAAGGCACTCGAAGGACTGATCTTCTTCCTCATCGCGATCGTGCTGTATCTGACGATCGCATTCGAGTGGAAGATGGCCGCATCCGCGATCATCAAGCTGCTGCATGACATCGTGATCGCCGTGGGGATCTACGCGATAGTCGGCTTCGAGGTGTCGCCGGCGTCAGTGATCGGCCTGCTGACGATCCTCGGCTACTCGCTGTACGACACGGTCGTGGTCTTCGACAAGGTCCGTGAGAACACCGCGGGGCTGCTCGGCGGCGCCAGGATGACCTACAGCCAGTCCGCCAACCTCGCCGTGAACCAGACCCTGGTCCGCTCCATCAACACGGCGATCATCGGCCTCCTGCCCGTCGCCGCGATCCTGTTCGTCGGGGCCGGTCTGCTCGGCGCGGGCACCCTGAAAGACCTTGCCCTCGTGCTGTTCGTCGGAATGCTCGTCGGCACCTACTCATCTATCTGCATCGCCACTCCGATCCTCGCGACGCTGAAGGAACGCGAGCCGCAGTACAAGGCCCTGGCCCGCCGGGTGGCGGTCCGTGAGTCCGGCGCCCGGGCGGAGCGGCGGCAGGCGAAGAAGGCGAAGGCCGGTGTCGCCGCGACGGGTGCGGTCGCCATCAGCGCCGATGACGCGGGCGATCCCGACATGGGCCCGGACGGTGACGACACCGTCGCCGAATCGGGGGCGGCCGCTGCGGCCGCGGCCCGGGGTGGATCCAGCCGCGGGGGCTCGCGAAGCCAGCAGGGCCAGCAGGGTCAGCAGCGCAGCGGAGGCCAGCGCCAGCAGCCCAGGCGGTCCAGTTCGGCCAAGCGGCGCCCGAGCGGCAAGAAGAAGAGGTAGCTGGGTGGATTCGAGCGGGTACCCGGGCGCGGGTGATCTGCTGGCTGATGGTTCCGCGGGGCGTGCACTGAGCGAATTGATCAAGACGCGGATCCGTGACGTCCCGGATTTCCCGAACCCTGGAATCATGTTCAAGGACATCACGCCGCTGCTCGGCGACGCGGCCGTGTTCGGTGCGGTCATCACCGCGCTCGCGGCCGGTCATGGCCAGGTGGACAAGGTCGCCGGAATCGAGGCACGCGGTTTCATCTTGGCCGCGCCGGTCGCGTGCCGGCTGGGCGCGGGCTTCGTTCCCGTGCGCAAGCAGGGCAAGCTGCCGGCGGCGACACATGCGCAAACGTACGAACTCGAATATGGGACCGCGACCGTCGAGGTGCACACGGACGCCTTCGTGGCGGGTGACCGCGTGCTCATCGTGGACGATGTGCTCGCCACCGGTGGCACCGCGCGGGCGACCGCGGAGCTTATCCGCCGCGCCGGCGCCGATGTCACCGCGGTCGCGGTGCTGCTCGAGCTCGGCTTTCTCAGCGGCAGGGACGGCCTTGACCACCTGAATATCCGCCCGCTGCTCACCGTATGACCCTTCAGGTGTGACCGGGTGACGCGCCGGGCCACCGTTGGCGCGCCCGGGCTGGGTCAGTGCCAGTGCGCCCGCGGCGAATCGTGATCTTTATGGTTCGGGGGTCACCAGGTGACGGGCAAGCTGAGCAGCGCGCGCACCAGTGTGTCTTCCGCGTAGCGGACGCCGGCGACGGGAACGGCCAAGCGGAGGCCGGGGAACCGCGACGCGAGCGTGCCAAGCGCGATCTGGAGTTCAAGCCGTGCCAGTGGGGCGCCGACGCAGAAGTGCGCGCCCGCGCCGAAGGTCAGGTGCGGGTTAGGGGCACGGCGGATGTCGAAGCGTTCGGGATCACTGAAGTGCGACTGGTCTCTGTTGGCGGCCGCCAGGGAGGCCTGAACCGCGCATCCCTTCTCGATGTTGCCCACGGAAAGCTGTACGTCCTCGGTCGCCACTCGCAGGAACGCGCCTTCACTCGGGACGTCGAACCGGAGAATCTCCTCCACCGCGCCGTCGACCAGCCCGGGATCGGCGGAAAGGGCCTCGTACTGTTCCCTGTTGCGCAGCAAGGTGAATATGCCGCGGGCGAGTGTCGCGGACGTGTTCTCCTGCCCGCCGATGAACAGCGCGACGATCATCTGGTAGAGCTCGGCCTCGCTGAGCGTGCCAGCCACGTCGGTGGCGTGGATGAGCGAGTCGACGAGCCCGTTGCCCGGCCTCGCCCGCCTGCTTGCCACGAGGTCGCGGACGTAGGTGAAGAATTCCTGATTCGCCGCGGCCCGTTCGTGCAAAGACGCCGACGCGGTGGAGAAGAACGTGCCCGTCCACCCGATCAGCCGTTTCTGGTCATCCGGTGGGACGTCCAGAAGCTGGCATATCACCCGGATGGGCAGCAAGCTCGCATAGCCGGCCACCAGATCGGCTGGCGGTCCCGCCGCGACGATCTTGTCCAGGAGGTCGCCGACGATGCGCTCCGCAATCGGCCGCCAGCTGGCGCATTTGCTTGGACCGAACGCACCGCGCAGATTCCGCCGCAGCCGGGTGTGTTCTGGCGGGTCGAGGTTCACAATGGCGTTCGGATTGGCCGACATGTCGTCTTCTGTAACCAGCCTCGGCGCACCGGGGTAGCGGAAGTTGCGGCTGAAGCGCCTGTCCCGCAGTACCAGGTCAACTTCCTCATATCCCATCGCCAGATGCGCCAGGTCACCGCTTGGCAGCCTGATCTGCCCGAGCGGGCATTCCTTTTGGCGCCGTGCGTAAAGGCTTGATGGTGTCCCGAAATCCTCCGGGGGTAAGCGGAAAGGGAAGGCGTCAGGTTCTGCGTCGACCATCATCACCACCCGGCTCTGGGTCCGTCCTCGTCGTGGCTCCGCCGCGTCCCGCCGCTCGGGAGCAGGCCCGGCCGGGCCCGTAGCGGCGGGCAGCGGGATTGCCCGCGCCCACCGTGCCCGGTCGCCGCGAGGCAGGCCGGCTCCCTCCGCTTCACCGCGGGGCGCACCGCCAGACGCCGCGCGGCAAGCTGAACATATGCCAAAGAACGGCCGTGGTGAATAGGCCACACGTCGGCGAGCATGAAGCCGGCCAGACCCCGGCCGCGGCGCCAGGGATCAAACGCACGCGTGGCGGGCCGCAGCGGATCGAGCCCGCCGCGGCGCCCGGCGCTTCCCCCCGGGCCGGTGGCGTGCCTAGTATTCGCAGTGTGGTGGCCCCTGGGCGGGAGGGGATCGCGGCATGGTCGTGCCGGATACAGGCGATGAGCAAAGGCACGCTGAGGCTGATGCGGCGGTCGCTAGCTTAACGACCCCGGCCGGCATCGCCGATCCCTACCCGATCTATTCGCGGCTTCGCGCGCTTTCCCCTGTATACCGCACTGGGCAGGGATTGGTGTTCCTGAGTGGATACGACGATTGTGCGGCCGTCACGAGGAGCCCCGAATACCGCTCGCAGAGCCCTGACTGGGCCGACCGGGCCCTTCCTGGCTGGCGGGATCGGCCGAGTAAGGTCGCGACCTTCGAGACGATGCTGTTCCGTGACCCGCCCGACCACACCAGGCTGCGGCGCCTGGTCAGCGCGGCGTTCACGCCGCGCCAGGTCGACGAGATGCACCGTGGCGTCACGGCCTTCTGCCACCGGGCGCTCGATGCGATCGCGGACGCGGGAGCGGACGGGAGCAACGTCAACCTGAAGGAGATCCTCGCGTCTTCGTTGCCTGTCTCGGTGATCGGGACGCTCGTCGGGGTGCCCGAGGCCGACTGGGTGCCGCTTCAGCAGTCGATGTCGGCCCTCATGCGGATGGTCGAACTCTCGGTCAGCAAGAAGGATCTGGACGAGGCCGACCGGGCGGCGATCGCGTTACATGAGTACTTCGCCGGGCTCGTCGCGGAGCGGCGGCGAACTGGACGTGACGATCTTGCTTCCGCGCTGGTCGCCATGCGGGACGGCGGCAGGCCCGGGCTCACCGAGGACGAACTGCTCCAGACACTGACGTTCGTGTTCATGGCAGGCGTCGACACGATGGTGAACCTTCTGCTCAACGGGACAGCGGCGTTGATCGGCCATCCTGATCAGGCGGGCATGTTGCGTGCCGACCCGGGCCGCGCCGCGGCCGCCGTGGAGGAGGTGCTGCGTTACGACGCCCCGGTCCAGCTTGTGGGCAGGGTAGCGGCGGCGGAAAGCACGATCGGCGGGGTGCCCGTGCCCGCCGATGGCCTGGTCATCGCGATGCTCGGCGCGGCCAATCGAGATCCAGCCAGGTTCGGCGAACCGGATGCTTTCGATATCACCAGGGCCGGCACCACCGTGCTCTCCTTTGGCGGCGGTCTGCACTACTGCCTCGGTGCCCCCCTGGCCCGCCTCGAGGCGGGCACATTCCTCCCCGCACTGCTCTGTCGCTTTCCCCGCCTGCGGCTGGCCAGCCCGCCGGCGCGCTCAGGTGTTGTGTTCCGCGGGTTCAGCGATCTCCCCGTCGCCGTGCACTGACCGGCCGGTGCGCGGCCGCGGTCACCGTAGCCACCGGGCCAGCGCCTTCTTCTTGGCCGCGCATCCGGAGACTGGCTCACCGCGCCACCGCGGTACGAGCGAAGGCGTGAGGGGTGGCGCCTGCCATGCCGCCGCCGCCGCGCGCACAAGCTGGTCAGCCACCGTGCTGCGCGGGTTGACGGGGAATTTCCCGGTGGCGAGGAAATCGTCGACGGCGTGGGTCGCGGCGGCATCATCGAGCAGGAAGCCATGCAGGCGCATGACCACGCCGGACGGCGCGGCGACCGGTGCCTCGAAGGGAGAGGCGACGGCGTCGGCGAGCGAAACAAGCACCGCCTCTTTCACGCCGGGCGGCGGGCAGGTGAGCAGGTTCCGCAGGACCGGCCCGTGATCGTCCACCGAGCGGATGAAGGGCCCGTCTGCGTAGATGTGCAGCGGCGTCGCCGCGCCGATCGCCGCGCTCAGGCCGCGCAGGATTGCCCCGGTGGCAACGCCCCACCCCTCGTCGTTCGCGGGCGGGAAATAACCGCGCCCCGGATCGATCAGGGGATCGAGAAGGACGATCTTGCTAACGGGCGGGTTTTGCACGGTGGCCAGGTAAGTTTCGACCGCGAGCGAGCCTTCGCTGTCCGCCACGACGGCCACCCGCTCGCGGCTGCGCTCGTGGATGATCTCAATCTGCCTGGCGAGCAGGTGCACGGTCGTGCCGAGTGGCTGCTGCGTCGCCTGCGGGGGATAGCTCAGCGGACTCCCGCCGGCGTCCAGGCCACGGTAGGAGAAGCGCTCAACGGGCAGGCCGGGGCCGATCGGCCGGGGTGTCGATCCGTTCCATGCGCTGTGAAAGCCGCTGACAAGAAGGACGGCCGGCTCCCGCAGGGCCTCGTCAGGGATCTGGTACGTCGAGCGATCGGCGGTGTTGCTCAGCCGCACCCCGAAGGTGATGCTAGCCACCAGGATGCCGGCCATGGCGGCCAGCCCGATCGGGACCAGCGGGATCGGGATGGAGACGCGCTGGGTTGCGCTCGCCCGCACGATGCTGACGTATGCCCGGGCGTTGAAGAGCCCGGTGAGGCTGACGGCCACCGGCGCGGCCCACACAGGTACGGCGGCGGCCACAGCGCCTCCCACGGTGATGGCGGCGAAGGTGGCAAGTGACCACGCCGCGGCACGCCATGGCGGAAGGCGCCGCCACCACGACGTGACGCCGCCGTGTGAGGTGAGGGTGGCAATGATGACGGCCAGCGGCATGCCGGCGAGGAAGAGATCGGACACCGGCATGACGTCCATGGCCGATACGGAGGCGGCGGACGGCGCGAGCAGGACCAGGGACACAAGCGTGAACGCGGCCGTCCGCCGCAAGATCGCGGCGACCGCGGGCCGCGGCTGGCCGGCGGGCCAGGCGAGCAGGATGAGACCGCAATCGAGCGCTGATCGCCAGACCAGCATGGCCAGGGCTTCCGCTGCGAAAGCGGCCCACGAGGAGTGGTACGTGAGGAGGAATCGCAGATCGTGGTATGCGCCGTACGGCGCAGGCGCGGTGACACTCGGTGAAAGCGAAGCCGATCCGCGCAGCCCGACAGCGATGAGCACGACCGCCTCGATGCCGGGCAGCACCGCGCACGCCGCCGCCAGTCCCACGCGTGACCGCGGCCGCGGCGGGACGTCCGCCCTCACCATGTGGCGGCCAGCGCGGCAGCATGGCGGCGATCCCTGGCCCCGCCGGTTGGCACCGGCGCCGCGGCCATGGTCATCATCACGGCCTCCCGGGGCCCAAGGTCTGACGGAATTGACCATTTGGCCCCGCGCAAAATGCCACGCAGCGGCACCGCCTGCACCGGGCTCTTAAGAGGTGGCGCGGCTGGGGCGTCCGCCGTGCCCGCCACGCGCGCCTCCGGCACGACGGGGGAGCGGGTCATCCGCGCCCGGCTGGCCAGGCCGCAGCCCGAAGGCGTGCCTGGATCCCGCGTCGAGCGCGAGAACGCCGCCAGCCGAAATGCGGGGGCCCGCGAGCCCGGCAGTCCCATCCACGCGCCCTCTCACGCACCAACAATCGTGAGAGTCATCACATGCCCGGCTGGATCCGTTTGTTGCCGCCACTTTGCGGCCGGGCGCTCCGGCGCGGGCCGGGCCAGCGCCGGGCGAGAGGTATGGCCCCGCCGGCCGTGGGGGCGCGGTCGGTCGAGACCACGGTGGAATCCCGGGCTGTCATGCTGTTGTTGCGGCATATAGGCGTGCTGTGCCGCGGCATCCACGAACGGGCCACGGGATCCGGGCGGGCGCGCGCACCGGCAGGAAGATTGCGTTACATGCCTCATTATGAGATGTCCTGGCAGGTCGCCGCGATCCTGGCGGCCTGCCTGTTCGCCGTGGCAGGGCTGGCCTGGCTGCCGCGCCGCCGGCCGATCAGCCTCGCCGTCCCGTTCGTGCGCGAGTCAGGGCTTGTCGTGGGCTTGTTCGCACTCTGGCAGTACGCAGGCAGTTTCTCGGTAATGGGCCCAGACGGTGCGATGGCGCGGGCGTGGTGGATCTGGCACACCGAACGCGCCTGGCACCTGCCCAGTGAGGCGGCGGTTCAGCGGTTGGTGCTCCCGCACGCGCTTGTCGTCGAGGCGTTCAACGTCTACTACGCGACGATGCACTTCACGGTATTGATCATCTTCCTGTTCTGGCTCTTTGCCCGCCACCGCGATCATTACCGGCGGATCCGCACCATATTGGTCGGGCTTACGGCCGCGTGCCTGCTCATCCAGCTGGTGCCGGTGGCGCCGCCGCGCCTGCTCACCGGGGTCGGTCTTGTCGACACCGCACAGGTCTACGGCCAGTCCGTATACGCGTTTGGCGGCGGTGTGGCCGACCAGCTTTCCGCTATGCCATCGGTCCACGTGGGCTGGGCGATGCTGGTTGCCATCGGGACCTGGCGGGCCACCGTCAGCCGCGGCCGATGGCTCGCGGTCGGGCACGCGGTCGTGACCTGGATCGTCGTTATCGCCACCGCCAACCACTTCTGGCTTGATGGGATCGTCGCGGTCGCGCTCCTGTTCCTCGCCTTGCTCGTGACGGCCACGGCGCGCGCCCTGCGGTCCGCATTGCCGGCCTTGGCGGCCGTTTGGGGCCGCGACCTGGCACCTCCCGAATCGTCCGCCGATAAGCTGAGTGTCTCGGCGGACGTGAGGAGCCCAGGTGCCCGGTGACGTTGTAGCAACCGGCATGACCGGTGCCGACGCCGCCCTGGCCGGGCACGCTGGCCCCCTCAGGACCGATCAGGCAGATCCCGGGTCACCGGAACCGGAGGCGCCCGCTGGCGGTGCCACGGCGGTATCCGGCCCGCCCGCGCACGTGAACCTGCCTTGGGATGGAGCCAGCGCCGGCCACGCCGTAACCACCGCGGGACATCCTGCTCCGCCACACCGAGCGGCGTCGGATCAGGGTGAGCCAGTCCCGGTGGCGCCGGGCCACACCGCACCGGCCCACGTCGTGCCGCCTGACGAGGCGGCATCTGACCAGGCCGCGGCGGCCACACCTGGCCATGCCGGCGTGCGCCGCAGGCTCGCCAGGCTCGGCGCGCAGCGAGCAAGCACCATGAACCCGGTGCTCGAACCACTGATCAAGACGGTGCGGGCGACTCATCCGAAGGCGGATGTCCGCACCATCGAGCGCGCGTACGATGTCGCCGCCTACTGGCATCGCGACCAGAAGCGCAAGAGCGGCGACCCGTACATCACCCACCCGCTCGCCGTCACCACGATTCTCGCCGAGCTCGGCATGAATCACGAGACGCTCTGCGCCGCGCTGCTGCACGACACGGTCGAGGACACCCCGTACACGCTGACGCAGCTCCGTTCGGAGTTCGGCGAGGAGATCGCGGCTCTGGTGGACGGAGTCACCAAGCTCGACAAGGTCAAGTACGGGGAGGCCGCCGAGGCGGAGACGGTCCGCAAGATGGTCGTGGCGATGTCCCGCGACATCCGGGTCCTCGTGATCAAGCTCGCTGACCGGCTGCACAACATGCGGACGCTCAAGTACTTGCCGCGTGCCAAGCAGGAACGCAAGTCCAGGGAGACGCTGGAGATCTTCGCGCCGCTCGCCCACCGGCTCGGCATGAACACGATCAAATGGGAACTCGAGGATCTTGCGTTCGCGACGCTGTACTCGAAACGTTACGACGAGATAGCCCGCATGGTCTCCGAGCGCGCACCGCGCCGTGACGTGTTCCTCCAGGACGTGGTCACCGACGTCGCGGCGGACCTGCGCGACGCGAAGATCAAGGCGACCGTTACCGGCCGCCCCAAGCACTACTACTCGATCTATCAGAAGATGATCGCCCGCAATGTCGAGTTCGACGAGATCTACGATCTCGTGGGCATCCGGGTACTCGTCGACTCGGTCCGCGACTGCTACGCGGCTCTCGGCACGATCCACGCGCGCTGGAATCCCGTGCCCGGGCGCTTCAAGGATTACATCGCGATGCCGAAGTTCAACATGTACCAGTCGCTGCATACCACGGTGATCGGCCCAGAGGGCAAGCCGGTCGAACTTCAGATCCGCACCTGGGGAATGCACCGGCGGTCGGAGTACGGTGTGGCGGCGCACTGGAAGTACAAGGAGGACACTGCCCACGGGGGCCGGGGCAAAGAGGGCAAGGACGGCAGGGACGGCAAGGGCGGGACAGAGGACATGGCGTGGCTGCGCCAGCTTGTGGACTGGCAGAAGGAGACCGCCGACCCCGCCGAGTTCCTCGAGTCGCTCCGGTTCGACCTTGCCGCGTCCGAGGTCTACGTCTTCACCCCGCGTGGTGAAGTGATCGCCCTGCCGCAAGGTGCGACGCCCATCGATTTCGCCTACGCCATCCACACCGAGGTCGGGCATCGCACCATCGGCGCCCGGGTCAACGGCAGGCTCGTCCCGCTGGAGAGCGCGCTCGACAACGGGGACACGGTGGAGATCTTCACCTCGAAGGCGCAGGAAGCCGGGCCGAGCAGGGACTGGCTGAATTTCGTCAAGAGCGCCAGGGCCCGCAACAAGATCCGCCACTGGTTCTCCAAGGAACGCAGGGAAGCGGCGATCGAGGCGGGCAAGGGCTCGATCGTGCGGGCGATGCGCAAGCAGGGCTTGCCGTTGCAGCGCCTCGCCTCGGGCGACGGGCTGCTGGCCGTCGCACGCGAGCTGCGGTATACCGATGTGTCGGCGCTCTACGCGGCGGTCGGAGACAGGCACATCAGTGCCCAGGCCATCGTTTCCAAGCTGGTCCGGCTGGTTGGCGGCCTGGCTGGCGCGGAGGAGGATCTCGCCGAGCTGACGCTGCCGAGCCGCGAGGCGAAGCCGCGGCCTGCCGGGGACCCGGGCATCGTCGTGGAAGGCACACCTGACGTGTGGGCGCGGCTTTCCAAATGCTGCACGCCCGTGCCGGGCGACGAGATCACCGGGTTCGTCACGCGCGCGAGCGGGGTGTCGGTGCACAGGAAGGACTGCGTGAACCTGCGCCACCTGCAGGACGCGCAGCCGGAGCGGCTCGTCGCCGTCCGGTGGTCACCGACCGAGGATTCGGTGTTCCTCGTCGCCATCCAGGTCGAGGCGCTTGACCGGACCCGGCTGCTCTCCGACGTGACGCGGGTGCTTTCTGACCAGCACGTCAACATCTTGTCGGCATCCGTCACGACCACAAGGGACCGGGTGGCCGTGAGCAGGTTCACCTTCGAGATGGGCGACCCGAAGCATCTGGGTCACGTGCTCCGCGCGGTCCGCGCGATCGACGGCGTCTACGACGTCTACCGCGTGACCAGCTGACCGCCCGAATCCGCACCCGGCCGCTCCACATCTCCGAAGCCCCGCACTCAGGCAAGGTCGCCCTTCATACAAGGCCCACCCACCCATGGGGCCTTTGCCCTACTGACGATCTTGCCAGGCTGTCAAGAGGGGCGGCAGGGGGGAACGAGAATCTGTGGATGGCTTCGTGACGGGTGTGGATATCTGCTGAGGGCTGGGCCGGCGGCGCCGTGCAGCCGAAGTCAGCCGCTGAACTCCGACAGGGTCCGCTCCGCCTCGGCGAGCCAGGACCTGCGCGCCGTGAGCGCCTCGTCGGCTCGCGCCGCCGCCTTTTCGTCGCCTTGCTCGCGCGCACCCGCGAGCTGTTTCTCGAGCCCGCTGATGGCCGCACGCAGTTGCGCCACGGTGCCCTCGGCTCGCGCGCGCGCCTCCGGGTTGGCCCGCCGCCACTGCGTGTCCTCCGCCTTGCGGACCGCGTCCTCGACTTTCCGCAGCCCCGACTCGAGATGCTCGCGCGCTTCCCGCGGCACGGGGCCCGCCTCCTCCCAGCGTTCCTGTATTGCCCGCAGGGCCGACCGCGCGGCGCGGACATCCTTCACCGGGAGCAGGCGTTCCGCCTCCGTGAGCAGCTTCTCCTTCGCCGCCGCGTGTTCACGCAACTCCGCGTCGCGCTGCGCGAACAACTCGCCGCGCGCCGTGAAGAAGGTGTCCTGCGCCGCCTTGAACCGGTTCCACAGCTCGTCCTCGATACCGCGTGCCGCGCGTCCCGCCGACTTCCACGAACGCATCAGCTCGCGGAACGCGTTCGCGGTAGCCGTCCAGTCGGTCGAGGATGCGAGGGCCTCGGCCTCAGCGACCAGCTTCTCCTTGCGGATCCGGGTGGCCTCCCGCTCGGTTTCCAGGGTGGAGAAGTAGGCCTTGCGGCGCTTGGTGAAGGCATTCCGCGCCGCGGAAAGGCGCTTCCACAGCACGGCCTCGACCGCACGCTCCGCGCGCGGAGCCGCCTTCCATTCCTCCAGAAGCTGGCGCATCCGCTCGCCGCTGATCTTCCAGTGCGTCGCTTCCGCGGCGATGCGCTCCGCCTCCGCGACGATCCGTTCCTTGATCTCCCTGGCTTCCTTGCGCGCGTCCTCACGCGCGGCCTTGAACTCCTCGCGGCGGTGATCGACCAGGCCGCGCAGGTCCTCGATCCGGGCCAGCAGGCCGTCGAGGTCGCCTATCGCGTGGGCGCCGGTGACGGACTCGACCAGGCGCTCGATCCCTGCCTGGGCGTGCGCGGGCGACAGGTCGGTGGTCTTGATCCGCTGCTCGAGCAGGTCCACCTCGGTGACAAGCGCCTCGAACTTGCGCTTGA
Source organism: uncultured Actinomycetota bacterium (assembly GCA_963851085.1). Lineage (GTDB taxonomy): Bacteria > Actinomycetota > Actinomycetes > Streptosporangiales > Streptosporangiaceae > DATFVJ01. The sequence goes on along the minus strand of CAWKNX010000014.1, from coordinate 39,528 downwards.
AGAAGGCAAGTGCCTCTGCCGCATCCCCCGCCTGCCAGGAGCCAATCGGACGCTCACCATCGGCTGTCCGCACGAATACGGTGCCGTCGGCGTCAACCCGGCCCCACGGATCGTTCGGGGTGCTCACCGCAGACCTCCTGGCTCCTTCAGTCAAAGGCCCTGCCGTCTTCGATTGGCTCAGGTCCTCTTGATGCTCACGCTCTCGATGATGACGCTCTCTTTCGGCGGCCCGTCCCCAGCGCCGTTGGCGTTGGAGGCGATCCCGGCACTGGCCACGCTCTGCAGGACACTCAGGCCCGATGTGATCGTGCCGAACGGCGTGTAGTCGGGCGGCAGCGTCGTGGCCTTGTACACGAGGAAGAACTGGCTGCCATTGCTGCTCGCCTGGCTCGAATGCGCCATCGCGACGGTGCCCGCGGGAAAGACAGCGCTCGCGGTGGCGCTGTCTCCGGCGACTTCGTTCGCGAACCGGTAACCCGGGCCGCCAGATCCCGTTCCGGTCGGATCGCCGCACTGGAGCACATAGATGCCGCTGGTGGTGAGCCTGTGGCACTTGGTGTTGCTGAAGTAGTTCTGGGCGGCCAGATAGACGAACGAATTGACGGTGCAGGTGGCTTTGCTGTGCGCGAGGTCGATGACGATGTTCCCGCGGTTAGTCCGGATCGTCGCCTGGTATGTGGCATTAACAGCGGGCTTCGCAGGAGGGGTGCCCACCTTGCGTGCCGCCGGGGGCGCCGAAATGTAGGTGCAGTGCGACACCGCGGCGGCCGGCTGCACGGTCGCCGTGGGAGCGGCGCTGGCCGGTGCCGGTGACGGAGTCGCCGACGGGGTCGCTGAATGCGTGGGTGAGGCGGCCGGGGTCCCGCCGGTGGGAGCGAACACGAGGTAGCCGATCACGGCAAGCACGATGACCGCGGCCCCCGCGCCGCTGATAGCGGTCCACTGCCGTACGCGCCTGGTCCGCATGGCACGACGCCGCTGCTGGCGCTCGTACCGCGCGCGGGCCAGCTTGCGCTGGCGATCCTGCTTACCCACCCGTCCAGTCCTCCTTGTCCTGGTTGTACCGTATGCGCTTGCGGACCAGTCCTGGTTGCCTTATTTACGTCGTCGCCGCGTTCCTGCCGCCTGACATGGTGAGCGTGGACGCACCATCTCAGGCACTTGCCATGCTCGCGCCTGCACACAGTGTTTATCAGTCAGGGCCTGCCCGGCTCCGGGCTTTTCCCGCGGGCGGGAAGTGACGGGAAACCTCGACAGGGAAACTTCGCGAATCGTACCGGCCGCCGGGCCCATTTCGCGTGATCCGTTATCGGTTCGCAGCACCCCGGTCATCCTCGGTACCCTACGAGCGTGCTCGTCACCGGCTTTCCCGCAGGCTCGTTCGCCGCCAACTGCTACCTGGTCGCGCCCGCGCCCGGCGAGGAATGCGTCATCATCGACCCTGGCCAGAACGCCGAGCGGGGCATCGATGAGCGGCTGCGCGAGCACCGGCTGAAGCCGGTCGCCGTGTTGCTCACGCACGGTCACATCGACCATGTCTGGTCGGTCGCCCCGGTGTGCGGTGCCAAGAACGTGCCCGCCTACATTCACACCGGCGACAGGGAACTGCTGTCGGACCCGGCGCGCGGCTTCTCACTCGGCCCGGCCCAGCAGTTGTTCGGCGGGCTGAAACTGTCCGAGCCCGATGACGTCAGGGAACTGACGGACGGCCTGACGCTGCGAATAGCCGGGCTCGAGATCACCGTGGGACATGCGCCGGGTCACACACCAGGGTCGGTCATCTTCCGCCTGCCGGGCGAGACGCCGGGCCCGGCCTACGCCGCGCCCGGAAGTGCCGCGCAGAGCCAGCATCAGCAGGCGGCGGACGAGGCGGGCATCCTGTTCTCTGGTGACCTGCTGTTCGCTGGCTCGATCGGGCGCACCGACCTGCCCGGTGGTGACTACCAGACGATCATGGAGAGCCTCGCCCGGGTCTGCCTGCCGCTACCCGCGCAGACCGTGGTCCTGCCCGGGCATGGCCCGGACACGACGATCGGCGCGGAGCGCGCGAGCAATCCGTTCCTCGTGCCGCTGGTACGCCAGGCCGCCGAGGCCGCCGAGGACGCTGCCGGCGCTCCCGGCCCGGCCGGCGGCGGGTACCCCGAGGCGGGCGCGGGAGAGAATGCCCGGGCCAGGAGGCTATAGGGGCCGACGTGAGCCCCGCGCAGCCGTTCGGGAAAATGATCCAGTCAGCGGTCGCAGAGCGCCGCGGGCCCACCGGGCCTGCCATGCGCGCGGCCGGGGCCTCGCGGCAGGGCTCGTGGCAGGGCTCGTGGAGCAGTCGTAAGGAGATGCACTCGTGATCCGCACTCATGAGGCGGGAACGCTCCGGGCGGAGCAGGCCGGCCAGCAGGTGACGCTGGCCGGCTGGGTGGCGCACCGCCGCGACCACGGCGGCGTGGTCTTCATCGACCTGCGCGACGGCTCGGGCATCGCGCAGGTGGTGATCAGGGACACCGGTCCCGACAGCGGCGGCGCGGCGGGTGATCTGCGCGCGGAGTACTGCGTCCGGGTCACCGGGCGGGTCGGCCGGAGGCCGGCCGGTAACGAGAACCCTGACCTGCCGACGGGCGAGATCGAGGTCGTCGCCGATACCGTCGAGGTGCTCAGCGAGTGTGCGCCGCTGCCGTTCCCCGTCGAAGGCGGCGAGGAGTTGAGCGAGGAGATCCGGCTCAAGTACCGCTACCTGGACATTCGCCGCGCTGAGACCGCCCGGGCCCTGCGGATCCGGTCCACGGCCACCTACCTGGCCAGTGAGGTGATGCGCGAGCATCGTTTCGTTCAGGTGGAGACCCCGTACCTGACCAGGTCGACGCCTGAGGGCGCAAGGGACTTCCTGGTGCCTGTGCGGCTGCGGCCCGGCCACTGGTACGCGCTGCCGCAGTCGCCGCAGTTGTTCAAGCAACTGCTCATGGTCGGCGGCATCGAGCGCTACTACCAGCTTGCCCGGTGCTTTCGTGACGAGGACCTTCGCGCGGACCGGCAGCTGGAGTTCACCCAGATCGACCTGGAGATGAGCTTCGTCACCCGCGAGGACGTGGTCGCCGTCGCCGAGGATCTGGTCGAGCGGCTGTGGGCCGAGATCACCGGCTACCGCGTCCCGCGGCCGATCCCGCGGATGACCTATGCCGAGGCGATGGACAGGTACGGCTCCGACAAGCCGGATCTGCGCTTCGGGTGCGAGCTGGCGGATCTGACCGGGTATTTCGCGCAGACACCGTTCCGTGTCTTCCAGGCACCGTACGTCGGTGCGGTGGTGATGCCCGGCGGTGCGGCGCAGACCCGAAGGGAACTCGACGGCTGGCAGGAATGGGCCCGCGCCCGCGGGGCACGCGGGCTCGCCTACGCGACGATCGGCGCCGATGGCGACCTCGGCGGCCCGGTCGCGAGGAACCTGTCCGAGGCCGAGCGGACGGGCCTGGCGGCGGTGGCAGGCGCCGGGCCAGGCGACTGCGTGTTCTTCGCCGCGGGCAAGCCCGCCGAGGCCAGGCAGCTACTCGGGGCGGCGCGGCTGGAGATCGGCCGCCGCTGCGGCCTGATCGACGCGAGCGCGTGGGCCTTCACCTGGGTCGTCGACGCCCCGATGTTCGAGGAGGACGGCGAGGGTGGCTGGACCGCGGTGCATCATCCGTTCACCGCGCCGCTGCCCGAGTGGGCGGACAAGTTCGAGTCGGCACCGGAAAGCGCGCTCGCCGATGCCTACGACATCGTGTGCAACGGCAACGAGATCGGCGGCGGCTCGATCCGTATCCACCGCGCCGGGATGCAGCAGCGGGTCTTCGATCTGCTCGGCATGTCGCGGGAGGAGGCGGGGGCCAAGTTCGGGTTCCTGCTCGAGGCGTTCAAGTATGGCCCGCCGCCGCACGGCGGCATCGCGCTCGGCTGGGACCGGGTCACCGCGCTGCTCGCGGGCCGCCCCACGATCAGGGACGTGATCGCGTTCCCGAAGGCGGCTTCTGGCAGCGACCCGCTGACCGGCGCCCCCACCCGGATCACTCCAGCCCAGCGGCGCGAAGCGGGCGTGGACGTGATCCCGCCGAATGATCCTTAACGGCTGCCGCGGAGGCGGCATCGGCTGGTGCGGGGGGATCCCGGGGGGTCGCCCCCCGGGGCAATACGGTCTTAACGGCCATGTCAGTCCCTGCACGAGAGCCGAACCATGGCCGATTGGTGGGCCTCTTACCCCAGCAACGGGCCATTGCTGGGGTAAGGGCTCGGCGGTTGGCGGCGGGTGAGGCTCGGCGTCAGTGGGTGTGCAGCGGACCACCCGGGCCGCCCGCCTGGTCCTCGTTCGGTACGGCGGGTGCGGACGGTTCCTGACCGGGTGCGGCCAGCGCCGGGTGTTCGTGGTCGGCCGCGGTAGGCGGCGCGTCCTGGCGGGTTTGCGGCGCGGCGGGCAGCCTGACGACGGCGCGCAGGCCGGGCTCCGCGTCTTCGAGCCAGACGGCACCGCCGTGGGCCCTGACGATGGCCCGCACGATCGCCAGGCCAAGCCCTGCGCCGCTCTCGGCGCAGTCGCCGCGGCCGCGCGCGTCGTCCAGGCGGGTGAACCTGCCGAAGACCCGCTCCATCTCGGCCGGTTGGATGCCCGGCCCGTCGTCGGTGACGGCGAGCAGCGCTTGCGCGCCGCCGCGCCGCACCTCGACGGTGACGCCCGAGCCCGCGTACCTGACCGCGTTGTCGATCAGGTTGAGCAGCACCCGGGTCATTTCGCCCGGGTTGCAGCGGGTGATCACAGGTCTGCTGGCCGACAGCGTGACGGGAACCCGCGCGCCGTCGTAACGCGCGGCGGCGTCGCGGGCGAGCGAGGTGAGGTCGGCGGCCCGGGTAACGGCGCGGCCGCCCGCCCGCTCATCAAGCCGGGCGAGGACGAGCAGATCCTCGGCCAGCCTGGCGAGCCGCAGCGTGTCGGCGAGCACATCCTGGGCGGTCTCCCGCCAGTCCTGGCTGTCCGGATGGTCGACGGCCACCTCGAGCTGCGCCCGGATGCTCGCGAGCGGGCTGCGCAACTCGTGCGCCGTGTCCGAGACGAAGGCCCGCTGGCGCTCCTCGGCCGATTCGAGCCGCGACAGCATGTCGTTCAGCGTTACGGCGAGGCTGTGCACCTCGTCCCTGGTCTGTGGCACGGGCAGCCGCCGCGGGCCGACCGCTCCGCTGATCTCCTGTGCGCCCCTGCGCAACTCGGCGATCGGCCGCAGCGCACCGCCGATCACGAGCCAGTTCACCGCGGCGAGGAACGCGATCAGAACTGGCGTGCCGATGAGCGCGGCGTGCCAGAGCATCCGGATGCTGCCATCCACCTGGGTGAAGGAGACCGCCGCGATCACCATCTGACCGCCGTCCGCGGGTACGGCGACCACTCTGAGCAAGCCGGGCAGCCCGTAGGGCCCGCCGTCGAGCTGTACCGCATGCCCGCTGCGTGCCGCGGCCTCGATGCCGCGCCCTGACAGCAGCGGCACGAGCCGGTCGGCGCCGGGCGATGCCGCTACGATCCGGCCGCCCGCACCGAGAACCTGCACGGTGACGGTGCCGCCCGCCACCGGGACCGGATTGGGCAGCCGGCAGGCGTCGACGAGCGCGGCGACACCCTTGGCCCCTTGCTGCGCGGTGCCGTCGAGCCCGGCGACGAGTGAATCGGCGAGAGCGCGGGTGCCGAGTGCGGCGCCGCCGGCGATGGCGACGGCCAGCCCCGCGGTGGCCGTTATGGTCAATCGGGCCCGCAGGCCCCGCCGCCGCCACCAGCCGGAGAGCCTGGTCACAGTTCAGCCGCCATCTCAGCCGCCATCTCAGCCGCCATCGCTGGCCAGCCGGTATCCGACGCCGCGCACCGTTTGCAGGCCGCGCCGCCCGAACGGCGTATCGATTTTGCGGCGCAGGTACCCGACGTACACCTCCACCGCGTTCGGGTCGGTCGTGTCCGCCGCGTCCCAGACGTGCTCGAGGATCTCGGTCTTGGACACCACGTCGCCCGCGCGGCGCAGCAGGTACTCGAGCAGCGAGAACTCACGCGGCGTGAGCTCTACCTGGCTTTCACCGCGCCGTACCTCGCGCCTGCCGGGGTCGAGGACCAGGTCACCGGCGCGCAACTCGGCCGGCCTCCGCCTCGCACCACGGCGCAGGAGCGCGCGCAGGCGTGCGGCGAGCACGACATAGGAGAACGGCTTGGTGAGGTAATCGTCCGCGCCGAGATCCAGGCCATCCGCCTGGTCGTACTCACCATCCTTGGCGGACAGAATGAGGATCGGCACCCAGTTCTCCTCCGCGCGAAGCCGCTCGCACACCCGGTACCCGGACAGCCCGGGCAGCATCACGTCGAGCACGACGGCGTCGTATCCGCCCTCCCTCGCCAGGTGGAGGCCGTCGTTGCCGTTGTGGGCGAGATCGACGGCGAAGCCCTCGGCCTGCAGGCCGCGCCGGACGGCCGCGGCGAGCCGCTGTTCGTCCTCGACCACGAGCACCCGCATGTGCTGGCCTCCCGATGTCAATACGTGCCCGGGCATCCGCCGCTTACAGTCTCGCGCGGATTTGCGCTCAGCATCACCACAGCGGCTCTCAGCATCAGCACAGCACTGGTGCGGCACAGTGGTTCACGAAGCACCCCGGGCACGGCCGTATGCGTGCCCGGGACGTGCCGGGTCAACCGAGTCTCAGAGAGGTGACATGTCACCGTCGACGCAGCTCTCACGGCGCCTCAGGTGGGCGGTCCCGCTTGGTGTCATGGCCGCTACGGGGGGCGTGCTCGCGGCGTCGCTGGTTTCCGCGGCGCAGGCGACCCCCACACTGCCGAGCCGCACACCCGCGCAGTTGCTCGCGGACGTGGCCGGGCGGACGGGGCCGCTGCCCGCGATGACGGGCACGGTTGTCGAGACCGCCGCGCTCGGCCTGCCGGACCTGCCGAGCCTGGGCGACCCCACCTCGCTGCAGTCGCTGATCACCGGTTCGCATACGATCAAGCTCTGGTACTCCGATCCACAGCACATCAGGCTCGCGATACCCGGTCAGCTCAGCGAGACCGACCTGATCAGGTCCGGCCGGGACGTCTGGCTGTGGTCGAGCGTCCAGAACAAGGTGACGCACCTGAAGCTGCCCGCCGCCAGCGGCGCCACCACCCCCGAGGCGTCACCGACGCAGGCGCCCCTCACGCCGCAGCAGGCGGCGCAGCAGGTGCTCGCCGCCGTCGGGCCGACGACCACGGTCAGCGTCGCGAGCAACGTGACGGTGGCCGGCGAGGCGTCCTATGAGCTCGTCCTCGCACCGAAGGACAGCCGGTCCCTGATCGGGCAGGTGCGCATCGCGGTCGATGCCACCCGCAATGTGCCGCTGCGGGTGCAGGTGTTCGCGCATGGCTCGGCCACCCCGGCGTTCCAGACGGGCTTTACGTCGATTGCGTTCACGCGGCCAGCCGCCGCCAACTTCAACTTCACCCCGCCGGCCGGCGCCACGGTGGTACCGGAGAACGGGCCCGCCAGCCGCGCCAGGGCCGTCACCGGCAGCGCCGTCAGGGTGGTTCCCGGCGGCCCCGTCAGGGTGGTGATCGGTCACCCCGCCAAGGTGCTACCCGGTCGCCCCGTCAGGGTGGTGATCGGTCGCCCCGCCAAGGTGGTGCCCGGCAGCGCCGTCAGGGTCCCGGGCAGCGCCCCCGCCGGGATGATGATCGGCAGTTTCCCCGGGGCGGGCGCCGGCCGCACCGTCGTGGGGCAGGGCTGGCTCGCCGTGGCCGTCCTGCCGGCGACCGCAACCCTGCCGGGCGGTGGGCCGCCTGGTGCCGGCCCAGCGATGGGCCCTGAGCTTGGCGCGCTGCTCAGGGCCGCTTCCCAGGTCAGTGGCAGCTGGGGCAGCGGCAGGCTGCTGCGCACGAGCCTGGTATCTGTGCTGCTCACCAGCGACGGGAGGCTGCTGATCGGCGCGGTCACGCCTGACGTGCTGTACAGCGCGGCGGCGAAGACCAGCCACGTGGCCGGCCGATGAGCACCGCGCCGTCCCCGCCGCTCGACCAGCGGCCGGCCCCGGGTGTGGCCATTCGCCGCGGAGCGGGCGGGGCCAGCGCGGCAATAGCGACCAGCGGCCTGACCAAGCGTTTTCGCAGCGGCCAGCTAGCCGTCGACGGCATCGACCTGGAGGTGCCGCGCGGGAGCGTCTATGGATTTCTCGGTCCCAATGGCTCGGGCAAGACCACCACGATCAGGATGTTGCTTGGTCTGGTCTTCCCGACCAGCGGGACCCAGGAACTGCTCGGCGCCCCCATGCCGGCCGGGCAGGCGAGCGTGCTGCCACGGGTCGGCTCGCTCGTGGAAGGGCCGGCGTTCTACCCGTTCCTGAATGGGTGGGCGAACCTGGCGCGCTGCGACGCGGCGGACCGTACCGCCGACCCAGCGACGGCCGCGGCGCGGATCGATGAGGCCCTCGACCGGGTCGGGCTGCTGGCCGCGGCGAAGAAGCGCTACCGCATCTACTCCCTCGGCATGAAGCAGCGGCTGGCGATCGCGGCATCCCTGCTCCAGCCACGGCAGCTGATCCTGCTCGACGAGCCGACCAACGGCCTGGATCCGCAGGGCACCCGCGAGGTCCGGGGCCTGATCAGGCAGATCGCGGCGGACGGGATCACGGTGTTCGTCTCCTCGCACCTGCTCGCCGAGGTGGACCAGATCTGCTCACATGTCGGGGTGATGAGGACCGGACAGCTGGTGTTCCAGGGCACCCTGCGTGAGTTGCGGGACCACGGGCCGCAGGCCGCGCGGCGGATCGAGGTCGAGACCGCGGAGGCGGAGCGTGCTGCCACGCTGCTGGCCAAGCTCGGCCTGACCGACGTGCGGGCGGCTGACCGTCAGGTCACGGCTCAGCTTGGCGGCGCGACGCCGGAAGGGGTCTGCGCCGAGCTTGTGCACGCGGGTATCCCCGTCTCCGGGCTGAGCTCACCACGGCCGAGCCTGGAGGATCTGTTCGTCGAGCTGACCGGTGAGGGCTTCAATGTCAGCGGCTGACATTGAAGCCGGCCCGGCCGGCACAGCCGGCACAGCCGGCACGATGCCAGGGGGCACTGCGCCGGTAGGCCGCGCACCCGCGGCCGGGCGGGCGTGGCTCAGGTACGCCCGTTCCGAACTCGCGCTTGTCTTCAGGCGGCGGCGCAATCTCGCGCTGTTCGCCGTCGTCTTCGCCGTACCGGTGATCATCGGCGTGGCCCTGCGGCTCGCCGGATCGCCACGTGGCGGCGGCGGCGGCGGACCCGCGTTCTTCTCGCAGGTGACGGGCAATGGGCTGTTCCTCAGCTTCGCGGCGCTCACGGTGCTGCTCACCCTCGTGCTGCCCCTCGTCCTCAGCGTGGTCTCGGGTGACTCGATCGCGGGCGAGGCGGGATATGGCACGCTGCGCTACCTGCTCACCGTGCCGGCCGGGCGCACCCGGTTGCTGTTCACCAAGTACCTGGTGATCGCCGTCTTCGCGCTGTGCGCCACCGCGCTTGTGACGGTGGCCGCCAGCCTCGCCGGGCTTGTCCTGTTCCCAGTCGGCCCGATGACCCTGCTGTCGGGAACCACCGTCTCCATCGCGGACGGGCTGCTCCGCCTCCTCTTCGTGACCTTGTACGTGGCGGCGGCGATGACCTCGCTCGGCGCGATCGGGCTGGCCATATCGACGCTGACGGAGCACGCGATCGGCGCGATCGCGGCGACCGCGATCATTGCGGTCGCCAGCGAAGTGATCGACAACGTGCCGCAGTTCGGCGCGGTCCACTCCTATCTGCCCACGCACTGGTGGACGTCGTTCGACAGTCTGCTGCGGACGCCCGTCGCGACCGGCGACCTGCTGCACGGGCTGCTGTCCTTCGCGGTGTACGCGGTGATCTTCTTCGGGATCGCGTGGGCCAGATTCACCAGCGGCGACCTGACCTGCTAAGAGCCTTTTTGAGAACGGCACCCCGCCAGGCCGGGATACTGTCGGGTGGTGGCGAGATCGCAGGCCGGCCAGCCCGACAGCTTGTTCGACGCCGCCGCGGACGAGGCCGCCGCGGCGCAGGCACCACTCGCGGTGCGGATGCGGCCACGCGCCCTCGACGAGGTGATCGGGCAACGGCGCCTGCTCGGGGACGGGACCCCGCTCCGCAAGCTGGTCGAGAGCGACGCCCCGATGTCACTGCTGCTGTGGGGGCCCCCGGGCACGGGCAAGACCACGCTCGCCTACGTGGTGAGCGGCGCCACCCGGCGAAGGTTCGTCGAACTGTCGGCGGTCAGCGCGGGTGTGAAGGACGTGCGCGCGGTCATCGACGCCGCCCGGCGCGATCTCGGCATGACGGGCACGCAGACCCTGCTCTTCATCGACGAGGTGCACAGGTTCAACAAGGCGCAGCAGGACGCCCTGCTGCCGGCGGTGGAAAACCGCTGGGTGTCGTTCATCGGCGCGACCACCGAGAACCCGTTCTTCTCCGTGATCAGCCCGCTGCTTTCCCGCTCGCTGCTGCTCACCCTTGAGCCGCTCACCGACGACGAGATCGCCGCGGTGCTCGATCGGGCGCTCCGCGACGAGCGAGGCCTCGCGGGAAGGGTGACCCTGGAGCCAGCGGCGGCCGGTCATCTGGTCCGGCTTGCGGGCGGTGACGCACGGCGTGCGCTGACCTACCTGGAGGCGGCGGCTCTCGGGGCGGGCGAGGACACCATCGACGTCGAAACGCTCGAACGGGCGGTGGACCGTGCGGCGGTCAGGTACGACCGCGCGGGCGATCAGCACTACGACGTGATCAGCGCATTCATCAAGAGCATCCGCGGCAGTGACGTGGACGCAGCCCTGCATTATCTGGCCAGGATGATCCAGGCGGGGGAGGACCCGAGGTTCATCGCCCGCCGCCTGATCGTGCACGCGAGCGAGGACATCGGCATGGCTGACCCGTCCGCGCTTGCGACCGCGACCGCGGCCGCGCATGCGGTCGAGTTCGTCGGCCTGCCCGAGGCCCGCATCAACTTGGCACAGGCGGTCATCCATCTCTCCCTCGCGCCCAAGTCGAACGCTGTCATCAAGGCGATCGGCGCGGCGGAATCCGACGTCAAGAAGGGGCTTATCGGCGCGGTGCCCGCCCACCTGCGTGACGACCACTACGCGGGAGCGGGCAGGCTCGGGCACGGCAGCGAGTACGCCTACCCGCATGATCACGAAAGCGGGCTCGTCGCGCAGCGGTACGCGCCTGACGTGGTCGCGGGCCGGACATATTACGAGCCGACCAGACATGGCGCGGAGGCCCGCTACGCGGAGCGCGCCGAGCGCATCCGTGCGGTACTTCGCGGCGGCGCGGACCGTGACGGCGGCGCCGCTCCCGACTTTGGCCCCGGCCGCGTTCCCGGCCGCGACCCTGGCGCTGGCGCGGCAGGCGGCGCTGATGCGCCCGGCGCGGCGGCAGATCGTGACTAGGAGCCGCTGAGGAAAGGTTTCCGGCCGCCTCGGGCGCGTTCGCCAGATGATCGCGTTGCGCGTCCGCCGCGGCGAATCCGGCGATAGGGTCGTGCAGACGTCGCGCAGGTACGTGTCGAGACCTCGCGTACCCGGGGAGGAGCAGCATGCTGACGGCCGTGCAGGCGGCAGCCGTGACCGCCGCGATCGCCTTCACCGTCCTCGCCGCCGCGGGCGTCTACGCGCTCGTCAAGCTCGCCCGGCTGATCTCACAGGCGTCCGGGGTCGTCGCTGACTTCCGTGTCCGCAGCGATCTGCTCGTCGGGCGGGCGAACTCCGCCGTGGACCGCGCTCACGAGCAACTCGCGAGAACAGATGCCATCACCGAGAGCATGGACGAGGTCAGCTCCAATATCGCGGAACTGACCGCGGATGTGTCGATGCTGACCGGGGCGGTCCGCACCCTGCTCGGCGGCCCACTCGGCCGGCTCGCGGCGTTCTCCTTCGGCGTGCGCCGCGCGATCGCGCTGCGCCGCCCCGGTGCGGCCCGGCCGGCCGGGCACCTGCCCGAAGCCGCGGCGAAGGCGATGCGCACCGATGCGCACAGCGGGCCCGTCGCCCTGCCCGCCGGCCAGGTTCCCGCACCGGATCACGAACAGCGGAGACGGCATCCAGAGCAGAGACGGCAGGGACACAAGGGGCTGCAACGACAGCAGCGACGGCAGGGAAACCGCCGGAGGGCACCGAGATGATCCGTACGATCCGGCGAGGGTTCTGGCTCACCGTTGGCGCCGCCGTAGGCGTCGGCGGATATCGTAAAGTGACACGGCTGGCCCGCGCTGTGTCGCCGGCGCGCTCATCGGCAGGCGCCGGATCATCCACGGTAGGTCCGGCAGCGGTGGCAGGGCTCGTGCGTGGTGCGCGTGCGAGCGCCGTGTTCGCCCGTGACGTGCGGGAGGGCATGCGCATCTACCGGCTTTCCGATCGGCGGGAAACGCTTACGCTCGGAAGGCACCGTGCCGCCAGGGACTGGGTATTCGCGGAAGGTGAATGCCCCGATGAAGTGAAGGATGGCCGCTGATGGAGTCGGCTCAGATTGCCCGTCGCTTCCTGAGCTACTTCGAGCAGCGGGGGCACACGGTGGTTCCCTCGGCGAGCCTGATCGCGAGAGACCCGACGCTGCTGCTGATCAACGCCGGGATGGCGCCATTCAAGCCGTACTTCCTCGGCCAGCAGACGCCGCCGTTCCGCCGCGCGGCGAGCGCGCAGAAGTGCGTGCGGACCGAGGACATCGAAGAGGTCGGCAAGACGACCAGGCATGCCACGTTCTTCCAGATGCTCGGGAACTTCTCCTTTGGTGATTACTTCAAGGAGCAGGCGATCCCTCTCGCCTGGGAGGCGCTGACGCTGGCCGAGAGCGACGGCGGCTTCGGCTTTCCCGAGAGCAAGCTGTGGGTGACCGTCTACACCGACGACGATGATGCGCTGCGGATCTGGCGGGACCAGGTGGGCGTCCCCGAGGCGCGCATCCAGCGGCGTGGCATGGCCGACAACTTCTGGTCGATGGGCGTGCCAGGGCCGTGCGGCCCGTGCTCGGAGATCTTCTACGACCGCGGGCCCGAGTACGGGGCCGAGGGCGGCCCGGTGGCGGACGAGGATCGTTACCTCGAGGTCTGGAACCTCGTCTTCATGCAGTACGAACGCGGACCTGGTGCGGGCAAGGAGGGTTTCCCGATCCTTGGCGAACTGCCGTCGAGGAACATTGACACGGGTATGGGCCTGGAACGGATGGCGGCGATCCTGCAAGGCGTAGACAACATCTACGAGGTCGACACCACCTGGAAGGTTCTTGACCGGGCGGCCGACCTGACCGACTCCAAGTACGGGCGTGATCCCAGAACCGACGTATCCCTGCGCGTCATCGCCGACCACGTGCGCACCGCCGTGATGCTGGTCGGCGACGGCGTGATCCCGAGCAACGAGGGGCGTGGCTACGTGCTGCGCCGCATCCTCAGGCGCAGCATCCGCAACCTCAGGCTCCTTGCCGGGGGCCAGCGCGGCGGCGGCCGTGGCGAAGAGCGCTTCATGCACGAGATCTCCGCGGCGGCGATCGAGGCCATGGGTGAGCAGTACCCCGAGCTGGCCAGGGACTCGCTGCACGTCCAGACCGTGATCGACGCGGAGGAGGAATCTTTCCTCGGCACACTCCGCACCGGCACCGCCATCTTCGAAGCCGCGGTGGAGGAGAGCAAGCGCCGCGGTTCGGCGACGCTCGCGGGCGCGCAGGCGTTCCAGTTGCACGACACGTACGGGTTCCCGATCGACCTCACCCTCGAGATGGCCACGGAACAGGGCCTGACCGTGGACGAGGAAGGGTTCCGCAGGCTCATGAGTGAGCAGCGCCAGCGGGCGAAGGAGGACTCCGCGCGCAAGCGGACAGGCAACGTCGACAGCTCGGTCTTCGGCCAGTTGCTCGACCGCACAGGGCGGGTCGTTTTCACCGGCTATGACGAATCGGCCAGCGAGGCCACGGTCGTCGGGCTGCTTGTCGGCGGTGCGCCGGTGCCAGCGGCGGGCGCGGGCACCGAGGTGGAGGTCCTGCTCGACCGCACGCCCTTCTACGCGGAGGGCGGCGGCCAGCTTGCCGACGCGGGCGTCATCACGGCCGATGGTGGCAGTGCCGAGGTCGAGGTGCTCGATGTGCAGGTGCCGGTCGCCGGGGTGATCGTGCACCGAGGCAAAGTCCGCTCGGGCGAGATCCGGGTCGGCGACGAGGTGTACGCGGAGATCGACGTGGAGCGCAGGCGTGCGATCTCGCGGTCGCACACCGCGACCCACCTGGTGCATCGCGCGTTCCGCGGCGCCCTGGGCGAATCCGCCGCACAGGCCGGTTCGGAGAACTCACCCGGCCGGTTCCGCTTCGATTTCACCGCGGCCGGCGCCGTGCCGCCGTCCGTGCTTCACGACGTCGAGGACGAGGTCAACGAGGTTCTCATCGGCGACCTGGATGTGCGCGCCTTCCACACCTCGCTCGAGGACGCGCGCGCCTTGGGCGCCCTCGCGTTGTTCGGTGAGAAATACGGCACTGATGTCCGGGTCGTCGAGGTCGGCGACTACTCGCGTGAGCTGTGTGGCGGCACGCACGTCGCGCGGTCAGGCCAGCTCGGCCTCATCAAGATTCTTGGCGAGTCCTCGATCGGCTCGGGTGTCCGCCGGGTAGAGGCGCTCGTGGGCCTGGACGCGTTCCGTTTCCTCGCCACGGAGAGCGTCCTGGTCAGCCAGCTCACGCAGCAGCTGAAGGCGCGTCCTGAAGAGCTTCCTGATCGCGTGGCCGGGATCATGTCCCGCCTGCGCGACGCGGAACGTGAGCTACGGCAGTTCCGCTCCGCCCAGCTGCTGGGTTCGGCCGCTCAGTTCGCCAGGGAAGCCGAGGACGTGGGTCCGGTGGCGTTCGTCGCCAAGCGGGTTCCCGATGGCACCACCGCCGACGGAATCCGTGAACTGGCCCTGGAGATCCGCGGCAGGCTCGCCGCGGACCGGCCCGGCGTGGTCGTGCTCGCGGGCGTGCCCAAGGACCGGCCGGTGGTGGTGATCGCGGTGAACGACGCAGGCCGGGCCACCGGCCTGAAGGCGGGTGTCCTGGTCGGCGTCGCCGCACGTGCGCTTGGCGGCGGCGGGGGAGGCCGGGACGACGTCGCCCAGGGCGGCGGCGCGGCGGCGGCAGTCGGCGGGCCAGACGCGATCAATGGGGCATTTGATGCCGTTCGGGACGCAGCAGCGGACACCGCCGGCCCCGGGAGCGTAGCGTGAGACGGTGTGTGGGAGGCAGAGCAGGCAGGGAAAGCAGCGCAGCGGGCGGAGCCGGCGAAACGCCCGGTGCGGAGCGGCGTGCGGCTCGGGATCGACGTCGGCTCGGTGCGCGTGGGCGTGGCACGCAGCGATCCAGGTGGCGTGCTCGCATCGCCGCTTGCGACCATCAGCCGTGGCCGTGGTGACGTGGATGCCGTCGCCAAGCTTGCCGCCGATCACGGCGTCGCTGAGGTAGTCGTCGGCCTGCCCACGTCATTGTCGGGGCGGGAAGGACGTGCCGCGGCCGGCGCGCGGGAATTCGCCGCCAGGCTCGCGACCCGCCTGGCGCCACTGCCCGTGCGATTGTTCGATGAAAGATTCACTACGGTCACGGCGCACGGTGCGCTGCGCCAGGGTGGCAGGGACGAGCGGTCCAGGCGCGAGGTGGTGGACAAGGCGGCAGCCGCCGTGCTGTTGCAGGCCGCGCTTGACACCGAGCGGAGCACCGGGCAACCACCCGGTGAACTGCTGTGCGCTGGTCCGGACTCACCCGTCGAGGTGGCACCGTGAGCGACGGACGTGGCCGGCCGGGCCAGGGCCCCCCAGATAGCGGCCGCCAGGAAAGGGGCCGTGGACGCCACCGCGCACCACGGCCGTCAGCCGAGCCGGAGCCGCATCCAGATCCAGCGCCAGACCCGTACCTGGCGACTCCTTCTGACCTCCACCCGGGCGGCCCGCCCCCGGCTGCCCACGGAACGGGGCCCGGCCCGTACGCCGGGCCGCCGGGTGAGCCCTACGAGCCGGACCGCTACCCGTCGCAGCACGCCGCGGGGAGTTCCTACCCGCCAGACCCGTACTCCGGTGTACCGACGGACCCGTACTCCCACTGGAGCCAGGCGCCCGCGCCTGGCTCCGGCGGACGCGGTGACCTATATCCCGGTATGCCATCGGACCCGTATGGTGGCGGGCGGCCAGACCCGTACCCGGGCCCGGCCGGTGGGGCCCGGCCGGAGCCATCTCGGGGCACATCAGCGGGGCCATCGGCGGATCCTTACCCGGGCAGGCCATCCGGCCCGCCGCAGGGACCTCCGCCTGAACGTGGCGGTATGACGCAACCAGGCGGGCCGGAGGCACCGGGCGGGCCCGGCTACCGCGGTGCTGCTGAGCGCAGTGGCGGGTACTGGAACGCCTCCGGCCCGCTGCCGCAGGTCCCCGCGGCGGCCAGGCAGGCGGTGCCCGCGGATCCGTACTTGCGGCCGTCAGCCGATCCCTCGCCTGGCGGGTACGGCAGCCAGGTGGCGCCGCCCGGCGAGATGGATCCCGGGCCCCCCGAGATCTCTGGCCCGATGCCCGTGACGCCGTGGCACGATCAGCCGGCCATCTCGGGGCCCATACCCGCTGTTCCCGCGGAGCCCGACCCGTATCCAGACCCGTATCCCGGACAGGACGCCGATCAGGGTTTCCAGCGCGACTACGCCGACCAGGATGACCAGGGCCACGCGTACGGCTGGGAGCCTGAATCCGGCGACGACGCAAGCGGGCCTATCGTCCCGATGGGGTCGGGAGGCCGGCGAAAGCGCCGCGGTGACGGGCGGCCGCGGCGCCGTGGCCGGCGCTTCAGCGCTCCGCTGATCGCGCTGCTCGTGCTCGCGCTCTTCCTGTCCGGTGGTGGCATCGTCGGGTATCACTTCCTGCGCCAGTACGTGATACCGCCGGACTATTCCGGGTCGGGCTCGGGCACCGTCACCGTCCAGATCAAGCAGAACCAGACGGCCACCGATGTCGCCAAGACGCTGTTCGGCCTCGGCGTCGTCGCGAGCACGCGGGCGTTCGTCAAGGCTGCGGAGCAGAGTTCGCATCAGACCGGGCTCGAGCCCGGCTTCTACCGGATGCACCGGCACATGAAAGCGGCGCTCGCGTTCGGCCTGCTGCTCAACCCCGGAGCCCGTATCCAGCTTGCGGTCACCATCCCGGAGGGCCTGCGCGCCAGCCAGATCGTGACCACGCTCGGCACGAAATCTGGCCTACCGGTCGCGGACTTCCGTGCGGCGCTCGCGCATCCGGCGGCGCTCGGCCTGCCGTCCTACGCGAGGAACCAGCCGGAGGGCTACCTGTTCCCGGCCACCTATTCGGTGCAGCCACGGATGACCGCGACCGACGTGCTGCGCGCCATGGTGGCGCAGTTCGACGGCGAGGCGACGAAGATCAACCTGGCCGCGACCGCGAAATCGGTGAACCTCACCCCGTCGGACGCCATCGTCGTGGCCAGTCTCGTGCAGGCCGAGGGCGGCCGGGTCGCCGATTTCCCCAAGATCGCGCGGGTGATCTACAACAGGCTCGACGCGAACATGCCGCTGCAGCTGGACAGCACGGTCCTGTACGCGCTGCACCGCTACGGGATTCTGGCCACGAATCAGCAGCTTCTGGTCAACTCCCCGTACAACACCTACCGGCACACCGGGCTGCCGCCGGGCCCGATCGACAGCCCGGGGGATGCCGCGATCCAGGCGGCACTGCACCCAGCCAAGGGCACCTGGCTCTACTTCGTCACGGTGAACCCCACGACCGGCCAGACCGAGTTCACGTCGAGCTACGCCACGTTCGTCCAGCTCAGGGCCGAGCTTGAGAAGAACCTCGGCCAGGGTGGATGATCACCGCCTGTACCGCGCGATGAACGGCGGACGATGAAGGCGGCTGTCGTCGGCTTGCCCGTCACCCATTCGCTCTCGCCGACGCTGCACCTGGCCGCCTACGCGGCGCTCGGATTGCGCGATTGGAGCTATGCGGCGATCGAATGCGACGAGGCCCGGCTGCCGGCCTTGCTTGACGGGCTGGACGACCGCTGGGCGGGCTTGTCGTTGACCATGCCGCTGAAACGGGCAGTGCTGCCATTGCTTGACGAGATCGCCCCGCTCGCCGTGGACGTCGGTGGCGCCAACACGGTGGTGTTTTCCGGTGGCCGCAGGCTCGGTTACAACACCGATGTGGGCGGGATGGTCGCCGCACTGGCGGAGGCGGGGGTGACGGCGCTGAGCACGGCGAGCGCGCTCGTCATCGGGGGCGGCGCCACGGCCTGTTCTGCGCTTGCCGCGCTCAGGGAGATCGGTGCGCGGGAAGTAGACGTCGCGATCCGCGACACGAGCCGGTCCGGCGAACTCGAAGCCGCAGCCAAACGGCTTGACGTCGCCATCCGGGTGCGTGCGCTTGCCACCGGCCGTGACCCGAGTGCGGGTGCAGCCGCCGCGGAACTTGTCATCTGCACTGTGCCGCCGCGCGCGGCCGACGCCGCCACGGAGTGGCTGCTTGGCGGGCGGCCTCCACCCCGGGTGGTGTTCGACGTGGCGTACGACCCGTGGCCGACCCGGCTCGCGGCCCTGGCCCGCAGCGCCGGGTCGATCGTGGTCGGCGGATTTGACCTGCTGGTCCACCAGGCCGCGCGGCAGGTCGAGCTGATGACGGGCCGCGTCGCGCCCGTCGCTGCCATGCGATCCGCGGGATTGGCCGAACTTGCCGCCCGGTCGTGAGATACGCCCGGGGGCAATACTTGATTTACTGAATGATTTGACTCCCAAGTATCCGGCGGGTCAGGCTACGAAGATGACCGACACGGCGCCGGATGAGCGGGCGGCGCCGGATGAGCGGGCGGCGCCGGATGAGCGGGCGGCGCCGGATGAGCGGGTCGCGGACGAGCGTGCGGCTGACTCGGGGCGGCCGAACACGGCGCGAGAACACGGGATCCGGTGGGGTGACCATTGGGACGACACGCCCCTTGACCGGTTGCCGGTCGCACGCCTGGCCGGCCTGGCCGCCCGCCTGATCGGCACCTACTGGTGGTACACGGCAGAGGGGACCGGCGTGAGCGCTGCCGGGCTCGGCGTTCTCGCCGCGCTCGACGAGGAGGATGGCCTCAGGTCCGGCGAAGTGGCGACGCGGTCCTGGGTTACGCCGCCCATGGTGAGTTACCTCGCCGATGTGCTCGAGCGGGACGGGTATCTGATCCGCCGCAGGGATGCCCGTGACCGGCGCGTGGTCCATCTGCACCTGACCGGCGAGGGCCGTGAGAAGCTGCGGGACGCTCGCGCGCACGTGGCGGCCCGCTGGCAGGAGGCGTTCGGCTACATCGAGCCGGCCGACGAGCCGGTGATACGCAGATTCCTGCTTTCGACAGTGGCCCGGTTCGGCGACCTGATCGAGCAGGAGCAGGAGTGACCGTGGCGCACGCCACGGCGACGCCTGCAGGTCACCGGATCACCGCGAGTGCCGGGCATGCCTAGGCCGTGGCGCGGTGCGGTAGACTCAATCGCTAACCAGCCCGGTACACCTGTACCGGGCATGCAAGCGGAGGCTATCTCCCACCTTGCCAGCTCCGGGCTGGCGGGTATGGCTGCGATTCCGGGCGATTACGCGCTGGCCGGATGGGGCGGTTACCGGCACGGACGATGTCCGTGCCGGGGATCAGCCTATTGATGGACGGTGCCGTGTCCGTTGGCGCAGTTCGATAGCCCCGCATGCATGTCATGCGGGGCTTTTTGCGGCGCCGTGCCGCAACGTGTCCCCGCCTGACAGGTTCGAGAAAGGTCCTGCCGCCGGAGATGTCGGCGGCAGGTGTGAGGCCCAAGGAGGTCACATCAGCCCCGAACCGAGAATTAACGAGCGTATCCGGGTCCCAGAAGTCCGGCTCGTCGGACCGAATGGCGAGCAGGTGGGGATTGTCGCCATTGGCGATGCGCTCCGGTTGGCGCAAGAGGCCGACCTTGATCTGGTGGAGGTGGCGCCTACCGCACGACCCCCGGTGTGCAAGCTGATGGACTACGGCAAGTTCAAGTACGAGTCCGCGCTCAAGGCCAGGGAAGCGCGCAAGAACCAGGCGCAGACGGTCATCAAGGAGATCAAGCTCCGGCCGAAGATCGACCCGCACGACTACGCCACCAAGCGGGGGCACGTCGAGCGGTTCCTCAAGCAGGGTGACAAGGTCAAGGTGACCATCATGTTCCGCGGGCGCGAGCAGTCCCGCCCGGAGCTAGGGTTCCGGCTGCTCCAGCGGCTAGCTGGTGACGTCGAGGAACTCGGCTTCGTGGAGGCGCAGCCCAAGCAGGACGGCAGGAACATGATCATGGTTATCGGGCCGAACAGGAAGAAGAGCGAGGCCAAAGCCGAGCGGGCGGCCGCGCGCGCTGTGCCCAGGGCACGCCGCAGCCCCGAGGCGCCGGCCAGTAGCTGATAGCGGTTAGCCTGCTTTTCATGCGGGCACAGCGCGGGTCCGGATACATCCCACGGATCACCGCGGGCCGCGCTTGCCCTGCGCAGTTTGCGCTGCGCAATAGGGCCAGGCTTGCGGCCTGCGTACGTACGTGCGAGGACGCGGCGGCGCGGCCCGCCGAAGAGAAGGCCGTGCCGCGAGGCACGCAGAAGACGCCGTGCCGACAGGCATGAGGAGACACCGTGCCGTGCGGCACGCGACAGGACGGAGACGACGGCGACCATGCCGAAGATGAAGACCCACAGCGGGGCCGGCAAGCGATTCCGGCTTACCGGTTCCGGCAAGGTGATGCGGCGCCGCGCCAACCGTAACCATCTACTCGAGCACAAGTCGTCCCGGTACACCCGGCGACTAGGGCGTGACGTGGTGCTGTCCGACGCGGACGCGAAGAGGATCAAGAAACTGCTCGGGAAGTAGCCCGAGCCCAGCCGAGGGAGTCAGGGAACATGGCACGCGTGAAGCGGGCGACAGGCGCCCACAAGAAGCGCAAGACCGTCCTCGAGCGGGCGAGCGGCTACCGCGGCCAGCGGTCACGGCTGTACCGCAAGGCCAAGGAGCAGGTTCTCCACTCGATGACGTACGCCTACCGGGACCGCAAAGACCGCAAGGGCGCTTTCCGGCGACTGTGGATTCAGCGCATCAACGCTGCGGCCCGTGCGAATGGCATGACATACAACAGGTTCGTGCAGGGGCTTCACTCCGCAGGGATCGAGGTCGACAGGCGCATGCTCGCCGAGCTTGCCGTCACCGACGCGGAGGCTTTCGCTGCTCTTGTGGAAGTCGCCAAGAAGGCGCTGCCGGAGGCCGGCGCGCAGGCGGACACGGCGGTGGCGTAGCGTCCACGAAGCACACCCCCACACGCACATGTATCAAGCCGCGGCAGGAAGCGAGCTCACGAGCGTTCGCTCGCCGCGGGTCAAGGCTGCGCGCCGGCTGACCAAGCGCGCGCTGCGCCAGCGTGAACGCGCGTTCCTCGCGGAAGGCCCCCAGGCGGTCGGCGCGGCACTCGCGACAGGCGCGGCGGTCGGGGAGGTGTTCGTGACCGCCCAGGCGTCTGCCCGGCACGCCACGCTTGTCGCGGCGGCGAGGCAGGCAGGCGCGGTCGTGCACATGGTCAGCGGCGAGATCATGGCCGGGCTGGCGCAGACCACGACCCCGCAGGGGATCGTCGCGGTCTGCGGATTTGTCGATGTGCCGCTCGGCGATGTGATCGCACAGGCGCCGCGACTGGTCGCGGTGCTCGCACGCGCGCGCGATCCGGGCAACGCGGGTACCGTGCTGCGGACGGCGGACGCGGCCGGCGCAGCCGGTGTGATCTTCACCGACGCGTCCGTCGACCCCTACAACGGCAAGTGCGTCCGTGCGTCCGCGGGCAGCCTGTTCCACCTGCCGGTGGTGTCGGGCGCCCGGCTGGCGGCGGTCATCGAGGCACTGCGCGGGGCGGGGGTCCAGATCCTGGCCGCGGACGGCCGCGGCAAGCGCTCACTCAATGAGGTGATCGCCGCAGGCACGCTGGCCGTCCCGACCGCGTGGCTGTTCGGCAACGAGGCGTGGGGATTGCCAGGCGAGTCGCTGAGCTTGGCGGACGAATCGGTGGCCGTTCCGATCTATGGCCGCGCAGAAAGCCTGAACCTCGCGACCGCCGCCGCGTTGTGCCTATACGCGTCGGCCCACGCGCAGCGCGGCTGACCGGGCACGTACAGCACAGCGGACATTATCTTCGCTATCGCCTTCTTTCAATCGACCACCCCTCCGGAAAATAAGGCTGACCACGCGGAATATGCCGAAGGATGCCGCACACCGTGCGCGATGCAACGATCAGCTGGCAATGGGGGCTGCCGCCCAGTGGCCGTGAGGCGCTAGAGTCTGATCACGTTCCGTCACGCCATTGTGGCGGGTGTGGCCGCATATCGAGTGCTTGATGTCAGCGGCCGGATGAGAGCACGGCCCGGATGGAGGCTGCGAACGAGTGGACCGGACCAGGCACCCAGCGTCTGGTGGGGGCGTGGGTTACCCAGGCGCCGCTTTCCCTGACACCGGGCGCGGCGGCACACAGGCGCGGCGAGCGCCGTGGCCTGCGGGGGGATCTCGGGGGTCGGCTCATCCGTGGGAATCAGAGCAATACGGTCTCAGTGGCCGCAGTGACCGCGAGCGATTCGCTCCCGCGTCGGCCGGCCGCAGCCCTGGTGGTCTGGTATGCGCCGACGATTTGCCCGATGGCCTGGTGCTTGCCGACGAGACCGGCCGGGTGTCCGTGTTCAACCGTGCGGCCACGCGCCTGACGGGTGTCGCCCCGGCTGACGCCATCGGCGCCGATATACGTGCTGTCCTGCCGCTGCGTGATCGCGACGGGCAGGACTGGTGGGCATGCACCGACCCGTACGACGGCCTGAACATCCGGACCCGGCATCCGGAGCTATCGCTTTATCTCGCCGACGGCACGGAAGTGCTCGTCACCGTCGGGTACACGCGTGACCGGCGCCACGGCCACCAGGTGCGAAGGCTCACCGTCTGCCTGCGAAGCGCCGCCGCCCTCGCCAGGGTCGAGCGCAGCCGGGCTGATCTCGTATCTACCGTCGCGCACGAACTGCGCTCGCCGCTGACCAGCGTCAAAGGTTTCACCGCCACGCTGCTGGCCAAGTGGCACCGCTTCACCGACGACCAGAAGCGGGTCATGCTTGAGACGGTCAACGCCGATGCCGACCGGGTCACCAGGCTGATTACGGAGCTTCTCGACGTGTCCAGGATCGAGTCTGGCCGGCTCGAGGTGCACCGGCAGGTCGTTGACGTGGCAGAACGCGCGCGGAAGGTGATCGCGGGACGCGCCGCGGCCGGGGAGAGCGCGGATCGGTTCAGCCTGCATGTGCACGAGCCGATCCCGGAGATGTGGCTGGATCCCGACAAGATCGACCAGATCCTCGGCAACCTTGTCGAGAACGCGGTACGGCACGGTGCTGGTACCGTGACGATCGTGGTTCAGGCGGCGCACGGCATGAGTCAGGTGGGCGGCGTGTCCGTGTCAGTAAGCGACCAGGGCGAGGGCATCGCACCGGAGCTTGCGCCGCGGGTCTTCCGCCAGTTCTGGCGGGCCAAGCGCCGCAGTGGCACGGGTCTGGGCCTGTTCATCGTCAAAGGCCTGGTCGAGGCGCAGGGCGGTACGATCATCGTGCAGCGCGCGCCGGGAGGCGGCGCCGAATTCCGATTTACCTTGCCCGCCGGGACGCCCGACTTCGCCTGACGCGCAGCGGCCCCGGTGGGCTTATCGCCGGAGCTTTGACCGCACCTGCGCATGTCGCGCCACGCCGCAGCCGTTCGGCTTTGATATCCCGTGGCGGGACAACCGGCACGGCGGGCCGGGGAGACGGCGTCACCGGCCCACCGCTACGGTCGGTGCTGAGGCGTCGGCGCCTCCGGCGGACGCAATCGCCGCACGTGACCACGAAGCCCGCCCGCAAGGGGAGCACATCGAATGTCCGCACCAAACAAGTCATATGACCCCGTCGAGGTGACGCAGTTGTCGGCCGGAGAGCTTGAGCACATGCTCGGCGAGGCTCGTGCCGCCATAGGGCAGGCGCGGGACCTGGACGAGCTCAAGGCGGCGCGGCTGGCGCACGCGGGTGACAGATCACCGCTCAAGCTCGCGAACCGCGAGATCGGGGCGCTCCCGCCCGCCGCGCGCGCGGAGGCGGGCAAGCGGGTCGGCGTCGCGCTCGCCGAGGTCCGTGAGGCGCTTGCGACCAGACAGGCCGAGCTCGAGGCCGAACGCGACACGCGGGTGCTCACGGAGGAGACGGTCGACGTCACCTTGCCCGCCGGGCGTGCGCCGCGCGGCGCACGGCATCCCATCACCACGCTGTCCGAGCGCCTGGCCGACGTCTTCATCGGGATGGGGTACGAGGTGGCCGAGGGCCCAGAGGTCGAGGCGGAGTGGTACAACTTCGACGCACTCAACTTCGGGACCGACCACCCGGCGCGCAGCGAGCAGGACACCTTCTTCGTCGCCGCGGACGGTGGGCCCGCCACGCCCGCCGGGTCCCCGGCGGGCCAGCAGGCGGCGGGCCAGCCGGATGACGGCGGGCCGGCCGGGCCGGGCGCGGAATCGGGGATGGTGCTCCGCACGCATACCTCGCCTGTGCAGGTCCGTGCGCTGCTGACCCGGCCGCTGCCGGTGTACGTGGTCGTCCCTGGCAAGGCATTCCGCACCGACGAGCTCGACGCGACCCACAGCCCCGTCTTCCATCAGCTCGAATGCCTCGCCGTGGACGAGGGCCTGACCATGGCCGATCTGCGCGGCGCGATCGGTGCCTTCGTGACCTCGATGTTCGGCGAAGGTCTTGCCACCAGGTTCCGGCCGCATTTCTTCCCCTTCACTGAGCCCTCCGCAGAGGTCGACATGGAATGTCACGTGTGCCGCGGCGCATCGGTCGCCCCGGGCGCGCCGCCGTGCCGCACCTGCAAATCAGAAGGCTGGATCGAGCTCGGCGGCTCCGGCATGGTCAACCCCCGCGTGCTTGCCGCCTGCGGGATCGACCCGGACAGGTACAGCGGGTACGCGTTCGGGCTCGGTATCGAGCGGGCCCTGATGCTCAGGCACGGCGTCGCCGACATGCGGGACGTCATCGAAGGCGACGTGCGGTTCACCACCGCGTTCGGGATGGAGGTCTGATGCGGGTCCCGCTTTCGTGGCTGCGCGAGTTCGCCGCACTGCCGGCGGTGCCCGCGCGTGAGATCGCCAGCAAGCTGATCGCCGCCGGGCTCGAGGTCGAGTCTGTGGTCACGGTCGGACCGGGCATCCGCGGCGTGACCATCGGCGAGGTGCTCGCGATCGAAGAGATGTCCGGGTTCAAGAAGCCGATCAGGTGGTGCCAGGTGGCTACCGGGCAGGCAGAGCCACGGGGTGTCATCTGCGGCGCGGTCAACTTCGCCGTGGGGGACCGGGTGCCTGTCGCGCTGCCGGGCGCGGTGCTGACCGGCGGCTTCGAGATCACGCAGCGTAAGGCGTACGGCCATGTGTCGGATGGGATGATCTGCTCCGCCGCGGAGCTTGGGCTCTGGGACGACCACGCCGGCATCGTGGTGCTCGAACACACGGCGCCGGTGGGCGCCGATTTCGCGGACTACGCCGGCCTGCGCGACGAGGTGCTCGACATCGCCGTGACACCCGACCGCGGCTACTGCGTCTCGATCCGCGGGCTGGCACGCGAGGCCGCGACCGCGTTCGACGTGGATTTCACCGATCCCGCCGATGCCGGGCTCACGCCGGACTGGCCGGCCGAAGGCGGCGGCGTGCATCCGGCCGGAATTGAGGATCCCACCGCGTGCGATCGCTTCGTGCTGCGCGAGGTCGGCGGACTGCACCCGGCGTCGGTGACACCGATCCTGATGCGGACAAGGCTCGCCCGGTCGGGGATGCGGCCGGTCTCGCTCGCGGTCGACATCACCAACTACCTGATGCTCGAACTCGGCCAGCCGTTGCACGCCTACGACAAGGCCAAGCTCAACGGGCCTATCGTCGTGCGGCGCGCCCGGCCGGGTGAGACGCTCGAGACACTTGATCACGCGGTGCGCCGGCTGGACCCCGAGGACATCCTCATCGCCGACTCCTCCGGCCCCATCGGCATGGCCGGCACCATGGGAGGGCTGAACACGGAGATCGACGAGACCTCCGCCGATCTCGTCATCGAGGCTGCCCGCTTCTCCGCGGTCGGTGTCGCGCGGATGAGCCGCCGGCACCGGCTGAGCAGTGAGGCGTCGTACCGTTTCGAGCGCGGCGTCGACCCTGAATTGCAACTGCGGGCGAGCGCGAAGGCCGCGGCCATGCTCGCCCGTTTTGGCGCGGCCCGCGTGGTGCCTGGCTGCACGCGCGTCCAGGTCCCTGTGCCGCCCGTGGTGATCACGATGGCGGCCAGCCACCCGGACCGGGTCGCGGGCATGACTTACGGCCGCGAGGTCGCCCTGCGGCGGCTGCGCCAGATCGGCTGCGAGGTCAACCCGGGCAACGGCACCGAGATTATCGAGGTGTTCCCGCCATCCTGGCGGCCCGACCTGGCCAGCCCGAACGACCTGGCGGAGGAGGTCATCAGGCTGGAGGGATACGAGAACATACCGGTTCGCCTGCCGCGCGCGCCCGCCGGCCGTGGGCTGACGCAAGCGCAGCGGACCAGACGCACGGTGAGCCGCGCGTTCGGCGGCTCCGGGTACGTCGAGGTGCTGTCGTTCCCGTTCCTTTCCGGCGCGGATTTCGATGCCATGCAGCTCGCCGACGACGATCCGCGGCGCCGTGCGGTCCGGCTGGCCAACCCGCTGAGCGAGGACGAGCCGCTGCTGCGGACCACGCTGCTGCCCGGGTTGCTGCGCACACTGGTGCGCAACCTGCGGCGGGGGTTCGGGGACCTCTCGCTCTTCGAGACGGGCCTTGTGTATCTTCCGGGCCCGGCGGCGGACAACAGCCCGCGGCGCGCGCCGCGCCTCCCGGTGGATCGCGGGCCAACGCCGCAGGAACTGGCCATGGTCGAGGCTGCGCTCCCCGAGCAGCCCCTGCACGGTGCGGTGGCGCTCGCGGGAAACAGGACACCGGCCGGCTGGTGGGGTCCTGGCCGGACAGCGGACTGGGCCGACGCGGTGCAGGCCGCCAGGGATGTCGCGACCGCGGCAAATGTCGCGCTTACCGAGCGCGCGGCACAGCAGCTTCCCTGGCATCCGGGCCGGTGCGCGGAGTTGCTCGTCACGACCAGCGGCGGCGAGCAGCAGCGGGCCGGTTTCGCGGGTGAGCTTCATCCGAGGGCCGTGGCGGCGTTCGGGCTGCCGCCGCGTACCTGCGCGATGGAAATCGACCTGTCGCTGGTCGAGTCGGCGGTGCGTGGCCCGGTCCAGGCGCCGCGGCTGCCGACCTACCCCGTGGCGACCCAGGACGTCGCGCTTGTGGTGCCACGCTACGTTCCGGCCGCGGAGGTCGCGGAAGCGCTGCGGGCCGGCATCGCCGCCAGCGGCGCCGCCGGCCTGCTCGAGGAGATCCGCCTTTTCGACGTGTACACGGGCGCGCAGGCCGGCGAGGGAAACAAGTCGCTCGCCTACACGCTGCGCCTGCGCGCGCCCGACCACACGCTCACCGCGAGCGAGGCCTCCGCGGTCCGTGACGCAGCGGTGGCCGAGGCGGCACGCCGGGTCGGCGCGGTGCTTCGCGGGTCCTGACCGGCGCTGCGGCGTCTGCCGCGCCTGGCCGGGACAGTGGCAATAGGCCGGCCGCGTTCAGGATGTCGCTGCGGCGCTCGGGGCAGGCAGCACGGCGAAGAACTGGATGCTGCCCCGATGGCACACCGAGGCCCGGCCGGTCCGCAGCACCTGCGGGGTGGGGTACCCCTCGCAGGTCCAGCCGTCGACGGGCACAGGTCCGCCCCCGCCATTGCCAGGTGCCTCACCGGCGGTGAGCTTGCGGGTGTAGTCGGCCTGGACCCGAAGCGCCACGGCACAGTCGACGGCGCCCGGCGGCACCTCAACTGTGACAGGCACGTGCGCGGCCGTGTACACCGTGCCGCATGCCTGCTGCGCCGCCGGCTGACCGCTCGGCGTCGCCGAGGAGGTGCCCGCCGGGGTGGTGGCGGAACTGGCCGAGCAGCCCGCCGCCAGGGTCAGGGCGAGTACGGCCAGCGCCATCTGCCCCGCGTGCCGCATCGCCAACCTCCCTCGTGCGCTTCCATCATGCCGTCGCTCATCCGGCGCCGTACGCGCGCCCCCGGAGCGTTACCGCGCGGTTATCGCGCTGGGATCTACCCCGCGCCGGGCTGGCCCGCCGGACGGCCGCGGAGCGGCCAGCGCAGGCCTGGCAGCAGGCGCGGGACAGTCGCCACAGCGCCGCGCGCGGCCAGCCGACTTGCATAATATTTCAATGTGATACATAGTGATGCAGGGCCGTTGGTGAGCGGCGGCGCGTCCCGGGGACACGGGCCGGGGACACGGGGCCCGGGACACGGGGCCCGGGACACGGGGCCCGGGCGGGGAACCCGCCCGCGGTAAGTCCCGCACGGCACGTCAAGGAAAGTCACCGAGAGCCACCGCACGTCAGGCAGAACGTGGCAGGCAGGGCAGGGCAGGGAGGACACGGATGGGCGTCCAGGTGGCGGTCGCGGGCGCGAGCGGTTACGCGGGCGGTGAGTTGCTTCGCCTGCTTACCTGCCACCCGGGCATGGCGCTCGGGCCTGTCGCGGCCGGATCGAACGCGGGCGAGCCCGTGACCGCGCTCCATCCGAACCTTGTGCAATTGTCCGGTCGCAGGTTCGAACCCCTTGATCCGCAGCGGCTGGCGCAGGCGGACCTGGTCTTCCTCGCGCTCCCGCACGGGCGGTCCGCGGCGGTGGCCGCGGAGCTCCCCGCACATGTCAAGATCGTCGATCTCGGCGCCGACTTCCGGCTCGCTGACCCGGCCGCGTGGCAGCGGTTCTACGGCGGGCGGCACGCCGGGTGCTGGACGTACGGGCTGCCCGAACTCCCGCGCGCCCGAGAGCGGATCACGGGCTCGACACAGGTCGCGGTGCCCGGATGCTTTGCCACGGCGGCGATCCTCGCGCTCGCGCCGCTGCTCAGGTCGGGGCTCGCGGAGGCATCGGACATCGTGATCGCTGCCGCGTCAGGTACCTCCGGTGCGGGCCGGGCGCCAAAGCTGAGCTTGCTCGGCGCCGAGGTGATGGGCGCGATGTCCGCCTATCAGGTGGGCGGTGTGCACCGTCATACGCCGGAGATCGAGCAGGTGCTCGCCGAGGCCCGGCCTGCGGCGCAGCTTCCGGCTGGCGGCGGGGTGACGGTCTCGTTCACGCCGTCGCTCGCGCCGATGCCCAGGGGGATCCTGGCGACCTGCACGGCCCGGCTCACCCGGCGCGCGTCCGGCGCGGCAGGTGCTAGCGCGGTGACCGCGCTCTTGCGCGGCGCCCTGGCGGACGCCTACGCCGATGAGCCCTTCGTGCATGTGCTGCCCGAGGGCAGTTGGCCGTCCACCGCGGCGACCTCCGGTTCGAACGCGGCGCACCTGCAAGCCGCGGCGGACACCAGAGCGGGCCGCGCCGTGGTGGTGGCGGCCATCGACAACCTCGGCAAGGGCGCGGCCGGGCAGGCCATCCAGAACGCCAACCTCATGACCGGCCTGGCGGAAACCGCCGGCCTTACCGCACACGGAGTATCGCCATGAGCGTCACCGCACCCATCGGATTCCTCGCGGCAGGGGTGACGGCCGGCCTCAAGGAGAACGGCGGCCGCGATGTCGCCGTCGTGGTGAACGAGGGCCCGTCCAGGTCCGCCGCCGCCGTCTTCACCGCCAACCGGGTCAAGGCCGCGCCCGTGCTCTGGACGCAGCAGGTCGTAAACGGGGGCCGGGTGCGCGGCGTCGTGCTCAACTCGGGCGGAGCGAACGCGTGCACGGGTACGGCCGGTTTCCAGGACACCCACGCCACGGCGGAACGGCTCGCGGCGGCTCTCGATGATTCGGCGGGTGAGATCGCGGTCTGCTCGACCGGCCTGATCGGTGAGCGGCTGCCCATGGACATGCTGCTGCCAGGAGTGGACGCCGCGGTCGCCGCGTTGTCGCGGGCCGGGGGTCTGGCCGCCGCCGACGCGATCCGTACCACCGACACGGTCGTCAAGATCGCCTTCAGGAAGGTGGGGCACCCCCGCCGGGCGAGCATTCACCCGGTCACCGCCGGCGCCAGCCCGGCCGCTGGCACCAGAGCGGGTTGCGCAAGCTCGGCCGGTGACGGCCCTGCTGGTGACGGCCAGTCCGCCTCCTACACAATCGGCGGCATGGCGAAGGGGGCCGGGATGCTTGCTCCGGCGCTCGCGACCCTGCTCTGCGTGCTCACGACCGATGCCGACCTTCCGGCGAGCGAGCTCGACCGCGCGCTGCGGGCCGCGGTCGCGCGGACCTTCGACCGGGTCGACTCCGACGGATGCATGTCCACGAACGACACCGTGCTGCTGCTCGCCAGCGGGGCAGCAGGGGTCGGCCCCGATCCGGCCGAGTTCACCGCGGCCCTGACCGACGTCTGCGCGGACCTTGCGCGCCAGCTCGTCGCCGACGCGGAGGGGTCGACGAAGGTGGTCGCCGTGGAGGTGATCGGTGCGGCCAGCGAGGCCGACGCGCTCACCGCCGCGCGTGCGGTCGCCAGGAACAGCCTGCTCAAGTGCGCGCTCGCGGGCGACGACCCGAACTGGGGCCGGGTGGTGGCCGCAGTCGGCACCACCGATGCAGCCTTCGAGCCGGACCGGCTGAACGTCGCGATGAACGGCGTGTGGGTCTGCAGGGGCGGCTGCGCCGGTGACGACAGGAGCAAGGCCGACTTGCGGCCACGTGATGTTGCCATCACGGTCGACCTCTCGGCGGGCCCGCATGCGGCGACGGTCTGGACGACGGATCTCACCACCGACTATGTGCACGAAAACTCGGCATATTCGACATGACGGACAAGGCAGACCGGGACGAAACACCTGGGCCAGGCGCGGCATTGCTGTCGTCGGCGCAGTCCCGGGGCACGACAAGCGCGGGCACGAATAGCGCGGGCGCAAGTGCTGGCGCAGCGGGTGCGGGTGAGAGCTGGGCCCGGGACCGCGCGGCGGCGCTCGCGAAGGCGGCCACGCTGATCGAGGCATTGCCCTGGCTCGGCCGATTCCACGGCCAGACCATCGTGATCAAATACGGTGGCCACGCCATGACGGACGAACCGCTGCGCCGCGGGTTCGCACAGGACCTGGTATTCCTGCGCTACGCAGGCCTGCGGCCTGTGGTCGTGCACGGCGGAGGTCCGCAGATCAATGCGCACCTGGACCGGCTCGGTATAGAAAGCACGTTCACCCGCGGCCTGCGCGTCACCACCCCGGAGATCATGCACGTGGTCCGGATGGTGCTCACCGGTCAGGTCAACAGGGACGTCGTCGGGCTCGTCAACCAGCACGGGCCATGGGCGGTCGGGATGTCGGGCGAGGACGCGAACCTGTTCACCGCGCGGCGCGCAAATCATCAGGTGGACGGCGAGAACGTCGACATCGGCCTGGTTGGCGAGATCACCGACGTCGAGCCGGGCGCGGTGCACAGCCTGCTCGCGGACGGCCGCATCCCCGTCATCTCGAGCGTAGCCAGGGGAACGGGCGGCGAGGTCTACAACGTCAATGCCGACACCGCCGCCGCGGCGCTCGCTGTCGCCCTCGGCGCCGCCAAGCTGGTCGTGCTGACGGACGTGGAGGGCCTCTACGCGGACTGGCCCACCTCGGACGAGGTAGTCAGCCTGCTGACCGCGACGCAACTCGAGGGCCTGCTGCCCGCGCTCACCACGGGCATGGTGCCCAAGATGGCTGCCTGCCTGCGCGCGGTCCGGGGCGGCGTGCGCCGCGCGCACGTCCTCGACGGGCGGCTTCCGCACGCGCTGCTGCTCGAGATATTCACCGACCAGGGGATCGGCACGATGGTGGTCCCGGACGGAGCGATTCCATGAGCGCCCAAAAACGGAGCGAAGAAGAGCACGCTCTGAGTACGACCAGGGAAGCCGACCAGGCCGGGCGCAGCCGCCAGGCGACACAGCGGCTGCAGGAACGTTTCGCCGCGGCACTGATGCCGAACTACGGCGTGCCGCCCGTCGCGCTCGCGAGAGGCCAGGGCTCCCGCGTCTGGGACGTGGACGGGCGGGAGTACCTCGACCTCATCGCCGGGATCGCCGTGTCCTCGCTCGGGCACGCACATCCGGCTGTCATCGAGGCCGTCAGCAGCCAGGTCGCTTCGATCGCGCACACCAGCAATCTGTTCATGCACGAGCGTGAGGTCGAACTCGCCGAGCGGCTGCTCGGCCTGCTCGGCGCCGAAGGCAGGGTTTTCTTCAGCAATTCAGGTACTGAGGCGAACGAGGCGGCGTTCAAGCTGACGCGCAGGTACGGCGCGGGCCGAGGTTCCGCTCGCACCTACGTGGTGGCCGCGGAGGGAGGTTTTCACGGACGCACCATGGGCGCGCTCGCGCTGACGGGCAAGGCGCAGATACGCGAGCCGTTCGGGCCCTATGGAGTGGACGTGACGTTCGTGCCTTACGGCGACGCGGCGGCGCTTCTCGCGGCGGTGACCGGCGAGTGCGCCGCTGTCTTTCTCGAGCCTGCGCTGGGTGAGGGCGGCGTGGTGCCGCCGCCCGATGGTTACCTGCGCGCCGCGCGCGAAGCGTGCGACGCCACAGGCGCCGTGCTGGTCCTCGATGAGATCCAGAGCGGGATCGGGCGGACCGGCAGGTGGTTCGCGCACCAGTGGGAGGGGATCACGCCCGACGTCCTGACGCTCGCCAAAGGGCTTGGCGGCGGCCTGCCCATCGGCGCGTGCATCGGTGTCGGCCGCTTCGGCTCGGTGCTCGGCAAGGGTGACCACGGCAGCACGTTCGGCGGCAACCCGGTCGCATGCGCCTCGGCGCTCGCGGTGCTCGACGTGATCGAACGCGATGACCTGCTCGCCCGCGCCGCCGAGATAGGTGACCTGCTCAGGTCCGGGATCGCCGCCATCGCGCACCCACTGCTCGCCGGGATCCGCGGCCGCGGCCTATGGCTCGCCGCCGTGCTGACCAGCCCGGCCGCGGCCGAAGTGGAGCGCGCCTGCCGGGACGCCGGCTTTCTGGTCAACGCCGTGCAGCCGGACGCGGTGCGGATCGCGCCGCCCCTTGTTCTCAGCGCCGAGGAAGCGCGGTCATTCCTCGCCGCGTTCCCCGCCGTCCTCGCCGCCGTGGATGGCGCCGCGGCGCCCGCCGGGCGGCCCGCCGCGGCGCCCCCGAGGGCGGGCACCGCGGGTGAGAGATCGTCATGACCGGCGTGAGCCCGATGACCAAGGCCGCCAGGCATGCCCGCATCGCCGGCATCCTCGCGCGCTTTCCCGTCCGCTCACAGGACGAACTTGCTTCCGCGCTCGCGCAGGCCGGCGTGCAGGTCACGCAGGCCACGCTCTCGCGTGACCTCGATGAGCTTGGCGCGGTCCGGCTGCGCGGCGCTGACGGCGGGCTTGTCTACGCGCTGCCACAGTCCGCGGACATGCCAGGTGCGCAGCCGGGTGGCATCCCGGCGCCAGGATCTGGCGGAACACCAGAGGCGAGCGGAAGGCTCGCGAGAATTTCCGCCGAGCTGCTCACCTCGGCGGAGGCGAGCGCGAACCTGGTCGTGCTGCGGACCCCGGCCGGAGCGGCGCAGTTCTTCGCCTCCGCGCTGGACCACGCGAACTGGCCGTCGATCCTGGGCACGGTCGCGGGCGACGACACCGTGCTCGTCATCACCAGGGACCCGGGCGGCGGCGCCCGGGTCGCCGCGCAACTGCTCAGGCTCGCGGAGCGCCGCGAGCCGGTGAACTGACCAGATAACACGACCAGATAACCCAGGGATGGAAACAGATGACAGAACGCGTTGTACTCGCGTATTCGGGTGGCCTCGACACATCGGTGGCGATCGGCTGGATCACCGAGCAGACCGGGGCCGAGGTGATCGCGCTCGCGGTCGATGTCGGTCAGGGCGGCGAGGATCTGGAGACCATCCGTAAGCGCGCTCTCGCCTGCGGGGCCGCGGAGGCCGAGGTAGTGGACGCGAGGGCCGAGTTCGCCTCGGGCTACTGTGTCCCCGCTCTGCGGGCGAACGCGCTCTACATGGACCGCTACCCGCTGGTTTCCGCGTTGTCGCGGCCGCTGATCGTATCGCACCTGGCCAGGGTCGCCACCGCGTACGGGGCCACGACGGTCGCGCACGGCTGCACGGGCAAGGGCAACGACCAGGTCAGGTTCGAGGCGAGCCTGGCCAGTGTCGCCCCCCAGCTCAAGGTGTTCGCGCCGGTCCGCGACTCCGGTATGACACGGGACAAGGCGATCGCGTTCGCTGAGGACAATGGGCTGCCGCTCGACGTGACGCGAAAGTCGCCCTACTCCATCGACCAGAACGTATGGGGCCGTTCGATCGAGACCGGGCACCTGGAGGACATCTGGATCACGCCGCAGGCCGACGTGTACGCGTACACCGCGGATCCGGCGGTGGCGCGCGATCCGGACGAAGCGGTCCTGACGTTCGCGGATGGCGTTCCGGTGGCAGTCGACGGAACCGCCCTGTCCCCGCTTGAGATCATCACGACCATGAACGCCCGCGCCGGGGCACAGGGGATCGGCCGGATCGACATGGTGGAGGACCGCCTGGTCGGGATCAAGAGCCGCGAGATCTACGAGGCGCCAGGGGCGGTCACGCTCATCACCGCGCACACCGAACTCGAAAGCGTGTGCGTCGAGCGCGACCTGGCCAGGTTCAAGCGGCAGGTGGACCAGCGGTGGGGCGAGCTTGTCT
Source organism: uncultured Actinomycetota bacterium (assembly GCA_963851085.1). Taxonomy (GTDB): domain Bacteria; phylum Actinomycetota; class Actinomycetes; order Streptosporangiales; family Streptosporangiaceae; genus DATFVJ01. Next base: position 4,754 of record CAWKNX010000014.1, on the reverse strand, counting down.
ACGACGGCCTGTGGTTCTCACCGCTGAAGCAGGCGCTCGACGGGTTCATCGAGCAGGCATCCGCACACGTGACCGGTGACATCCGGCTGCGAATGCACGGCGGCAGCGCGGTGGTCACCGGGCGGCGAAGCCCTGTTTCCCTCTACGATTACGAGCTTGCCACCTACGACACCGGTGACACCTTCGACCAGTCGCTCGCGAAGGGGTTCGTGGAGCTGTGGGGGCTGCCGAGCAAGATCGCTGCGGTACGGGGCCGCCGTGCGGGCGCCTGATCGGCCCAGGCTCCCAGGGGCGGCCGCCCGCGAGGAAGACCAGAGGACAGGAGCAGCGTGCCAGACGAGCAGCGGAAGATCCCGGTGCGCCTGTGGGGTGGCCGCTTCGACGCTGGCCCCGCCGAGGCGCTGGCGCGGCTTTCTGTCAGCGTCCAGTTCGACTGGCGGCTCGCCCCGTACGACCTGCTCGCCTCCCGCGCACACGCCCGGGTTCTGCGCGGCGCCGGGCTGCTGACTGATGACGAGCTGAAGCGGATGCTCACCGCGCTTGACGACCTCAGCGCGGCTTGCAGGCGTGGTGAGTTCCGCCCGACGGCCTCGGACGAGGACGTGCACACCGCGCTCGAACGGGGCCTGCTCGAGCGGCTCGGCGCCGTCGGGGGCAAGCTGCGGGCAGGCCGCAGCCGCAACGACCAGGTCGCCACCGACCTGCGGCTGTACCTGCGCGATCACGCCAGGCAGATTGTGTCGCGCCTGGCCGAGCTCGAGACCGCCCTGCTCGGCCAGGCGGAGCGGCACTCCGGCGTCGCGGCGCCCGGGATGACGCACCTGCAGCACGCGCAGCCGGTGCTGTTCTCGCATCAGCTGCTGGCGCACGTGCACGCTTTCGCCAGGGACGCGGCACGTTTCAAGGACTGGGACAAGCGGGCGGCGGTCTGCCCGCTCGGCGCCGGCGCGCTCGCGGGCTCCTCGCTGCCGCTTGACCCCGAGGCGGTGGCGGCGGAACTCGGCTTCGACTCGGCCGCGCCGAACTCGATGGACGCGGTAAGCGACCGCGATTTCGTGGCCGAGTTCCTCTTCGTGGCCGCCCTGATCGGTGTGCATCTGTCCAGGCTCGGTGAGGAGGTCGTGCTGTGGGCGTCGCGCGAGTTCGGCTGGATCGAGATGGACGACGCGTACGCGACCGGATCGTCGATCATGCCGCAGAAGAAGAACCCCGACGTGGCCGAGCTCGCGCGCGGCAAGGCCGGGCGCCTCATCGGGGACCTCACCGGCCTGCTCACCACGCTGAAAGGACTGCCGCTCACCTACAACAGGGACCTCCAGGAGGACAAGGAACCGGTATTCGACGCGGTGGACACGCTGATGCTGGTGCTGCCCGCGACCGCAGGCCTGATCGCGACCGCCCGTATTAATACCGAACGGCTCACGCAGGCTGCGCCGTCCGGGTTCGCCCTCGCCACCGACCTGGCCGAGTTGCTTGTCAGGCGCGGCGTGCCGTTCCGTGAGGCACACGAGATCGTGGGCCACCTGGTTGTGTGGTGCCAGGTGAACGACGCCGAGCTCGACGAGGTCAGCGACGGGAACCTGGCGAAGATCTCACCGCTGCTCACCCCGGACGTCCGGGACGTCCTGTCGGCGACAGGTGCGATCGCGGCGCGCTCCGCTCGCGGCGGCACCGCGCCCGGCCGGGTCGCCGAGCAGCTCGCCGCGCTGCGCGGCGCGGTGGACGAGCATGCCGCCTGGGCTGCGGGCTGACCCTGCCGCGGGGTCCCCACGGATTCCGCCCGCGGCAGGCGTAGCCCGAGCTGAGGGGACTCCGCCCGGGCCAGGCGCGTCCAGCCACCCGGCTGACCCGCGCGCTACGGGCGCGGCTCCACGCCCGCACAGTGCAACCCCGCAGACCCCGCACAGTGCAACCCCGCAGACCCCGCACAGCCCAGTTTCTGGATACAGCTCGTCAGCCGCTGGGACACAGGTCTCATCGGCTCCCGTGGCACCGCGCGAATCGCTCGCAGAGCGCTCGTTCTTCGACCACCCGGTCCTTGATGTCGCCCCCGCGCTGCTTGGGTACGTGATCGAGCACGAGACAAGTGAGGGGCTCGTCGCCGCGGCGATCACCGAGGTGGAGGCGTACGCGGGGGCGGTGGACGCAGCCTCGCACGCCTACCGCGGATCCACCCGGCGCAACGAGGTCATGTTCGGCCCGCCCGGCCACGCGTATGTCTATTTCACCTACGGCATGCACTTCTGCGTCAACCTCGTCTGCCTGGGGGAGGGCACCGCGGGGGCGGTGCTGCTGCGCGCCGGGCGCGTGATCTGCGGCGCTGCGATCGCACGTGCGCGGCGGGCAAGAACGCAGGCCGGAGCGGCAGGCGCCGGACCTGGTGACGCGGAGACGGCCCGTACGCAGGCGTGGGCCAGGGATCTGGCCAGGGGGCCTGCCCGGCTCTGCCAGGCCCTTGGCGTCGACCGGGCGCTGAATGGCGCGGACGTCTGCGACCCGGCGTCCCCGCTGCGGGTGCGGCGTGGCGAGATGGTGTCACCCCGAGTCATCCGTTCGGGACCAAGAACCGGAGTGCGGGAGGCGGCCGATGTGCCGTGGCGGTTCTGGGTGGCGGGCGAGCCGACCGTCTCCCCGTACCGCGCGTACGTGCGCAGGACCGCGGCCGGCCGCTGACGCCGCGGGGGAACCGCTTCGACGCCGCCATCCCTCGCCGCTACCCTGTGCGAGGGATGGCCAGGGGGACATCCGTTTCCATGATCGCCGCGGATTTCCGGTCATATGCGCGGGGAACCCCACCGCGATCATGGAAAGACAGCCCTGGCGCGCCAGCCTGGTACGGAGATGAGGAAGCAGTGACCGACGTGCTCGACGAGTTGGCCTGGCGTGGCCTGATCGCCCTCTCGACCGACGAGGAGGCGCTGCGGAAGGCGCTCGTGACGGGGCCGGTCACGTTGTACTGCGGGTTCGATCCGACTGCTCCGGGCCTGCACATCGGCAACCTGGTGCAGTTGCTCACCGTGGCCAGGTTTCAGCGGGCCGGAAACCGGCCCATCGGCCTCGTCGGCGGCGCTACCGGCCTGATCGGGGATCCGAGCGGCAAGTCGGCTGAGCGCGTGCTGAACCCGCGCGAGGTGGTCGCCGACTGGGTCGAGCGGATCCGGCGCGAAGTGGCACGCTTCCTGGATTTCGGCGGCGGCCCCACGAGTGCCCAGATGGTGAGCAACCTGGACTGGACCGGCTCGATGCCGACGCTGGATTTCCTGCGTGACATCGGCAAGCACTTCAGCGTCAACCAGATGATCGCCAGGGAGTCGGTGAAGGCCCGCCTGGACAGCGGCGGCATCAGCTACACCGAGTTCAGCTACCAGGTCCTGCAGGCCCTCGACTACCTGGAGCTTTACCGGCGGTACGGCTGCACGCTGCAGACCGGCGGAAGCGATCAGTGGGGCAACCTCGTCGCTGGGGTGGACCTGATCAGGCGGGTCGAAGGCGCGAGCGTGCACGCGCTTGCGACACCGCTGATCACCAAACCGGACGGCACCAAGTACGGCAAGACCGCGTCCGGGGCCATCTGGCTGAACCCCGAGCTGACGAGCCCGTACGCGTTCTACCAGTTCTGGTTCAATGTGGCCGACGCCGAAGCGGGAAAGCTCCTGCGGGTGTTCACTTTCCGTGCGCAGGAGGAAATCCTCGCGCTCGAGGTCGAGGCCGCGCAGCGGCCGGCCGCACGTGCGGCGCAGCGGGCGCTGGCCGAGGACGTCACCACGCTCGTACACGGAGCGGAGGAATGCCAGCGGGTGGAGGCGGCGAGCCGCGCTCTGTTCGGCCAGGGCGACCTTCGCGGCCTCGATGAACGCACGCTCGCCGCGGCGCTCGCGGAAGTGCCGAAACATGTCGTGAGGGTGGGCCGGGACGGCCAACTGCCGCCGCTCGTGGACCTGCTCGCGGACACCGGGATCGTGGCGAGCAAGTCCGCGGCGAGGCGAGCGATCGCGGAGGGCGGCGCTTACCTGAACAACCGCAAGGTGACGGACGAGAACGCCCGCCCTGACCGGACAGACCTGCTGCATCGCCAGTTCCTGGTGCTGCGCAGGGGCAAGCGCACGGTTGGCGGTGTGGAGGTCATCCCGGCCTGACAGCGATATGCCGCGGTTGTCGAGCGTGCCGCGGCCAGGTAGCGCTGATGTGGGCCGCGGCGTAACCATGCCGTAGGCGCTGCCCTGGTGCTGTCACCGTCCCCGTGCTGCCGCGGGCGCCCTGTCCTGTGGTGACACCCGTCCCGTGGTGACGACCCTGCTGCCCGCGCTGCCTGTGACCCGCGTCCTGTGGTGACGGCGTGCTTCGTTGCTAACGCCGTGCCACAGCCATCACCGCAGCCGCCCGTGTGATGGCCCGCCGTCCCGTGCTGTCGCGGCTGACGCCCGCGCTGTCGCCACCGCCGCGGCCCCTCGTGCAGTCTGCCCAAGCCGCCAGGCGCGACGTTCTCACGCGGTGTCGTATCCCGATCGTGTCACGTTTCTGTCCGTGCGAAGTTATAAGGATCTCGCCCGGGGTCACAGGGCTGTCTCCCAGACAGGTGCCGCGGCGGCCCGCACGGCCCGCACGGGCCGCCGCCACGGCCTGCCTGACCACGTCGCCGACAAGAATTCACCCGGGTTTCACGCCCTGTCTCGGCTCGGCTACGGCGCTCTGGCCTGCATGTTCTGTAGATTTGCCGAGCGGCAACCCAGGAGCGCGACCGGCGGAGGCACGCG
>CAWKNX010000013.1:0-218035 GCA_963851085.1 uncultured Actinomycetota bacterium | reverse complement strand
GTGGCCAGGTCCCGTGTCGCCACGGTGCACTGCATCAGCGGGTAGAGCGTGGCCGGGACACCGCCCTTCGCCGCGCTGGTGTAGGAGTCCGTGCAGACCCCGTCGCCGCCAAAGATCTTGGCCGTGGGGACCGCCGAGTTGACGTCCTTGGTGAGCTGGACGGCGCCGTTGGAGACGATGCCAGCGAAGAAGAAGCAATCGGCTCCCTGGTCCTTGACCGTGGCCGCGTAGGAGCGGAAGTTGGGCGCGGTCGGGTCGACCCCGGTGTTGCTCACGATCGTGACCCCGTAATAGCCCTTCTCCAGCTCGAGCAGCTTCGCCAGGCCGTCACCGTAAGCCTCCTTGTCATTGGCGACGGCGACCTTTGTGCAACCAGCCTGCTTCATCGCTATCAGGTCCGCGGCGGCCTGGATCGAGTCGATCGGCACGATCCGCAGGTAGGTACGGGTCCCGGTCGGGTAGTACTTCTGCGGCTCGCCGGGGGCGCTGCCCGGCAGGTTCGTCGTCAGGCCGACGTACGTGTTCGCCGGGCTCACCTGCGGGATTCCGCCCTGGTTGAGGATCGGGATCGACACCTCGCTGGCGCCCGAGTTGAACTCGCCGATGTAGTAGACGGCCTTCGGGTCCGTGGCCACCTTGCGCGCGTTGGCCGCCGTCTGGCCCGGGTCCCACTTTGCGGCCGCTGCGGTCGAGTCGTCGAGCGACTGGTAGTTCACCGTCCACTGCCCGGCCTTGCCACCGGCCTCATCGAGCGCGAGCCTGATTCCATTGACCATCGGGGTGGTCTGCGCGGTCGAGGCTCCCTGCAGTGGGAGGCTCGAGTAAATGTCGATCGTGCCGCCGCTGCCGCCGCTGCTGCCGGATGAGCTGCTGCTGGCTGAACTGCTGCTGGTGCTACTGCCGCTACCGCAGCCGACCGCCGCCAAGGCCACTGCACTTAAGGCGGTGATCATGGTGATACGTCTCATCGTCTTCCTCTCATGGATGTACTCTCATGGATGTAGTTGTCCGGCTGCTGCGGAGCACACCGACCGGCCGGGCTGGGCTTCGTACGCGTGCCGCAGCCGGTGATGAACGGCTTCACCCCGTCCTGCGCCGCGGCCGGAACGGCCTGGATGTCAATTCCGTCTGCCGCCACTGTCGACCGCGTACTCGGCGCCAGGGCGGGCGTACAAACTGACTGCACAATGACCGGGTAGAGCCGGTCATTGCGGTCACCCGCACAGCGGACACGATGCGCGGGTGACCGCTGAGAGCCTCCGCCGCCGCTGCGAAGGAGCGCCCGCCACGCTGCCTCCTTGGCGCCCCAGGCTTACTCTCTCACCGCGAGGTTCGGGCATGTCAAGTCACAGTTGAGATGCGAAACCCCCTCGTTACCTGGGCCTTCTCCCATCCGGGCCGCGGCTGGGCGCCGCGGCCCGGCGAGTCCCTGGCGTCCAGCACGGCTGGCCGGGCAAAGGGAAACCCAAGAGCGGGTATAGCCGGGAAGGACCATGAACCCGTGAGTCTGCCAAGCCTGCGCCGCGGCGCTTCGATCCATCGCCACAGAATGCATGGCCGCGGCACGCTGGCGCAGCCCATTCGTGGCCGCAGTACCAAACCGTGATGGCGCAGTGACCGTGGTGGGCCTGCTCGGTCCGCGAGGAGGTCTCCTGTGAGTGTCAGCCCGGCGAAAGGTAAGGTAGCCTGTCTTTTCCTGATAGTAAGGTGACCTTATGACTGTTCGCAAGCCGCCGGACGAGGACGCCTTGCCCGACCACATGCCGCGATGGCTGGAGGCGGTCACCAAGCGCCTGCATGCTGAGCTGGCGGCCCGGATCGGCACCCGTTTCCCCGGGCTACGGGGGAGTCACCGGCGCATTCTGCAGATGATCCCGCCAGGCGGGATCCGGATCACCGACCTTGCCTCGACGGCCGGCATGACCAAGCAGGCCCTGGGCGAGTTCGCTGACTGGCTGGAGGCAGCAGGATTCCTCAGCAGCAGGCGAGATGAGAACGATCGGCGCGTGCGCCTCGTCTCGCGTACGCCGTTGGGCGACGAGGCGGCCGAAGAGGCGTCGCGGGCCATCGCTGTGGTCGAAGAACGATGGCGCGACGAGGTCGGCCCGGCCAGCTATGAAACGATGAAGCAGGTACTGCGCCAGCTGGGGCGCGACAGCTTCCGGCGACCCGGATAGCACACCATGACCGAGCCCCTATTGCCCCGTGCGCGCAGGGAACTGGCCGTCGGCGCTGTGCACGTACCGGACTGGCTCAGCCTCGCCCAGCAGCGCAGGATCGTCCAAGCGTGCCGGGAATGGGCGGCCGGACCGCCGCCGATGCGCGCGCCCAGGCTCGCCGGTGGACATCAGATGTCGGTGCGCATGGTGTGCCTGGGTTGGCATTGGCAGCCGTACAAATACACGCGCACCGCAGACGACGTCGGCGGTGCGCCGGTCGCCGCGTTCCCGGACTGGCTGGCCGATCTCGCGCGCAACGCCCTCGCCGATGCCTACCAGGACCCGCACGCCGGTGACGCATACATCCCAGACACCGCCCTGATCAACTACTACGACGCGGCGGCGCGTATGGGGATGCATCAGGACAAGGACGAGCGGTCCAGCGATCCGGTGGTCTCGCTGAGCATCGGTGACAGCTGCATATTCCGCTTCGGCAATACCGAGAACCGCGCCAGGCCCTACACCGACATCGAACTCGCATCCGGCGACCTGTTCGTCTTCGGTGGACCGTCGCGATTCGCCTACCACGGCGTGCCGAAGACGCTGCCAGGAACGGGCGATCCCGCCGCCGGCCTGGCGTCCGGTCGAATCAACATCACCATGCGCGTCACCGGACTGAGCTGAAAGGAACGGTTACGAGATATCCCGCGCCCGGGCGCCTGCTACGCGCGGCGAAGGCCTCCTCGACGAGCGCGCACCGTGAACTCATGACGGACGCAGGCGATGCGCGAGGCACTGCCTGGCCCCCGCAGCAGGCACAAATTCGATGGCCACCTCGTCCGGCTGTCCCTGAGAATCGGCATCATGACTCGCCGGGCGCTCGATGTGCCGGCCTTGTCAGGCAGAAGGCCCTGAGCCTCGGCCAGCCGGGCCAGCGATGGCTGGCCGGCCTTTCCTGATCTCGTCGCCGAACTGCGGCACGAATGGTCACCTGAACGTGCTGGAACCGCTGACCGGCCGTTCAGCCTCCTACGTGGTGCGAGTGCGTACCGCGGACAACCGTGACGCGGTCCTCAACGTGCCGATTCCCAGCGAGGACATCGCCAGCCAGGTGCGGACGATCCGCAGCGCGCACGGGCGCGGCCGCCCCGGCGCGGAAGGGAGCGGAGTCCGGCTTTGTGTTCGTCGATCCTGACGGATTCCTCGCCGAGCCCGCCTACGACTGTGGTGTCGTCCTGCGCGACTGGTGCATCCATCTCCTGGCCGGGAACACCGTGCCCCTCGCCCAGCGGTACCGCGGGCTGCTGGCCGACCACACCCGGTGTCGAGGAAACCGCCATCTGGGAGTGGGGTCTCCTGGAGCGAGTGTCCACCGGCCTGTACGCGATGAGCCTCGGCGCCGAGGATGCCGGCCGGCGATTCCTGGAGACCGCCGAACGCCTCGCATGAACGACCGGCCAAGCATTGCGCGGACGAAGCTTGCCATGGGGCGATAGCTGCCTGAGTCATCTGTGGTCTAGCGTGGCGGCTATGGACGATCCGTCCTTGCGCGTCTCGGATGCCGAACGCGAGCAGGCTGTCATCTCGCTTCGCGATCACCTTCTTGCGGGCCGCCTGACGCTCGACGAGTTCTCCGAGCGAGTCGACGCCGCCCTCCGGGCCCGGTTCGGCGGTGAACTGGCCCGCGTCCAGGAAGACCTGCCCGAGGTCCCTTCTGCGGCAGCCAGTTCGCGCCGCAAACCGGCCCGCTTCACCGCGGCCTTGTTCGGTCACGTCGCGCGGCGCGGACGGCTGAGGCTGCGCCGGTGGACGTTGGCCGCCACTGCCATCGGAGACCTCGATCTGGATTTGCGTGAAGCCACGATCGACAATCCGAAGACAGCCGTGACCATCCTGGCGGCGTTCGGTAACGCCGATGTCTACGTGCCGGAAGGCGTCAACGTCGACGTCGGCGGAATCACCATCTTCGGTCACCGCCGGGAGTGGGGCCGCGACATCGGCCGCCCGGACGCCCCGGTGGTGCACGTCCGCGTAATCGGCTGTTTTGGGACAGTCGACGTATGGCGGGTGCCGCACGACATGCGCGGCAGCTACAGCGAGATCTTCCGCCAGCTAGAAGACCGTCAGCGCCAGCTCCCCGAGTGAAACGGCCAGCGCCGGCCCTGGGACCCCGCCGCCCGGCCGGGGGTCACCGGCTGGCTGGGGTTGCTGAGGGCGTTGTACGAGGTGACCGGGGCAGCAGCGGGCACGTGCGCACCGGGCCGGTGGTGAGCGCGCCGACGCCGGCGCTGGCCGCGCCGCTGCCTGGTGCTGCCCCCTGCCCGGGGCGCTGCCGGGCGGCGCTGGCCTTCGCGCCAGCACTGCCCAGCCGTCCGGCTGCCCCGGGCCGGCGGGGCAGGCCCCGCTTGCCGGGGAGGGGCGCAAATGGACGGACTGACGAAGGCGCTGGGTTTGCTCTTGCGGCGGTCGGCGTGTACCCGAGAGGCACTCAGCGGCCGGAGGAGAACTACGTGAGCGCGGTCAGCGGCCAGCCGGCTGCGCGGCACCGATCGCGACCCGCACCTCAGAGAACTCATCACGGTCGAGCGTTACGTAACCACGCTGGCGGACCAAGGCAAGCATCCGGGAGTTCTCCAGCAGGATGTCCGCTTGCAGGTGAGGCACACCACGTGCCGCCGCGGCGGCGACAACGATGTCGAGCAGGTAGGGTCCCAGCCACCCTCGCCAACCAGGGGCGACAGTGAGGGCGAACTCACCGTCGCCGTCAGGCAGGATGGCGTAGCCCGCCTCGGCAACGAGTGAGTCCTGGGGTCCGGAAACGACCGCGACCACGCGATAGCCGCCCTCATCCTCGGCTCGGGTCATCTTCTCGAGGAACTTCCTGGGCGGGTGGTACAGATTGAAGAAGCGGTAGTGCCGATCCTCATCGCAGAGCCCCTCGAACAGCGCGTCCAGCCCCTCGACGTCGGTCTCCGTCACCGTCCGCACGGTAAGCGTCCGGCCATCGGGAAGGCTCACATTGTCGAGGACGCAGTCGGCGCCGTCAGCGCCACGTTGGGCTTGAGCTGGCGTCATCGGGGCCTCCCGCGCCACGCAGGCTCCTGGACCGGGAGATGGGTACTCCTCGTTCCGGGGTGGGGATACCTCCTCCGAGTTCGTCGGATTTCGGTGTTCCATAGCTCATTGTTCTCGGAGACATGCCGCCACGGAAGGGCCGAATGGCACTGACGGGCGGGGCAAATGGCCCGAGCCCGCGTCACGGGGAGCTCCGCCGCCCACCGGGCTGTCGTACCCTTCGACACAACGCCGTCATGAGGTTGACCTGGAGAAGCGGCCATGACCCGGGAAGCCATCCACAAGGAAGGGACGGACCTGGCCGCTGCGGCGAACATGCCGGACTACGACGCTGCCCGGCGCACGTTCTCGTGGGACACCGCACGCAGGTTGCTCGATGGCCTTCCGCAGGGCAAGGGATTGAACATCGCCCACGAGGCAGTGGACCGGCACGCCGGCGGGCGGCAGGCCGACAAGGTTGCCCTGCGCTTCCTGGACCAGTCCCTCACCACAACAGACATCAGCTACCGGCAGCTGCGGGCACTGACGAACCGCTTCGCCAACCTGCTCCGGTCGCTGGGCGTCGGCAAGAAGGACCGGGTCTTCGCGCTCACGGGGCGGATTCCTGCCCTCTACATCACCGCGCTCGGGGCGCTGAAGAACGGAAGCGTCTTCTGCCCGTTGTTCTCGGCCTTTGGCCCCGGGCCGATCCGCCGGCGCCTCGAGCTTGGCGATGCCAGAGTGCTGGTGACCACCGGGGCCCTGTTCGACGGCAAGGTGGCCAAGCTGCTCGACTCGCTTCCCGAGCTCCAGCATGTGATCCTCGTCGATGCCTACGGCTCGGATGCAGGATCGGGACAGTTGCTGGACTTCGATGAGGCGCTGGCCGCCGCCAGTGAGCAGTTCGACATCGAACCGACCGATCCGCAGGACATGGCGCTGATCCACTTCACCAGCGGCACCACCGGCCCGCCGAAGGCAGCAGTGCACGTCCACGAAGCCGTCGTGGCCCATCTCGCCACCGGCATCACGGCACTGGACCTTCATCCTGACGATGTCCTGTGGTGCACCGCCGACCCCGGCTGGGTGACGGGCACCTCCTACGGGATCATCGCCCCGCTGACCCGCGGCGTGACCAGCATCGTCGACGGGGGCACATTCGACAGCGAACGCTGGTACCGCATCCTCGAGGCGGAGCGGGTCACGGTCTGGTACACCGCCCCCACCGCGGTGCGGATGCTCATGCGTTCCAGCGCCGACGTGCCCGGCCGATTCGACCTCAGCGCGCTCCGGTTCGCGGCCAGCGTCGGCGAGCCCCTCGACCCCGAGGCGGTCGTGTGGGGTGAGCGGGCTCTCGGCCGGCCGATCCACGACACCTGGTGGCAGACCGAGACCGGCGGGATCATGATCGCCAACTACGCCTCGATGGACATCCGCCCCGGTTCGATGGGGCGGCCGGTGCCCGGTGTGGAAGCCGCGATCCTGGCCCGCGGTGCGGACGGCCGGGCCGAGGTGCGCGACGGCCAGGTCACCGTCGTCGACCGGGCCGATTAGCGAGGGCGAACTGGCGCTGCGCCCGGGCTGGCCCTCGATGTTCCGGGGCTACCTGCACGACCAGGCCAGCTACCGCGCGTCCTTTGCCGGCGGCTGGTACCTCACCGGTGATCTCGCTCGCCGGGACGCTGACGGCTACTTCTGGTTTGTCGGCCGTGCCGACGATGTCATCAAGTCGGCTGGCCACCTCATCAGCCCCTTCGAAGTCGAAAGCGCCCTCATGGAGCATCCAGCCGTCGTTGAGGCCGGCGTCATCGGCAGGCCGGACCCCGTCGCCGGGGAGATCGTCAAGGCCTTCGTCACCGTCGCACTCGGGGCATGCGCCCGATGATCAGCTCCGCTTGGAGCTGATCGGCTGGGGCCGCAGCCGGCTGGGTGCCGTCATCGCTCCCAAGGAGATCGTCTTCGAGCAGCACCTCCCCAAGACCAACAGCGGCAAGATCATGCGCAGGCTGCTGAGAGCGCGGGAACTCGGCATACCAGAAGGGAGCCCTGACCACCTATGACCAACGACGAGGCAACCGCACTCCTGGCGGCCGCGCTGCACGAGATTGCCCCTGAAGTGGATCTCGCCGCCGTCGATCCCGACCTTCCCTTCCAGGAGGCGGCCGGCCTGGACTCGATGGACTTCTTGAACCTGGTGACGGCCATTCACGACCGCGCCGGTATCGAGATTCCCTTCCGCGACTATCCCAGGCTGTCCACGCTGAAGCTGTTCGTGTCCTACTTGATGTCGGCGTCCAGCGCGGCCTGATGCCGCCCACCGCCGCCCACCGCGGCACGGGTCCAAGGCATGGGCAATACAGCGTGTCAACTGGTCAGCTTGCCGGGCCGACGGGGCCATGGCGGGCAGCCGTGCGGCTACCAGTTCGGCGAGCCAGGCGAGCGGTGCGCTCGCCCCGGTGACCCGTCGAGAGTGAGCTTTACGACGAACGAGCCGCCGCGAATCACCGCTGACCTCCCGCCGACGATCCAGCAGTCGACGCCGCTGCGCCCCGGTGTCGTGAAGGAGGCCGTTGCGCCTGGCGTGGCGCCTGGCGTGGCGGAGGGCAAGTGCACCCAGGGCAACGTCGCCGACATACACGATTGGCGCCGGCCGCTTGGCGTCGACGGGGCGCCAGACGAGGACGCGGCCGAACAGGTCAGACCCGGCAACCCTTACGTCGCGGCCAAGAAAGCGCCGCACTTCTTCGCGGCTCACCAGGAAGCCGAGATCGGCAAGATCACCCGGGTAACCTGAGTGCGGCGCGTCGTGACCTGGCAGTTGGCCGGCGACCAGCCCAGGGCTTGCGCCTGGCATGGGCCATCGATCAGGCCGCCCGCGCCGCTCTCGAAGAAGAACTGTCCGGCAAGCACGTGCTGATCACCGATCACGGCAACTGGCCGGCCGCCGGGGTCATCGCCGCCTACCAGTCCCAGTCCGAGGCCGAGTTCTCCTTCCGCCAGCTCAAAGACCCGCACGTGGTGTCGTTCTCCCCAATGCGCCATTGGGGCCGAGCACAACATCCACATCCACCCACGTCTTCACCTGCGTCCTCGCCCTCCAGATCGCCCACCTCATGCGCCGGCGCGCCCGCCAGGCCGGCCTGGACCGGTCCGTGCTCGCCCTCCTCGGCCAGCTCGCCGGCATTGGCGAGACCGCGCTGATCCGCCCCTCCACCGAGCCCATGATCGCGGTAACTTTTTCGCACATACCGCCGAGAAGTTACCGCGATCATGAAGCCCGGCGCTGCCCGGGCCGCAGCCATCGCCCGGATCATGATCCATGGCCCGTTGGGCACCGGATCGCGCATCCGGCGCGGCATGCCGGGCCCGGCGCCCAGTGGGACCGATGTCATCGCGAAATATGGCCCCAGATCCACTCGTCGCCTGTCGACCGCTGAGCGGGTCACCGAGGTGCGCTTGACGTGCTCCGATCCGGCTCTGGCGCGCTGTCGCGGACGCTGGCTGGAGGGGCCGTCACAGGTCGAGCACCAGGTCGCCGCGCGGCTGCGAACAGCAGATCAGCGCGCTGCCGTCGGCGGGGTCATCGACCGGATCAGGGGTATAGCCGACCGATCCGGACAACAGGCCCGTCTCACAGGTGTGGCATACGCCGGTGCGGCATGACCAGCGCACCGGCACGTCACAGGCTTCTGCCAGCTCGAGCAAGCTGGCGTAGCCGCGATCCCAGCGGACCGCCAGGCCGCTTCGGGCGAACGCGACACGCGGGCCGTCAGCCCGCTCACCTGCTGGCGGGTGCGGCGGCCGCGCCGGTGCGGGTGCGATGCCCGGCGTCTGCGCGGGTGCGGCGCCGAAGATCTCGGTGCGGGTACGGCCGCGATCCAGGCCCATCCCGGTCAGGGCCGCGGACACGTCCGCCATGAACGCCGCCGGGCCGCAGATGTAGGCGTCGGCGTCGCGCGGCAGGTCCAGGGTGGACAGGACCGGCGCCGACAGGCGCCCCGCCGTCTGGTAGTCGCGGCCTTCGGCATCATCTGGTCCCGGGCGGCTGTAGCAGATGTACCGGTGCCCGTGTGCCAGCGCCTCAAGCAGGGAGCGGGACTCGGCGGCGAACGGCTCCTCGGCCCGGCTGCGGGCGCCGTGCAGCCACCAGATGTCGCGGCCGGACCCGGCGGCGGCCAGGGCATGCAGCATGGCGAGCACTGGGGTCGCACCGACCCCCGCGCTGATCAGCAGGACCGGCGCCGCCCCCGGCCGCAGGGTGAAGGTACCCCGCGGCGCGGCGACCTCCAGCCGGTCGCCGGCCCGCACACGGGTGTGCACGAACCGGCTGCCGACGCCCTGCGGCTCGCGCTTGACGCTGATGCGGTAGGAGCCGGCGCCCGGGGCGCCCGACAGCGAATAGCTGCGCACCAGCGGTTCCCCGCCAGGATCGGGGCGCAGCCGCAGGGTCAGGAACTGTCCCGGCAGAGCGGGCGGCACGGCCGCCCCCTCCGGGTCGGCCAGGTGGACCGATACCACCGAGTCGCTCTCCCGCTCGATCGCGCTCACCGCGAGCGGCCGGAATCCCGGCCAGGCCGGTGGCGGGCTCGCCGCCGCCAGGCCAGCGTTGCCGGCCTTTGCGGCGGGCACCTCTGGCTGGCTGAGCATCGCCTGGAACGAGGTTCTCCAGCCGGCCGGCAGCGCCGGGATCCCCAGTGCGCGCTGCACCTGCTGGCGGGGATGCCCGGGCAGGTACAGCAGCGCGTCGATCTCCGCGACCGTCATGGCCCCGGGCCCGGAGGCCACCTTCACGATGTCGTCACCGGCCTGCACGACGCCCTCGGCCAGCACCCGCAGATAGAACCCGGGCCGGTGATGGGAGACCAGCAGGGCGGGCATCCGTGGCTCGTCCATCCTGATGCCCACCCGGTAGCAGGTGACCCGCGGCTGGGTCACCTCGAACACCGCGTCGCCTATCCGGTACCGGTCGCCGATGCACACCTGGTCGTCGGCCAGGCCCTGCACCGTGAAGTTCTCCCCGAACTGCCCGTACTCGAAGTCGTCGCGGCCCAACTGGTCCTGCCAGTACCGGTAGGACTCGATCTGGTACACGAACACCGCGCGGTGCTCTCCGCCGTGCCCGGCCAGATCCCCCTGACCGTCACCGTCGATGTTGAGCCGCCGCACCAGACGCGGCCCGGCGACCGGCCTCTTCCAGACCGCGGTGTGCACGGTCCTGCCGTGCCAGACCAGATCCTGCGGCATGCCGATGTTCACCGACAGCAAGCTGCCGGACCGCTGATCCCCGATCACCAACCGTGCTCCTCGCTGCCAGGCCGCCACCGCGCCGCGTGTCGCGATTCTCGCAGGCGAGCGCACCACCCCAGGCCAGGCCCCCACATCCGGCATACCGGGATAACTGCCGCCGCCCGGCCGGTCCCCGGATTGGGAGACCCGGGTGTACCCGCTGCTGGCTGATGCGGAGGGTCGTTCAGGCGCTGGCTGTGCGGGCTGGTGTGGGGCTGGCCAGGATGGCTTGCTCGACCGGGGATGGCGGCGTGCCTGGTGGCGCTTGCAGCGGGTATTGCCCGTGCAGTGCGACGGCCGGCTGGGCGATCATCCGCGGCAAGCGGCCCCGGTGCGGCCAGGAGGCGGCGTGGACGAGGAACGGGTGGCACAGGAACACGTCCCCCGCCCGGCCGGTGGCCAGAGCCGTGCTACCGGGGAAAGGCAAGGCAGACAGCATTCAGGTCGCCGCTGCGCCTGCCAAGACGTAGGCGTTCGGCCGTCAGCCAGCATGGCACAAGCCTGGTGTGGCTGCGGCGAAGGTGGCGCCTGCGCGCGCAGCCGTTCGGCATCCTAAGACCAATCGAGTCGGACGTGCGCATGTTCAGCCTGTCAATGGACCGTCCGTGGCGGCCGCGGCGCGGCCCGCTGCTGGTTGCAGGTGCACGGCGTCGGTGACCACCGCGTCCAGCCAGTCGAAAATGTCGCGAGCGGCCCGCATCCGCTCGGAGCGTGGATCGGCGGGCCCGACCAGTTGAATCCCGTCCTGGGCGACGTCACGGAACGAAACCAGCGCAGCAAGGCGCCGGCGCAGCACCGTCATCCACGCGTCGTTGTCGGTCCGGTACCGGACCACCCGCTCACCCGGCTGCTGTTCCCGCTGCACCAATCCGGCCGCCGTGAGAAACCGCAGGCTGGTGGTGAGCGACGTTCGGCTGGACCCGATGGCGCCGGCTATCTGCCTGGCGGATTGCTGTGGCGGGTCGCAGATCATCAGCCAGCCCAGGACCCGCCCGGTGATCAGTGTGACCCCCCAATGGCCAGCGACGCACACCGCGACCCGCTCCACCCACGCGAGCTCGTCCTCGTCGGCCCCGTTCGCTGGCTTCGACGTCACCGGCCGTCACTCCCTCAGGTACTGCCGGCCCGGGCTTTCCAGCCCGGGCCGGCAAATTCGATCATTTAGGAAGATTACCTTTGAACTGGGGCGATAGGGGTTTTAACAAGTCCCCTCCACGCCAGTTCGCATGCACTTCCTTGTGCACATTACTGGCCCGCGCACGAAGGTCACTGTCTCCGCTGATTTATCAGCATCGTGTACGGGCGGGCGGCTTCCTGATCACCGGTCCCGGGCGCTTCCTCCCGGCAGGTGGGCCGCGCGAGCGCGGGCTGTCATCGCGCTGATCCGGCCGGCGGCGATCACCGGCCGCTTTGCGGGTGCTCGCCGCCGACGCCGTAGCTGCGGAGCAGTTCGGTGATCTCGTCGACGGGTGGTGTGAGGTCGTCGGGGGAGAGGGTGATCTCCGCCGTGGACGCACCCGCCTCGATCAGGGTCCGCACGGTCGCGATCCAGTCCGGGCTGGGGCTTTGCGGTGGCCGTTGCGCGCTGCCGATCTTGGCCCAGCCCAGGGGGGTGCTGTCCCAGGTGGTGTCGCGCGCCTCGATGTCGGCGCCGCGGTCCACCAGCAGCCGGACCGTGTCCGCACTGCCGGAGTAGGCGGCGGCGTGCACCGCGGTGCCGCCGTCATCGCCGCGGGCGCCCAGCGGGAAGCCGGCGTCCAGCATCAGCCGCACCGCCTCGGTCCGCCCCTTGTCGGCGGCCTCGACCAGCGCCGCGTGATCCGCGCCGGTGAGCTCGCCGGTCAGGCCTGGATTGCGCCGCATCAGCCGCTGTGCCTCGGCACGATCTTCCTGCCGGCAGGCGCAGATGAAGCGATCCACGTCGGTAGCATCGGCGCGGGCACCGTGGCGCGCCAGCAGCGCCGCGATTTCGGCCCTGCCACGCCGCAGCGCCAACCGGTACGGCGGGAACCCGTCCTGGCCCGGGGCGCTTGGATCGCCGCCGTGGCCAAGCAGCAGCTCGATCAGCTCGGCCGGGCAGTCGGCCTCGAGCGCCGCCGCGACGGGGGGAATCGGCGGGTCCACGGGAATCTGGCCGCCGAGCAGATCGCCGGGCAACGGCCGGCCAGGGTCGGCGCCCGCCTCGATCAGCAGCCGCACACCCACCGTGTCGCCCGTGCTGATCGGGGCGGCGAGCGCAGTGGTCTCGGCCACGTTGGTGGCGCGGCCGAGCAGCAGCCGCAAGCATTGGTGGTCATCCTCGCCGAAGCAGGCCAGATACAGATCGTGGTCGTCGGGCACCGCGCCGCGGTCAAGCAGCAGCCGGGTAATCGACGGGTTGGCGGCGCCGGCGACCGCGCAGCGCAGCGCCGGCCAGCCCTCGGCGCGGCCCTGCCGACCGCGGGCCCTGGCATGCAGGTCGGCCCCGGCGTCCAGCAGCAACCTGGCCACGGCAAGCAGCCCGTCCGCCCTGGCCGGGTCCAGGCGATGCCACCGTGAGGCGCAGGCCGCGTGCAGCGGGGTCCAGCCCCACCGGGCATCGGGGCGGGCCGCCGCCGCCGGGTCACGCTCGATCTCCTCGCGCACCCGGGCGGCGTCGCCGAGCAGCACCGCGGTGGCGAAATTGTATCCGGCGATCTCCGGCGTCGCGGCAAGCATCCGGGCGGCGCGGCCGGTCCAGTCACGGATGCTGGCCTCGCAGAAAGCCGCCACCTTCTCCGCGAGGTCGATCGCGGCCGCGTCGACCTCGGCCTTCAGCCGGGCCCAGCTGGCGAACCCGTACTCGCGCGCGATAGCGAGCTGAGCGGCGGCCAGCGTGAACCGGCCGGACACCGCCCCGATACGGCCGGCCGCCGCGCCGTCACCGGCCCGGGCCGCCCTCAGCAGCTCTTTGGCCTGGTGACGTAGCTGGTCGAGGTTGGGCCGATCAGGCAGAACCGCCATGACGTCTCCTTCACCGGCCGGCGGTCCGCGTGCCAGGCCGAAGGAGATCGTCACGATCTGCATCAGCAAACTGGAGGTGGACTCCGTCCTGCCCGCGGACCCGGCGGCGCCCTCCCGCGCCACCTCCGACAATAAACCATCCGCGCCCCGGGATCCCGGAACCTGCCCTGCCTGGGCAGCAGATGTTCCATGCTTTCACCCGGCTTCGTCAGAGATTGAAAGCCATTTCAGGGCAACTACTCGATGCATTCGGGAAGTGGCAGCCAAGCGCCGGTTGAGTAGGGATCCTGGTGTCGGTGCTTGTTCATTCGAAACAAGACCCAGCGTCAATATCTCGCATTGGAGGCAGCGGCGGACAAGTACCGGGACCCTGCTAATCTAATGCCCTGGCTCAGGGCCAGCCGTGAGCTGCGTGGGATCACGCCAGCTCGGCGGTTCTGTAGGTACAAGATCGCCGCCGAACGGGCCCGTACTGATTACGGCGGGTTCCGCGCGCCCTGCCTTGGGCGGCTTGACTGACGGGCGGGTCAGGCCCGCGGAGTCTGGGCCGTTCAGTGACAGCGTCATGAATGTGCTGTTCCGACTCGGGCGGTAGCCGCCGAACGGTCCGCACGGCCTGAATCCTGCGTTTGCGTAGAGTGACCGCGCCGGAGCAAACGCTGGCATGGACCCTGTCTCGATACTCACCCGGCGAAAGCCGCGATCGCGTGCGATGCCGACGAGATGATCGACCATTGCCCGGCCGATCCCGCGACCTCGCGCCGCTTGGGCGGTGTGCATGGACTTCAGCTCTGCGTGGCGCCCGTCAAGCTGCTTCAGCGCTCCGACGCCGAGGAGCTGACCTTTGCGGCGGAGCTCGGGCGGGCTATGCGAATCGGCGAACGCGCGATGGCGCCGCAGCTCACGGACGTCCTCGGCGCGCGGGGTCGTCAATCGAGATCTCGCCCTCAGGCACAGCAGGAACCTACGTGATCCGAAGCCGGATTCGCACCACCAGCCTGGCGATTCCTGTCGTGTTCACTCAATGTAAGCGCCGGCTGAACCGGAGGCGGCTGCGGCACGTGGATGACTTGGGGGGTTGGTTTCGGTGGCGGAGGAACGGGGTTGTCATGCAGGTGCGGCTGCTTGGGCCGGTTGATGTGGTGGCTGATGGCGGTCCGCGGCTGGTGCGTGGGGTGCGGCGTAAGGCGGTGCTGGCGGCGCTGGCGTTGCATGGTGGTGAGGTGGTGAGCACGGGGCGGCTGGTGGATGTGGTGTGGGGGGAGCGGGCGCCGCAGACGGCGGTGAACACGCTGCAAAGTCATGTGTCGCATTTGCGTGGTGTGCTGGGGAGCAAGGCGGCGATTGTGGCGCGTCCGCCGGGTTATGTGCTGGATCTTGGTGGTGAGGGCACGGATGTGCGGGTGGCTGAGCGGTTGCTGCGGCAGGGGGCGCGGTCGGCTGATCGGGTCCGGGGGGTGGCGCAGCTGAAGGCTGCGCTGGCGTTGTGGCGGGGGCGGCCGCTGGCGGATGTGGCGGGTGTGGCGTGGCTGGAGGAGCAGGCGGGGCGGCTGGATCTGCTGCGGGTGCAGGTGCAGCGGGCGTTGTTCGAGGCGCGGCTGGCGGCGGGGGAGCATGTGCGGCTGGTCCCGGGTCTGGAGCGGATGGTGGCGGATCATCGGCTGGATGAGCAGCTGCATGGGCAGCTGATGGTGGCGTTGTACCGCGCTGGCCGGCAGGCTGATGCGCTGGCGGTGTTTCACCGGCTGCGCCAGACGCTGGGTGAGGAGCTGGGGATCGATCCCAGCCAGCCGTTGCGTGATCTGGAGATGGCGATCCTGCGGCAGGATCCGGCCCTGGACGCGCCCGCCCCGGCCGCCGCCCCGGGGGCCGCCCCGGCCGCCGCCCCGGGGGCCGCCCCGGCCGCCGCGCCGGGGGCTGCGGCGGTGCTGGCTGCGGCGGCGGTGCCGGTTCCCGCGCAGCTGCCGCCGGCGGTGCCCGCGTTCACCGGGCGCGGCGCCGAGCTGGCCAGCCTGGATGCGATCCTGCCCGGTCCGGCCCAGCCCGGTCCGGCCCAGCCCGCGGCGGCCCAGCCCGGTCCGGTCCCCTCCGGTCCGGCCCGGCCCGGTCCGGAGGAGCCCGCCGCGGTGGTCATTGCCGCGGTGTCGGGGACCGCAGGCGTCGGCAAGACCGCCCTGGCCGTGCACTGGGCGCACCGCGTGGCCGCGCACTTTCCCGACGGGCAGCTGTACGTCAACCTGCGCGGTTTCGATCGGTGCGGGGCGGCGCTGGAGCCGGGCGAGGCGGTGCGTGGCTTTCTCGACGCGTTCGGGGTGCCGGTGGCGCGGATCCCGGCGGGCCTGCCAGCCCAGGTCGGGCTGTACCGCAGCCTGCTCGCGGGCAAGCGGGTACTGGTGGTGCTGGACAACGCACGAGACGCCGGGCAGGTCCGCCCGCTGCTGCCCGGCTCGCCCGGGTGCCTGGCCATCGTGACCAGCCGCAACCACCTCACCGGCCTGGTCGCCGCGGAAGGCGCGTACCCGCTGACCCTGGACCTGCCCACTGCCGCCGAGGCCCGCGACCTCCTCACCCGCCGCCTGGGCGCGGGCCGGGTGGCCAGCGAACCGGGTGCGACCGACGACATCATCGCCGGCTGCGCCCGGCTGCCCCTGGCATTGACCATCGCCGCCGCCCGCGCCGCCACCAACCCCGGCTTCCCTCTTGCCACTTTCGCTGCCGAGCTGCGCGACACCACCCGCGCTCTCGACCCCTTCCGCGGCGGTGACCTTGCCACCGACGTCAGGGCGGTGTTCTCCTGGTCATACTGCGCCCTGAGCACCGACGCGGCCCGGCTGTTCCGGCTGCTGGGCCTGCACCCAGGCCCGGACATCGCCCTCGCCGCCGCGGCCAGCCTGGCCGCGATCCCACCAGACCGGGCGCGCGCCCTGCTGGCCGAACTGACCCGCGCGCACCTGCTCACCGAACACGTCCCCGGCCGGTACGCCTTCCACGACCTGCTCCGCGCGTACGCCACCGAACTAGCCCACACGCACGACAGTCACGAGGTCCGCGACGCGGCAGTACGCCGTGTCCTCGACCACTACCTGTACACCGCCCACGGCGCTGCCATCTTGACGGAGCCCTACCTCGATCCGATCGCCCTGGCCCCGCCCGAGCCCGGGGTCATCCCTGGCGACCCTGCCACAGCCGAGGACGCGCTGTGCTGGTTCACCACCGAACACGCCGCGCTCCTGGCAGCCGTCCACCTGTCAGCCGAAGCCGGGTTCGACGCCCACACCTGGCAGCTCGCGTGGACCATGTCGACCTTCCTGCTGCGGCGCGGACTCTGGAACGACCATGCCATGGCGTGGACCGCCGGCTTGGAGGCCGCCCGCCGCGTCGGCGACACGGCCGGAGAGGCCCACGCCCGGCACGGCCTCGCCGAGGGCTACTCCCGGTCAGGCCGCCTCCGCGACGCTTACCCCCTCTTCCGGCAGGCCCTTCGGCAATTCGAAACGATCGGCGGCCACCTCAGCAGCCAGGCGACCATTCACAACAGCCTCACCTGCCTGGCAGAGCGGCAGCAGCGTCCCGCCGATGCGCTCCGCCACGCCCTGCGAGCCCTCGACCTTTATCGTGCGGCAGCCCACCGGGCTGGGCAGGCGTGGGTCCTCAACAACATCGGTTACAGTCACGCCCTGCTCGGCAACTACCAGCAGGCGATCACCTATTGCGAGCGGGCGCTGGCCGCCACCAGGGAATTGGGCGAGCGTAACTGGGAGGCCGCCACCTGGGACAGCCTCGGCTACATCCACCACCGGCTCCGCAACCACCAGCAAGCGCTCACGTCCTACGAGCGGTCTCTCGACCTGTGCAGGGAACTCGCTGACCGTTTCAACGAAGCCGCTACGCTCGATCACCTCGGCGATGTCCACCAGAGCGTGGGCGACGCCGACGCCGCCCGCCGGGCATGGACACATGCCCTGCGCTTATTCGACGAGATCGACCATCCCCACGGCGACCAGATCCGCGCCAAACTCCGCCCCCGGCGGGACCCGCCGATCCGCGCCAGCCGCCCCCACGCGGCCGCAGCCCTTTCAGGCTGACCCTTTCAGGCTGACCCTTTCAGGCTCACCCTTTCAGGCTGACCCTTCCCGCCCGTGAGGTCTAACCTGAGGTGTCAGGAGGCCGCGCCGAAATGCTCCATGTGTCTCTCCTGGGTGAGCAGACAATCACCGACGACCGGACCGGCAGCGTCCGGACGCGTTCGTCGCGCACGGTCGCCCTCGTCGCCTTTCTGGTCACTCATGCCGGGTCGCCCCAGGCCCGGCAGCGCATCGCCGGACTGTTCTGGCCGGACTCGACGGACGCACAGGCGCTCACCAACCTGCGCCGCGAACTGCACCACCTGCGTCAGGTTCTGGGAGACGAGCCCTCCCTCGTCGTGACGGCCAAGGACCTGTGCTGGCGTGACACCGACACGTGCCGCGTCGACGTACGCACCTTTGACATCGAGCGCAAGGCTGCCCTGGCGGCGGATGACAGCGAGGTGATCCTCGCGCACGCCGCCAAGGCCGTCGCACAGTACCGTGGCGAGTTCCTGCCCGGCGGGTACGACGACTGGCTGCTCGACACCAGGTCAGCGCTCGAACGCCAGTGTGTGGACCTGTGTGATCTGATCTGTGCGACGCGGATGCGAACGGGCAACCTGACCGGAGCGGTGGATGCCGCCCGCCGCCGCATCCAGTTGCAGCCGCTGGAGGAGGTCGGCTACCGCACCCTGATGCGGCTCCAGGCAGACCTGGGCGACCGCGCCGGAGCGGTGAGCACCTACCACCACTGCGCTTCAGTCCTGGAGCGTGAGCTCGGCGTCATCCCGGACCCCGCGACGCGGCAGGCACTCCAGCGCCTGCTGGCCCACGTCGACCCAGCAGGCGCGAGGCGGCCGGCCACGGAGCCTGCCGTCGCCCGCTCCGGGTTCGCCGCAGCGCAGCTCGTCGGCCGGTATCAGGAACTCGGCCTGCTGGGCGACGTGTGGCGGGCCGCTGCGGCGGGCCGGGCCAGTCTCGCGCTCGTCCGCGGCGGCGCCGGCGTCGGGAAGACCCGCCTCGTCGCCGAGGTCGGCGAGCTGGCACGGCTGCAGGGCGCCGTGGTGGCGAGTACCCAGTGCTTCGGGACCTCGGGGCGGTTGGCGCTGGCCCCGGTGGCGGACTGGCTGCGGAACCCGGCAGTCCAGTCAGCGACGGCGGCGCTTGA
This sequence comes from uncultured Actinomycetota bacterium, assembly GCA_963851085.1. Classification (GTDB taxonomy): domain Bacteria; phylum Actinomycetota; class Actinomycetes; order Streptosporangiales; family Streptosporangiaceae; genus DATFVJ01. The sequence continues at coordinate 199,319 of CAWKNX010000013.1, read as the reverse complement.
CCCGGCCTGGCGCGCCGAGGTCGACAGGCTGGTGCCGGGCGGCCGGGGCCACGCGGAACCCGGGGCCGGCGCCAGGGCGATGGTCGACGCCTGGCAACGCCACCGCTTCTTCGAGGGCCTGGCGCGGGCCCTGCTCGGCGTCGGCCGTCCGACACTGCTTGTCCTGGACAATCTCCAGTGGTGTGACCAGGAGACGCTGGCGTTCCTCACGTTGTGCCTTGGACTGGACCCCGCCGCTCAGATCATGGTGGCCGGGACGCTACGCGACGACAACCCCGGTGAAGACTCCGAACTCGCGGAGTGGACCGTCCGGATGCGGGCCACCGGACTGCTGACCGAGCTCTCCCTCAGTCCGCTGGAGGCGGCCGACACCGCACGTCTGGCGGAGGCGATCTCCGGACGGCCCCTCATCGCTGCCGACACCGACCTGCTCCAGGCGACGACGGGAGGGTTCCCGCTGTACGTCGTCGAGGCGGTACGCAGCCGTGTCGATCTCGGCAGCAGCCCCCTGCCGGTCGGTGATCTCACCGCGGTGCTCCGCAACCGCCTCGACCAGGCGACCGCCGCTGCCCGGGAGGTCGCCGGCCTCGCGGCGGCGGTGGGGACGAACTTCACCCTGGACCTGCTCACCGAGGCGAGCGACCTCGACGCCGACATCGTGGTGGGGGCGGTCGACGAGCTGTGGCGGCGCCGGATCATGCAGGAATTCCGTGACGGCTACGACTTCTCACACGACCTGCTCCGCGAAACGGCATACTCGCAGGTCAGCCCGCCGAAGCGCTGGCTGCTGCACCGGCGCATCGCCCAAGGGCTCGAGCTGCTGCACGCCGACGACACCGACATGGTCGCCGCGCAGCTTGCGGAGCAGTATGCCCGCGGCGGGCGACCCGACCGGGCCGTGGCCCACTACCGGCGCGCAGCCGACGTCGCGGCCGGCATGTTCGCCCATGCCGAGGCGATCCGGTTGCACAAGCGGGCGCTGTCGACCGTGTGCAGCCTGCCTGAGGGGAAGGACAGAGACCGGCAGGAACTCGCGGTCCTCGAAGCGATGGCAGCACCGCTCAACGCCAGGTACGGCTACTCGTCACCGGAGCTGCAACAGGCGCTCGAGCGCTCGATCGCCCTCGCGGAATCACTTGGCCGCAAGGACTCGACGCTCACCGGCCTGGTCGCGCTCTGGACGTCACGGTTCGTCCAAGGGCGCACAGCCGACGGATACCAGACAGCCACCCGCGCGCTGGCGCTTGTCGACCCGGGCTCCGAGCCGAGCGCTCCGGCTCACTTCGCCGTCGGCGGTTCGGCCGTCAGCCTCGGGCGGCCAGCGGAGGCACTGCGTCACCTCGAGCTCGCGGCCAAGCTGACGGGCGGTGCCCTCTCGCTGATCAACGGCACCCGGCCCGACGTGCACAGCATCGCCTGGGCGGCACACGCCCACTGGCTGCTTGGCAACGACGACGACGCCCTGTCGAGCTGTCAGGACGCCATCAAGCTGGCCCGGGCGATCGACCATCCGTACAGCCTGGCGGTGGCCCTCGCCTACGGCGGTATCACCCACCAGATGCGCCACGACATGCCCGAGCTGCGGGACACCGTCGACGAGCTGCGCGAGCTGTGCGATCGGTACGGCTTCGCCTACTACCGCGAGTGGGCGCTGATTCTCGGCGGCTGGTCCCGCATGGACATGCCGGGCAGCGACCTCGCCAGACGGGGCATCAGCAACCTCAAGTCGCAGGGCTCGTTCGCCCGCATGCCGTACTGGCTGTCGCTGCTCGCCGACCTGTCGGCCTGCAGCAACCGGCCCGACGCCGCACGAGCGACCCTCGACGCCGCACTCGCCGCCGGGCACGCGCACGACGACGTGTGGTGGCTGCCCGAGGTGATGCGGATGCGCGCTGCCCACGACGACGATACGGCGGCCGACTCGCGCCTGCGCTCCGCCGCGCAGCTGGCCTCGGCGCACCGCAGTGTCGCGCTGCTCCGGCGCTGCGAGCGCGATCTGGCCAAGCGAGGCACCCGGCCCACGGTTCCTGTCACCGCGCGGCAGCCGTCCAGGACAAATGATCCGTAACGGCTGCCGTGGATGCGGCATCTGCTGGTGCGGGGGGATCCCGGGGGGTCGCCCCCCGGGGGGGACAGTTCCGTAACGGCTGCCGTGGATGCGGCATCTGCTGGTGCGGGGGGATCCCGGGGGGTCGCCCCCCGGGCCAGCACCGCGCGGTGGCGCACCGGACTGCCAGGCCAGGGGCTCGCGACGGCGTTCTTCCGACGGCCTGACCCGAGCGCACGCACGCGAACGCTCCGCGAACGCGGCGGGTCCTAGCTTCGGTATGCCCTGGATGTCAGGGCGACGATCCGAAGGGGAATCACATGACCACCACGTCAGCCGACATCGCCACCATGCCGCACCACGAGCTGGCCGCCGCCTTGCGCGGTGAGCTGATCGTGCCCGGAGATCCCGGGTACGACGAGGCGCGCGCCGTCAACAACGGCATGATCGACAAGTATCCGGCCGCGATCGCGCGCTGCCGCGACGTCGCCGATGTCATCGCCTGCGTGCGTTTCGGCCGCGAGCACGGCGCCGAGATCGCCGTCCGGGGCGGCGGCCACAGCGCAGCTGGGCTCGGGGTAGCCGACGGCGGCCTGGTCATCGACCTGTCGCTACTGCGCAGCACCACGGTCGACCCGAAGAACCACACCGTCCGCGCCGACGCCGGATGCACCTTGGGAGACGTCGACCACGCGACCGTGGCGTTCGGCATGGCCACTCCCTTCGGCTTCCTGGCATCGACCGGTGTGGGCGGCCTGACGCTCGGCGGTGGCCTCGGCTACCTGTCCCGGCGCTTCGGCCTCACGGTCGACAATCTCCTCGCCGCCGATGTGGTCCTCGCGGACGGAACGTTCGTGACGGCAAGCGAAAGCTCCCACGCCGACCTGTTCTGGGCCTTGCGCGGCGGGGGCGGCAACTTCGGCGTCGTCACCTCGTTCACGTTCCGCTGCCACGACATCGGAGATCACGGCACGATCATCGGCGGCCCGGTGCTGTACGACCTCGCGGACACGGCCGACGTGATGCGCTGGTACCGTGAGCTGCTGCCGTCGCTGCCGGAGGAGCTGAGCGGCTGGATCGCGCTGCTCACCATCCCCCCCGCGCCGCCGTTCCCCGAGGACCTGTGGGGCCGCAAGGCGTGCGGCATCGTCTGGTGCTACACCGGATCGCACGACCGGGCCGACGAGGTGCTCGAGCCGGTCAGGACGTACGGCTCGCCGCTGCTGGCCGGCCTGCAGCCCATGCCGTTCGACGTGCTGCAGAGCGCATTCGACGGCCTCTACCCGGCCGGGCTGCAACAGTACTGGAAGGCGGACTTCTTCGACGAGATCTCCGACGCGGCGATCGACGTGCACGTCAAGTACGGTGAGCAGTTGCCGACCGGCCTGTCCGCCATTCACCTGCACCCCATCGACGGGGCCGCCAGCCGCGTGCCCGAGGGCGCGACGGCCTTCGCCTACCGCGACGGCGGCTGGGCCGGCGTCATCGTGGGCGTCGACCCGGACCCGGCCAACGCCGGCCTCATCGCGCAATGGGCCAGGGACTACTGGCAGGAGCTGCACCCGACCTCGGCCGGCGGCGCCTACGTCAACTTCCTGATGAACGAGGGGCAGGACCGGGTCAAAGCGTCCTACCGCGGCAACTACGACCGGCTCACCCAGGTCAAGGACCGTTACGACCCGGACAACACCTTCCACATCAACCAGAACATCCAGCCCGCCAGCAGGTCCAACCCGTAGGCCGGGCCAAGCCGCTGTGTCCCCGTGCCCCTTGTTCCTGTGCCCCGTGTGCCCGTGCCCCGTGTGCCCGTGCCCCGTGTGCCCGTGCCCCGTGTCCCCGGCGTCGCCGTGTCCCCGGCGTCGCCGGAAGGACTTGATACGGGGTGCACGATGTTGGTGTCGCGCCCCACGCAGCCGTTAAGGATGATGCTTGTCAGTCCGCCACGTGCGCAGCGGCCTCGCGGGGACACGCTGCGCCCGCGCGATCCGGCCTCTAACCCCTGCGCGGCGGGGCGCGTAGGCTGCGAATCGCAGAGGAGGTTCCGTGGCAACAGTTGAGACGGTACAAGGGCCGGTCGATGTCGGTGACCTCGGCCCCACCCTGATGCACGAACACGTTTTCGTGCTGTCCACCGAGCAGGTGCAAAACTACGGCGACGGCCTGTGGTGGGACGAGGAAACCCGGGTCGCGGACGCGGTCGCCAAGCTCCGCGCGCTGCGCGGCAAGGGGATTACCACGATCGTGGACCCGACCGTGTGGGGGCTCGGCCGCTACATCCCGCGCATCCAGCGGATCGCCGAGCAGGTCGAGCTGAACATCGTCGTGGCCACCGGCGTGTACGTGTACGAGGAACTGCCACATCAGTACTCGTACCGCGGCGCTGGCCTGCTCCTCGACCAGCCGGAGCCGATGGTCACCGACTTCACCAGGGACATCACCCAGGGTATCGGCACCACCGGCGTGAAGGCCGCTTTCCTCAAGTGCTGCGTCGAGGCTCCCGGCCTCACGCCAGGGGTGGAGCGCATCGCCCGTGCGGTCGCCCGCACGCACGTCGACACCGGCGCGCCGATCACCGTGCACACCTCGGGCCCTGCGCAGTCGGGGCGGCTGGCCGTCGACCTGTTCCGCAAGGAGGGCGTCGACCTCACCAAGGTGGTCGTCGGGCACGCCGGGGACAGCAACGACCTGGACTACCTCATGGAGCTGGCCGACGCGGGGGCGACGCTCGGCATGGACCGCTTCGGGCTCGACCTGTTCAACCCGACGCCCGACCGGGTGGCCACGATCGCGGCGCTCGCCGCGCGGGGGTACACCGACCGGATGGTGCTCGCCCACGACGCGAACTGCTTCATCGACTGGTTCGGGGCCGATCATGACGCGGTCCGGGCGGCGACCTCGCCCAACTGGCACTACGAGCACATCAGCGACGACGTGCTCCCCGCGCTGCGGGAGGCCGGGGTCACCGACGCGCAGATCGAGCAGATGCTGGTCGGCAACCCGCGCCGTTACTTCAGCGGGGCCGCGTCATGAGCGGGCCGTTCGACGCGGCCGGCGTGACCCGCGGCCCGGACGGGATCAAGCGGTACGACGGGCTGCCGGAAAGCCTGGTCCACATGCTGCGCGACGTTGCCCTGGCCCATCCGGGCCGCGAGGCGGTGGCCGAGACCGGCGGCGGTCCCCGGCTCACCTACCGCGAGCTGTGGGACCGTGCCGCCCGGGTGGCCGGCGGGCTCCGCGCGGCCGGAGTGCAGCGCGGCGACCGCGTCGCGATCCGGCTGGGCAACGGCGTCGACTGGGTTCTCGCCTTCTTCGGGACGGCGCTGGCGGGCGGGATCGTCGTACCGGTCAACACCCGGCTGACCGAGGCCGAGGTGGCCTTCGTCATGTCGGACAGCGGCGCCACCTACGTCGCCGCACCCGGCGAGCCGCTGCCCGACGGCGATCCGCTCGCGATCGACGACGCTGGACCCGACGACGCGGCGGCCATCTTCTATACCAGCGGCACGACCGGCTTCCCCAAGGGCGCTGTCACCACGCACGCGAACTTCCTGTCGAACTGTGAGACCTGCCGCCGGATCCTGAACCTGACCGGCGCGGACGAGCCGCCGCGGACGCTGATTTCTGTGCCGTTGTTCCACGTCACCGGCTGCAACAGCCAACTGCTCTTCGCGACGTACCTGGCGGGCACCAGCGTCATCATGCCGCAGTTCGACGTCGGCGCGTTCCTGCACGCGATCGAGGCCGAGCGGATCGACGTGCTCACCACCGTGCCCGCGATCTACTGGCTGGCGATCAACCAGCCGCTGTTCGCCGAGACCGACGTGTCCAAGGTGCGGGCGCTCTCCTACGGCGGCGCGCCGATCGCCCCTGAGCTGGTGGGCCGGATCATGAAGGCGTTTCCCTCCGCGCGGGTGGGTAACGGCTTCGGCCTCACCGAGACGTCAAGTGTCACCAGCTACCTGCCGCACGAGTACGCCGCAGAGCACGCCGATTCTGTGGGCTTCCCCGTGCCGGTGTGTGATGTGCGGCTCGAGACGTTCGGCGCGCAGGACGTCGGCGAACTGCTCGTCCGCGGGCCCAACGTGGTCGCAGGTTACTGGAACAACCCGGACGCCACCGCCGCGGTCTTCACCGGCGGGTGGCTGCATACCGGCGACCTTGCCCGCATCGACTCTGAGGGCCTCATCTACGTCGTCGACCGGGCCAAGGACATGATCAACCGGGGCGGCGAGAACGTCTACTGCGTCGAGGTCGAGAACGCCCTGGCCGGCGCGCCCGGGGTGTACGAGGCGGCCGTGGTCGGCGTACCCGACGAGGTGATGGGCGAGAAGGTCGGCGCGGTGCTTGTGCCCATACCCGGCACCACGATCGAGGTCGATGCGGTGCTTGCCTACCTGCGCGAGCGGATCGCAGACTTCAAGGTGCCACAGTACGTCGCCGTACGGCCCGATGTCCTGCCCCGTAACGCCGGAGGGAAGCTGCTCAAACGCCGCCTCCGCGACGAGACCCGCTGGGAACCCCCGGTCCGCTAGCCGCCATCAACGCCTGGGCTGGAGGCCGCGCGGATCGCAGGGACCGGCGTTACGGCGTCGGGATCGTACGGCGGCGTGCGCGACCCGCTCGTCCACGCGCCGCCGTCGAAGCGGGTCGTGGCGCCGTCAGAGGGCGAGACGAGGTCGCACCACTCAGCGTTGTTCCGCGTCGCAGCGAGTAGACGGGAATCCGTCGACTTCATGATCGCGGTAACTTTTCCGCGGTATGCGCCGGAAGGTTACCGCGATCATGGAACACGCGCACGAGACTGTGACGGGTGGGGCGGATGGTGCAGGCGGGACAGCGTGGCGCGCGCCGTCTGCGGGCCGGCGAGCCGGCCGCCGAGCCGGCCGACTTGTAGCTCAAGCGTCGCCGTGATCGGTCCCCGCATCGTATGCGGGCACCTCCACCCGGCGGTGCCGTCCTGGCCGGGACGGCCGGTCAAACGCTTCAGGCCACGGGTCGGCGGCGGATCCGGTCAGGCGGCCTGGCGCGACACGACCGGCGGCGGCGACGTCCTTGCCGGTTACCGTCATGTAGGCGACGAAGCCCGCGATGAGGACCGTCGAGTACACGCTGACCGCTCCGTGGCCAAGCCCGAGGCCGCCCACGCTGTGCGGCCACGCCAGCCAGTCGGCGAAGGAAGCCCCGAGCGGCCGCGTCACGATGTAGGCGAACCAGAACGCCGCGATCGCGTTCATTCCGAACCGCCAGTACGCCACGGCCGGAACTGCGATGACCACAAGGAACATGACGCCCGAGCCCAGGTAGCCCAGCCCGGCGTTCCTGGCGGTCCAGTCGCCTGCCGCGGTGCCAAGCGCGAACGTGGCCAGCACCGTGGCCCAGTAGAAGACCTCGCGCCGCCGGGTGTAGATGCTGTGGATCGACAGCGTTCCCTCGGATCTGTGCCAGGCGGCGAAGATGACGGCAAGCACGACGGCGTAGAACACGGTGGACGCCGAGTACGGGACGTGCAGCCCGACGTGCAGCACGTCGGCCGCCATCGTGCCGAACACGGCGACCATGACGACAGCCAGCCAGTAGATCCATGTCACGTAGCGGCGGACGAAGAACTGCAGGGCCATCGCGGCCACGAACGCCGTCAAGCCGACAGCGACCGCGATCTCCGGATTGAATCGGTGGACCAGGTAGTCCGATGTCGCCTCGCCCATGCCGGTGGTCAGCACCTTGGTGACCCAGAAGTAGACGGTCACTTCCGGAACCTTGCTGAGCGGATGCCGCACCGGAACAACTCGCGAGCGCGGGAGTTCGCGGGTCGGCATGTCGGCCATTATGGCAAACCCCATCGCCCGCGAGCACCGCGCGGCTCAACTAACCCGCTTAGCGGGATTGGGCTGTCATACGGGCTCGGCCCTAGCGGCGGAGGAGAAGCTAAGCCCCGGCTCGCCGTGCCAGGGCGTGATGCACGCCGGCTCGCGGTCACTGGCCGGCGGGGGTCCCTTGGTCAGCCACCCACGTGTCGCCGACCCCGAGCCCCAGCGCTTTCTTCCGCTTCCTCGCCAACCAGGGTCAGATCGCCGTCCTTGACGAGGGTATCCGCCTTCAGCCTCGGCGCCTGCGCGGTCCACACCGTTGAACCGAGTTCCTGGAACAGGCTCTTGGCGCTATCGAGGTGGATCGTGCCTGCTTCGGCGTTACCCTGAGCGAACTCGATCTCGGCCAGCGTGTAGCGGGCCTTCGCCTCGATCAATCGTTCGCCCGAACCGCTGGCCAGCTCCAGTGCGTGCGTCATCGTGGATGCCGCGGTGTCCAGCCGGCCTTCCCGGTACCGTACGATGCCCAAGCCGTACAGCGCGTGGGCCTCCCCGATCCGGTCACCGCCATCGCGGACGATGCGCAGCACCCGGTGCAGCTCCTGCCTGGCCAATTCGAGTTCGCCGGTGATCACATGCAGATCGGCGAAACTGTGCAGCACCTGTGACTCGACGCGGGTGCATCCCACCCGTCGGCACGTGTCAAGCGCCTGCTCCAGGAGCAGCCGCGCGTGCTCCATGTCCCCGACGCTGAGCCAGTACCTCGCTTGGCTCCGCATGACATGCGCGGCCCCGATGCGATCGTCGACATCTCGCAGGAGCATGAGCGCCCGGTCATATTTCGCGATCATCGCGTCGCTGTCGCCCCGGAGCCCGTCCACATGTGCGGAGTTGCGGAGCACAAGTGCGCAGCCGTGCCGGTTGGCATCAGCGTCGAACAGTTCCATGGCCGCGCTGAAGCAACTGTCCGCGTCTGCAAGCCGGCTCTGGAACATATTCAGCGTGCCCATCGAGTAAAGCATCGCAGCGGTTCCAGTCCGGTTCCCGGCTCGCTGCGCGACCTCATGGGCTATCCGCGCGACCTCGCGCCAGTCGTCGAAGTAGCCCCTGGACTCGAACAAAGTGGTGCAGCTCAGTGCGAGGTCCCAGCAAAGTTCGTCGCGTCCGGCGGCCGCCGCCTGGCGCACGGCCGCCACCAGGACTGACCGCTCGCTGTCCCACCAGTCCATTGGATCGCCGACCATGTCGGCGCAATCCGCGTCCTCCGGTCGCCACCGGGGCGCGTTTCCGTGGATGATCGTGTAGTCGCCACCGTATTCCTTGCGGTGCGCCACCTCGGCGAGCGCGAGCCACGCCCCAAGAACCCTGTCCAGCACGGCATCTCGCTCTGCCTGCGTCTCGGTCTCGGCCAGCCGTTCGCGTGCGTAGACCCGGATCAGGTCGTGGAAGCGGTAGCGAAGCCCTCTGGCGTCCGGGTACGCGACAGAGTCCAGCATGTGCGCTTCGACCAGGCTCTCCAGCACCTCTTCCGCACCCACGAGATCCGTGTCGAGCAGTGCCGCGGCGGTCCAGGAGGGTACATCGGGTGCCCGGATCATCGCCAGCAGGCGGAACAGCCGCTTCGCAGGTTCTTCGAGGTTCTCATAGGTGAGGCCGATGCTGGACCGTAGTTTCCATCCGCGATGTTCCAGCTCGTCCAGCCGGTGCACCTCGTCGCGGAGGCGATGGACCAGCCGGCTGACCGGCCAACGTGTACGGGTCGCCAGCTTGGCTGCCGCGATGCGTAGAGCGAGGGGCAAGCCGTCGCAGAGCTCACCAAGCTCCGTTGCGGCGGTCTCCTCGGCCCGGACGCGTTCGCTGCCGATGATCCTGGTCAGCATGTCGAAGGATTCGGCGGCACCGAATGCCTCGACGGGGACATGGTATGCGCCCGGCAGGCCGGTCAGCCTGTTCCTGCTGGTAGTGATCACCGCGCACGTTGGGCTGCCCGGCAGCAGCGGCAGCGCCTGGTCCTCGTTGGCGACGTCGTCCAGCACCACGAGTACGCGCTTGTTGGCCAGGCAGCTGCGGTAGAGCTCGCCCCGTTCATCCGTATCTTCCGGGATGGCTGCGCCCGATACTCCGAGGGCGCGCAGAAAGCGCGCCAGTTTCGTCGCCGCGAGGTCAGGACTGGTCGAGCCCTGAAGCTCTGCGTAGAGAACACCATCCTCGAAATGGTCACTGAGAATGTGAGCCACCCGGACCGCGAGGCTGGACTTGCCAACGCCCCCCCGGCCGGAGAGGGCGACGATCAGCATGGCGGGCCCGGCAAATTCCGCGTCGTCGCTCCTGGTGAGCAGCTGCCTGATCCGGGCGACTTCGGCTGCCCGGCCGGTGAAGTCGGCGATGCCGGCCGGGAGCTGCTGCGGCGATGTTCGCCACTGGTACTCCTGCGGTGGGCCGGCGGTGGCCGGGCGGACCTCGTAGGGCGTTGCGGGAGTGTCGCTGGCCTTGGGAGGATCGAGCGCCGGATCTCGATTGAGGATGGCCCGCTCCAGATCCTGCAACTCCTGGCCCGGCTCGATGCCTACTTCATCAATCAGGGTCGCGCGGGCGCCGCGGAAGACTCCCAGGGCCTCGGCCTGCCGCCCGGAGCGGTACAGCGCCAGCATGAGGAAACCGTGGAGCCGTTCCCTGAGCGGGTACTCGCCCACCAGGGCCTGCAGCTCCGCGGTGAGACCTTCGTGCCAGCCCAGCTCGAGTTCCAGCCGCAGGCGCTCCTCGATGGCCGCAAGCCGCTGCTCTTCCAGTGCGGTCGCGCCCCGCTGGACGAGCTCGCTCTCCACACCGGCCAGCGCCGCACCGCGCCACAGCGCCAGCGCCGCCCGCAGCGTTCGGACCGCGTCCGCGGCGCGCCTGGCATTGATGTGCCCTTTCGCGGCAGCGAGCTGATTGGCGAACCCCAGGCTGTCCACGTCATTCGGCCCCAATTGGAGCTCGTATCCCGGACCGCGGGTCGTGATCGCATCGGGACGCCCGGCCTCGGCGAACAGCTTGCGAAGCGACGAGATGCAGACTTGGATTTGGCCGCGCGCCGTGGTGGGTGGATCCTCCTGCCAGACCGCCTCGATGAGTTGGTCTACGGATGTCACGCTGTTGACATTCAGGGAAAGCATCGCCAAGACAACCTGCTGCCTCGGCCCGCCGAGGTGGAGGGAGCGACCGCCGACAACGAGCTCGAGGGGCCCCAAGAGCCGGAGTGCCATGCTCCCCCCTCCCGAGCGACTCCCCACCACCAGTCGAGCTTGATTATAGCGACGAGATTACGCGTCAGGAATGTCTGCTAGGCCAATATTCCGGAGCCGAACAGCACCTGCCGAGTGTCTCGGGCTTTAACAGCCCGGAACCACGGGATTACGTGGCGGGACAGGGCGTTCGTAACGCGGAGTTAATGTCTATTAGCCGAGAGTAACATAATCACGGTACGGAATCACGGGATTACGAGGCGAGACGGGGATGCGTTCAACCGGCGCCTCCCGCTGCACGCTCGACGTCCCCGGCGCAGCTCGGCGGCCAGAAGCGAACCGGAACCCAGCCGAAAGCGGGCGGTGGTTCGCTACCTGAAACTAGCCGGCCACCAAACCGATCAGGGCGCCGCCGGCCTGCCGGACGCTGGCGCCGAGAGTGAGTGCCGCCCATGACGAACATCGTGCTGATCACGGCGCGCGGCATATCTGCCGCGAGTCCGCGGGAAAACCCACCTGACAATGTTGGAGTTCAGCATGCCACACGTGAATATTAAGTACTTCCCCGTTTCGCTCAGCGAAGCGCAGCAGGCCGAATTGGTCACGGCGATAACCCAGACCATAAAAAACGCTTTCGGCTGCCAGGAAGAGGTGATATCAATTGCCCTCGAGCCGGTCGAGAAAGAATCGTGGAATGAACGCGTCTACATTCCAGAGATCTTGAGCCGCAAGGATTTGCTGTGCAAATCACCGAGCTACTGACCATTGACGAAGCGGCAGGGAGGCGGTCAGCCAGTGAGCTACTCACGTACGCCGGCGATCTCGTCCGGGCGAAATACCGATCGCCCGGGCATGCGACCAGGTCTCTTCCGGACATTTCGGGAGGATCTTCGCACGGTCGTTGCCCGAGACCCGTCCGTTCACACTCAGCGGGAAGCCCTGCTGCACCCCGGGCTATTGGCGATCTGGGTACATCGCGTGGCGCACCGGATACATCGCCGGGGATGGCGCGCGTCGGCACGCCTGGCAATGCTGCTCGCGCGCGCGATCACCGGCGTTGAGATCCACCCCGGCGCGGTATTGGGCCGCGGCGTATTCATCGACCACGGCGCCGCCGTGGTCATCGGCGAGACCGCGGTCGTGGGTGACGACGTCACGATCTACCACCAGGTGACCCTCGGCGCTCTCGGCTGGTGGCACGACAACCTGCGCGCTGAGGGAGAACGCCGGCACCCGGTTGTCGGCACGGGAGCGGTGCTCGGCGCCAACGCCACCGTCCTCGGACCGGTGACAGTTGGTGATCGCGCGGTGATCGGAGCACAGGCGCTGGTCATCGAGGACGTGCCCGCGGGCGCCAGGGCCCTCGCTCCTGCGGCCGTGACGGGACACCAGCAAGGTGCCCAGCTGGCCTTCGAGCTGCTGCGCCATACCTCATCGGCAGGTTCGTGGTGAACAGGTTCGCCTCTCCCGCAGGCGACATCGCTCAGAACATCGGAGGGGAACACATGCTCAGCCGGATTTCACAAGAACTGCCTACCCTCGCGCCTCGCATCGCCGACAGCATCGAAGACCTGATCGGCAACACGCCCCTACTCCGGCTGCCCGTCGAAGGCGCGGCCCCTGGGGCTTCGGTGCTGGCCAAGCTCGAGTCGGCCAACCCGCTCGCGAGCATCAAGGACCGGGCTGCCCTGTTCATGCTCCGCGCCGCCGAGGCCGCCGGGCTCCTGGCGCCCGGTGGCACCGTGATCGAGGCGACCTCGGGCAACACCGGAATCGCGCTGGCGGCGCTGTCAGCCGCGCGTGGCTACCGCTGCCTGATCGTGCTGCCCGACAGCGCGACGGCCGAACGGATCGGGCTGCTCCAGGCGCTGGGCGCCGAGGTTGTCCTCACCCCCCGTGATGAGCGCTACCAGGGTGCCGTCGACAAGGCCGAAGAGCTGCACAATCGCACGCCGGGCTCCTGGTTTTCCAGGCAGCACGCGAACGCCGACAACGTGCGTGCCCATCGCGAGACGACCGGCCCGGAGATCTGGTCGGACACCGAAGGCCGGGTCGACATCCTGGTGTGCGGCGTCGGGACCGGCGGCACCCTCTGCGGCACGGCGTCGTACCTGAAGCAGCAGAACCCCACGCTCAGGGCGGTCGCGGTCGAGCCGGCGTCCTCGCCGTTGCTGTCCAGGGGATTCGCGGGAACGCACGCCATTCCCGGGCTGAATGGCGGCTTCATCGCGGACACAACCGACGTCGACCTCATCGACGAGGTGCTGACCGTGACCGACGGCGAGGCCATGGACACCGCGAAGTGGCTGGCCAGAAGGGTCGGCGTCCTCGCCGGGATCTCCTCGGGGGCCGCGGTGCACGCCGCCATGCGAGTGGCCCGGCGCGCCGAGAACGCCGGCCGGACCATCACGGTTGTCCTCCCGGACACGGGCGAGCGCTACCTGAGCGTCTGGTCAACCCCGCAACAGAACACCGCGAAGCCGCACCGGAGGCCGGCGCCGCGAAGCAACCTGACCGCAGAAGGAGCACAACGATGAACCCCCAGAAGACGCTGTTGCTTGTCGGCGGCACTGACGAGACAGTGATCAAGGCCAAGGAACTCGGCCTGCACGTCCTGCTGCTACAGCACCCCACCAAGGTCACCGCGGCGCAGGAACGGCTCGCGGACGTCATCCGTGTCGTGGACTACACCGATTGGGATCTTGCCGAGCCGATCGTTCTCGAGCTGCAAGAATCGCCGGGATTCAGCGCCGCCTTGTCACTCACGGAACCGGGCCTCGAGGCCGCGGCACGGATCAACGACATGTTCGATCTCGGCGGCACCGGCTACGAGGTCACCAGGAGAATTCGCGACAAGTGGGCCATGCGCCTGCACCTCGCCAGTCTGGACCCGGCGGCGGTCGGCGCCGCGCCACTGCGCGACCGCGAGGACCTGGCGGTCTTCGGCGCCCGGTTCGGCTACCCGTTCATCGTCAAGCCGACCGATGCCACCGCGAGCATCGGCGTGTTCCGGGTCGGCGGTCCCGCGGACCTCGAGCGGGTGTGGACCGAAGTCAGGCGCCTTCGCGGTACCAGGACCGACCGGATCTCGACGCTGTTCGTCCTGCAGGACTTCCTGATGGAGGAGTACATCGACGGCGCCGAGTACAGCGTGGAGTCCTTCAGTTTCTCCGGCCGCCATGTGGTCATAACGATCACCGAGAAGTTCACCGAGGCCGGCCACTTCGCCGAACTTGGCCATGCCGTGCCCGCGCGACTGGACGAGTACGTGTGCGAGCACGTGCGCGCGTGCGTGAGCCGCTTTCTCGATCTGATGGGTGTCAGGGACGGCCTGGGCCACACCGAGGTGCGGATCAGCGCGCGCGGACCCAGTGTTATCGAGGGCCACACCCGCTTCGGCGGCGACGCCATCCCTGACCTTGTCAAAGCCGCGTACGGCATCGATCTGACCATGCTCGCGGTCGGCTGGCCGTTCGGCCTCGTCGCCGAGCTTCCCGACCGGCCGGAGGCGTACGCCGGCGCGAGCACGCGATTTCTGGTCGGCGAACCGGGGCAGGTGGAGTCGGTCGCCGGCGTCGAAACGGCACTTCGGCAGGAGGGTGCGCTCGCGGTCCGCATCACCGCGAAGCCGGGCGACGCGGTGCGTTCGCTGCGGGACAACTGGGACCGGCTCGGGCTGGTCGCGGTGGCCGCGCCGGACACCACGGCAGCCATCCGGCGCGGCGCGGAACTCATCCGCGACACCATCGAGGTGCGCGTGCTTGGCGACGACGGACAGACGCGGCTGGCCCACGTGGCCGAGGTGAACAGCCATGCGAGCCTGGCGGTGACGTACGCATGAGCGTTCTCATCCTGCACCGCAATCCGCTCGAACCCTTCCCCTACGACCAGTGGCTGGCCGGCTACGACGGCGACGTGGCCGTCCTCGCGGCCCGCGACAAGATCGAACTGTTCGGTGAGGAGGTGCCCGCCGGCCACCTCGGCTACGCCCGACTGGAGGTCCTGGACCATTTCGAAAACGATCTGGTGCTCAAGCGCGGACTCGAACTGGCCGCCGAGTTCGGCGCCACGCGTGTCATCGCACACCACGAAGCTGACGTGGACTCGGCGGCGTGGCTCCGCGAGCACCTGGGCCTGAGCGGGGCATGGACCGCCGACGTGCTGCCGTTCCGCGACAAGGCACTGATGAAGCAACGCGTCATGCGGGCCGGCGTCGAGGTCGCGGCGCACATAGTGCCGCGCACCGCAGGGCAGGCACGGGCGTTCGCCGGCAGGCACGGTTTCCCGCTGGTGT
This sequence comes from uncultured Actinomycetota bacterium, assembly GCA_963851085.1. Classification (GTDB taxonomy): domain Bacteria; phylum Actinomycetota; class Actinomycetes; order Streptosporangiales; family Streptosporangiaceae; genus DATFVJ01. Next base: position 183,947 of record CAWKNX010000013.1, on the reverse strand, counting down.
GCAAGGACCGTGCCGGCTTCAACGCCATCGGCCTGCGCATCGTCGGCGACCGGGATGAACTGGAGGACTGCCTGGCCCGGGCGTACTCCGGCTCACCACGCGAGGACCTGCTGCTCGAGGCGTTCGTGCCAGGGCGCATGTGTCACGTCGACGGACTCGTGGTCAGCGGCCGGACGGTGCTGGCCTGGCCTTCCCAGTACCAGTACGACCTGGCTTCCTTCGGGACCGATCCGGGCGCGCGGGTTGACCTGACCCTGGATCCGGACGACCCCCTGACCGGCAGGCTGCTTGCGTTGACCGACAAGATCCTGGCGGCACTGAAGCACCCAGGCAGTCGGTTGCGCGATCACGCCTTCCACGCGGAGGTCTTCCACACTCCTGACGACCGCCTGGTCCTGTGCGAGATCGCTAGCAGGCCGGGCGGCGCGAAGATCCGTGAGGTCTTCCATGCCATGTTCGGCTTCAACCTCGGCGAGTACGCGACACGCGCGCAGGTCGGTCTGCCGCTGCCCGCGCTCAGGGAGGCCCTGCGCGGCGGACAGCGGCCAAGTCCGCAGGCGATGTCCGGACAGATGCTGACGATGAAGCGGCCGGGGCTGGTCCGCTCCGTGCCCGCGGTTCCGGCGGAGCCCTGGGTCGAGGGGTTCTGGGTCTATGCGCGGCCGGGCCAGGTGATCGCACCCGCCTCAGGCTCGTCGGACTTCCTCACCGCCGTGGTCGGTTCCGCGGCCAACCGCGCGGAGTGCGAACGCAGGCTGCGCGACCTCGGGGCCCGCTTCGAGGCCCAGATCGACATCGTAGGCGCACCGTGAAGGGCCTGTCGGGCCAACTGAGGTACATGCTGGGGATGCTGGTCGACGCGACAGGCAGCGGCATGTACCTCCCGCTGTCCCTGCTGTATTTCCACCACACCACCGGCCTGCCGATCGCGCAGGTGGGCGCCATCATGACGGCCGCGGCGCTGGCGGGCCTGGTGAGCAACCCGATTACCGGGGTTCTCGTGGACCGCTACGGCGCCCGCGCCGTCGTCGTCGGCGGTTACCTGCTGCGGGCCGCGGGTTTCGCCACCTATCCGCTGGTGCACTCGGCCGTGCCGATGTTCGGCATCGTCGCGCTTGTCGCGTTCGGCGACGTCTCGTTCTCGCCGTCGATCCAGTCCTTCATCGCGGAGATCGCCCAGGGCGCGGCCAGGGACAGGCTCCTCGCGGCGCAGCGCAGCCTGCGTAACGCCGGTCTCGGCGCCGGAGGCCTGATCGCGGGCTCCGCGCTGGCGCTGGGCAGCGATGCCGCCTATCACGCGATCGTCCTCACCAGCGCGGCCGCGTTCGTGGTGGCCGCCGCGCTCATCCGGACGATCCCCACGTCACGCGCGACCCGGCCGGCCGCGGCACCAACGCGGCGTGGGTACCGGCTGGTCGCGCACAACCGTCCGTTTCTCGCGCTCACCCTGCTGAACGTCCCGACGGCGTTCGGCTACATGGTGCTGACCGTAAGCCTGCCGTTGTACATAACCCAGGAACTCGGCGCGCCGAGTTCTCTGGTGGGCGTGCTCTACGCGGTCAACACGGTGGGCATCGCGGCGCTTCAGATACCGGTCACCCGGGTTCTCACCAGATACCGCCGTACCCGCGCCGTCGCGCTTGGCGCCACGGTGTTCGCCTGCTCGTTCGTGTCCTTCGCCGTGCTTGGGGTGATGTCCACGGGAACCGCCCTGATGGTCGGCGTGTTCGCGGCGACAGCGGCGTTCACGGTGGGGGAACTGCTGCACGGAGCCACCGCCTCGGCGCTGGTCGCCGGGGCCGCGCCGGAGGCCACGCGTGGCCGTCACCTCGCGGTCTACCAGCTCTCCTGGGCCATTCCGACGGCCCTGGCGCCCGCCCTGCTAACTGCGCTGCTTTCCCTGTCCGCCACCGGCATGTGGCTCCTGCTCGCCGTCGGTGTGGCCGGCTCTGCCCTGGGGATGCTCCGCCTCGAGGGCAACCTTCCCGAGCAGGCCGTGCGGCCCAACCCGTCGGCCAAGCGCCTGTCCACCACCCCGTCAGGCCGGGCTGAGCCGCGACCGCTCGGGGCGTGACGATATGCCCGGCCCCGCACAGCCGCAAGGCTTCTCGATGCCGGGCGGCGATGGACTGAAAAGACGATAGCTCCACCCCCTGATTGTGGCACTATCAGGGGGTGGAGCTCGTTACCGAATAGTTTTTGAAGACTGTCCAGGCTCCGTTAGTGATCTTGAGAAAAGAAGATCCGTGCTGCTTACCGGCGACATTGGCGGTAAGCAGCACGGATTCGATGTCCTGGAGCGTGGTTCGCCGTCTCACCAGTGGGTGTCGGATGGGGTCGGCCCCGCGGCGAGGTTGTGACCTGCATTGGTGACGACGGTGATGCTGGTCGGGGTCCAGTGGGTGTCGGCGCTGCTGATGCTCGCGGCTGAGGTTGAGAGCGGTACGATCGCGACTGCTCCGGCTATGCAGAAAAGCAACCCCGTCACTCGTGCTTTGCGGCTGGCGCCCATTGTTCCCTCCAGGAGGCTCGTCCGCTGCCCGGTTCGTCAGCGGCTGAACAGGACGTTGCCTGGTACCGATTTCGGTTCGCCTCCCGTCGGCTTTCCACTTTCGGATAGCTGGTCAGAAGCGAACGAGAAGTGGTCTGATTGACAGTTGACTACGAAAAGCCACACACCTGGACCCGTGAGGCGGACGCCATGAGCACGATGTATCAGCTCAGCCTTGATGAGGTGCACCGCGCCCTCGACGAGCTTGATCCAGTCGGGCTTGTCGTCGCCGAGCTGACCGGCAGAGCAGCTCCACAGCAGAACTTCGTGGTGGCCGCGGAGGCAGGGCCTGAGGTGGCTTTCGCCGAGCGGCAAGCCGTGGTCGAGGACCCGGGCTCGGCGACACGCTTCCTGCTGCCGCTGCAAGCACTGCAAGCCACCCGCGACGCTTGCCTCGCGGCCGCGGCCGCGCGGCTGTTCGTGCCACCGGGCGCGGCAACTGTGTCCGTGCTGGGTTCGGGGCTTTCGGCCGAGCTGCTCCTGCGGGTGGTCGCACGGTATGTCGTGGGTGCCACCCACGTGGCGGTATGCCCCACCGGCGGATCGATAGAGGAAACAGTCACCCGCCGGGTCATCGACGAGCTCGACTTGTCCGGCATCAGCCTCTTCGTCACTTCGGAGATCGGCGAGGCCGCGTACGGGGCCAATCTCGTCGTCGTCGCCGGTGAGTACGCCGTCGACCTCGAGCGCGACCACATCGCCAAGGGAGCGCTTCTGGTCAACGGCAGTGGCTGGGATCTGCCGGTGAGTGTGGTCGATGGCGCCACGAGGATCTACGTCGACAACTTGCAGCTGCTCGGGGACAACCTCCACCGCTACTTCGTCCGCGCACATAAGTCGTGGGAAGGCGGCGGAGCCATGGGCCGGCGCCAGGAGCACCGTGTTCAGTGCATCGCTGGCGATCTCAGTGGCGTGTTGAGGGGCGACCACGTCGCACGCTCAGAACCCGAGGGGATCGTGCTGGTGGAGGCGCTCAGCGCGGGCGCGCTGAGCACCGCCCTTGGACACCAGCTCACCCTGGCAGCACACCGGCTCGGCCTCGGCAGAGCGATCAAGAAGTGAACCAACGAAGGAGGAGGCATGTCCCACACACTGTGCGAATCACGGGATTGTGCACGCCACACCGCGGCCGGTTTCTCGCTGTGTGCCGAGTGCAGGCAGGCGGTGCGCCGTGACTTGCGCGGGCTGCCCGCGCTGTACCGGGACTGCGAGGTAAGGCTGGCAAGCACCCCGCAGGGGATCGTCCAGCGGATCAGCAGGACCAAACCGCTTGGCATCAGCCTGAACGAGGCCGCCATGCGGGCGCGCTCCGACATCCTCGACATACTGTCGTCGTGGTGCACGCTCGTTGTCGATGAACGCCGTGTGACCGGGCCGGGCGCGCGTACCGCTCCCTGCCTGGCCGCTTTCCTCGACCGGAACCTGCACTGGCTGGCGCGCCACGCCGCGGCCGGCGATTTCGCCACCGAGGTGCACGACCTCGCCGCCGCCGCACGCGACGCAGCCGATCGCAAACCCGCGAACTCGCGGCCACTCGGCCGCTGCGGCAGGCAGGGCTGCGGGCACGTCGTGCACGTGAGCAACGGTGCGGACGGTCACCGCCAGCAGGTCCGCTGCACCGCGGGCCACGTGTGGCAGCCTTACGAGTGGATGTCGCTGAGCCGGCGTATGCAGCGACCCGCCGCCAGCGGGCGCGGTGGCCTGACGCGGCAACCCGAGCGTGTGGCGTGAACGGCGCGCCGGCACCGCGCCAACGCCGCCGCACGGTGCCCACCCAGCTCGCCGCGCTGGCTGTGGGAGTCCCGCAAGCGACGATCAGGAAGTGGGCAAGCCGGGGAAAGCTCAGCCGATATGGCAGCCCAGGCCGGGCCGAGTATGATCTCGACGAGCTGTTTGAAATGGCCAGGGCGGCCGGCGCAAGATAGCGAAGAACCGGAACCAGGATCAGCGAAGCAAATATAGCAACGGCCCGTATCCATATGGATACGGGCCATATTTGCGTGGCCAGGAATCGGCCAGGAAGTTCCAACTTATTTCGCCTCATGTATTGACCTGCATGCGGCGAAGTGTCACACTTTTCTTGTGGCACCGCTGTGCCGTAAGGAAGGCCGGTATCTTTACCGGGTCGCCAGCTTGCACGGCGGGCCGCCGTGCAATTGAGGTCCTGCTGCTGGTGCTGCGCTTCTGGCAGTTGACAGCCCCGGGCGCGGCCCCGGAATCCACCGCGCCACTATGCAGTTTCACATCGGCGCGCGCCTGCGCAGCAGTTAAGACGATATTGCCCCGGGGCCCCACCCCGCGGGATTTCCCGCGCAGCCGTAGTAAGACGGTATTGCCCGGGGTACTCCACCCCGCGGGGATCCCCCGCGCAGCCGTTAAGGCTGTACTGCCCTGGGGGGCGCCCCCCGGAACCCCCCAGGGGCTGTGCCACCGTCAGTTCAGGTGACACGGTGCGCAGCCGACTCCGCCAGCCCCCGGGGGGCGACCCCCGGAACCCCCCGTCAGGGGCAATCTGGGCGGCCTGGCCGCCCGCGTCGGCGGGTTCGCAGGCCAGCGGCCTCGACCAGGCTCAGCGCGGCTGAGCCAGGAGGGCAAGGCGGCGGCAGGCTCCCGGCCGGGGCCGTCCGAATTAGTCCTGGCCAGATCATGCCACCAGCGATTAGCTAGCGATCAGCAAGCGCCGGGCCCTTGCGGGCGACGGCGGATAAACGATTAACCAGCGTCGCGCCCTTGCGGGCGACGGCGGATAGTCGCACGTCAATCACACTAGGTTAGTCCGTGGCGTTGCCGCGTTTCTCTGATCGGAGGTGACCACTTCTCGTGTCTGATGACATTGGCGCACAAGCAATTGCCGTGGTCGGCATAGGCTGCCGTTTTCCCCGAGCAGTGAGCCCGGCTGAGTTCTGGCAGATCCTCCGGTCAGGCGACGAAGCGATCACAGTATTCTCCGATGACGAGCTGGCCGCGGCCGGCGTTCCTGGAGCCCTGATAGACGACCCTGACTATGTACCTGCGGCCGGCGTAATCGCTGGTTCGGACCTGTTCGATGCGGGCCTTTTTGGCATCAATCCAAAAGAGGCGACCCTCATGGACCCGCAGCACCGGGTCATGCTCGAGTGCGCGTGGGAAGCGCTGGAGGACAGCGGCCATGATCCCAGGAACATCGCTGCCCGGGTGGGCGTCTTCGCGGGCTCCTACAAGAGCGACTACCTGAAGCTGCTCGGCCCCCGCACCGAACCCTCCGAGCAGTTCCTGGCCGGCGTGTCCAACGACGCGGACTACCTGGCGACGAGAATCTCGTTCAAGCTGAACCTCAACGGCCCCTCGATCTCCGTGCAGACCGCCTGTTCCACCGCGCTCGTCGCGGTGCACCTCGCATGCGAGTCGCTGCGCACCGGCTCCTGCGATCTCGCGATCGCCGGTGGCGCCACGATCCGCTCCGGCGAATATCCCGGCTACCAGTTCTACAAGGGCGGGATCTATTCTCCAGACGGCCACTGCCGGGCGTTCGACGCCGCTGCCCAGGGCACTGTGATCGGCGAAGGCGCCGGGCTGGTCGTCCTGAAGCGGCTGGCCGACGCGCTGGCGGACGGCGACACGATCCGCGCGGTCATCAAGGCATCGGCGGCGGGCAACGACGGCGCCGACCGGGTCGGCTTCTCCGCACCCGGGGTGGCGGGTCAGGCCAGGATCGTTCAGACGGCGCTCGAGCGCGCCCAGGTCGCGCCGGACACCATCGGCTATGTCGAGACCCACGGGAGCGGCACGCCGCTGGGGGACAGGATCGAGGTCGACGCCCTTACCCGTGCGTACCTGGCAACCGGCTGGTCCGGCGGAACCTGCGCGATCGGCTCGGTCAAGACCAACATCGGGCACACGCACGCCGCGGCCGGCATCGCCGGGCTGATCAAGGCGATCCTGACCCTGGAAAACCAGGAGATCCCGCCCAGCCTGCACTTCACGCAGCCCAACCCGCGGATCGACTTCGCCGGCTCTCCGTTCCATGTCAACGCCGAACTCACCCCGTGGCACGCGAACGGCGCTCCCCGGCGAGCCGGGGTGAGTTCCTTCGGCATGGGCGGCACGGGCGTCCACATGATCCTTGAAGAGGCACCTAGTCTCGTGGCACCAAGCCCAGCCGCACCCTTCTCGGCGGCGGACCCTCCGGCGAAGCCGGCGGACTGCGTGCACATTCTGCCGCTGTCCGCACACGATGCGGCGGCACTGGACCCCGCCACCGACCGGCTGGCCCACCACCTCGCGAACCATCCCGGAATCGGGCTGGCCGAGGCCGCCTGGACGCTTCAGGCCGGACGGCACGCTTTCGGCCACCGCAGGGTGCTTGTGGCGCGGGACCGTGACGACGCCGTCGAGGCGTTGCGCGCCCGCAGCCCGCAGCGCGTCCTGTCGCTCAGCTCCACCGGTACCGCGCGGCAGGTCGCGTTTCTGCTGCCGGGGCTGGGCGAGCAGCACGAGAACATGGGCCAGGAGCTACATGAGTCCGAGCCGGTGTTCCGGCGCGAGCTCGACCGCTGCCTGGAGATTCTCCACGACAGCGCGGCCGTGGACCTGCGGCCCGTCTTGTATCCGCCGCAGCGGCCGCGCAGCGCCGCGCCGGCCAAGCCCGACCTGCGCGCCATGCTCGGCCGGTCCGCGCAGCAGCCCGGCCGGTCCACCTTGGACGAGACCCGGTACGCCCAGCCCGCGATGTTCGCCATCGAGTATGCGCTCGCCCAGGTCTGGCTGTCCCGCGGAGTTCGCCCGGACGCGCTCATCGGCTACAGCCTCGGTGAATACGTCGCCGCCACGCTGGCCGGGGTGTTCTCGCTCGAGGACGCCCTGTTCCTGGTGGCCGAACGCGCACGGATGATCAATGAGCTGCCTGGTGGCGCGATGCTCGCCGTACAGCTACCTGAGGAAGCGGTGGCCAGGCTGCTCGACGCCGACCTCTCCATCGCCGCGGTAAACAGCGGCGATCTGTGCGTCGTGGCCGGGCCGGAGCGGTCCGTCGCCGCACTCGAGGACCGGCTCACCGGTGACGGCATGGCCTCGCGGCGGCTGCGCACCACGCACGCGTTCCACTCCGGGATGATGGATCCGCTGGTCGCGACGTTCAGCGCGCTGGTCCAGCGCGTCCCACGCAGCCGGCCGGCCATCCGCTACGTGTCCAACGTAACGGGCGACTGGATCACCGACGCCGACGCGGTCGATGCGGCCTACTACGGGCGTCACCTGCGTGGGGCCGTCCGGTTCGGTGACGGGGTGCGCCGGCTCTGGCAGCAGCCCGGACGGGTCATGCTGGAGATCGGGGTGGGCCAGCCGCTGGGGTCCATGGCGCAGCAGGCCAGGCCCCGCGACGCCGGGGCCGGATCCCTGGTGCTCGGTTCGCTGCCCGGCGCTCATGACGGTGGTTCCGACGTAGCGTCCATGGCGGCCACTACCGCCAAACTGTGGCTGTGCGGCGTCGACATCGACTGGGACGGCGTCCAGCCAGCGCGCCGCCGTGTGCCGCTGCCGACCTATCCGTTCCAGCGCCGCCGGTACTGGCCGGCCGCGGGCCATGCCGACAGGGCCGGAGCGGGCCAGACCGCGGGCCAGACCGCGGGCAGCACCGCCGTGGACATGCACCCCACCGCGGGCGGCGGGCGGCAGGAGCTCGCCGACTGGTTCTACACACCGCAGTGGGAGCCGCTGCCACGTGCCCTGCCGCCGGCCCTGCCACGGGCCCTGCCCGACACCGGGGACCGTGAGCCTGGCCGCTGGCTGGTCTTCGCCGACCGGCTCGGCGTCGCCGACCTGCTCAGCAGCCGGTTGACCGAACGCGGGGACAGCGTGACCGTGGTACGGCGTGGCGCGGAGTTCGCCGCCCGGGCCGACGGGTCGTACCTGATCGATCCGGGCAACGGCGACGACTACGTCGAACTGCTGCGGCGGATCAAGGCCACCGGCGGCCTGCCGCCCAGGATCGTCCACCTGTGGCTGGTCACCGCGCGTCCCGGCGACCCGGCCGACCCCTCGGTGGCCGAGGACCTGGCGCGAGACGGCTTCACCAGCCTGCTGTCGCTGGCCCAGGCGATCGGCCGCGAGACCCTGACCGCGGCGATCGAGGTCTCGGTGGTCTCCACCGGGATGCACGGCCTCGTCGACGGTGACCAGCCGCAGCCGGCCAAGGCCCTGGCACTGGGACCGTGCCGGGTCTGGCCGCTGGAGAATCCGGCGGTCACCTGCCGCAGCGTCGACATCGCACCGCCCGTGACCGGTGGGCCCGTGACCGGTGGGCCCGCGGCTGGCGGTCCCGCGCTGGCGGACCAGCTCCTGACGGTGCTGGACAGGCCCGTCCAGGACAGCACCGGCACCGAGATCGCGGCGATCCGTGGACGGCTGCGCATGCGGCAGTCGTTCCAGCCAGTCCGGCTGGAACACCCGTCCGGGCACCAGCGGTTCCGTACCGGCGGCACGTACCTGATCACGGGTGGCCTGGGTGGCATCGGCCTGTCCCTGGCCGAGTATCTGGCCAGTACGGTCCAGGCGAACCTGGTGCTCGTGGCGCGCTCCGGCCTGCCACCGCGGGAGGAGTGGCCGCAATGGGCGAGCCGGCCCCCGGGCGACGAGACCGCTGACCGGATCAGGGCTGTGCGGCGGCTGGAGGCAGCCGGCGGCACCGTCATGGTCGCGACCGCGGACGTCACCGACGCCGACCGGCTGAGCGCCGTCGTGGCGGAGGCGACCGAGCGGTTCGGCGCGATCAACGGGGTCGTGCACGCTGCCGGGGTGCCCGGCGGCGGGCTCATCCAGCTGAAGGACGCCGGGTCCGCCGCCGCGGTCCTGGCGCCCAAGGTGCAGGGGGCCCTGGCGCTGCGCCGCGCGTGCGCGTCGCTCCCGCTGGACTTCCTGGTGTACTGCTCCTCGGGCATCGCCGTCACCGGGGGGGTCGGGCAGGTCGACTACTGCGCGGCCAACGCCTTCCTCGACGCGCTGGCGCACCTCGATGACGGCGCAGACGAGGCGGCGGGCCGGCGGCCGGTCGTCTCGGTGAACTGGGACGCCTGGCAAGGAGTCGGCATGGCGGCCCGGACAGTTGGCGGTGCCGCCGCCCGTTCCGCTGGCGGTCCGGTCGGCGGTCCGCCCGGCCGAGAGCGTTCCGGTGACCGAGAGCGTTCCTGTGACCGCGGGCGTTCCGGTGAGCGCGAGGTGCGCCACCCGTTCCTTGAGCGGCGGCTGGCTGGCACGGACGAGCGTGTCTCGATCTACGTCAGCCATTTCGGCGCTACCGACTCCTGGCTCGTCGACGAGCACCGCATGCTCGGCCGACCGGTGGTGCCCGGAGTCGGGCATCTGGAGCTTGTCCGCGCGGCCTTCGCCGATGAGCGTGCGCACGCCGATGACGGTGCTCAGGCAGACCCGTCCACGGCGGGCATCGAGCTGACGGAGGTGACCTTCTACACCCCGATCGTGGTACCAGAAGACGGCCGCAAGCAGGTGCGCGTCGTGCTCAAGCGAGACCAGAGCGGCACGAGCTTCGCCGTCATCAGCGCTCACCAGGATCCTTCGGGCGGCGGCTCCGAGCGGTGGCAGTTGCATTCGTCGGGCCGGGTGGCCGGACTTGGCGACGCGCGACCGCGCCGGCTCGACATCAAGGCGCTGATCGAGTGTTCCGGGCTACGCGACATCGGCCGACCTGAGCATGACGGCCCGATGGGCTTCGGGGCCAGGTCCCAGTGCCTGCAGCGGATGTATGTCGGGGACGGCCAGTTCCTGGCCCGGCTCGAGCTGCCAGCACGGTTCGGTGCCGAGCTGGACCAGTTGTCGCTGCATCCGGCGCTGATGGACATCGCGACCGCCTTTGTCGGCGTGTATCACGCGAGGGAGTTCAGAATCCCGATCTCCTACGGGCGGATCCGGTTGTTCGCCCCGCTCGCGGCGGCCGTCTACAGCCACCAGACGTACCGGGACGGCGATCAGGTAGGCAAGGAGACCGTGACCTCCGACGTCACCATCACCGACACCGGCGGCCACGAACTGGTGCGGGCCGAGCGGTTCGTCCTGAAACGAGTGCATGACCTGGATGAACGGCTCACCGTGGCGCAGGCCGCGAGCGCCGGAAAGACAGAGCTCTACGATCACCCGCCGGTCCATGACGGCGACCCGGTGACCGGCGGTGCGGCCTGCCGGGCGACCGGCGGTGCGGCCGGCCGGGCGACCGGCGGTGCGAACGGCCGGGCCGAGCCGGCGGCTGGATTCCTCCAGTCGGCGCTGGATCACGGCATGTCTCCCGCCGAGGGAACCGAGGTGCTCGGCCGGATCCTGACATCGGGCCTGACCCCTCAGATCATGGTGAGCACGCGCGAACTGCCGAGCGTGCTCGACCAGGTGGCGCAGGCCCGCTCAAGCTCCGCGACAGCAGACAGCGAGCCGGCGGGCGGGCAAGTCCAGACGGTCTTCTCGCACCCGCGGCCGGACCTGCTTACCCCATACGAGGCGCCGCGGGACAGCGTCGAGGAACGGCTCGCCGAGCTGTGGCAGGAGCTTCTGGGCGTGGAGAAGGTCGGGGTCCACGACCACTTCTTCGACCTCGGCGGGCACTCACTGCTCGGCCTTCAACTTGTGCCGCGGCTGCGCGAGACCTTCGCCGTGGACCTGCCGGTAGGAGCGATTTTCGATGCACCGACCGTCGCCAGCCTGGCGGACGTCCTCCGGGCCAGCGTCGCAGACGGGATAGCTGGCGCATAGCCGTGCGCTGACCAAGCCCCACCTTCGAGACCGCCGGAGTGCGAAACCCTGGGAAGGACATCATGTCGAATATCGGAATACGGACCGTTGGTGTGATCGGGGCGGGCGTGATGGGCAGCGAGGTAGCCCAAGTGCTTGCCCAAGCTGGATTCGGCGTCGTCCTGACGGACGTCACCACGGCCGCCCTTGCGCGGGCGCGCCAGAACATCGAGCTCAGCCTTCGTTTCCAGCGGATGCTGAGCGCGCGGAACGGTATAGCAGCTCCGGCCAAGGTGAACCGCGCCGAGATCCTCGACCGCATCACCTTCACCACCGACATCGCGGACGTCGCAGATGCCGACTTCGTCATCGAGAACGTCACAGAAGACTGGGACATCAAGCGGCCGGTGTTCGAGGCGCTCGACTCGTTGTGCAAGCCCGACGTGATCTTCGCCGTGAACACCTCGTGCATTCCGGTCACGAGGGCCGGCGGGATAACCGGTCGCCCCGACAAGGTCATCGGCGCCCACTTCATGAATCCTGTCTCGCTCAAGCCGATGGTAGAGGTGATCAAGGGCTACCACACCTCGGACGAGACCGTGCAGGCGATGCTTGGCCTGCTTTCCGCGATCGGCAAGGAGGGGGTCGTGGTCGCCGACTCCCCAGGCTTCGTCTCCAACCGCGTGCTGATGCTGACCGTCAACGAGGCCGCCTATCTGGTCCACGAGCGGGTGGCCGCCGCGATCGAGATCGACCGGATCTTCAAGGGCTGTTTCGGGCACACTATGGGCCCGCTGGAGACCGCGGACCTCATCGGCCTCGACACCATTCTCCTGTCGATCGAAGGCCTGCACGAGAGCTTCGGCGACAGCAAGTACCGGCCGTGCCCGCTGCTGAAGCAGCTTGTCGATGCTGGCCTGCACGGCCGCAAGAGCGGCCGCGGCTTCTACGACTATCGGTAGGAACAAAAGGAAGGTGCACCTCAATGATCAGGGCGAAGGTCAGGAATTTCCTGGGCCAATATTTCAAGGAGCACAATTTCGCTGACGACGAAGACATCTTCGCCAGCGGCTACTCGAATTCGCTGTTCGTAATGCAGCTCATCGCCATGGTGGAGAAGGACTTCTCGATCACACTTGACGACGAGGATCTGGATTTCGAGAATTTCCGGTCTATCGACGCGATCGCGCAGTTCGTCGACGGCAAGCTCGCTGTGCCAGCGGGAACGTAGGCTGCCGTGCGCACGGAAATGATCGCCGGCGTGCTGTCTCTGACCGATGTCCAGAGCAAGGTTCTGCACGAGTACCGGCAGTTCACGGAGACCGAGATCGCGCCTTACGCCAACGAATGGGACCGGGCAGGGAGGCTGCCACGCGAGGTGGTCGCCGCGATGGCCGAGGCGGGTTACCTGGGCACGCTGATTCCCGTCGAGTACGGCGGCAGCGCGTCGAGCCTGGTCGACTTCGGCCTTCTCAACGAGGCGATCGGCGTCGGCTGCTCCTCGGTGCGCAGTGTGCTTACTGTGCACAGCATGGTCAGCCGGGCCGTCACGCGCTGGGGAAACCCCGTTCAGCGCGAGCGCTGGCTGCCCCTGCTGGCCAGCGGCCAGCGCGTGGGCGCGTTCGCGCTGAGCGAGCCCGAGGCCGGCAGCGACGCGGCCCGGATCGCCACCACCGCGACTCCGGACGGCGAGCACTACGTTCTCGACGGCGCCAAGAAATGGATCACCTATGCGCAGGCGGCCGACGTGTTCCTGGTGTTCGCCGGGCACAAGGGCAGGCTCAGCGCCTTCCTGGTGGAGCGGGACACTCCCGGGCTGACCGTGGAGCCGCTCGACGACATGCTCGGCACCCGGGCGTCGATGCTCGCCGAACTGCGCTTCGAGGGCTGCCGCGTCCCGCGTGACGCACTGCTCGGCCGGCCAGGGTTCGGGCTGGCCGCGGTCGCAAGCGACGCGCTTGACTACGGTCGCTACAGCGTCGCGTGGGGCTCGGTGGGCCTCGCGCAGGCATGCCTGGAGTCGTCGCTGCGGTATGCCAGGCAGCGCAGGCAGTTCGGCGTCCCTATTGCCGAGCATCAGTTGGTCCAGCGCCTGCTCACCAACATGGCCACCACGGTCTCGGCCGCACGGCTGCTGTGTCTTCAGGCCGGGGAACTCAAACAAGCCGGTCACCCGGACTCGGTCGCGGCGGTCTGGATGGCCAAGTACTACGCGTCGACGGGGGCCTTCCAGGCGGCCACGGACACCGTGCAGATCCAGGGCGCGAACGGCTGTCACATCGCCGGATCGGCCCAGCGGTTGCTCAGAGACGCGAAGGTCATGGAAATCATCGAGGGCAGTACTCAGATCCAGCAGACGATGATCGCTCAACTTATCCCGGATGCCGCGTGACCGAAATCATCCGGGGCGCGGCGTGACGGAACTTATCCGGGGCGGTGCGTGACCGAAATCATCTGGGGCCGCGGCGTGGACTTTTCCCGGATGCGGCGTGCTGCAATCCGCAGGGCGAGGGAGGCAAGAATGAGCAGCGATGAGCGTAACAGTCCCCGCAAGACCGTGAAATGCCTGGTGTGGGATCTCGACAACACCCTCTGGCAGGGCATTCTGCTGGAGAACGATGACGTCAAGCCGTTTCCCGAGGCCGTCGCCACCATCAAGACGCTGGACGAACGGGGAATCATCCACTCCATCGCCAGCCGCAATGACCACGATGCGGCGATCGCCAAACTCAAAGAATTCGGCTTGCATGAGTACTTCCTCTATCCGCAGATCGGCTGGGACGCGAAATCAGCCTCAGTGAAGGCGATCGCCGCGGATCTCAACATCGGGATTGACACGCTTGCCTTCATTGATGACCAGCCTTTCGAGCGTGCGGAGGTGGCTTTCGCCCTGCCCGAGGTGCTGTGCCTCGACGCCACGGACGCGGGTGCGCTCACCGGGCGAGCCGAGTTCACACCGGAGTTCGTGACCGACGACTCGCGCAAGCGGCGCCTGATGTACCAGGCGGACCAGGAAAGGAAAGTCGCCGAGGCCGACTTCAGCGGGGTGCAGGAAGCGTTCCTCGAAAGCCTCCAGATGCACTTCACCATCATGGCGGCGACGGAAGACGACCTGCAGCGCGCCGAAGAACTGACGCTGCGCACGAATCAACTCAACACGACCGGCTACACCTACTCCTACCAGGAACTGGACAACTTCCGTAAGTCAGACCGGCACCTCCTGCTCGCATCGACGCTGGCGGACCGGTACGGGCCTTACGGCACGACCGGTCTCGCGCTGGTCGAGAAGAGCGACGAGACCTGGGTCGTCAAGCTGCTGCTCATGTCGTGCAGGGTGATGTCGCGTGGCGTCGGCGCCATCATGATCAATCACATCAAGCGGCTGGCCGACGCCGCGGGTGTCCGGCTGCTTGCCGAGTTCGTCCAGACGGGCCGGAACCGGATGATGTACGTCTCATACAAGTTCAATCGGTTTTCCGAAGTGGAACGCCGAGACGACTTCGTTGTTTTCGAAGCCGATCTGGCCAATATTCCAGCCGACCCACCCTATGTGACGGTCACCGTACCTTGCGCATGATATGCGCCATTCATCCCAGCATCTGCCATACAAGCTGCCACAGAAGCTGTCCCACAGAAGCTGTCCCCAGAAGGAGTCGATTCACCATGACCCAGCTAACGGTTGACATTACGCGAGTGACCAGTGAACAGCTGCTTGACGCCACCCGCGAGGTCATTGCCGGCGGCGGCAGCAGCAATATGCGAAACCTCGGCATGCAGACCCCGCTGGTGCTGGACCGGTCCGCCGGCTGCCGTATCTGGGACGTCGAGGACAATGCGCTCATCGATGTGAACATGGGCTATGGGCCGCACCTCTTCGGTTATTCCGATCCGGATGTCCTGGGTGTGGTGGCCGATCGGCTGAGGCTTGGGGCCATCACAGGTATTCCGCACCGGCTTGACCACCAGACGGGTGAGCTGATCGCGGCCACCGTGCCGACGATCGAGCAGGTCCGGTTCGCCAACTCGGGGACCGAGGCGATCACCTCCGCGCTACGGCTTGCCCGGTTCGTCACGGGCCGCACCGTGGTGGTCACCTTCGACGGGCACTACCACGGGTGGAGCGAGACCGTGCTCCGCAAGGCGGCCATCACGAACGACGGCGCGGGTGTGCACGGCGCCGTCCCAGGGGCGCCTGGGATGATTCCCGGGGCACTCGCGCACACACTCCAGCTCCCCTGGAATGACCCTGGCGCGCTCGATGACCTGTTCGCGGCGCGCGGCGACGAGATAGCGGCCGTGATCGTCGAGCCGATCTGCGGCAACGCGGGAATCGTCCATCCGCTGCCTGGATTTCTGGAACGACTCGCCGACCTGACCGCCCGCCACGGGGCGCTGCTGGTCTTCGACGAGGTGATCACCGGCTTCCGGGTGGCCCTGGGCGGCGCACAGGAGAGGCTGTCGCTGCGGCCTGACCTGACGATCGTGTCCAAGGTTCTCGGCGGCGGGTTCCCGGTCGCGGCGTTCGGCGGCAGCAAGGAGATCATGGCGCCGCTCGCTCGCAACCAGGCGTTCCACGCCGGTGTCTTCGCGGGTAATCACGCCGCGGTCACCGCCGCGGCGGCCATGCTCCGCAAGCTCACGCGGGATCCGTCGGTGTACGACACCCTCGAAGTCATCAGCGGCTATCTGGAGCAGCGGCTGACCGACGTGTTCGCTTCGGCCGGGCACTACGCGCGCATCACACGCTGTGGATCGGTGATGTCGGTGGCCCTCCTGACCGGCGCGCCGGACACGGATATGGCCTACGACGCGGGTATGCCGCTGATCGACTTCGCTGGCCACCGCAGGCTGCAGATGCTGTGCCAGGAGGCCGGCCTCTACTTCCACCCGAATCCGCTGGAGCCGTGGTTCCTCAGCACCGCACACACTCCCGACGTGCTTGACGAGGTGGCCGGCATCGTCGGGGCGTCCCTGGCACGGCTGTAGGCGCCGGGCCAGACCGTCTGATCATCAGACCCGACTGATCAGGAGCGCAGAGACATGAGCATCGAGCTCCTCAGCGAGGTGCTGCGGGAGATAGGCATCAGGGCAGACGAGCTTGCGGCGGACGCGCGGTTGCGCGCGGATCTCGGGCTCGACTCGGTCGAGACGACGGAGCTGGAGCTGGCGCTTGGCCACCGGTTCGGTCTGAAGGTCGACCTGTGGGACACGAAGGACTACTCGCTGGCCGAACTCGCGGCGCTCGCCGACGGGGCGCGGCCGGCCGATCAGCACCAGGCGCCGGCCGATCAGCACGAGGTGCCGGCCGATCAGCACGAGGCTCCCGCCGATCAGCACGAGGCTCCCGCCGAGAGCCCCCGGGCGGCGGACGAGATTCCCCGCGTCCCGCCCGATCGGGCGCGGCGGTACCGCGAGGCCGGATGGTGGCGCGCCGAGCCGCTGGACACCCTGCTCCTGCGGCACGCCCACCAGGATCCAGCCAAGTGCGCGCTCGTCGCCGGCGAGCGGCGGCTGAGCTACGGCGAACTGTCCACCGCGGTGGAGCGGGCGGCACAGGGGCTCTTGGCTCTGGGCATCGGGCGTGGCGACCCGGTGGTGGTCCAGCTGCCCAATTCCGTTGAATACGTCGTCACCGTGCTCGCTCTGATCCGGATCGGTGCCCCGCCGGTGCTCACCCTGGCGACGCTGCGGGAGTACGAGCTGGACCGGATCTTGGGGCTGACCTCGCCCGTGGCGATCGCGGTGCCTGGCAACACCCGGCGCGGCGATCACCTCTCGATGGTGCAGCAGCTGCGTCCCCGGCATCCTCGCCTCACCCGGCTGCTAGTGGCGGGCGGAGCGGGCGAGGACGGACCGGACCTCACCGACCTGACCCGGCTCTGTGACCCGGGCCACGGCGATGATCGGTGCCGCGGGGCAGGACAGCTGGATCCTGCGGCTATGGACCCGGGCGACGCCGCGCTGTTTCTGCTGTCAAGCGGCACCACCGGGCCTCCCAAGCTGATGGCGCGCACACACGAGGACTACGGCTACGTCGTGCGGAGCACAGCTGAGGTCGCGGCGGTCTCCGCCGAGACCGTCTACCTCGCGGTACTGCCCGCCACCCATACTTTCGTCCTCGCCTATCCAGGGATCATGGGGACGCTGGCCGCGGGCGGGACGGTCGTCCTGGGCAGTGCCGAGGATCCACGGCAGGCCCTGGAGCTGATTCAGCGGGAACGGGTGACGCACACGGCCGCCGTACCCGGCCTCGTCACCCAGTGGGTCAATGTGCTCCGCACCGAGCATTACGACGTCTCCAGCTTGGCCGTCCTCCAGGTCGGTGGCGCCCGGCTGGACCCGGCGATTGCCGAGCAGGCGATGAGCGCGTTGCGGTGCGTGGTCCAGCAGGTCTACGGAATGAGCGAGGGACTGGGGAATTTCACCCGCCTTGACGACCCGGACGAGGTGACGTCCGCGACCCAGGGACGGCCGGCGTCACCCGGTGACGAGATCCGGGTCGTCGACGAGGACGACAATCCGGTGCCCGCGGGGGAAGTTGGCCAGCTGCTGACCCGCGGCCCCTCCACCGTCGCCGGATACTACCGGGATCCGGCGGCCACGGCGCGGGCCTTCACCGCGGACGGGTTCTACCGCACAGGGGATTTGGTCCGGTTGCGGCCGGACGGCAACCTCGAGATCACCGGGCGAATCAAGAATCTGATCAATCGCGGCGGTGAGAAGATCAGTGCGGAGGAGCTGGAGGAACTGGCCAGGGAACTGCCGCAGGTGGCAGCGGCCGGGGCCGCGCCCATGCCGCATCCGGTCTACGGCGAGACAGTCTGCCTCTTCGTGGTGTCCGCTGGCGAGACCCCGCCCGAACTGCACGACATCCGCCGGCACTTCAAGGACCGGGGGCTTGCCCGCTACAAGCTGCCGGAGCGGCTGGAACTCATCGACACGATGCCGCTGATCGGGGTCGGCAAGCTGGACCGGGGGACGTTGCGCGAACACGCCGTGACCCTTGTCGGGGCCGGCCCTTCCTCGTCGGCCGGGGACGGGCGATAAGCAAGTCTCCCGCCGCGAGGCACTCAGGAAGGCCGTGCACCTCAGCGCCACCGGGATGGACGGCCTGCGGGTGCCGCCAGAAACCGAAGTACAAGCTCGGTCGCTCAATCATGGAAGGTGAACCATGTCCCTATCCGAAAAGGCCCTCCTGACGAAGGAGCAGCGGCTCAAGTTCGCCTCGAATGACGAGGTGGGCGGCGGGAACCTGCTCAGGTCGGCGATCGCGGGCAACCCGAATCCCGATGTGCCCTTCATCCGTTCGGGCAGGCCGCTGACCAACACCGACGGTCAGCAGCAGACCGACTTCAGCCTGCTGCAGCTCGACCAGCTGGCACAGAGCTGGTCGGCATGGTACCTCGACAAGGGCGTACGCCCACGTGACCGCGTCGCGATCTACATGAAGGACTTCTTCGCGTATTCGGTGCACTACTTCGCGCTGGCCCAGATCGGCGCCATCGCGGTACTGGTCAACAGCAACGCCCCACGGGAGATCGCCGCCGCCCTGCTCGACCGGACGAGACCGGTCGGCCTCTACACCGATCGCGCTCACCTTCAGGCACTCGGTGGCGATGTCGGCAAGCTGGCGGACCTGCAATGGATCCAGCTGGAGGAAGAACTGCCCGCGCCCCAGGCGACCACCCTGCCCGACGAGTGGCGCTGGCGGCACGCGCCGGACGATCCGGTCTCGATCCTGCACTCGTCGGGGACGACGGGCCGGCCCAAGCCGGTCGTTCAGACGCACCGCTCCAGCGTGGCGGGGCCGCGGTTCCGGCTCACCCAGGACGATCCCACGCTGGTGCCCGGAGGGGTGATGATGGCGGCGCTGCCGCAGTCGCACCTGGGGTGCATCCACTACATGACCTACGCGATCTTCGGCGGTACCCCGATCGTGCCGCTGCATGATCCGAGCGGTCCCGAGATGGTGGCCGCGATCCGCGAACACCAGCCGACGTCGGTCATGGCCTTCGGCCACGCATGCGCGGATCTGGCCGCGCTCGACCTGGAGCCAGGCGTGCTCGACTCGGTCAACGTGTGGGTTACCACCGCCGACGCCGTGCACGAGGCGCACATGCGCAAGCTGCTCGCGCACCGAAGCACGTGGCTGCCGCCTTCCTCCTTCCTGGACCGGCTGGGCACCACCGAGCTCGGCTGGGCCGTCCTGCTGAAAGGCAGGACCCTGGCATCCGAACGCAATGACCGTTGTGTCGGGAAGCCCGTTGGCGTCTCCGAGGTCGCCGTGCTGCGCAAGGACGGCACCGAGTGCGACGCCTATGAGGTCGGGCTGCTCGGCGCCCGGGGCCCGGCGATCACGGCGGGATACTGGGACGACTCCGAAATCACCTATCGGAGCCGGCTCGGCGGGTACTGGACGCCGGGGGACATGGTCTACCGGGACGAAGCAAACAACTTCTTCCATGTCGACCGGGCCGTGGACACCATCGAGACGGCGGCCGGGCCCGGTTACTCGATTCTCATGGAGGAGACCCTCCTCAGCGATATCGCGGAGATCCAGGACTGCGCCGTCGTCGCAGGCAAACTCGATACCGAGACCGTCGCTGTCGCCGTAGTCACGACAGAAGCCGAGCAGGTCGATCCGCAGACGCTGTTCAATGCGGCGAACGAAGCACTGCGCTCGGCTGGCCATCCCGAGCTCGCGCTGCTCGAAATCGCCGGGTCGATCCCCGTCGGTGTGACAGGAAAGGTATTGAAGCGCCAGCTCAGGGAGAAGTACGGCACCCTTTCTGAATACGTCAGTGACGGCGAGGGCAAGATTCTCGCCGTGACTCCAGGTGCCGCCGTCGTCGGGTGAACCAGGCCAGCCACAGCCACCTCACCTCATCCCCTCGAGTGCCGGCTGGCCTGGTGTGAAAGGAACGCCAGGCAGCCGGAACTCCGGCCGGCAGGAGTAACACATGCCAGAAATCAGGCCGTCGTTTCTGACCGGGCTCATCGGCGCCGGCATCGGCGCTTCGCTGAGCCCGCGCCTCCATGAGCGCGAGGCGGAGTTGAACGGGCTCCGGCTGGTCTATCAGCTCATCGATCTCGACCCGCTCGGGCTCGAGGTGACGCGGACCCCGGCCCTGCTGACCGCGGCCCGGCGGGTGGGGTTCACCGGGCTCAACATCACTCATCCGTGCAAGCAGGCCGTCCTTGAGCACGTCGACGAACTGCCCGCGGACGCCGCCGTGATCGGCGCGGTCAATACGGTGATCTTCGGCGCAGGCAGGAGCGCAGGCAGGGTCGCCGGGCACAACACCGACTGGCTGGGCTTCGCCCGCAGCCTGGAAAGAGGGCTGCCGGACGCGGCCAAGCACAGGGTGGTCGTGCTGGGCGCGGGCGGCGCCGGATCGGCAGTGGCCTATGCCATCCTCCGCCTTGGCGCGGACGAGGTCACCGTGATCGACACCGACAGGCGGCGCACGGACGCGCTGGTGCGGAGGATGGGAAGCCATTTCGGCGGGGCTCGTATCGACGGCGCCGATCACGATCTCCTCGAGCCCAGCCTCGCGGCCGCGGACGGCTTGATCCACGCGACACCGGCCGGCATGGCGTCCCACCCAGGGCTGCCATTCCCGCCCCGTTTTCTCCGCCCGGGCCAGTGGGTCGCCGATGTCGTCTATTCCCCACTGGAAACCGAGCTTCTCCACCACGCGCGGATCATGGGTTGCCGCACGCTTTCCGGCGGCGCGATGCTCGCCTTCCAGGCGGCCGAAGCATTCCGCCTTTTCACCGGGGTACGGCCGGATACCAACCGCATGCTCCGCCACGTGGCGGCTCTTACGAACCGGGAGCCTATCTACGACCGCGTAGGGGCCCACTGATGCGGCGCGAGCCCGCGAAGGAGCGACAATGGATATAGTGCAGCCACGACTTCGCCCAGTTCTTCATGACCTGGCCGCACATAAACCCGGGGCGATAGCCAGGTCACCGGCGGGCAGGTCATACCTGCTCGCCGCCAATGAGTCGCCTGACGGGCCGCTACCGTCGGTGGTTGAGGCCATAGCGGCCGCGATCGACGAGGTCAACAGGTACCCCGACGGCGGGTCCGCCACGCTCACGTGTGATATCGCCAGCTGGCTGGGCACCAGCCCTGACCAGGTCGTGGTGGGCTGCGGATCGGTCGGCGTCACGCAGATGCTGTTCGAGGCGGTCGGCGAGCCCGGGACCGAGGTGGTCTACGCATGGCGTTCCTTCGAGGCGTATCCGGTACTGGCGAAGCTGGCCGGAATGCGGCCCGTGGCCGTACCGCTTCGAGATGAGCGGCACGACCTCAGCGCCATGGCCGCCGCGGTCACGCCGCGGACCCGTCTGATCATCGTCTGCAATCCCAACAATCCCACTGGAACCGTGGTGCGGCGGGGCGAGGTCGACAACTTCCTCGACCACGTACCTGCCGACTGCCTCGTGGTGTTCGACGAGGCGTACCGCGAGTACGTCAGGGACGCCAGCGTGCCCGACGCTCTCACGCTTGCGGCCGGCCGCACCAATGTCGTGGTCCTGCGGACCTTCTCCAAGGCCTTCGGGCTGGCGGGGCTGCGCGTCGGTTACCTGGTTGCTCACCCGGTGGTCACCGCGCAGGTGCGCAAGACCCGGCTGCCCTACTCCGTCAACCACCTGGCGCAGGTCGCCGCGAGTGCGTCGCTGCGGGCCGCGGGCGAACTGCTCGCCCGGGTCGAGCGGACGGTGAAGGAGCGTGAGCGGGTACGCAATGCGCTGCTCGACGCGGGCTGGTGGGTTCCGGCGAGCGAAGCGAACCTCTTGTGGCTGCGCCTGGACGGTGACTCGGCCGACTTCGCCGCGGCGTGCGCGGCACACGGGGTGAACGTCCGTGCCTTCCCGGGGGAGGGCGTGCGCGTGTCCATTGGCGATCCGGCCGCCAATGACGCATTCCTCGCGGTTGCCGCAGCGTAACTGCCGCTGCCTCCGCACCGTCGTTACGCCCGCCAAGGGCCGCCCAGGGACCGCGCTGGGCCGGCCTCGCGCCAGCAGGCCAATGACCTCGCTGACATACTGTTAATTCGGCCCAGAAGTGAGTTGGGAGAACTCGAGGATGGCACCAGCGCAAGCACCGAGGCGGCCCGAGGTGAACTTCTACTTCGATCCAGCCTGCCCATTCGCATGGGTCACGTCGCGATGGATTCTCGAAGTGGAACGTCATCGCGACATCGCTCTGCAGTTCCGCGTGATGAGCCTGTCCGTGCTCAACGAGCACCGCGAGATCGAACCATGGTACCGCGAGTTCTGCGACCGCGCATGGGGACCGGTTCGCGTCGCTATCGCCGCTGCTCAATACCATGGCGACGACGTGCTGCGCGACCTGTACACGGCGATGGGAACGCGGATTCACAACCAGGGGAACAAGGACTATCCGCTGGTGATCGCGGAATCTCTCGCGGAGCTAGGTTTACCTGCTTCCCTGGCCGAGGCCGCGAACAGCACCGAATACGACCAGGCGTTGCGCAAGAGCCACCGCGCGGGCATGGAACCGGTGGGCGAGGATGTCGGAACGCCGACGCTGCATATTGACGGGGTCGCCTTCTTCGGGCCGGTCCTCACCTCGATCCCACGCGGCGAGCAGGCCGCGCGGATGTTCGACGCGGCAAGGGAACTTGCCGCGTTTCCGAAATTCTTCGAGCTGAAGCGTACGAGGACAAGCGACTTCGACTTCAGCTGAGCAGCGGTAGAGATTTCGGCCGCGGGAAGCTTAGGGCCGGTGCCGATTTTGGCCCGTGCCAGCTTACTGGCCTGCCAGCTTACTGGCCTGCCAGCTTACTGGCCTGTGCCATGAGCTCGGCTAGTGCCCTTGCCCGCCGCCACGATTATTCCGATTTGACTTCTTCGGCCGCCGGGGTCATCGGGTTCACAATTCTTGACGGCTTCGGGAAGGAGGCTCCGAGTGAACGACTGGACTTCTTCGACCATCGACTATCTGTCGCCCGAGCTAGCGCAGTTGCTCGCCACCGCGCAGCGGGAGATCAGCCAGCACGGCAATGATGACGGCAGCTGCCCCGTTTGTGGCAGCGTATTTCCGTGCGAACGGGCTGTGCTTGCGGACCTCGCGCTTTCGGGCTTCTAATAGCCGCGCGCGGCAGCCCAGTGCACGCACGATATGGTTTCGCCTCAGTTCTTTGGTGCCAGCCGCATCGCAGCCCGGCCCGGAGAACATATTTCGGTGCCCGGCACCGTCGCCTGTCCGCACTAATTCCTGGCAACCGTTCATCCCCGCAGGGAAGAAGCCGCAATGTCCAGCTCCGAGATCCTTTACGTCTTCAATCCTACAATTCACCCCGCCGATCTCAGCGAATGGGTCACGCACCTCGAGTTGTTCGGCGCCACCGCGACGCTGCAGCGGCTCGGTGATACCCCAGTGATCGTTACGAATGATCCAGAGACAACCGTTCCCGCGCCGCCCCTCCTCCCGGCGCCGGCCGCCGTCGTGCGGTCGGGCGATGGTTTCCGGCTGGGCCGGCGCGAGCTGCGGCCCGCTGGCACGGTCGTCTCTGTCGGCCCCACCGACGTCGGCAACGGCAACATCGCTGTCTTTGCCGGCCCGTGCTCGGTGGAGAGCGCCGAGCAACTGGACGCTGCCGCGGCCGTCGTCGCTCAGTACGGGGCAGTCGGGCTCCGCGGCGGTGCATTCAAGCCCAGGACGTCGCCGTACTCCTTCCAGGGGCTGAAATGGTCGGCTCTCGAGCTGCTGGACGAGACACGGCGCAAGACGGGACTGCCCATTGTCACCGAGGTCGTTGACACACGGCACGTCGAGCAGGTGGCCAGCGTCGCCAATGCGCTCCAGATCGGCGCCCGCAACATGCAGAACTTCGAGCTGCTCAAGGAAGCGGGCGCGGCCGGCCTGCCGATCGTGCTCAAGCGCGGGTTCGGCTGCACGGTTGACGAACTGCTTGTCGCCGCTGAGTACATTCTGACCATCGGCAACGATCAGGTCATCCTGTGCGAACGCGGGATCAGGACGTTCGAGAAAGCCACCAGGTTCACCCTGGACATCTCGGCCGTGGCATTGATAAAGCAGCGCTCCCACTTGCCCGTAATGGTGGATCCGAGTCACTCCACAGGCGTCCGGACACTCGTCGAACCGGCGTCCCTGGCTGCCGTCGCGGCAGGCGCGGATGCGCTGCTCATTGACGTGCACACGCGGCCGGAGCAGGCGCTGTGCGACGGCAAGCAGGCGCTGCTGCCCGCAGACTTCCGCGATCTCATGGGCAGGCTCGACATGCTGGCCATGGGATTGGGCCGCCAAATGAGCAGTGCGGTCAGTCGGGAGAAATGTGACGCAACACTCGGCACCAGTGCGTGACTCGCGCCTTGGGGAAAGTACCACCGCACGGAGGCCATCGTGAACCGCGCACAATGCATCGCAACGAATGAACGGAACCTGATCACCAGGGGGTTCAATGAAACGCTGCGCGAACCCCTTGGCGACAAGTGCCTGCCCGATTTGCTCTGGGAACAAGTGCGGGCGCAGCCCGACGCCGTGGCCGTCGTCTGCGAGAACGAGCAACTCACCTACCGCGAGCTCACGGAGCGCAGTTCAGATCTGGCCGGCTACCTGCAATATCTCGGCGTGACCGTCGACGACTGCGTTGGCATGTTCGTTGAGCCGTCGATCGACCTTATGGTGGGCGCCTGGGGGATACTGTTCTCCGGCAGCGCCTATCTGCCGCTGTCACCGGCGTATCCGGAAGAACGACTGCGCTATATGATCGAGCATTCCCGTGCGAAGGTCATTCTGGCTCAGGAAGAACTCACGCCGCGGTTGGCCGAGCTCGCGCCGCAAGGAACGACGATCGTCACTCTCGAGCACGCCTGGGACTACGCCACGTCGCGGGCACCGGTCAGCGGATGTGAGCCCGGCCTTCGTCCCGACAACCTGGCATACATCATCTACACCTCAGGCAGTACGGGAAAGCCGAAGGGTGTGATGATCGAGCACCGCAGCATCGTCAATCAGATGCGATGGCTGAACACTGTCTACAAACTCGATCGGGACCGGATCGTTCTCCAGAAGACCCCGATGAGCTTCGACGCGGCGCAGTGGGAGATCCTGGCGCCAAGTTGCGGCAGCAAGGTCGTCATGGGAAGCCCCGGCGCGTACCGTGATCCGGAGCGGCTGATCGACATAATCACCACGCACGGCGTCACCACGTTGCAGTGTGTCCCGACGTTGCTGCAAGCGCTGCTGGACACAGAAGAGCTGCACGAATGCAAGTCGCTCACCCAGATCTTCAGCGGCGGTGAGGACCTTTCCAGGGCCCTCGCGCTTCGCTGCCTCGAGGCGCTGCCGGATTGCGATCTGGTCAATCTGTACGGTCCGACCGAGTGCACCATAAATTCGTCCGCTTTCACCGTCGATCGTGACACCGTCGCGGACGGCCCGCAGGCGATCTCGATCGGGGGACCGGTACATAACACCCAGTACTACATTCTCGACCCAGACCGGCAGCCGGTGGCCGTGGGTGAGATCGGCGAGCTGCACATCGGCGGCGCTCAGCTCGCGCGAGGTTACCTGCACCAGCCCGACCTGACCGCGGCCAGGTTCATCGACAACCCGTTCCACGCGGACTACGGATACGGAAAGCTCTACCGGACCGGTGACCTCGCCTACTGGAACGCCGACGGTGCCGCGCAGTTCGTCGGCCGCACCGACAACCAGGTGAAGCTGCGAGGCTTCCGGGTCGAGCTTGACGAGATCAGGCGCGTGATCGAAAGTCATGACTGGGTCAAGAACGCGGCGGTCGTCGTCAGGGACGACGCACGCACGTCATTCCAGAATCTGATCGCCTTCATCGAGCTGAGCCCGAAGGAGGCGGCGCTGATGGACCAGGGCAATCATGGCGCCCACCATCGGTCGAAGCAGACCAGGCTCCAGATCAAGGCGCAGCTGTCGAACCCGGGGTGCAGGGACGCCGCGGAAACCAGGGGGAAGGTGGTGGTCGACCTCCCGGGAAGGACGCCGACCCAGCGGCAGTGCAGGCGGGTGTTCGCCCGCAAGACCTATCGTTTCTTCGAGGGCGGCGACGTAACAAAGGCCGACATCTTGCGGTTGCTCGGCAGGCACGTCACGGGCAGCGGCCGGCGCGGCCCAGACAGCCTGAGCTGCACCGAACTTGGCCAGATCCTGAGGTACTTCGGCCAGTACCTGAGCACCGAACGACTGCTGCCGAAGTACGGCTACGCCTCACCCGGAGCGCTCTACGCGACCCAAATGTACTTTGAGATCAACGAAGTCGCTGGCCTGAGGCCGGGATGCTACTACTACAACCCCGTCGGCCATCAGCTTGTTTTGATACGGGAAAAGACCGCTTCGGCTGCCGCGCGCGTCAAGATTCATTTCATGGGAAAAGCGCGGGCGATAGAGCCGGTCTACAAGAACAACATCCAAGAAGTTCTCGAAATCGAAGCTGGCCACATGGTCGGGCTGTTTGAGGAGCTCCTGCCCGAATACGGTCGGGACATCAGAGCGCTCGAGTACGCGCCAGCGGCAAAGGAAAACCTGGAGTGTGCGGACGATGACCGCTATCTCGGCACGTTCGAGATGGTTCCGTATGCGAAGACGGGGCCGGACGACTCGCTCGATATCTATGTGCAGTCCCATCCAGGCAAGGTTGCCGATCTGCCTGCCGGGCAGTACCTGTATGCCGACGGCGACTTGCTCAAGATCTCCGACGACGTCGTCTTGCAGAGGCATGTGATCGCCATCAATCAGCAGGTCTACGCGCGGTCGAGCATCGGGATCTCACTGGTCAGCAGACCGGGCGCGGACTGGCTGAGCTACCTAAATCTCGGCCGTAAGCTCCACCATCTTCAGATGAACGATATGAACATGGGTTTCATGTCCTCGGGATACAGCTCGAAAACCGGCCACGATCTGCCGTCAGCGAGGAGGCTTGAAAGCATACTGAACGCCTGCGGCAAGGACACGGGCCCGTCCTATTTCTTCGTCGGCGGCCGGGTGAGCGATGAGCAGTTGCGCAGTGTGGGGATGAAGGAAGACGCCATCCACATGAAGGGCCCCTCGGAGATGATCAGGGACGATCTGATCAAATACCTGCCGGACTACATGCTGCCGAACAAGGTCGTCGTCCTGGACAAACTGCCGCTGACGGCCAGCGGGAAGATCGACTCGAAGTCGCTGGACGTGGCCGACGTGGAGCCCGCCGAGCGGCCTTTCGTCGCGCCCAGGACGAAGACCGAGGCGCGGATCAGCGATATCTGGAAGATGCTGATGAAGCGGGACACCGTCTCGGTACGGGACGACTTCTTCGAATCAGGCGGGAATTCGCTGATCGCGGTCGGGCTCGTCAACAAGATAAACAGGGAGTTTCAGTGTTCGCTGCCACTGCAAGTCCTGTTCGAGGCCCCGACCGTCGAGAAACTCGCGCGCAAAGTCGATTGCGACACCTGGGCGCCGTGCTCTCGTGTGGTGCCGTTGCAGCCAGACGGTGGGCAGAACCCCGTTTTTTGCTGGCCCGGCCTGGGTGGCTACACCATGAACCTGAGGTTGCTGGCTGGCCGGGTCGGTCTCGACCGGCCCTTCTTCGGCGTGCAGGCGCACGGGATCAACAAGGGCGAGACTCCGTACGCCACCATCAAGGAAATGGCCGCGGCAGATGTCAGGGCTATCAGGCAACTTCAGCCTGATGGGCCGTACACGCTCTGGGGATACTCTTTCGGTGCGCGTGTCGCCTTCGAAACGGCCTATCAGCTCGAGCGATCCGGCGCGCAGGTGGAGAACCTGTTCCTGATCGCTCCGGGATCACCGAAGGTTCGGGCGGACGGCGAGTCCACGTCCGGAGATCAGACATTCCGGACGATCCTCTTCTCGGTCTTCGGGGGCAGTATTACCGGCCCGCTGCTGGCCGAGTGCCTCAAGCAGGCCAGCGGCGAAGAGAGCTTCGCGTCGTTCATCAGCTCGAAGTTCGAGAATCTCGACCCGGAACTTGTGAAAAGGATCGTCCGGGTCGTTGAGCACACGTATCAGTTCAGCTACGGCTTCCGCGAGCTGACGGAGCGTTGGATCAACGCGCCGATTACGATCTTCAAATCTCAGGGCGACGACTACTCGTTCGTTGAGAACAGCACTGGGTATTCGTCGGAAGCCCCAATCGTCATTGACCTCGACGCGGATCACTATGGCATGCTCAAGGATCCGGGTGTCGACGAGCTGGTGAAGATGGTCCACCACCGTCTTGGCATCGAGAATTAATGGCTGGTAAGAAGAAGACTTCTCTTACCAACCACTTGCCCGAGGTCATAAAGCCAATCATCGGCATCGGCCGATCCCGGTGTGGGGTTGATCGATGCTGCCGCCGAACGGCTGCCGTAGGCGGCGGCCTGCTCATAGGGAGATCACTTTGCGTGGCTTCGGTGTGCGGATGTCCGGTTCCGCCAGTCGCTTCGAGCTATGTGTTGTTGGCGCCGGCCCGCGTGGCTTGTGTGTCGTCGAGCGAATTTGCGCCAACGCGGAAGATATGGGACACGAGGTGGTGGTGCATCTGGTCGACCCATTTGTCGGCTGCGGTGGCCGGGTGTGGACAACGGGCCAGTCGACGGCCTTCTTGATGAACACGATCGCGTCGCAGGTAACCGTGTTCACCGACGAAAGCGTGGCGTGCGCTGGTCCTATCCGGCCCGGGCCGACCCTGTACGAATGGGCCAGTACCTTGCCGTTGATGGAACCGTTCGACCGGTATCCGTCTGAGGTGCTCGCCGAGGCGGGGGATCTGGGCCCGGACTCGTATCCCTCGCGGACTTTGTACGGGCACTACCTGAACTGGGTGTTGCGCAGGCTGTGCCAGACTGCGCCGCCGGGGGTGTCGGTCCAGGTATACGCGCGGACCGCGGTGGGCCTGGATGAGGAGGCGGACGGCGCGCTGGCGGTGCGGTTGTCCGACGGGTCCCGTGTGGACGGCCTGTCGGCGGTTGTGCTCGCCCAGGGTCATGTGGACATGCCGCTCGGGGACGAGGAGCGCCGGCTGAGCCGGCTCGCGGCGGCGGGTGGCCTGAGGTATGTGCCGCCGTCGAATCCGGCCGACGCGGACCTGGATGCCGTTGCGGCGGGGGAGCCTGTGGCGCTTCGCGGCATGGGTCTGAACTTCTTCGACTATCTGGCGATGTTGACGGCCGACCGGGGTGGCCGTTTCGAACGCACCGACGCCGGGCTGGTGTACCGGGCATCCGGGCGCGAGCCAGTGATCTATGCGGGTTCCCGCAGAGGCGTTCCGTACCACGCGCGGGGCGAGAACGAGAAAGGCGTCTCCGGACGGCACGACCCGGTCTTCCTCACAGAAAGGGTGATCAAGCGGTTCCGGGCGCGCGCTGAGCGGGGTTACCCCGCTCGATTCCGCGCTGAGGTGTGGCCCCTGGTCGCACGCGAGGTCGAGTTGGTGTACTACACCACTCTCCTGGGTCAGCGGGACGGGCGGAGCGCCGCCGACGACTTCCGCGCGCGATTCACGGACGCCGATCCATCGGGCGCCGGCGAGTTGCTGACCGACTTCGGGATCGCCGATGACGAGCGGTGGGCCTGGGATCTGGTGGCGCACCCACACGCGGGGCGCCGTTTCGGCTCACCGGACGAGTTCCACGGGTGGCTGCTTGAGTTGCTCCGTCGCGACGTGGCGGAGGCCAGGCGCGGGAACGTGAGCAGCCCGGTCAAAGCGGCTCTGGACGTGCTGCGGGACATCCGCAATGAGGTCCGGCTGGTGGTCGACCACGGCGGGCTGACGGGCTCGTCCTACCGTGACGAGCTTCGCGGCTGGTACAACCCGCTCAACGCGTACCTGTCTATCGGGCCCCCAGCGCGCCGGATCGAGGAGATGATCGCGCTGATCGAAGCGGGGGTCGTGCACGTGGTCGGGCCGGGGATGCAGGTCGAGATGGGTGACGCCGCATTCGTGGTCGCCGCTTCCGGTGTAGCTGGTTCGACGGTCGCGGTGACCACGCTGGTCGAGGCGCGGCTGCCAGAAGTGGACGTCCGGCGCACCATCGACCCGCTGATCCAGGACCTGGCGCGGGCACGGAGGTGTCGCCCGTACCGTCTCCCCGACGTCGTCGGCAGCGGCTACGAGTCCGGTGGCCTCGCGGTTACCGCGAGCCCGTATCACCTCGTCGACGCGGGCGGCTGTACCCAGCCGAGGCTGTTCGCATATGGCGTGCCGACAGAGGCCGTGCACTGGGCGACCGCCGCGGGGGCGCGGCCAGGGGTGAACTCGGTGATGTTGTGCGACGCCGACGCGATCGCCCGGGCGATGCTCTCGGTCCCGGTGCCGGCGGGGCAGTGGTCTATCCAAGCCGAAGCCGGCGTGAGCGTGAGGAATTCGGTGTGAGCGGATACAGCGAATACAGCGGAAACGGCGAATACAGCGAATACATGGCGGGTACGGACGCCGGCCTGCTCGCCCCGGTCTGGGCAGGCACCCGGGCGGCGGAGCTTGTGCGCGACGAGGCATGGCTTCAGGCCATGCTCGACGTGGAGTTGGCCCTTGCCCGGGCGCAGGCCAGGCTGGGTGTCGTCCCGTGGCCGGCGGTCACCGCCATCGCGGCCGCCGCCCGCGCCGAACTGCTGGACCTGGTCGCGCTGAGTATCCAGTCGCGTGGTGGCGCGAACCCGGTGATACTGCTGGTGCAGGCGCTGACCGCCGAAGTCGCGCGTACCGACCCGGCCGCGGCCGAGTTCGTGCACCGGGGAGGGACGAGCCAGGACATCCTGGACTCGGCGGCGATGCTCCTGACCGGACGGGTCTTCCACGCTGTCGACGACGACCTGGTGCGCTGCGCCAATGCGCTGGCCGCCGTCGCGCGGGCGCACCGGTCGACCCCGATGGCCGGCCGGACCCTCACCCAGCACGCCGTTCCGATCACCTTCGGGCTGAAAGCGGCCGGTTGGCTCACCCTCGTCCTGGATGCGCTGCAACGTGTGCGCCGGCTCACCGAATGCGGTTTGCCCGCCCAGCTCGGCGGGGCGGCCGGAACATTGGCGTCCTACGTGGAGTATTCCCGGGCCGGGGTCGCGCCCGCCGCGGCGAAGCCGGTCGACGCGACGGCGATGCCGCCCGCCGCGGCGAAGCGGGTCGACGCGACGGCGAAGCCGGTCGGCGCGGCCGACGACGGGCTCAAGCTGATCAGTATGTTCGCGCAGGAGCTCGGCCTCCGTGAGCCGACAGTGCCCTGGCATGCGATCCGGACCCCGCTCGCTGACGTCGGTGCCGTCTCGGCATTCGTCACCGGGGCGGTCGGAAAAATGGCGCTCGATGCTCAGGGCATGTCGCGCACGGAGGTTGCCGAGGTCGCAGAGCCGGCCGCGGATGGCAGGGGAGTGTCCTCGGCCATGCCGCAGAAACGGAACCCGGTGCTTGCCACGTTGATCATGTCGGCCGCCCGCCAGGTGCCGCTGTATGCCACCGCGCTCGCCCAGTCGATGCTGTCCGAGGATGAGCGGTCCGCGGGCGGCTGGCACGCCGAGTGGCAGCCGTTGCGCGAGTGCCTGCGGCTGGTCGGCGGGGCCGCGGCGACGGCGGCCGAACTGAGCGAGGGATTGCGGGTCTTTCCCGAACAGATGCGAACGAATCTGGCGCTCACGGGCGGCACCATCGTTTCTGAGCGGCTCGGCGTCGTGCTCGCGCCGGTGCTCGGCAAGGCCGCGGCCAAGAAGGTGCTCGGCCGAATCGCACTGGCCGGCGGCAGCGCATTCGACGAGACCTTGCTCGCGGCACCCGAGCTGGCCGGGAAGCTCGATGCCGAGGCGCTGAGGCAACTGCTGGACCCGGGATGCTATCTCGGCTCCGCGGAGGCCCTGGTGGACCGGGTGCTCGCCCGGCACCAGTCGTTCTGACCGCCACAGCCATCGCGGCGCGGATCCCGGATCCGCCGCATTGAATACAGCCGCCTTCGCGCTGAGTTTCGATGGCCATGCAGCAGGTGCTGCCGTATCGGTGCCACGACACCTATACGGGCAGGCATCTGGTGTTTCCGCTCATCTCGGAAGGAGAAGAATATGTCACAGACGAAGCCCGAGGCCTTCATCCTCACTGGAGCATTCTGTGTAATCTGCAAACACTCGCGATCCCTGGCCGAGCTCGCTGACCGGGGTCTGAAGATCTTGGTGATCACGGCGGCGATGTGGCGGGATCAAGCCCTGACCTGTATGAAGGACATTGACCATCCGGCGTCTGCCATCGACGACATCGTATTTGTCGAGGGCGACTTGGGTGTCGAAGGATCGTTCACCGCGGGTACGATTTCTGCCGCGCAGGCATGGAAGCAGAAGTACACCATTGTAGGTGCCCTTGCCGCTGGCGAAACTCTCGTTGAGGCGACGGGGTTGCTCGCCGATGCGCTCGAACTGCCGACACCTGGCCTGCGGGCGACCCGGGCTTGCCGAAGTAAGTATCTGCAGCGGTGGTACCTGTCCGAATTCAGCCCGTCGTCGGTTGTGGTGCCCGCCGCCGAGCGCGACTCCTTCGACTGGAGCAGGGTCCAATTCCCGGCCGTCGTCAAACCGGCCAGCCGGCACTCAAGCGCCGGGGTCGTGACGGTACGGGACTCAGCCGAACTGCTGGACCAGGTCGCCACCTACCCGCCACACGAGATCATTCTGGTCGAGCAGCGGATTGTCGGCCAGGAATTCTCGGTGGAGAGCCTCGTACAAGACGAGAAGGTAATCTTCGCTTCAGTAACCAGGAAAGAAACGACGGAGTCGTTCGATCGTACTTTCGTCGAGCTAGCGCACTCGGTGCCCCATTCGAACTCCGAAGAGCACGACGTGCTTATCGGAGCCAACCAGCGAATGCTTGAGCTATTGGCATTTGAGAATGGCATCGCACATTCGGAGTGGCGGCTTGACGGCGAGGGCCGCCCGTATCTGATGGAGGTGGCCGCTCGTACCCCCGGAGATGGGCTTATGGCGCTGTACCAGCTTGCGGCCGGCGCGTCGCTCGAGCCCCAAATCATCAGCGTCGCGTTGGGCGAGCCCGCCTCGTACCCCGCGCTTCTCAGGTATACGCGCCAGGTGTATCTGGATCACGAGCCCGGCATCCTGGATCACGTGACCGTCGACTGGCCGGATGTGCAGCCAAAATGGCTTGGCGATAAGAACCTCTGGCCGCAGATCCCCCCAGGCAAGCTCGACGACCCGCCGACTCTGCGGGCTGTGCTCGTGCTGAAGGACCGAGGCAGCGAACTGGACTCATTGCGCAGCTCAGAGGACCGCGCGGTCACGTTCTTCATCGACGCGGCTTCGCCTCAGGAACTGGACGACCTCGAGCAAAAGGTGCGCGGCGCGGTGAAGATCCACACCATCGGCCCGGCCTGGCTCTACCGGTACTGATCTTCGTAAGTCCACCCTGGCAGGGAGCGTTCACGATGACCGAAATAGGTGTCCGGCAGCAGCAAGCCCGGGTAGTGCGCGACGTCGGGAAGGGTGAGGCGGCGTGAAATTCCTGGCCATGAATCCGACCCTGCGCATCCGCGTCGTCGTCGGCTTCGTGAACCGGCTGGCAGACTCGATGATCACCTCGTTCATGGCCATCTACCTGGCCTTCACGTTCGGCATCGCGACCGCGGGGGTGCTGATCCTGGCGGTGGTCTCGCTCGGTGTGGTCGGCATGCTGGTCGGCGGCCACATCTCCGACAAGCACGGGAGACGGCGCACCCTGCTGCTCGCGGAGTTCGCGGTGTTCGCCACGTTCACGTTGATGGCCGCGGCGCACTCGGAGGCGAGCACCGTCGTGGTGTACGTCGGCTTCTTGGTCAACAAGTTCGCGGCCAGCATCGCGCTGCCCGCGAACGACGCGGTGATTGTCGACGTCACCACGCCCGAGACCCGCAAGGGGGCCTACCGGATCATCTACTGGGCGACCAACCTGGCGCTCGCGTTCGGCGCCCTGCTCGGCGCCTTGCTGTACCACGGGCATTTCACGCTGATGCTGGCCATCGCGGCGGCGGGTACGGCGGCGATCTTTGTTACCACGTTCTTCTGGATCCCGGAAACCCGCCCGGCGACGGCCGAGGTGGCTCCCGCGTCGGTGCTAAGGCAGTTCGTGTCCGGCTACCACCTGGTGCTGCGGGATAACAAGTTCATCCGGTTGATGATCGCGGCCACGCTTACCCTGGCGATTGAATTCCAGCTCATCAACTACGTGGGTGTCCGGCTGGCCAAGGGCATGCCGGCCCAGCAGCTGCTGTCCGTACGCACGCTGACCGTGCACGTAGATGGCGTGCGGATGCTGGGCATCCTGCGGGCGGAGAACACCATCCTGGTGGTGGCCCTCATGCTGTTCTCGCACGTACTGTTCCGCAGGCTGTCGGACCGCACCGGGCTGTACCTCGGCACGGCGCTGTTCGTCGGCGGGTACATGGTGATGGCAGTCAGTAACACCGGCTGGGTGCTGATGGTCATCGGTGTGGTGTACAGCGTCGGCGAGCTGATGAACGTCCCGGTGAAGCAGGCCATGCTGGCGAACATGGTCCCGGACCACGCCCGCACCCGGTACATGGCCGTGTACAACCTGAACATCCGGGTCGCCCAGATGATCGCGGCGCTGTTCCTCACGCTGGGATCGGTGGTGCCCCCATGGGGTATTGCCGCGCTCTACGGCTTGTTCGGGGTAGTGATCATTCAGCAGTACCGCGTCATCCTGCGCCGTGCCGCGGTGCCCCAGCCCGAACTGGTTCCCGCGCCGGCCTAGACCGTGCCGCCTCGCGGCTGCTGGCCGGATACGGCGGCGGCAGCCAGAGCCTGATACCGCAGGCCCAGGTACCGGTACGTCCGCAGGGCGGCGTCGTTCCAGTCCTCGACCATCAACGCCGCCGCCCCGTGGCGGTCCAGGGCCTCGGCGAGGACAAACGCGCAGACCCCCCCGCCCAGTCCCTGCCCACGGGACCCGGGGTGGACGGCGACCCCGGCGAGCAACCCGACGGTTGGCGCGCACCAGCCGAGCGCGGCCACCGCGGCGAGCCGGCCGGTGTCGTCCCGCACCCCCGCCCAGCGCTCGACACCGGCGACCCCCGGCTTCGCGTACGAGCTGGGAAAGCTGGCCTCCAAGAGCGCCGCGACCTCGGGTAGCGCGGCATCAGGGAGCCACCCTGCGGCCGCGCCGGGGAGCCGCACCGAGGTGACAGGGACCGAGGTGACAGGGACCGAGGTGACAGGGACCGAGGTGACAGGGACCGAGGTGAGCGCGCCGGGGCGCCTGCGATGCATCCAGCCGAAGCTGGCCACGGGCACAAGCTGGGGTATCGCGTCCACCAGTGTGCCGATCAGCTCCCGGGCACCCAGTGGCCGGTAGCTGGGCCCGACTTCGGCCAGGACGTCGCCCGCCAGCGGAACCATGGCGTCGGCCGGTCCACGAACCGCGAGCCGATCACGCGACGACAGGCGTGGTCCCGCGACCGCGACCGCCCGCCTGTCGGTGCTCCGCCACGCGCGGGAACGCCCGTCCAGCCCCTGAGCTGCCCACAGACACAAGGTGTCGGCGCCGCATAAGGCCACGAGTTCCTCGTGATCATCGATCTCTATCATGGCTCCTGGCCACTCGCGGCCGACTGCTGGTCGTCCACGCAGACAGTGTCACCCACGTACCGGTGGGGGAGGAAGACCACCTGCCTGCCCGGCCCGGGCGTGCCACACCCGCGCGAGCCGTTCAGAATCATGATCCTGATACGTGAGTCGCGGACTCACATCGAGCAGGGAGCGGCCCCCGCAGGTCGGCGGGGTGCCCCGGGGGGTCGTCCCCCCGGGGCAATACAGTCTTAACGGCTGCGCGGTCGTGGCACCCGGATAATGGGCCGTGCAGCTGCGGGTTTCTGGTCGGCCTCGGCAGCAGCGGAGCCGGGGTTTGGTCAGCGGTTGTCTGGAGGCCCACGGGGATGAGGAGGTCGTGATGTGTGCGGCGCCGGGCGACGAGAAGATTGTG
The DNA here is from genome assembly GCA_963851085.1 of uncultured Actinomycetota bacterium. GTDB lineage: Bacteria > Actinomycetota > Actinomycetes > Streptosporangiales > Streptosporangiaceae > DATFVJ01. The sequence goes on along the minus strand of CAWKNX010000013.1, from coordinate 147,707 downwards.
GTGCGCGCGCCTGCCACAAGCGCCAATCTGGGTTCTGGGTTCGACACGGCCGGGGTCGCGCTTGACTGGTGGGACACGCTCACCATTGCGCGGGGGAGTGGCCGCGCCGGTGATCTCGCCGTGACCACGATCGGCGAGGGGGCCGAGACAATTCCGGTCGGCCGCGACAATCTGCTCATCGCGGCGATGGCGCGTCTCGGCGAGCAGGTCGGCAGGGAACTTCCCGCCGTCGACCTCCAGTTGGACCTGGGCTTCCCGCTCGGCCGGGGTTTCGGTTCGAGCGCCACCGGGATTGTGCTTGGCCTGCTTGCCGCGCGCGAGTTGCTCGCCCCTGGTCTGCCCGGCACGGACATATTCGACCTTGCCACCGAGGTGGAGGGCCATCCGGACAACGTGGCGCCGTGCCTGTTCGGCGGCGCGACGCTGTGCTGGAAAGAGGCTGGGCGTCCGCGCCACCACCCGGTGCGGGTTCATCCGGATCTCGCCGCGCTCGCGCTGATCGCGCCGCAGCCGATGGGCACGAGCACGGCGCGCAAACTCCTGCCGGAGGTTATCCCGTTCGCCGACGCGGTGTGGACCGCGGGGCGGGCCGCTCTGCTGCCCCTCGCCCTCGGCGGCGCCTTTGAGCTCTTGATGCCGGCCACCGACGATGTCCTGCACCAGGGCCACCGCCTGGCGGCATGGCCGGATGCCGAGCACGCCCTCGGGGAGCTGCGGGCCAAGGGCCATGCCGCATTCGTGTCAGGCGCCGGGCCGTCCCTTCTCGTGCTGTGTGAACAGCGCCAGCTTCAGCACGCCAGGGTCGATGCCGAGGCCGCTCTGCACTCGGCGGATGGCTGGCGCTTGCGCGACGCGAACATCGCACGCGTCGGCGCAGCACGGGTGGACAGTCCTGGCCACTAACCTGGCCTTGAGCATTTCACCGAAGAGCGCGTCGCTGCATCTTGTGAGCATTTCTGCCCAGCTAGGTGTAAAGTCGAGATCGGTTCTGTGCGCCAGGACCGGCGGGCCGGATACATTGGCCTCCCGCGTCGCTGGTCGCTTGGGGGGTTGATATGCCCGATGTCTTCGTCAGTCACCGCCGGGGTGATGCTGCGGAGGCGCTGCGGCTTGCCGAGGAGCTGCGGCGGGCCGGGCATAGTGTCTGGCTTGATGAGTGGGTTATGAACATCGGCGACTCGATCGTGCAGCGGATGGATGAAGGGCTGCACGGGTCGGCGTATCTTGTTCTGTGTTACTCGGATGCCGGAGTGATGTCTCCGTGGATAAGCCGTGAATGGATGTCAGCACTTGCGCGGCAGCTGGAAGGCCAGGATGTCCGCATCTTGCCTGTGATGCTTACCGGAAGCGTGGCTCCAGCGATCCTGGCCGACATATATGCTGCTGACCTCCGGGCCGACTGGGATAAGGGCCTGGCCCTTCTGCTTCGATCGATTAAGTGACAGCCTCAAGCGAGTGGGCCGGGGAGATGCCGTCGATTCTGCTGGCACATGCCGAAGGTGAGAGTTCCCTTGCAGACTCGGTCGCGGGCCCGCTTCAGTCCGCCGGATACGACGTGCTGTACGAGGGGACAGTATTCGTCGGGGAGTCGCTGATTCAGGAGGCGTCGAAAGCGCTCGGGGCCGGAAGCCCCGTCGTGCTGTGCGGCACTGTCGCTTCGCTGGGGACAGGCTGGGCGCATCAGGTTGTGAACGCGGCCCGGTCCTACCCGGGCGTCCGTGTCTTCGCACTCCAGATGGAGAAGTCGGCGTACCTGCAGCCGTTGTCGTTGGACAGTCACGTAGCGGCGTACTGGCAGGACCCTGACAAGGCCATACGCGATCTGCTTGAGGCACTCCGGGAGTATTATCCCGTCAAGGCCGCTCCTGGACGTTCATCCGGTGACCATCTGGAACGCCGTTATCGTGATCTGGCCTTGCGCACTTACGACATTGTTGATCTTGCCAACCTTCCTGTGACGGACCGGCACCTCGCCACCCGGCAACTGCTGCTCAGAAGCCTCTACGTAGCTCTGCGGATAGCCGTGGAACCGGCGCTTGGCTCCGGTGATCCCGATGATTCGCCGAGCGGGACCGGGTCACGCCAACAGGAGATTTCCGCCCCGGAGGAGCCGCCCGATGCGGCCAGGAGATGGGCTGTGGGAGAGCGGCTCACCTGTGCCAAGAGGTTGGTGGTGCTTGGAGATCCTGGCGCGGGCAAAAGCACACTGCTGCGGTGGATAGCAACGGCCTACCTTCTCCGGCTGAACGCCGACCCGGACTGGCGGGAACTGCCGGACATCGCGGAGCTTCCCGACGAGGACTGGCTGCCCATACTCGTGCGGTGCAGAGATCTGGAGGAACCCCAGGCCGCTGTATCCCTCGAGCAGATCCTCGATCATCACCTCAGAAAGCTCGGCATCACAGGTGCCGAGGCGGGGCAGCTGAATGAGCTGCTCCTCAGCCGGCTGTCGGACGGCCGCGCCCTCCTTCTTCTTGACGGGCTGGACGAGATCGCCCAGCCGACGGCCAGGGCCAGGTTCTGCCGTCAGGTCGAGCAGGTGCATGTCGCTTATCCCAGCGCCCCGATCGTCGCCACCTCGCGGATCGTCGGCTACAGGGAGATGGGCTTGCGCATCGGCCGCGGTTTCGAGCACGCCACCGTGCTCGACCTCACTGCGGAGGATAAGGACGACTTCGCCCACCGGTGGTGCGCCCTCACCGAGCCGGAAACCCGAAGAGAATCCGCGGAAAACGAGCTCATCCGCGACATCCACAGCACCGACCGTATCGAGCGGCTCACCGGCAATCCCATGCTGCTGACCACCATGGCCCTGGTGAAGAAGAAGGTGGGCAAGCTCCCGAGCAAGAGAGCGGACCTGTACCGCGAAGCCGTCGACGTCCTGCTCAACTGGCGCAGCGACGTCGACGAGCTCCTTGACCCTCATGAGGCAATGCCGCAGCTCGAATATGTGGCCTACGCGATGTGCGCCTCCGGTGTCCAGCAGCTGCGGGCCGACGAGATAACCGGGCTGCTCGGCAGGATGCGCAGCGAGTTCCCGAGTGTCCGGGCCGCGCAGCGGCATGACCCGCTGGAGTTCCTCCAGTTGCTGGAACGGCGCACCGGCATCCTGGTACAGATCGGCAGGGTTCGCCACAAGGGCCAACTCGAGCCGGCGTATGAGTTCCGGCACCTTACCTTCCAGGAATACCTCGCGGGCCTGGCACTGGTCGATAGGCGATTTCCCGCCAGAGACCGGGAACGGTCCCTGGCCGATGACATATCGCCGCTGGCAGCTCAGACCTCGAACATAGCGAAGCGCAGGCCAGGCGAAGAGGATGACCTGACCGTCAGCGAGAACTGGCGCGAGGCGCTGCGGCTGTGCGTCATGTTGTGCAACGACGATGATGTCGACAGTGTCCTGCTGGCCATAGCAGACGTCCGCGAGGACGAGCAAGCCGCGGTAACCGCCCGGCCCAGGGCCGTGCTCGCGTTCTCCTGCCTATCCGATGAGCCGAACGTGAGCGAGGACGTCGCTGTCAAGCTGATCGACCGCTTCGCCGGAGTCCTCCGGCCGGCGGACGGCCCTCCTCAACGTACTGCCGCTGCCCAGGCGATTGCCGAGGTCGGCGCGTCCCTGTGGGGACCGCTCCTGACCCGGCGGCTGATAACGGCATGGCTTTCCGCGCCGCCTGAGGACGCGCTGCTGGGCTCCTGCGCTTCCCGGGTCGGCGGGCAGCGCGCTCCAACCGGCGATGGCGAGCTGCGAGTATGGCTGAGCCAAGAAACACGCAAACTAGCCAGCACCGACCCCATTCAGACGATCTCCGCAGCTTTGTCGATCATGCAAGCCGCCTTTGAAAGGCGGAATGTTCCAGGCCGCGCGAAGCTGACCATGGTGCCCGGGCTCGGCCTAGGACTGATGGAGATGCTCAAGCGCCCGGGCCGTGAGTGCGACGCAGCGGCGTGGGCGATCGGATGGCTGGCAATGCGCGAGCACAGCATTCGTGACACAGTCTGGAAGCTGTCAGCGAAGCAGGAATCCGTACTGATCTCACGTATCAAGAACCCGCAGACATCTGTAATGACGGCTAAGTTCTTGCTCTGGACCTTGGCCGGTGACTGCTCTCAAGATCGGAAGCTGGCCCAAACCGTATCGGCACACCTGAGCAACTCGGATGCAGATTATAGAATTCAGCTGGCAGAATCGTATAGGCGACTCTTCCCGACTTACCCAGACCCCGTCATCTCACTGCTCGGCCACGCCTCCGTCCCGGTTCGTATTCAAGCCGCACAACTCCTGGGTCAGCTGAGGGATCCGCGGGCGGTGGAGCCGCTGATCGCGGTGCTGGTCGGCTCGGACGGCGAGGCCCGGGACACGGTGGCCCGCGTCCTGGGTGAGCTGGGGGATCCGCGGGCGGTGGAGCCGCTGATCGCGGTGCTGGTCGGCTCGGACGGCGAGGTCCGGGACACGGTGGCCCGCGTCCTGGGTGAGCTGGGGGATCCGCGGGCGGTGGAGCCGCTGATCGCGGTGCTGGTCGGCTCGGACGGCGAGGTCCGGGACACGGTGGCCCGCGTCCTGGGTGAGCTGGGGGATCCGCGGGCGGTGGAGCCGCTGATCGCGGTGCTGGTCGGCCTCGATGGCCAGGTCCGGGACACGGTGGCGGACGTCCTGGGTGCGCTGGGGGATCCGCGGGCGGTGGAGCCGCTGATCGCGGTGCTGGTCGGCTCGGACGGCGAGGTCCGGGACACGGTGGCCGACGCCCTGGGGCAACTGGGGGATCCGCGGGCGGTGCAGCCGCTGATCGCGTCGAAGCAGGCGCAGGAGCTAGCTGCTCCAGCGGCTGTAGTAGCTGCTCTAGCGGGCCTTGGCAATGACTCGGCGCTCCAAGAGTTCCAGCACCTGATGAAAGGGCCTTCATCCGATGGGCGGCGCGCCGCCTTGTGGGCTCTGGCACGTCGCGAGCGAGACGAACACGACAGAATCCTGCTATCGCGCGACGCCGATGGCGTGGCCCCTGGAATCGACCCAGAACAGCAGATCGGGCCAGCGGAAGCTGAGCGCTATGCACACGCCACGGATCTAGCGCTGCATGAAGTACGCAGACGCTACGAACGGTTGCAGCGGAAATATCTGCTAAACCTAAAGTGGAATATCAGCTAGTCAATGACAGGAAACGAGCTTCTCTGGCCTCATCTGGGAGCAGGCATTAATATCTCCTGACCACAGGTGGTGTGCTGGTCATCTGGCAGCGATTCTCCTGGTAGACAAGGTGCTCGGCCAGGATCGGCGCGATCACCGCCACCCAGAACTGGCGGATCAGGCCAATTGCAACATGCCTCAGCATGTCGGCGTCAGAAGCGAATTTCGGCATATGCGCCGAGCGCCGCTGCAGCGCCCGGTAAATGTCCACTCCGTGACGAACGCTGTACCAGCTTGTTCCACCTACCCGCCGCCGGTGTCCCCCAGCGCCGACGTCCCCGGCGATGGTGACAGCCACACGGCCGCCCGGCCGGCCATCAAGATCAACGGAGCTGATGGATGGCCCGTTGGGGGCGTTATAGCGCCCCCAACGGGCCATGGATCATGATCCGTGCGATGGCCGCGGCCCAGGCAACGCCGGGCTTCATGATCGCGGTAACTTCTCGGCGGTATGTGCGGAAAAGTTACCGCGATCATGAAAGCCGCCGTGAGTCAAAGGCGATCGTAGATATTGACAGCCGCTTCATAGCGCCCCTCAACGGGCCAACCACAGCGCGGCGGCACCCGCAGGCCCTAGCGACTCTTAGCTGTCCCAGACCTGCACGGCGGTCTGACTGTAGATCTTACCGCCGCGGGTCCTGGCCACGGTGGCGCAGAGGACGGCGGCGCCGTCCGGGTAGGCGCAGTGCTGGGTGAAGGCCAGGCCATCGGGGGTGGCGACGGCGTCGCGTACCTCGTGGTGGATGTTGCGGCCGCAGATGTCCTGGTAGTAGACGCGGATGGCGTCCAGGCCGCGGTAGACGGCAGGCGCGGCGGGTGGGTGGTCGCGGTCCAGGATCGTGAGCGTGGCGTCCTCGGCGTACCAGGCGACGACGCCGTCGGCGTCGCGCGCCTCGATCGCGGTGCGCAGGCCCTCGAGGCCGGTCGTGCCGGTGCCGGTGCCGGTGCCGGTGCTGGGGGTGGTGGGAGTGCTTGTCGTCGTCATGGCAGAGCTCCTTTACGGTTTACGGTCGGGCTTCTACGGTTTACGGTCGGGCTTCGAAGACGAGATTGACCGGGGACTGGGTGGCCAGCCGGACGCGGCTGAAGCCGGCATCGGTGAGCAGTGAGGTGAGCCGGGCGGGACCGGCCTGGGGGCCCAGTGCCCTGCCGCCTGGCTGGGCCAGTGAGCATGGGGTACAGACCAGGGTCGAGGCGGCGTAGAAGATCCGGCCGAGCTCGTGCAGGTTGTCCTCGACGTGGTCGCCGGCGGCAGGCTCGACGAGCAGCAGTGTGCCGTCCGGCCGCAGCGCCTGGCGGGCGGTCCGGGCCACCCCCTCGGGGTCGCCCATGTCATGCAGGCAGTCGAACATGGTGATCAGGTCGTACGGCCCGGCGGCGAGGTCGCTGGCGTCCGCGGGCTCGAAGCGGACCCGGTCAGCGACTCCAGCCGCCGTGGCGCGGCGCCTGGCCACCCGGACCGAGCCCTCGTGGTAGTCGGTGCCGAGAAAGGCCGAGGCAGGGAACGCCTGAGCCATCAAGATGGTGGTCACCCCGTGGCCGCACCCGACGTCGGCCACCGCCGCGCCGGCCGTCAGCTTGGCTACGACGCCGTCAAGCGCGGGAAGCCAGGTGGAGACCAGGTTGTCGACGTAGCCGGGCCGGAAGAACCGCTCGGTGCCGTCGAACAGGTCCGCGTCGTGCTCGTGCCAGCCGAATCCGGCTCCGGTGCGGAACCGCTCCTCGATGGCCGGCATGTCGCGCAGCACCCCCAGGGCAAGCTGCATGCTGCCCGGGATGAAGGCCGGACCGTCCGGGGCGGCAAGCGCGAGCGCCTGTTCCGGCGTCATCGAGTACGTCTCTTGGGCCGGGTCGTACTCGACATACCGGCCAGCCGCCTGGTTGGCCAGCCAGGGCCGCACGTAAGCGGGGGCGGTCCCGGTACGGTCGGCAAGCTCCTCGGCCGTCACCGGAGCACCGTCGGCCATGCCGCGGTACAGGCCGAGCCGGTCACCGATGACGACAAGCGCGGCACTGACTGTGGCGCCCAGGTCACCGATGGCGCGGCCGACGAATTCTTGGAGAACGGCCTGGTCCGCTGCGGGCTGGTCCTGCGTAGCTGCGGGCTGGTCCTGGGTAGTGGTCATCTGCCACCTCCTTATGGGTTCCGTGATCACCAGATTCCGCCGGGAGCGTTCTGGCAGCGTCAACGCAGCGTCAACGGCGCGCGAAATGCGGTTTACGCTGGCCTCATGCTGCGGCTGTGGCTGTGCGGGCGGTTCGCCGCCGAGTTCGACGGCGTGCCGCTCGCCATGCCCGCGGGCGATCGGGTGCGTGCCCTGATCGGCTGGCTCGCGCTGCACCCGGGGACGCACCCACGCGCCTATCTGGCCGCCCGGCTGTGGCCAGACGTACCTGACGCGAGCGCTCGCGCGAGCCTGCGCACGGCGATCTGGTCGGTGCGCCAGTCCTGGGGCACGGCCGCCGAGCAGGTGCTCGACGGCTCGCGGAACTCGATCGGGTTGCGCGGTGATCAGCTGTGGGTTGACGCGCTGGCCGGCATTCCGGCCGGGGAAGCGATCGGGCTCGGGGCCGGGGAGCTGCTCCCGGGTGTCGACGACGACTGGGTGCACGCCGCACGCGAGGAGCACAGGAGCCGTCTGCTGCGGGCGGTTGAGGAGCTTGCCGCCGCCGCCGACGATGACGGCCGGGCCGCCGACGCCGTGGCCTGGTCCCGCCAGCGGTGCGCGCTCGCGCCGCTGGACGAGGCCGCGCACCGGGCACTGTTGCGCCGGCTCGTGGCGACCGGTGACCGGGCCGGAGCTGTCGTCGCCGCCCGGCGGTTCTCGCAGCAGCTTCGCGAGGAGCTCGGCGTGAGTCCCTCACCGGCCACCCGTGCCGTCCAGTCCCAGCTGCGTACAGCGGTATCCCTCCCGCCCAGAACCCGGCTGTTCGGCCGGGCGAGGGAGCTGGCCGCGCTGACCGCGGCGTGGAAGGCCGCGGCAGATGGCGCGGGACATGTTGTGGTGCTGACCGGTGAGGCGGGAATCGGGAAGACCAGCCTGCTCGCCGAGCTTGCGCACCGCGTCGGTGCGGCGGGGGGCCGGATGGCGATCGGGGCCGGCATCGACGTCGGCGGCGAGACGCCGTTCGCGGCCTGGCTGGAGCTGGCCAGGGCACTGGTGGCGAGCGTGCCCGCCGTGCCGGCCGGCGCTTCCTGGCCGGCCGAGCTGAACCGGCTCTCGCCAGAGCTCGGCTCCCGCCTCGGGCGGACCGAGCCGCCGGCCATGGTGGCCGCGCCGGAGCTGGAGCGGCTGCGCGTATTCGAGTCCGTGCTGCGCCTGGTCGAGTGGTCCTGCGCGGATCGCCCCGCCCTGATCGCGCTCGACGACGCGCATCGCGCCGACAGGGCAAGCCTTCGCCTCACCGCCCACATCGGGCGCAGGCTCGCCGGGCTGCCGCTGCTGCTCGTCTTGACCCGGCGGGACAGGCCGTCGCGGCCCGAGCTTGACGCGCTGCTCAGCGATCTGGCGGGTCGCGCGGTGCGCATCACGGAGCTGGACATCGGGCCGATCGGGGACCGCGACATGGCGGCGCTCGCGTCGTCGGTGCTGCCGATGGACGACGACGCCGTGCGCCGGGTGATCGCCGCCGCGGAAGGAAACCCCCTGCTGGCGGTGGAGAGCACCAGGGCGCTGGCCGCGGGCAGCACCGCGCCCCCGCCGAACCTCCGGACAGCGGTCCGGGCCGCGCTCGGCGTGCTGCCGCCGCCAGGCCGCACGCTGGCCGGGCTGCTCGCGGTCGCGGGCAGGCCGCTTACCCGCGCCGAGCTGGACGGCCTCGGCGTCGTCGGCCTGCCAGACGCCGAGGAGGCGGGCACCGAGAGCGGGCTGCTGGTGCGGCGCGGCAGCCGGCTCGGCTTCCGGCACGCCCTGCTGCGTGAGGCCGTCTACGCCGACCTCGCCGATCCCATGCCGCTGCACGACCGGGTCGCCGCGGCCCTCGACCCCGGCGACCGCGCCGAGATCGCCCACCACCTGACCCTCGCCGGGCGCGGCGACGAGGCGGCACAGCACTGGGCCGCCGCGGCGCAATACGCCCGCTCGGTCGGAGCACTGGCCGAGGCGGCGGACTTCCTGACGCGCGCTACCGAGTGCGCCCCAGCCGACTGGCGGCTCTGGCTCGAGCTCGAAGAGGTCCTGGCGTGGCTGGGCCGCCGGGACGCCATGGAGCAGGCGTGGGTGCAGACGCTGGCACTCCTGCCTGACCAGGAACTGCCGCAGGCGTGGTGCAGGCGCGGTCGCCAGCTGCGCGCTGTCGTCTGCCACCCCGAAGCATCGCTCAGCGCCTACCGCACGGCGCAGGCGCTGCTGACGCCCCAGTCCCCGGACGCGGTCCGCGCGGACACACTGATCGGGCTCGCCTGGGGCGAGGCCGTCGCCGGTGACGCCGCTGTTGTCGACGGATTGCTGGCCGCGGCCGGTGCGTACCTGCCCGGGGAGGCCGACGCGGAGACGGTCGCAGACATCGCCGAGATCCGCATCCAGGGCCTGATCCGTCAGGGCCGCTTCGCCGAATGCGCCGACGTGGCGCCCGGCGCGGCACTCGCGGCGGCGCACGCCGGCCTGCCCGACCGCGCGTTCGCCGTCTGGGTCAACGCCGCCTGCGCGCTCGCGTGCGCCGGTGATCACACGGCGGCGCTCGCCCTGGCCGACAATGCGATCGAAGGGACGAAAAGCGTACCGGTCCTGCTGGTCGGCTGCCTGGCCGCTCGTGCGCACCTGCTCGCCCGGCTCGGCAGGCACGAGGAAGCCAGGCAGACGGTGCAGCGTCAGCTCGAGTGCGCCGAGCGCCTTGACGACCCGCGGCTGGCAGCCACGGCAGCCCACGACGCCGGTCTGGTGGCGCTGGCGGCAGGCAGATACGACGAGGCCGCCGGGCTGCTCGGTCACGCGTTGTCGGCCGACGCCAAGGTCAGCCGGCCGGCTGCGGCGCTTGCCAGGGCCGAAGCACTCGCCCGCGCGGGCGACGCCGAAGCTGCGGCCACGCAACTGCGTGCAGCGGCGCTCGAACCCGTCGGCCGGGCCGATCAACCCTGGGCGCTGGTCCCGCGGATGGCCGGAATCCAAGGGCTTATCGCGGCCGCACGCGGCGACATCCCGCTCGCCCGCAAGAGGTACGACGAGGCAGCGCGGGGATGGCGCCGGATCGCGGCTTCGGCGGCGGCGAATACCGCCGAGGGCTACCTGGCCAATCTGGTCGACCTGGGCCGCCCGCCCGTGGTCGGCCTCGTCGAACCCGCACGTGAGCTGACCCGGATCGAGCACGAGCGCGACGCGCTCACCAGCGCCACCAAACCGAGGTGATCGAGATGCCCAGCTTCGTCCTGACCGCACGCACCCAGGCCCCTGTCGAAGAGGTGTGGAAGCTGCTGCACGACCCGTCCAGGTTCCCTGAGTGGTGGGCCGGCGTAGAAACGGTACGTCCAGACGGACATGATCACTACACCATGTGGCCAGCCGGTTACCCCGACTTCCCGATGCCCCAGCAGCTCAGGACGGAACGTGCCGGAGCCCGGGTGACGATCTCCTGCCTCGTCTCCGACCTGGAGTACCGATGGCAGCTTGGCGAAGCCGGCGAGGCCACCGACATCGAGGTGCACGTCACGCTGCCGGACAAAGAGGCACACCGGCTGCCCGCCCAGCGCGAGCTGATCACCCAGTCGATCAACCGGCTGGCAGCGCTGGCCGCCCTCGGCGCATCGGCGCCCTGAGCCGGCCTCCGCACCGAATATGCACGCACCCGAATCCCGCGAGTGTCTCTCCCCACGTCCGGATACGTGTGGTTCCCACGTCGTGGCGGCTGCGGCCGACGCAGCAGGCGCCGTGGCGGGGTGATGCGTTCCCACCTGCAAAAACGGCGCGCTACAAGCAATATCCTTAACGGCTGCCGTGGGGCGCGACACCATCCTGACCGGTTCTGCGCCTTCCGGCGGAGGACCTCCGCCTCCTTCGCCGGGCTGGCCTGGTGCTGGGGTTTGGCCGGCTCGGGTTTCGAACGCGATCTGGGACAAGCCAGCACCGGCCCGGACATGATCAGCCGTAGCCGGTGCTGGACGCTGTATTAACCGGCCCCGTACCGCATCGCACGAACCCGCTCGACATCCTGCGGATTGGGCAGCTCCGGTGGGTTGCTGACCGGTTGCACGTCAAAGGTGTCTGCCAGCTTCACCCGGTCCGGCAGCTTGCTCCAGCGCCGTGCGCGTTCCTCGTCACCGGCGTCAGTTACAGCCGGTTTATCCTCCATACCTCCATGGTAAGTCGCTTGACCAAGTTCCGGGTGATGGGTCCCCACCGGTCGATGGCCTCGAGGATGGCCAGACCGCGGAGGAACGTCTTCGACATGCCAACCACGCTGTCCCCGACCGCGTCATGTACCTGGCCGCACAACAGGATCGCGTACGTGTGGATCTTCACGCCTCATGATCGCGGTATCTTTGCTGCGGCATGCGCGGAAAAGTTACCGCGATCATGAAAGGGCGGCGCCAGACCATTAGGCGCACCCGGCCGGTGGGAGCACCGGGATCGTGGCCGTCACGGTCTCGGGATACTTCAGGCCCGTGCCGGTGTTGAGCACGACCACTTCGTCAGCCTCGGTCAGCCAGCCGGACTCGCGCAGGTGCCGGACCGCCGTGAAGCAGGCCGCGCCCTCCGGGCAGACGAAGGTGCCCTCAAGGCGGGCGACCTCGCGCTGGTCAGCGAGCAGCGCCTCGTCCTCGACGGCCACGGCGGTTCCCCCGGTGGCGTAGAGCGCGTCGAGGACGAGGAAGTCGCCGAGCGCCTTCGGGACCGTGAGGCCGAACGCCACCGTGTGCGGGTTCGGCCATGGCACGGAATCCCTGGCCCCGGCGCCGAACGCGGCCACGATCGGTGCGCAGCCGGCCGACTGGACCGCGACGAGGCGTGGCATCTCGCCGGACACCCAGCCAAGCTCAAGCAGTTCGCGCAGTGCCTTGTAGATGCCGATGATGCCCACGCCGCCGCCGGTGGGGTACAGGATCACGCCAGGCAACCGCCAGCCGAGCTGTTCGGCGATCTCCAGGCCCATCGTCTTCTTGCCCTCGATCCGGTAGGGCTCCCTGAGCGTGGAGACGTCCTGATAGCCGGGTCGCTGGCCGAGAGCACCGGCGACGAGCTTTCCCGCGTCCCCGATCAGGCCGTCGACCAGGTAGAGTTCGGCACCGGCCGCCGCGCATTCCGCACGGGTAATCGCCGGCGCTTCGATGGGCATCACGACCAGGCTCCGCAGCCCCGCCCTCGCGGCGTAGACCGACCATGCCGCCCCGGCGTTGCCGTTGGTCGGCAGCGCAACCCCGGTGACGCCGAGTTCGGCCGCGCGCGACACGCCCACTGCGGCGCCTCGTGCCTTGAAGGTCCCGGTCGGGATGAGGCCCTCGTCCTTCATCAGGAGATTCGGCACCCCGAGCGCCTTGCCCAGCCTCGGCATGGTCAGCAACGGTGTCATCCCCTCGCCGAGGCTCACCACGTGGCCCGCCTCGCGGACCGGCAGCAGTTCGTGGTAACGCCACAGGTCCGCGGGCCTGCGGGCGATGTCGGGCGGGCCGACCAGGCTGGCGGCCCGCGGAAGGTCGTAGCGGGCGAGCAACGGCGACCCGCACGGGCAGGTGCCCTGCACCCGGTCCGCGTCGTGGCAGGCGGCGCACCGGGAGCACTCAAGGTGTGACAGCGCGGAGTATGACTGTGGCACGGTGTTCCTCCGGGGGTGCCTTCCTGTCGGCGGCGCAGCCGATCGCACATCGGCTCGCGAATCTGGATCGGGCGGTGAGGCCGATGACGCATGAGCCTGAGGCCGGCGTGGGTGACATGGTGCTACCGCTGGGCAGCCAGCGCCACCTTTTCGAGGTCCCCAAGGACGTGGCGTACTTCAACACCGCGAACATGTCTCCCCTGCTGCGGTCGGTGCGGGAGGCGGGTGAGCGGGGCCTGGAGCGGCGCGCCCGGCCGTGGACCATCGCGGCCCGGGACTGGTTTGATGACGTGGAGCGCCTGCGCACGAGTTTCGCCGCACTGATCGGGGCGGATGCCGATGGTGTGGCCCTCGTGCCGGCGAGCAGCTACGGGCTCGCGGTAGCGGCACGCAACCTTGCCGCGGGGCCCGGCGATGAGGTGCTGGTGCTGGCCGACGAGTACCCGTCCAATTTCTACACGTGGCGCAGGTTTGCCAGCCGGACGGGTGCCCGGCTCGTCGTGGCGGCACGCGGTGCGGGCCAGAGCTGGACCGGCGCGACGCTGGCCGCCATCAGCGGGCGCACGCGACTTGTGGCGGTGCCGAACGTGCACTGGACCGACGGGGCGGTGCTCGACCTCGGGAAGGTCGCGGCGGCGGCGCGGGACGCGGGCGCTGCGGTGTGCGTCGACGCAAGCCAGTCGCTGGGAGCCATGCCGCTCGACCTGGCGCTGCTGCGGCCGGATTTCGTGGTCGCGGTGGGCTACAAGTGGCTGCTCGGGCCGATCGGCGTCGGCTTCCTGTATGTCGCCGCGCAGCACCGGTCCGGCGAGCCGCTCGAAGAGAACTGGATCAACCGGGTCGGGTCGGACGACTTCACCGCGCTGGTCGACTACACCGACGAGTACCTCCCGGGGGCCCGGCGCTTCGATGTGGGCCAGCGCACCAGCTTCGGGCTGGTGCCGATGGCCATCGCGGCGGTCGGGCAACTGCTGGACTGGGGGATTGCCAACGTCGCCGCGGCGCTGCGCGAGGTTACCTGGGACATCGGCCGGCGCGCCGGCGCGCTCGGCCTGGCCGTCTCCCCGGCCGGCCAGCACGGGCCGCACATGCTCGGCATCGGACTCCCACGTGAGGTGGCCAGCCGCATCGCGGGCAGCCTGGCCGAGCGCGGCGTGGTGGCCAGCGTCCGCGGCACCTCGCTGCGCATCGCACCGCACCTGCACATCGAGGCGGGCGATGTGGACCGGCTGATCGACGGGCTCACCGCGGCGCTGTAGCGCGCCCGGCCCGCGGCCACGCTAAATTTGGGAGGATGGACGAGAATCGGGCCCGGCGGGTCGCCGATGCGCTGCGCGACCGCGGCATCGACGGCCACCTGGCGAAGGTCGGTGTGGATCAGTTCGGGGTGCGCGTGTCGCTGCGCGACGGCCGTGAAGCCGAGTGGGATACCGACGGCGCGGCCGGTCTTGAGGCTCAGGTGATGCGGGACGGGATGCTTGTCGGTTACGTGCCGGAGATCGAAGGATCCGAGGACTTTGACGAGCAGCAGATCATCGACGCCATCGCGCGGACCGACTACGACCAGCCCATCGCCCGCCAACGTGCGGTCGCGCCGCCGCCCGCGCCGCCCCTGCCTCGTGAGGGCGGCGTCTTCCGCCGCTTTCTCGACGGCTTCCGCTATCGGTAGCCCCGGCCCCGCCGCCCCGCTGACGCAGCCCGTGCCCGCCGCCCGCCGCCGGTAGCGGTGCGCCCACAGACCTACTTAACTGCTGCGCAGCATGTCACCTGAACTGACGTGGCACAGCTCCTGGCGGGGGGTTCCGGGGGGTCGCCCTCCCTGCTTCCCTGCTCGGCACCCGGTCCGCCCAAGTTATCCGGCTGCCGTCACTACCCGAACGAGTAGCGCAGGTCCGCGTTGATGATGACGTTGAGACGGTGGCCTCGTACATGGCCCAGGCGGGTGGCGCCTGTGACTTCGTGCGGCTGCGGAGCGGACGCATGGTGCCCCCGTCCGTATCGGCCTTACGGCAGGCCGGGTTGGCATTCCGCCATCATGCAGCGTGCCTCGACCACACCAGCCATGGGCCACGGCCCGAGTGAGCGGCCGGGCCCCGTGCCGTGCGGTGCGGCATCTGGTGCTCGAACCCGTTGTCGGTAAAGAACTCGACCGTGAACGCAACAAGCACTTGCGAGAGCCGCGTGGGCAAAGGCACACCAGCAGCCATGGCTGCCACGCTATCCACTCCGCGATTATCTGGTCGTGAGCTGATCGCGGTGGCGGCCGATCCAGGTGTCGACCGCCCATTGGCGAACAGCCAGTCGATGGGCCCTGTCATCCCGGTGAGAGCCTGACCCGGAGGTTTGACCGGCCGGGCCCGGCCAAACGCGCGCCGAACGTGCCTATGGGATGGGACGAAAGACTCTGACCCGCCGCTTCCAGGCGCGTGCTTACTGGACATGTTGCAGGGAGGACCGATGAAACAACGGGTGCCCAGGAGGGCGTGGTACTCACCGGGCGGAGCCTTTGACCGTCCCCGGGTGCTCGTCGAGGATGACCACGCCGCTCTCGCCATCTCAGACTTCTCGATGTTCAAAGAGGCGGGGTTTGACGTCGCCTACTGCTCCGGGCCGGGGAGTACCCCCGAGGACTGCCCATTGCTGCGGGGGCAGGAGTGCGAGGTGCTGGCCAGCGCCGACGCTGTGCTGCACGGGCTCGGCAGCGGGCTCGGCGTCGCAGCGGCCATACGCCGGGAGCATCCGGACATACCGGTGGTGGCCGAGCAGCGCCGCGATGAGGACGGGAACCTGGAGGCGATCCCCGAGGGATGCGTCCCGCTCCTCGCTCCTTGTTCGGTGCACGGCCAGGTGGACGCGCTGCGCCGGGCGCTGGCGAGGCGGCATACCTGAGCACGCCCAGTCTCGCTCCTGATCAGGCCCGTCTGCCGATGCCGGGGTAGTCGACGACCAGGCCGTCGTCGTCGAATACCACGTCCGCGGCGAAGGTCCCGCTCTGAAAGCGGATCACCGCGGTGCCAGCCTGCGGGCCTTCGGCGGCTGCCGGAGGGCCCACGAAGGTGTACTTCTGCTCTGCTGGGCTGACCGACAGGTCGGGCACGCTGACCCAGGCCATGACGAAGTCGCGTGGCGCGCCGCCACGCAGCAGCCCGTGCCGCAGGACCGGCATCGTGTTCGTGACCGGGCACTCGCCGAGATCACAGTCGAGGGCGGCGGCGAATGCAGCTGGATCACCGCCAGGCTCCGGCAGGTCTGCCTCCCCCTCGGCGCTTGCCTCGATGCTCCACAAACCCTGCGGGTCGCGTGACAGCAGCAGACGGCGGCTCCAGGTCGCACCCTGAGTCCGGACGAGCAGTCTGCGGGTGACGAAACCGTCCACGCAATCCAGTTCGTAGTCCAGCCGGTACGGCAGTGGGGCGGCGCCGACCGCCACGCCAGCCGCCCGCAGGTAGGTGTCGCCCAGGCTCACCTCGGCGAACTCGGCACCGCGTTCTTTGATCCAGGTGATCGCGCGCATGGCGCAGAGCCTACGGCGGGACATGGATCGGGTGGTATGGCAGTCGGCGGCACGCGGGGCTGCACGCGCCGGGCGACGCGGATGGTAAGGCTGACCCGGACCGCTGACGCGGCCCACCGGCCCGCACACTCGGAGCCGCCGCTGCTGGCTCCGCCCCATTCCGGCGTCTCGCGCTCTACGAGCCGCCCGGGCCCAGGACCGTCCCGCTGGCTTGCTGAGTCATCCGGCGCCGAAGCAGACGAATCCGGCGGTCGTGTCCGGTTCCAGGGCTGCCGCGAGGGCAGCGGCTGGAGACCGGCCGGCTGCGACCGCCCGGTGGTAGGCGACCATGGTGGCCATCGCGGTATTGTCCGCGACTCTGGCGACGCTTGCGACAACGGTCGCCGAGCCCGCGTTCAGCAGGGCCGTGACCATTCCGAATGTCTCGTCGCCCGGCCGGATGTCGGTCAGCCCGAGGTCGCAGGAGGACAGCACGACCATCGAGGGTGTCCGGGCGACCCGTTGCAGGTCATAGCCAAGCAACGGCCCGTCGGCCAGTTCCAGGGTCGAGAACAGCGCGTTCTCGGCCTGGTGCTGGCCGTGGGCGGCGAGGTGGGCGACGGCAGCCGTCCCGAACGCGGCAATGGTGGCCGCCGGTGTCGCGGCTGCTCCGGTGAGGACCGTCGCGTCCGGGTGGAGCGCGGCGATCGCCCGCACCTCCGCGTCGCCGCGGGCATTGCCTGGCCCGGCCACCAGCAGGGTAGCCCACTGCTGACCAGGCAAGCCCGCGCCGGGCTCGGGGACCGCGGCGAGCCGGTGTGTGGCACTGTGCCAGGCCGTGGCAGACGGGGCCACCGTGACCGGCCGTCCCGCGCAGGCGGGCAGGACCGACCACGGCACCGTCGTCAGGACGCCGGTCGGGACCACGACCAGGTCGCGGTCGCCGACGTGGCCCAGGAGCGGATCGAGCGCGGCCGAGCCGAGCGTGGCGGCGTCACGCCGGGTCGCGGCGGCGACGGCGTCGGCGAGCCGGCCAGGCAGCGCGCGGCCCGCCCGCGCGTCGAGGTCGGCGCGCAGCCGCAGCACCGCCTCCTCCGCAGCGGCGTACCCGCCCACCGGCAGCAGCGACGCCGACCCCTCGACCACGACGAGCGCCCGCAGCTCAGGCCCATCCCGGAGGTAGATAACGAGGGCCGCGCCCCCCAGGCCTTCCCTGACCGCGGCGAACGGGGCGAGCACTGGTGCGGGGGCGCCGCGCTGGCCTGGTGTCGACCACGAATGCTCGCGGACGGTGCGCTGCAGCGTCTCGACGCGGGTACGCAGGCCGCTGGCCGGCTGTCCGGCCAGCTCCCGCGCGCGCAGCGCGTGCCGGGCCCGGCGCAGCTCTTCCAGTGCTGCTGCGGCGGCGGGATCTTCCGGCGGCCGTACCGGCGGCAGCAGGAGCGCCTGGGCCCTGGCCCGTTCCGACCATCGGTACACGGCGGCAGGTGACCGGCTGGCCAGCGCCGAGGCGAGCCCTGCGCGGCCGAGATCCTGCCCGTGCACGGCGGCGCCGGTTTGCAGGTCGAGGCAGCCGAACTGGGTGCGGTGCCGGTGCAGCGCGGCCATTCCGGCCACGAGATGCCTGGAGGCCTCGGCGGGCCGCCCTCCGGCCGTGGCGAGCTCGGCCCGCGCCAGCCGCCACAGCAGGCGGGTGTCGAGGCAGTCGACGCGGCCCGGCGGCCCGTATCGCGCCGCGATGCGTTCAGCCCGGCTGGTCTGGCCGGCCGTGACCAGCGCTCGGGCCGCGACCAGGCCGCAAACCCGCGCGTCCTCCGGCAGCCCCAGCCGGCTGAGCCGGACGGCGAGCGCCTGTGCGCTGGCAGCGATCGCCGCCGCGTCCTCGCCTGCCATGGCCAGGGCGGCGCGCAGTTCGAGCAGCGACGCGAGCGCCGCTCGGCGGGTGTTGCCGCGGCCGAGGAACCGGGTCTGGGCGAGCCGCGCCCACTGCACGGCGGCCTGCGCCCGGCCGGCGAGGAGGGCCGCTTCCGCGCGGACCTGCACCGCGTCGGCGTACGTGTGGCTGAGCCGCTGACTCGCTGCCTGCTCGAGAGCGTCGGCAAGTTCGCGGTCGGCCTCGGTGAACAGGCCGGCCGCTACGAGCGCGCGGGCCCGCTCCACGGCGAGGTTCGCGAGCCGGCCCGGCGCCAGCATCTCGTAGTCGGCCCGGGCCCCGGCGAACGCGCGGAGGGCGGACGGCAGGTCGCCGGCCAGGACGTCCATGCAGCCGAGGTTGACCCTGCTGAGCGCCGCTTGGACGGGAAATCCGTGCCGGGTTGCGAGTCGCCCGCATCGGTCGAGATCGGCCCGGGCCAGCCGGATGTGGTCGGCCTCCAGGTGCACGAGGCTGCGGTTGTTCAGCGCCTTGACCAGGTCCAGCGGGTTGGACTGCTCGGTGAGCAGGGCCACCGCCTCGTCGTATTGCCGCAGCGCCAGCTCGTTGCGGCCACTGCGCTTGAGCAGCAGGCCACGCTGGGCGAGCAGGATCGGCCGCTGCCGCTGCGGGATGTGCCGCTCGGCTTCGTCGAGCAGCCGGAAGCCGACATCGACCCGGCCGCGTTCCGACTCGGCCCAGGCGAGGCTGACCAGCAGCCGGCCGCGGATCTCGGCGAAGGCGGGATCGTCGGCCGCATCGCGGCCGATCAGCCGCAACCCGGCGCGCAACTGGCGTACCGCGGTTGCGGGCCGGCCATTGTCGCTGGCCGCCATCCCGGCCGCATGCAGCCGGGCGGCCCGGTCGGCAAGCGGCGACCCCGTCACGTCACAGGGCGAGGGACGGCGTCACGACGCGCGGCTCCGCGCCCCCCTCCGGCGGGTGCACCAGCAGCTGCGCCAGCCCGTGCGGAACCCCGTCGAAGGCGAAGCGCCCCGCCTCGTCCGAGGTCACGGCGCGAGACGGCGCCGGTTCGGGCAGCCGCAGCTCGACCCGCAGCGCCGCGGCCGGCGCGAGCCAGCCGTCGAGGCGGACCAGGCCGTCCGCACGGTCCACGATGGTGATCATCACGGCGCGGCTCTCGGCGTCGAAGGTTATCGTGCGGGTGCGTTCGCTCCCGCGCGCGCCGGACCCGACGAGCAGATCCTCGCTGAGCCGCGCCACTTCCACGTCCACATCGTCGAGCGCGATCGCGAACAAGACACGCTCGTCAAGATCGGCGGGGGGCGGATCGAGCAGCACGTGGACCGCCGCCAGCCGGTCGAGAACCGCCTGGTCGTCGCGGTCGAGCGGAAGGTCGGCAAAATCCGTCATGACGCGCTCCAGCTGGCGTCGTCCAGCAGCATCTCGCGCAGCTTTGCCAGGCACCGGCCACGGGTGGGGCCGATGCTGCCGCGGGGCATGCCCAGCGCCTCGGCCACCGCCGTGTAGTCGGGCCGGTCGGCGTGCGCGACGATGCGCAGGAGGCTGCGGCAGCGCGGCGGCAGCCGCTGGAAGTGCAGCCACAGGATCCGGTCCCGTTCGGCGGACAGCAGCCGCTCGTCCGGCTCGGGGTCAGGATCAGGCACCGACTCAAGCGCCGCCACGCCCTCGGTGGCCCTGCGGCGGGCCAGTTCCCGAACCCGCCACGCCTCGCGGCGGGTCGTGGTGATCAGCCACGCCGTCAGTGCCTGCGGAGACCGGATGTCGTGCAGCCGGCGCAGCAGTTCAAGCCACGTGGTCTGGACGACATCGGCGGCTTCGGGCGCCGCGAGGCCCTGCGCCCGCGCCACGTGCCACAGCAGCGGGTTGAGCTCGCGGACGATCTCGCCGAGCGCGGCGCGCTCGCCGTTTCTTGCGCGTTCGAGGCAGGCGCCGATGCGGGTCGCACGGTCGGCCCAGCCGACCTCGGCCTGGTCGGCGTCGAGCGTCACGGTAGTCATGCTACGGGGCGGCGACCTGGGCCGGGAGTGGCTCGGCCATCACCTGCTGCGCAAGCGTGCCAGCATAGGTCGCCGCGGCGAACGAGGTACCACTCCAGTACGCGTACCCGCTGCCAGTGACCAGGGCCGTGCCGCCGTCCATGTACTCCGTCAGCAGCGGCATGATGCTGACGACGTTCGTGCCTTCCCGCCACGCCCGCACCCACACACCGTAGTTGCTGTAGGGCGCACGCTCGGTTCCAGAGACACGCGTACCGACGCTCACCACGGAGGGCTTCGGGTCGCCGGCGAAGGCGGCGGGGTAGACCGGGCGTTCTGAGCCCTGGTTGCCTGCCGAGGCGACGATCTTTACCCCGAGGTCCGCCAGGGTCTGGGCGGCCGTCCTGACCTTCACCAGGCCGCCGTCGACGGCGTCCGCCTGGCGCCCGAAGGCCATCAGCACCACGTCGGGGATCCCGACGTCAGAGGCGTGGGTTGCCAGCCAGGTCAGCGCCGCGACGACGTTCTTCTCGATGACCTCTCCCATGCTGCTCATCACGCGCATGGACAGGACCTGGGCGTCGGGCGCCGCCAGGCGGATCAGCCCGGCGAGAAACGTGGCGTGGCCCCAGTGACTGCCGAAGTCTTCTTCCGGCAGCGTCGGGATCGGCACCGGCGGTTCCCAGCCGTACCTGTCCGCGGCGTCGATGCAGAACGGCTGGCCGTCGGCCGGTTCAGGCAGCCAGCCGTGCTCCTGGACCCCGCTGTCGAGCAGCGCGATCACCGGCCGCCGGCGAACCTGCCGCCACGGCGGCGCGGGCGCCATCTCGTACCTGGGCGCCGAGAGCCACGCGATGATCCCGTGCCCGGTCTTCTTCCCGCTCGCGTCGAAGAGGCCGATCTTCCTGGCGCCATCCTCGACGGTGTGGACGCGGTACTCGGTGTCCGTGGTCATGAGTGCCTCCAGGTGTGCGCGCGCTTCGTCTGCGGCTGCTGCCGCCAACCGGTAAGTGATCGCATCAGCCGCCCAGATACATCATCGGCCGAATACGACGCGCCTGACGGCCAGTCCTTGTCCGGGCGCCGCGCGTTCAGCGCGGCACCCGGACAAGGCAGCTCAGGTATCTGGGCGGCCCCTGACGTATCTGACGGCGGCCGGATCTCCCTGATGGCTAGAAGTGGCGCCGCGGCGCCGCCGACCGGGGGACAGCCGCCAGGTACACCAATCCGTTGGCGCCCTGTCCACGATCAGGCGCTGAGGAGCCGACAAGGTTGGAATTACGGTCGTGATCAGCCTCGTCGCGGGGATCGCCCGGCTCGCTTGGCGGTCGTCGCGGCCACGCCGTCCCAAGCCGTCAGGTGAGCCTGGGCGCGCGGGCCGTCAGGGGCTTGCCCCGATCGAGGTCGGCGGCGATCTTCCCACGTTCAATCGTTCACCGGGATCCCGCGTGCACCGCCGGATACAACGGCGGATCTGATGCTGACCGGTTCCGCCACGCTGGCGAGGCTGGTGCCAAAGTGGCGTCCGGCAGCGCAGCCGTTCGGTATCAATCCGGTCGCCCGCGGCGGCGGTGACGGTTCGTCCCGGCGCGCGCCGACGCGGCCCCGGGGCCTTCAGCGGGCCCAGCGAGCGGAAACTGATCCAGTCCCAGGCGCGGCGACGTATCCCCGGTGGCGTCCATTGCGTAGGAGGCACGGTGCCCGTGACGCTTTACCAGCTGTGCCCGGACGGTTCGGTCACGGATCGGATGGCGCCGGAGCGTTGCACAGTGTCTGCGGGCCGCGCTAGCGTCCAGGGTGTGGGGGGGACGGACGCGCTGCTCGGGGTGCGCCTGGCGGCCGGAGACGACCACGCTCTCGCTGAGGTGTTCGACCGCCTCGCGCCGGCCGTGTACGGCGCCGCGGTGCGTGTTCTCGGGGACGCCACCGCCGCGCAGGACGTCGTGCAGGACGTATTCGTCGAGCTGTGGAGCCATCCCGGCCGGTATGACCCGACCGCAGGGACGCTGCGCACCTACCTCATCGTGCTGGCCCGGCATCGCGCGGTGGATCTGGTGCGCAGCGAACTTCGCCGCGTCGCGCGGCAGGAGCGGCACCACCGGCTGACCCCCCTGCCGCGGCACCCGTCTCCATGCGAGGCGGTGACGGCCGCGGACGCCGCCTGTGTGGTGCGGGACGCGGTCCGCCTGCTCCCCAGCGATCAGCGCCGCGTCGTCGAGCTCGCCTACTTCCAGGGGCTGACCTGCCGTGAGGTCGCGCTCGCGGCCGGCATCCCGGAGGGTACCGCCAAGTCGCGGCTCAGACTTGCGCTGGCCAAGCTGGAATCCGTGCTTGACCGGCAGCTGCTGGAGTCGTCATGACGGCACACGGGCGTGCACCGATGGCGCTGCCCGCTGATCTGCGCGGGCGTGTCCTTGACGCCGCCCGGCAGGCGCGGGAGGCCGGGCGCCCCACGCCCGATGCCACCCAGATCTGTCCGACCGAGGCGTTCAGCCGCGCTGCCGATGCGCTTTACCGGCTGCTGTGCACGCTGGGCGACCAAGACTGGTTGACGCCGGTTATCCGTGGCCTGGACGTGCAGGCTCTGGTTGGTCATCTGATCGGTGTCGAGGATGACGTGCACCGCTGCCTGTCCGGCGACCCGGCGGTGGCCGAGGCGGACCACGTCGAGTCGACCCAGCCCGCGGCGGCCCGCCAGGCCGGGCGCCCTCCTGCTCAGACCCGTACCGAGTGGCGCCGCGCGGCCGACCGCACGCTCAGCCTGGTCCACGCCTTCGGCGACCTCGACCGCGAGGTCGCGGTGCACGGCATGCGGCTTCCGCTTGGCGCGTTGCTCGTTGTCCGGGCGTTCGAGCTGTGGACGCACGACAACGACATCCGCCGGGCGGCCGGGCTGCCCGCATCGGTACCTGACGCGTCGACGCTGCGCCTGATGTCCGAGCTCGCGGCCCGGCTGCTGCCGCATGGCGCGACCCGCACCGGCCTGCACGAATCCATCAACGTGCGGCTGGTGCTCACCGGGCCAGGCGGCGGCACGTGGGACGTCGCGCTCGGCGAGGGCGCGGCCGATCCTGTCCGCATCCGCATCGTCACCGAGGCGGTCGGTTTCTGCCGGCTGGCCGCCAACCGGGTCACTCCCGCCGACCTCGACCTGCACGTCACCGGCGACCCCGGCCGGGCCGCCGGGGTGCTGGCCGCGGCCGCGGCACTCGCGCTCGACTGAAGTGCAGGTGATCCGCTGCCCATCCCGGTGACGTATCCCTGCTGGAAGCTGCGGGCCTTTCAGGTGCGCAGGACTCAAGGTGGGGGGATGCAGACCGTGAGTGTATTGGTCATCGGGAAATTCCAGGGCGACACCGCCAAGTTCCGCCAGGCTCTCACTGACCGGGCCGGCGAGTTCGCGAAGATCGCCGATATGGCCCGTTCTGAGGGCGGGATTCACCACCGGTTCGGTATTGGCGACGGCTTCGTCCTGATCGTCGACGAATGGGAGACCGTCGAGCATTTCCAGAAGTTCTTCTCAAACCCCGATCTTCAAGCGTTCATCGGGTCGGTCGGTGCCGCCCCGGCTCCGCCGGAGATCACCATCGCTGAGGCAGCCGCGTCACCGGACCAGTACTAGGGGAAATCCCTGAGCCCCGGGGTCTTCCGGGATTCTGCCTGCCCGTGTTGCCGGTGGCAGGACGGGCAGGCAGCAGGAAGAGGAGCAGCCATGTCGCGGATGAGCCATCACTTCGTCGCGGGCACGGCACGGCTTCGGGCCGGGTTGCTCCGGCCCGCGCTGGCGGTGTGACGTGCGGGTCGGTGTCGTCGGCCTGAGCGGGTGGGTCGCGCTGGGTCTTCTTGTCCCGATGGAAGCGGGCGTGCCGATCCCGCTCCCTGCCGATCTCGTGATGTTCAGCGTGGGCGAGCGCGTCGCGGTCGGAGCATTCCCGTTGTGGGTGGCGGTGGCTGGCTTCGAGGTCATTTCTGTCATCGGCACGAGCATCCTCTTCCTGGCCTGCCGAGGTCCGGCTCACCGCGTCATCGCCCGGTTCGGACCGCGCCTGGGACTCAGCGAGGCGCGTGCCCGCCGCGCGGCCGCGTTCGTCGAGACCCGGGGTCGCTCCGCGCTTGCCGTGGGACGAGGGACACCGGGTCTGCGGACACTCACCGTCGTCGCCGCTGGCGTCTCCGGGGTGAGCTGGCGGCGTGCCCTGCCTGCTCTCATCCTGGGCAGCAGTGTTTTCCTGCAACTTCACCTGGTCCTTGGCCTGCTGCTCGGGCCGCTCGCGTATCGAGCCTTCCATCAGGCGACGGGACCGGCTCTGGTCGCGCTCGGCGTGCTGGTCATAGGCGCGCTCGTCTTCTGGCGTGCCAGGCGGGGAAAGCGCGCGGGACCCGAGGCCTGGGCGGAGGCGGCATGCCCTGCCTGCATCGGCCTGAGCCTGATTGCACAGCGCGTTCCCGGGCTCGCGGGGCTGGCCGCGCCAGAAACCGCTCCCGCTGCGGTTGCGGCGGAAGGTCGCGATCCGGGAGCCCTTGCGGGCTGACTCTTGATTCGGCCGCGGTCAGCGAATGCGGTCCCTCAGCGAATGCGGTCCCTCAGCGAATGCGGTCCCTCGGCGGCGCGGCTCTGTCGTCGGCGACGATCGTCACGCCCGGCGGCACTTCGAGCGCGGGCACCGTCTGGCGTGCGGCGTCGTCGACGTGGATCCGCGGCGGTGGCGGCGGGGCGGTCTCGTAGAACGTACCCGGCCCGTAGAGCTGGCCGTACCGGATCACCACTCCGCCAGCTCGCAGCACCGCGCGCTCGTGTTCCGCGGTGACCGCGCGGCGGCCTTCGCTGGGCAGTTCCCAGGAGACGCTCTGCGCGATGACCCGCTCGGCCTTGGCCGGTGCCTGCCACCTCCCCGCGCGCCGCTCGGACGGCCTGCGCAGGCAGCGGGTGAACCTGCTCGCTGCCTGTCGCGTCGTCCAGCACCAACAGCGCGGGGCGGCCGGCCCATCGGCCCCGCCACAACCCGCGCGCCTCGAACTCCGGCCGGCCTGCTGGGGGAGACCCGCCAGCAGCGGGTTTCCGCGTAAGCCGTTCGACACCCAGTCGCACCATGTCAAGCGGCGAGTGCGGATGCTCCGTCCCTTACCGTTCCGCGCACAGCCACACCGGTTTCACCGCATGCCATCCAAGATCGATGGCCCGCAGGTCGTGCCATCTGGTGCCCTACGGGCTATCGGGTGCTGTGATTAACCATCAATGGCCCATTGATGGGGTTGCCCATCGCCGAAGCTGATCTTGAAACAGGGCAAGATGGTACACGTTGACGGCGGTGCGATAGCCCGTCCAACGGACCATGGATCATGATCCGGGCGAGGGCCGCGGCCCAGGCAGCGCCGGGCTTCATGATCGCGGTAACTTCTCGGCGGTATTTGCGGAAAAGATACCGCGATCATGAAAGCCGCCGTGGGTCAAAGGCGATAGTACCTATTGACGCCGTGGGATAGCCCGTCCAACGGGCCATCGATCATGATTCGGGCGCTGGCCCGCTCCCATGACCCATCCATGGCCTGTCTCGATATATGGACATCTTGTTCAATATGCCGTGCGCTACGGCAGCGGCTTGGCAGTGGTCATGGTCATAGTGCTGTGATCCGGGGCCCCTACGGGCTAGTCATCCCGGCCTTTCATGAGGTGGTGACCGGTGGGGCGGCGCCGGGCCGCCCCACCGGGTGTCTCACGCTCTCATCTGGTGGTCAGCGAGAGGACCGTCACGGAGTTGGGCGGGAACGTGTGGCGGAACGTTGAGCCCGAGTGATCGACCTTGTGGGTCGTGGGACTGACGTCCGTTGGATGTGTGAGCGAGTTGACCGCGGCCGGGTCGCCGGTGAGCACCGTCTCCGTCCCGCCGCTGACCGCGGAGATGCCGGCCAGGTTGAGGTCGACCGTGGCGGCGGACGTGCCGCGGTTCACGACGGTGACGTACGTGGTGCCGTCTGCCTTGGTCGAGGCGACTGCCCAGAGGTTGCCGTTGCCGCCGACGATCTATGTCGGCGCGACATGGTCGCCGAGGGCGTCGCTGATCATCTTGATCACGTAGTACGACGGGGAGCCGTAGCTGGTCAGGCCGTTGTACCCGATGAGATTGGTGGACCAGCTCACCGCGTTGACGTTGACGAGCAGTGGCGCGTACGACGCGCCGAGCACCACGTCGGCGTCACTTTCCAGCCCGGTAAGGAATGCGGCCTCACTGCGCCCCGACCTCTTCCGCCATCTCCAGGTATTCGAGCAGTCCCATGCCGTCCTGTGACCAGTAGCCCCAGGCGCTGTTGTAGTGGCCCGGCCGGTTCTCGATCGGGCCGACCGTCGTCTTCCAGTTGAAGTACGTGCTGAGCGTGTTGCCTTCGAGATAGTTGCCGCCGGGCACGCGGAAGTAGCCGGGATGCAGCGCAGTGAGCTTTTGCATCAGGTCGGTCCGCAGCCCGTTCGGGGTGTTGTCGTAAGTGGGCGGGAAGAGCGACACGAGGTCGAACCAGGCCGACGAGCCAGCCACCGCGGCGTTCTTGGTGGCGATGACCAGACGGTTGGTCAGCGAGGCTGGGATGTTCTTCGCGGTGGTGAGTGTGGCCGTGCACCTGGCCCAGCTTGTGGTTATCGCGGGAATCGTCGCGGTGGCCCACACCTTGCCGCTGGTGCTTTCCAGTGTCGCGGTCAGCGGTCCGGTGAAGGTGGCATCACCCTTGGCATAGAAGGACAGATGGTAGGCCGTCGCCGGCGTGACGGGGACGCCGAAATAGCCGTCGTTGGCGATACCGGCCCGGCCGCCGGACGGCACCCTCGTCACCGACAGATTGAGCGCGACCTGGCTGGCGCTGTTGAGGGGCTGGGAGCTGTCCAGCGCTATCGCCGCGCTTGCGCCTCCGTCCACGGCCGCGGACCAGTAGACGGGGGAGGAACTGCTTTCCTTCATGTCGCGGTTGCGGACCAGTTCAGCGTAGATACCGCCATCGCCGGAGTGGTTGATCTCCTCGAGGAACGCGCCGATCTGGGTGGGATTGAGTGTGGGCCCGGCCGGGGCCCGGCCTGGTCCGTGTGCACGGTGATGGACCCGGTCCCCGCGAGGGCGCTGATGTCCTGGCCCGGCAGAACGCCGGCGTAGGCGCGCACATCGTCGATGGCACCGCTGACAAAGTCGGTGGGGCTGCCGTTGAAGAAACCGCGCCCGACGGCGAGGGGGCCGCTTGGCGTCCACGGGGCCAGGGCGTGCCAATGAATATCGCCGGTGCCGGGCGCGCGGGTGGGGCTCGCGGCAGCGGTCCGCGCCGCATCAGCTTCCTGGCGGATGTCGAGACGGCCGCCACAGCTCCGTCCTGCTACTGGGAGCGCCACCCCGGCGCGGCAGCAGAAGGACGGCATCATGGATTGGAAGCTGGAAGTTGTGGTGGTTCCGGTCACCGACATCGACCGGGCGAAGAGCTTCTACGTCGGCAAGCTGGGTTTCCACCTCGACGCTGACACGCGCCCCACGGAGACCATGCGGGTGGTGCACATGACACCGCCCGGGTCGGCGTGCTCGGTCGTCATCGGGCCCCTGGTGGTGAGCGCGGACGCCGACCTCGGGTCGGGGGCCATGTTCCAACTGGTGGTCACTGACATCGAGGCGGCGCGCGCCCAGCTGGCCGGACGGGGCATCGGGGTCTCGGAGGTCCAGACGTTGGATCCCCGCGATGGCGGCAAGTTCGTCCACTTCCGCGATCTCGACGGCAACAACTGGGCCGTACAGGAGATCCGTGAGCGCATCGGGGCGACGCTGGACTAGCCCACCCCAGCCGGGGTGACCTCGGTCACAGGATGGGCGAGGATGGTCCCGGGGGGAAGGAGTCAAGCGTGAACGGTCGGCGGGCAGCGCGGGGCGCGGTCGGTGACGGTCCTTCCGGCGGGGCACCGCTCATCTTGCTGGCCGGGCTGGCGAGCGAGGTGGAGCGTGCGCTCGTCATGGCCTGGCTGCGTGACACGGACTTGCGGCCGTCGGTGGTGCTGCCACTGGACGGCCCGGGGCTGGCGCGGTCGCTGGCCGAGACGGCGCCGGACACGGTCGTGACCGCCGCCCGCGTTGTGTGGCTCCCGAGGGAGCGGGGCGGCGAGCGCCCAGTGCGGTGGTCGGACGTTCTGTCGCTGCTCAATCCACGGCGGCCGCCGCCGTACCGGCAGGCCCGCATTGCGCGCCGCGAGCCCGACCGCGCCCGTGTCGTGCTCGCCGAGCCCGCCACCGTGGCCGCGCTCCGCGAGCGCTGGGGCGGCACCGGCTCGTTCGCGGCCTTCGTGACCCGGCAGGCCAGGCTCGCGTTGGAGCGAGCCGAGCGGCCGCTGCTCGGATACCGCTACAAGGTGCCCAAGCATGTCGTGGAAGCGATCGAGGATAAACGGGAGTTCCGCCGCGAGGTCGCCGCGCTCGCTGCCCGCCTCGAGCTGACCGAGCCGGAGGTGGCCGAACGCGCCCACGCCGACCTGGACGGCTTGGTCGCGTCGATGAGTCCGATAGCCGTCGACCTGCTCTCCAGCGCGCTGCGCCCGTTGCACGCGCGCGCCTGGCAAGTCCAAGCTGACGTGGCCGGGCTGGAGCGGCTGCGTGAGCTGAACAGCCACCATGCGCTGGTGTTCCTACCCAGCCACCGTTCGTATGCCGACTCGCTCCTGCTGGCCGATGTGCTGGCCGGGTACGACTTCCCACGCAACCACGTGCTCGGCGGGGACAACCTCTGCTTCTGGCCGATCGGCCCGCTGGCCAAGCGCGCCGGGATCGTGTTCATCCGGCGCAGCTTCGGCGGCGACGAGATCTACAAGCTGGCGCTGCGCGAGTACCTCGGCTTCCTGCTCGCCAAGCGTTTCAACCTCGAGTGGTACATGGAGGGCGGGCGCTCGCGCACCGGCAAGCTGCGCCCGCCGCGCTACGGCCTGCTGACCTATCTCGCCGAGGCCGTCGAGCGTGGCCGCGCCGATGACGCCTACCTCGTGCCGGTGTCGATCACCTACGACCAGCTCCGCGAGGCGTCGGCGATGGCGGCTGAGCAGGGCGGGGCGGCGAAGAAGGCCGAAGGGCTGTCCTGGCTGGCGTCCTACGCCAGGGGCCAGCTGCTGCGGATCGGCACGGCGCAGGTGCGATTCGCCGAGCCCCTCTCGCTGCGCGAGGCGCTAGCGGCTGGCGGAGCTCCGGCCGACAGGGACGCGTGGCGGCTCAGGCTGCAGAAGGTGGCGTTCGAGGTCAGCGTGCGGATCAACCGGGTTACGCCGGCGACGGCGACGGCGCTGGTCACCTTCGCGCTGCTCGGGGTGCGCGACCGCGCCCTGACCTTGGGCCAGGTACGCAGGGTGCTGGAGCCGTTGCGGGCCTACCTGGCCGAGCGGGGGCTGCCGCACTCGGGGGCGGCGCTGCGGACCGAGACGGGGGTGCGCCGCGTGCTTGGGGCGCTGGCCGAGCAGCACGTCGTTACCGTCTACGACGGTGGTGAGGAGCCGGTGTACGCGATCGAGCGAGGCCAGCATCTGGTGGCCGCCTTTTACCGTAACAGCGCCATCCACCATTTCATCGATCGCGCGGTGGCTGAGCTTGTGCTGCTGAGCGAGCCCGTGGACCGCTGGGACGAGGCAATACGGCTGCGTGACCAGCTGAAGTTCGAGTTCTTCTTCCCGGACAAAGTGTCCTACCGCGCGCAGCTCGCTGCGGAGCTTGAGCGGCTGGACCCGGGCTGGGAGACGGCGGATGGGCTCGCGGTGCTCGCACGTTCGCAGCTGCTGGTGGCGAACCGGGTGCTGCGGTCGTTCCTCGACGCGCAGCTCGTAGTGGCCGAGCGGCTCGCCGCGCGCCCGGCGCGCCGGCCGGTCGCCGAAAACGAGTTCCTCGACGAGTGTGGCGGTGTGGGCCAGCAGATGTTGCTGCAGGGGCGGCTGCACGGGCCGGAGTCGCTGTCGCGGGAGCTGTTCTCCAGCGCGCTGAAACTAGCCGCGAACCTGGATCTGATCGACCCTGGCCGCGAGGAGCTGGCGCAGCGCAGGCAGGCTTTCGCCGCGCGGCTGCGTGACGTCGTCGCGCGGCTGATCACAATAGACGAGATCGACGCAGCGTCGCGACGGGAGGCGGTCGGTGTCCAGCCTTAGCGGGTCCGCTGCCGGGTTCTGGTCCGAGGAGCAGCTGATCTCCGACGCCGAGGCCGGGCCGCAGGGACCGCACGTGGGCGCGTTCTTCGACTTCGACGGGACCCTGATCGACGGCTACTCGCTGTCCGCGTTCGCCCGCCATCACCTGCGGGCCGCGCAGGTCGCACCCGCCGACCTCGGGCGGATGCTGCTCACCGGCCTGCGCGGGATGACCAGCGAGGAGGACTTCGAGCAGTTCACCACGGCGAGCATGCGGGTCTGGGCCGGGCGCAGCGAGGACGAGCTCGCCGAGCTGGGTGAGCGCCTCTGGGTTCAGGGCATCGCCGGCTCGCTGTACCCGGAGGGGTGGCGGCTGGTCGAGGCGCACCTGCGGGCTGGGCACACTGTCGTGCTCGCCTCGTCCGCCACGCGGTTCCAGGTGGAGCCCGCCGCCAGGGCGATGGGCGTGCCGCACATCCTCGTCTCACCGGTGGAGATCGTGAACGGGATCTGCACGGGCCGCCCGGGCGGGCCGCTGCTGTGGCGGGCCGGCAAGGCCGCGGCGGTCCGCGCGTTCGCTGCCGACCACGACATCGACCTGCCGCATAGCTACGCCTACTCCAACGGCGACGAGGACGTGCCGTTCCTGCGGACCGCCGGCCGGGCGCGGGCGCTCAACCCCGGCCGCGGGCTGGCCAAGGCCGCGCGGCACTACGGGTGGCCGGTCGCCAGGTTCCGCTCCCGCGGCCGGGCCGGGGTCCGGGACATCGCCCGCACCGCTGCGGGCCTCGCCGGCCTGTTCGGCGGCTTCACCACGGGCGCGGCGCTCGGGACGCTGACCGGGTCCCGGCGCGCGGGCATCGACCTCGGCATCGCCTTGGGCGGCGAACTCGGGAGTGCGCTGGCGGGCGTGCGGCTGGACGTCAGCGGCGCTGAGTACCTCGCCGCCCGGCCCGCGGTGTTCCTTTTCAACCACCAGAGCCAGCTCGACGTGCTCATTCTGGCCAAGCTCCTGCGCGGCGGGTTCACCGGCGTGGCGAAGAAGGAACTGGCGCGCAACCCCGGGTTCGGCCTTATGTTCAGGCTCACCGACGTGGCGTTCGTCGACCGCGGCAACACCGCCCAGGCGCAGAAGGCGCTCGAGCCGGCGGTGCAGCGACTGCGCGCGGGGATCTCGCTGGTCATCGCGCCCGAGGGCACCCGATCGGTGACCCCGGCGCTGGGGCCGTTCAAGAAGGGAGCGTTCCACGTCGCGATGCAGGCGGGTGTGCCGATCGTCCCGATCGTCATCCGCAACTCCGGCGAGCTGATGTGGCGAGGTGCGTCGACGATTCGCTCCGGGACCGTGCAGATCGCGGTCCTGCCGCCGATCCCGACCCTTGGCTGGACGGTCGAGGAGCTGGACAAGCACCGCCAGGAAGTCCGGCAGCAGTACCTGGCCGTGCTCGGCGACTGGCATGGCCACGGGCCCGGTCACGGGCCCGGGCGCGGGTCCGGGCGTGTGCAGGCCACCGAGCGCGCGGCGCCCGGCCTGCCCCCGGCGGTCCCGCTGGACTGGGGTGCCTCGGCCGAGATGAGCCCGCTGGAGACGGCGATGTGGCGCGCCGAGGCCGCCGACCCACGGCTCCGCGTGAATGTGAGCCTGCTCGAGCTGCTCGATCCCGCCCCCGGCTGGGACCGGCTGTACGCCGCCCATGAGTGGGCCTCACGCATGGTGCCCCGGATGCGGCAGCGGGTGGTCGAGCCGGCCTTCGGGGTCGGCACGCCGACCTGGGTGACAGTCGGCGAACTCGACCTCTCACGGCACGTCCACCACGTCGAACTGCCCGCACCGGGCTCGCCGCGCCAGCTCCTCGACGCCGTGCAGGAATTCGCCGCCGCCCCCTTCGACCGCGGCCGCCCGCTGTGGGAGGCGCTGCTCGTCGAGGGTCTCGCCGACGGCCGCGCCGGGTATGTCGTCAAGAGCCACCACAGCGTGACCGACGGGCTCGGCGCGATCCAGCTGATAACGCGGCTGCACAACCGCACACCGGAACACGATCCGCATCGGCCCGAGCCACCCGTGCCCGCGCCCGTCGGGGCGTCACGGACCGGGCTGCTCGCCGAACAGGTCACCGGCGCGGTCCGGTCCACACCCGTGGCCGCCCTGCGCGGGGGCCTCGGGGTGCTCGGCGCACTGGCCCGGCCATGGGAAACGGCGTCACGCACGGCAGGACAGACGATCGACACCGCCCGCTGGCTTGGCCGGACCGCCGGCCCCGCTCCAGCCGGCTCTCCGCTGCTGGCCCGGCGCGGCGGCAGCTGGCACTTCGAGGTGCTCGACGTGCCGCTAGCCGACCTCAAGGCCGGCGCGAAGGCGGCGGGCGGCTCACTCAACGATGGGCTCCTGGCCGCTGTGATCGGCGGATTCCGCCGCTACCACGAGCGGCACGGCGCCCCGGTCGACAGGCTCACCATCGGATTCCCGATCAGCTTGCGCACCCAGGACGACCCGCAGGGCGGCAACCGCTTCACCGGTGGCCGGTTCGCCGCGCCCATGGCGGAGCGCGACCCGGCCGCCAGGATCGCCGCCGTGCGGCAGTTCGTGCTGACCGCCCGGGCCGCGAGCGCGACCACGGCCGACGCGGTATCTGCGGCGCTGTCCCCGGCGCTCGGCTGGCTGCCCGCGCCCGTCATCGCCGCCGTCGCGGGCCGGCTCACCAGCACCAACGACGTTCAGGTGTCCAACGTCCCCGGTGTGCCTTACCCGGTGTACATCGCCGGATCGCGGATCACACATATGTACCCGTTCGGCCCACTCCCGGGCTGCGCGGCGATGATCACGCTGATCTCGCACAACGAGGGCTGCTGCATCGGGACCAACACCGACACGGCCGCGATCACCGACCCCGGCGGCCTCGCCGAAGACCTCCGTGCGGGCCTGGACGAGGTGATCGCGCTGGCCCGGTGACGTCAGCGACGGGAGTCCCGCGGTAGCGCTCACAGGTTGGTGCGGCAGACACTATAGGGATGCCGTTGCTTGAACGTGAATCGTCTTTGGCGTCGCTGACCGAGTATGCGCGGGACGCTCGGCTAGGCGACGGGCGGCTGGTGCTTGTCGCTGGGGAGGCGGGCGTCGGCAAATCGGCGCTGGCGGAGCGGCTTGAGTGTGAGGTGCCGGAGGCCCGCTGGTCCTGAGGTGCCTGTGACGGCCTGTTCACCCCCCGCCCGCTCGGGCCGCTTTTGACCTCGCAGCTCAGCTCGGCGGAGAGTTGCTCGACCTGTGCCGCACGGGCGCTGCCCGCGAGGAGCTGTTCGGCGCTCTGCTGCACCAGCTCAACGAACCGGGAGTGCTGGATGTGGTGGTCGTGGAGGACGTCCACTGGGCCGATGAAGCGACCGTCGATCTGCTGCGGTTCCTTGGCCGCCGACTCCGGAACTCCGCGGTTCTGCTGATCGCCACCTACCGCGACGACGGTGTGACGGCGAGTGATCCACTTCGTCTCGCCCTCGGTGACCTTGCCATGCAGCGGTCGACCAGGCGGGTGGGACTGGCGCCGCTGTCTGTGGAGGCGGTCCGGGTCAGGGAACGCCGCGTGCGGGCCAGGTCGTTCGTACTCCTGAGGTACTCGCGCCTCGGAGTGGGAGCATCAGATGCGTGGCCGAAGACGGAAAGCGATGAAACCTCTCGGTTCGCGGATCAGCCGTTGGTAAGCCTCACGATTGATCGCAGCGGCTTCAGGCAATGGATGCGGTTCGAGCAGACGTTCAATGAGGAACCCAGCCTCGAAGATTTCCTCACACGTGGTCTGGAGCGGTGCCAGCCAGTAACGCAGGGACCAGCCTCTGCTCCACGTCTCGCGAATGACCCGGACGTCGAAGTAGCTTCCCCCGTGCCGGAGCCAGTCACCGGTCGGATGCTGCCGCGAGAGCACCAGGGCACCGCCTGGGCGCAGCACCCGGCGCAGCTCGGACAAGGCGGCCACGCGATCATCGACGTACTCGATCGCGAGCGCGCACAGCGCTAGATCGACGGAGTCGTCAGGCAGCCAGTCGATCGGGTCACCAAGGTCGTGCACACGAAAGTCACCCAGCCCGACCCGTGCGCGGCAGATCTCCACCATGCGCGGGCTGTGGTCGAAACCCACCACCTGCGCCCCACGGCGCACAAGCGCGTCGGCATACAAACCTGGGCCACACGCCGCGTCCAGTATCCGTTTGCCCGCGACGTCTCCAAGTAAGTCGAGGCACACCGGCCGGTCGTAGTGGGCGTTGAAGAAGCCGTCTTCGGCATGCTCAAGGAATTCGTCGGCGAACGGATCGTATTGCGGCCGCCGCCCCACCTGGTCACCCACGCTGCCAATCCTTCCAGATCCAGATAATGCCAAGCACACGGCTATGGCTCGCGTGCGATCAATTAGCATCCAGGTCATAGATTCGTCGCTGGACGTTGCCCGCTTCGGTAGCGCGGTGCTGCGCGCGATAGAGCGTCAGGGCTTGCTGCCACGCGTCGCGGGCCTCACCACCTTGCCCCAGAGCACCTGGTGCCAGCTCATCGCATTCAGCGCCTCGGCCGCGCGAGGAGAGGAACCCCGCGCGCGGGCGGGCCGCCGCCGCGGGTTGCCGCAAGATCTAGCCGAACGACTCCGCGCTGGCACCGGCCCAGCACGGTTCCGGCTGCGCGGGGGCCCGGCCCGATGATGATCGCGGTAACTTTTCGGCGATATGCGCAGAAAAATTACCGCGATCATGAAACGCGCGGTGCCAGGGCAATGTACATATTGACGGCGTTGCCGCGCGGCTAGCGGCGCGCGGTCACGGCCACGGCCTGATCGCGCTGCCGCGGTCACCTGACCAGATGAAGGGACATACCAGCGGTGATCAGCATTGCCCAGTAGCAGGTGGTAACCGCGGTGCCGACCGTGGCGGATATCACGATCAAGACGGTGAACCGTAACCTCCGCGCGCGGCGGGCGGCGGGCCTGAGGGATGGCCAGGGGAGATCGCTTACGAGGGACTCCAGTTCGAGCATGGTTGTGACGGTCAGGGCGCGACCCACACGCAGATCAAGCTCCGCGTCGTCCAGGCGGCCCTCTACGTAGGCTCGCTTCAGGTGCTCAATGACTGGCTCGCGGTCATAGAAGGAGACACGCGGGTTGCTGGTCACACTTAACATCGTGTTCCGTCCCGGATCCCACGGCAACCGTACCGCGACGGCCCGCTGCGGGGAGACCGCCGGTCTATCGCACGCTCACTGGCAGGTCCGGATCACCGGCCGCGCCGCCGGGATCTCGGCCGAGGGCGGCGCCCTTGAGTTGATGGTGCTTTTTCTGCCGGTACCGCAGCCGAGCCCGCGCGGCCTTGGTCTTGCCGTTGCGCTCGTTATCGAAAGCTATCTTGCTGGCCAGTTCGACATCCGCTTTGCTGATCAGGCCGCTGGCGATCAGAAATTCGGCCAGCTCGCGCTGGTGGCCCTGCTCGTTCCAGGTGAGGCGCTGGAGTTCCTTCTTGTACTCAGAAACCGCCGCGTCGCCGGTCAGGTCCAGTGCGACGGCGACCTCGATCATCGGCACAGTTTGCGGGCCGACCGCACCGACGATGAACTCCTGGTAGTAGTACGCGATCGCCATGCGGGCTGTCGTCTTGCGTTCGAAGTAGGAGCGGACCCTCGGTACCGCGTCGGCCAGTGGCCGGGCGCGGCGGCCGCGCACACCAGGCTCGTTCGCGCGGCTACGGCGCTCCTGGGTGGCAGTTCCCTTATCGGCCGTGGCCGGGCTGCCGCTCCGGGAGTCGGGGCCGTCGACATCCAGCATCAGGACCCATTTCCCCACACTCACCAGCCACGATCCGCAGCCGAGCCGCAGGGGGTACGGCTGCAGCCCGCCTCGTGCCGTCGGCAGCACGTGCGTAGCGGCGGCCCGCACCTGCTCGTGGTCAAGACAAGCCTCTTTGGCAGTGTTCCCCACGGATCCCACGGACGCCACTTTCCCCACGGACGCCACGTACACCTCGTGGCTGGTGTCGTGGCTGAACATCTCCCACCCGTGGTCCACGAATCGAACACCGGCGCAGCGCGGTGACCGATGCAGCGTGGGGTCGTCGCCCGCACTGAGCAGGTGCCGGTCGAGCCAGGTGATCCCATCGAGCGGGCAGTCCAGCTCCTCGCCCAGTTTGGGGGACCAGATTACGAGTCGCGCTGTCGCCAATTCCCCACCGCCCGCTGAGGCCGCCTGCTGGCCAACACAGCCGTCAGCGTAGTTCAGGATCGCCGGGGATCGCACGCTCCGGGCGGGCCGCGAGACCCATCAGCGGACCTCGACCCTGGACACAAGGGCGTCGGGATGGGGACCCCACCTGATCAGATCGCCGTCGCGCACGGCGTGCCCGGCAACGACGCGCATCTCGTTCACAAGCACGCCGTTGCGCCCCAGATTGGTGATCCGCCACTCACTTTCCGCGAAGGTGAACTCGGCGTGCACTCTCGACACTGTCGGCTCGTCCGGCAGCGGCAGGTCCGCTTCACTGCCCCGGCCCGCGCGGGCCCCGGAGACGCGGGTCTCCGCAACGGAACCCTTCGTCACCAGCCGCAGCAGCGGCACCGGGCAGGGCGCTGCGATTGTCAGGACGTCCCTGACGAGGGTTGGGGCCACCGATCGAGCTACGTGGGCGTGCCCGCCGACGTGCGGAGCCGCGGCATGTCCGGCTGCATCGCCGGCCGTATGCGCGGGACTGGCTCGCCTGCCCTGCTTGAGGCGGTAACGGCCGATGGGCACCGCCGGGTCGGCGACGATGCTCACCTCGACGGGGCCGGCGCCGGCCAGGCGGGCGGCGTGCGCGGCCACCTTGGCTTCGTACAGTTCGCTGGCGCTGGCGTTGGCCACCTCCAGTTCCATCATTTCGGTCAGCGACGCTACATCGGCGGGATTCATCCGCAGCTCGACAAGGTTGGGCGCGAGCAGCGACCCACTCGGGGTGATGACGAACACCTCAGGAACGTGCCGCAAGGCCAGTTGCAGCACCTCACGTCCGTCCCGCCACGGGCGGGTGGCCGCTCGCTGAACCCATGGATGACCACGGTCGATACCGAGGTACCGCAGCGCGAGAAAGCTCCCGATGACAAGCGCCGCGATCAGCAGCAGCAGCGCCGTGCCACCGACGATGGAGCGGGTGCCCGCAAGCAGGATCACCCAGAGCCCGGCGATGCCGCCCGCCAGTGCCCAGCGCTTGCGGCTGCGCGACGGCATCGGGGCACGGAGCGGGCGGTCGGCCATATCCCTACGGTTGGCCATCGCGACACCTCCTTGAGCTACGCACCGGCCGGTAACGGCATGGCCCGTCTGACGAGAATGCGGGACGGACACGCGACGGTCAACGAATCCGGCGCAGTTCCCAGATATCTGGGAAGCTCTCACGTCGCTAACACTGGGCAGAAAGGCGCCGCGTGCGCATCCCAGCCCTCGCCGGCCTGCGGCAGCGCCTGCGGGAAATGGGCCGTCGACCTTGATCATGCAAACCGACGGCAACCTCGTCTTGTACCGCGACAGCGACGGCGTGCCAATCTTTGCAACCAACACCTGCTGCCATTAGTGGTCCGGCCTGACCGGGTGACAATGCAGAGCCATTGAAACCACAAGGAATCCGAACGGCTGCGCGGATGTGCCGCACCGCGCAGCCGTTCAGGATCATTTGGGCCTGGCCATTACCGCGGCCCGGGGCCCGACGGCAAGCGCCGGCGTGCGCCTGCCGCCGGTGGCTGTCAGCCGCGGAGAATGGTGACGCGCAGGTCCGGGTCGGCGTTGATCTGGGCGTCGGTGAACCGTTCTGTCACCCACTTCTTGGCGGCGAACAGACGTGTCTGGTCGGTGTGGTGGGGTGAGGCCGTGTTCGCCGATTCGGAGTAGGTGAGGATGGTGCGGGCCCGTGGCCCTGCCCGGGTCAGCTCGACGGCCATGATGAAGCTGGAGCCGAAGCTGACGTCCGGGTAGGTGCCGTCGGCGGCGAGCGGCGCCCCGGTTTCGAGCACGTTGAAGCAGCCTTCCTCGTCGGTGCAGCCGTTCAGCGGGATGCCGGTGTATTTCTGTGCGGCGCCCAGCGGGATGTCCAGCGCGATGTGGCTGGCCTGGAAGAACTGCACGACGTCCGCGAGCGCTTGCTGTACGGCTGGCAGGCTGCCGTTCAGGCCGCTCGGGGTGGACAGCGGGTGCCCGGGGTCGAAGGGCACCCGCCACAGGCTCTCTCCCGCTGTCTGCTCAGCCTCGGCGAAGAACTCGCGCCACAGCACCGCGCCGTGGCTGCTCGCGTCGCCGCGTCCGTCCCAGCGGGCGAGGACGCCGCAGGCGGCGCCCACGTCGATCTTCGTCCCGTCGCTCGCGGTGAGCACCGGGTGGGCGCGGCACATCGCGACCGCGTCGCGGCGGGCAAGTTCGGCGCTGTTGTCGCGGTCGCCGAGCATGGTCGCCTGCAGGCCGGGGAGTGTGAAGCCGGGCGGGCCAAGCCCGTCGGTGCCGGCCAGGCGCTGCGCGACCATGTCCAGCCCGAGTCGGGTCCGCAGGGACCGCTCGGTGCCGACGTCACCGTAGATCGCCGGGTAGCCGGTGATCGGCTGGGCCGGGTTGGCCAGCCACGCGCTGTCGTTGGAGTTGGTCACATAGTCGGCGCGGGTGAGCCGCGGATCCCGGCTGGGCGCGAAGATGCCAGGCTGGATCGCGCCGCGGTCGCTGCCCCACTGGCACGCCGACGTGGACCCGTCGAGGATGAACAACTGCGGGTAGACCGCCTTGCCCAGCGGGCTGTCGACGCACCGGGCCGCCTGGGCGTCGGTGACGTGCGGCACGACCGACGCGTCGGCGAAGTAGGCCGAGCCGCTTGTGTCGGTGGCGATCGTGTTGGTGAACGGGATGGCCTGGTA
This sequence comes from uncultured Actinomycetota bacterium, assembly GCA_963851085.1. GTDB lineage: Bacteria > Actinomycetota > Actinomycetes > Streptosporangiales > Streptosporangiaceae > DATFVJ01. The sequence goes on along the minus strand of CAWKNX010000013.1, from coordinate 108,415 downwards.
GGTGTTCTGCGCTTTCCGGAGCTCGGTGAGGTTTTCCGACTCGTCCATCGCGAGCCACTCGTTGAGCGAGCGCAGGTTCTGCGCGTTGACGTCGCGGATGGCGTACGCGGTCGTGGCTGTCCAGGCTGTTGGGCCGCCCAGGGCGAGCACCGGGCCGTACCGCGAGCTGTAGAGCGTCCTGGAGACCGTGGACAGCGTGCCGCTGGGATCGCGGACGGTCACCTGCACGGTGCGGGTGGTCATCTGCTCCGGGCGGCCGTCGACCAGGTAGCTGGTCGGGTGGCCGGGTACGAGCGTGAGCTGGTAGAGGGTGAAGCGCTGCGCCGTGGACACCGTGTGGCTCCAGGCCAGGCCCTCCGTGTGGCCGATCTCGACCAGGGGAGTGCTGTACAGGCTGGCCCCCGAGACGTTGAGCACGCCGGGGATGGTGAGCTGTACCTGGTAGAAACGGCCATAGCCGGTCCAGGGGAAATGCGGGTTGGCCAGCAGCATGCCGTCCCTGTCGGTTGTCGCGTCACGTCCGAGCGCGAAGGCGTTGCTGCCGATGTCGGTGCTGCGGCCGGCCAGTGCCAGCCTAGCCAAGGCTTGCCTAGCCAGAGCCGCCGGCAGCGCACGGCCCGCCGCCTGCGTGGCTGCGGCTGGTGCTGCGGCTGCGTTGGCTCCGGTGGCCGGGCTTGCCGTGCTGACCGGGGGTGGGCTCGCGGTGGCGATGGCGTCCTTGACATTGTCGGCGCCGCCCAGCCCGTTCACGTCGTAGGAACTGCTCCAGACATCAAACTCGGTGATCGGGCCGACCCAGGCCGCGCCGCGGCAGGCCGGGTCGGGCAGGTGCGCCACCCCCGTGTCACGCAGGTACCTGTTGTAGCCAGCGACGTAACCCGCGACCAGGCGGCGTGCCTGCGGCGTCGGCCCGCGCGGTGGCGCCTCGGCGAGCAGCCGCCCGACGATCCCCGATCGCCGGATGTTCTGGTAGTAGACGTCGCTGTCGAGGTTGGTCGCGGGCGCGAGTGGGTCGTCTGATTCGGCGTCGGGCCCGAAGTACCGCGACCGCTCGCCCCGCAGGGTCACCACCCGCGAGGCCATGACACACAGATTGTCCTGCGCGAAGGCGTATCCGTACCCATAGCCGAGGCTGCCGAAGTCCGGTGCGACGATGTGCGGGATGCCGTACGCGGTGCGGCGTATCTCGGCCACATAGCGCGCGCCGGCCGAGGGGGCCGTGGCCGCCGTGGCCCCGGCCGGCTGGCTGAGCAGTGCCGTGCCAGCCGCCGCGGCCGGGGGCGCGGCGGCTGCGGATAAGACCACGCTTGGGGCCAGGAACAGCACCCCCGCGCAGGTGAACGCGATGCCGCCGCCCCGGCCGCGCAGCGGCCACTTCCGGTCGTAACCCATCGCTCTCCTTCTCTCCGGATGCCGGGTGACCGCGTGGCAGACCCGGCGGATTTCGGGCGATGCCACCGTCCTCGGGTGACACCGCACGGCTGCGACGCTACTACCGCGAATCCGGCCGCGGCAGCGGCCGGTGGAGTGAGGGGCGGCGTTCCCTGGGTCAAACCTGAACAAAATCTGAGACCATGACCCAGATTTGTTGTGAATGATGCGCTTTGTCACCAAGAGCTGGCATTGTCTGCTTATCGTCGCTCACACCATCGCCACCACGTCGCTGCTGGTCTCCGGCTTGGCACTTTGCCTGCTGAGCCAGCGGCGGGGCTGGCAGCCCACGTTACCTGCCGCACTCGCGGTGGGGGCTGCGCTGCGGGTCGCAGTCGCGTCCCTCGCCGCGACGCAGTCGTGGCAGCCCTACGACTTCGCCAACGACTTCACCGCGGCCGCCGCCGCGGTCCTGCATCATCATGATCCCGTACTTGCCGTACGGCCCAGGGGATGGCCGTTCCCGCCCACCATGGCCTTCGTGCTCGCCGGAGAGCTCAAGCTGGGCCAGCTCACCCACCTTGCCTGGCCGATCGTCGGGAGGCTGGCGCCGGTCATCGCCGATCTTGTGCTGATCGTGCTGGTCGGACGGCTCGCGACGCACCGTGGCCCGCTGCGGAGATTCCAGTACGCGTGCAACCCGCTGCCGATCATGGTGTGCGCGATCCACGGCCAGCTGGAGCCCGAGGTGCTCGCGCTGGGCGTCGCCGCATTCATCGCGGCGCGGTCGCCGCGCGGCGGCGCCGGCTGGGCCGCGGGGGCGCTCCTCGGTGCGTCCATCGCCGTTGGCGTCTGGTCGGTGCTGCTGCTGCCCGGAGTGCTCCTGTCCCTGCCGGACGCGCGGCGCAGGCTCACCGCCGCGTGCTGCGCCTTCGGCATCCCAGCGGCGTTCGTGCTTAGCTCGCCGCTGACCGTCGGCACACCTGTGCGGCAGTCCCCCGCGGTCGTGCACGGGATAATCGGCCTGCGCCCGGTGGTCGGGACCTGGGGATGGACCACGCTCGTGACGCACGGGAACACCGAGCTGATGCCGTCCACGGGCACGCCGGGCGTCCTGCTGCTCTGCATCGGGCTGCTGACTGCTGGCTACCTGTGGCGGCGCGCCCACCCGGTCGACCTGACGATCGCCCTGCTGATCGCATTCCTGATCTTTAGCCCCCGCGTGAGCGCCCAGTATCTTGTCTGGCCGGTGCCGTTCCTCACCGCCCGCATGACCAGGTGGGCCATGCCAGCCATGACAGCCGCGGCCGTCTGGGCGGGGGTGAGTTACGTGGGATTCGGGCCGGGTATCGTGCCCGGGTGGCTGAGCGCGCATGCGTGGGCCATCGCCTCCCTGGCGGTCATCCCGCTGCTGATCCTCGCGCTGCCCTGGCAGCGCCGCCGCCGCCCCGACGTTGATGTGGCGCGGCCCACCGCACGGCCCGCGACACCCAGCGCCATCGTCGGCCCGCCGGTGAGCACCGCCGTCGGGCCGGGTCAGGCGCGCGGTGGCGTCCGCCCGGGTCAGGCGCGCGGCGGCGTCCGCCCGGGTCTGGCGCGACGTGGCGTCCGCCCGGGCCTGGCGCGCGACGGCGTTGGCCCGAGCAGGCCGGTCAGGATGCGGGCGAGAATGTCGCTGTACCGGTCTGCCGGGCCGGCGGCCGCTGGTGATGCTTGCTCGAGCAGCCGCGCGACCCGTGGGTACTGGCCGGTTGCCGCGGCGTGTTGCAGGTAGGCGGCGTTGCGCTGCTGTGCCGCCGAGCCGCCGCCGAGCTCGTTCTCGACCACGATCGCGGTGATGGCGTTGAGCACGGCGAAGGCCTCGAGCTTGGTCGCGTCGTCCGCGGGGTGGGGGGCGAGCACGCCCAGGACGTGTTCGAGCAGCGTGAGGCCGTTAGGTCCCAGCGCCGGGCGCGTGATGACCATGGTGGCCAGCCATGGGTGGCGCCGCATGATCGCGCGTGCCTGCTGGCCGATGCCGGTGAGGTCGGCGAGCCAGTCCCCGGTGGGCGCGGTGAAGATGTACTCGGCGCCGGTGGCGTCGGTCATCAGGTCGAGCAGATCCTCGCGGGTGTCGAGGTAACGGTAGAGCGAGGCTGCGCCGGTGCCGAGCTCGGCGGCGATCCGGCGCATCGACACGGCCGCCAGGCCTTCTCGGTCGGCGATCGTGACAGCCGCGGCGGTGATTTCCGCGCGGCTGCGCTGGGCTGGCCGGCCCGCGGTGGCGTGCTCCGGACGCATCCAGATCACGTCGCCGGATCGCTGCGGTGCCATCTGCGATCTCCTCGCCCCTTGTTTGCGAACACCGTATCCAAAAGGCAGCCTGGTTTTGCCAGCACATGCCGCGGCAGGACTGGCTAGCGGCAGGCCAGGTCGACGAAGGCAAGCGCGGAGTATTGCCGGCCGGCCAGCGCGATCGCCCCGAGCACTTCGGCCCGCGCGCCCATCTGACCGGCCACCACGGTCAGCTCCTCGGCGAGCGAGGGTGGCAGCCAGCGGAGCAGTTCCGCCCGGACTCCGTCGAGCAGTGGTCCGCCGGCGGCGGCCAGCCGTCCACCGATGACGATGAGCCGTGGGTCGAGTACCGCGCAGATCCCGGCGAGCGCCCGCCCGACGGCACGCCCGGCATCACCGATAGCGCGGCGCGCGCCGGGATCGCCGGAACGAATGAGATCCAGCAGTGTGGTCAGGGCGAGGCCGGGCCCATGGCTGTGCCGCAGCGCCCCGCTGATCGCCTCGGCGCTGCTGACCGTTTCCAGGCAGCCGCGGCTGCCACACCGGCACACCGGTCCGTCCGGGCTGACCACCACGTGTCCCAGCTCGCCGGCCGCACCGTTCGCGCCCTGGTAGAGCTGCCCGCCGAGGATCAGGCCAGGCGCCCACGCCGTCGGCCATCATGACGTAGACGAGATCCTCGTTGCCCCGTCCAGCGCCGAAGGTGAAGGGCTGGGCCGGCCGCGGTGAAGGGCCGGGCGGCCGCGGTGAAGGGCCCGGCGCCCGGCTAGCGCTGCCACGCTCACTTACCCCGGCCCACCCTGGAGCCGTAAGATTCGGTAGGCGCGTGAGCAGGGGTGGAATATGGAAGGGCTGTGTGCTGAGCGGCTGGCTGCGGGGTCCATTGCCCTATCAGCCGGGGGGTGCCGCCTCGATGCGGCGTGATCGGGTCCGTCAATTGGCTCGCGCCTACTGGGTGGACGCAGCCTGGGTGGTCTTCGTCGGGCTGAACCTCATCGCCATGCGCCTCATCCCGGCATGGCAGACCATTCCGTTTCTGATCATCTGGGTCAGCTTGACCGCTATTTACGGCTTTCGGCTGTGGCGGGTGGGATCCACGGCCGTCACCGTCGCGGTGGTGACGCTGGCCACCGGCGGCCTGATCGGCTGGCAGGTCCTCAGGGGGAAGCAGGACGCGGACTACCTCGCCGAGGTCCCGCTGCTCGCCGTGATGTTCGTGGTAGTGGTCTGGCACGCCCGCAGGCGGCTCACGGCCATGGAGGAGATGAAGCGCGTCTCGGAGCACAACCTGCTCCTGCTGGATCAGCAGCGTCAGTTCATGCAAGACGTCTCCCACGAGCTGGGCACGCCCATCACCATTGCCCTTGGCCACGCCGAGCTCATCAAGCACGCCGCGACCGACCAGGCGATCGCGAAAGATGCACGCGTGGCCGTGGACGAGCTGCTCCGGATGCGCCGGCTGGCCAACCGGCTGATACTGCTGGTCTCGACGGACGGCCCGGACTTTCTGCGCCTGGCTCCGCTGGACGTGTCGGAGCTTGTGGTGGACACCCTCCACCGGTGGAGCCGGACGCCACGGCGGTGGTCGCTTGGCGCCCTCGCGGAGGCGACGGTGCTAGGAGACGGGGACCGCCTGACCCTGGCCCTGGACGCGCTTATCGAGAACGCGGTCGATCACACTGACACGGACGGCCAGATCGAGTTGAGCGCTAGGCGCGAAGGCGAGAAGGTCATCCTCGCCGTGGCGGACTCAGGTTCCGGCATCCCGGCCGCCGAGGTTGGCAGGATCTTCGGCCGGTTCTCCCGGACCGACGCGGGCCGCAGCCGGCAGACCGGCGGGTTCGGTCTCGGCCTGGCGGTGGTGAAGGCGATCGCGGAAGCCCACCAGGGCTCAGTTCATGTCGAGAGCACGGTGGGCAAGGGCTCGGTGTTCGAGCTGGTCCTGCCCGCGTCGGCGGCGCGCGTCGGCTCGAGGCCGCCGCTCGACCGGCGATCCATGCCCAAGTTGGTGGCCCGGCCAGGCTCGAACGCCGATGCGCTGCCCCCGCGGTCGCCGACATGACGGGTGGGGAGGCGGCATTATCCCGAACGGCTGCCGCCTGCCTCACGCCCGCGACGGCACCCCGCAATCTGACGATCAGCCCGCCACGCGGGGAATCCGCGCTAGAGACGGCCCGCCAGCCACGCGTGCACGTCCCTCACGTGGTGCTCGAGCAATGTCAGGTGCCCGTCGCCCTCGAGCAGCCTGGCCTCGACGCCAGGAATATGCGCGGCGAGCCATTGGCCATGGCCGAATGGCACGAACTTGTCCTGCGTACCGTGCAGCAGCAACAAGGGAACCGATATCTGGGTCAGCTCGAAACCCCACGGGCTGGCCTCGGCGCGGCCGTCATCCCACCACCCTTGGCTCCCGGGCGCGAGACCTTCCCGCATGGACTGTGCCAGGTACTCGGCTAGTTCGCCGGTGAGGGCCGCAGCGTCGACGGGTGAAAGCAGTGACTTCATTCCCTCGGCCAGGTCATCCGCCGACGCGGCAAGGAACTCCTCACGGTCCTTCTCCAGCTTGGCCCGGGCCGCGTCCTCGTCGGTGAGCAGCAGGCGGAAGTCGTCGACGTTGTCCTGGCCCATACCGGCGAACCAGTCGAGTCCGTCGGCGCCGCAGGGAGCGGGTGACGCGAGTGACGCGGCGGCCGTCACAAGTTCGGGGAGCAGCGCCGCGCACGCGAGCACGTGCGGCCCGCCGCCCGAGATACCCCACATCGCCAGCCTGTCGATCCCGAGCGTCGCGCATATCGCCCGCACATCTTCGGCGCAGTCTGCGATGGTGCGCCCCGGGTGGGGCGCCGAGCCACCATAGCCGGGCCGGTCATAGCTGATAAGCCGGAGACCGCGCCCAGCGGCGTCGGCGACGTTGCGCCCGTACAGGCGGCGGGAGTTCGGCGTACCCATGTGGACAAGCACCGGACGGCCATCAAGATCACCACTTTCCTCGACAGCCAGCGTCCGGCCGTCTAAAGTCCGGACAATCCGTTCCATGTCTGCCCCCAGATCTCGCGGCCGGCCCACTCGGGCCTGGTGAGAACGCTACAGGGGTTACAGAAGGGGGTTCGCGGTGGCCGATGTGCAACTTGTCTGGGACGAGCTCAGCAGGTACAAGGCCGGGGGCCGGTTTCTGGATGGCTATCCGAGCGACGAGAGAACGTTCTTCGCGCCGAGGGACGACGTCCACGGCCTGCTCGTGGCCGTGCTTGGGAGTGCACAGCACTCCATCGTCGTCAACATGTTCGGCTACGACGACGACGAGCTGAACCAGATCATCCAGGGCAAGCTCGCGGACGAGAACGTCTACGTGCAGATGAGCCTGGACCGGAGCCAGGCGAGCGGCGCGCACGAGAAGGAGATCCTGGCCCGATGGAACAACGACGCCTTCGGCAACAGCATCGCCATCGGCACAAGTTCGGTGCACAACGCGATCTCCCATCTGAAGATCGTGATCGTGGACGGCGTGTACACGGTGAAGGGCTCCACCAACTGGTCCCTGTCAGGCGAACAGCAGCAGGACAACGAGCTCAGCCTGAGCAGGAACGCCGTGATCGCCGCGGAAACCCGCGCCATCCTCGACCTCAATCACGACTTCATGCTCAAGCAGATGGTGGGGTCGAAGCTTGACGTGCGCAAGCTCCTCGCCACGCAGACCAAGGCTGCGATGCCCCCGCTGCCACCCGATCCGTCACTGGCCAGGCCGGCGGCCCCGATTAGCTGACGACCGGCCCTGCTGTGGCTGTCGCCGCACGCAGAGCCGAAAGTCCCGGGTTCCACGGGACCTCGGCCCGCTGCGATCGTCAGCCGCGCCGGCGCACCTTTGACGTGGCATAGTTGGTCGCCGAAAGCATCGCCCATTGCGCGGGCTGGCGGCCGTACGGGACGGAGAGTGAAATGCCAGGGCATCCGACCGACCACGTTGGGCTTGAGACGTTGCCGTTCGACGCCTGCCTGCGGCTGCTCGCCTCGGTCCCGCTGGGCCGGGTCTGCTTCTATGCCGACGGCGAGCTGGCGGTCCTGCCGGTGAACCACGCCATGGACGGGCAGGACGTGGTCTTCCGCACGGCCCGCGGGTCGAAGCTCACCGCGGCAGAGGAGCAGGAGCTGGTCGCGTTCGAGGCCGACAGCTACGACCAGCAGAACCGGTCCGGGTGGAGCGTTCTGGTCACCGGCCGCGCAGCGGTGGTGTACGAGGCCGCCGAGATCCAGCGGCTCGACCGCATCGGCCTGCACCCGTGGAACACCGCTGTCGAACATCCCTTCTGGGTCCGGATACGCCCCAGTTCGGTGACGGGGCGGCGGACGCCAGGGACCGGCGCCTCATCCAGCTAGCACCGGCCACCAGACCGGCCATCGCCACCGGAACTGCGGCATGGGAGGCGGAGGAAACTAGCATGGAGGGCGCCAGCAGGGAGGAAGCCAGCATGGAGGGCGCCGGTACGGAGCATGGGATGCTTGGGCCCGTTCATGCGCTGTTCCAGCAGCGCGTCGCTGGGGACGACGCACTACTCAAACTCGCCGGGCTCCGCTTCGCCCAGATGGGCGTTGCCGCCGAGGTGTACGCCGATACACCTGACCAGCTTGAGTACGTCCTTCGGTTCGTGCCCGCCCATCCGTACTTGCCTATAGTTCACCTAAATCGCGGCGTCAATGTGCTGCACGAGCGAGGGCGCGCGGTGATCGGGGAATTCGTCGAGCGCTTCGCCGGCCGGGTCGCGGGCGTGGTCGTCCATGACAAGAAGGAGATGGGGGCACAGACCGACCGCCTGGTTGACGCGATGCGCCAGCTGGATATGCGCCTTTGCGGACAGCCGGATGGTCTCAACGTCTTTCTCGAGTACGCCGCCGGCCTGGATCCGGGCTGGTTCGTCGACGTAGCGGAGCGGCTTCACGACGCCGAGCGGGTCAGTTGCTGCGTCGACGTCGGCCACCTGGGCATGAGGCAGGCGTCCTTCAGGTTCGCTAGCCGCCATCCCGGCCTGAGCCTTGGTCACCTCAGCCCGGCGGATTATCGGTTGCCCGGCCTGGTGGCCGACGTTCAGGACGCGGTGGCGAGTGCCTCGCTGGATGTGCTCGACGTCATACGTTCGCTTGGCCGACTCGGCAAGCGCATACACTTTCACCTGCACGACGGGCATCCCCTCATCGCAGGTTTGCCTGATCATTTCAGCTTCCTTACCCGGCTCCCAATTCCCTTCAGCTACAAAGGCCGCCAGTCACTGAACACGATGTATGGGCCAGGCGGGCTGGCCGCCATCATGTCGACGGCAATCGGAGCATGCCCGCAGGGGGCATCATTGACGCTCGAGGTCCACCAGGCCGAGGGCCGCCTGCCCCTCGCCGACGCCGCATCGCTTTTCCGGCACTGGCGGGACACCACCAACGCTGAGCGGATGAACTACTGGCTCTCGGTACTCGCGGAAAATTCGATGCTCGTGTCGCGGAGCATGGTTGCGCCACCCCTCACCGAGCGGCCGCCGGCCCGGCTGATTGTTGATCCGGGATCTTGAAGATGTGGATCGACTGATCCTTCGCGCGGCACCGCTCGCCCTGCTCGGGTTTCGCCTTGTCCGAGACCACCACGACGGTATCCGGCGCGAGCCACGACACGCCTTCGACCGTGCCGTAGATGATCTCACCAAGCTCGTCCGTCGGGAACGCGTGGGTCGTGCCCTCGCCGTCGATGTCCCAGCTCGACGGTGCGAGCCTGCCGGTCCACAGCGCCGAGGAAACCTGGGACACGACCGCGATCCGGTCGCCGTCCACGGCGATGCCGCTGTAATCCTCGAACAACAGCGTCTCCGGCAGCCGGATCGTGCCCACCCGCTCCCAATGACGCCGGCCACGGCTGAAGACATGTACCCGCCCACCGCCCGGGGTGCGGCCCCTGGCGCCTCCTTCGCACCAGTTGCCTTCGCACAGCCCAAGCAGGTAGCTGCGCCCTTGACGGCGCACGCAGGCCAGGCCTTCCAGGCCCTTGTTGGGCCTGTCGAGCGGGAAGTCGAGCCATGCTCCGCATAGATAGCGGAAGTCTGCGTCGTACTCCTGCACCTTGGCCATGTAGTGATGTCGCCCGCGAGGCAGCGACTCGATCAGGATGTAGAAACGACCGGACTCGCGGTCGTATGCGATGTCCTCGAAGCCATCGCGATGGCCCTGTTGCTGCTCGATGAGGCTGTTCATCCCTGGCGCGGCGGAAAGCACGGGCGTAATACACGCGATATGTGGCAGGTTGTCGAATATCACGTAGCACAGGCCATCCTTGGCGAGGACGCCGCTTGCCTCGAGCCGGGGATCCAGCCGGTCACCGAGCAGGTCGAAGATCTTCGCTTCCCGCACCAGCTCCAATTGCTGAGACAATGGTCGCAAGGTATTCATATCCGGTCTCCCGCGGACGATCGAAACGCGCGATCACCTCATTCCTTGGGCGGCAGTTCTTCCATTTCAGCAGGGAATACCGCGCCGTCGGTACGCGGTGTCGTCTTCCTCAGCTCACCCAGTTGCTTGCGGGCGCTGTCGTACCGCATGCGGACGTAGTTGATGATGCCCTCGGCTTTCTCGTTCCCGTGCCGCAGCTCGTTCTGCAGGCAACCGCTGCGGTAAACCTCGTCGTTGCTGAACTGCCTCCCGGTGAACGGCTGGCCATATGGCGTGGTGGACTCCAGGTAGGCCCCCTGGCGGACACGGTCCCAGAGGCCGCCCGCCCCCTCGGCCCCGATGAGGCCAGCGATCGATTCCGGATTGAATTCGGTATCGAGTAGGTGCTCCAGGTGGTCCAGGTAGTACTGACGGTAGTCGTGATTGCGGAGCAGGTTCTGCACGAGCGGAATGTGCGAGGTGGCGTGGTTCCGCCAGTAACGTCTCGTATTGCTTGGCCAATCGAGGATGTCGGTATATTGCCACTGTGTGCCGAAATAATCGATACCGAGGCAATTGTCGTAGTCCCAAGGGACGAACGTGAAGTAGGGCGTGCTCATGAAATCGTCTTCCGCACCCTGCCGCCCGGAATTGTAGAGGTAGTAATTAGACGGCGTCGCGAAGTAGTTGTCCCAGCTGCCGAGCAGCAGATTGACGCTCGCCCACCGGAGAAAGGCGCGTGCGTTCATGATGTTGTCCACCGACACACGGAAGGCGTCGGTGCCGAATCGTTCATCGCCGCCTGGAAGCCCGACCCCGTTGATCGTCGCGATTAAGCGGGCGAGATCGTCATAGCTGTTGGCTGCGGCATCGTGCTCGTTAGTCTTGAGGCGATAGGTGCGATCGTCGTCGGCAGGCGTGTAGTAGTGGCGTCCGCTGTCATCACCGTCGGGACCGGTCCGGTGTTCGAGAGTGGCGCATCCGACGTCGCCACAGTATGCCTTGTAGAGGTTGCCGCGATGGTTCTTGCCGAAGTGATTCTTCAGGAACTTCTTGTCGACCTGCTCGATGACGGAGAAGAGACCACTGTAGGTGGCGTCGAAGGCCAGCCTCGCGTAGGTGTGCCGCGCCGACGGCACGCCGGCCCTGCCGAACAGGCGCCAGGCAAGCGCCTCGCGCATCTGAGCGGGGTCGTTGTACATCGACTTGAGATTGACTCGGCCCATGCCCTCCAGTCGGCCGCCGCCGGCGGCATCGAAGCTCACCTTCCAGGACGGCTTCGGGGCGTGCAGAGTCCGGTTGCCGCTGTTCATCAGCGAGAAGTCGGACGTGTGGAAGAGGACATCGTTATGGTCGGCGGAGGGAATGTGTCTGTCGTCCCTCGGATCGGTCTCCCACACGTCGAGCCGGGCATCGGCCGGCGCCGTCACCGGCTTCACCAGGACCCCGCGCTGATACGGAAAGCCCGTGACATGAAACATGTACATGTCGGTGTCGAAGAAGTCGGCTTCTTCCTTCGACGCAAGCACGTTGGCGTCCATGGATTCCCCCTGCCATCACATATGGTTACTGTCGCCCATCGCGCGGCGCAGTCGCCGCGGGGCGGATTCTGTTCCCGCGCGCCTTCTCCGGAATAAGAGGCAAAAGCGGCCGTGCTGATACAGCGACCGCGGGTCGGCCGTGTCACCATAGCCGGGCAATGGCGGCCAGGCCCGCGTGGCCGCAGGGCCGACGCACGGACGGTCCCGCACGTGTGCCAACGAGCCCGTCGGCCAATGACCGGAGGGCACAGCGGACGAGCATCCGGCCATGTACCCCCCGCACCTGTGTAGAGCTCCGATCCCGGTGGACCGGCACGAGTGCCGCCTTTTAATCATGTCGGCGGTGGTGCCCGCTAGAGGCGAAGGTCCGGACTTGGATTATCCGGGGACGGTCAAAGCGCGGCCGCTGAAACTCCCAGCCGCGCCCCTGGCCGGCACCGGGCCGGACAGGGCTCGGCGTCGGTATTCTCATCCCCACACCCCGATCCCGCTCGGCCAGCCCTGCCTTTCCCGGCCTACCCCTAGAGGAGTGGAGCGGACCCTCTGGTACACCGCCGTCCCGGCTGGGCCTGATAGAACCGCCGTCCCGGCTGGGCTGCCAGGCGTTCGGCGTGTTCAAGCGTGGAGGGCTCACGCGCTCGATTCAGGGCTGGCCACGATCGTGGCCGGCCGCTGGGGGCAGGCCGCGTGCGGGAACACGCCAGGATAAGGGGGTCCCGCCCGGGGGTGCGGCTCGCGGTTGCGGTGTGTCAGGGCAGGCCGGTGGTGTACGTGCGGCCGGATGGGGTGGTCCATTGCAGGACGCCGGGTGCGGGCTGCTCGAGGTGCCAGCCGTCGGCTTGTTTGACCTGATGATGGGTTCTGCACAGCGCGGCGGTGTTGCATTCGCACGTTCGGCCGCCGTGGCCGTAGGGCACGGTGTGGTCTTTGTCGCAGCGCACGGCGGGGCGGCGGCAGCCGGGGAAGGTGCAGGTCCGGTCGCGGATCTCGATCAGGTGCCGCAGCCGCGGGGTGAGCTGGTAGCCGCGGGTTTCCCGCTGGTGGCCGCAGCCGGGGAAGGCGAGCGGGTCGATCTTGATCACCAGGCCGCGGCCCGCGCCGCCGGGGCTGGCGCGGTCACCGCCGCCGGGGCTGGCGCGGTCCCGGCCGCGGCAGCCGTGCCCGATCACCCGCCCGGTGCCGTCGGTCACGGTCAGGCACCACTGGGTCGCCGGGTGGCGGGCGGCGGCGCCGGCCAGCAGGCGGGTGGTGGCGGCGTCCAGCGGCCCGAACCCGGCGGCCTCGCCGGGTTCGTCGGCCAGGTCCAGCAGCGTCGTCAGCGGCACGGTCAGGTTCACCGACCCAGCCAGCCGCCCAAGATCAAGACCGCTCCAGGTGGATCCGGCCGGCCAGGCCGGCGTGATCCCGGGAACGGGCGCCGGGCGGCAAAGACCGGCCGGCAGCGGCCGGCGTGCCTGGTCCACGCCCCCACCGGTCACCCCATCGGCCCTGGCAGGGGACCTGGCGCTGGTATCGGGCCCGGCCTGGCCGGCCGGGCCGGTCTCACCGGCGCTGTCACCGGGCCTGCGGTCACTGGCCGGGCCGGTCTCACCGGCGCTGTCACCGGGCCCGCGGTCACCGGCACCGGCCGCGGTGCCGGTGGTGGTGCCGTGCGCGGGCGGTAGGTCACCGGGTGGCTGATCGGTGCCGGCGGGGGCGGGCAGCAGCTGATCCAGCAGCTGATCCAGGGGCTGGCCGGCCAGCAGGGCCAGGTACACCCGGGCGCGCAGCACGTCCAGGCCACCGGCGGCGCCCCGGGTTTTCAGCTCGCGGGCGATCGCGGAGATCCGCTGATCGGCGGCCAGCACCCCGGCGGGTGGCAGATCCCGCCCCGCCAGGGCCTTCGTGCCGGCCTCGTCCCACAGCTCGACCCGGGCGTCCTTTTCCGCGGTTTCGCGGCGCACCCGCGCTGCGGCCGGATCGGCCGCCAGCACCGCGCGGCGGACCGCCGCGCGCAGCTCACCGGCCGTCTCGCCGGGTGCCTTGACCAGCACCATGTCCTCGACCGCGCGGGCCAGGCCCGGCTCCAGCCCGGCCACCCCGTCCATGATGGCCAGCGCCTTCGGCATGTCGATGCTCCCCAGCGCCAGCGCCGCCGCCGTGGCCGGCAGATCCGCCAGCCGCAACGCCCGGCCGGCCAGATTCTCCGCACTCCACCGGGTCAGCGTCAGCGCACACGCCAGCTCATCGGCCACCCAGTCAAACGCCGGCACCCCACCGCCGCCACGCCCGGCCCGGCCGCGCTCCCGGCGCGCCACAAGCTCACCCACCGCGGCGAGCTCACCAGCCGCCGCCCACGACGACAGCCGCCGCCACGCCCGCACCACCCCGATCAGCTCATCATCAGAGATGCTGCCCAGCCCCCCGGCCCCGGTATCGGCGGCGAACCCCGCCAGCACCGCACCCGGCTCCAGCGCATCCAGCACACCGCCGTCACAAAACCCCGCACCCGCCCCCGCGCCTTCACCACGCCACATCCCGGCCGCAAACAGGTCCGGCGGCGCCGCGGCGTCTTCCGCCCCGGCCCCGCTGATCCACACCTGCGCCGGGACGTCGGCCTCGGCGTCGCCAGGCGGATCGGCCCACGGATCGGGCGCACACCCCCACAGTTCACCCTCCGGCGGCGGCTCCCCGACACCAAACGCCGCCACCTCCTCGGCCAGCACCGCCCGCTGCCAGGATTCCTCATCACGCCCGGCCCGCGGCCACGCCACCCCACTCGCCCACACCCCGGCGGCACCCGGGCCGGCCGCCGCTGCCGGGCGCGCAGGCGCCGACGCCGCCGCCACAGGCGCCACAGCACGCGCAGGCCCAGGTGTGAGAGCCGGCATCGTGGTCACCTCCCCGGGCAGCTAGAGAACGTCAATACGAACATTCTAGCGACTCATTGACCGGATATCCGCGTATCCACAACCGCGACCTCATGCCGCCGGCATATCCACAGACCAGGGCCATATGCCGGCCCCGCGGCACCCCACGGCACGGCCCCACCCGCCACCGCCTGGGCGGCAACCACGAGCGGACCGGCTGCAAGCGGGTGCGCCCATCGAAAGGCGCGTAACCCGGCGCACGGGGTCGGCACCGGCTGCTGCCCCGAAACAGGCGGCAGGGGCAAACGCAGACACCATGACACGCGCAGACACCATGACACGCGCAGACACATGACACGCGCAGACACCATGACACGCGCAGACACCAGGCAGCGCAGGCACCACGACAGCGCAGGCACCACGACAGCGCAGGCACCACGACAGCGCAGGCACCACGGCAGGGCGCAGGCAGCGCAGGCACCACGACAGCGCGCAGGCACTGGCAGCGCGCAGGCGCGACGGCAGCGCAGACACAGGCACAGCACCCGGCATTTGGTTACCACCGGGGCAGCCAGCCGATGGCAATGCGAACGTCTTAGCGACTCATTGGACCGCATATCCGCGTATCCACAACCGGGGCCGTAGGACAGTCAGTTTATCCACCATGGTGTCCCCTGCCGGGACGTCCGTCCCCTGCGCCACGTACCGACCTGGCGGCTCCGGCTCCGCAGGACCTGGCGGCTTCCCCAGGAAACGGCGGCTCCCTAGGAAACGGCCCGCCACCGCCCGGTGCGGCGCGATCTGCGACTGGGCGTAGCCCGCGCAATGCCGTGCTGCTGTTCATTCGTGCTGCTCATTGAGGGCAACCGGATACCATGGCGCCGTCGCAGTCCGTCTCCAGCCATCAGCCAATCCGTCCGTCAACTCATGACCGCCGATGGTTCCCGGGCCCAGCGCGGCGGGCCTCGCGCTGGTGCGCCGCAGCGAGGCACAATTCCCGTCATGGCCGCGTTGACCAAGCTCATCAATGCTGCACCCCGGGCTCCGGCCGTACCCCGGGTATCCCCGCGCTGCTGGCCGATGGCCTCAGCTGACCGAGGTCACGGTGCGTTTCCGCGGCCCCACGCCCACATCGGCCGCCGTCACCGGCGAGGAAGAGCCGCTCAAGCCATTCCAGCTCACCTGGGAAGCTCGCCGAGACACCTGGAGATTCGCGATCCACGAGTACGGCGGCCACCGCCACAATGGTTCACTGCTTCCAGGCGGCGGCTGGACCGCCGCGCCAGAAGCTGCACCCGGCTGCGCATGTGGCCTCCATCTCAACGACCCATCGGTGTACTTCGAAGGCCGGAGGACTAACGCGGTGTGGCATTGGCGAGCGCTCGCGGCATGCGGGCAGGAAGAAGGGCGCGTGTACGAGACCGAAGAGGACCTGGCCGGTCTGCAGACGTTGCTTGACCGCAGCTACGCGGCCGCCGGAGCCCATCTGCGCAGCATCCACACCGATGGCCGACGCATGACCGCGCGGCAGGCAGCCGACCGGCTGCAGGGCATGTGCCTGCTCGTGCTCGCAACCGTGACCGCGGACGGACGGCCGCTCACCGGGCCCGTCGACGGCGTGTTCCACCGGGGCAGTTTTCACTTCGGCACCGACACAGGCTCCATGCGCTGGCGGCACCTGCAGCGCAACCCGGCCGTCAGCGCCACCCACCTGCCCAGCGAGGACTGGGCGGTGACCGTGCACGGCCGGGCGGTGCCCGCCGACACCAGCGCGGCGGACACCAGCGGTCTGCGGTCTGCGCTGCTTGAGGTCTACGTCCCGCGTTACGGTCCCGGGTGGCCGGAGTTTCTCGATTCAGGTCCGGTCTACCTGCGCATCGAGGCCGAGCGCATGTTTGCGGTCGATGTCACGGCCGGATCGTCCGAATACTCCTCGCCCACATAGGCGGCCGTTGCTGGCATGCACATCATGGGACGGCCGACGCTGCGGCGCGTGCCTGGCCGATCGCGGCAAGCCAGTCGTGGAAAGCGACGTCCAGCTGCGCTCCCACTGCCGCGTTGGCTGGCGTCACGACCGCTCCAACGGGGTCGGCCATGACCGCGTTCACGATCCAGCGGCCGTGGTGCTCGTTGCCGCGTCGGTTGAGACCCCACTGTCAGGGACGGCGAGCGGCGGGACCGCGAATTCTCGCTCGCCACGTACCCGCAGCGGCACACGGCTGGTGGACAGCACCAGCAACCTCGGGCACCGGGCGGCCAGCAGGCTGACCAGCGGGGCAGCCGCGACGAGATGCTCGAAGTTGTCGAGCAGCAGAAGCATCCGCTGCCCGCCGATGTGGCTGGCGAGCAGCTCGTCATTGACGGCGCCGGGCACCGAGCGCGTGGCCGATGTGACTGGCGACCTGGTCAGCCTCCCCAACCGCGCTCAGGTCGACATCGTGTCCACCGGCGGGGAACTCACCAGCGACCCGTCGCGCGGCATCGGCCGCCAGCCGTGTCTTCCCGACACCGCCCTCACCGGTAACCGTCACGGGATGATCGGCTCGCGGAAGGTGAGATCGCCAGCGGCCAGATCAGCATCACCACGCCCCGCGCGCTCAAAGCGCTCCCGGCGGTCGCCCGCCAAACCGAGCGCATCGCCCAGTAACTGCACCGTCTGATTCCGCGCACTCTGGTGCACACCGCGTTCCGGTCCTGATCTCCCGCTCCGACACACCGGACCGGCGCCAAAGCTCCGCCTGCGTCAACCGCGCCGCAGCACGCTCCCGTTTGAGTAGAGCACCAAACGAATCAGAATCGGCCGCCATCCCCACCCGCAGCCCTTCCCGATAAGGCCCCTCGCGGCCCTCGTGCCACACACCCCCGGGGCAACCCCTGTAACACAGCAATTGTCTAACACGGCAATTGTCGCAAGAACCCGCCACCCATTGCAGCATCCCCGTGCCCGCCCAGCACCGACCGCACGGCGGTGTCATCCACTTGAATCCCGCCGAGACTCCCGGCCGGCCTGTCCGGCAGGCGGCAGGGCCGCGACGCCAGGCGCGGGCGAGGTCAGCGGCATCCGTCCGGAATTGTCAGACCCTGCTGCGAACATGTTGTCTGGTAACCGATCAGCAAGGAGCGCCCATGTCTTCCGGGTCGTTCACCATCATCCCGCGAGGGCCGTTCTCGCTCGCCGAAGCGGCCACGTTCGGGTTCGGTCAGCGCGAGGCGCAGGGCTTTGACGGTGTCATGCGCCTGGCGTTCTGCCTCGACGGCTATCAGCAGCATGTCGGTGTCGAGGTACGCCAGGACGACGCCGGCGATGTGCACTGCACCATCCGCGGGCCGACGGATATCGACGTGGACACGGTGCGGCGCCAGGTCACCCGGGTCCTTTCCCTTGATCACGACGGAGCACAGTTTCTGCTCGTCGGCGAGCGGGACCCGGTCATCGGGCGGCTTCAGGCGGCGGCGCCGGGGCTGCGCCCGCCCTTGTTCTACTCTCCGTACGAGGCGGCTGCCTGGTGCGTGCTGAGTGCCCGGCGCCCAGCACGCCAGATGATGCAGGTGCGCGATCGGCTGAGCCAGGCTCATGGCGCGGTGTTCGACCTCGCAGGTGTGCGGCTGCCCGCGCTGCCCGCACCCGGCCAGTTGCTGCGCGTCGAGTCCTTCGGTGGCATTCCTGCCGACCGGATGCTCCGGCTGCACGGCGTGGCTCACGCGGCGCTCGAGGGCCGTCTGGACGTTGACCGCCTGAAGGAGCTTGGTCCCGAACGGGCCATGGCCGAGCTCCAGTCGATCAAGGGTATCGGCCCGTTCTACAGCGCACTCATCGTGATCCGCGGCACCGGGTTCGCCGACGTGCTGCCCGACAGCGAACCCAGGGCCCTGGCGCTGACCGCCCGCCTGTACGGCCTGCCCGAGCTCCCTTCCCAGGCACAGTTCCGCGACCTGGCGAAGCCGTGGAGGCCCTTCCGTACCTGGGCCGTCGTCCTCATCCGGGCCGCCTCGCGGCGCATTCTCGACGACGGGCAAGTGGCGTCGCCGCCTGCCGCGCACCTGGCAGTGCCCACGACCACGTGACGACAGCGCAGTGCCTGGCACCCCCAGACCCCCAGACCCCGGCAACCTGACGATCCCTGGTGCGAGGCCAGCGAGGGCAGCAAGGCCGAGGAGCCCGGAATGCGCGGCCGTGCGGGGGAAGACCTACCTGGCGTGTTCACCTGCGCAGACCGGCCGGGCCTCCGCGACTCACCGGTGCGGCGTGCTTGCCACGTCGCCGCGGGCCCGCGGTTGCTTGAGCTTGTGCAGCCGGGCCTCCGTCTCCTTGTCGGCGGGAGTATAGGTGACCATACGGGTGCCGAGCCGCTGCCCGAGCCACAGATTGGTGTAGTCGAGCTTGAGCAGGCCCACGTCGGCGTGCAGGAAGCGCTTCGTCCGGTTCTCTGGAGCAGAAACATCGTGGCGCTCCCAGAGCTCGGCGAATTCGGCCGATGCCTTGGAAAGCCGTTTGACCAGGCACTTCCAGGCTGGCTCGGCCACGTGCTCCGCCATGGCGGCCCGGAATTCCGCGACCATCCGCCGGGTCGCGTCATCCCAGTCGATCATCGCCGCCCGCCAGGTCGGGCTCGTGAAGCAGAGCCAAAGCGCGTTCCGCTCCTCGAACGGCAACTCGTCCAGGTTGTCCATGAGGTGGCCGAAGGTGAAGTTGTAGGCCAGCAGGTCATAGCGGGCGTTGCGGACGCACGCCGGGTACGGCTCCAAGTGATCGAGCAGCGGCTGGATCGTCGGTGGGAGGGACTGGCACTCGCCTGCCGGACTGCCATCCTGCGCGTCCGCCAGCGTGAAGAGGTGGGCGCGCTCATGCGGGTCGAGTAGCAGAGCACGGGCGATGGCGTCGAGCACCTGTGCAGACGCGTGGATGTCACGGCCCTGTTCGAGCCAGGTGTACCAGGTGACCCCGACCCCGGCCAGCGTCGCGACCTCTTCTCTGCGCAAACCCGGGGTGCGGCGGCGGGACACCGGCGGTAGCCCGGCCTGCTCAGGGGCGATCCGCTCCCGTCGGCTGCGCAGGAACGCGGCGAGCTCCTGGCGGCGTACCTGAGCCTCGCGCCCGTCCGCCTGGCCCGGCGGCTGGTCGGCAACGGTAGGCACGTCGGACAAGGCCGTAGATGTCATAGCTCCTATGATGCACGAAGACTTATCCGATTGCCAGGTAGCTCTACTACTAGGATAAATACACTCTGGTACCTGACTTAGATTCTGGGCACGATGGGGGACATGCCAGTACAACCCGACGTCATCGACCGTGCTCACCCGCCCGCCACGGACAGCGGCCCTGCGCCGACGACCAGCCTCCCGGCAACCGCGCCGGCGACCAGTCTCCCGGCAACCGCTCAGGAAACGCTGACCGGCATCGGCCTGGCCACGCTTCTCCTCGGCGTGCTGCTGCCGATGGTCGACTTCTTCATTGTCAACGTGGCGCTGCCCAGCATCGACCGGGATCTGCACGCGAGCGCGCCGCTGCTCGAACTCGTCGTTTCCGCATACGCGTGCGCGTACGCCCTCCTGCTTGTCATGGGCGGCCGGCTCGGCGACAGTTTCGGCAGGCGGCGGCTCTTCCTGACCGGTATGGCCGCGTTCACGGCCACTTCCCTCGCATGCGGCCTCGCGCCGTCCGCCGCCGTGCTTGTGGTGGCGCGGGCAGCGCAGGGCGCGTCGGCGGCGATGATGGTGCCCCAAGTGCTCGCTACCATCCAGGCGGCGACCACGGGCGAGCGGCGGGCCAGAGCACTGGGCCGTTACGGCGCGACCGGCGGGATCGCCGCGGTCGTCGGCCAGCTTGCCGGTGGTTTCCTGATCTCGGTGAACCTCGACGGCGCGACCTGGCGGCCGATCTTCCTCGTCAACGTGCCGATCGGCCTGGCCGGCCTCGCGCTCGCCCGCCGTTACCTGCCTGACACCCAGGCCGAAAGCGCCGCTCCGGTGGACCGCACCGGAACTGTTCTGCTCAGCGTGATGGTTCTCGCCCTGCTGATTCCGCTGACCGAAGGCCGTTCACTGCATTGGCCGGCGTGGACGATCGCCTTGCTCGCCGTGTCACCGCTGGCCGCCGCGGCCCTCATTGCCGCCGAGGCCCGCAAGGAACGGGCCGGACGCGTGCCGCTTGTGCCACCCTCGCTGCTACGGCACGCGACCATGCGCCGCGGCCTCTTGCTCGCGCTGCCGTTCTTCGGTGGTTTCGGTGCCTTCATGTTCTGCTACGCCCTGCTCGTCCAGCAGGGACTGCGGGCCAGCGCCGTCGCCGCGGGCGCAGGGCTGGTGCCGATGGCTGCCACGTTCCTGCTCGCGTCACTGTGGACGTCACGGCTGCTCGCCAGGTTCGGTCCTCGCGTGCTGGTCGCTGGCGCGGTCCTCCAGGCAGCCGGCCTATTGACACTCGGCGCCACGGTGTTCACCGCGTGGCCCGGCCTCTCGATCGTCTCGCTCGCGCCCGGCCTGGCTGTGGCCGGCGTGGGGCAGGGGCTCGTCATGAGCCCGTTGATGGGCGTGGTGCTCTCCGACGTCCCACCGTCAGCGGCGGGCGTGGGAGGCGGTCTTCTCGCCACCACACAGCAAACCGCTCTCGCTCTCGGGGTCGCGACGCTGGGCAGCCTGTTCCTGGCGCTGGCCGGTGACGGCGCCGGAATCCGCAACGGGTTCCTGACCGTGGTCGCCGTCCAGGTGATCGCCGCGGCGGCGGTAGTGGCCGGGGCGCGGCGACTGCCCGATCGGCGGCCCTCGCGGCGCCCAGACCCCGTCGCCGCTATCTCGCGGTGAGGCTCCGGTTCGCGGCCCCCATCCTGCAGGCACCGCGAACCGGGACCCTGGCCCCCAGGCGCCCAGGGCGCCTGGGCGCCACCGGACACCCGCACGGTCGGCGATGACCGTGCGGGGGTGTCGTGCGTTGATCGGCGCACTGTCGTGCGCCGATCGGCGTACCCGCCCACTCGTACAACGGACGGCGCGGCGGGTGCGCGAACCCGCGTGACGTCCCGGTGCCTGGGCGGTTCAACCGGCTGGCCGTGTATCAGGCCGGCCCACCGCCCCTCTGGTCCTTGCAGGAGTAAAGAACAAGGACTGGAGGCCAGGCCTCCACCGGGAAGACAGAGGGAACCATGCCCGCGAACAGATTTGTGCTGAAACACCACAAGGTCGAAGTTGAGTACACTGCCGGCCGTACCCCAGGTATCCCCGCGCTGATCTACAACGATGGCATATCTGCCGCGAAGAGCTTCATGTCCGACGAAATAACGACGGCCGAGACAGCGCTCGGATCACTCGTTTCCGTCACTTTGCTGAAGACGACCGACGCGGGCGGCGAAGTATTCGGCTTCTTCCTGCCTGAGCTCGACGTTCCCCGGGGGGAGTCCGAGGAATTCACCACGGCCGGCGTGTACGAAAAGTTCACTGGGCCCGATTCGATTCCACCGCTCGCGCCGTCATGGCGGCCAATTGAGCTGCGCGGTACGGCGCAGACCGTCATCGTGGAGTTCTAGCCTGGGTAGTCGGCGAACGCAAGGCAGGTGTCCCGGAAACACCCGGTACGCTCCTATTGCCAAGCTTCGCCGGGTTCAGTGCATCCGCACGTGCAGATGCAATTGACCGTTTACGGGGCGCTTGTCCGCACACCGCGTGTCGCCCTCCCCGGAGAGCGTATGTGCAGGTAGGAGCGTGGATCAGGGCTCCGAAGGAAAACGGCGGCGGCTCGGCTCCGAAATTCCGCCGCATCGCCGGTCGCATCGGCGTAGAGTCTTGGCGATCAATCGCTCCCGGATCGTCCCGGCACGATCCGGAATGTCACCTGGTAACCGGCCGGCAACAAGACTTGCTCGACCTGAGTGGCTTTCCAGCTGGGCAAGCCAGCGGGCCGCACCCCGAGGTTTCGTGACCCACCTGTGTTATCAGGACGCCGCGGGACCGCAGGGCAGCCCGCACGTTTACGCTACGTGGATCGGAGGCGCGTCGTGAATTACGGCACCGCTGTGGCGGCGCGCAGCGGGTTCGGCAGATGCTGGTGACACCGTCCGGCCCGCGCGCGGACGCGGCTTCGGGGAACGGTTCGTCAACGAGCCTGCGCGCCGCCCGGAACGCTCAGTCCGAGGACGAGTTGCTGGCGTTACTGCTCATCAATACCTGGACGCTGACCACCGGCCGCATTTTGCGGTCCGACGTGCCACCACAGCAGCTTCGCGCGGACGAGCTCATCGAATTCTGGGCCGACGACGACACCGCTTCCGCTGACCACCGCACCGTCCCAACGCCCGCCGGACGTACGGGTCACCATGGGCGCGGAGCGGAGGAATGCTTACCATCCGCACCGCGTCCGTCGTGAGCGTCCGGTCAGGTCAGGTTAGCTGCGGAGCAGCTCAAGTTCCTTCGCCGTCTCAATCCAATGAAAACACGGGTGAAAGCAGTCCCAGGCTCGAAGGGTCGGGCGGCCGGGTGTAGCAAGATGGGCGCATGCTTGTCGTACACGTTCATGTGCGCGTCACGCCCGAGCGTGTCGAGGACTTCCTCGCCGCCACACTCGTCAATGCGCGGGCATCGCTGGCCGAGCCTGGCGTGGTTCGTTTCGACGTCATCGCCGACGACGACGATCCGGCGCACGTGGTCCTGGTGGAGGTCTACCGCGACGCGGACGCGTCGGCGGCGCACAAACAGACCCCGCACTACGCGACTTGGCGGGACACGGTCGCGGAGATGATGGCGCGGCCGAGGGAGTCCACGAAGTTCGCCGCGGTCTTCCCGGTTCGGCCACAGGATTGGGCGAGCTGATCGCGGTGACCGGAATGTCGCTGGAGTTCGCTACGGCCGGCCGTGTCATCGTGGGATCTGGCCGTGCCGCGCAACTCCCGTCCGTGCTGGCCGGGCTCGGGTCGCGGGCGCTGGTATGCACGGGCTCGCGCCCCGACAGCTACGCCGGGATCCTGGCCGGGCTGCAGTTGCCGTCCACCATCGTCACGGTGGACCGCGAGCCGACGGCAGAATCGGCACGGGCGGCCACCGCGACGGCACGCGAGCACGGAGCCGACGTGGTCGCTGCGATCGGCGGTGGCAGCGTCATCGACCTGGGTAAGGCCGTGGCCATGTTGCTTGCCAACGGCGGCGACCCGCTGGACTACCTGGAGGCTGTCGGCTCTGGCAGGAAGATAACGAAGGCCGCCGTCCCGTTGGTCGCGGTCCCCACGACTGCGGGCACAGGTGCGGAGGTGACCGCCAACGCCGTGCTCGCCTCGCCGGCCCACGGGGTCAAGGCCAGCCTGCGCAGCGCGTTGATGATCCCGCGGGTCGCGCTCGTCGATCCACTGCTCACCCTCACCTGCCCGCCGCACGTCACCGCGGCAAGCGGGCTTGACGCGCTGACCCAGTGCCTGGAGCCATTCGTCTCGGTCCGCGCGAACGCCGTGACCGACTGCCTCGCGCGCGGCGGACTGCGGCTCGCAGCGGCCGGGCTCCGGCGGGCCTACGCCGACGGCGCGGACGTCCAGGCGCGCAGCGACATGGCCCTGTGCAGCCTGCTCGGCGGAATGGCACTCGCGAACGCCAAGCTCGGCGCGGTCCACGGAATCGCCAGCGTCGTCGGCGCGGCCGCCGCCGGCATGCCGCACGGCGTCGCCTGCGCCGCGCTGCTCGCACCGGTCGTCGAGGCGAACGTGCGCGTCCTGCGATCGGCGCAGCAGGGCGGCCCCGCCCTCGCCAGGTACGCGGAAGCCGCACAACTGCTGACCGGTGACCCCGGCGCCGCGATCGACGATGGCGTCGCCTGGATCCGCGAGACGGTCGCCCAGCTTCACATTCCCGGGCTGCGCGATTTCGGCCTGCGTCCGCAGGACTTCGGCGACGTCGCCGCCAAGGCGATGAAGGCAAGCAGCACGCAGGGCAATCCCGTCGTCTTGGCCGAAGACGACATGCGTGCGATCCTCGCGGCGGCCGCGTGAGCCTGACCAGGGCCGCGGCACACAGCGCAGCCGTTCGGGATCATCGCCTTGCCATGTCCGCGCCGGTGACCATGGCGGCAGGAGGAGGCGGTGCGGACCGCCCGCTATCCGGCTCTGTCGCCCACGCCGCTTTCCTGCGGGTCGGGCAGGAAGGCGGTGCAGTCGATCTCCACTGCCGCGCCGAGCGCGAGACCGTTGCAGCCCACTGTGATCCTCGCCGGCGGCTCGGGACCGAAGACGCTCAGGTAGGCGTCGTTCATTTCGGCGAATGTCGCCATGTCGGCGAGGTAGACGTTGACCTTCGCGACGTCACGGAGCCCGCAGCCGCATGCCTTCAGGACCAGTTCCATGTTGCGCAGCGCCTGGACCGTCTGGGCCGCGGTCCCTCCCTCGACCAGTTCAAGTTGGCCGGGCCTGTCGCCCAGCATCCCTGAGACGAGCACCTGCTCGCCGGCGATGGTGGCGTGGCAGAACGCGGGCAGCCGCGCCAAGCCCGGGACGTTGATCTTGCGGATCTTCATCGTCTGTTTCTACCTCGTCGCAACCGGGCGTACGCAGTTTCGGGCAATCCCGTGCGACGGATGTATCTCAAAGTAATCGTCCAGCCTGGGTCGGGCGGCTGACTCCGGCTCAGCCGGCCGCCGCGGGGTCCCAGACGAACGGCCTGGTCCTGGCGAGGGAAACGAAGCCGAGATGCTCGAGGATCGGCTGGCTGTCGGACGAGGCGTCCACCTGGAGAAAGCGATACCCTCGCGCGGCCGCCAACTGTGCGCGGTACGCGACGAGGGCGCGGTAGATCCCACGCCGCCGCCAGGCGGGCAGCGTCCCGCCACCCCAGATGCTGGCGAAGTCCCGGCCGGGCAGGAACTCGATCCGGGCCGAGCAGACCGGCTCGTCACCGGCCATGGCCACGACCATCGCGGTCACCTCGGGCGCGGTCCGCAACTGCGCGAGCAGCGAGCGGTGTAGCTGCGAGTGATCCCTGCCGAAGACACGCTCATGGACCTCGATGAGCAAGCTGACGCCTGCTTCGTCCGTGACGGGAAGCAGTCGCGCCCCGGCGGGTGGCGGCACGTCCTGCGGCACGTCCGAGACCGCCGCGACCATCAGCGCTTGGTCGTCCTCCGGTGTGAAGCCGGCGGCGGTGAGGCGCGCGGCCAGGTCGGCTGGCCGGTCGTAGTCGTAGAGCTTCCACTCGAACTTCTTGCCCCGGTCGGCGAAGTACGCGACCTGAGCCGCGATGACCGCGTCGGCGCAGCCTTCGTCCAGCGCCGACCAGGTGATGCCGGACCAGCCCTGGCCACCGGCCGCCACCCATCGCGTCACGTGCTCGTCGGTCTCGATCAGCGCACCCGAGCCGTCTGAGGTCGCGCTCCGCCGCACCTGGGCGTCGAAAAGGCCGCGTACGCGATCTGCTTCCATGCAGGCATGGCATCAGCCGGAGCGCTGCCCGCGCAACCGCAATTGCTGCCACCCCCGGAAAATCAATCCGCGCCGGCGGCAGCGCCGACGGTAGCGTGGACAACCGTGGCTGAAATCGCCCGCCGATTCAACGTCCGGATCCCGATGCGGGACGGCGTCACGCTGGCCGCCGACGTGACCCTGGCCGGGTCGGTGCCCGCGCCCGCCGTCGTCATGCGCACGCCCTACGGCAAGAGCGGTGAGATCCAGTCGAAGCGGGCCACCGGGTTCGCCAAGGCGGGCTACGTGGCGGTCATGGTCGACGTCCGCGGTCGCGGCGACTCCGAAGGGCTGTTCGAGCCCTACTGTAACGACGGCGTGGACGGTTTCGACGTCATCGGCTGGGTCGCCGGGCAGGACTGGTGCACCGGAGATGTCGCAACTCACGGCGGCAGCTACGGCGGTCATGTTCAGTGGCTGGCGGCGCTGGAGCACCCACCGGCGCTGCGTGCGATGGTGTGCCTGGTCACGCCGAGCGATCCGTTCGTCGAGCATCCGACCGGTGTGCCCAGCCCGATGTACGTCAACTGGTTCCGCCTCGTGGACGGCCGGGTGCCGCAGTACCGGGAGGACGTCGACTGGGCGGAGATCTACCGGCACCGGCCGCTGATGACCATGGACGAGGCGGCGGGGTTTGTCTCGCCGAACTGGCGCGCCAGGCTCGGGCACCGGGTGCTTGACGAGTGGTGGGAGCCGCATCGCTATCAGCACCGGATTGGCGAGATCGACCTGCCGGTGCTGCATATCTCCGGGTGGTACGACGACGAGGAGGTCGGCACCCCGGCCAACTTCGCCTCGATGGTGGCGGCGGGACGTGGCGGGCAGCGGCTGCTGATGGGGCCCTGGGGCCACGCGGTGAACACGACCCGCAAGCTCGGTGAGGTGGACTTCGGCCCGCGTGCGCTCATCGACCTCGACGAGGTGATCCACGGGTTCCTCGACGAGCATGTCAAAGGCATCCGCCCGGCGCGGCCGCCCGCACCCGTACGGATCTTCGTCATGGGCGGGGGTGAGTGGCGCGACGAACCAGCCTGGCCGCCGCCCGACGTCGTGGAGACCTCCCTGTTCCTGTCCAGCGGTGGCCGGGCCAACAGCCGCTACGGCGACGGCAGGCTCGTCGGTGCCGCCCCGGCCGGCGAGGAGCCGCCCGATACCTGGGTGCACGATCCGGACCGCCCGGTGCCGTTCATCACCGAGGCGAGCAGCGCTCAGCTCGGCGGCCCCGACGACTACCACGGCGTCGAGTCCCGTGGCGACGTGCTCGTCTACACCAGCGAGCCCGTCAGCGAACCGCTCGAGGTCATCGGCCCGGTCCGGCTCCTCGCCCACGTCGCCACGTCGGCCGCGGACACCGATGTCATGGCCAGACTGCTCGACGTCCACCCGAACGGCTTCGCACAGCGGCTGTGCGACGGCATGGTCCGGCTGCGCTACCGCGGCGGCTTCGAACGTGAACTGCCGGTGACCCCGGACGAGATCTACGCCGTCGACATCTCGCTGTGGGATACCTGCCAGCGGTTCGCGCCCGGACACCGGATACGGCTCGAGGTCGCCTCCTCGGCCCTGCCCAAGGTGGACGTCAACCTCGGCACCGGAGGGGACATGGTGACGGAGACCGACGGTGTGATCGCTAACAACCAGCTATGGCACACCGCGAGCTACCCCGCCAGGCTCGTGCTTTGGACCCGGCCGGGATAACCCCAGGTCAGCTGGCGATGCAGAGGTGCCTGTGCACGGGTGGTCACGTCGTCGAGCAGGGTGAGCATGCAGGCGGCGAGGTCGGCGCGGGAGATCGTGTAGCCGCGGGGCAGGTTGCGGTCGATCGCGGTGACCGCGTGTCCGGCCGCAAGGGCTTGCTCGATCAGGCATGCCCCGGTACCGCCCGTGGCCCCGAAATTGTGATCTTCATCCGTCCGCCTCCGATTCGATTCGCGGTACATTGGGTTCCTGAGTTCGTATAATACGGAGAACATATCATATGGAATCAGTACCATCTGCCGGGCAGAGTGCGGCGCGGCACCGCAGAAGGCTCAACCGTGCGATCAAGGAGTCACTGCGCGACATGAGCGTCCAGCTCTCCCTGCTCAACCACCAGGTCGGCGGGCACGTCGACCTCAAGGGCACCGACCTGGAGTGCTTTGATCTCATCGGCCGTCACGGCCCGCTCAGCCCGAGCGCGCTGGCGCGGCGCACCGGGCTGCACCCCGCCACCATGACCGGCATCCTCGACCGGCTAGAACGCGGCGGCTGGATCGTGCGCGACCGCGACCCCGCCGACCGCCGCGGCGTCGTCGTCCGTGCGGTCCGTGGCCGGGGCGGTGAGGTACTCCGCCTCTATTCGGGGATGAACTCGGCGATGGACCAGATCTGCGCGGGGTACGCGGACGACGAGCTCGAACTCCTGGCCGGTTTCCTGCACCGCACGGCCGAGGCCGGCCGAACCGCGGCCGAAGAGCTTGCCGCGCGCTGAGGTGAGAGCCGGACACCCCCGACTGACACCGAATCAAGAATGATCGGCTGTCCATGGCATGCCGGAGCCGCAGGCAGCAAGATGTACGCAGGCGCCTGAGGGGTGGGCGGGCAGGAGAGCGAGCGGCGAATGGCCACGCGCAGCGCTACGGCAGTGGGGATGAACCGGTGGGCGATCCTCGCCGGCTACGGCCTGCTGGCCGCGTGCACCCAGCTCATGTGGCTCACGTTCGCGCCGATCACGACGGAGGCCCATCGGGCCATGGGCGTTTCCGAGGGCGCCATCGGCGACCTCGCCGGGATCTTCCCGCTCATGTACGTCATCCTGGCGCTGCCCT
Organism: uncultured Actinomycetota bacterium; assembly: GCA_963851085.1. Classification (GTDB taxonomy): domain Bacteria; phylum Actinomycetota; class Actinomycetes; order Streptosporangiales; family Streptosporangiaceae; genus DATFVJ01. The sequence continues at coordinate 79,751 of CAWKNX010000013.1, read as the reverse complement.
GCGGCCGGTGGCTCGACCTGCGGTTCGAGCAGGCGCTCTCGGTCGGGGCGGTGCTCACCGGCGCGGGCGGGCTGCTGCGGCTCGCCGGGCCGACGTCGTACGGATGGGCCGTCGCCGGGCAGTTCGTGATCGCGTGCGGCCAGCCGCTGGTGCTGAACTCGATCACGAAGGTCGCCGCGCGGTACTTTCCCACCGGCGAGCGGACGGCGGCCATCTCGATAGGCAGTGCAGCCATGTTCGTCGGGGTCCTGGCGGCCGTGCTCTCGGGCGGCCCGCTGCTGCACGCGGGAGGGCTGCGCCTCCTGCTCGCCGTGCAGGCCGTCCTGGCCGTCGCGGCCGCGGGCTGGGTGATCTACGCGGTCCGCACGCCCGCGGCGTTCCGCGGTGACCCGTCGGTCGCCGTGTCACTGCGCTGGCTCAGGGGCGACAGGCTCATGTGGGCGCTTGGCGGCCTGCTGTTCGTCGGGATGGGTGTGTTCAACGCGATCGCGACCTGGCTCGAATCGATCCTCGACCACTTCGGGCGGGGCAGCGCGAGCGGTTACCTGATCGCCATCATGACCGTGGCGGGGATCATCGGCGCCGCCGTCCTGCCCGAGGCCGTCGCGAAACGCGACCAGCGGCGGGCCATGCTCCAGACCGCGGTCGGCGTGTCATTTGTGGCGTTCCTCGCGATCGCGGCCCTGCACAACCTGGCCTTCGTCGGCGCCGTCCTGTTCGTGGAAGGGTTCTTCCTGCTGGCCGGGCTGCCGGTGGTGCTTGACTGGTCGGAACTCCACGCGGGCCCAGAACGCGCCGGCGCGGCGGCCGGGTTCCTGCTGCTCGCCGGGAACCTCGGCGGGGTCGTGCTCGTGCTGGTCGTCCAGGGCCTGATCGGCAACCCCTACCTTTCCCTGGCCGCCCTCTCCGTGGCGGCCCTGGGCGGGCTCGCGCTGACCGCCAGGATGCCCGCACGAACCGAGCGAACCGAGCCAACCGCGATTGGCACGGAGCAAGGGAGCTCCACGTGACGATGGATCCGGCCGAACTCATGGCCAGCCTGGAGCGGCAGCTCAAGCCCTACCGTGGCGTGCTGCAATCCTTCCCGCAGCTGCCGCCGGAGGGACTGGCCGCGGCCGAGGTCACCGGGATCGTCGAGCGTCTCGCGGCGGCCGAGGAGTCCCGCTGGCGTGACGGGTTCGCCTCCGGTGCCGTCTACCACGGCGATCCGGAGCATGTGGCGTTCCTGAACCGCGTGTACGCGTCGCAGTCGCAGAGCAACCCGCTGCACCCTGACCTGTGGCCGAGCGCCACCAAGTTCGAGGCGGAGATCGTCTCGATGACCGGGCACATGCTCGGGGCGGGGCACGCCGCGGCCGACGCGCCCGTGGTCGGCACGGTGACCTCGGGCGGGACCGAGAGCATCCTGCTCGCGATGAAGGCCTACCGGGATTTCGCGCGTGCGCGCCGTGGCATCGCCGAACCGGAGATCGTCGCGCCGGTCACCGCCCACGCGGCGTTCGACAAGGCCGCGGGGTACTTCGACATGCCGCTGGTGCGGGTCCCTGTCGACGACGGGTTCAAGGTCGACCCGGCCGCGGTGTCCGATGCCATGACCGAGCGGACGGCGGTCGTGGTGGGGTCGGCGCCGACGTTTCCGCACGGGGTGATCGACCCGATCCCCGAGCTCGCCGCGCTGGCGGCCGAGCGCGGCGTGGGCTGTCACGTCGACGGCTGCCTCGGCGGTTTCGTCCTGCCGTGGGCCGAGCGGCTCGGCTACCCGGTGCCGCCGTTCGACTTCCGGCTGCCCGGCGTGACGTCGATGACCGCCGACACGCACAAGTACGGTTACGCGGCGAAGGGCTCGTCTGTCGTGCTGTACCGGGGCAGGGAGCTCCGCCGCTTCCAGTACTACACGACGGCCGAGTGGACCGGTGGCCTGTACATGTCGCCCACGTTCGCCGGGAGCCGGCCCGGGGCACTGTCGGCCGCTTGCTGGGCGGCGATGGTCTCGATCGGTGCGCACGGTTATCTGGAGGCGGCACGGCGGATCCTCGAGACCGGCGCGAAGGTGCGCGACGGGGTCGCGGCGACCCCCGGCCTCCGCGTGCTTGGCGACCCGCTGTGGGTCACCGCGTTCGCCGCCGACGAGGGCCTCGACGTCTTCCAGATCATGGAGAATATGGCCGGGCGCGGCTGGAGCCTGAATGGGTTGCAGCGGCCGGCCGCCGTCCACATCGCGATCACGCTCCGCCACACCCTCCCCGGGGTCGCCGACCGGTTCCTGGCCGACCTCCGGGCATCGGTCGCTGAGGTCAGGGCGAATCCCGAGGTCCGCACCGGGCTCGCCCCCGTCTACGGGATGGCCGCCGCCCTCCCCGGTGAGTTCGTCCGCGACCTGCTCGGCGCCTACCTCGACCTGATGTTCGAGGTGTAGACGTGGCGCGCCACATCCTGGCGATCGATCTCGGGACCTCGGCGCTCAAGGTGGCGCTGGTGTCCACGGCCGGTGAGGTTGTCGCGTCGGAGCAGGAGACGTGCCGGGTCGAGTTCCTGCCGGACGGCGGCGCCGAGCAGGATCCTGAGCAGGGGTGGTGGGCCCTGATCGTCCGGGCGTCCACGCGGCTGATGGCCCGCGGCGCGGTCCCGGCCGCGTCGGTCGCCGCCGTCTCCTGCACCGCGCAGTGGTCGGGGACCGTGGCCGTCGACGAGCGCGGCGGCCCGATCCGCAATGCCATCATCTGGATGGACTCCCGTGGCGCGCCGTACGCGCGGCGCATGACGAGCGGGCCGGTGCGGGTGCAGGGCTACGGCGTGGGCAAGCTGGTGCGGTGGATCCGCACGACCGGTGGGATCCCCGCCAGCAGCGGCAAGGACTCGATCGCGCACATTCTGTGGCTGAAGCACGAGGAGCCGCAGACCTATCGCCGCGCCCACCTGTTCCTGGAGCCGAAGGACTGGCTGAACCTCCGGCTCACCGGCCGGGCGGCGGCGTCCTACGACTCGATCGCGCTGCACTGGCTGACCGACAACCGCCACCCCGGCCGGATCCGCTACGACCCCGCGCTCCTGCGGCTGGCCGCGGTGGAGCGCTCGAAGCTCCCCGAGCTCATGGCCGCCACCGACATCCTCGCGCCCCTCGCGCAGGAGCCGGCGGACGCCCTCGGCGTTCCGGCCGGAATCCCGGTCGTGGTCGGCACACCCGATATCCAGTCGGCGGCGATCGGGTCGGGCGCCACCAGGGACTTCCAGCCGCACCTGTACGTCGGCACGTCCTCGTGGCTGACCTGTCACGTCCCGTTCAAGAAGACGGACCTGCTGCGGAACATGGCCTCGCTGCCGTCGGCGATCCCCGGCCGGTATTTCGTCGCAGACGAGCAGGAGACCGCGGGCGCCGCCCTGACCTTCCTGCGCGACCGCGTGCTTTTCGCCGGCGACGCGCCCGCCGATGCCTACCGCGAGTTCGACCGGATGGCCTCGCAGGCTCCGCCAGGGAGCGGCGGGGTGATCTTCACGCCGTGGCTGTACGGCGAACGGACCCCGGTGGAGGACAGGTTCGTGCGCGGCGGGTTCCACAACCTGTCGCTTTCGACCACTCGCGACGAACTCGTGCGCGCCGCGTTCGAGGGCGTGGCGCTGAACACGCGGTGGCTCCTGCGGGCGGTGGAGCGGTTCAGCAGGCGCCGCCTGGAGCCGATCAGGTTCATCGGCGGCGGCGCGCGCTCCGACGTGTGGTGCCAGATCTTCGCCGACGTGCTCGGCCGCACCATCGAGCAGGTGGCCGACCCGGTGAACGCGAACGCGAGGGGCGCGGGGATGCTGGCGGCCGTGGCGCTCGGCGACCTCACGTTCGAGCAGGTCCCCGACCGGGTCCGGGTGGCGCGGACCTACCCGCCTGACCAGAAGACCAGGGAGTGCTACGACGAGCTGCTGCGTGAATTCGTGGGGCTCTACCGGCGCAACCGCAAGGCGCACGCCCGGCTGAACCGCAAGCGCGAGTCCCCGCCCGGCGCGCCGGGGCACGCCTGACCAGGTGACCACACAGGCACGGCCGCACGCGGCGGGCCAGTGTCACCACGCGTGAGCCGTTCAGGATCAATAGCCTTAACGACTGCCGCAGCGAGATCAGCCAATTTCTGCAGGGGGTCCGGGGGGTCGCCCCCCGGGTGGGCAGAGCGTGCGGGGGGCCCGGGGGGTCGCCCCCCGGGTGGGCAGAGCGTGCGGGGGGCCCGGGGGGTCGCCCCCCGGGTGGGCAGAGCGTGCGGGGGTCCGGGGGGTCGCCCCCCGGGTGGGCAGAGCGTGCGGGGGTCCGGGGGGTCGCCCCCCGGGTGGGCAGAGCGTGCGGGGGTCCGGGGGGTCGCCCCCCGGGTGGGCAGAGCGTGCGGGGGTCCGGGGGGTCGCCCCCCGGGTGGGCAGAGCGTGCGGGGGTCCGGGGGGTCGCCCCCCGGGTGGGCAGAGCGTGCGGGGGTCCGGGGTCGCCCCCGGGCTGGCAGCGCCTGCGGGGAGATCCGGGGGCGGGGGGGTCGCAGCCGCTGAAATCGACTCGTGGGCGCTGCGTTGATCTGACTGCTGCCCCGATCACGCCGCGCCCCAGGACCGCAGGAACCACACCGTGCGGCCAATGACGCCGCCATCGACGCCCCAGGCATCGGCTAGCGCGCCGACGATGCGCAGCCCTTGCCCGCCCTCGCCGCCGTCATCGCCCAAGTCATCGCCCAATCATCGCCGGCGCTTGGCCCGCGCCGCAGCCGTGGCGCGGTCGGGCCGCCTTCGTCCTGCACCCCGACGTGCACCCACTGCCCTTCGCGCACCTCGACGCGTACGGTGAACACCCCGCCCGCCTCGCCGCTATGGGAGTGCAACACGGCATTGGCCGCTAACTCGTCGGCCATCAGCACGACGTCCTCGGCGGCCGGGCAGCCGTCGAGTACCCGGGTGAGGAAGGCTCGCACCCGCGGTATCTGATCGGCCTGCCCGGGATAACTGCGGATACACGTCGCCGGATTCGCCGCGCCCGTGCCGAGCGCACCGCGTTCCGCCACTGTCGGGCCGTCGCCCATGCCGCCTCTCCAGATTCCATGCGAGCGCCACACCAGGCGAGCGCCGCGCGACAAGGTTGACGCTGGTAATCGCGCAGGCATCCCCAGCACGTGGCGATCACTTTCCGCTCTCGCTCGTATCAGCCAGGTCACGGAGCCACACTGGCCACCGAAAATAGCGGAAACAAGAACGCAGAGATATGTAATCAGCAACTGTTAGCCGAACGGCCTGTTAGCTGATAAGCGTGCGAGGCGCCGCGCTGTTTCGCCTGTTAGCGGCAGAAAATGGCACATTGCGTCCCGCCCGCGGTGGCAGCGAACCCTATCGCTGCCGTGATACGGCGCCTACCAGCCATCGGCCATCACCTCGACCACGAACAGCCGCCGCGCAGTGCCCAACTTTGATGATCGCGGTAACTTTTCGGCGGTATGTGCGGAAAAGTTACCGCGATCATGAAAGCCGCCGTGGGGTCAAAGGCGACGGTACATATTGACCGCCGTGGGATAACCCGACCAACGGGACCATCGATCATGACCTGGCCGATGACAGCAGCCCGGCAGCGCCGGGCGTTCCATGATCGCGCTGGATTCCATGCACATCGGACCTGAAATCCACCACGATCATGGAGAAGGGTGCCGCGTGCGGGTGGATCGCAGGGGTGCCGGCCCCCTTGGCCGATTTCTCGGTCCGAAGTTTTGTCGGCGGCCGTCAGTACGCTCGCGCTATGACTTTCTTCGCACTGACGATGGTCCACGGTCCGGGCTGGGACCCCTCACGAGGGATTCGCGAGCAGCGGGCTTGGGACGAGCATGCGGCGTTCATGGACGGACTCGTCGATGACGGCTTCATTGTCCTCGGCGGCCCCATCGGCGACGGCGAGCAGGCCCTGCTCGTCGCGGAAACCACGGACGAGCGCGAGATCCAGGCGCGCCTCGGCGAGGATCCATGGGTGTTGATGGGACTATTGCACATCGGGGCCATTCAGCCCTGGACGATCTGGCTGGACGGTCGGCAGCGCATCCGGACGCACTGACCGGGGTCCTGCTGCTGATCTTCATGGCGTACCGCGATCGACGGAATTCCGCCCGTCGGCGGCGCGTCGGGACGCCGCCGGGTGGCGGCGCGTCGGAGAGTGCGCGGCCACCCGAACTCGCCTGACCAATCCTGACCAATGCTGTAATCCCAGTAATTGGCACCGGGATAGCTGCGCGGGACGGGAAGCCTGGGGCACAGGCTACCCTTGAGCCTCGCGGTTCACTCTCATGTCAGCTTGATGGCCGCCCTGCCAAATGCGACAGGAGCCCGTAGACGCCGCACATCGCCAGGCCGAGGACGAGCAGCAACGGGGCGAGGACCCTCGCATTGAAGGCTCCGATGGCCAGCCCCATAACGGCCGGCAGCGCGGTGCCGCCGACAGCCGACGCCGCGACCTGGAGGCTCACCGTCCGGGTGGTCCCGGTAACGTCGGCGGCGCGTATCCGTTGCGCTGTGGTGAGGGTGAGCAGCGGGAAGACCGGGGCGGCCGCCAAGCCCACGGTCATCATGCCGCTGACGGCCACGATGCCGGGCCCGGGCACCGTCATGAGCGCGGCACCGAGGGGCACTCCCGCAACTGCGCCGGCGAGCAGCCGAAACGGGCCGGCACGCTCGGCAACCGGGCCGAGGACAACCCGCCCGACGAACATCGTCGCCCAGTACGCCGAGACTGCCACGCCCGCGGCCTCGTGAGACAGGCCACGTCCAGTCGTCAGGAAGATGAAGCCCCAGATGCCTGCTCCGGACTCGATGCCAGTCTCGACGGTGGTGAAGGCCAAGGCGCTGAGGACGACTGCCGATGGCGGCTTCCGGCGTCGTGCTCCACCAGGGCGCTCGGGTAGTAGCTGCCCGTCCGGGCCAGGAAGGGACAGCACCAGTGCGGGCGACTCCGGCCCCCAGCTCCGGCGGGCCAAGGTGAACACGCAGGCAAGGGCCACTTGGGCGACCGCGATAGTCCCGCACACCCACCGCCAGGTGAGCCCGTCGCTCAGGAGCGCTGTTACGAGCAACGGGCCGATGGTGGCACCGAGGCCGTAACTGGCGTGCATCCAGTTGATGTCCCGCGCGCCGAATTGGCTGGCGGCATGCGCATTGAGGGCGGAGTCGATCGCCCCGAAGCCGAGCCCGAAGAGCACCATGCCGCCTGTGAACACCCACAGCAACGGCGCCAGGGCTTCCAACGCCAGCGCCAGGGCCGACAGCGTGGTACCGACGGCAAGGAGCGGGCCCACGCGCACGCGGGACAGGACGCGCCCGGTGGCGGCGCTCGAAATGACCGAGGCAGTGATCCCGAATGCCAGCAAGAGCCCGAGGGCCCCGACCGGCTCGTCGAAGCTGAGCCGCATCGAAGGCCACAGCAGGCCCACGGTGGAACCAGGCAGGGCCACGCTCAGGTATGCCAGGCAGGCAAGACGAAGGGCAGGCACAGTGGGTAACTCCGTTGAGTCGCTGAAGGCGATGCCCGCTGGGCTTGTGGCGCGCCATCCAAGCGTGAACAAGCCCAGGGGTGGGTTCGCTGTGCCGCACGTCGGGGCAGCACGCGATGACAGGCCGGAAGGTGACCTATTGGGTCAACGCGTGCTTGGTCGCCCGGGCACCTCAGCTCCTCGAAGTCTTCACTTACCTGCACGCAAGGCTAGTTTTCCGAGCGTCCCTGCCGCAACCGGCCGAAGCTGCATGCGCGGTTCGAAGGGGCGCTGGCTTACCCGGATAGTGCGACGTCGGTGAAGCACTCAAAAAGCGCGCCGCGACTGGCGATCGCGCTACCGCTTAGCAGCCGCCAGCGCCCGGCAGCCGTCCGGGATAGCTCTTGACATCTTTCGCTGTCATGCGGCCGGCCCGGGCGGGGGCCCCACCACGCGAGGTCGTCGAGGAGGATCTGCGCGCACGGCGCTTGTCCGGTGGTCCCGGGCCTGGCAGTCGGCGCCAAGGCACCCGCCCGGTTCAGCGGCGGTGCGGCGCGCCCTTTCGCGTGCTAACCGCCTCCCGTACCAGGCGTATCGCCCACCAGAGCTTGGCCGCCTGCGTCCTGGTGATGCCCCGAGACGAGCTTGGCGCTCATCTTGATCGCCTTGACCGCGCCTGTGGCGCCTGCCTGCAACGTCAGCCCGACTGTCAGCACGATGATGCCAAGGATGAAGAGCGTGTGGGACCCGAGCATGTATATGCCGATGCGGCCGAGGGCGTAGGGCGGGGTGCAGACCACCGCCCCGAGCGCGCCGCCAACGGCAGTGGCGGTCAGCTTGTCCCGTTTCGAATAGGTGGTCTTCATGCCGATGAGCCGGGCGGGCACGGTGACATAGCAGACCATCATCACCGCGACGACCACACTCAGCGAGATAGCGAACCACCACAGGCCCCAGCGGGTGAAGACAACGGTCGACAGGCCAAGGCAGATGCCGACCGCGGCGCCCGATCCCAGGACGACAGCCGAGTGCGACCTGGCCTCGGTGAACGCCGGCCTGATCTGCGGTGGACCTGGTTTGGCGATCGCGAAGGCGAACACCGCGTTGAGGAAGAAACTCGCGGCCGTGATCGCGGCCACGGCGAGCACGAGCGGGATCACGACCGGCCCGCGCAGCACGTATAAGGTCCTCCCGCGCAGCAGATGGATCTTCAGATCGAGCATGGCGGCCCAGATCCACATCGCGGGGAGCACCTGGATCAAGGTGAGCCGCAAGTTCGAGAACAGCAGCTTCACTCCCTCGAAGAGCATGGCGATGGCGCCGACGGCAAAAGCGAGGGGTGCGAGCCACCGCCTGGAGCGGCTCAGCCGCAGCAGCTGCTCCTCCACCCCCGCAAGGTCACTGTCCCTGATGGCCTGGACCAGCCTGCGGACCTGAGCTTGCACGGCGGCCCGGCTCGCCCGCGACGCGACGGCCCCGGGCGCGGCGGCACCGTTTGTTCCTGGCAGCACGGAAGGGCCCGACGTATTGTCGGCTGCTGGCGCTGCTGGCGCTGCTGGCGCTGCTGGCGCTGCTGGCGCTGCCGTCTGCGCCCGTGCCTTCCGCTTGATCCCCACTGCCGGACGCCCCTTCGCGAGTGGTCGCGCGATGACCGGATCCAGGTCCTGCAGGCGGGCGCTAGCCGCCACGTGGCCCCCTGGCGCCACCTTCGCTTTCCGTGCCTTCTGAGCCTAACCTTCCCCATTCGCCCCGCGGCTCCGCCGCGGCGCAGCCCATTCGCCCCGCGCGGCTCCGCCGTGGCGCAGCCAGGCATAAGACCCGGTGCCTGGGGGCCCGATGAGAGCCGAAGGTCCCCGCTGGCGGGACCATCGACAGGATGGAGCCGGAGCCCGCCCGGCTTACGATCCTGAGTAGAAGTGATCTTCAATCGTTGCCGGTCAAAGTTCGGACGGGCCGAGATCGCACTCTCTTGGGAAGGGGGCGTCATGGACCGGCTGAACCCGCTGGACGCCCAGTTCGTCGATGCTGAGGACCAGGACAGGCACACGTCGATGGCGATCGCCTCGATTGCCGTATTCGAGGGCCCGTCACCGTCGTATGACGAGGTCCTCACCCACCTGCGCGGGCGTCTTCCCCTGGTGCCGCGCTACCGCCAGAAGCTCCGCACCGTGCCCTTCCGCCTCGGCAGACCGGTCTGGGCCGACGCCCCGGACTTCGACATCCGCTACCACGTCCGGCGGACGGCCCTGCCGCCTCCTGGCGGGGACGAGCAGCTCAGCAAGCTGATGGCGCGGGTGATGAGCCAGCGGCTCGACCGCGACTACCCGCTGTGGGAATACTGGCTTGTCGAGGGGCTCGCCGAGGGCCGCTGGGCGCTGATCTCAAAGATTCACCACAGCATGGTCGACGGGGTCTCGGGCACTGACCTGTACCGTGTGATCTTCGACGTTTCCCCCGAACCCACACCGGCCGCGGTCGATGAGCGCCCACTGTCCGGGGAGCCATCCGCGCTCTTGCTCGCCGCTCAGGCGGCAATGGACATGGTCCTGCTCCCGGTGCGGGAAGCCACCGCGCTCGGCGGCACCCTGGCCAATCCCGGCCGGGCCCTCCAGCAGGCAACCGACACCGTGCGGGCCCTCGCGAAGCTGGCCCCATCCCTGTGGCCGGCCACCGGATCCTCCCTGAGCGGGCCCATCGGCCGGCAACGGCGGTACCTCTGCGCCCGGGCGTCGCTCGATGACGTCAAGACGATCAAGCGGGAGCTTGGCGGCACGGTGAACGACGTCGTCCTCGCCGCCATCAGCGGCGGATTCCGTGCCCTGCTGCTCGCCCGGGGGGAGGAACCGGAAGCGCATATGATCCCGTCGCTGGTTCCCGTGTCGCTGCGGAGTGCAGGGGAAGAGAACATCTACGAGAACCGGGTGTCGGCGGTAGTTGCTTATCTGCCCGTCCATGTCGCGGACCCGGTGCAGCGGCTCGAGGCTGTACGGGACGAGCTTGCGAAACTGAAGGCGAGCAAGGAAGCGATACTCGGCGAGGCGCTGATCACCCTGGGCCGCTACACCCCGTTCCCGCTGTTCTCGCGGGGATCCAGGCTCGTCTTCGCGCTTCCCCAGCGGGAGATCGTCACCGTAACCACCAATGTTCCTGGACCCCGCCAGCCGCTCTACGGGATGGGCCGCAAACTCGTGGAGATCATCCCCTACGTGCCGATCGCCACGACGCTCCGCACCGGGGTTTCGATCTTCACCTACTGCGGCGACGTCACATTCGGGGTGACCGGTGACTATGACACCAATCCCGACCTCGAGGTGCTGGCCCACGGCATCGAGGACGGCGTTACCGAGCTGCTGAAAGCCGCCGAGCACGGCTGACCGAGATCGGGTCCGCGGCGGCCCGATGACTTCGCGCTCGGCGTCAGGTCTTATGGATGACGCGAGCGCGAAGGGATGCTGATGAGCGACGTTCAGAAGCAGGTACAGGAAACCATTGACCACCTGGTCGAGTCCGGGACCGAGCGTGGTGTCCAGGTGGCGGTGTACAGAGACGGTGAGCTTGTCGTCGACGCCGTCGCAGGCGTCGCCGACCCGGCAACCGGGCGCCTTGTCACGCCGGGCACACCTTTCTACAACTTCTCGATTTGCAAGGGCGCGGCCGCCACGGTGGCGCACATCCTTGCCGAGCGCGGCCTGTTCGGGTACGAGACCCCTATCGTGGAACTGTGGCCGGAGTTCGGCGCCCACGGTAAATATGCGGTCACCATGCGACACGTGCTGACCCACACGGCCGGTGTACCAGGCATACCTCCGGACACCACGGTGGAGGATCTCTGCGACTGGGACAAGATGTGCGCGGCGGTCGCCGATGCGGAGCTGTGGTGGGAACCGGGCACGAAGGTCGGTTATCACTCCTACACGTTCGGCTACATCGTGGGTGAGATCGTCCGTCGGGCCACCGGCGCGCCGATCTCGCAGGTCCTGCGGGAGGACGTGGCCGCACCACTGGGGGTGGCCGACGAGCTCTACTTCGGCATGCCGGAGTCCGAACAGGGCAGGCTGGCCCGGCTGGAGGACGCCTCAGGTGCCGCGAAGATGATGTCCTCGATGCCCGCCGATCTGCCGATGTTCAAGGCCGGGCCGGTAACCGTGATGCCGACGGCGCAGCTGGGCAACCGCAGCGATATCCTCGCCGCGGACATCCCCGCGGGCGGCAAGACCTCCGCCCGGGCCATTGCCCGAATGTATGCCGCGCTTCTCGGTGAGGTGGATGGCGTACACCTGATCTCACCAGATCGGCTCCGCCAGGTAACGGCCGTGGCGGCAAGCGGCGTCGACGAGGTCTTCGGCATGCCAAGCTCGTGGGGGCTCGGTTACGCCATCGGTCGTCCTGATGCCAGCGCGGACGACGCGCCCACCGCGTTCGGGCTTGGCGGCGCCGGCGGGAGCTTCGCGTACGCCGACACCGCCACCGGCATCGCGTTCGGGTTGACCAAGAACAGGCTCACCGATTTCAGCACCGTCACCCAGGTCAGCCAGATCATCACCAGAGCCGCTGCGGAGCGCTAGGCGGGCGGGACGTGGTGCGGAGCGCTAGGCGGGCGGGATGTGGTGCGGAGCGCTGGCGGGCGGGATGTGGTGCGGAGCGCTAGGCGGGCGGGACGTGGTGCGGAGCGCTAGGCGGGCGGGATGTGGGACTAGTTCGTGGCCCCGGCCGCCCCATGAGATCGCGGAGGACTTCTTCCATGTGCCGGGACGGTGCGCTGTGCCCCTCACCGTGCCAGGTACGCAAGCTGGCCCCCGGCACCTGGGAGACGACCCGCTGGATTGCCGACAGCGGCGCGTTCTTGTCGTCGTCGCTGTGCCAGAACCTGGCCGGGCAGGTCACCGCGGAGAGGTCCACTCCCCAGCCCTGGCCGAACATGGAGACGACGTCGTCGGCCCACCCGTCCACCCCGGGGCCGAGCGCCTCGACAAGTGCCTCGTGCCGCACGGCTTGCACGTCGGCCCGGCCGTTCCAGTCGAGGTCCGCGGCGGGTGCGTCGGCGGTCTCGGCGTTGAACTCGGCGATCGGATCGGCGAGCAGTCGCTCGCGCAGCCCGCCCAGGAACGCGGCGATCCCCGTGCGGCCTTCCCCGGTGAGCACCCGCAGGCCCTGGCGGTTGATCCCGATCAGACCGGCCTCCTCCTCCGGGTGCAGCGGCGCCGCCGAACATACCGGCGCGCAGGCCAGCACCCGTTCACCCAGGCCCGCGGCGCAGGCGAGCGCGTGCGGACCGCCGCCTGATCCGCCGATGACCATGAACCGCCCGAGGCCGAGGGCGTCGGCGACTGCGGCGACATCGGCCGCGGCGTGACTCACCGAGCGTCCTGGCAGCGCGGTCGAAAGCCCATAGCCCGGCCGGTCCATCGTGACCACCCGCAGACGCAGCCGTGGCCACAGTGTCGGGTCCGGGTGACGGCTCAGCCGGCAGCCCGGCGAGCCGTGCAGGTGGAACAGGGGCGAGCCAGCCGGGTCTCCCCATTCCTCGTAGCCCAGTATCCGGCCGTCCGCTGTCGTGATTGTGGGCATAGCGCCGAGGCTAGCCGACCAGCCTCTGGCGGGCCCACCCGCGGCGCGACCTCGCGGCAACAGCGCGGCAACAACGATGGCCCGTTGCCGTTGCGGTCCGGGCAACCGCGCGAGCAAGCCGGGCTGTGTCATCCGGGGGCGACCCCCGGGATCCCCCCGCGTCATCCCGGCGGGCTACCCCCCGGGATCCCCCGCGACACCCTGGAGGGTGACCCCCCGGGATCCCCCGCGACACCCTGGAGGGTGACCCCCCGGACCCCTACGTCACCCCGGCGGGCTACCCCGGGATCCCATGTGGCACCCCGGGGGGCGACCCCCAGGGATGCCCCCGAACTGGCGCACCCGTTCGCTATAAGTAGGTACATGGAACTTGGTCTGCCTATTTGCGTTACCTGCGGCGCTCAGTACGCTGGCCCGCGGCCGGACTGCCCGATCTGCGTAGATGAGCGCCAGTACGTCGGCTGGGACGGGCAGCAGTGGACGACGCTCGCTGACCTCCAGGCCGCCGGCCATCGGGGCCTGATCCAGGACGAGGGGCCCGGCGTTGTCGGCATCGGCGCCACCCCGCCGACCGCGATCGGCCAGCGCGCCCTGCTGGTCCGCGCACCCGGCGGCAACGTGCTCTGGGACATGATCACCTACATCGACGACGACATGATCGCGCGTGTCAGCGCGCTCGGCGGGGTCAGCGCGATCGCGGTCAGCCACCCGCACTTCTACGGCTCGATGATCGAATGGGCACACGCGTTCGACGCTCCCGTCTACATCCACGGCAAGGACCGCGAATGGGTCGCGAGGCCCGACAGCGCGGTCACCTTCTGGGACGGCGACACCCGCGAGATCGGCGACGGCCTCACGCTGATCAACGCGGGGACTCACTTCGACGGCGGCCAGGTGCTGCACTGGGCGGGCGCGCAGGACGGCGCGGGCGCGCTGCTGTCTGGCGACATCTTCACGGTCGTCCAGGACCGCCGCTGGGTCAGCTTCATGTACAGCTACCCCAACCACATACCGGAACGCCCGCGCACAATCCGCCGGGCCCTGGCCATGATCGAGCCGCTGCGGTTCGACCGTGTCTACGGCGCCTGGTGGGGCCGCATCGTCCACACCGACGGCGCGGCGGCGATACGCCGATCCGCCGAGCGTTACCTCAGCTTCGCGCTTGACGACACGTGACGGGATCGACCGTTACGACGCGGGCACGGTGACTGCGGGTGGGCGCAAACCGCGCCGCGGGTCGCCAAACGCCCGCGATGGCGGGCAGGCCGCGGGCGATCATGCTCACCGGCACCACTGGCCACATCCGGGCTACTACGCCACTCCAGCTACCCTCCCGCCCGCCGCCCGCCGCCCGCCGCCCGCCGCCCGCCGCCCGCCGCCGCGGCGACGTCACGTCCCTCCAGCAGAGCCACCGTGAACCCATGATCGCGGTAACTTTTCCGCGAATACTGCGGCAAAGTTACCGCGATCATGAAGCGCGTGCGAGCTGAGCACCAGCAGCAGCAATGGCCTACTGCTGCCAATGCTTTACCGCGATCATGAAGCTGGGTGCGGGCTCTTAATCGCCGGTGACGCCGTCGATTCGCTCACGGAGCAGGTCGGCGTGCCCGTTGTGGCGGGCATACTCCTCGACCATGTGCACCAGAATCCAGCGTAGTGACACGCGCCTGGGCTGCACAGCCGCGTACGCGCTTGGCCGCCGCCATGCCCAGGGCTGCTCGGTGCCGGTGACGTCCAACGAGGTGGCAGCGGCCTCCGCCTTCCTCGCGGCCTCGCATTCCGCCCGCCAGGTGGCGAAGTCGGCGGCCACGTCAGCGTCGTCGACGTCGTCGACGTCACCGCCCGGATTCTCGTCCGGCGTGAAGTAGATCGGCGGCGCGTCCTCGCCGGCCAGTGTTCGCCTGAACCAGCCGCGTTCCACGTCGGCCATGTGCCTGACCAGGCCGAGCAGGGACAAGGCGGACGGCGGCGCGGACCGCTGCCGCAGTTGCTCGTCGGTCAGCCCATCACATTTCCAGGCCAGCGTGGCGCGGTGGAAATCCAGCCACGAGTTCAGCATCTCCCGCTCGCCTGCCTCCAGCGGCGGCTCTACCCGCTCAACGGTCATGCGCCCGATTCTCCGGGACGTCCCGCCGCGCGGTCCAACCGTTAAGCCGCGCCGGCACCGCGGCACTGGGCCATAACGGAGCCCTAACGGAACGGTCACAGCTGCGGCGGCGCTGAGCCGGCGCCGGGATCCGTCCGTGCTGATTGTGTCGGCACCGCACCGACCACGCGTCCATGCGCGGACCGCGCCCAGGAAAGGGGCAAACGCGTGCGAAACAACCGCAGCCGCGCCGAACAAGGGCTGGCGATCTCGCCGATCCGAGAACGGGCCTCGAAGTCACGCCGATTGCGTCGGGACACCGCCGCGGTGGCAGCGGCGGGCGCTTTATCCGGGGTGGCCACGATGCCAGCAGGGGCGGCATCGAATCACCACCTCGCGAACAAATACCAGCAGGCCAACCTGATCTCCAATCGCGGCGGCCAAGGCGCCCCGTGGAACCCCAACGGGCTCGTCGGCTCGATCGACGCCGTGCCCTAGCCGGACCGGCGCCGGCCGGGCCGCGCCGCCAGACCGGGCCTGGCCGCCCGGCCGGTGGCCAAGCCCCGCGGCCCGGCCGCGCGCCTTTACTCCCCGGCTGAATCCGCTGCCCTTGACCAAGGGCTGGATCTTCGGGCGCTAACGGCGCGCCGAGTGATCGGTGACCCGCAGATCCGCGTCCACGACTCGCTCGTGTCGATGTAGGCGCCCGCCGTTCGTCGTAGGAGAAGAGCGGGTGGCGCGCGCCCGCCTTACCGTGATATCAGCGCACAGCCAGCAGCGCGAAGACAAGCAGCGCACAGACAGCAGCGCAGAGAGCGAGATCGTCATGCCCGGCAGCACCAAGACGTGGGAGATGATCCACTCCGAGCGGAAGGCCCTGGCCGAGACGCTCGGCCGCCTGACGCCGGAGCAGTGGGCAGCGCCGTCCCTGTGCGCCGGGTGGCCGGTCAGGCTCGCCGCCGCGCACGTCCTCGCGGGGGCCGAACAGACGGTGCCGCACTTCCTCACGAACATGGCAGCCAACGGCTTCCGCTTCAACACGATGATGGATCGCGACGCCCACCGGCTCGGCGCGCTGGCCACCGGGGAGATCGTCGAACGGCTGCGGGCCCGCACCACGACGGTCAACCATCCGCCGGCGCCCGTCATGGCGATGCTCGGTGAGGTCGTCGTGCACGGCGAGGACATCCGCCGGCCACTCGGCCTGCGCGGGGAGGCTGCCGCCGACGCCACGCTCGCCTGCCTCGAGATGTACAAGGGAGCAAGCTTCCCGGTCGGCACCAAGAAGCGGATCAGCGGCCTGCGGCTCATCGCGACCGACGTGGACTGGTCCCACGGTGCCGGCCCCGAGGTCTCGGGCCCCGCGTTGCCGCTGCTGCTCGCGATGACCGGCCGCCTGGCCGCCGTGGACGCGCTCAGCGGCGACGGTGTGGCCATACTTAGCGCCCGGCTCGCCGCGGACAGGGGCTGATCCGGCAGCGACCGCGGGTCTGCGGCCCTGGTACCGGTGATTGTGAAGGACATTTATCCCGAACGGCTGCCGCGCGGTTCGCCGCCGAGCCGCGCCTTCGATCCAGCCGGCCGGATAACCGATGGCGCTCCCGCGCCCAGCACCGCAACGATCCCGGTCACCCGGTAGCGCAAGGGATCCAGGTCTGCGCGCATTGATCAACTTCGACGAGCCTGCCGGTGCCGCCTCGTGACGGTGTCACAAGCGGCCAGGGCCGGGGTAAACGATGGGCACGGCTGCGCGAGCACATGATCTTCGGCGGCTGCCTGGTCCCATCGCAGCTGACGTCGGACGGCGGTCCAGGCTTTGACGGGTTTCGGGCTGCTCGAGCCAGGCCTGGTCAGCGTGGAGAGGTGGCCGCCTGAGGCCGGCGCGCCGCCGGTACGGGTCACCGTGCCCGGCGGGGCCGGCCGCAGGCACCGCGCGGCCGGGGGGTGACGCCGCGCCCGTCCTTGATCGCGAAGCACGTGACATCGGGATCGCGGGGGTGGCAGTGCCCGCGGCGAGGAGCGCGGGTCCCGGTACGTCTGGCCGGCTGCCCGGCGTGGCGCACCCGAACATGGCGGCAGCACGGTCATCGGACGTGTACCCAGGCCAGCAGCCGGAACCCGGCGGGTGTGCCGCGCCCAGCCGTGGCCGCGGTCCGCCGTGCGCGCCGCGCTGTGGCGGCCAGGCGGTCACGTGCCGCCGCCCGCAGCAGTTCGTCCTGCCTGGCCTTCATGGTGTGATCGTGGAAGTACATGGTCGGCTCCTTCCTGCCGAGGCCGTCCTGCCGAGCCGGCCAGGACATTTCCGGGTTGTCATGTTGTTGACCGTAGGTCCGAGGTGGGCTACCAGTAAGCTCCAATTCCATGCCGATGGAATGGTCCGGTTTGAGCCCGGGGCTTCTGCTCGCACTGGATCGGCGGGACAGCGAACCGCTGCGATCTCAGGCCGAGGGCCAGTTGGGTGCGGCGATCAGGCCGGGCCGCCTGCCCGTTGGTGAGCGGCTTCCCACCCCGCGTGAGCTGGGCCGCGCGCTCGGGCTGTCGCGCGGCCTCGGGCAGGACTGCTACCGCCCGCTGCAAGCCGAGGGCTGCCTGAGCACGCGGGTTGGCTCGGCCACCGCGCTGCCACCTCTTACGGCCGGCGTCCTCCTTGGCGTGCCTGACCCGGCGAGCTTCCCGCGCTACCTCAGCGCGCGCTCCATCCGCGCGGGCATCGCCGCCGTCTGCGACCTGCTCCAGGGACAGCCGCGTGCTGCGCGTTCGGGCCCGGGCGGGCACAGCACGACGGAGCGGGAGCCGGGATGAGGGCGAGCGTGGGTCCGCCGCATCCGGAGCCTTACGATCCGGCCTGCCCGCTGCTCGGGGTGGAGGAGGAGTACCTGGTCGTCGATCCGGTGACGCGGGCGGCGGTGCCGCAGGCGCCTGCGGTGGTGGAGCGCGCCGCGGCCACGCTCGGCGAGCGGGTTTGCACCGAAATCACCAAGTTCCAGGTGGAGGCCAAGACCCCGCCCTGCGCGCAGGCAAGCGACCTGACGGAATACATCCGGCGGATGCGGTCGGTGGTGGCCGCCGCGGCGCGCGCGGCCGGCCTGGCGGTCGTGGCGTCGGGCACGCCCGTGCTTGGCGACGTCGTTCCCCCGCCGATCACCGATCATCCCCGCTACGGCGCGGGGATCGCCACCTACCGGGCGCTGCACGACGAGCAGAGCATCTGCGCCGGTCATGTCCACGTGCATCTGCCTGACCGGGAGCGGGCGGTGCTGGTGAGCAACCATCTGCGGCCGTGGCTGCCCGTGCTCATCGCGATGATGGCCAATTCGCCGTTGTGGGCGGGCCGCGACACCGGCTACGCGAGCTGGCGGACGCTGTGCTGGGGCAGATGGCCGGTGGCAGGCCCGCCGCCGTTCCTCGCCTCGGTGGCCGAGTTCGAGAAGCTGGTCGGCGCACTGACCAGGGCGGGTGCGCTGGTGGATGCGGGAACGATCTTCTGGGACATCCGGCCTTCCGCGCGGCTGCCGACCCTGGAGATCCGTGGCAGCGACGTGCCCGCCACCGCGGCGGAGTCCGTGCTCCTCGCGGTGGTGGTGCGCGCCCTGGTGGCCGTTTCGCTGGCGCACGTGGAACGCGGCGACCCGGGTCCGCGCCTGTCAGGTGAGCTGCTGCGCGCGGCGTACTGGCGGGCGGCCAGGGACGGCCTGGACGGGCACGGCATCGACCCGGTCACCGGCGATCTGGTGCCAGCCGCCGACCTGGTGGGCACGTTGCTGCGGCACGTCAGTGCCGCGCTTGCGGAGACCGGTGACCTGACCCTGGTGACCGGCGGGCTGGCCCGGCTGGCCGAGCTGGGCACCGGCGCGGCCAGGCAGCGAGCCGCCCATGCCCGGCGCGGGCGGCCCGCCGACGTGGTCGACTACCTGATCGACGTCATGGCCGCCCAGGCTGGCCCTGGTACGTGCTGACCGGTGGCGCAGGGCCGGCTGACCCGAGCTGGGCCGCGAGGAAGGCGCCGAGCGGCGCAGCGTGCCTGACCGGGTCACGCCATTGGGCCAGCAGGTCTTCCAGCAGGTGCTGCTCCGCGACCAGGTCACGGTGCCGCCACACACGCACGACCGGATGGAGGAACGCGCTTTCTGCCGCCCGCTCGGGGACCGGATGGCGTTGGATGGCGAACACATCGCCGTAGTCCCGCCGTCCCCACCGCAACGTGACCGTGAAGTACTGGTCCTGTCGTGCGAACCGGTCGACCGCGTAGTCCTCCGGCAGCTCGGCATAGTGCCTGACCTGCGCGCCCGCCCGGTCGACCACGTACACGTCGCTGAGGTACTCGAACTGCGTCCACAGCGCCGAGCTGTAGTTCACCCGCTCGAGCATGACGTCGGTCAGCCGGGCCTCGATGGGGAGCACCTGGCAGCCGAGCGGGACCCCGTCGTAACGCTCGAGGAGCAAGGCGGCCATCGTGCGCAGGTTGTAGCGGAACCCGTCGATGAACGCGGAAGAGGCGCGCTTGACGTCGCGGCCCTGCATGAGCGTCCCCGCGAAGTACAGCCCGTCGATGTTGACCGACTGGAAGTCGGCGCCGATCGCGGGGATCCGGCCGCTCGCGGCGAGTTCGGGCCGGCAGGAGGCGCCGAAGAGCGCGGTGTCCATGGTGAACCCGGTGCAGCGCAGGACCGCGTCGTATTCGAGCAGCGCCTGCTCGCCGTCGGCGAGCGTGTAGGTGATCGCGGCCTTGAACTGGTCACCCTCGCGCCAGATCCGGTCGATCTGGCATTCGAGCACGCCGTGCAGGGTCTTGAACCAGTAGCTGTCCAGCAGCGCACCGTACTGGCCGCGCACGTCGCCCGGATGCTTGCTCGCCCAGGCGAGCCGGACCGGATGCGGGCTGGCCAGGTGGACGATCGAGGTGTGGCCGAGCAGGGCCTGGGCGGTCTCGAACGCCGAGTTGCCCTTGCCGATGATCAGTACCCGCTGCCCGGTGAAGGCCTCCGCGGCGATCGGCATGTCCTCGTACCCGGTGGCCAGCTCGATCCCGGGAATGTCAGGGATGTGCGGTCCACCCCATCCGGTCGCGATGATCAGGCATTCGGCCCCGAACACCTGTGTCCGCGCGTGCACGAGGAACCGGCCGCCGGCCTGCTCGACCCGGTCGACCGGGGTCGAGAACCGCACGTTGAGTGCATGGACGCGCTGAAAGTCGGCCAGGTAACGTAACAGGTCGTCGGCGCTTGGAAAATACTCCTGTGAATAGCGGGGAAAAAGCAGCTCGGGCGCGTCGCTGAGCAGGGAATTCCAATCCCATCGCAAAGCGGTCTCCGGGCATTCCGCGGGGCTGTGGACTTTGTTCAGCGAGATCAGCCTGCGATGGCGAGGATAGCGGCGGAAGAAGGTCCCTGGGGTGGCCTCGCGTTCCAGCGTGAGGTAGTCAGCGCCGGCCCGGTGCAGGAAGTGGCTCAGCTGTAACCCGCCAGGTCCGGCGCCGATGACGAGGTAGCGGTAGGTGTGGTCGTCAGCAGCCGCCATTATCGCTGGCGCTCCGGCTCGCCGCGCATCGCCAGGTAGCCGTCCGCGACTATGCGATCGGCCATCGATGCATAGGCGGCCGGATCGGCCGGGGCGATCGTGGCAAGCCCGTCGACGTAGCGGTTGAACATGCAGAACGCCGCCGCGATCAGAACCGTGTCGTGGATCTCCAGGTCCGTCGCATCGGCGCTGCGGGCAGCCGCGACGTCATCGGCTGTGACCGCGAGGCCGCCCCGCTGCACCGCGGCCGCGATCTTCAGCAGCGCCTTGAGCTTGGCTGGGACAGGAGCGCTGTCGATATCGGCGCGGACATCCTCCACCAGTGCCATGCCGTCAGGCAGTTGCGCCGCGGCGAACGCCGCGTGCGAGGACGAGCAGAACCGGCAGTCATTCAGCGCCGATACGTAGGCAGCGATCAACTCGCGCTCGCCACGGGACAGGGTGTGATCGCCACGCAGCAGCACCTCGGCAAGCTCGCACAGCGGCCGCGCGGTCTGCGGGCGGTAGTCGAAAAGGCCGGCGATTCCGGGGGCGTCGGTGCTCAGTGCGATGTGCGGCATGGCACTCCTTCACGATGGGGGTACGGCGCCTCACGCGCAGCGTGGTCGAGCAGATCGGTTGCCGTCAACCCTCTCAGTGCCTTCTTGGGAGCCCTCGCTCGTCGCGAGCGGCCCGGCGCCCAAGCGCTTCGAAGCCAGCAGGGCCAGGTGGTGGCGGGCAAGGCGGAGTGAGGGAGCCCAGCCGGAGGTACCAAGTGACCGAGCGCAGCGCTATCCGGGGGACCCCGATGGCGCAGGCCAGCCGCCGCTTGGGTGCCGCCGGGACGGGCCCGGGCACGGGACGGGCCCCTAGCAGAGCAGAGCATGGGTTCTCAAGCAGGCTCTTACACCGGCTCCAGCGCTGCCGTGTAGCCACGCACCATGACGAACTCGGCCATCCGGGTGTACGTCTGCGGGTCCTCAGGTGCGACCGCCCCCAGGCCGTCGACGTAGCGGTTGTACATGCAGAACGCGGCGGCGATGAGCACCGTGTCATGGATCTCAAGCTCGGTGGCGCCCGCCTCGCGCGCGGCCCCCACCTCCTGCGCAGTGACGGCGCTGCCGCCCCGCTGGACCGCCGCCGCGATCCGCAGGAGCGCCCGGAACTTGGGTGACCACCGCGAGCTCTCCGGGTCGGCGGGCACCAGATCACCGACGCTGCCCGCTGGCAGTTGCGCCGCCGCCTTCGTGGCGTGGGTCATCGTGCAGTACTCGCAGTCGTTGAGCGCGGAAACGTACGCCGCGATCAGCTCACGCTCACCGCGCGACAGCGTGTTCGGCCCGCGAAGCAGCACCTCGGTGAGTTCGGTGAGCGGCCCAGCCGTTTCCGGGCGGTACTGGAACAGGCTGACGATCCCTGGCCTGTCGTTGTGCAGATCGATGTGCGGCACGACACTCCTCCATCCCCAGACAGACCTATCTGTCTACCACTCAAGAGTAGACAGACAGGTCTGATATAGTCAAGGTGTGCCCGCGAATACGGCCGCCACGCGGCGGCACGACAACCCCGCAAGGCCCGACAGCCCCGCCAGGCAGCGCATGCTGACCACGGCCCGCGCGCTGTTCTACTCCGACGGCGTGCGCGGGGTCGGGATTGACCGGATTATCGCCGAGTCGGGCGTGGCGAAGGCGACTTTCTACCACCATTTTCCGACCAAGGATGATCTCGTCTGCGCTTACCTCGAAGAGCGGAGCCTGGCCGAACGCGCCCTGGCGGAACGGATTCAGCTCGACGAGTCACCGCCGCGCGCGAAGATCCTGGCGCTGTTCGATGTGATCGGCGAGATCGGGTGCCGGCCCGGCTTTCGCGGGTGTGCCTTCATCAACGCCGCGGCGGAGTATCCGGATCCCCAGCATCCGGTGCGGCGGGTCATCGCCGGCCATCGTCGCTGGTTCCGCGGCCTGCTGCGGGAACTGCTCACGGCGGCGGGCCACCCCGACGCGGAATGCACGGCGGCGATGCTCGCCGTGCTCCGCGACGGCCTGATCGTCGGAAGTGATCTCGGCGACTCGGCCGAGGTCCGCGACCTCACCCGCGCCGCCGTCGAGCGCGTACTCAACGCGGCGGGCTAAGTGGTTCGCCGTGGGCGCCGCGTGCGTTTTTACCCGCTGCACCCGCGCTCAGCCATGCCGCCGCGCTTGGGCACGGAGCCGCTCTGAGCCATGCGGCCGTGCTGAGCCATGCGGCCGCGTGAGCCATGCGGCCGCGCTCAGCCATGCCGCCGCGCTTGGGCACGGGGCCGCGCTGAGCCATGCGGCCGCGCTGAGCCATGGGGCCGTGCTCAGCCGCGGCGCCGCGCTCAGCGCTGGCGCTGCGACTCGGCGAGCAGCGCCAGGTAGCCGCCACTTACGATCCGCTCCGCCCGCGCGGCGTACAGGGCGGGGTCCGCTGGTGCCGTCGTAGCCAGCCCGTCGACATAGCGGTTGAACATGCAGAAGGCCGCCGCGATCAGCACCGTGTCGTGGATCTCAACATCCGTCGCGCCCGCCTCCCTCGCGGTGGTTACCTGCTCGTCGGAGACCTTCAGCCCGCTCTGTGCTACCGCGGCCGCGATCGCGAGCAGCGCTTTCAGCTTCACCGAGATCGGCGCGCCGCCGGCGTCGGCGCGGACCTGTTCCACCAGGGCCATGCCGCCGGGCAACTGCGCGGCCGCGTAGGCAGCGTGGGACGAGGAGCAGTAGCGGCACTCGTTCAGCGCCGACACATGGGCCGCGATCAGTTCCCGCTCCCCGCGGGTCAGCGTGCTCTCCTCGCTCTCCCGGCGCAGCAGCACCTCCGCAAGCTCGTTCAGCGGGCGCGCCGTCTCGGGGCGGAACTTGAACAGCCCGCGGATCCCGGGTTCATCGGAGTTCAGGCTGATATGCGGCATCGACACTCCCTTGCGGTCGGGCTTGGCGGTGGGGCCTGGCGGTCGGGCTTGGCCGTCGGGCTTGGCCGGCTTGGCCATCGGGCTTGGCCGTCGGGGTACGAGGCCACCTCCCACGCAGCGTCAGCTAGGAGATTCGCCCAGTCAAGCCCGGACGGCACCGCCGACCCCGGGCGGTGCACCGACCCGCGCGGCAGGCCGGGAGTTTCACCCGGTCAAGCCCCATGCGGCCCCGACCATCCTGTCCTGGGCACGGACCTGGGCGCGGCCGGCCGGCGTGCTCCGACGCGGCGTCAGCCGGCCGCACCACGCCGGTGACCACCGGGCCAGCCTGTTGTCACCACCCTGGTAAGCCCAGCCGCGCCGGGCGTAGCGTTACAGACGCCATTCAACGACCCCCCTGCGCAAGGAGGCCGTTCATGCCAGAAAACCCTAACGTCACCCTCGCCCGGGAGAGCTACGACGCGCTCGCCAAAGGCGACCTCGACTATGTCCGAGACCACTTACTCGCTGATGATGTGGTTTTCCATGTGCCAGGAAGGGGCCCGCTGGTGGGCGACTACCGCGGCAAAGACGAGGTTTTGGGCTACCTTACCCAGTACGGTGAGCTGACCGGTGGCGCGATCCGTCTTGAGCCGCAGGAGTTTCTCACCAGTGAAGACCACGTGGCAGCGCTGGTCCACGCCAGAGGAGAACGCGATGGCCGTCTTCTTGACGACCGCGGCGTCCACCTGTTCCGCATAAGCAACGGCAAGATCAGTGAGCGCTGGAGCTACCCACAAGACCTCTACACCACCGACGAATTCTTCGCATAACCCCACCTGCGTGTACCGCGTCAGTCGGCCAATCCACATCACCAGGGAAAACGCAGACCGGAGTGCTACGACACGCGGCAATGGGGCCGATAGGCAGCAGGATCACCCCGACGTTTCGTTCCCTGCCCGGTCGCGGCTGCACACAGCACCCGCCGATCGAGGTCGCGCCGATGGTTCCCGGTAGATCGCTGGACCGCACGCTGTCCCCGGCCAGGAGCCCACGCTTCAGGCCGGGGACGGGCCACTAGCCGCGGAAGAGTTCGATGCCTTGCCGCTGGTGGTGCGCCTTGCGGAGCACGCGTTCGTGGCGGATTCCGCAGGCCGGAGCCGGGATCGGCTCGGCCGCCAGGTCAGGCAGCGCGAGGAGGATCGGCTCGGTCTCAAGATCAGGCAGCGCGAGCAGGATCGGCAGATCAGTCGGCCGCCTGGGCCGCAAGTAGATGTCGGCCTCGGCAACGGTATCGGGCATGACGTTCACGGGACACTGCCCGGCAACGAGCAGGGACCGGCGGGTCCACGGCTCCGGATCGACGCTGTCGGCCACCGCCACGGCCTGGACGAACCACACGCCCGCCGGAACGCCCGCGAGCCGGTACGAAGTTGAGTGGCCGGGGGATGCGGCGTCCACGATGGCGGACGAGACAGGCTGGCCTTGGATGATCGGGTTCTTGAAGGTCCCCACGTACACTCGCGCTCCCGCGTAGTCGCGCGGCAGGCGAATCGACCCAGCCACGGTGCCGCGAAATGGGGACGAACTCGCGATCGGGTCGGGAAGCTCGTAGGTGCCGTTCTTCGACATGCGCCTGAAGCGGGCAGGCGAGACGCCGACGCTGTCGGTGAAGCGGTTGGTAAAGGAACCCAAGCTGTTGTATCCGACCTCAAGCGAGATGTCCGTGACACTCAGCGAGGTCGAAACCAGCAATCGTTTGGCTTCGTAGATGCGCACCGCGGAAAGAAACCTGCCAGGGGAGACGCCAGTAGCCTCACGGAAGACACGCGAAAAGTGGAAGCGGCTGAGTATGGCGCTCTTCGCGATGTCCGCTAGTGACAGCGGTTCACTGTAACGCTCCCATATGCTGGCGATTGCGCATTCCACAGCGCTGTTCATCAAGGTCCTCTCTTAGAAACGCGCAGCTAAGTGATCACGGCTTGCGATAATCGGTGCGATGTTTCCGCAGCCGTTCAGCCTCCTGGCCGCTGGCGTCGGCAACAGCCGCGCACGCGTTTCTGGTTTCACGTGCGGAACCCATCACCTGAAACGGTGCACCCGGGCGCTCGAATTCGGATCAGGCGCCGGTCGAGCCGTGCAGACACCCGCTGAACTGCGGCTGCCATGATCATCGAAGCCACGGCGGTGCACGTCCTACCGGGTGCCGCGCGTCAGCCGCGTCATGCTGGCCACGCGCCGCCCGTCCGGTTACGCAATCCAGGAGATGCGCAGGCGAGTGCCGGAACCGGATTGTGGATGAGACCTCACGGCGAGAGGAAGATCGTGACCGCACCGCACGACGTGTACGCCGACCTGATCGCCGAAGGCGAGAGCCTCGACCAGTTCGTGGCTCGCCTCGACCAGGCGCAGTGGCCGTTGGCGACGCCCGCACCCGGTTGGACAATCGCGCATCAGATCGCCCACCTTGCCTCGATCGCCAGGCTGGCGGCGCTCGCGGCAGCCCATCCCGCGGCGTTCCAGGCACAGCTTGCGGGGGCCGCGGACGACTTCGACGGCGCGGTGAACGCTGCTCTCGCGCCGTACCTCGCCGACTCGCCGCAGGCGATGCTCAGCCGCTGGCGCTCCGAGCGCGCGGCTGCGGCAGCGGCGCTCGCCGCGGTGCCGCCCGGCCAGACGGTGCCCTGGCTGGCCCGGCCGCTGCCGCCGGCGATCCTGGCCAGCGCCGGGATCATGGAGCTTTTCGCGCACGGCCAGGACATCGCAGACGCGGTGGGGGCGCGCAGGGACCACACCGACCGGATCAGGCACGTTGTCGGCTTCTCGATGCGCAACTGGGATTTCTGCTACCTGGTGCGCGGGCTGGCGGCGCCGGACAGGCCGTTCCGCTTCGAGCTCACCGCACCCTCCGGCGACCTGTGGGAGTTCGGGCCGGCCGGCGCGGCGCAGCGGGTGACGGGCCCTGCGGTCGACTTCTGCCTGCTTGTGACCAGGCGCCGTCATCGTGACGACCTGGCGGTAACCGCATCAGGCGCAGACGCCGACCACTGGCTGGACATCGCCCAGGCCTACCGCGGGTCACCCGGGCCAGGACGCTCTCCCGGCCAGTTCACCACCGCACCCGCCGAAGCGGCCCCCGAGCCTGTCTGAGGCGGAGCCTGTCTGAGGCGGAGCCTGTCTGAGGCGGAGCCTGTCTGAGGCGGAGCCTGTCTGAGGCGGAGCCCGTCCGAGGCGCAGCCTGTTTGAGACCCCCGCTGAGCGGGTTTATCACCGCGCCCAGCGGTTTGTTACCGCGTCGGTTCGTGCTCGAGGCGTTCGTCCCCGAGCCAGGTGCCCACCCGCCGGGCCGCGGCCAGGCTCGCCCACGATGTGAGCGCGACAAGCGCCTGGTCACCGGGCTGCCCACGCCGGTAAGCGTCGATCTCGGACGGACCGACCTGGTAGGACGCCAGGGCCGTGAGCAGCGCGAGGCGGCCCGCTGGGCGGTCGGCGGGGGTCAGCTGGGAAGCCGCATCGTCGGCCCAGGCGCGGCTCGGGCCAGGCCGCCTGCCGCTCCACCTGCCCAGCTCGCTGAGGACGAGCTCGCGGACGGCGGCCGGCACCGCCTGGACGCCTGCTGACTCGATGGCCGCGGCCGAACGCGCGAACGCGTCGGCGACACACCGGTTGCCGGCTGCCCACTGCATGTCCCCGGGCAGCGGCGCGGCGGGCAGGAGCGCCAGCGAGGCACCGGGAGCTGGGCTGCGCTGAGCCGCGGAGAGCATGATCCTGCCGAGCAGGCGCATGAGACCGCCACCCAACCTGGCGGGTGTGCCAGGCGGGAGCGGTGACTCGTCGAGGAACACGTTGACCATGCGGTTCAGGTACTGGAAGGTCACCGCGACGCCGGCAAGTTCCGGGAATTGCTCGGGCGGGCAGGGTGCCGCGTGTTTCACACCCACCCGTGGCTGGCCGCTCGCCTGTGCCCATTCGGCTATCTTCCGAAGCTGGGGGTCGGCGACCGGCTCGATGTGGCCTTGCGCGATCGCCGCGGCCGTGGGCCCTTGGACGAGGCCGTGCAGCGCCGCGGTGTGGACGGCGACGCAGTACGGGCAGGTGTTGCCGAGCGACACCGCGGCGGCGACCGCCTCCTTGGCCGCCCGGCCGGCCAGCCCGGGGACGAGCAGCGTCTCCGCAAGCATCACCCAGCAGGCCGCGAGCGGGCCAGGCGCAGGCGAGTGCAGCGCGACCGGGGGTGCGAGCATGCCGAAGTCCCGCTCGACCTGCGAATAGACCGTAGCCACAAGGCCCTGTGCGGCCGCTGGCCGTACCGCTGAGACGTAGCGGATCTGCGCCACCGACCTCCGGAGGGCGCGCCGGATGAGCTTCCCCGCCATCGCTAGGCTCGCATCAGGCTCGGCACGACGGGTGCAACGGCGCGCCGGCCGCTCGTAGCGCCGTCCGGTGACGGCGCGCCGTAGGTGACCGCCAGCCCGCGCTGCCGCGCCGCGCGCACGATGCCAGGGATGGCGCGCTCGGCGAGGGCGGCGATCGTCATGGCGGGGTTGACGGTCAGCGCTCCGGGGACCGCTGAGCTGTCGGTGACGAAGATGCCCGGATGGTTGCGCAGTTCGTGCTTGTCATCCAGCGCGGACGTGCCCGGATCGTCGCCGATGCGGCACGACGCGAGCGGGTGCACGGTGTAGGCGCCCACGACGTCGTTCGTCCACGGCCGCACCCGCGCCAGGCCGTCGCGTTCCAGGATGTCCTTCACCGCGGCATCGGCCTCGGCCCAGCCGCGCAGCGTGTTGGCGGTCGGCTGGTAGCGCAGCGCGCCACGCCCGAGCATCTGCTGTGAGATGCGGACGGCGTTGCCTGAAGGCGGCGGCGGGCCGAACACTCCTTCGTTGTCGTCCTCGGACATCGTGAAAATCGTCAGCCAGGAACGCCAGCCCCGCAGCATCTCCTTCTTCTCCGGGCCGAACCAGGCCGGGCCGGCTGCCCCGGGCGCCTGCGCGAGGATCGTGCCCAGACCCGGGGGGAAGTACAGTTGCTCCAGCGAGAAGCGGGAGTGCTCGGGCAGTGACCCGTCGAGCCGGTCCCAGCACGCCACGCTCGGCCCTCTGCCGATCTGGTTGGCCGCATACGCCATCCCTCCCGGGCGGGTCAGGCCCAGGACCTCACGCACCTTGTCCTCGTCCAGGACAGCGGTGTTGAGGCGCTCACCGTTGCCCGAGAAGTGCCTGCCCACGCCCGGCGGCATCGCGCCGAGGGCGGCCTCCGAGCGTTGCAAGATCACTGGCGTGGCGCCGGCCCCTGCGGCCAGCACGACGATCTTGGCGTCGATCGTCCCGCTGCCCACCGGCACCCGGTAGTCCTCGTCATCGATGACGCTGTAGTGCACCCGGTAGCCGCCGCCGTCAATCCTCGACAGGGACTGCACCTCGTGCAGTGGCCGGATCTGCGCACCGTGCGACAGCGCGGCAGGCAGGTAGTTCAGCAGCAGGGACCGCTTGGCGTCGAACCGGCACCCAGCCATCATCCAGTTGCAGTTCGTGCACTTCGCGGTGTCGATGGCGACCGGCGCCGGGTTCGCCGTACGGCCGGCGTGATGGCAGGCGGCCGCCCACAGCCCGCCAGGATAGGTGACCTCGCTCCAGGTCTGCAGCCGGATCGGCAGCGCCTCGGCCACGCGGTCATACCACGGGTCCAGGGCGTCGCGGGTGATCGTCGCGGGCCACATGCGCCTGCCGATGCTGCCCTGGCGCTCGAAGACGAACCGCGGCGCGCGGGGCATCGTGGCGAAGTACACGACGCTGCCGCCGCCGACGCAGTTGCCGCCGAGCACGCTCATGCCATCGCCCGCCACGAAATCGAAGATCCGCGTGCTTGACGAGCCGAGCTTGAAGTCGTGCTCGAACTCCTCGCTCGACAGCCATGGCCCACGCTCCAGCACCACGACCCGGGCCCCTCCGGCCGCCAGGTGGTAGGCGGGGATCGCGCCGCCGAAACCACTTCCGATCACAACGATGTCGGTGAGCTCACTGCTGGTCATGCCGGGTTCCCTGAAGGAGTCGTGTCCGGGTGGATGTTGGCAAGTTGCCGCCCGTAGGAGTAGTCGCCGAACCGCCACAGCCCGTCCCCGTCCGGCTTCGCGAAGCCCATCGTGGTCAGGCCCGGGTGCCCGGACGCGACCGCGTCGACGGTATGCATGTGAGCGGCGGTGTCGAAGGCCATGAAGCAGAACAGTGCGACCAGGATCCAGATGTCCTTCTCCGGGTGGCCGGGCGCGGTCAGCGCCTGCACGAGGGCACTGCGGTGCACGAAGGGCAGCGCCACGAACGTCGGGACGGACGTGTCCAGGTCCAGCCCAAGGTCGGCCGCGTACACATCCGCGTGCCCGTTCAGAGTCCGCACGAGGTCGTCCAGGCCTTCCGACACGCCAGTCGCCGGTGTCTCGAGCAATTCCACCGCGCCCGCTACTACCGCCCCCGGGCCTGCCGCGGCGCCCGCGACCGCCTTGTCGTCAGGCGCCCGCTTCTCGCCGGGCACGAACGTGTCCGCGAACGCCTCGAGCGTGGCGGTCCTGTACTGATCATGATCTGGCGTATCCGATGGCACTGGTGTTTCCTCCCGCGGTCAGCACCAATACATTTTTAATTCCCCGGCGTTTGCCGCTTCTTTTGGCCTGCTATTTCAGAATTGACGGCCTGTCGCGCGGCTGAAATGGGGGTTCACTGCGTTTCGTGGACGTGATCACCGGCCGGGAATACCGGCGCCCTGCTACATGAGCAGACGTTCGCTGCCAAGATCGATCCCCTCACGGAACCGGCATGCGAGCCTGAGCTGTGCACGTATGTTCTGACGCCACAACTCGTAGGCGGGTACCTGGCCCGTCCCGTTAGCGGTGACAGCGGTGACAGCGGTACTGTCGGCGAGGGCCACTGCCTTGTCGACGGACAGGCCGGCAAAGGCCGCCATGGCGACGTCGGTATGGGCCGGCACAAAGCCGGCGTAGGTACGCGCCCTCGCGGCGAACACGGCACCAAGCGCGAGTTCCGGCCAGTGGTCGCCAGCCGCGCGGCACAGCGCCGCAAGCTCGTCGGGGCCACACCCGCCGGCGAACGCCGCGGCGAGCCCGACGCCGCTCCACAGGTCCGCCTGCCGGTGGCTCGCAAAGCGATGCACAGCCGCTGCCACGTCGGTCACCTGAGCACCGCAGATGAACCACAGCGCGCGGCCAATGCCCTGATCCACTGCGCGCGGAAAGTAGTCGGGCGAGCCGTCCCATGGATAGGGCGACGGCACCTCTTGCGCGTCAACCCAGCGCCGGGTGTTGAAATACGCGAGGTCGAAACCGTAGCCGTCGACTGCGAGCCAGCTCATTGTCGGGTAGTACGCGGACCCGCTCAGGTCGGGGAGGACCTTCTTCCACAGCGGTCTTGGCAATCGCGCCATGGCGAAACCGATGCCGATGTAGGCGAGGAAGATGTGCGGCTGCCCCGGCCCGAGCAGCAGGTCACGTGTGCGACGGCCACGGCCCATCGCGTCCAGGATGGTGAAGGCCATCGTCACGCCCTCGTACGCGAAGCCGCGCAGTTCTGGATCCACCATGCTCAGCCGACGCTCGACCTCCCATTGGTCGCGTGCGTCGATTCCCCACTCGAATCCGCAGACCACCGCCTGCGGGATGAGTTCGAGCCGTTGGGTCGCTTCGGATGCCGCGACCGCGAAACCCCGCTTGGCGAAGGTCACCTTGGCAAGCGGCGGCGTCAGCACCAGCCGGCGCACCGAACCGCTGAACGTTGGCATGCTTCCTCTCCCTCCACGAGGGACCACCGGCCGGATAGGCAGCGGCACGCCTCCCGGCCGGTGGCCGCCACGCCATCGTCATGCTTCGGATCGCTGACGCGCACCTCCCGGCGTGCGGTGCTCGCAGCGCCTGAGGACAGGAGTCAGGGGACTGCCCGCGGCTGGCACGGGGGCGCTTATCATTCCGCCGTCGCGCCCGCTTCTCCCAGGTTGCTGTGCCCGGGTGCCGCTTTCTCCCGGGTTGCTGTCCGCTGGGGACGGCATTTGTCCGAGATTGCTGTGCGCTGGGGACGGCGCTTGTCCGGGTTGCCGTCCGCCGGGGCGGCGTTTGTCCGAGGTCGCTGCGTGGGGGAGCACGCCGGCCGCGCAGTGGGCCAGAACCGGGGCAGAACGCCACCGATGCTGGCGCCGTCCGGCGTGGAGGTCTTCGCGTCTCAGGATTCGAATCGTTTTCTGATGCGCTGCCGCCAGATTTCGTATCCGGGCACATCGCCGGCCGCGTCCGGCAGTCCCTCCCGGGCCTCCTCGGTGACCGCCGCAGCCTCCTCGACCGACAGCCCGCAGTACACCTTGACGCCGATCTCGGTGTGCTCGGTGGCCAGGTCGGCCAGCAGCCGCGCCTTTGCCGCGAACGCGGCCCCCTGCGCGGCGTCGGGCCGGTGCTCGCCCGCCAGCCTCGCCATCGTCTCCAGGTCGCCTGCGTCCACACCACCGGCGTAGACGCTGGCCAGCGCCGCACCGCTCCAGAGGTCGCCGCGCCGGGCCGGGGCGAACTGGCCGATGTTGGCAGCTACCCGCTCGACATCCGAGCCGTTCACGAACCACAGCGCCCGGCCGATTCCCTGGTCGACGACCCTGTTCGCGTAGTCGCCCGGCTGCCAGCGCGGAATCCGTGCCTGGTACTGGCCGGTGACGTACTGGCTGGTCCGGAAATACGCCTGGTGGAAGCCGAGCCCGTCGAGCGCCAGCCAGCGCAGCAGGCTGTCTCCTGGCGTGATCGCGCGCCACCGTATCCTGGGCAGGCGAGCCATCGCCCAGCCGACACCGATATAGGCCATGTAGATATGCACTCCTCCCCGTCCGGCGAGGAAGTCGCGAATCCAGTGTCGCCGGACCGGCAACATCGCGTCCCGCACCGCAAGCGCCATCGCGCAGCCCTCGTATGCGAATCCGCGCACGGTTCGCTCGACCGTTTCAAGCGACGACTCGATGTCGGCCGTCCCGCGGCCGACCATGCCGTACTTGAAACCCTCGAGAAACGTGCGGCCGACGTTCTCCAGATTGGCCTGCCGCTCAGCGTCCGGCACGTGGAAGCCACGTCGCTCGAGCAGGACCTCGCGCGGGTCGGGCGCAAAGAGGCGATGGCGCAGTGTGCCTATCAAGGTCGGATCCATCTGACTAGCTCCTCGGGTTCCGCCGGAGGCTCAGCGTCGCTCGGGGAAAAGTTCCGTAACGGCGAGCGGATACTCCGTTCAGGTGGCGGGCTGGGGCGCCCGTTGGCCGAACTTCCGTCCAGGCCCGCGAGGTCAGGATCGGCAACCGCAGAGCTGGGCCGGAGTTGTCTTCGCTCTTCGACGCTAAATCTCAGCTCGGCGACCTGTCTTATCCCAGATTTCTCTCCGCTCCCATCGGGCTGAACGAAACTTGTCAGCCCTCGGCGCCAACCGCCATCGCGTGCCCTGTGCGGCGCTGATGCGCCGCCTGGCTGTTGACCGGGTGCCCGTTTCCGTTGGGACGCACGATCGGTGCGGGCGCGATGTGGAAGCACTCGACGAACCACGCGAGCAGGCCGGGATCTCCGGTGAGGCGGACGCCGCCGCTCTCGATCGCCTCCCTTGGGCTCATTTCGCCGGCCATCAGAGCCTTCAGGGCCGGCCCTGCTTCGAGGACGAGGTCTGGATCCGCCAAGGGCCCTTCGCCGACCTCGAGAGTGCCGTCGTCGACGCGCGCGTGAATGACGAGTTCACCGAGGTGGAGCACATAGCTGACCCGTAGTCCGCGAGCGGCGTCGGGCCGGAACGTGGTGCGAAGAGCCATGACCATCGAGTCGGAGGTGACGATCTCCTCGCGCCTGGGCCCGCCGAGTATCCTCGCTCCCCATCGGCCGAGCCGAAGGACGATTTCCTCTAGCTCGGCACCGTATTCGGTGAGTTCGTAGACGACGGACGACGCCGGCCGCGACGGCGCGCGGCGCCGGACGACGCCGGCATATTCGAGTTCTTCGAGCCGCTTGGACAGGACGCTCGTGGGTATAAGCGGCAGCCCTTCACGCAGGTCCGTGAGGCGTTTGGGGGCGACGAGGAGATCACGGACGACAAGAAGCGCCCAAGGCTCGCCAACTACCTCGATGGCACGGGCGAGCCCGCAATATTGTCCGTAGGCCTGACTTGTCATGGTTTCCTTCCCCAACAGGTCACTTGATCAACGTACGTTGCTAACGCGTAGCTTCGGCACCGTTTCCGGGCACACGGCTCTGTTCGAACCTTTGCTGGCCGCACTCGCGGCAGACTAGAGAGCGGATAGAGCACCACGTGGTCGCGGTGCGTCGGTGGTATTCACCAAGGCGAAAACATCGCGCTCCAGTCAGCGCCAGCCCGATCGCCTCGGGCAAGCCGCGTCCTTCCATGGCATCGGTGTCAAGAAGGCGATGTGCCGACCGCACGAAGATGCGTCCTTGCTCGGTCGGCCCACGAAGCGTCGTTGGCCGTCTGCCACCCGTCCCGGTGCTCCGTAAGCGGCCCAGGCTCCTTGCCGATGAGAAACTGGCCGACACTGGGCTCGACGCGCCAGTCGGTGCCAAATGCGCGCGCCGTCGCGTGGATGTTCGCGGTGCCAAGCGCGCACGGCGCAAGTCCCATGGCGGCGGCGACCAGATAGAGCATCTGGGTCAGCACTCCTACATGCTTGAGCACCAGGGAGTAGGCGAGTCCTTCGTATTTCCACGACAACCTGCGTAGCCGTGCGGTCAAGGTGATGAGCACCGGCGCCACGTCGGCGGCGTTGGCGGCCAAGCTGGCGTAGCCGAGCAATTCGTCGGCCACGGCCCGGTCCGCGTTGACCAGCTCGAGCCGGTGGCCGAGCGGATCGTAGTGGTACACCCCGGTCGCGATCCCCGCACACCGGCCCACCGTGACATAAAGCTCCAGCTCATGGCAGGCTCCACCGCTGGGGTAAGGGCGGTCGCTCAGGTCGGGCACCACGTCTGGAACCTCTGCTTTCGTGGCGGTCTGGGGCCCGGAGCTCAGATCCGGCATGGCGGACGGCGTCGCGATGAGTGAGCGGACCCTGGCGGTCCGGTACAGCAGCTCTCCGACTTCGGCCGCGGTCAGCGGCTCGGTGCCGTAGCTTCGGGTCGAGCGACGGCCCTCGATCGCGACGGTCAGCGGTGGGTCGGCCTCGACCAGGTCTTCCCAGCGTGGCCGGTACAGAGGAATGCACGGCTGCCCTGACTGTGGTTTGACCACCGGCTCTGGGGACCGGGATTCCCCCTGCGGGTAGGTGGCGCCGAAGTCATGATCGTGGCGGCCGAGGGTGCTCTGGGTGTGGAACAACAGGTCGATGGGGGACCAGCCAAGCAGGGCATCGTCGGTGTCCTCGGCGAACACAGGCGGGCTGCCTGTCGGTGCGGTCTCTTGAGCCTCGGCCAGGACGACCATGCCCACCGCGGCGAGGTAGGCCAGCGCGTCGGCGGTCACAGCCTCGCGGCGCGGCGCGGCAGCGGCCAAGGCGGCCGGCGTGACGGGGCGGCCGAGCGCACCGATCAGCGAGATCGCTTCGGACCTGTGCAGCAGCACCCGGTGCAGCGACAGCGGTGATTCCAGCCGGTACTCGTATCCGTCGGTCCGAAGCTCGGCGAAGGTGGACAGCCGGACCGGCACGTCAGGAGGGAGCGGCACCGGGTGGAAGCGGGAACGTGGTGTGAGCGGCACGACAGACAGCAGCGGCTGCCCGTTGTTCAGTCCCAGTGACCGGACGACCAGCGGCTGCAACCGGTCGAGCACGCGGTACAGGCGCACCCGCTTCGCCAGGTCCCCGCCGCGGTAAGCACCACCAGACCCGCCACCGTCTGGGCTACCGGCTGACGCCGACGGCCCCGCACGATCGGCGATGACATTTTCCAGTGAGATCGGCCCGAGGCGCATCCGGTGGAGCGCTTCACGTACCACCGGTGACGGCCGTTGCACCGTGACGTCACCCCAGCGGCTGCGCAGCAGTGCCGGGCCGTCGCCGGGCTCGAGTTCGACTTGCACGTCCTCGCGCAGCGACCACAGTTCATTTCGCCTGGCAAGGGCGTCGTTACCGTGGCGTGTCGTCACTCTGGACTTTCCTCGCTCGGGGGCCTTCCCGCTCGGTGGCCGGGCAGTTCGCCGGCGCTGGAGGCTGGTCAGCGCGCCCAGTGGCATCTCATAGGTACAGGGGAATCGGGTTGAGCTGGTCATATGCCGTCTCCTCAGCAAGGCGGCCAAGGCGCACGGGAACGTCGAATAGACGGCCAGGGGCAAACCGTGGCCAGAAATGACGTAGACCGGGAGCTACAACCTTGACGACAGGCATGTTGATATCAGGGCGGGTCTGATCGAGGACGAGGAGGTCGAGGCCGGCCCGCCGGGCGATCGCGGTGATGCGGTCGATCTCATCAGCCAGGTCCGTGTGGGACGGGTAGCGGTAACCTGCGGCGGCGCGGGCGGCCTGGCCGGCACCGGGCAGGAGATACGGCTGGTTCCCCACCGTCGCGGTGGACCACCAGGACATGAGATGAGGGTCTGGCGACCCGTACCCGGTGCCGTCGGCGCGGACGCCGACCACGGCCGGAAGTAGCTGGCCCAGTTCGGTCAGCGCCCGGCGCAGAGCCACGTGCGGGTCGAAATGCGCGCCGAACCCGAACATGATGTCTTCCGCTTGCTTGTCGGTGCGCCGTGAAATGGCCGCCATTACGGGAATGCCGAGATCCGACGTTATATCAAGGACCCAGACCTCGCGCCTGAGCCGCACGTATTCCTCCCGCACGCGCGCAATCCACGGATCGTCGAACGAATCCAGGTCGACCTGTGGCTGCCGCGTCCGGTTGTACCACCACAGCGCCACCCCGTCGCGTTCGACGAGCTCGAAGAAGCCTTGCAGGATGGCGTCCTCGAGGCTGCCGCCGGCCGCGTTCCCGTTGGAATCGGCCCGTACCGAGGCGGGCTGGCGCCCGGCGTCGCCGTCGTAGTAGAGCAGCGCGGTGGGCAGCAGCCGCTGCCGGCCCGTGACCAATGACCACACCGGGGTCCAGTCGGTCACCGCCCGGTCGTCGAACGGCTCGGGCACGCGGTGGAAGTGTGCGCACGCCGCGTTCCACCTGGCGCGGCCGGCGTACTGGCGCTCCGCGAAGAGCTGGCAAGCGTCCGGATGCACCGCCTGGGCGCCGAGGCCGCGGAAGCTGTCCCGCACCGTCGGTTCGTCGCCGGCGCGCGATCCGCAGTACCGCTCGACAGCCTCACAGAGGGCCCCGACTCTGGCTTCAAGCTCGGTGGCGCCTTTTCCGCCGCTCTGCGCGCGCAACCCCGCTCTGATCGCGGCCAGGCTGCTGCCGGTCATCGCCCGGTTGGCGCCGGACAGGTAGTTGTGCAGGAACTGCGGGCTACGCGGATCACGCCGTAGCTCGCCGACAATCCCGGTGAGCGGATCCGCCAGGTGACCGTACGCCTCGAGCAACTGCTCAGGGCGAAGCGCGCGGTGGCCGTTGCCGCTGCACTGCGCGATGGCGCGTGAGGCGGTGCGAACCGGCTTGTGGACCTGGGCGGCGACCAGCCCGGGGTCGCCGCACGCCGGGCACTGCGGACGGCGCGCCACGGCGTGATGCTGGCCCCGCAGGGTGAGGGTGTCGAGGATGTAGACGGCGTCCTGTCCGTCGCCACGGATACCCGCCAGCCACTTCGCCGCTTCGAGAACCGCGATCTGGACGCCCGCCGCGCGGCCAGCAGGCAGCGACGCTTCTGGCGGGCGCACGGATCCGTGCGCACCCACGGCGCGCTGCACGGCAGATTCGCAGTGCCGCTGTCCCCGCAGCCGCTTCGCGAGGCACGCCCAGCAGGGTCCCCCGCCTGGCCGGAACACCGGGCCCACCCAGGGGTCGGCTCCGGTCGGCTTGGCCAGGAGCCAGGGACGGCCGCTGGCGAGGTGACGGGTGTTGACCGCGTTCAACCGCGGGTCGAGATAGTCCTCGCACAACACGAGGGACACAGCGGCCGCGGGGTTGCCCGGCTCGCCGACGGCGACACCGCACGCTCTGCACGCGTCCGCGGTCAGCGTCGCGTCGATGCTCCCGAGGGCCACGATTTCCACCGTAAGCGCGCCAAGCGCCGAGGTGGCCCGGTCCGCGTCGAGGCCGGCCAGGTCCCAGTAGGCGTCGGCCGCGGTGTCGCGCCCGCCCACCGGTGCGGGGTGACGGTAACTGATCAGGCTCGCCTCCGAGAGGCGGCTGATCAGCTCGGCGACCTGGGCCGCCGACATGTCCGGTGATAGCTCCTGCTTGAGTTGGGCGAAGTTCCGCGTGCCGTCAAGCAGCGGCGCGAGCCGCTGGATGGACCGTCCGGACAGGGCGGTCACTCGGCGTGCCGAGATGAGATAGACCGCCTCTGCCGGGACCGTCTCGGCCCGCAGGTGGCTCTTGAACCCAACGAGCTGGGTGTCTGCGGGATACATGGCGACGCGTCAGCAGGTGGTAAGTACCAGGTGCGTACCTGGCCTGGTGTGGCCGGTGCTAGCAGAGCGCGTGCCGAAGGGCGCCGGCTCGCGGTGCGTTGCGGCCGAGCAGACACACATTGGCGCCAGGGCTTGTGTGGTCGCCTCGTCGAGGTCTTCGATCACCAGGTCGTGGCCGAGGTCCGTCGTCGTACGTTCCATGCCAAGGCTGGAGTAGCCGGATTCCTGCTGCGGACCCCACATGATCTCGCTGGCGTTCATGGCGCTGTGCTCCTTCAACTTCGGGTGTGTGCCTAGACCGGAGTGTGCGCCTGGCCGTGCACCGCCTTGTAGTGCCAGCATCATTTAGTTCATGTGAGTTCCTCATCGGTCGACGTGAGACGGGCTTGCGGTGCAGGCATCATCGCATTGATATGAGCATTTCATCGGGTGACTCGTGAGGCGATCACTGGATTGCGGGTACCGCTCGACGCATGCTCAAGTGACGCTGAGGCGAGCTGCCTACAGGTACCGGCTCCCGAAGGACGTGAGATGAATACCGAACCAGAAGAGATAGTCATCGAACTGCTCGGTCCGTTGTCCGTGCACCTGGGCCGCGCGCCTGTCGTGCCAAGCGCCGCCAAGCCACGCCAGATTCTCGCCCTGCTCGCGTTGAACGCCGGGCGGGTCGTCACCGTCTCCACGCTGGCCGAAGAGATCTGGGGAGACTACCCGCCGCGCAGCGCGGGCACCACGCTCCAGACCTACATCCTCCAGCTCCGGAACCTGATAGCGGCCGCCGCGGCGCCCGGACGGGACCCGAAGCAGGTGCTGAGCACCCGGCACTGCGGCTACCTTCTCGCGTCGCAGTCCAGCCAGAACGACGTCCACGAGTTCGGGCGCCTGGCCCGCGCCGGCCGGGCGGCCGCGGAGACCGGAGACTTCCGCGCGGCGTCCGAGCTGCTTGGCCGCGCGCTCGCACTATGGCGCGGGTCGGCCCTCGTCGACGTGCGAATGGGGCGAGTGCTCGAACTCGAGGTGACCGCGCTGGAGGAGAACAGGCTCGGCGTTCTCGAGCGGCGCATTGAAGCGGATCTGGCGCTGGACCGCCACGCCGATATTCTGGGCGAGCTGAGCACATTGGCCGCCCGCTATCCCATGAACGAGAATTTCTGCGGCCACCTTATGACGGCGCTTTATCGCTCCGGCCATGTCGGGCGCGCGCTGGAGACATTTCAGCGCCTGCGGTCGGCCCTGAGGGACGAGCTGGGAGTGGACCCCTGCCCGCGGTTGCGCCGGCTGCAGCGGGCCGTGTTGTCAGGCGACCCGGCCCTGGATACGGCCGAATTCGCCACGCTCGGCGCTCAGGCCGCGCGGGGCGGGGCCGCACACAGCGGCGCCGTGCACGGCCGGGTAGCCCGGCGGCACCCGGTCGGGACATGAGGCGCCGGCCAGCACCGGGGATGCCGGACGGGCGGCCGGACGGGGCCGGGCAGGCGGACCGGGCCAGGCAGGCGGACGCGCGCCCGGCGGCCCGGCTGATGTCGTCGGAGCCGGACCCCCAATGCCATTTACCACATTCTGCCAGTTCAAGCGCTGCTTACCCAGGCGTAAACAGTTTTCTGCACGCCCGGCAGCTATGATCGAAGTAACGAAAATGTTACGTTTAGGAACCATCTCCCCGTTATAATCTCAGAGGAAATGCGGCAATTGTCGCCAGTGGTCGGTTTGCACACGCTGAGCGACAGAGAAAACACGAGGGGTTCACTATGCCCAGCCGCGAGACGCGGGCGGGCCGACTCTCCACCGTGGCCAGCTTAAGGCCGTCGGTGGGTGCGGCACACCGCGTGTGGTCGGCAGTACCTCCTACGGATCCACCGTCGCCGCCGACGGCCAACGAAGTACCAGGTTTGCGGCTTGCCCGTGCGATCTTGGTGGCGGTCCTGTGCGGCTACCTCGTGGTTGAACTCCTTAATGTCGTGACTCCGCCCCTTGCGGCGCACGGCCTGGGGGTTGTGGTTGGCATCACCGCGGTTGTCACGATATTCACCCTGCAGCTCTTCAATTCCTCCACCGGCGCGGCGCGGTGGCCGATGCGACGGCGTGCTTTGATGCTGATCGCGCAGGCGCTTGTCACCTACCTGCCACTGCTGGTCCTGGGTGAGTTGTGGGGCGGCATGGCCGGTTTCCTCGCCGGGTCGGTCCTGCTGCTCGTACCGGGCCGGGCCCGCTGGGCGCTGTTCGCTGCCATCGCCGTGAGCATGCTGGTGCCGAGTTTGCTGCTCCGGGTCAATGCCGCGGGCACCGCCTACTACGTCATCTCCACTGTCAATACCGGGCTCGTCGTGTTCGGCCTCACCCGCCTGGCGGGTGTCATCAGGTACGTGCACGCGACTCGGGGCGAGCTCGCGCAGATGGCGATCGCCAATGAGCGGATGCGCTTCGCCAGGGACCTGCACGACCTGCTCGGCTACAGCCTGTCGGCGATCACCTTGAAGGTCGAGCTCACCAGGCGCCTGGTGACGAGCAACCCAGGCCGTGCGCGCGACGAGATCGCCGAGGTCCTCGACATCGCCAGACAGGCGCTGGCCGACGTCCGTCTGGTGGCGAGCGGCTACCGGAACATCTCGCTCGCGAAGGAGGCGAGCGCGGTCGCCTCCCTGCTTTCCGCAGCGGGTATCGCGGCCAACGTGGAGATCACCTGCGGGCCGCTCGAGGAGAAGGTGGACACCGTGCTCGCGACGGTGCTTCGCGAGGCCGTGACGAACACGCTCAGGCACAGTTCGGTCCGTACGTGCTCGATCGAGGCACGCCAGGACGGTGAGACCATCCGGTTGCAGGTAATGAACGATGGTGTTTCCCGCACGGCCGCGCCCGAGCCGCATGGCGGCGGTCTGGACAACCTGTCCGTGCGGCTGCAAGCGATCGGCGGGCGGTTGACAGCGGGCATCCGTGCCGATGGCTGGTTCAATCTGGTGGCCGAGGCGCCGTTCCGGCCGCTTGGGGCCACCATAAGCGCGCGAGTTTCCGATGCGGTCACAGGTACGCGGCGAAAGGAGGCGTGACCCTGTCACACCCCACCCAATACGAGCTGTGCGCCCGTCTTTGACGGCGCCGCGCCCTCAAGCCGTGTACCTTACGCCCGAGTGTTCGTTGGGGACATCTCATCGGCGAGCGTTGCATGCGATCTGGGGAGCGTGAGT
The DNA here is from genome assembly GCA_963851085.1 of uncultured Actinomycetota bacterium. Classification (GTDB taxonomy): domain Bacteria; phylum Actinomycetota; class Actinomycetes; order Streptosporangiales; family Streptosporangiaceae; genus DATFVJ01. The sequence continues at coordinate 38,576 of CAWKNX010000013.1, read as the reverse complement.
TGCTGTCGCTGAAGATACTTCTTGCCGAGGACGTCGCGATGGTGCGCGGCGCGCTCGTGGCTCTCATCGAGCTGGAACCCGATCTGACGGTGGTGGCCGATATCGAGCGCGGCGACGAGATCGTGCCCGCCGCACTCGCGCACCGGCCCGACGTCGCAATCATCGACATCGACCTGCCAGGGCTCGACGGGCTGGCCGCGGCGGCGCAGTTGCACGAGAAGCTGCCCTCGTGCCGGACGCTCATCCTGACCAACCTGGGCCGGTCGGGCACCCTGCGGAGGGCGCTTGCCGCGCACGTGTCCGGGTACATGCTCAAGGACGCCCCGCCCGACCAGCTCGCGGCGGCGATCCGTAATGTCGCGGCCGGGCGCCGCGTCATCGACGCACAGCTTGCCGTGTCCGCGTGGGACGGCGGCCAGAGCCCGCTGTCTCCACGGGAACATGAGGTCTTGCGCATGGCAGCGGACGGCGCCGAGCCGGGCGAGATCGCGGCTGCCCTGCACCTGTCGGTCGGGACGGTCCGTAATTACCTGACGACCATTGTGACCAAGCTCAATGCCAGAAACCGGGTCGATGCGATCCGGACCGCGATCGATGCGGGCTGGCTGCCGTGACGGGCCCGGGTCTGGCCGGCGAGGAGGCCGCTGAACAACGGCGTCCGATCAGCGAGCGGGTCATCCGCGCCCGGCTGGCAAGGCGGAGCCCGAGGCCGCTACCAGCGGTTTGTAACGGCGAGGGTGACAACGCCGCCAGCCGGGATGCGGGGGCACGCGAGCCGGGCAGGTGTTGTTCAGCCGCCTCCTAGGGGCCAAGCCCGGACGGTAGCAGCGTATGGAGCGAGGCCCGCAGCCTGCCGATTTCGGCGACCGCCTCGCCGAGCTGCCCGTACAGCCGCACCGCGATCTCGGCCAGCTCGCCTTCCTGATGCTCTTCCGCGGCCTCCTGGATGGCCACCCACATCAGCTCGGGATCGTGGATCAGCCTCTCCACGCGCTCGCTCATTGCCGCGCCTCCTCTCCTGCGGTGGCTCCTTTAGGTGGGTGGATTCCCATGCTTCCTAGGTGCCATCTCCTGCCTTTTTTCTTGCATCATCTCCAACGCCCGCAAGATCACGGACCGGGTGTCGCGCGGGTCGATCACGTCGTCGACAAGGCCTCGTTCCGTGGCGTAATAGGGGTGCATCAGCTGCTCGCTGTACTCGGCGGCCAGCCGTGTCCGCAGCGCGTCGGGATCGGCGGCGCCAGCGAGCTGCCTGCGGTGGATGATTTCGACCGCGGCCTCCGCGCCCATCACCGCGATCTCGTTGGTCGGCCACGCGAAGGACAGGTCGGCTCCGATGGAGCGCGAGTCCATGACGATGTAAGCGCCGCCGTAGGCCTTGCGGAGGATGACCTGGATGCGCGGGACGGTGGCCTCGCAGTACGCGTACAGCAGCTTGGCCCCGTGGCGGATGATGCCCTGGTGCTCCTGGTCCACGCCAGGCAGGAAGCCGGGCACGTCGACCAGCGTGACAAGCGGGATGTTGAACGCGTCGCACATTCGGATGAACCTGGCCGCCTTCTCCGAGGCGTGGATGTCAAGGACGCCCGCGCGAACGAGCGGCTGGTTGCCGACGATGCCCGTGGTGCGGCCACCGAGCCTGGCGAGCACACAGACGATGTTTTGCGCCCACTGCTCGTGCAGCTCCATGAATTCGCCGTCGTCGGCGATCTCGGCGATCACGTCACGCATGTCGTAGGGCTCTTTTGGCTCCGTCGGCACGATGTCGAGCAGCCGGTGGCACGACCGGTCGGGCCGGTCGCCGGGCTGGCAGGCCGGGGGCAGCTCGTGGTTGTTCGACGGGAGCAGCGAGACGAGGTAACGGACGTCTTCCAGGCACGACTCCTCGTCGTCGCAGACGAATGTCGCAACGCCGGAGGTGGCCGCGTGCACCTGCGCCCCGCCCAGCTCCGCCTGGCTGATCGACTCGCCGGTTACCGCCTTGACGACGTCCGGGCCGGTGATGAACATGTGCGCGTTCTCGCCGAGCATGAAGATGAAGTCGGTGAGCGCCGGCGAGTAGGCGGCCCCACCGGCGCACGGGCCCATGATCACGCTGATCTGCGGAATCACGCCGGAGGCGCGGACGTTGCGGCGGAAGATGCCGCCGTAACCGGCGAGTGCCGTCACGCCTTCCTGGATACGTGCACCGCCGCTGTCGTTGAGCGCGATCAGTGGTGCACCCGCGGCGATCGCGAGATCCATAACCTTGTGGATCTTGGCGGCGTGGGTCTCCCCGAGCGAGCCGCCGAAGATGCGGAAATCCTGCGCGTAGGCGAAGACGCGGCGGCCATGGATGGTGCCCGACCCGGTGATGACACCATCGGTGTACGGCTGGCCCGCTGCGCCGCGGTCTGCTGCCTGCCGCCGCCTGAACAGGTCAAGCTCGTGGAATGACCCCTTGTCGACGAGTTTCTCCAGCCGCTCCCGAGCCGTGAGCTTGCCCTTGGCGTGCTGGCGTTCGGTGGCATCCTCGTCGCCCAGGGTGGCACGCTCGCGGATGAGGCGCCAGCGCTCGATGTGCTCACGCGCGCTGGGCACGCTCAGCGCCGGCGCGTCGGCGGCGCCGCGCACGTGCGGCGGGCTCAGGGTGGCCGCCCCGCCGGCCTGGCCCGGGATCAGGGTGCGCGGGAGCGTGCTGGGGGTGCCGACGGCGGTCATGCTCGCCGGACCGTCATCGGGAGGCCGTCGCGCACGCGTAGCGACAGATTGGCCTCGGCGGTGGCTTCGTGCCCGGGGACGAGCGCGAGCCGGAATCTGCTCGCGACCATGGCCGCGACGAGAGTCGCCTCCATCATGCCAAGGCTGCTCCCGACGCAGACCCTTGGGCCCGCGCCGAAGGGAATGTAGGCGTAGCGGTGGGCCGGCCCTGCGCTGGCCGGGTCGAACCGCTGCGGGTCGAACCGCTCGGGATCCGGCCAGAAATCTGGATGCCTGTGCAGCGTGTACGGGCTGATCATGACATCGGCTCCGGCGGGCACCCGGACCCCGCCGATCTCGTCCTCGCCGATCGCCGTGCGCGGCAGGCCCCACACCGGCGGGTAGAGTCGCATCGCCTCTTGGATGACCATGGACGTATACCGCAGGTCGCGCAGCGACTCGTAACCAGGAACACTGCCGCCGAGCACCTCGGCTGCCTCGATGCGCATGCGCTCGGCTACCTCTGGATGCCGGTCGATGAGATACCAGGTCCACGACAAGGTGCTGGCCGTCGTCTCGTGGCCGGCCAGCAGGATGGTGATGAGCTCGTCGCGCAGCCTGCGGCGCCGCAGGCCCGCGTCTGGCTCGTCGCGGTAGGCGTCGAGCAGCCGCGAGATCATGTCGTCTCCCGTGTGCGGGTCTTTCTCATGCTCCGCGACGAGGCTGAAGACAACATCCTCGAGCTGGCGCCGCGCGGTGCGGAAACGCCGGTTGCGTGGGAGGGGGAGCCACTGCGGCACCATCCCGAGGGTCACCATCTCGAACATGGCGTGGTCCTGCACGACCTCGAACGCCTCTCCGAGTACGCCGAAGGGAGCGAGATCGGCGTCAAGCAGCGTCTTGCCGAGAACGGCGAGCGTCAGGCGGGTCATCTCGCCGACCATGTCGACGGGCCCGCGGCCAACGTGGGCTTCCAGGCGGCCGAGCATGGCGTTGGCTTCATCGACGATCACCCCGGCGAAACCCGCGATGCGGTCGCGCCTGAAGGCCGGCTGGATGGTGCGGCGCTGCTTACGCCAAAGCTCGCCCTCGCTGGTGAGCAATCCGTCCCCGAGTACCCGCTTTGCCTGGCTGAGCCCGAGGCCCTTGTGGTAGTTGCCCGCGTTGTCCGCAAGCACGTGCTTGGCGTGGTCGGGGTGGTTGAAGAAATAGAGGGTCTTCGGGCCCATCGTGAATCGGACCACGTCGCCGAACTCGTCCGCGCCGTCAGAAAGGAGAGCCAGGCGGTCGTGCCAGAGCTTGGCAAGCGTCCCTGGCAGCGTTCGGAAGGGCGGTCCAGGAGCGGGACGGCCGAGCCTGCCGGTACTCATCCTGGCTGGTCGCACCGCTGTGCCTGCTGGCTTTGTGGCGGTCATGAGGTCTCCCATAGATGGCTGGTCATGGCCTGTCAGGCCTGGCCACGCTCCAGGTTGTGAAAGTCACCCCTGAAGCAGAGCAGTGCATCGCGATCTGAATCCTGTCCACTGGCCAGCACCGAGCCGAGGAAGATCGAGTGGTCGCCGCCGTAGTAGGCGCCCGCGAGCGCGCATTCGACCCAGGCGAGCGCGCCATGAAGGACAGGCGCTCCCGTGTTGGGCGCAGGTGACCAGCCGATGAAGTCGAATTCGCTTTCGCCCCGCGGCCTTGAATGGTTGGCGAAATAGCGCGCGATATGCTCCTGGCGAGCGGAAAGCACGGAAACCGCGAACGACTCGCGGTCGAGCACGGTCTGGTGGATTGCGGCCCGCCTGTTGACGCACACGAGGATCAGCGGCGGCTCCAGGGACACGGACGTGAAGGAGTTTGCCGTCATGCCCTGTGGTGTTTCCGCGCCCGCCGCCACCACTGTGACGCCGGTCGCGAACCGGCCCATGACGTCGCGCAGCTGGTCACGATCCGCCGGCCCGAACGTGGGGCGGGTCGCGGTCGACACGGTGGCTAGTGGCGACAGGCCACTGACCGGGCTCATTGCCTGGCCCCGGCGTGCAGTGGCGATGAACCAGGGGCGCGGGTCTGCGCGGGCGGCGGGACGGCATAGCCGTCGAGCGCGCGCCGCAGCGTCTCGGGCACGCGGGCCGGCTGGGTACGTCCGTTTTCGCCCCGCATGCACGCGACACGCTGCCGTCCTTTGGCGACGAGTTCCTCCAGCCCGTCGCGAAGGCGCACGTAGTCGAACGCGAAGCCGATCTGCGTCTGGGTCAGGTCCTCCAGGCGCATCCTGATCGATAGCTCGTCGAAGGCCGATAGCTCCGCCAGGTACTCACACTCGGCCTTGAGTGTGAATAGCTTGAGGTCGAGGCGAAGCTCGTCGAGCACGTCCGGGGCATGCTCGAGCAGGAACATCTCCCTGCACCGGCCTTGCCAGCGCACATAGTTGACGTAATAGACATTCCCCACGAGGTTGGTCTCTTCGAAGCCAACGACGTGGCGGTACTCGTAGTAGCGATCCATAGCTAGCTGCTGCCTTCCGTCAAGATCGTGAACACAACCGGGTTCGTCTCATCCCGCAGGTGAGCCGGGAACGTCGCAATCTGTGCCTGTCCCGCGCGGAGCAGCACCCAGCCGTCCGCCCGGCATTCGGCGAGCGTGATCGGCCCTGCGACGGCTCGGCCGATCTTGCTGAGACACTCCATGGCTCCCCAGACTCGGGTGGCGGCCATCGACAGTGCCTCGCCGCGTTCGAGGCACACCAGCTCGGCCAGCGTGAAGTGGTCGGCACCGAGCAGCGCCTGCCAATCCTCGACCGCCCGTTCACCCACCCGCTCCGCGTCGCAGCCGACCCGTCCCTGGCTCGCGACCGCGAGAGTCACACCCGCATTGTGCGAGGCGGACACGCTTACGTCCTCGTCCACCTCGGGTTTACCGTCGCCGCGGTGCCGCACGACGGTGGGCCTGCCAAGCAACCTGCTTACCGCGACGGTGGTCTGCCTGCGCCGCGCGCGCTGGCCCTGCGCACGCTTGTCGCTGTCTGGCTGAACCACGCACCGCGGCGCCTGTGGTATTAGGTCCGCCACCTGACGTTCCAGGAACGGGCCGAGCAGCGCGGGAACCCACGGACCGCTCCCGTCGGTCTTGCGGACCGCCTGCAGCCGCAGGCCCTCCCAGCGCTCGAGCAGGCGTCCGCCTTGATCCCGCACATCCAGGTCATAGGTGTAGCGGTCGCCGTCACGGTGGCGTTCTGTCGCGTGCAGAACGACCCGCTCCACCTCCTGGCCCGGTTCGGCCAGCCACAGCCGGTCCACACCTGCGGGCAGGAGTGTCGCGTTGGGCACGCAGCACTGGATCGCGTGCATGAATGCGTCGCGGGTCCCTGGATCGCCGAGTACCAGATCTCCTGGCAGGAAACTGTCGAACCACGTGTCGCCGGACGCGTTCGAGATCTCCGCCACGCACGAGGTGGCGGCCAGCCGCTGGTAGCCGAGCACCCGCTGGAACCGCTTGCCCTGGAACAGGATGCCGCCGCCGTACAGATCCCGTGCGGGGTCGAGCGGCACGCGCAGTGCCTCATCGACCGCCTGCGGGCCGCCGACATCGGCAAGCGTGGGACGTGGGTAACGCAGTGTCGCACGGAAGTGGTCAGCCTGGAATCCGGTGTCACTGCTGCGTATTGCGGCGCGTACGCTGTCGCCGGTGTTGACCGCCGCCACCCTGATCGTGGCGGATCCGTTCGCTGGGACGACGATCGGGCGGAGAAACTCTACATTCTCCAGCACGGGCACACCCTGCGGTGGCGTGAGCGCCGCGGCCACCTGAGCCATCGCCTCCATGCCGAGCACCGCGGGGAACAGCAGATCGCCGTCAAGCAGATGGTCGGCCAGGTAAGGGTCGCTGCGCGCGGAGAGCTCGGCGTCTGCGACCAGTTCGATGCCCGGGTAGTAGACGCGCGGCTGGTCCACGAAGCGCGTCAGCGGCAGCTCGCGCTGCTCCAGCGTGATGGTCGGCAGGCCGCCGGCCCGGCCCATGACCACAAGTGCCGTTGGGGCGTCCGGGCTGGAAAGCACCCGGCGAAGCACCGCGATGCCGTCCTCTACGGGGATGGGGGTGATGCCGTCCCGCGTCAGCGACTCGAGCACGCCGAGGCGCTCTCCCATTCCCGCCCCGGACCACACCGACCATTCCAGCGCCACACAGCGGCACCCCGGATGCTCGTCCTTGACCCGGTGCGTCAATTCGGTGAGCCAGTCGTTGGCCGTCGCATAGTCCGCCTGGCCGCGCAGCCCGGCGCGCCCGATGATGCTGCCGAAGGTGATCAGCAGCTTGAGCGAGGCGGGGTCGGTCGCGGCGAGCGTCGCGTCAAGTCCGGCAATCTTGGGCCCCAGGGTCCGCAGGAACGCGGCCTCGTCGAGGCTGGCAAGCGGCATGGGCTCGTTGCGGCCGGCGCCATGCAGCACCGCGGTCACCGGCCCGAGGGCGGCGGTGATCTCCTCGACGGCCGCCTTCATCTCGGTGGCCGACGTGACATCGGCCCGGACGTACCGATGGGCCACGCCGGCCGTCTGCATCCGGCCGAGATTGGCGACGAGTTCGGCGTCGGCCGCCGGATCGGACCGGCCGATCAGGGCCACCGCCGCGCCCGAGTCGCTGGCGAGCGCCAGCGCGCATTCGGCCGTGATCCCCTTTCCCCCGCCGGTCACCAGCAGGACGTCGCCCGCGCCCAGCGGCGGCTGATCGGGGGCGGCACCGTGATCACCGATGTCGGCCGGCGGAGCACGGGCACCCGCCGGGTGCCGGCCTCGTCATAACAGACCTCGCTGAAGCCCCTGGTCGCGGCCACGTCGGCCAGGATCCTGCCGACCGCGTCCGCCGCCGCCTGGGCGGGCATCTCGCCGGAGATCGGGAGGGTGACCACACACGTGGCCACCGTGGGCGCCTCCAGATGCAGGGTCTTGGCCAGGCCGGCGGCACCGCGCCGGTCCTGGACAACAACGAAACGGGAGGGCCCGCTGTGCGCGAGTGCGGCACGAGCCGCGTCCAGCATCAGCGCGATGTGCCGCTCGCCGCAGTCGCTCGGCAGGCACAGGAGCACGCCGTCCCCGAGCCTCGCGGTGCCAAGCGCGTCGCCAAGCGGCTCCGCGAGCGGATGGCCCGGCGGTGCGAATACCTGCCAGTCGCCGTCAGCCGCCGCGGCGGCCCGCGCGCGATCGGGCTGCTCTACAAGCTCGACGGAGAAGGCACGGACCCAGGGCTCGACGCCCTCGGGCTGCCGCTTCTCGTCGGCGTCGCTGGGCAGCGCGGTGCCTGCCAGGTCGTCGAGCGCTTGGGCGAGCTCCGCGAGTGTCAACGTGGCAAAGCTCGACGCCGCCATCGGTGCCGACACGCCAAGCTCGCGCGCGGCCTGGTTCACGATCTGCCCGACGGTGATCGAGCTGAGGTGAAGCTCGTCAAGCGGCTGGGTGTCGCCGCGCACCGCGTCAAGCGGCAGCTCGGCTCGTTCCGCCGCCAGCCGTCGCAGGATCTCCAGGCTCCCTTCCGCCGAGCCGGCGGCACGTGCCGCGGCTGGCTCCAGAACCCTTGCCTGCGGCAGGTCCGCCCCGAGCGTGATGCTGGCGGCATCCGGGGCGACGTAGTCGGTGGGCACCGACTCACACGGGCTCGCGAAGAACCTGAACTCCTTGTCCAGCGGCAGCGGCCTGGTGAAGCGGTCGCGGAAGAGCTGGCCGTGCCGCACCGGCGCGCCGAGCACATACGCTGCCGCCAGCGCGGAGAGCACGCCCGCCAGGGACGTGCCTTCTGTGTCGAGCGCGACGACAGGGATTCCCGCCGCGATTCCGGCTGCGAGGCCGGAAAGCACCCGCCCGGGCCCAACCTCGAGGAGCAGGTCGACGTGCGCCGCCATGCGCGCCACGGCCTCGCTGAAGCGGACCGGCTCGAGCACCTGCCTGACGAGCAGGTCCCGCAGGTCCGTATCGGCCGGGAGCGTGTCACCGGTCACTGTGGAAAGCACGCGGCGCGCCAGCGGCTGGAACTGCTCGCCCGCCAGGTAGGTGCCGAGCTCGGCCGCGGCGGGCGCCACGGAGGGGGAGTGGAACGCGTGCGAGACAGCGATCCGGACGGTCGCGATGCCATTGTCCGAGGCGAGTGCGCAGACGCGCTCGACGGCCTCGACCGGGCCAGAGACGACGGTCTGACGGGGTCCGTTGTAGCCGGCGATGACGACCTGTCCGCCCAGCAGCAGCGGCTCGACATCCTCCGGCCCGGCGACGATGCTGGCCATCGTGCCGTCACGGTCGCTGGTCTCTGCCATGACCCGGCCGCGCTCGGTGGCCAGGCGGAGCAGGGCGGACTCGTCCATCGCGCCAGCCCAGTGCAGGCTGGTCAGCTCGCCGAGACTGTGACCGGCTGCCGCCACCGCCTCGATGCCGAGCAGGGAAAGTACCCGCAGGCCCGCGACCGAGGAGGTGACGATGCGTGGCTGGGCCACGGCCGTGGCGACGAGATCACCGGTGGCAGTCGGCGCGATCATCCGGTAAAGCTCGCGCACCGGCTCGAACCGGTCGGCGATCGCGCCGCCGCCGCTGCGCTTGCCTGATCCCTGGCCGGGGAACAGGTACCCGATGCGCGGCGTGCCCGTGGCGCTGCCGAGGAACACGCCCTCGACGGTGTCCAGGGCGGTACGGGTGCCGTTGTCGAGCATCGCGAGCAGCTTGGCAAACCCGCGCTCCGCCTGCTCCGGTGATCCCGCCACGACCGCTGCCCGCACCGGGCGCCCGCCGAGTTCCTGCTGAAGGGTGGCGGCAAAGTCGGCAAGCTCGGCCAACGCCAGGCGGGGGCAGAGCTCGGCCAGTTGGGCGACGCGGCCTCGGAGCTCCACCGTGTTCGCGGCGTCCAGGAGCAGCACCTCGCGATCCTGGCGGGAGCTGACGAGGTGACATGTGCGCGAGTCCAGGCTGGCGCGGGGCGCGCCGCCGCTGTTCTCGATGACAACGTGCGCGTTGATCCCGCCGAAGCCCATGGAGGAAATACCTGCGCGGACGGGCTGGCCTTCCGGCCAAAGCTCCGCCGCCCGTGGCACGCGCAGCGCCGGGCGCGGGCCGGCCAGCTCCGGGTGAGCGTCGGTGTGGCCGGTGGCCGGGGGGATGATCTGGTGATGCACGGCCAAGGTGGCCTTGATCAGCCCGGCGACGCCCGCTGCCGCCTTCGTGTGGCCGATGTTGCCCTTGACCGTGCTGATGGCGGCGGGGGGCGCGTCCTCGCGCGCCTGGCGGCGCGCCGCACTGAAGGCGCGCAGCTCCGTTGCGTCGCCGACGGCGGTGCCGGTTCCGTGCCCTTCGAGATAGGCAACCGTGCCGATGTCGAACCCCGCGGTCTGGTAGGCCCGCTGGATGGCGAGCTGGTGGCCGCCCGCTTCCGGCCGGGTGATCGCGCCTTTGCCGTCGGATGAATAGCCCCACCCGGCGATCGTGGCGTAGCTGCGCAGCCCGCGGGCCGCCGCGTCCTCCCGGCGCAGGAGCACGAGCATGCCGCACCCCTCGCCGGGCCAGAAGCCGTTGGCGTTCTTGTCGTATACCCGCATGTCCCGTGTGGCCAGCGCACCCGTCTTGGCGAAACCGATGATCTCGAACGGGTCGATGCTCAGGTCGACTCCGCCGACCACCGCGGCGTCGATCTGGCCGTCGCTGAGCGCGTTGCAGGCCGTCGCCACCGACAGCAGGGACGAGGAACACGCACCGTCGACGGTGAAGCCGCCGCCCTTGAAGTCGAACTGGTTGCAGATGCGGCCGGCGATGGTGTTGGACAGGCCGCCAGCGAGCGTGTCCTCGTCGACGGCGGGAAACGCGCTCTTGTAGCGCCCTTCGAGATCGTGCAGGAAGCCCGTCAGCCGGCCGTCGTCCCAGCCCTGGTCCCGCAGTGCGGCGCCGACCGTCCGCCGGACATAGGGCCAGCGCAGCCGCATCAGGTTCGCCCGGGTGAACTCGCCGGTCAGGCTGTTGCCCACGATCACGGCGGTGGCCGCGGCAGGCAGCCCCTCGCCGCTGGGGAAGCCGGCGTCGGCGAGGGCCGCGGCCGCGGTGTCGAGCGCCAGCCAGTGCGTCATGTCGGTGGTGCGGTAGGTGCTGCCGGCGATCTTGAAACGCACGCGGTCGAAGCTGAAGCCCTCGATGACGGCGGCCTTCTGCGCGTAGAACCGGTCGGGTGCGGACGGGTCGGCCGAGTAGTAGTCCTCTAGGCGCATCCGCTCGTCGGGGATCCGGCGGAAGGCGCGGCGCCCGGCGAGTACGTTCTCCCACAGTTGCGAGGGAGAGTCGGCGTCCGGGTAACGGCAGGCGATGCCGACGATCGCGATCCGCCCGCTCACGCTGGCACCGCCTCGTGGGGTGCCAGCGCCGCCTGGGCCGCCAGGGCGGTTGCGGCGCGCTTCTCGCGCTCGCGCTGGCGCAGGTAGGCAACCCACCAGCCGACGCCGCGCGCGCCACAGACGATGCAGACAGCGAAGAACAACGTGTAGACGATGTTGAAGACCATCAGCACTCCATAGACCATGGCGACGGCGCTGCCGAACATGAACTGGGCGCGCGGCTTGAAGGGTGTCGTCCCCGGGTCAGTGATCATGTAGTTGGTGAAGAGCACGAACGCGACCCCGGTCATGACGCTGAGCGCCGTGTTGAGCTGGACGCCCCAGAGCCAGTGCCTGACGAACGCCTGGATGGCGAACGCGCCGAGCCAGCCGACGATGAGGGGGATCTTGCGGGTGAGCATGCCGTTGATCACGGTGCCCGCCGTAATGATGACCAGCGGGATCATGATCTTGAAGTAGCTGTTCGCCCACTCGGTGAACTGGTAGGGCGGCGCGATGCTCACCCACGAGCCCATGGCCAGCAGCGCCACGCTGATACCCAGGTTGGAGGGGTTCATGAAGTGACGGACCCGGCCCTCGATCGGCGCCTTGAGGAATGCTTGCCGCTGACCCCGACGACCACGCCGAGCGCCACCGGCCAGAACTGGTTGTTGGCGTAGAGGAGCATGTTGACGGCGAGGCTGGTGATATGGGCGGGAAGCAGAAACTCCATCACGCCGCGCGGGCCGTTGCCACGGAACCGCGGTGAGCGCTTCTCCGCCCAGGCGCTGATGAGCTCGAAGACGATCTCGGTCGTGTAGCCGGTGGCGACGGCCAGGAACGGCCAGAGCCATGGCTGCTCGAATCCGAGCAGGGTGTACCCGAAGATGTTGAATACGCTGATCGACATCGCGAAGTTGCGCAGTGCGAGGTAGCGCGGGTCTTTCGGCCGCTTGGCCGGGCCGGGCTCAGCGGGCCTTCCGGCCGGGACCGGTGGGGTCGGTGGGGTCTGCGCCTGGGTCTGTTCCACCGGCAGAGTTGTCGCGGTCATCGGCTCGGAACCTCCTTGGCCGTGTTCGTCAGGATCAAGCTGTGGGTGCCCGGGGTGAGCTGCAGCGCCTGCTGCTCTAGCTGGCCGAACGCGTCGCGCCAGCGCAGGTGAACCGAGACCGGGCCGTGATAGGTGCCCAGGCCGAACGAGACCTCGAAGCTGCGCTTGCCGCTGTGGCCGCCGCCCCCGTCGAGCTGGGAAATCTGGGTGTGGCCGCCGGGCGTGGAGATCTGGACGGTTGCCCCGTAGGCCGGGGAGCCCAGGCCCTCCAGGCCCTGACCGGCCGCACCGTCCGCGGCGGGCCGGTAGAGCCGGAGGCCGAGGTAGTTACCGCGGTCCTTGGCGTTGTTGGCGTAGAAGGCGGGCGGTCCCCACTGGCGCGCCACGGCGAAGTCAAGCGCCCCATCACCGCGGGTGTCGGCGGTCGCGACGCCCCGGGTGGGGGTCGGGTCACAGAGCCCGAGCTGCTTGCTGATATTCACAAAGCTGCCGCCGGGGCCCTTGGCGTAGAAGGCCAGGCACTGATGCCCGGCAAGGTCATCACCGGGCTCGACGAGCGGCCAGTCCGCGGGATTGGAGAGGAGGTCATCGTTGGTCATGGCCATTTCCTGCAGCCAGGGCCACCGGTTGATCGTCCCCTTGACAAACCCGTCCGTCTGGACCACGTCCAGGTTGCCGCTGTTGAGGAAGTCACCCATCTTGACGTCCCAGGACCAGCCCGTCCAGGCCATCCCAAGTTGCTGTGCGTCCTGTGTGAAGGGCGCCACGCCGGCCGCGAGATCCCGCTTCATCTGGCTGTCGCTGCTCGCCTGGTTCATGAAGACGAGATTGCTCTCCTCCAGACCCCACGCCGTGGTGATGTCGCTTATCATCATGTCGAACTTGCCGTTGCTGCCCAGGTCGCCGAAATCGACGCCCATGCCCTTGAATGAGTTCTTGCCGAGCACGAAGGATTTTGGCGTGATGGGCGTGCGCTGCCCAATCGCCTGGGCGAACTTGATGTTCCCCGGAGTGGATTCGTTGTAGAGCAGGTGGCCAGGACCGAAGTCATTCGCGATATAGAGGTCGGGCAGCCCGTTTCCGGTAAGATCGGCACTTGACGCCGCCAGTGTCCACCCAGTGGAGTCGCTATAAGGAATTGCGTCCGGCTGCTTGGCGTACTGAATCGTTGGATGCGGTCCAGAAGTGGCGCCGACCCATCGCAGGATATAATCGCCTCCGCCGTTCTTTGCGTCGGACAGGGAGGACGGCATCTGCACGTTGTCCAGTCCATACGGATCGAGCACGGCTGAGTCGGGGAAATAGTTCCCGATGAAGATGTCTGGATGCCCAGAGCCGTCGAAGTCGGCGATGTTTACGGCATTGGTGTTCCAGTCGGGCCCGTTGTACTGCCCGTTCATCGATGTTTCAGGGATCAGCTCGGTCGGCTGGTAGGCGCTCGCCGCCGGCTGGGAAGCGTTCGAGCGGGCCAGGAACACGATCGGCGTGCGGCCCCAGTAGTAGACGAGAAGGTCCATGCGCCCATCGCCGTTGAAATCGCCAGGCGCGCAGCCCATCGGCGCCATGACCGAATCCACCGGCAACGGCGCGGGGTTCAGCACGAACGGCGTGAACCTGTCGGCAGGTGGTGCGGTCGGCACGTAGGTCACGATCACGTCGTCGGTGCGGGGATCGACGATGCACATGCCGTCGTCGCGGCCATGGCCAGTGACATCGGTAAGCGCGATACCCGCGCCGACGGATGAGATCCACGCGTTGATGTGCTGATAGGCGGGATTCACCTGCCGTATGTCCTGGGTTGGGTGATAGCCAGGCGGCATCGCGATCGGCATCTCGTTGAATTTGTACTGCGACGCGATCTTGTTGACGTCGCCGGCCGAGGAGTCTGGTGACCTTGCGACGAGGAAGAGTGTGATCACCAGCGCGAGGGCTGTCACGCCGGGTACCAACCTGCGCATCCGGGAATGCGAAACTGACATCATTTTCCTCGCAGACAGATCCTGGTGTGTCGTCCGGTACGGCCCGCTTCTCGGGCGATGCCAGGCGCGCTCGACGCATCCTCAACTGGCACTCCAGCGCCGGCGGCTTCGCTCCCGCCATGTGAATTTTTCACATCGAAGTCGTGCATACGTCCCAGGATGAGAGCCCCCAGCGCCTGCTCCTTCTCGGACCTTGCTCGATCAGCCAGAGCCGGCCGAGCGCGTCACGCCTGGACAAATATCGGCCGCCGGCATCGGCGATGCGGCGGCGGCCCGGTGCGTGGGCAGCGGCCCCGGTGCGTGGATCCCCAGCCGGTGCAGGCAGGGCCAGCCGCCGTCCGGCGCAGCTCGTCGCGCCCGCATGAAAGACCTCGCCTGCCCCGACCAACGTGGCACGGCCGGGGCCGCAAATGTTCAGGCGGCGGTAGCGGCACGTCGCGCGAGAGCAATGTCGGAGAAGGAGCGGGCGGCCACTCCTCTCATCCTGGGATCTATGCACGACTTCGATGTGAAAAATTCACGTGGCGGGAGCGGCGATTCCGCTCGGGAACCAGTTGAGGATGCGTCGAGCGCGCGTCGCGCCGCTTGGGGAAAGCGCATCCGCGCGGGTCAGTTGGGACGCTTCCTAGAGGAACTCAAGCGGGACTGTACCGTCATTGACTACGAAAGAGTCACCTGCTAGTCCGCTGGAAAGGACAGGTAAAAATGTACGATGCCCTGACAATTGACGAGCTCAACGCGCTCCAGTCAATGCTCTATGACGGAACCCAGGCAGCCCTCATATTGACCAACCTGAGGTTGCAGGATCCGGAATGGTTCGACCGCTACGCGCCGGTTCACTCGGAGGTCGGGCATCTGTACCTCGAAGCAGGACAGGAACTGTTCGACCGGCTTGACGCTACACAGACAGCAGCTGCCTGACGCGGATCCCGCTTCATCGCCTGGTCCATTTCCTCAGCTGATCCGGCCGAGCCCCATGAAGGTATCGAAGAGCCGGTGGGCGTTTCGCCGGGCGGAGTCCAGCTGGGCGGCCGAGGCCGGCAGAAGTTCAGCAGGACTTACGCCTGCCGCCGCCAGCTGATGGTCGAGTTCGTGGACCCATCGATCGATGATTGTCGCGGTCACCTCGGGATGGAACTGCACGCCCAGCCGGCGGCCCGAACGGAACGCCTGGACGCCCCAGGAGTTGCGCGCGAGCAGCCGTGCGCCAGATGGCAGGTCGACCACGTCGTGGTGCCAGGCGAACCAGGGGCCCGTGGGGATCGAATTCTCGTCCGCGCTCTGGATCTTGATCCAGCCGAATTCAGGCCGTGGCGCCGCGCGCACGGCGGCGCCGAGCGCCGCGGCAAGCACCTGAGCGCCGAAGCAGACCCCGAGCACCGGCAGATCCCGGGCGGCCGCGGCCCGGAGCAGATCGATCTCGCTGGCGATCCACGGCGTGGACCCGGCCTCGTTCACCGACCAGACCGAACCCATGCTGATCACCATGTCGTATCCGGTCAACGGCGGTGGGCACCTGTCGGGCGAACGGCGGACGGTCACAAGCTCGACGCCATGGCCGCCGGCCCGCTCGCCAAGGAATCCCGCCGCGTCGTCCTCGTCGGCCAGGACGAGCGCCCGGGCCGGGCGCAGGCCCGCTCCGTTTCCCACCGTCGTCTCCTTTCGCCGGAAAACCGCGCCGGAAAACCGCGCCGGAAAACCGCGCCGGAAAACTCACCGGAAACAGCGCGTCTCTCCCGCCGTCATCTGCGCGCCCTATCCACGCCCGAGCGCCAGGCCGAGGGCAACGGCGTAGCGGTGGCCGGCCGGTGACCCCGCGAGCGTCCCGCCGACGTTCGCCCGGCCGGCCGTCACCCCGTCGGGAAGCGAGCGCAGCAGCACGCCGAGCAGTTCGTCGTCACCGGCGGGCCCGCCCGCGAGCAGCACCTGCCGCATGTCCTGGCCGAGCGTCCGGAGCGCACGCGCCAGGTTGGCGGACAGCACCGCCTGTTTCAGCCGTAGCCGGATCGCCCGCCACTCGGCCGGGCTGTGCTGGCGGTCGAACGGCATCAGCCCCGCGGGGCCGGCGACCGCGAGCATGTTCGCCGCCGACGCAGGCAACGCCGCTGACGCCAAGGCGCGCGGATCCAGGAATCCGCGGCTGCCATCCTCGGCCTCGAACCGCTGGCCGCCCTCGACCCGTACGCATGGCCCCCGCTTGACCCAGTCGGCCGCGGCGCGCGGGATCCCGAGTGTCTCCGCGACCGCGGCAGTAAGAAGTTCACCAGCGCCGGCCGCCACGACCTCACCGGCGGGCGCGATGACGTCGATCGTGCCCGCGCCAAGGTCGACGACCACGGCGTCGCCGCGCGCGCCTGGCGTGGTGCATGCGCCGAGCCGGGCGGCAGCCGGTTCCGTAAGCAAGCTGCGCACCGGCCGGTCGAGCAGCCCGCTGAGCACACCGGCATGATCGGTTTCGAAGGAGCGACGCCGCAGCGACGCGACGAGCACCGCGCGGCCGAGGACGCCGCGGCGCGCCGTCGCGGTATCCGCCACTTCCGCGAGGTCCAGCGCGTAGAGGTCATCCACCTCGGTCTCGCCGGCCGGCGTGCCGATCGCGCGGACACTGCCTACCGGCCAGGTGGAGATCTGGGCGCAGGCGGTGCGCAGGGCGATCCGGCGGCGCGCCGCCGGCCCGGCGCGCACCGCGACCCATGGCTCGTCGGTGGAGCCCGGATCCGCCCCGGAGCCGTTAAGCCCAATGACCGCATTCGAGCAGTCGAGCAGTGCACGGCTCAGCGTTGCCGCATTGCCGGCCTCCGCCTCGCCGAGGGACAGCGCGGCGCCGAGCGCGACCGGATCGGTCAGCAAGGTCAGCGGCTGGCCCGGCGGGCGCACTTCGATCGCGAGCAGTGTGCACGCCCGCGCCGCGGCGGTGTCCACCTGGTCGATGACCGGCAGGTTGCCATCGAGCCGGTTGGCGACGAGCACGCCCTCGTCGCTTCCGACGAGCACCGCGCCCACCCGCACCCCGGCGGCGGTCAGGTCCCGCAGCCGCCGCGCGGCGTCGGTGTAACCAAGACCGGGCGGAACCACGGCGACCACGGGCGGCCCGGTGGAACGCGGGGCCGTCGGGGCCGTCGGGGCCGTCGGGGCCGTCGGGGTTGGCGAGCCCAGCCACATCGGCGGCCCCACGCACGCGCCCCCGCCACCCGGAGTCGCGACAGCGGCCGTGAGCAGGCGCAGCCTGCCGGTAGGCGGCGCGATCTCGGGGATGGTCAGCGTGGTGTTGTCCACGGCCCGCAGGGGCGCCACCCTGGCCTCGTCGACCGGCCGGCCGAGCCGGCGTTCGAGCCTGCGCACAAGCGCGGCAGCGCCGCGAAGCGAATCAGCCGAGCCCTTGCGGCCACGGGTCGGCAGCCGGTCGGCGCCGAGCAGCCGCCCCTCAGCCACGGAAACGACCTCGGTCGTCGCGTTGCCGACGTCGACACCGGCGACAACGGTCATCCGGACAGCCCGCGGCGCGCGTAGACCGCCGCGGCCTCGGTCAGCAGGGCCGCGCATCGCGGCAGGCCACGCGCCGCGAGCGAGCCGGCCAGCGTGGTGAGCTGACCGGGGGTGCAGCGCCGCGGCCGCAGCGCCTCGTAGATCGCGAGGACCTCGTCGTCGGGCAGCCGGGTCAGCTCGGCGGCACGGCGCAAGTTCTCGGCGAGCTGCGGATTGCCGTGCGCCTGCGCCACGTCCGCCTGCCATTCGAGCGTTCCCGGGTGGATCCGCAGATCGGGCAGGGCGACCTCGCCGCGGCGGACGGCGTCCAGGGTCAGCTCGTCGACCGGCCGGCCCGACAGCGCGGTGACCCTGCCCCCCGGCTGGCCCCCCGGCTGGCCCGCCCGCTGGCCCGGCGGCGGGCCCGGTGGCGAATCGGGCTCGTCCGCCGGCTGGCCGGACGGTGCTCGCGCGCCGGTCATCGCGGGCCTCCAGAAGCTGGCGGAGACGGCAAGGACAGCTCCTCGGCGGGCGCACCAGGGCGTACCCACTCACGTTCCAGCGCCATCAACGCGATCACCTTGGTGTGGTACCGCGCCTCGATCGCCTCGTCGGTGTACGGATTGCGCGCGGGATCGGGCGTCGCGCCTTTCGCGTGCCGTGCCGCGTTGGCCCCGAGCAGCCGGTAGAGGTCGGCCGTGACGGCGGGTGCGACGGAGTACAGCTCGAGGTTGGCCAGGGGAGCGAGGTCGCGGCGGTGGATGAGCGCCGTCCCCTTGCCCTGCAAGCCGATGCCGATCCCCAGCCGGCCAGCCGGGCGGCCGCGAGCCCGATCCTGCCAAGATCGACGGTGTCGTTGAACCGGACCACCCGGCCGACGCAGCCCTCCTCCTCCAGCCCGGCGAGCAGTTCAAGCAGGACGTCGGTGACCGCGAGCCCGGAAAGGCAGCGCCACACGTCCCTGCCGACCGCCGGCGAAACGCCGATGACCACGTCACGCGGGTCATGCCCAGGGCCTGCGTCACCGCGGGGCGCGAGCATCGGCACCGCTGCCCGCGCCTGCTCGGCCCGCAGGTCCACGGTCCCGCGGGCCTGCCTGATCGCATCGATCTCGGCCTGCCGCCGTGCCGACGGTTGGTAACCGGTACCGGGGCCGGCGTAGTCATTGGGGTCGGTGATGAGCGAGAGCACCCTGAGGTCCTCGTCGAAGATCGCGGACGTCTGGAGGTAGTCACCGGCCAGCCTGGCCCTGGTCATCTTCACGATGCGCTCCGCCTCGGCTTCGCAGCCGGTGTCGTCGAGCGCGGCGACGACATCCACGACGGTCAGTCCCCGTGCGCGGATGGCGTGCGCGGCGCCGACGACAGCGAGCGTGTCGGTCTCGCCCAGGTCCTTTGAGCCTGCCGCGTCGACGGCCCGCTCGACGTGGCCGTCGGTGAAGTCGGCGAGGCCGAGATGCCGGTACACCGCGCGGCACGCCTGCGCGGCGCTCCGGCGCAACTCCGCCAGCCGCGGCGCGGGCACCGTGCGCAGGCCGCCGTCGATTCCCCAGTCCCGCTGCATGGCGAGGAAGTCGTCGATGTCCTCGGCGTTGAAGTTGCTCGGCCCGAACATGTTGTCGTACCGCTGAATGCTGCCGAACCCGCTGAAGACGAAGTCGGAGCCCGCGAGCACGATCGGCAGTGTTCGTGAGGTGCGGCGCATGTCCGACTCGCTCATCAGGGCATCGTTTCCCGAGCACGACTCGAGGCCCCGCATCATCACCATCAGGTTCTCGGCCATGAGCTCGCGCAGCCCCCCGGGCACTGCGCCCGCGACACTGGCGCCGTCGATGCCGCCGTTCTGGACCCCCTGGGCGCCGATGGCGCGGGCGAGAGCGACACAGCGGGCCTCCAGGTACAGCATCGACTTGCGCTCGGCGCCGGCCATCAGCACCTCGGCACCCGCGCCCGACGAGACCCGCATCTTCATGCCCCGTGACGCGTACGCGGAGGTCAGGAACGCCTTCGACCACGGCGTGTCGTCCCCGTCCACGAAGACCTGCTCGGTGCCGTAGAGCGAGATGGTCTCCGCGTACGAGGTGAGCCCGCGCATGCCAAGCTCCAGCTCGAGGGCCTCTTCCACCGAGCACTGGATGAGCACCCCCTGCGCCGCCACGGCCGCGCCGATGAGGCAGGCGACCGCGTTGCTCGGCGCGTCGGCGAGGACCGGGACGGTCGTCTCGATCTCACGGAAGCCGAAGGCCGCTGCCGTCGCGGCGTCCGCGGCGAGCAGCAGCGGGTCATCGAGGCGGTTGGTGACGTGCGCCTGGTTGCTCGGCGTGCGCCGGGCCCGCAGCTTGGCCATGGCGATGCCGAGCTCGGGCGGCGTCAGCACGGCAAGCACACGGGCGAGCTTCGCCGGGGTGGCGCCCGCGCTCAGCGCCGTGACCTCAGCCCGCGGCACATCGGGGCTGACAGCGAACCGGGCGAACTCGGTGTCCGGCAGCGCCATGGCCTCCCCGGCGACGTCAAGGTCCAGCCCGTGCCGCGCGATGTACTCGTCGATCGCGTCGAAACTGGCCTCGGGCACGCCGTCCATCTCCACCACGCGGCCGTCGGACACGACGAGCCCGGGCTCAGGGTCGTGTGGTGACCGCATTGCGACGAGGCCGAGGTCGGGGTCCTCGACGGCGAAGCCGTCGAGATTCACCCGCTGTTTGTCCATGAACCGGACGCGGCCCACCGGCCGGTCGCTGCTCATGTGCCACTCCGCGCTAGCCGTTCGGGATAAGGCTCCTGAACGGCTGCCGCGCGGGACGCCAACGCTGTTGTCATGCCGCACCTCCTTGATCCCTAGATCGCGTTCTGTGCCCGCAGCTCGATGACCCGTCCGCGCCCGGGCGCGGCCCGCGCGGCACCCCCGTGGCCTGGGGTCCGCACGACGATGCGCGTGCGGTCACCGCGGAACAGGTCATGCGAGAACTCGATCGGCTCGCCGCCGGAATCCGTCGTGGTCCTGGTGATGGCGAGCAGGGGTGCGCCGGGCTCCAGATCGAGGACCATCGCCTCGTCCGGTGACGCGGCGACGACCTCGATCCGCTCGACCGCCTCGTCCGGGCGGGTACCGAAGTGTTCGTCGAGCAACTCGTACACCGAGCCGCCGAGCGGAAGCTCGAGCAGGCCTGGGAAGCGCTCCGCGGGCAGCATGGCGTGCTCGACCGAGATCGGGCTGCCGTCGGCGAGCCGGATACGCACGAGGTCGACGACGAGATCGCCAGGGCGCAGGTGCAGGGCCTGCGCGGCCGCCTCGTCCGCGGCGGCGAGCTTGGCGCTCATCACCCGGGTGCCCGCGACGACCCCCTGGCTGCGCAGTAACGCCGGCACGCCGACGACGCGAGACAGATCCCGCTCGATCTTGTCCCGGCTGACGAACGTGCCGCCACCACGTCCGGGAACGCGGCGGACCGTGCCGCTTTCCTCGAGCACCGCGAGCGCGTTGCGCAGCGTCGCCCGGCTGACCCCGAGTTCGGCCGCGAGTGCGCGCTCGGCACCGAGCCGCTGCCCAGGGCGCAGGTGCCCGGCCGAGATCCGGTCGGCGAGGACGCGGCGTACGTCCTCCTGGTTCCGTGCCGGCCGACCATGAACCTCGTCGGCCATCAGCCCGTGTCCACGGCGGCGAGCGATTCCGGCAGGACCTGGCCGCCGTCGACGACGATCGTCTGGCCCGTGATGTAGGCGGCCTCGTCGGTCGCGAGGAACAGCGCCGCGTACCCGATCTCCTCGACCGTGCCGAGACGGCCAAGCGGGATCGTCGCCGTCATCTGCTTCATGTAGTCCTCGCCGAGGTCTTCCAGGCCCTCCGTGACCACATTCCCTGGCAGGACCGCGTTGACCGTGATGGCGCTTGGCGCGAGTTCGATGGCCGCCGTGCGCATGAAGCCAAGCTGCCCCGCCTTGCTCGCGCCGTAGTGCGCCCAGCCGGGAAAGCCGGTGATCGGCCCGGTGATCGATGACGTGAGGATGACGCGGCCACGGCCGCTGCGCCGCAGCGCGGGAAGGCACGCCTGCACGGACAGCACGCAGCCCTTCAGGTTGGTACCGAATACCAGCTCCATGTCCTCGTCGGTCAGGTCCTCGAGCCGGCGTTCGGGGAAGATCCCCGCGTTCGCGCAGAGCACGTCGACGCCGCCCATCCGCTCGACGGCGGTGTCCGCCATCCGCAGGCAGTCCGCACGCGAGCTGACGTCGGCAAGCACCTGCGACACGTCCGCACCGTGCGCCGACAGCTCACGGACCGTGGCCGTTGCTGCTTCTTCGTCCCTGCCGACGACGAGCACCCGTGCGCCGCTGTTCGCGAACACACGCGCGATGCCCTTGCCGATGCCGCGGGTAGCGCCGGTCACGACAACGGCGCGGCCGGCGATTGATGTGAACACCCTGGCCTTCCCTTCTGCTCTCTTACGTCGACCGGCCGAGTGACCTCAGCCGTGCTGGCTCAGGTAACGCTCGGCCAGATCGCAGCTGTCGCGCGTATACCCGGCTCCAAGCTCCCGCGCTATGTCCACCGCGGTGTGCGAGCCGATCCATGCGACCAGCAGCAACCGCCGGAACAGGATGAACGTCCAGATTTCCGCCTCGTCCGCGGCCGTAAGATCCGCCACCCGGCGGTAGCCGGAGAGCCAGCTTTCGACCAGGCCCGCCACCTGTGGCTCGTGCTCGAAGAAGCTGACCGATGTGCCGACGTCGTAGAGGTACCAGCTGAAGCCGGAGTCATCGAAGTCGATGACGGCGACCGATCCCTCATCGGCTCCGCCGGCTGCGCCGTTCACGATCAGGTTGGCGAGCCGCGTGTCCGCATGGACCAGGCCGTAGCGCTCCGGTCCGGTGCCGAATGCGGCCAGCCGGGCCCGCAGCCTGGCGTCCAGGCGCCCGAGTACCTCTCGCTCCGGCGCACCGACACCGACGCCGTCCTGCCACCGGCCCCAGCGCGCCTGCGCACCGAAGGCACAGTCGTAGTCCCAGTGGAACCGGGTGAACCAGGCTGGCCTGGCCCATTGCCGTGCGTGCCGGTGCATCCGGGCGGTGATCTCGCCGAGCTCACCGAAGTGCAGCGCGGCATGGTCGACAGGCTCGCTGCCCGCGAGGTACTCGAAGCGCACGCAGTGGCGCCGCTCGCCGCTGGACGGATCCGTCGAGGTCACGATGCGCCGGCCATCGGCGGCCGGCAGGATGCGCGGCGTTCGCACGCCCGCGTCGGCCCGCAGGGCGTCCATCCACGCAAGCTCGGACGCGATCTCCACCTCGGTGTGGTAGCCGAGCCTGTGCACGCGCAGAATGGACGGCCCCTGGTCGGGGTCCTGGACGAGGTAGGTCGCGTTCTCTGAGACGTTGAGCAGCCGCACGGTCGTGGCGGGATGACAGCCGTAGCCGCCGATCGCGTTCTCGGCGCACCGCGTGACCCGTTCGAGGACGCCGCCGCCGACCGACAGGTCATGTGTCTGCATCTGGCCCCTCACCCAGGCTCCCACCCATGCTCGCTTCATGATCGCGGTAACTTTGCCGCTGATATCGCCGAGAAGTTACCGCGATCATGATCTCAGCCATGCTCGCGCCCCTCGACCGCGTCAAGCACGGCGGCGATCTCCCGCTGGGCCGTCAGGACGTCCTCGGTGCGGCCGCACATATAGTTCCGTCCGGCTAGGCCGATCATCGACACGTCGACAAGCGTCACTCCCGGAGCCGCCCGTTCCGCCTCGTTGGCCGCGACCGTGGCGAAGAGCGCGGGCGTGACCTCGCACACGCCCAGCGTGTCGCCGGGCAGGATCATGGAGCCACCGCGGTTGCGGTTGATGATGACCGCCTGCCTGTCGGTGACGTCCTCGATCACGTCCGAGAACAGGATCCGCGGCCGCAACTGGTCCGCGGCGTCGGCGCGCAGGCCGGCCAGGATCGCCCGCCCCGCGCGCTCCACCTCCGCGAGATCGGGACCGTGTACCTCGAGCACGCCGAACTGCCGCTCGACGAACAGGATGCCGGGCTCGACCGCCGGTACGGCGCGCAGCGCCAGGTCGGTGACGCGTTCGATGGAAAGGCCGGGCGTGACCTCGACGATGAGCGCATGCTCGCCCTGCACGGGCGGGTAGCCGCGGGCGCGCGTGGGCGTCCCCAGGTACGCGGCGAACTGCCGCTGGAGGTCCCGAACGAGCAGGTACACGCGCAGTTCCGGTGCCGCCACGCGCGCCTTACTCGCCACGGACCTTGAAGTAATTGCCGAGTTCCGTGTGCGGCCGCGGGATCACGTGCACGGAGATCAGTTCGCCGACGCTCGTCGCCGTCTCCGCGCCCGCTTCCGTGGCCGCCTTCACCGCGCCGACGTCCCCGATGATCGTGACCGCCACCAGGCCGTCGCCCACCTCGTCGCGGCCGACGATCGTCACGTTCGCCGCCTTGACCATGGCATCCGCCGCCGCCAGCGCGGCGACGTATCCTTTCGTCTCGATCATTCCGATCGCGTTGTCCGCCACTTTCTCTTCTCCCTCTTCTTCGGAAGACCGGTTTCTTCGCAAGACCGGTCATGCTCTCTGCTCGCACGACCGGCGATGCCCTCGCCTACCCGCCCGCCCGCTCCTGCGTCGGGGGATCGATCGAGCCGACGATCAGGGCGTCGATGGGCGGGGGCTTGCCAGCAAACCACGCCGCGGCGACGGAGCCCTGCGCGACGAGGACCCGTTCCCCCACGCCGCTGCCGAGGACGTCGAAGGCGACGAGCCTGTGCGCGGTGCCTTCGGCCTCGACCTCGAGGAACGCGCCGTTGGGGATCTCGGCGAGCCGGCGCGTGGACCAGACGTTTCCGACGACCGTCGCGGCAATCATCAGTGCTCCTTGTCGATCTGTGCGCCGCTGGCCCGTGCGCGGCCGGGTGCGGGTGGCGCCGGCCCGGCGCGCGAGCCAGGCGCGACCCGTGCCCGCCCGTGCCCGTGCCCGTGCCCGTGCGCGGTCGCGCGCGATCGTGGCACCTGCGCGTGCGGTGGCCGTGGTGGTGATCATCAGCGTTCCTTTTCGATCTGTACGCCGCTGGCCCGTGCGCGGTCGCGAGCGAGTGGCGTCAGCACCGCGCGCCGGCCGAGCACGATCCTGGCTCCTGCCCGTGCCGCCTGGATGACCACGGATTCGGTCACCGCGCCCTTGTCGATGCGGTGCGTCGGCGCCGCGGCGCCGGCCGACGCGTGGGCGGCCAGGCGGAAGCGCAGCCAGGGCCCGCAGGTCGTCGCGGTGCTTGGGATTCTCGAACAGGTGCAGCAGGCGCAGCGCGAACGCGGCGAGATCCTGGTCGGTGCGCATGCTCACGGTCTCGACCACCGCGACGTCTTCCCGCACCGTGTGCGCGAGGCCCGGCTGCGGCGGTGCCACCACCGCGGCGCCAGCGTCAGCGCCGCCCCCCGGGACCGTTCGACCGCCTGCCGCCCCGCCGGCGACGGGCAGCAACTCGCGCAGCACCTCGCGTACGAGTTCGCGCAGGGTCTGTTCGTCCACGCTCGCGCTCACGCCGGGCTCCTCAGCGCCTCTTCCGCCGCCTCGGCCGCTTGGCGCACATCCGCCTCCGAGCCCGATAGGTACACGCGTCCGGTGGCGCCGATCATGCGATAGTCGACCACCTTGATCCGCGCGGCCTTCTCCGCCTCGTTGGCCGCAAGGATCGCGTACGACGCGGGCTGCATTTCGAGCACGAAAAGCGACTCACCGGCCAGCGCCATCGAGCCGATCTTGTTCCGGTTGATCAGGAACGCGTGCTGCGGATCGAGCATGGTGATGATTTTCGACGCCAGGACCTGGGGCGGCGTGGCGTCCCGCGCCGTCGTGCCCAGTGACTGCAGCGCCGCGGCGCTCGCGGCGCGCACCTCGTCCGTGCTCCCGTGCATCTCCAGGTAGCCGAAGTGCCGCTCGACGACGAGGATTCCCGCCTGTACGTTCGCGTGCTTGAGCGCCACGTCGGTGAGCGGCTCGATATCCAGCCCCGGCGCTATCTCGATGATCTGCGCGGCAACGTCGCTTCTCGGCAGACTGCCCCGGATCCAGGTGCCGAGGTAGCACATCGTCTGCGGCTGAAGGCGGTTGAGGAAGATGAACGCGCGCAGTTCGGCCACGCCTATCCTCCCGCTCCGCTGATTACGTGGCTGAGTTCCTCGATGACGAGCCGGCGGATTTCCTCGCGCAGCGCCGCCGTCTCGGGCGTGACGTGCTCGCTGGGCTGCCCAGCAGGCTGCCCGGTGCGCGGCACCCGTTCCGGTGGCGCGTGTCCGGGCACGGCGAGGTTGGATGCCTCCGGGTAGGGCGGCACCGGCCCGGCCGGCGACTGCCACGGGATGATCCCGGAGAAATCGCCGAACGGCTCCGCCGGGTCCGCGTTGTACGCCAGCCTCGTCCACTGCACGAGGTGCTTCGGCTGCAGGTTCTCGCCGACCGACGACCGGCCGTAGAAGCCGGTTCCGACGGTCATCGACGGTGCGAGGCTCGTCTCGATGCCGGAACTGCCGAGGCTGCTGCCGACGTTGACGGCGACGCGCAGAACCTCGACCGCCGCGCCGTACTCCATCACCGTGCGCGGGTCACTGCTGTGGATGGCGGCCGAGTGACCCCGTCCGGACAGGCGCGCCGCCGCGCGCGCTGCCCCGATGCCGCGCCGCGAGGTTGGCACCCGGAGCAGGCCGAGCACCGGGCAGAGCTTCTCGTGCGCCAGCGGCTCCTCCGGGACCACCAGACTGAATGGCGCAAGCAGGATTCTGGTGGTCCCAGGCACGGCGATGCCCGCCTCGTTCGCGATCCAGGTCGCATCCTTGCCGACGAACCTGACGTCGAAATGGCCGTCCGGGAACAACTGCTGGCGGATCTTGTCCCGTTCGTCGGGCGTGAGCAGGTAGGCACCCTCGAGCTTCATCCGCCGCACCAGCGTGTCGGCGGCGGATTCTTCGACGATGAGCACGGACTCGTTGGTGCACAGAATCGAGTTGTCGAAGCTCTTGCTTTCCACGATCCGTCTGGCGGCCTTCGCCAGGTCCGCGGTGGCGTCAACGAGCACGGGCACGTTGCCCGGCCCGACGCCGATCGCCGGGGTGCCCGAGCTGTAAGCGGAACGCACAACCGCGGCGCCGCCGGTCGCGACGATGACGCTGGTGCGCTCGTCGGTCATGAGCGCGTCGATCAGCGGCACCGAGGGCTGGTCGACGACCTGGATGACCCCGTCGGGCGCGCCCGACGCGACGGCCGCGTCCGCGAGCGTCCGCGCGGCATCGGCGCAGCACTCACGGGCCAGCGGATGCGGGCTGATGATCGCGACGCTGCGGGTCATCAACGCGAGCAGCGACTTGAAGAACACGGTGGCGACCGGATTGGTCGACGGGGTCAGGGCGAGCACGACACCGGCAGGCCTCGGCACCTCCACGATCTTCGCCGTGGGGTCGAAGCGCGGGGTCACGTAGTCGTGATCCCGGTATCGCTCGACGATACCGGTGCTGCACGTGATGTTCTTGAGGACCTTGTGCCTGGCGACACCGAAGCCGGTCTCGCGCACCGCCTACTCCGCGTACTCGCGGGCCTTCGCGGCGCCGGCCTGCGCCGCCGCCTGCACCACGCGGTCCACCGCCGCCTTGTCATACCGCGCGAAGGCCAGGGCGGCCCACTCGGCGCGCTGGAGCATCGCCCGCGCGCGCGGGATACCGGCCGGATCGGCGAGCAGGCCAATCGCGTGCCCCACTCCTTCGTCCCTCGCTTCGCTCATCGCGCCGCCCGGTGCGATCAGTGGCGGGGTCACGGCCGCCGCCGGCCCTTGCGCACGTCGTCACCGGCCTCGCCGATGGCAACCTCGACGCGTTCGAGCAGTTCGTCGCAGAGCGCCGGTGCCATCAGGATGCCGGGCTTGAACTGCAGAACCTGGGGATCGAGAGTGGAGAAGATGGCCCACACCCCGCTGTCGTACAGCCGCTTCATGACGAACTTCGCTCCCTGGGGGTGGGCGAACTCCAGGCCCATGACGAGGCCGTCCTGCCTGATTCCGGTGAACCAGTCGGGATAGCCGCGCTGGATTTCGCGCAGGCCCCTGCCGAGCAGATCGGCGATGTAGTGCACCATCGACCTGATCTCAGGGCGGCAGGTGATCTCGAGTGTCTTGAGCGCGGCAATGCAGCCAAGCTCGGCACCGCCGAAGGTGGACATGTGCGCGAACCCGTCTTCCGACAGCCAGCCGGCCGCCGCCTCGCTCACGAGGACGGCGCTGAGCGGGTAGATACCACCGGAGATGCCCTTGCCTGTGACCAGGATGTCCGGGTCGATGCCGTGCTTGGTGATCGCCCAAAGCTCGCCCGTGCGCATCAGCCCGGTCTGCACCTCGTCCGCGATGTACAGCGCGCCGTAGCGTTCGCACAGCCGCTTCACCCCTTCGAGGTAGCCCGGGGCAGGCAGCGGAAAACCGTACGTGGCCGGGATCGTCTCCATGATCACCGCGGCCACATCCCTGCCGCGCAGCGCGTCCTCCATGCCGCCGAGGTCGTTGAAGGGCACGTGCGGGAACTCCTGCGGCCGGTCCGCGAGGAAGAGCGTCGAGAACCGCTCGTCGCCCGCGGCGACGGCGAGGCCCGTATGCCCGTGGTACGCCTTGGCGATCGAGACGATCTTGCGTCTCTTCGTCGTGTGGCGGGCGGTCTTCAGCGCGATGTCGATCGCCTCGCCGCCGCCGCTGCCGAACACCACCTTGGTCAGCCCGCGCGGCGCCGTCCGCACGAGTGCTTCTGACAGTGCCGTCCGCGCCAGCGAGGGAAAGTGGTGGTTCCCGATGTCGAAGTGCTGCATGGCGGCCGAGACCGCCGCTACGACCTCGGGATTGCGGTGGCCGAGGTTGTAGGTGCCGCCGTTGAGGTGCACGTCGATGAGCCTCTTGCCCTCGACGTCGTAGATGAAGTAGCCCTCACGTCTGTCGATGACAAGCGGGACACCCGAGTCGATCCAGAACTGGGTCTTGCCCGGGTTCCAGAACTGCTTGGACTTCGCGAGCATCTCGCCCTTGGAGGCGAAGGCGATGAGGTCCGTGGGATCTGTCGCCACCGCTACCTCCGCTTACCTCCGCGGACCAGGCCATTTGGTTCAACCGTATAAGTACCATTTAAGACCGTTTCCTGTCAAGCGGTCCAAGTTAAGCTCATATTTCATCAACCAGATCTTCTTGTCATGCTTTCTAGCAGGGTGATACTGTCCGCGCTGTGACGAGTACCACAACGCAACGGGCCTGACCAATAACGCGCAGCGCGGCGTGGATCGTGGCTCCGGCTCCGGCTCGGGCGAGGTCGCCCCCTGGGGAGGAATCCATGGCACAGTCCGAACTCGTCGGAGACGGCCAGCCCGCGCGGGACCTGGTGCCGGAGGACTTCGACGTCTCTCAGCGCGCCGAGGTCCCGAAGCTTCGCAAGCACGCGGTTGGGCTCGGCGGAGTCCTGTTCCTGACCGTTACCGGATCGGCGCCCATCTCGGCCATGCTGTTCAACGTCCCGATCATGGTCGGTTTCGGTCAGGGGGCCGGTGCGCCAGCGGCCTTCGTGTTCGCCTCGATCGTGCTTGTCGTGTTCTCCGTCGGCTACGTCGCGATGGCGCGGAAGAAGACGACCGCGGGCGGCTTCTACTCCTACATCAGCCACGGGCTCGGCCGGGAACTCGGCATCGGGACCGGTTACGGCGCCGTCCTGGCCTACTCGGTGTTCGAGGCATCGCTTTGCGGCGGCTTCGCCTACTTCCTCGGCCTGAAGCTCAACGCCTACGGCATCAACGTCGCCTGGCCCTGGCTGGCCCTCGGCATGGTGGTGCTCATCTCGCTGCTGACCTTCTTCGACGTCCGCCTGTCCTCCGCCCTGCTCGCGATCGGCCTGATCAGCGAGGTGGTCATCCTCCTGATCTTCGACGGCTACCTGTTCGCCCGCGGGCACACCTCTTTGCACCCACTGAACCCCGTGACCGCCTTCCAGGGCTTCCCGGCGGTGGGCAAACTCGCCGCGGGCGCGGTCGGCATCGGTCTCTTCTTCGCCTTCTGGTCGTGGGTCGGCTTCGAGATGGCGCCGAACTATGGCGAGGAGTCACGCGACCCGAAGCGGATCGTGCCCCGAGCGCTGTACATCTCGGTGATCGGGCTCGGGATCTTCTACACGATCACCGCATGGGCTTCCCTGGGCGGTTACCCGAGTACCCACGCCGCCATCGCACAGGCCCAGACCAGCGCGGCGAACTACTACCTCGGCCCCGCGAAGGTGTACGCGGGGCAGTGGGTCGCGGCGGTGATGAGCTACCTGATCATCACGGGCTCGTTCGCCTGCGGTATGGCGTTCCACAACACCACGGCGCGCTACTTCTACTCACTCGGCCGCGAGGGCATGCTCCCGTCGGCGCTCGGCCGGACCCACCCCAAGTGGAAGAGCCCCCACATCGCGTCCGTCACCCAGTCGGTCATCGCCGCCATCATCATCGGCCTCTTCGCGCTCTTCACCGGCACGGACAACCCGAACTCACAGGCCTACCTCCAGCTCTACGGCCTGATGGCGGTCATGGGCGTCATCATCATCTTGTCGGTGCAAGCGCTCGTGTCGCTGAGCATCCTGGTGTACTACGAGCGCTACCACCGCGACGAGGTGCACTGGTGGAAGACCCGGCTGGCGCCGCTGCTTTCCTTTATCTCGCAAGTATTCGTCGTCTACCTGCTGTTCAAGAACATCAGCTTCCTCGGCAGTGGCTACGGCTACGCGAAATGGCTGGGCCCGATCGACTTGCTGGTCGTCGCGGCCGGCGTTGGGGCCGCCTTCTACTTCAAGCGGCGGATGCCGCAGAAATACGAACAGGCCGGCCGCCTCATCAACGAAGGGCTGTAAGACGTGTTTGGGACGATCGTGGTCGGAGTGGACGAGTCCGGGCATGCCGATCACGCGGTGCAGGCGGTCACCCGGATTGCCGCCGCCACCGGTGACAAGGTCGTCGTGTTCCACGGCGTCGTGCTGCACGCGAACCGGGCCAAACCGTTCACGACCGAGACGCACGACCAGGGGCAGCAGGTGGTCGACCGTTATGTGAAACAGCTCACCGACGCGGGCGTCACGGCGACGGGCGAGGTGCACAGGGAACTGGAGATAGGCGTCGGCGGCGCGCTGATCGACACCGCGGTCAATAACCAGGCCGGGTTGCTGGTCGTCGGCACCCGCGGGCGCTCGAATCTCGCATCCATGCTGCTCGGCAGCGTGGCCCACGATGTCGTGCACAAGTCGCCGCTGCCCGTGCTCGTGGTGCCGGAGAAGACCGAGTAGCCCCGCCCGCGTGGACTGGCCGACCGTGGCCGTCAGTCCTCCCAGAACGGTCTCACCTCGACCGTTCCGAACCCGGCGACGGGATGCTTGGCGGCCACCTCGATCGCCTCGTCCAGGTTCTCGCAGTCGATCACGTCGTAGCCGGCGATCTGTTCCTTCGTCTCTGCGAACGGCCCGTCACTGAGCAGCACCTCGCCGCCGCGCACCCGCACGGTCGTCGCGTCGCTCACCGGGCGCAGGCGATTACCTTGCCGACGCACACCGCGCCCGTCCATCTCGCTGACCCAGGACTCGGTCCCCCGTTGCACGGCCGAGATTTCTTCCTCGTTCAGCTCGACGGACTCGTCGATGCAGATCATCAGCATGTATTTCATCGTTCCTCCGTAGCCCGAATGTTGCCCGACCACAAGTACGACGAACGGGAACGCCCGCGCAGGACCGTTCCCGCCGGAACAACAGCCCCCCCGGAACAACAGCCCGCCGGTACAACAGCCCGGGGGAGCGGCGGGCGGCTTGCGCGTGGGCGGCCCGCGCCGGCCGCCGTTCGGCATCATGATCCTTAACGACTGCCGCGGTGAGCACATCAGCGGGTCTGCGCGGGGTCCGTGGGGTCGTCCCGGTGTTGCGGGGCGTCCAAGTGCCGGCGGTCCGGGGCGCCGCCATAAACATTCCGTGAACATCGCTGGCCAGAACGAGCCTGACCGCGGATTGGATGGCCAGGCATGCCACCGTGGTCACACAATGACGGAGTGACCGCCGCTCTCCAGCCGGCCGAGGCCGAAGCTGAACCGTCGCCGGCGTTGCTTTCTGTGTCCGGGCTCGCCGTCAGCTTCGGGCCGGTGCGTGCCCTCGACGGCGTCAGCCTCAGCGTCCGGGCCGGCGAACTTGTCGCCCTGGCGGGCGAGAACGGTGCGGGCAAGACGACGCTCGTGCGCTGCGTCGCCGGTGACATCGCCCCGGACCGGGGCGAGATCTTCCTTGCGGGCAGGCGGGTGTCCGCTGATATGACCGCCGCCGCCCGGCAGGGCATCGCCGTGGTCTGGCAGGATCTGGCCCTTTGCGACAATCTCGATGTCGCGGCCAATGTCCTCCTCGGGCAGGAGCCGCGGCTTCTCATGCTGTCGCAGAGCCGCTTCCACGGGGCCGCGGCCTCGTTGCTCAAGAGCCTGCGCATCCCCATCACCGACACCACGCGCAGTGTCCGCGCGCTGTCGGGCGGCCAGCGCCAGTTGGTGGCCGTGGCGCGCGCGATGAGCCGAAGCCCCAGGCTGCTGGCACTGGACGAGCCCACCGCGTCACTCGGGATCAAGGAAGCAGCGCAGGTAGAAGAGCTGATCAAGGGCCTGCGCGAGAAGGGCACGACGATCCTGCTCGCCTGTCACGATATCGACCAGATGTTCCGGCTGGCGGATCGGATCGTGGTGCTGCGCCACGGCGAGATCGTGGCCGACCTCGATCCGCAGAGCACCCACCCCGATGACGTGGTGGCGCTGCTTTCCGGGCAGCAGGTGGACTCCTCCGCACGCCGTCAGCTCACCAGGCTGCACGGGCTCGCCGACCGCCTGGTGTCGGCGGATCCTTCGTCCAGCCTGTCGCTGATCCTGTCCGCGCTCGGCGCGGCACTGGGTACCGAGCGGCTGTGCATCCACCTGGTGAGCGACCAGGAGCTGATCTGTGCCACGTCGCTCGGGTTCGCGCCCGGGCAGCTGGCGCGGTGGTCACGGCTGCGGTTCGGGTCCGCGGGGGGCCCGGTCGGCCTGGCCGCGGCCGCCGAGGAGCCTGTGGTCGAGGACGTGCAGGTCAGCGCCGCATGGCTGGCGTTCGCTGACCTCGCGATAGCCGCCGAGGTGGCGAGCTCCTGGTCAGTGCCTGTCATGGGCCCTGGCGGGCTCATCGGGGTCATCACCGTCTTCCGTACGGATACCGGCGTGCCGCATCGTGACGAACTCGATCTCGTCACGCTCTATGCGGGGTATGCCGCGAGCGCCGTGGAACGCGATGGGCTCCTCGACCAGGTGACGGCGCGCAACCGCGTCCTCGAGACGATCCGCGAGATGCTCGAGACGCTGGCTGGGCCGATCCCGGTCGCAGAAGGCCTGGTGATCGCGGTCCAGTCGCTGCGCCGCGGCCTCCAGGCCGACGAGGTGGCGCTTGTCACCCAGCAGGACGAAGCGCTCCGCTGGCGTGCCTTCGCCGGGCCGCTCGGCACCGATCCGGCCCGAGCGTCGGCCTCCTTGCGCGCCACGGCGCGACAGGCGCTGGCGAGCGCCCACCGCGATGGAGCCGCCCGAGGGCTCGGGGGTGGCGAGCGGCGGGTACTCGTGGCGGCCTTCATCGCGCCCGGGGGTCCGACGGTCCTGCTGGCAAGCTGGAAGGCGCTTCGTGCCACGAAGGAGGAGATCGCGCTGATCGAGGACGCCGCGCACTCGCTGCGGCTGGCGCTCGAGCGCGAGGAGGCCGGCCTGGCTCATCAGGAGGCCGCGGCGCTGCGCAGGTCGCGGGAGCTACAGCGGGGCTTCCTCTCCCGGTTGAGCCATGAGCTGCGTACCCCGCTGACGGCCATCAGGGGCTACGCTTCCAGTCTCATGCAACCGGACGTGACCTGGGACGGGGACTCGCAGCAGCGTTTCCTCGACCGCATCGCGGCCGAGTCGGCGCGCCTTGGGCGCCTGGTGGACGACCTGCTCGATTTCTCCGCCATCGAGTCGGGCATCATGCGGCTCCAGCGCGACTGGTGCGACATACCGCTGGTGCTCGAAGCCGCCATCGCCTGCCTGCCCCAGAGCAGCACCGCGAGCGTCTCCGTGGCGTGCGATCCCGGCCTGCCGGTCGTCTGGGCCGACCACGACCGGCTTGAGCAGGTCTTCGTGAACCTGCTGCACAACGCGATCAGCCATAACCCGCCAGGCACGCGGGTGCGGGTCAGCGCAGCGGCGAAAACGGCGGACGGCTGGAACGGGGGTGCGGTGGCAGGTGGTCGCAACGGGAGTGCGGTGGCGGGCGGTACGACGGCCGCCGAGGTGGTGATCAATGTGACCGACGATGGTGCGGGCATGCCGGAGGAACGAACGGCGGCGCCCTTCGAGCCGGCCCGCCGACGGCGCGATCGCAGCGCCGGGGCGGGGCTCGGGCTGTCGATCGCCAAGGGCATCGTCGAGGCTCATGGTGGCCGCATCGAACTGCAGTGCCTGCCCAGGGGTACGTGTTTCCGTGTGCGACTCCCGGTGGAAGCAGATGTCTGACGACGCGAGGAACACGCGCGCCCTCGTGGTGGAGGACGATCCCAACATCGTCGACCTGATCAGGTCCAACCTCGCCGTGCGCGGCTTCGACACCGTCGTGTCCGTCGACGGCATGCGGGCTCTCCAGCTGCTTGAGACCGAGGGGCCCGACATCGTCCTGCTCGACCTGATGCTGCCGGAGGTCGACGGCTTCGAACTGTGCAGGCAGATACGCGAGCGCTCGCCCGTCGCCATCATCGTGGTATCGGCCCGCGGCGGCGAACGGGACAAGGTGACCGCGCTCAACATGGGCGCCGACGACTACATGACCAAACCGTTCAGCATCGAGGAACTGCTCGCGCGCATCACCGCGACGCTGCGCCGTACCCGCCCGGCCGCCTCGCCCGAGCCTGAACCGCCGATCGTCACGGCGGGGGACATCGTGATCGACCTGGCCACGCAGCAGGTGACCAGGCTCGGACAGCCGGTGCACCTGACCCCGACAGAGTTCGCGTTACTGCGCGAACTCGCCACCAATCGCGGCAAGCTGCTGACCCACGCGCACCTGCTGAGGCGGGTGTGGGGTCATGGCTACGAGACCGAGACCGAGTACGTCCGGGTCTACGTCCGGCGGCTGCGGGCCAAGCTGGAGGTCGAGGGCAGCCAGCCGCTGATTCTCACCCAGCCGAGAGCAGGCTACCGGCTCGCGCCCGAGTGATCTCCGCCCTGCCGCTCGGCGATGCCGCCGCTCCCGCCCGCTGTCCGGTGCGCGCGGCCACCCACGGACACCGATCAGCTGCTGGTGGGGCCCCTGCGGCGGGCCTGGGTGTCGATGGTCACGGCGGCGAGTAGCACGATCGCGGTGACGATGTCGGTGGCGGCGGTGCTGAGCCCGATCAGGCCGAGGCCGTTGTAGATCGTGGCGACGACCAGCCCGCCCAGCAGTGCGTGCAGCATCCTGCCACGGCCGCCGAACAGGTTGGTGCCACCGATGACGGCGGAGGCCACAGCGAACAGCACGAGCTGGCCACCGTCCAGGTTGGTACCGATGGAGTCCAGCCTCGAGGCGAGGATGATTCCGCCTATCCCGGCCGTGAGGCCGCACAGCGTGAAGGCCATCGTCCGGATCATGATCAGGTTGACGCCTGCTCTCCTGGCCGCCTCCGCGTTGCCGCCGATCGCGTAGATGTACCGGCCGAAACGGGTCCGGCTGGTCACCATCGTCCACAGCACGAGCACGCCAAGCACGATGAACACGACCCAGGGAACCCCGCGCAGGGTGGACAGGCCGACGCCGCGGTCGGTGTTGCCGATGAGGACCACAACGACACCTGCGACGGCCATGACGGCGACCTTCAGCAGGGTGACGCCGAGCGGAGGGGCCACGAGGCCGTTGGCCCGCCTGCGGCGATCGCGCGGGATCATGAACAGCGCGGCCAGGGCGACGATGACTATCATCACGATCCAGCCGGCCACGGGGCTGAGGTTTCCTGCGGTCAGGTCGTAGATGATGTTGCTGGGGTTCCCGATTGAGCCGCCGGCGCCATGTCCGGTGCGGGCGACGAGGACGATCAGCAATCCCTCCAGGCCGAGCAGCCCGGCGAGAGTGACCACGAAAGATGGCAGCCCCAGCCTCGTGATCAGGCTGCCCTGGACGAAACCGATGAAAGCGGTTGCGGCGAGCCCCAGGATGATGGCCACCCACCAGGGCAGCGTGTAGACCGCCCAGAGCGTGACGACGGCGCCGATACCCGCGTTGAAGCCGACGGAAAGATCGATCTCGCCGAGCAGCAGGACGAACACCTCGGCCATGCCCAGCAGGACGAATGGGGCGCCCTGCACCAGCAGATTGACGAGGTTGCCCGCGGACAGGAACAGCGAGTTCTTCGCCTGGAAGAAGATGACGATCGCGATCAGGCCCAAGACGACGGGCAGCGCGCCGCTCTCTCCGCTCCTGACCCGCTTGAGCCAGATGCGGGCGTACTCGCCGACGGAGTCGGCGATCAGCTCCGGCGCTCCGGCGATCGGAGCATCCTCGGCAGCGGCCTGGTCGAACTCGGGCTCCTCCATCCGCTCCACCGTGCCGGCGCCGACGACCGCGCCCTCGTCGGCCGGACCCTGCTGCCCGCCATGCTGTGTCGATGACATGGTTCAGCCTTCCGTGCCGCTGCCACGACCGCCTGGCGGCACGGGCTCGCTGGCATTGCCGTTCCCGCCGCCCAGCCTGCGGCGGTGCCCGTGGTCATCAGTTCCACGACGGACTGGGTATCGAAGTCTGACGCGGGACCTGTCGCGGCGAGCCGGCCGAGGTAGAGCACCGCGATACGGTCCGCGACCTGGAACACCTCGGTGAGGTTGTGCGAGATAACGATGACCGCATGCCCTCGGCTCGAAAGCCGTCGGATGAGGTCGAGGACGAGTTCTGTCTGAGTGACACCAAGCGCCGCGGTGGGCTCGTCCATGATGACCAGCCTGGCATCGAGCATGACAGCCTTGGCCACGGCGACCGACTGGCGCTGTCCGCCGGACAGTGAGCCGACCGGCTGGCGGATCGAGCGGACCGTCGTCACCCTCAGGTCCGCGAGCGTCCGTTTCGCGGTCAGCTCCATGTTGACCTCGTCGAGCAGACCGTGCCGCCGCGGCTCATGGCCCAGCATCATGTTCTGCACGACGTCCAGATTGTCGCACAGGGCCAGGTCCTG
Source organism: uncultured Actinomycetota bacterium (assembly GCA_963851085.1). Classification (GTDB taxonomy): domain Bacteria; phylum Actinomycetota; class Actinomycetes; order Streptosporangiales; family Streptosporangiaceae; genus DATFVJ01. The sequence goes on along the minus strand of CAWKNX010000013.1, from coordinate 1,856 downwards.
GTAGACGGTCGCGATGCCCAGGCCTGTCGCGTCCCTGGGCCCGTGCAGGTGGACCGGCTTGCCCTTCCAGAGAATCTGGCCGCCGCTCGGCTCCCAGATTCCTGAGATGGTCTTGATGAGCGTCGACTTGCCCGCGCCGTTGTCGCCCACCAGCGCCGTTACCTTGCCCTCTGGAACGTCGAGGTCGATATCCGCAAGCGCATGCACAGCGCCGAAGCTTTTGCCGATCCCGCGCAGCTGGAGCAGCGGCGCGTCTTTCTCGTCCGCCGGGGCGCTGCTGGATGGCGCCCGGCCCGCTGCCGCGGGCCGGGCGCCGTCTCCGGGGCTTGATGTCACCACTGCGAGTATCCAGTGATGGATCGAGCGTTCATGATCATCCCGTAATTCCTGCCGCCGTGCAGTCCGCCTGGTACTTGGCGGTGCAGAGCTGCGATGCCGGAACGAACTTGTCGGCGATAACTGTCGAGTTCATATTCGATGGTGTTACCCACTCTGGCACCAAGAGCACCGACGGAACGTTGACGTGCGCGGTCGAGTCGGCCGTGGTCCCGTTGACCAGGCCCGCAGGAGGCGTCGCGCCGGCCCGGATGTACATCGCAAGCGCCGCGGCAGCCTGCGCCTCAAGGTAGATCGGCTTGTAGACGGTCCCGCACTGGTAGCCGGCCAGGATGTTCTGCAGCCCGATCAGGGTCGCGTCCTGTCCGGTCGCCGGGAACGTCTTGGCCTTTACTCCCAGCGTCTGGAGGTAGTGGATGATCGGGGCCGCGTTCTCGTCGTTGGGAGTCAGCACGGCATTGATGTTCTTGTGCGCGGTGAACTGCCCCTGGAACTCCGTCTCCGCGGTTGGCGGGTCCCAGGTTCCTGCGGCGTTGCCGACCTTGACCCACTTGCCCGAGGCGAAGTAGGGCGCCATGACGGCGTTGTAGCCCTTGGCGAACAGGGTGGCGTTGTTGTCGGTCGGCGCGCCGTACATGACCAGCACGTTCGGCTTTGCCACCTTCCAGGCGGCCACGCAGCTGACCAGGCCGCTACCGATCAGCTGGCCGACATGCACGTTGTCGAAGCTGACATAGTACTTACGGCTGCCGCCCAGGGTCAGCCGGTCGTAGTCGATGACGGCCACTCCGTGGGCGCTGGCGTACTTCTCGATCGACACGCCGACGCCGGCGTCGAGCGGGTCCATGATGAGCACGGTCGCGCCCTTGGTGATGGCAGCCTGGGCGTCGCTCAGCTCGGTTGCGTCGCTGCCCTGCGCGTTCTGGACCGAGAACTGTGAGCTCGTCAGGCCCGCCGTGGTGAGGGCCTTCGTCAGGTACGGCGCATCGAATTCGGTGTAGCGCGCGGATGAAACAGTGTCAGGCAGGATCACCCCGACGCTGCCCTTGCCGCTTGCCGCCAGTGACTTCAACGTTGCCATCTGGGAGAAGTCGTTGGTGAACGACGTGGCGGATACCGCCGGCACGGAACTGCTTGAACTGGAACTGCTCGGGCTGCTCGAAGACGTGCTGCTGCCGCTGCTGCCGCAGGCAGCGAGGATAAGAGCCGCGCTGCCGGCCACTGCCGTCAGCCCAACTCTCTTGGCGACTGAGTACAAGGAAACCACCTCGCTCATAGGTAGGACGCGTCAGGACGCGGACGCGCCAAGGCAGGTCCGCATGACGGTTACCGCGGAGCCGGAACTATATGGGAAAAACGCTAGGCCAACAGGGATAAACGCGTCCATTAATATCGACGTAGCCTTGTGAAAAATTCATTAACAGCGTGGCCAGCTTAGCCTGGACCAGTCCGTCCGGCCCACGGCTGCCTGATCACAGATCAGCGTCGCTCCCGCCCGCTGTGCCCGTCTTGTGTGCCCG
>CAWKNX010000012.1:0-121038 GCA_963851085.1 uncultured Actinomycetota bacterium | reverse complement strand
CAAACCGAACCTGACCGGACCAGCCGTAAACGTTGCGTTGCCGGCATGTATGCACCTGACACCGCCGTTCTCACCTCAGCGCTGTCAACGCCCGCCATGCGATCGGCCGCGCCGCGACGGCCGGAACAAAGTCCGCCCACCGGCATGACGGGACGCTGGCAGCCCGCTGTGGCCACGCCCAGATCAGCCAGCTCCGCGCGGACTGCGGGCGGCTCTGTCATGCACCGGCGGCCGCGCATAGCGGCAGCTACGCGCGCGCTGCCAATGAGAGGACGCGCGGAGCTGTCACTGCATGACGCTCCGCGGCGGTGCCACAGGCCGCACGTATGCCTGGCGTCAGGTGTCGCCGCGTACCGCCAGAAGTCGCGCATCAGAGCGGGCGGGGTTGGTCCGGCCATCTCCAGCTGGCTGAGCAGGATGGTGACCGCGCCGGTGGACGGGGTGATATGCGCTGCCGTTCCGGTGCCGCCGACCCAGCCGTAGCGTCCCGGCACATTCCAGGGTCTTGACCGATGAGTTCCGCCGTCGTTGATCGTCGGTACTGGCATGGCTGCTCCCGAACCCCGAGCGAAGAATCTCGCCGACCTCTACGACCTCGCCCCACTCGACTGGACCGATGTGCGCCGGACGCTCGAGACCAACCTGACCCAGGAACCGGGCACCGGTGGACCTGGCCACCACACCTTCTGGTTGTCGACGATCGACGCCGATGGCCGACCCCACATGACCGCAGTCGGCGCCTTCTGGGTCGACGGCCGCTACTACTTCTGCGGCGGTCCGCGGTCGCGCAAGATCCGGAACGTAGAGCGCGACCCGCGCTGCGCCTTCGGCGTCGCCATCCACGGCTACGACGTGGCGCTCGAGGGCCGGGCCGTCCGTGTCACCGACGACGCACTGCTGCAGCGCCTCACCGAGGTGTTCGCCGAGGGCGGCTGGGCACCGACCGTGGCCGACGGCGGCTTCACCCATGAGTACAGCGCCCCCAGCGCCGGGCCGCCGCCGTGGTACGTCTACGAGTTCATGCCCGAGGACGCCTACGCCGTCGCCACCAAGGAACCCGGGGGCGCCACCCGATGGACCTTCTGACCCCTCAGGCGGGGGAGTTCGGCCTCGACGCGAACGCGTCGCCCTCGCCCCTCGTCGATCGTGAGAGACCGCGAGTGTCCATGCGAGCAACCGCATAAGCATCCATGCAGTCAACGCTCGCTATTCGGCAGAGTCGGGCGTCGGTCAGCCGTGTCGGCCATGCCCGTGGCCGCACAGATCAACCCGTTCGGGCGCGGGCACAGGCGGCCGCGCTGGCGACCAGGTTGCCGCCCATATTAGGCGGCTCGGCGCGCTCGCCAAGACGGGTGCGACGGTCATGTCCGCCTCCGTCGCAGCTTCTGTCCGTGCTTGAACAGGGCGTACTCGACGACTTCTGGCTTCTCGTTCCACGACGAGTCTGACGCCCAAGTTGCGGAAAGGCACAGGTACCGCTCGGCTTTGCAGCCGACTTCCACGGCGCAGGAGCCGGTGAACATGCCCGGATCGCGGAAGTGCGCGTAGTGCATGCGGTGGGGTTGACCTGGAAGTAGGCGAGTCGTCTGTCGCGTTCGCGAGCCAGCGAGCCGATGGAATTTCAGGGCGTGGCCGACGGCGGGGAGGGGTTCGCCGTGACACCGTCGGGTGCCCCAGGGGCGCCAACGGCAACCAGTTGGCCCCTCTCGCAAAGAGATCCGGAGCGTAGAAGTGAACCCTCAGGTCCTGGGCGCCGGCGCCTCGCCGCGTGGATCGAAGAGTTCATCGCGGTCTCGGTCGGCACCCGCCGAGACGTGCCCATAGTGGGTCGCGAATGCACTCATGATCTCCTCGAGCGGTAGGTCGGCGAAGCTGCCTCGTTCCGCCACGTACTCCATGTGCCGCCGGCCGTCCGCCGAGTACTCGTGGAACAGGGCGTCGCTGCGGCCATCAAACTCAAGCGGCCGCACCCCGAAGCGCTCACAAAGCCCAATGTTGAAGGCGGGGGTCGCTTTCACCCACCGGCCGGCAAGCCAGAACTCGGTGAAGCCGTGGAAGACGAACAGGTCCGTCCCGAGCCGGGCCAGCAACTTCTCGCTGGCCAGGTGGTTGCGCACGTCCGCGAAACCCAGCCGGGCCGGGATGCGAACGGCACGGGCGAGCGCGGTCAGCACTACGGCCTTGGGGATGCAGTAAGCAGCCCGCTGCCCGAGGACCGTGCTCGCGCGGTAGCCGCCCGGATCACTGGTGATCGAATAGGGGTCATACCGGATCCCGTCGCGCACCACGTAGAAGAGCCGCATTGCGCGCTCCTCATCGCTCGTGGCGCCGGCGACTACCTCCTCCGCACGGCGCCTGACGCTCGGAGTGTCGCAGTCGATGAACCAGGTAGGGACCAGGTACGGCTCAAGATCCTCAGCAGCGGGCACCGCACCAGTCTACGTTCGTTCCCAACCGGAGCCTGGTGCTGACAGGCGGCGAGGTCAGGCGGTCGCCACGACTGGGACGGAGGATGACGCTTGGCATGCCCCGAGGAAACAGCCGGATCTCGAACGGGCTCGGCCCGATGTGGATCCAGCAGTACCAGCGGAACCCGCAGCAGCAGGGGACCGCCGGGAGGGGAACGGCGCGGTCCTCGTGGTCGCCCTGGCGCTCTTCCTGGTGTTCGGAGTGTTCATCCTGGCGTGGAACGGCGGCATCCTCACCTACCAGGGCGTGAGAAAGGTCATCCGCCTCATCAGGGAGTAGCTAGAAGGACACCCGCTCAGTGGGCAGGCCGCGAACGCGACAGGGTTCTCCAGAAACGCTCGCTCCCGGTGCCATCTTGACCTTCTTGGTTGTCCATGCGGCGCCCCCCGTCATGGCCGTGCGGGCCCGCGCTTGCCATATCGCTGTGGCTAGCCTGCCACGGAACACACGCGGGACGGGTAAACCGCGGCTGGCCAACCGCCCGTGAGCCGCACCGGAGGCGGCACAGGTACCCCGCCCATGGCGCCGCATACCCGGTGACGGAAGCGGCATAGATGGCGCGCGGTCGGCGGCCCTGGCGAGCGTGGAGATCGTCCGGGCGTTCCTCGTGCCCGTGCCGACGGTCCAGGCACGGATCACGCGGGCGAAAAAAACGATCGCCGCGCGGCGGGAGTGCCGTTCGAGCTGCCGCCGTCCGGGCAACGGCGCGAGCGGCTCGGCGGTGTCCTGAGCATGCTGTACGTGATCTTCACGGAGGGCTCGACGGCGACGGCCGGTGACCGCCTGCTGCGCCCCGATCCCGCGTACGAGGCGATCCGGCTGGCCCGGATGCTGGCCGCATTGCTGCCCGACGAGCCGGAGGTGTACGGGCTGCTCGCCCTGGTCGAGCTCACCGCCGCGCGCTTTCCCGCACGCACCGGGCCCGATGGCGAGGCGGTGCTCCCAGAGGATCAGGACCGGCGCCGGTGGGACCGGTCGGCGATCCGCCGCGGTCTGGCCGCGATCGGCCGGGCCTCGGCTGCCGGCCGCGGCCTCGGACCGTACGGACTGCAGGCAGCGATCGCCGCCTGCCACGCGTCGCCGTCGCGATGGCGAATGGGCCACAGCAGGCGCTGCCTATTGTGGACGAGCTGGCCGCCTCCGACCGCCTGTCGGGGTCAACTCTGCTCCCGAGCGTGCGCGGGGAGCTGCTCGCCCGGCTCGGCCGGACCGCCGAGGCACGGGCCGAGCTGGAGCTCGCCGCCCGGCTGTGCCGCAACCTGCGCGAGCGGTCGGTACTGCTGCGCAAGGCGGCTGCGCTGGCGTGATATCCGCCGGCCTCCCGCTGTCCGGGGAAGCGGGCCGGCCGAGTCAGAGCCCTGTCGCCGGGCCGACCCAGGCGCATCCCGGGCCGAGATGAGGCAGGCGCTGCCATCGGCGGGCGTGTGCGCATCCCGGATGACCGCGAAGGCCCGCGGCCCACCCCGCACATCGGCGATGAGCGGGCGCCGGCAGCCAAGCCGATCGTCTAGATCGGCGCGGCATCGCGGGCAGACCGTTACGCTCCGGCCGGGCACGCCGAACGGCGGCTACCTTACGTCAAGGCCGGAGTCAAGCCCATCACAGAGAGCTACTTGAAATAATGCTCATTTGGCCGGCTCGCCGGTGCGCTACGCGCCGGCCGCCTGAGTGGCCCGGATGTGATCCTGGCGCCGGCCTGCATGTCAGCTGCGCTGGTTAGCGGCCGGGATCTGGGCACGGCCGCGACGGTTAAGTGATCGACGGAGATAGGCGGTCACAACTACCGTGGCGGTCATGACCGAAGCGTGGACGGCTGCGCCGGTGGAGCGCACCGAGCCTGGGCTCATCCTGAGTGAGCGCCAGGCACTTGAGGCGTGGCTGGACTTCCATCGCGGCACGCTGCTGCACAAGTGCGCCGGCCTGACCGCCGGCCAGCTGAAGGAGCGGCCGGTTCCGCCGTCCCGGCTATCTCTGCTTGGCCTGGTGCGGCACATGACCGAGGTGGAGCGCTGGTGGTTCCGCATGCATGCGGCAACCACCGACCTGCCCTTCCCCTACGACCCGGACCAAATCGGCCAGGACTTCGAAGCGCTTGACGACGCGGACGCGGCCGCCAACATCGAGGCATTCAAACAGGAAATACAGCACGCACGCGCCGCCGTGGCCGGAAAGCAGCTTGATGACGTCGTGCCCAGCCGCGGACACCATCCGGAGCGCGCCCGTGACATCCGATGGATCTACCTGCACATGATCGAGGAATACGCGCGCCACAACGGCCACGCCGACCTCATCCGGGAGCGGATCGACGGCATGACCGGTGACTGACGCCCGGATGGGCAACCGGGGCGCAGGCGCGCTACTTCCGGAGCTAGCGATCAGGAGATCGCTTCACACGACCGGCGGAGGTACGCAGGCCGGACGGGCCAATCCCGCCTGTTGTGCGCCCGCCGCGCAGTCCGCTGCGGCGCCGGTCGCGGCCGGGCGCCGAAAGACGGGCAGGGGATTACCCTGCCATGCCATGACGCACCACTGCGCCCGATACCCGGGGGCCGTGGTTGCCAGCGGCCGAAACCTGGCGCGTACTGGCCGGGAGCCCGGGCAGGACCGCCGAAGGCAGTTGCCCGGCGAGCACCGTCGTGTGAGCGGCGGAGCGTTTGATGGATTGGCGCTGGGAAGCCCCGAAAGGATGATGATCAGGCTGCGTGGGCCTCGAACCATACCGAGCCGAGGTCATGGCCTGCGGTGAGGCGCACATCGGCGTCCAGCGCCGCAGCGAGACGTCGTAGCAGGGCGACGGTGGGTTCGGTGCCGCCCTCTTCCATGCACTCGATCTCGTTGGCGGTCATGCCCGCCCGCTGGGCGAGATCGGCGACACTCAGGCCAAGGGCAACACGCCGGTCATACAGGGCCTTGCCGAAGGCCAAGGCCTCACGGATCGCGATCCGCTCAGGATCGTCGGCCGGAGCCCTGGGCGCGTCCAGCGGGCACCAGGACCGGCACGCGAGCCATTCCACGAACCATTCCACGAGCGCTCGCCGGAGCAGTTACTCCGCGGAGCGGTCCTTCGGTCAGCTGACCTCGGCGGTCCCGGTTGAGCCGAGCAGCAGGAGACTCGTTTGGACGTCTACTCTGCGTGGTGGCCGTCGGGCACGGCAAGTATGGCCCGTTGAGGGACGCATCGTGACGAAACGGCGTGTGCGGGTGCGGTAGCTGGTTCTGACCGAGCGGTGTTAAGTGGAGCCCGGATGGGTTGTTGGCCGGGGTGGCTGGGTGTGGCAGGATTTGTGCTCTGACCGGAGGATTGCGGCAGGTGCGCGGGAAGGCGGGCGGATTGTGGCGAAGGACTGGTTCGCCCCGGTTCCTTCTGGCTGGGCTGGGCAGGGCGCCGAAGGGTTTAATACCGGGGTGGCTCATCCGGCCCGGGTGTATGACTACTGGCTGGGCGGGAAGGACAATTACGCAGCCGACCGGGATGCCGCCGAGCAGGTGATCGCGGCTAATCCCAACGTGTTGCCGGGGGTGCGGGCGAACCGGGCGTTCCTGGGCCGGGCGGTGCGGTTTCTTGTGGAGGCGGGGATCCGCCAGTTCCTGGATCTTGGTACGGGCCTGCCGACTGCGGACAACACGCACGAGGTCGCCCAGGCCGCCGCACCGGAGTGCCGGATCGTGTACGTGGACAATGACCCGATCGTGTTGTCGCATGCGCGTGCGCTGCTGAGCAGCAGGCCGGAGGGCGCAACCGCTTATATCGATGCGGATGTGCGCGATAGCGGCAAGATCGTGCGGGAGGCGGCGGCGACGCTGGATCTCAGCCGCCCAGTGGCCGTGATGGCCTTGATGATCTTGCAGTACGTCCCGGATTCCGACGACCCGCACGCGCTCGTGGCCGAGTTGATGGGGGCGCTTGCGTCGGGGAGCTATCTGGCGGTGTCGGATACCACCAGGGATATCGACGTGGAGCGGGTCACCGAGGGGACGGCGCGGCTCAACCAGCGGATGGGCGGCACGCGGCTGACGTTGCGCTCGCGGGCGGAGTTTAGCCGGTTCTTCGACGGCTTGGAGCTTGTGGAGCCTGGTGTGGTGCCGCTGCCGCAGTGGCGGGCCATTGCGAGCCCGTCCCACCTGATCCCGGCGTACGCGGGGATCGGCCGCAAGCCCTGACGCCAGGCTTCCCGCCAGCGCGCCATGGGCGCGGCGGTCAGTTGGTGTCGCGCGGTCACCGCGACGCTGGGACGGCCCGGCGAGGTGGTCGCCGCCGATGAGTCAGCCGATGACCCTGACGTTCTCCGCCTGGGGTCCCTTCTGGCCCTGCGTGACGTCGAACTCGACCTTCTGCCCCTCCTCGAGGCTGCGGTAGCCGCCACCCGTGATCGCACTGAAGTGCACGAACACGTCTGGGCCACCCTCGACCGCGATGAAGCCGTAGCCCTTCTCGCCGTTGAACCACTTCACATTGCCCTGAGCCATCTTGACCAGATCTGGGCGGACCTCGACTTCGGCGGTCGGGCCTGGCATATGCGGGAGCTCCAATTGGCGGAAAAATCGGCTGGCTGGGCATTCCTAATTGATCTGGCAGGCGGCGGAATCATCGGACGGAAATCGACGTCTTCGGCGCATCGCACTGCGCTCGCTGACACCGCCAAGGAGCGCGACGGGCCACCCTTCGCGGGTGGCCCGTCGCTCGTTGGTGTAAAGGTCAGTCAGATCTTGACGGAGATCGGCTCCAGCGGTCCTGAGGGGGCCGGGTTCGGCTGCCTCACGTTGAAGGCGCACTCCCCGAACGCGTGGCCCCGTACCTGATTCGGGGAACCCGCCGAGTCGCCATATTGCACCACTGGGCTGTTGTGGAAACAGGCGATGTTGCCGCGAACGACGTTGGTCAATACCTCACCCGCGTCCGGGTCGGCCATCGTGTTATTGGCGTCGAAGAGGTCTCCGCGCACGTGGTTGCGCAATGCCCCCATCCAGCAGGTCCGGAGCCCGGTGATTTTGAGGTCACCACCGATGGTGTTGTCCTCAGAGTCACTGAATACCGGGGACTGCAAGGCCGCGAAAATCCCGGTGGTCGGGATGGCGCAGGTCACGCCGCCGCCCCCGCCGCTCAGGGTGAGGTCCCCGTTGATCTTGCTGGCATGGATGATGACGGCCAGCGCACGCGACGCTTTCACGTCACCGGACACGTGGTTCTGGCCGGTCAGTGTGCCACCGGACCCGGCGTTCGGGTCATCTGTGCAGGGATCGAAACTCGGTTCGCAACCCATACCCAAGGTGGCGCCGTTCCCCACCTTGATGTCACCGCGCACGGTCAGGCTGGACGTGCCTGTCCCGGCCACATCGTTGAGCGCGAACGTCGCGTTCAGGGCCGAGCCTGGCGCGAGGACCAGGTCTCCTTTAATCACCGCGGCGCCGCCGTTGACGGCACAGACGCCAGTGACGACGACATCACGGCGATAGGTCCCGGCCAGCACGCCTGGTGCAGCCAGCGTGCCAGTACAGGTGTTGGGGTGCCGGTGGTGACCTTCGGACGCTGCCGCTGCACCTGCTCCGATGACGAGAGTAGACAAAGCCAGCGACATTATCGCTGCGAGCCTTAACCCTTTTAGCATGTAAGCCCCCCCAAATTCCGCGCCCCGGGCCTCAACGCCGATAGCTTGGCCGGGGAGCACCAAACGACCCGTGTCGCTTTCGTGGTACTTTAACCCGGTAATTCCGGGCATGGCAAGGTCTGCGATCAATTGTCACCCTGCACGGTCTGCCGAGCACGGAGAGGGAGCAAATGAGCTACGTCCTCGGAGCAATCGGTCGATTCCGATTGCCCGCGCCTACCTCCCGACGGGATCGCTGCGACCCGGGTTCCGCGTCCCTCGCGGACGCGTGCCATCGGGGCCGGTTCCGTTACCCCTGATGGGGCTGTTCCATCCGTCCCAGCGGACTGGGACGGATCCATGGGGTGCCTGGATAGGCCCACTGGGCTTGGAAAGGATCATTCCCCTGTAGCCGATGACAGTGATCGCCGCTTAGGCAGCATCAACGACAGCTGGTTCCCAGGCCCCGTCACTGGTGGCGCGTCAAGATCGGATAAGAAACGCGCTCATCGGCATGTGCGGTCGTCTCCGGGGCGGCCCCAGGAGGTCGTGGCGCCAAGCGGATGTGCGCGTGCGCCGCGGCAGCAGCGGCAGTGACCGGCTGGCTAGCGGTGTGGCCGGGCGTGCACAGGATGGCCGTTGCCGCCCGTGGTTACCCTGCGTTATGTGGGCAGGGTCGGGTTCGCTGGTGGCGCGTGGAACGGGCCGTGGAACGGGTAGCGGTGGCAGTGTGTGCATTCAGGGTTTTCCGGGTGCTGGAGCCCGCCCATGTCTCGGTGTGGATCAGCCAGCGCGACGGAAGCTCGCCTCTGCCACTCCGCCACCACCGTCAAGGCCTGTCTGTGGTCATGCGGGCCACCGACGATGCTGTTCACCACTAGGGCGCCGATGGCCTGCGGCTTTATGGTTGCCCGGTGGGGGGTGTGCAGGGCGGGGCCTCTGGGCCGATGGTGGGCCGTGACCGCGAGCTGGCTCGGGTCATGCTGCTGCTGGATGATGCCCTGGCGGGTGGCGGCCGTCTGGTGCTGTGCACGGGCGAGGCGGGGATCGGGAAGACCCGGCTGGCGGAGGAGGCCGCCGCGTCGGCTGCTGCGCGGGGCGTGCCGGTGGCGTGGGCTCGGGTGGCTGACCGGGACAGCTCGCCGCCGTACGGCTTGTGGCGGCTGGTGCTGGATGAGCCCGCCGTCCGGGCCGCCGATGATGACCCATCCGGTGTGGGCCTGTGGTCGCGTGTCTTCGGCGATGCCGAACGCCCGGCACTGGCTGATGTGGCCGATGCCGGCAGCGCCCAGCGGTTCGCGCTGTTCGCCGAGGTTCGCCGGCGGCTGGCGCAGGCGGCCGGGGGGACCGGGCTCCTGCTGGTGCTTGATGATCTGCAGTGGGCGGACGAGGCATCGGCGGTGCTGCTCGCCGATGTCGTGCGTCAGCTGCGGGGGGCGCCCATCCTGGTGTTCGCGACCTACCGGGACTCGGCGGCGTCCGGTGACGCGAGCGCCGGTCTGCCGCCGCGTCTGTCGGCGGATGCCAGCACCGAACGGGTGGACCTGCACGGCCTGCCCGCCGGCGCGGTCGGGGATATCCTGCTCGCCGCGGGGCTGCCGGCGTCGCCGGAACAGGCCGGTGAGGTGCACTCGGAGACGGGCCGGAACCCGTTCCTGGTCCGGGAGCTGGCCCGCATGCTCGTCGAGCAGCGCGGCGGCGGGCCGGGTGTGCCGGGGCCGGTGCCGGGACGGGTGGTTGAGGCGACGGCCTACCGGCTCGCGCTGGTGTCCGATCCCGCCCGGGAGCTGCTGCGGACCGCCGCGGTGGCAGGCAACAGCTTCTCGGCTGGTGTGGTGGCCAAGATGCTGGATGTGCCCGTGCTCGCCCTGCTCGGTCCGCTGGACGAGGGCCGGGCCGCCGGGTTCCTGGCGGCCGGTGACCGTCCCGGCGATCACCGGTTCTCGCATGCGCTGGTCCGCTCGGCGGTGGCCGCCCGGCTGAGCGCCGCGGAGAAGCGGCGGCTGCACAGCGCCGCGGCGGACGCGATCGAGGCTCTGTACGAGGGGCAGCTGGATCTGCATCTGGCGGAGGTCGCCCGTCACCGGGTCGAGGCGTCGCTGCCCGGTGACCGGGCGCTGGCGGTGGCGGCGTGCGAGGCGGCGGCCGACGTGGCGGCGGGGTCGCTGGCGTTCGAGGAGGCTGTGCGCCTGTACCGGCAGGCGCTGTCGGTCGGTGGTGAGGAGATCGGCGAGGCCGACTGCTCCCGGCTCGAACTTGCCTTGGCCGCGGCCCTGCACCGCAGCGGCGACCTGCCCGGATCGCAGCAGACGGCGGTTCAGGTCGGCCGGCGGGCTGAGCGCCGGCGGGACCGGCTCTGGCTCGCCTGTACGGCGCTGGTGATGGAGGCCATCGGCGTACCGGAATGGGACGGGGAGATCTGCCGCATCTGTGAGCAGGCCCTCGCCGGGGACGATCTTGGGGATGATCTGCGGGCCCGGGTCTCCTCGCGATACGCGCAGGCGCTGGTGTACCGCGGTGAGTACGACCGCGCGGGGAAGGTCAGCCGGGACGCGCTGGCCGCCGCCGGATCGGCGGACGACCCGGTCGTGCTCGTGGACGCGCTGCGCGCCCGCCAGCTGGCCTGCTGCGCCCCCGACGGAATCGCCGAGCGGGCCGTGCTGGCGAGCCGGATGCTCGATGCCGCCGACGCGGTGGGCAGCGCTTGGCTCGAGATGTGGGGCCGGCTGTGGCGGATCGACACCCTGTTTGAGACCGGTCAGCTGCGGAGCGTTCATCGTGAGCTCGCCGATCTCGAGATCTGCCTGGAACGGCTCCCCGGACCGCTCGGACGCTGGCACTTCCTGCACACCGCCGCCACGCTCGCGCTGGCGACCGGGCGCTACAGCGAGGCAGTGCGGCTGGCGCGGGAGTCGTTCACGGTGTTCAACGACATGGGACACCCGGTCGCGTTCGGCGCCTGCGCGGTGATCCTGTGCCAGGCGGGCCTTCATATCGGGTTCGACAGATCCGGCGCGATCGAGCTGTTCGGCCAGATCCCTGACCACCTCAGGCCGGATGCCGTGGACACCACCCGCGGCGTCGCCACCGTCTTCCCCGCGCTCAGCTTCGCGATGATCTGCCTCCACCAGGGTGACCGCGCCGGCGCCGAGGCAGCCTATGCCCAGGCCGGTCCGGTCCGGTCATGGAACCCCTCGGCCGCGATGCGCATGGCGTGCTGGGCGCACGGGCTGGCGGTCGCCATCGGCCTCGGCCGGGCGGAGGACATCGAGTTCCTGGCGGCGCGGTTCGAGCCGTTCCGCGGTCAGCACGTCGCGAACGGCGCCGGGGCCGGGGTCTACATGGGCCCGGTCGAGTTGCCGCTCGGGCGGGCGGCCGCTGCGCTGGGCCGTCTGGATGCGGCAGCGGAGGATCTGCAGAGCGCGGTCTCGATCTGCGACGCCAACGGCGCCCGCGGGTGCGCCGTGCAAGCCCGCGTCGAGCTCGCCGCGGCCCTGACCCGCCGCCAGGCGCCGGGCGACCTGGACCGGGCGCGGGCCGAGCTGGACACCGCGGCGGGCAAGGCCGAACGGCTCGGGATGGTCCCGTTCACCGAGCGGATCGAACAGCTGCGGGCCCGGCTGTCGGCCGTCGCTGCCGCCGGCTCACCGCTGAGCCCCCGCGAGTTCGAGGTGGCCCGGCTGGTCGCGCGGGGACTGACGAACAAGCAGATCGGCCAGACCCTGTACGTCTCCGAGCGGACAGCCGAAAACCACGTGCAGCACATCCTGACCAAGCTCGGGTTCAGCAACCGCAGCCAGATCGCCGCCTGGGCCAGCGGTGAGCCGGGAGCGGACCATGAATAAGTACCCCAGCCGGCCGTGAATGAGTACTCCAGTGAGTGATTCCCCGGATGGCCGGTTCCGGGCTTTTCCGTAGCGTCCTGCCTGCCAGCACAAACCCAGGAAAGGCAGGACAGCCATGGCATACATCCACATCTCAGCGACGCGCGGGAAGACGATCGACGACTTCCGCACGGTCTCCGCCAAGCACAACGCGCCCCAGGACATCGACGGCCTGCTCGCCTGGGCGGCCGGGCTCGGATGAGAACGGGCTCCACGTGGTGACCGTGTGGCAGTCCAAGGCGCACCAGGACCGGTGGGCTGCCGAGCAGTTGCTCCCCGCCTTCCAAGCGCTCGGCATGGCGGACGTGGTGTCCAACAGCGAGTTCACCGAGTACGACGCGGACGAGCTGTACATCCGCTGAGCACCGGAACCAGACAGCACGCGCACTCCGGCATCGAGTAGCGGAAATTCCCCGGCCGCCGGGATCTCCGGCGGCCGGGGAATCCCTCACCGACATCACCCATCCCGGGGCGGACACGCCCTGCACCGAAGCAGGCCAACCGGGCGTCTGAACCGCCCCGGAGTTTTCGGAGGCGGTGTGCGGGCGACCGACACTGGTGTGGGCCGGAGTTGTGGGAGGGGCCGGCAAGAGGCCCGGCTGGGCCGAGGCCAGCACAGAGGCATATGCTGCGTCTCATGCCTGACCGGCCGCCTAATGCTGCGTGGCTGAAGCTGGGCGCGGAGCCGGGGCTATGCGGAGCCTGCAGGCATGCGAAGCTCAACGAGACACGGCGGGGCACCGCCTACCTCCGCTGCACACGCGCCGCACGGGACATCGCCCTTTCCCGCTACCCGCGTCTCCCAGTCACGCAGTGCGGAGGATTTGAGCGGCGCGAGGGGAAGCCCTAGTGCCGCGCCACGCGCGCCACGCGCGCCACCAGGGGGCCGGCTGGATGGCCGGGTTGCGGATGTGCTCGTAGACGACGCTGGTGCGCACGTCGGCGACCTCAGGCCGCTGCGTGAGATGCACATCCACTCGCGGCGCAGCTCGCCGTCGGCGGCCTCGAACAGATCATCCCCTTCGGGCGCAGCACCTGCGGCAACACAGGCGACCAGATGGTCGCCCAGATCGGCGGTTCGTGGATATCTTTCGGGTCCGCAGTCGGTGACGTCGGTCGATGCCGACGCTCCAGCGGCAGCCCACCGGCCAGATCGCCGCGCTGCGGTCGCTACCGGTGGCTGTGCCGAGTACCCATGTGTCCCGGATGACTTGCTGGAGCTGAAACCGGCCAACCTGACGTTCGAGCAGGCGGCGGCCGTACCTCTGGCCGCGTTGACGGCCCCGCAGGCGCTGCGCGACAAGGGCAATGTACAGCCGGGGCAGAAGGTCTTGATCAACGGTGCGTCGGGGGAGGCGTGGGCACGTTCGCCGTGCAGATCGCGAAGTGGTCCGGCGCTGAGGTGACCGGCGTGTGCAGTACGAGGAACATGGACATGGTCCGATCGGCCGGCGCCGATCACGTCATCGACTACACCCAAGGACGACTTCACCAAAAGTGGGCAGCGTTACGATCTCATCCTCGACACCGGGGACCGTTCCTTGTCCGACTGCAGACGCGCGCTCACCCGCCCAATGCGGCATGAGAGTCAGCCGCCCCGGCACGGCCTTCGGCCAGGTTGTGACGCGCCGCCACCAGGCAGGCCACCGCGAAGAGCACCCTTTCCGGGCTGCATCGCCTGCTGGCGGGAAAATGGCCCTTTGGGTCACCGGATTCCCCGGCTCCGGCCGAGCCCGGGAAGGCCTGGCAAGGCCTTGCGAGTGACGTCTTAATAGTAGAAGACAGGTTAACCCGCTTTCGCCTGCTTGGCGACCTAGATATTCTCCGGTAACGGATTGGATTGGGCCGCGGCAACCTTGCTGGCTGCAGCGCCGAAATAGTCGCTGCCCTTATGGCGCGGGTTATCTGTTCCCCAGTGCCGTACTCGGGACTGGGGAATCATCTTGGGAATGTGCTTGGAACAATGAATGAAAGCCTCGGTGACATGCACAAGAACCCACTGCACTGGCTGGCGGCCTGGGTGCCCAGGCTCCGGAATTTCAAGATCAAATTCCTGCATGCGCGCAGGAGTGACAATGCTAGCGTCGCCGTTTACGTGCAGGCCGATGAGATCGTGCGTGAAGTCAGCGAGGAAGATGCCGATGTGCGGGTTCTGCAGCATGTTGCCGAGACTGGCCATCACGCCATTGCCCCGGTACTCGGGGTAGGCGATAGTGTGGTCGTCCAGGACCCTGATGAAGCCAGCAGGACCAGCGCGGAAGCTGCAGTCGCACTGTCCTGAGCCGTCGCTCGTAGCGATGAACGCCATTTCCATCCGCTGGATGAATTGCTGCATGGCCGGGGTGAGCTGACCGGTGACTTGATTGCTGTAGAATTGCTGAGCTCGCTGCGCAGTGCCGTATCTTTCCTGGAGAATACGCTCACCCGCAGAGCCCGGCGGGCGCCGCTTATCGCTGCGCTTCCGCATCGGCGTGAAAGCTCTGGCCGCCATATCTAGCGCTGTCATTGCCCGTCCTTCCCAAATCATGATCGTTCCTTTAAGCTGACTGGCAGGCTGTCACCGGGGCGAACGGATCGCCGCCCGCAAAGGACCGTCGGCAGGAAGCACGCCAAGGTCCGCGGCGAGTCGCGACTCAACTTCGTCCCGCCGCCACACCGCTGGCCGAGAGGTGGAACGGCAGCAATTGGACAATCCAGCACCGGCCAGGCCTGGGAAGACGGGAACATGGAGCACTCCCCGCTTGTCTCCTGGCCGTGGGTGCCGCTGGCGACCGGCCACGACCAGGAATGCGCCAGCGAGAATCCGGAAGGACCCGGCCCTGGTTCAGACCCACCGGAACCTCCCCGGGTAGCCCTGACCATCTGCGCTAACCACCTGTATCCGCCGACCGGACTCCAGCACGGGCACGCTACCCGTCAGGCGCATGCCGGGACGGTGTGCGCCACCAGGACAGCGTTGACATTGGACAGCCCATCGCTTACCGCGTCCAGGCCGAACGCCCGGTGCACCGCACATCCGCATGACATGCCCTCCGGTAGCTGGCTCCGGCGGTTTCCCTGCTGGGAACCGCAGCACAAGCGTGCGCCGCCAACCCGGACGTCGGTGTTGCACTCGCCCTGATGCCCACCTTGCACCGCAGTTCACAGACACAAGCCGGTACGGCTCAAGGCGCAGCTAGACCGGCAGCAGCTCACCGCCGCACACATGCCCTGCTGGGACGCAATCGCGATCAGGTCCGCCGCCAGCGCACCGCCGGCCCCCTGTCCCATCCACTCAGGATCGGCAACAGATCCTCAATTTCGATCGCATCCCCGGCGCTGAACCAGGTAGAGAAGCCGACGATGCCGCTATCAGCGACGGCGGTTCGCGTGCGTCCCTCAGTCTGTGCCAGTTCCTGGCGCAGAACGTCCAGATCTATACGGCCCTTGCCGTGATCGGCATTGAGCCGATGCTCACGCAGAACGGCGGCACTGCGCACTCACCGGCAGATGCCTCTGCCGCGCTCGATGACCAGATCGCGGGTGTTTGGTCGGCCGCGGTCGCGAGGCGGTCCTGGCCCGGTATCGACGCGAGCTTGAGTCTGTGCCGCTGATCAGTAGATCTTTCCAGTCAGTGCTGGTGAGGACCCGGTTATCAGCTGCCTGTTCATGAGAAACGTCCGCTTCTTTCCTGAAGATGCAACCTTGCCACCGTCTCCCCGGTGTGCGCCGCGACATTATCCAGGGTAAGAGCCACTACCTGGCGGACTCCTCGGTCGCGCCGTACTTCGCCGAGATTCTCGGCCGGATCCTGGGCGCCGTGATGGAACTGGACTTCAGTCAGCCGTGGCACCGGCCGGACCGGCGTTTGGTGACCGGCTGGCTCCTTACCGGCTTGGTCAGCGTGCGCGGCGCGAGTGGGATGGTGACGACCTTGCCACCCTTGCGGGTGATCACTAGGGTCCGGTGCCCACGCTCAACGCCCAGGGCTTCGATGTCCGCGCCTGCTGCCTCGGACACCCGCAGCCCGTTCAGGGCCAGCAGCGAGATCAGCGCGTGCTCCGGGGGAGGGCCGAGCCCGGCGGCGGCCAGCAGCGCGCCGAGCTCGTTACGGTCCAGTCCCGTGGCATGCGACTTATAGTCCAGCCGCGGTCGGCGGACGTGGGCGGCCGGAGAATGACCGAGGAATTCTTCTTCCACGGCGTACCTGTAGAACCCCGCGACGGTGCACAATCGGCGGGTGATGGTGGCCCGGGCCCATCCGCGGGCATCCAGGTCTCGGGCGCCCGGCGTCCTTGTCTTTATCGCCAGCGCCCTCGTACTGCGAGGGCTCACCGCCGTCGTGCCCGGCCACGCGCGCGTCGTCCAGCTGTTCGGCAGGTACCGCGGCACCATCCGCGAGCCTGGCCTGCAGTGGGTGAACCCGTTCACCAACCGCATCTTGGTCTCGACCCGGATCCGCAACCAGGAGTCAGCGCAGGCCAAGGTCAACGACGCCGACGGCAACCCGATCGAGATCGCGGCCGTGGTCGGAAGGCCGCCAGGTGTCCGCCCTGCTCGTGGTCTTGTGCGGCGAGCAGGCGACCCAGCAGGTCGTCAACACCGGCTCCCTCTACCAGTGACGGCCGCCACGGAACCGCGGTGAGCGAACGCAAGAGCGTGCTGCTGCGGCTCGACCCCGCCGTCCACGACGCGCTGGCCAGATGGGCCAACGACGAGCTGCGCAGCACCAACGCCCAGATCGAGTTCCTGCTCCGCCGCGCCCTCGCCGACGCCGGGCGGCTACCTCGCCACACCGGGCCGATGCGCCCCCGCGGCCGCCCACCCGCCAGCAACCCCGGCCGAAACCGGCCCGCCAGCACAGCAATAACCGGTCCAGCCAACGCCGCCACGGTAGAGCCACAGCTGACAGCCCCGGCCATCACCGCCCGGCTCGCCAGCACGCACCCGCCCGGATCGGGCTGCCGGCCCGGGCGGCGTTGAACACATGGAAACACCACAGGACAGGAACCCGCCGAGGCCCGCACCGCCCCCAAGGGCATGCCCGGAGCTCGCATGTGATCACCCGGCCAAACCCAGCACCGGAGTGCTCTACACACCGCCGGCTCGCCAGAACTCCCCGATACATGCGCGACACACCGCCGGCCGGTGCGCCCGGTGGCAGAGCGCGGGCTGGGGGGCGCGGGCGGCGCGGTTTCCTGCGCGGCGGCGGGGCCGGCTGGGCGTTGCGGCGATGGCGGTATTGCGCCTGGTGCGGTTTACGGGGTGGTGGTTACCAGGTGGGGCGCACGGGCGGGAGGTGACCGCCGGGCGTGGACAGGACGTGGACGAGGTCTTGCCGCAGGCGTTCCACGTTCGGGGCGCCGATTACCTGCGCCCACTCCTGTTCGAGTTCGGTGTATAGCTGCTCGACCGTGGTGACCAGCTCTTCGCCGCGGGTGGTGAGGTGCACCGGCCGTTCGCGGGCGTCGTCGGCGCCGGTCAGGCGCTGGACGTAGCCGCCGGTCACCATCGTGTCCACGAGCTTGGACGCGGCCTGCTTGGTGGTGCCCATGAGCGCGGCTAGCTGGGTCGAGGTGGCCGGGCCGTCCCGGACGGCGAGCAGGACGAACCCGAACGCTGGCCGCACGTCGGTCCAGCCCGCCGCCCGCAGCCGTTCGTGCAGGCGGTCGATCAGCTGCCGGTAGGCGATGGCGAAGAGCCGGGCGAGGGGCGGCGCGCTGGGGGTGGCGCGGGTCACTGCGCCCATGGGGGGGTGAAGGTGCTGCCGTCGGCGAGGCGGGCCTGGCCGCCGACGGGAAAGCAGCACACGAGCTGCAGCGGGCCGCCGCCGGAGTTGGCGAGCTCGAACTCCGCGTCGGCGGGCACGATGATCGCATCGCCGGCCGCTGCCTGGTCGTGGTGGCCGGCGATGGTCACCGACGCCGTGCCCTGGAGCACCACGAACACCTCCTCGCGGGTCAGCGAGTGCGGGCTGGCCGGTGTCCCGGGGAGGATCTCCACCGTCCAGACGGCGGTGTCGGTGGCGCCGCGGGCCGGCGTGGCGAGCGAGGTGAAGCGCGCACCGCCGAGGTCGTGAGTGGGTGCTGAGGGAGCACGGAGGACCGGCATGTCATCTCCAGATAGTCAACTGAGTAGACCATTGACGACATTGCCACACGGCCGCCGTATGGTCAACCCGGTTGACCGTCTGTGTGGGCGCACACGGGGCATTGCCGTTGCTGAGCATCGACGGCAATGCCGTCACCGCCGGCAATCTCGAAACGATCGACGGAACCCGCCCAGGCCGTGAAACCCGTCCTGGGCACGGTCCGCGAGCGCTGACCACTGGCCCGCATCAGATGATGCGGGCAAGACCACGCCCCGGGCACAACGCGAACGCCACGTGGGTGGTCAGGCCGCTGTAACCGGCCAGGAACCTCACGCTAAGACGGCCGCGATGAGCACGCCAGATCACCGCCAGTGCCCAGCAAGACCGAGCCACAGGACAGCCAGTCGCTCCCGAGCGCCGAATATTTGCGGCCACCGGGCCGGCGGGTGGTGAGGGTGCCACAGATACAGATCACCCGGTTCGGGGCGAAAGCTGCGGGCGCTTGAGGGTACGGTGTTCTCTGCGCCGGGGAGTTCGCTGAGCGGTGCGTGCTGTCCGTGACACGCTGCCGGTGGGGGCGGGTGCGGCCGGGCAGCCTCGGCCACTCGCGTGCGGTGGTCTTGAGCCGGCTATCTGAGGCCGGGCCATGGCGGGACATGCCCGGCCCGCTGGCCAGCATGGTGATCTCCCTGGCAAGATCCGGCTGACTAGAAGGATGGGGAGATCCGGGGCGCACTGTACACGCGGAGTTCAGGAGGCCGGACAGTGGGTTACCTGCCAGGCATGTGGCGGGATTTCGGGGTTGCCGTGGCCGGTCTCGCCGGTGCGCTGACGGGCCTGCTGTTCGTTGCCGTATCCATCAAGAGCGATGTGCTGGCCGCCCGGCAGCCACCGGCCTCATGGGCAAGGACAGTAGCTCAGCCAGCGGGATGTCGCTGAGCTTGCCGGGTGACGGTGGCGATGCCGCCGGTGCGCCCGGCCCGAAAGTGCTCTCGTGCCTGGCGGCGGCATGGATCCTCACGCGCTCCGCCTCGGGGCCTGGGCAAGCATCGCGGTCGTCGCGTGGTCGTCCAGGAAGCCGCCGGACTGGTGTTGCCACAGCCTGGCGTAGGTTCCGTCGAGACGCAGCAGCTCCTGGTGCGTGCCATTCTCGGCGATCTGGCCGCGGTCGAGCACGACCAGCTGGTCCATGCGCGCGACTGTGCTCAGCCGATGCGCGACCACGAGCGCGGTCCGGCCCTCCATGAGTCGCCACAACGCCTGCTGGACAAGGATTTCGCTCTCCGAGTCCAGCGCGCTGGTCGCCTCGTCGAGCAACAGGATCGGCGCGTCACGCAGGATCGCCCGGGCCAGCGCGACTCGCTGCCGCTGCCCGCCGGACAGCTTCACGCCACGCTCGCCGACCATCGTGTCGAATCCGTCCGGCAGGGCGTCGGCGAACTCTGTCACGTGCGCCGCTTGCGCCGCCTGGTAGATCGCCGCGTCGGTCGCGTGCGGACGTGCGAACGCGATGTTGTCGCGCAGCGTCCGGTGGAACATCGCGGGGTCCTGCGGCACGTAGGCGATCAGGCTGCGCAGATCCGACTGGCGCAGCTTGGTGATGTCCTGTCCGCCGATCAGGATCCGGCCATCGTCGATGTCCATCATCCGCAGGAGCAGGCGAGTCAGCGTGGTCTTGCCACCGCCTGATCGGCCGACCAGGCCGAGCTTGGTCCCGCTCGGCACGGCGAGGTCGAGGCCGGTGAACAACGGCAGTCCGCCCGCGTGCGCGAACGTCACGCGCTCGAAGCGGACGTCGCTCGCCTTCGGCCGCAGCGGCTCGGGCGCAATCGGGTCGATCACGGCCGGCGGTGTGAGCAGCAACTCGGTGAATTGCGCGGCTTCGGTCAGCGAGCTCTCCAGACGACGGTAGATCTGGTTGAACTCGAACATGATCCGCGTCGCGTTGGAGTAGTAGGTGAATGCCACGATGATCGCCTCGATTCCGTGCTGGCCTGCGCCGAGTGCGACCGCGAGCAGCAGACCGAGCGCGTTGGTCAGCACGGACATCGGCGCGACCAGCGCGTCGATGCGCAGGTTCCCGTAGTCCCACGACCTCAGCGACTTCCGCCGCTGGTCGGCGACGCGCGATCTGTGCTCGGCGGCCTCCCGGTCCTCGGCAGCGAACGCGCGGATCGTGTCCATGTTCATCAGGCTGTCGGCGACGTGCCCGGACACGCGCGCGATCGCTTCCTCGCGCTGGTCGACGAGCTTCTGACGACGGCGGATCAGCGGTGCGATACCGGCACCGGTGATCACGATCAGGCCGATGAGCCCGGCGACGAGCAACGGGTCGTAGCGCCACAGCACCACCGACGCGAACACCAGCGGCACGAGGCTGCCGACGATGTTGAACACCAGATTGTCGGTGAAGTCCTCGAACCGGGAAGCGAAGCTCAGCACCCGCTTGGTCAGCGAACCGGCGAAGTTGTCGTGGAAGAACGCCGCGTCCTTCGCCAGCAGCTCGTCCATGCCGATCACGTAGAGGTTCTCGATTCCGCGGCCGTCGAGGCGGTTCAGGCAGTGAATGCCGATCCGCCACACGATCTCGGCGAAAAACAGCACCCCTGCGAAGCCGAGCACATACGGCATCGCCGCGCCGATCCCGGCCGGCCCCTGGCCGGCCAAGCGGCCGACCAGGTGAGCGACAATCAGCGGCGCGATGTAGAAAATGCAGGTGTTCCCCAGCGCGGGCAGCAGCATCGCGGGCACCGTGAAGCGCCGGAGCCTGGCCATCTGGCGGCCGTAGCAGCGCAGCGCGAGCAGCACCGCCCGTTTCCGGGCCGGTGAGCCGCGACTATGTTCAGGCGTAGTCATCTGTTCCCATTCCGAGCAACCAGCCTGGCCATGGTGCCCGACGGGGGACCTCTACAGCGACCCATTTTCCGGCCGCTATCGGCCAGTCATGCTGTCCCCGCAATAGCGACGAGCTGGGCGGTGATCAGCGGCGGATCCGCGCTGGCCGATTAGATAAGCCCATCTTGCGCCAGGCGGATGCCGCAGCAGCGGCTGGTGAGCCACCAGCGTGAAGGTGGCGCCGCACCCTCTGTCATACCCGGCGACGGCAGGATCCGGCCATCAGAGCTGACGAAGGCCGGACCCTGCACTCTTCCCCAGCTGACGGCGGCTCCCGAGCCGCAACTGCTGACCGCGCCGAGCAGCAGGGCCACGGCCGCTACCGCCAATCCGGCTCGCCTTCGCCGCCCGGCCATACTGGCTTAGACAGCGCCAGCGCCCAGCCGGTTCCCCACGCCAGATCCACCGCGTCTGCGGCCGACCGCCGGGGTGCCCGCCCGGCTGGGCGGGGGCCCTAGATTGCATCAACGGGCCCCGGGACGCCTACCAGGCCAGCCTGCCGTAGCCGCCTTCGCCGTCGGTGGTCCATACGTAGCCCCAAAGAATTCCACTAGGGCCGTCGTCCGGCAAGGTGGCGAGGTACACGCTGGGCTCCGCTCCTTCCGCGGCCGAACGGAATCCGCGGTGATCGTTGAAGTCCGTGGCGGTGTAACCGGGGTTGGCGGCATTGACCTTGATCGGTGTGTCCCGGAGTTCCTTGGCGTACATGGCGGTGAGCATGTTGAGCGCGGCCTTGGACGACGGATACTGCGCGGAGGCCGGCATCTGGCTGAGCGGGCCCGCTGGGTCAGTCTGTGAGGTGATCGAGCCGACCTCGCTGGACACGTTGACGATCCGCGCGGCTGCAGCGCGGCGCAGCAGCGGCAGCATTGCGTTGGTCACGGCGACCACGCCGAAGACGTTGATCTCGTAAACTGCCCACATATCATCGAGCGACGTCTGGCTCGGCGGGCCGCCCCGGCGTGCGACGCTCGCGGTGCCGGCGTTATTGACCAGGATGTCCAGGCGGCCGTATTCCGCTTCGATCCACTCAGCCGCCCGTTGGACCGACTTGGCGTCGGTGACATCGAGCTGGACGAAATGGGCGTCCGCGCCGCCATCGCGCAGGGCACGCCCGGCCTCACGGCCTCGTTCCTCGTCGCGTGCGCCGACCAGCACGGTCATGCCCTGGGAGCCGAGCTGGCGCGCGGTCTCGAACCCGATTCCCTTGTTGGCCCCGGTAATGAGGGCGATCTTCGTTGTCATGCCCATCACGCTA
This sequence comes from uncultured Actinomycetota bacterium, assembly GCA_963851085.1. Taxonomy (GTDB): domain Bacteria; phylum Actinomycetota; class Actinomycetes; order Streptosporangiales; family Streptosporangiaceae; genus DATFVJ01. Next base: position 98,877 of record CAWKNX010000012.1, on the reverse strand, counting down.
CGGTGGCTGTGCCGGGGCGGCAGAGACCGGCGGAGCCTGGGACTGGCGGTACCACCTTGCGGTTTTCGGCAGGTGGCAAGCTGGAGGCCATGAACACTGCTAGCCCGGGGGACGACCCCGCTTCACCCCCCGCCGCAGAGCAAATTCCGCGAGCATGAGAAACCGTGCCGAGCTGGCGGGGTTCCTGCGGGCCAGGCGCGCCCGGGTTTCCCCGCAGGACGCCGGGCTGCCCGAGATGGGGCGGCGGCGGACGCCGGGGCTGCGCCGCCAGGAAGTCGCCCAGCTCGCCGGGATGTCCGTCGACTATTACATACGGCTGGAGCAAGGCCGGGGACCGCACCCGTCGCGGCAGGTGCTGTCCGCGCTGGCCCGGGCGCTGATGCTGACCGCCGACGAGCGGGAGTACCTGTTCCGGATGGCCGGCGAGGCCCCGCCGCAGCCGGCGCGGCCGAGCCGCGAGATCACGCCGGGCATCAGGCACCTCCTGGACAGCATGCCCGCCACGCCCGCGTATGTGGTCGACGCCGCGTACAACGTCCTGGCCTGGAACCAGCTCGCCACCCACTTCATCGGCAACCTGGCCGGGCACGCGGACCGGAACATGATCCGCTGGACGTTCCGCCGGTCACCGGCCGACTCCATCTGGAGCGACGAGCACTTCCTTCACTTCACCAGGTCCACGGTCGCCGACCTGCGCGCCGGATACGCCCGCTACCCAGGCGATCCCGAGATCGACAGCCTCGTCACCGAGATGCTCGCCCTCTCGTCGCGATTCGCCGAGATGTGGGCTGCGCACGAGGTCGAGGTCCGCGGGCCGATGCTCAAGCGCGTCAGCCACCCGCAGGCCGGGCCGCTCGAGTTCGAGTGCCAGGTCTTGCACATCGCCGAGACCGGCCAGCGCCTGATCGCTTACTGCGCCGCTCCCGGCTCCGCTACTGAAGCGGCGTTCATCCAGCTGGCGGCGCATACCGTGCGCCGCTAGCGCGCTCACCCGCGCCCAGACGCGACCGAGTAGACCTCACGGGCACTGAGCACGTTGCCCAGCAGGGCCGCCAGAGCCCAAATAGGCTCGATGACCGCGATCACGAGTCAGTCGGCCCTCTCGCCGCCCCGCGTTCGGAAGCGCGCAGAACGGCCAGCTCTGGCGATCGATCGTGATGCCGTTAACCTTAGTGATCGCGGGCATAACGGCGGTTCGTGATCACATCTGTGGTCACGATCGGTCACCGCCGTTTAGGTATTCCCCGGCAGATACACCGGCACCGGCCGGTGCCGTAGATCACCTAGCCGTCAGCGCGCTGGGTTCCCCTGGCCAGCATGACCGCCCGCCGGAGCGAATATCCTGGGCACATGGGCCGGATGATATGGACAACCCTCGGCGCGGTTCTCGCCATATGGCTCGTCTTCATGGCCATCGGCTCGATCTTCGCAATGCTCAAAACGTTCGTCATCATCGTGTTGATCGCGGCCGCCGTCTTCATCGTTGTGTCACTGCTGTCCAAGCGCCGCCGCCGGGGCTAGCGGCAGTCAGGGCGCGGTGCCGGCAGCCGCCCGCTCCCGGGCGCGCACGTGAAAGCCTGACCACCCGATCATGGGTGATCCTTCGCGTGTCCGGGTGACCGGGCCGCTCGCAGCGTTTGCGGGGGGTTTCGCGGCGGAGCCGTCGAGGCTTGGCTACCGTCCCAACGCGGCGGCGAACCAGTTCCAGCTGATGGCTCATTTGAGCCGGTGGATGGGTGCTGGGCGGCTGGATGTGGCGGGGCTTGCCCCGCCCGTGACGGAGGCGTTCCTGGCTGCCAGGCGCGCTGAAGGCTGCGTGCTGTGGCTGTCCCCCAAGGCGCTGGTGCCGCTGCTGGGTTACCTGCGGCGGCTGGGCGCGGCCCCGCTGCCGGAGCCGGCCCCGGTGATGCCCGCCGAGGCGCTGGTGCGCCGCTACCAGCATTATCTGGTAAACCGAGCGCGGCCTGGTCGGCGAGCCGCTGGGGCAGGCGGTGCCGGCGGTGGCCAGCTGGCGGCTGGCCGGGCTGCCCCGGGCGCTGGAGCCCGGGCGGGTGGCCGCGCTGCTGGCCAGCTGCGACCGCGGTATCCGGGGCAGCGGGCAGATGCTGATGATCCTGCTGGCCCACGCCGAGGTGGACGGGCTGATCTGCAGCGGACGAGTCGACGACGGCGAGCACACCGACGCGCTCATGGACGAACGCGCGCCGACACCACGCCGGCCAGGGCGGACCGAGGCCCTGGCCGAGCTCGCCCTGCGCTACTTCACCGGGCACGGCCCGGCGGCCGAACGGGACCTCGCCTACTGGGCGACGCTCACCCTCACCGGCGTGCGCGCCGGCCTGCAGCAGGTGTGTGACCGGCTCGACTCGTTCCAGCACGACGGGCGCACCTTCTGGCACCCCCCGGGGAAGCCCCCAGCGGAGCCGGGCCGGGAGTCAATGGCCGCGAATCTGTATGGCGCGGGCCAGCCGGTCCAATGCCGGCTGGGTGCTCGGTTGGAGACGGACGATGAGGTCGTCGATGCCGAGCCGTTCGTACGCGTCGATCGCGCGGGCCAGCTCGCCGGCGGGGCCGGCGAACGACCCGCCGCCGGTCTGGCCGGGATCAGCCAGCTCGCAGTCCATGCCGACGGTGCGGCGCAGCGTGGCCGGGTCGCGGTTTTCGGCCTGCAGCGCCGCGTGCAGGCCGGCCAGCCGCTGGCCCAGCCACATGTCGGGTAGCCCGAACCAGGCGGTGTTCCAGGCATCGGCGTAGCGTGCGGTCAGCCGCAGCATCCGCGGGCGGTTGCCGGCCACCAGGATCGGGATCGGCCGGTCCGGCGGCGGGAGCAGCACCGCGTCGCGGATCTGGTGGTAGCGGCCGGCGAAGGTCAGCCGCTCGCCGCGCAGCAGCGGCCCGATGATCTGCAGCGCCTCGTCGAACCGGGCGGCCCGGTGGTCGGCCGGGAAGCCGACCCGGCCTACCGGATGGAGGGGCTCGCCATGATCGGCCGGTACAAGGATGTCCTGGCCGTCGCGGGTGCCGGTATCGCGGCGATCATGGTGCTCGTGGGCGGATGGTGGATCGCGGGGTGGTGGAGCGAGGAGCACGGGCCGCCGATGCCCGCTGAGCCAGGGGATCTTCGGGGTGGCGTTCTCGCCGGACGGGCGCAGCACCGTGGCCGTGATCGGCACCGCCCTGGGTGGAGGTCCGGTCGGTCCGATGGGGGCAGACCCGGCGTTCTCGCCGCACGGGCGCCTCCTGGCGACCACCGACAACGGCATGGTGATCTTGTGGGACGTCGCCGACCCGGCCCGCGCCACGCGCATCCACCCTGACCGGCCAGGCCGGCGACGTTACCGCCCTGTCGTTCTCCCCCGGCGGGCACCTGCTGGCATGCCCTGTCGATCACTAAGTAGGGCCTGCCAGCACCAGCGACTGCTGTGCGCGGACGCTCTGAGTGAGACGTTTTGCGTCACTCGACCGTGAGGATGTCGCGCTACGCGAAGGCCTCGGCCGGTTGGCTGGGTGCCGGCATGGGGCTCACCCTGGTGGGTCGCAGGCGGGCTGGCGACCCGGATTGCGCGGGCTCACGCCACCTTCTAGTGAGTCGGCCTTCGCCGGGCTGATACTGCTCCCCACGATGTTCCTCCCCGGCCGCAACAAGCGCGGCCGTGACCAGGACATAAATGCCCCACGTGTATATGGCACCGCGTGCTCAGGGCGCCAGTCGGAAGGGCGGGTACCGGTCGGTGACGAGGGTGAAAGCGTAGGCGAGCACCCGGTTGTGCCAGCGGATGACACCCTCGACGAAGCCGAACATGCCTTGGGGGTACCGGCCGGTGAACAGGATGGCCAACCAGGCCACGATCACGATCACGATCGCCACGATGTCGAGAAAGACCAGCGCCACATAGTGCGGGATGGCCAGGAGCCACTTCACGATGGGCAGCCACCGGTTGAGATCGCGGGCCGCGTCCGGGTAGGGGTAGTCCAGGTGAACCGACTGGTGGTCGTCGGTGGACGGGTAGCGGTCACCCATCAGGGCCAGGTAGGTCACGACCCGGTTGCCGAACCGCTGCAACTCGAGGTTCCAGTCGAACCACCACCGTGGGTACTTCTGCCGGAACAAGATCATGAGCAGCGGGGCGAAGAACAGCAGGCCGCCAGCCCCGGCGGCCACCACCGTGGTGCCGTTCGGATCTGTCCACTGCCAGGTCCCGCCGGACACGGCGCCCAGCACGATCGCGATCGGGATGGTCACGAAGAGGCGGAAGAACGTCGTCAGCCGGTCGAGCGGCCGGTCGGGATAGTCGACCGAGAACTGAACCGGATAACTCACCTGTTCCATCAGTCGCTCCTTTTCTGGGTAACTGCATGACTCCATTCCCGGCTGCCTGCAAGCCAAAGCCTGGGCCGCCAGGACTGGGACCCTCGCGCAGCGCCGCGCGCCCGCCGGCGTGCCGTCATCACCACCGCCCGGCGCCTGGTGCCGCAGCGGCCCGCTCTGGCTGGTATCGGCTGGGGGCGTGTGCCGGGGCTTGGCTGCTGGGTTGCCGCCACCCCTCCCCGGCGCAGCGTGTTCACGGGCGATGGTGGGGTGTCTAGCGGCCCGGCCCGATCCGGGCGAACACGATATCGGTCGGCCCGTCCTTGCCCAGCGGCCCTGCTACCGCAAAGATCGCGGCGAAGCCGTGGCCGCGCAGCGGTGCCAGCCCTTGGGTATTCGCCGACGTAGTTGACGTCGGGAAGCGCGGTGCGCAGGTCGAAGGGGCCCGGCAACATGGCCCTGCCGCCAGGACCCGCCGCGGTCCCGGACTGGGCGAACCAGACATCAGCGGTCAGGGCCGCGTCACCCGGCCGGTCGTTGCGCAGGTCATGCCAGATCAGCCCGACCGTCCCGTCGCTGCAGGCGAGATGGCGAGGGCCGCGGGGACCAGTTGGCCGCCGTGGTGGGCGGGAGTTTGAGGTCGGCAGGGTTGGCCCACGCGATTAGGCGTGCCGGCGATCGCCGGACTGGCGGTGACCGCGTCGGTCTCATTGCCCACGAGCGGCTGATCAACCGTTACGGCTGCGCTGAGTTGGTGGTGGGGGTGGTGCCGGTTATTCGTCGAGGAGCGCGACGCGGGGCTGGTCCAGGTCGGCGACCCGCAGCTCGGGCACGGCGGCCGCGGCCGCCACGGGGTGGCAGTGGCGATCGGGGAATTCGGCGGCAGACGGTCGTCAGTGGGTCAGGGGACGTTCGATCCGGAAGGTGACGCGTGAAACCGTTCGCGGTCAACCGACACGGCCGTCTGGTGTTCCCGGCGAATCTCTTTGGCGACCTGGACTTCCCGGTCCTGGAGACGCTCGATCAGTTCATCGCGGTGATCGGGTGGGAGTTCGAGGCGAAGGCACCGACCGAGACCGACATCCTGGCCCGCATCGACCGCCCCCCGGGAAACAGGCGGGTTCTCCGCGGCGACGGCGGCCTCAGGCACAAGCGCGCCAAGCGCCGCGGCATCGACCGCAGCACAACGCCGCGGGCACCGCCGCATAGACCATGCGCTGCACACCGGACCCGTCTGTGCGTGGAGCCGATCCCGTGCCCAGCCGGGCTGGCCGATTCCCACCTCCCCGGCCAGGTACCGGACCGCGCGGCCGAGGAACGCCCGGTTCTGCCGCGCCAGCACCGGCGCCTCGGGCGCGACCGCCGCCACCTCCAGCGCCGCGATCCGGTCGGCGGCGAAATGGTCGTGACCCCCCAGCCAGTAGTCGTACATGCGGGCCGCCGTAGCGGTACCCGGATTGATCCCGAACGGCGGTGCGGGCGTGTCACCGGTCACCATGGTCTCCTCAATCTTGCGGCCGTCGCTTACGCTGCCCTGGCGATCTCAGCCCTGATAGGCGGCGTCCTGCGGTGCCGTGGCGGGCAGCGCTGCGCGACAGCGTGACGGCGAACGATGCGCCGTTCAATTCCAGCGTGTTCATGAAGCCATGGCCTACGCAGCACTCGGCGCACCCAGACGCGCCGCGTCTTTGTATCGCGTCGCGCTCGCTACTCTGATCGTTTCCCGCGAGACCGTGCGTACTATCAAGCGCGCCTGGCCGCAGCGCTGTCAGCGGACGGGATGATGCCGACGCTGCTGCCGCGGTGAGCCAGTGCGGCGCCGGGCGCGGTGATCTCGCGGCGGCGCACTATCCCGGGCTGGCGAGCATGATCTCGCCGGAGCGGGCCAGGCGATTGGTCAGCGGGGTGAACGCCCTGCTGGCGGCTGGGGCGCGACGGCCGCCCTGGACTCTCCTCGATGGTTCACCCCTGACCGTGCCTCAGGCACTTAAGGTGCTTCCTCGGCGCGCTGAGCAGCATCGCCCGAGACCCATGTAACCGCGGCCGGCAGCAGTACGATTGGCACCACCAACGGCAGGAGCAGCAGCCCCAGCCAATCCCAGAGCGTGTTTCCCTGGTAGCCCGTCCAGTTCCACCTCAAGGCGTAGCCGCCGATAATTGTGACGGTCCACCCAAGAGCTACGAGGGCGAAGACTCCCTTGTGATAAGGGCGTAGCGAGCGACGGGCCGACGGCCATACTCCCAGGGCTGCCACCGCCATCGGAAGCAACAGCAGCTCGAACCAGTTCCACAGCGTGTTGCCGGGGAAGCCGGTCCAGCGGAGAGGAATCAGGTAGCCGGCAGTAACGAACACCGCGAAAGCCGCGGTGACGGACAAGTACGTGACGCGCCTGGCCCGGCTGACGTAACTCCCGTGCTCGATCCACAGGGGGATAGTGCCGACGATGACTGGTAGCAGCAGGAGATGCAGCCAGTCCCACAGCTGATTGTTCGCCGGGAAGCCGGTCCACTGCCATCCCCGGATGTAGCCGCCCCAGAGCGCAACCAATCCGGCGACCGCTAGGACGCTGGCAGCGTATTTCTTCACTCGCTTGTCTCTCATGAGTGTGCGCAGGGCGCTATCTGGCTGCGCGGCTTCGGCTACCCGCTTCCGCACTGTTTCCGGGGAAGGAGCCCACGGGAGGCCGAGCTCCTTCAGCTTTGTCGCTAGCTCCTTGCGCATCAGTTTCTTCGCTGTGCTTGCCGCGTCAGCCTCGCCGCCATTCGCCAGCTTCTCCAGCTCCACGAGGGCGTTTAGTCCCAGGAACTCGTCCGGCTCTATGGTGATCGTCAGGGCGGCCATGTGGCAGTTCCTTCCAGGTGAGTCCGCCGAACCGCGCCGACGAGCCGATCGCCCGCGTCCTCTCTCCAGGCTCGCTGCTGGCCCGGGGGATCGGCTGGGGGCTGGGGGAAATACCGTAGGGAGCGCGGCAGCGTGTGAACTGACGGCCGAGCATCGCCCGCGTCCGCGGGGGCGATCCGCCCATCATGGCTGATTTTGCCACCACCGCCCTCGTTGCAGACCACCCGCATCTGCTGGGCTAGTGACCTGCGCCTGGCCCGGTCCGCCCTCTCGGCTGCTCACACTCGGCTCTCTGCGCGCGCAGATCCCGGCCGCCCGCCGTCACGCCACCTGCTCGTCGATGCTGCGGATCATTACTGGCACCCGGCACTCGGCCTGCTCCCCACGCACCGACGGCCAGCAGGAGGAACTCCTGATGAGATGCTTGAGTCGGCAATCCACCCCTAGACCGCCGGACGCCTCGGGCGCCGACGCCACCTGCCCGAACAGCTCCCGAAGGCGGCGTGATAAGGACCCAGACACCCCTTGTCGTCCCAGTTCAGGAGCACTTTTCTGGTCAGCCGCGCCGGTCAGCCACACAGCCCGGTGAAAAGACAGGGATAAGGAATTCCTTAGTCGCATTGTGTCTACTCAAGTGGCCTGCGGAGACTATTACGCGGAGCATTCAAAACCGTCATTCCGAACGGAGAGAGGGGCGCCTCTCCCGGAAGAGTCGGCCCTCTCCGTTCGGAATATCGGGTTAGAGCATGCTCACCCGGCAGTGGCAGATGCGAGCTGGCCACCCTGACGGCTGTGCTGGCTACTGCCTTGGCCAACTCGTTGCGGCGGATGAGGTGGAAGGTGACCGGGACCGCGCACAGGCCGATGTAAACATTCAGGTCCCCCTGCCGACGTTCTAATATTTAGGTGACTGGCCGTGCTTGAGGTGGGTTTGACTGGGTCCTATCGGTCGGCACGGCGTGTCGGCTTGCTTACTGCCGGCCGGCTCTTGATGATCATGGCTTGTGTCCGCTCTGCCGTCTCCTGCCCCGGATTGCGCCGCCTGCGCAGCCCGTGATGAGCGGATCGCGGCGCAGCAGGAGCTGATCGGGGAGCTGCGCGACGCGATGGGCGCGCAGGCTGACCAGATCGCGGCGCTGCGGGAGCAGGTGACGCGGCTGGAACGTGCGCTGTCCCGCAACAGCGGGAACTCCTCGATGCCTCCCTCGTCGGATGACCTGCCCGGGAAGAAGCCCCCGGAGCGCAAGGCCCGCGGCGGCGCCGGGAAGAAGCGGAAGCCGGGCAAGCAGCCGGGCGCGCCGGGGGCATACCTGGCGTGGAACTCCCGCCCGGACAAGACCGAGGACGTGTTCCCGGAGGGCCGGTGCGAGTGCAGCCGCGGCCTCGCCGGCGCGCGGGACCTCGGGGTGGCGTACTCCCACCAGGTCACCGACCTGCCCGAAGCCCGGGCGGAGACCACCCAGTACGACCGGCACGAGGTGGAATGCCCCTGCGGCCGGCGGCACGTCGCCGGCGCCCCGCCGGAGGCGGCCGGGGCGCCGGGAACTGTCACCTACGGGCTGAACTTCCAGGCCTGGTGCGTGTTCCTGATGGTGATGCACCATGTCCCGGTCGAACGCTGCGCGGACATCCTGGAGTCGATGACCGGGACCCGGCCGTCCGACGGGTGGGTGCACGCCCTGCTGGGCCGCGCCGCCCGGGCCGTGGCCGCGGCGAACAAGACGATCCGGGCGCTGCTCATCCTGGCCCGCGTCATCTGCGGCGACGAGACCCCGCTGCGGTCCGGCCCCGGCCCCAAGGCGAAGAAGAAATACCTGCACGTCGCGTGCACGAACCTGCTCACCTATTACTTCCTCGGCGACCGGGACCTGCCCTCCTTCAAGGCCTTCGTCTACAGCGACCTGCACGGCACGGTCATCGTGCACGACCGGTACCAGAACTACGTGCGCCACGAGGCGCACTGCTATATCGCCTGCTAAGCGGGCAGAGAATGGAGGAGGTGTCTTTGGGTCTGATGCCTTACCGGAGGCCGAAAGGCTGAATGGGAAAACAGCATGGCAGAAAACCGGCAGCCTGTGTCCAGGCGTCAGGAACGGCGTGCCGGGAGATCCGCGCGATATGGTGAAAAGCTAGACTGCCTGAATCCCAGTCTCCAGAAGGTGCAAAGGTACACCCGCCGGAAAGACGTCCGTAACCGGTGCCGGTCCCTGCTGGGAGGTTCAGTAGTTACTCCCGGCATTCCTCCGGGACGCTGGAGCGATGCCCTGTCAGGGCATTCAAGGAGACGAACGGGGCACCTAAGTCGCGCTAGCACGTATAGCAGTTGTGAACGTGGGATCGCCTAAGGGACGCGAGTCCTAAGGCGACGGAGTGCCCGTATGTAGTCGGCGGGGTAACGTCCGTCCAATCTGGAGACCGGGAGAACCGGACCACAGGGCGAAGGGGCACAGGCGATGAACGATGAAGGAACCATGAGGAATGCGGAATGCAGGAAACCGAAGTGGTACTTGGCGTTCTCCGCGAGCGTGGCAGGAAGGGCCTGCCGTGCACGCAGCTGTACAGGCAGATGTCCAACAGGGATCTGTACCTTACGGCCTACGGCAACATCTACTCCAACCAGGGGGCGATGACGCCGGGGGCCAGTGAGGAAACCGCTGACGGCATGTCCGAGGGAAAGATCGAACAGATCATAGGGCTGATGCGGAATGAGAGGTACCGGTTCTCCCCGGCCCGCCGCATCTACATCCCGAAGAAAAACGGGCGGCTCCGCCCCCTCGGCCTTCCGTCATGGTCCGATAAACTGGTCGGCGAAGTGGTGCGCCTCCTGCTGGAGGCGATCTACGAGCCGCAGTTCTCCAGATGGTCGCACGGATTCCGGAGGAATCGCGGGTGCCATACCGCACTTCGTGATATCCAGAATACCTGGACCGGGACCACGTGGTTCATTGAGGGAGATATCTCCGACTGCTTCGGGTCGCTTGACCACGAAATCCTTCTCGGGATACTGGCGGAGAAAATCCATGACCAGCGTTTCCTCAGGCTTATCCGTAACATGCTGAAAGCCGGGTACCTGGAAGACTGGGAATACCGCGACTCGCTCAGCGGCTGTCCGCAAGGCGGCGTGGTATCACCGATCCTCAGCAACGTCTACCTGGACAAGCTCGACAAATTCGTTGAGCAGGAACTGATCCCGCAATACACGCGGGGAACCCGCCGGAAATGTAACCCTGAATACGACAGGATACAGTACCAGCTGGCGCGGGCGCGGAAACACGGTGACCGGGCGGCAGCCCGGGACCTGGAAAAGCAGCTGCGCTCTCTCCCCGCATCCGACCCGATGGACCCCGGCTACCGCCGCCTCAAATACACAAGGTACGCGGATGATCACATACTGGGATTTATCGGGCCAAAGGCTGAAGCCGGAGAGATCAAGGCAAAGCTCGCAAAGTTCCTCCGGGAGACCCTCGGACTGGAACTGAACCAGCAGAAAACCCTGATCACCCACGCACGCAGCCAGCGTGCGCGGTTCCTCGGCCACGACATCACCGTCCAGTACTCCCGCGACAAGATCACCGGAGGCCGCAGGACGGTCAACGGGACGATCGCGCTGCGGGTCCCGAGGGACGTGATCAAGGCCCAGAGCGCCCGCTACCGGCGGCGGGGAAAACCCTCGCACCGCCCCCGGCTCCAGAACCTCGACGACTACGACATCGTCCGGAAATACGGAGCCGAATATGCAGGCGTCGTCAACTACTACCTGCTTGCCCGGGACGTCTACCGGCTGAACACCCTGCGGTGGAACGCCGAATCTTCGATGCTGAGGACGCTGGCCCGCAAGCACCGCAGCTCCGTTGCCAAGATGGCGGCCCGTCACAAGGCCAAGGTCGAGACCAGCAACGGGCTGCGAACCTGCTTCGAGGCCAGAAAGCACCGCGAGGGCAAGAAGGACCTGGTAGCACGATTCGGCGGGATCAACCTGCGGCAGGACCGGCGGGCGGTCATCCGTGACCCCGCGCCCGCCCCGGCAGCCTACCCCCGCAAGGAGCTCGTCAAGAGGCTCCGCAGACGGGAGTGCGAGCTCTGCGAGACCGGCACCACGGTGGCAGTCCACCAGGTCACCGGCCTCAAAACGCTCGGGAAACCGGGACCGGGCCAGCCCGCATGGGCCACGCTCATGGCGAAAAAGCGGCGCAAGACGCTCATCGTCTGCGCGCCGTGCCATGACTGGATCCACGCGAACCCCGTCGCGCACGCGGCATAAATCACCGGAAAGCTCAGTGCATTGAAAGGTGCACGCTGAGTTTGGAGGGAGGCTGCCCAGAAAAGGCCCGGTGCCGGGACCTCGCTGGGCAGCCCACCCTACGACAAGTTCCACGGCGTGCAGCACCAGCTCTGCACAGCCCACATACTCAGGGATCTCGAAGACGCCGCCCAGGCCTACCCGGATGCGATCTGGCCCGGCCAGGCCGCAGACGCCCTGCGCGCCCTCATCCACCAGGCGAACCTGGCCCGCGACCAGGGCCTGGACGCCGTCCCCGCAGACCGCACCGCCAAAGACCTCAGGCTGTTCCGGCACGGCGTCAACGCCGGGCTGTCCGAGGTCCGCCGCATCCCCGGCGCGAACAAGAAGCAGCCCCCGGGCCGGTTGCTGCTGGAATGCCTCAAGCACCGCGAGGCCGACGTGCTGCGGTTCCTGTCCGACACCGCGATCCCGCCGACGAACAACCAGGCCGAACGCGACGCGCGGCCGGCGAAAACCCAGCAGAAGATCAGCGGCCGGCTCCGCTCGGAGACCACCACGCGGCACCGGTACGCCGTCCGCGGCTACGCATCCACCGCCGCCAAGCACGGGCACCAGGTTTTCACCGCCATCCGCGACGCGCTCGCCGGGAACCCCTGGATACCACCCGTCCCCGCCGGCGCCTGAACCCCGCCCGAAACCTGTCACACACAGCAACTCAGGAATAACGCAACACGCAGGGTGCAGGGGACGTGAATGCTTGCAGGCCGATCGCACCGCAGACCCGGAACGCCCACTGGAAGCCGCCGGTGAGAGCGGCGATGGAGACCGGGATGAAGGCAAACGCGGTGCCGATTCCGGTGATGAAGAACGACCCGGCCAGGTCGGCCCAGAAGTGCAGCGAGCAGCGCGACGGAAACCGCGAGCAGCGTCACCGTCCTGGCGGTACCCCAGCCGACCTGCGGGGCCGTCGAGATCGCGTAGACGAGCAGCGACAGGCCGCCGGTCACCGTAACCGCGCCGAGCGGGTCGTAGCCGTCGCGCCGTATCGAGCCGACTTTCTGGCACGACGCGCGGAGCGAGCAGCAGCGCCGCCGCACCGACCGGAACGTTGAGGAAGAAGATGTACTGCCAGCCGGCGTAGCGGGTGAGCAGCCGCCCGGCGATCAGGCCGACGGTCGCCCGGGCACCGCGGAATTCCGCTACAGCCACCGTGCCTTCACCGGGCCACCAGGCCGGGCATCCGGAGGTCGGCAGGCCCGGCCTGGTCGGCGTCCTGGTCTGGCCGGGCGTCTCCGCCAGCAGCGAATAGACCGTCAAGCCGGGTCAGGTGGTGCTGGTTCGCGCCGCGGTGATAGCCACCGTGGCGTAGGGCATCGTGAAGCTGCCCCCCATCGCGTCGATAGCGGCCCCGACGCCCTCCAGCACCTCCGCCAGCTTGTCCGGCGGGAGCTGGGTGAGGGTGCCTTGGGTAGGCATCTGGTCCAGCCACGCGTCCCGGGTGTAGGACTGCTCCGAGTCGAATCGCCACGGCTCCGGGTCGCCGAACCCGCCCACCTCTCGAATCCCGTCGGCGGCCTTGGTGAACAGCATCTGGTACCCGTCGAGGGCTTGCCTCGTCGGCTGGACGTTGAACGGCGAGTCGGGCACCACCCGCTGGTAGACCGCGGCGAAGGCTTCCGCCACGTCGGACGGAAGCTGGAACGCGTGCCAGAACACGGCCAGCCGGCCACCGGGCCGCAGCACCTGTGCCGTCTTGGCCGCTCCCGCGACCGGGTCCACCCAGTGCCAGGCCTGCCCGGCGACGACCGCGTCGAATGCCCGGCCGGCGGCGTCCCAGGCTTCGAACGTCGCCCCCGTGTGCTGAATTGTCCAGCTTGGCGGACAGCTCCAGTGCGCCGAACATGCTGCGCAGTGGCGCTGAGCTGATCGTGTTCTATTTGTCGCCGGACCGGCTGCCGCCAGGGCGGCACTGGTCGCGGCGGCACGTGGACGCGCAGCGATATCTGTGCGCCAGGTTCGTGGCGCCGGTGATCGCCGATCTGTGCTGCCAGGACATCCGGATGCCAGATATGCAGGCGGTGGTCAACGGGGCGCCGACGGCGGTGTGGGGGAGAAGGTGCGGGCGTGTGCGCCGGCTCTGGTGGGCGCGGGCATCGCGGGCGGGTTCCTGACCAATGCGCGGTTGAGCCCGCTGTTTGGGACCAATTATCCGGCGCGCAGCGTCTCCCTTCGGATTCCGCGTTCCGCAATCCTGAGCGAGTGGCTGGGCTCGTAGGTAACAAACAGATCGAGGACGCGGCAGTCACGTGGGTTATGGAACTTGAGTGGGCGGCCGATCGCAGCCCACGGGACACCCGGCATGCACGCGCTCCGGCCGACATCGAATCGCCGCCCCGCGTCATCGAGATCAAGGCTTTCGGCAAACCACCCCACGCGGCCCTTCCCCAAGGTCCTGGGTTGTCTGGGTCGTGACTGCATAGACGTCCGCACTTTCCGGATGGGCATCTCGCTGGCATCACGTCGGCTCGCAGCGGCTATTAAAGGACGTTTCGCTGCTCCAGTAGTGGTCGACCCTGGTCGCCATCCCCAGTGATGGTGGCGGGCAGCGGACACGCGGGTAGCGGACTGACCCCCCTGACCTGCACAAACGGCTTTGCCGGCATCAAGCGACTTTCCACGGCCTGATCGGCACGGGGTCCGGCCCCAGGCGGTTGAGTTACGTCCGACCGGCGCAATTTGAGCAGGCAAGCGGCGAATTGCCCATTGAGAGGTAGACAGACATGTGACGGCGTTCCTATGCTGGCGCCAGGGCGCCGGGGGTGAGGAGGGCGGCCAGTGGCGGCGGGGGACGTGCTCGATCTTCGGCTGGCGACGCTGCGGCGGACGCTCGACCGTGCCCGAGCCGCCATTCCGGTCGTAGAAGGGCTTGACCCAACGCTGAAGGAACGGCTGGCCAACCGTATCGATAGGCGAATCGACGAGGTCCGCGCCGATCTGGCCAACATAGATCGAAATGACGGAGCCACGTATAACCGTCGAATCAGCGCCGGGGACGAGCTGGTCGAGGAGACGCTGGCCTTCCTCGCGGCGGCCGGTGCGCGCCGGATCGGACTCGACCAAGGTGTCACCAACCTCGCGATGAACTGGCTGGACTGGCTCAGCGACACGGCTGAGCTGCCGCATGTCGCCGTCGTCATACCTGCAGTCACCGAGTTCACGGGAATGGTCAGTTCAGTGGTCCGGCTCCGGGTGCCCTTGGACGGAGTTTGGGGGTTGCCGGTTGCCGTGCATGAGTACGGCCACTTCGTTGCCGCAAACCTCACCCGCCGGGAAGAGGTGGAGGCGACCGTGCGCACCGTCATTCCGGTGGAGGACCTGCTGCACCACGCCGCAACCACAGCGGAACTGCCGCTGCTCTACTCGCATGGGCATGAGCTTTTCGCCGACGCGTTCGCCGCTGCCGCTGCCGGCCCGGCTTACTCGCATTACTGTCTGCGGTACAGGTTCGTGCCCAGCGCGGCCCAGGAGACAACCGCTACCCATCCGTCGGCCGTTCGACGAGTGCGGATTCAGCTCGCCGTGCTCTCGATGCTGGCTGAGGACGATCCAAGCGGCTATCTCTCCGCCGACGTCTCGGCGCTGCGGGAGCGATGGCACGCTGACCTCGCCGCCGTCGGCGTACCGCAGGAAGTCCCAGCGGATCCCAAGCTCGACCAGCTCGAATCGGACATTGTCTCCCTGGTTCTAGAGGACCGGATGCTGAAGCGATTGCGCTACAGCGACCACCTTTCCGCGTGCGCCCTGGCCGAGGCGGGACTATTGGCGGCCGGTCGGCCTCCCGTTGCTCAAATCGTCAACGCGGCCTGGTGCGCCAGGGCGAAGATCGAACGTGACGTCGACGATGCCGAGCGTGTCACGTCCATGTTGATCGACGTGGCAGAGCTGACGTCTGCGCTGTTGGAGAGGGTGATGGCGGATGGGTGATCTCGTACTGAAGACGCGGGTTGCGGTGACCAAGCGTAACCTTCGGAGGATTCGCAACCTCCCCGCGACACTCTCCACCGGGGGTGCCGGGCTGCGTGATTTCCTAGCCCTGCCCGACACGCTGCAGCAGGAACTAGACAACCTGCTCGACCAATGCAACGACCTGGTAGGCAGGGCGAGGGCGTTCCGGCAGGACGATCCAGAGTTGTTCGCCGGGATAAGAAGCCTAACGGACCGGCTGGACGCGATCTACGACGATCTAGACAAGAACCGGAAGGCGGCGACGAAACTGAGGCTAGAACGGCTACAGTTCGTCGAACTGCGCCACGACGTACAGGATTTTCTCGCTAAGCGTGCGGAGGAGACCGAGAACTCTCTTACCGAGAGTAATTACTTGAAGAGTCGTGACGAAATCGAGAACCTCTTCTCCGAGTATGTCGACGTGCTGCGCGGTATTGCCTTGCGGAGTGCTGGGTTCCGCGATGGCGACAGTCAACTGGGTGACATCTTCCTGATTGCGGACCAACTGCCCCGGCTATGGGGTCGCATCGAGGGCTGGGAGTGGAATTCCCTCGCCGTCCCGTCCCGGACGGAGCTGAACAGAAAGAGTCAGGCGTTCATGCTGCGGATCGGCTTTCCGGAGTGGACGCTGTGGGCGTTGCCCTTTGCGCAGAACGAGTTCGGGCATGTTTTCGTCGCGCGCGTTCCCGGCCTCGCTCCCACGGGGCCGAGGTCGGGGTACGAGGCCGCGCTGCTCGCGGACGCGCTTGCGACGATAGTGACAGGCCCGGCTTACGCCTGTGCGGCACTCCTGCTGCGACTGGATCCGGCGGCCGTTATCTCGCCCGGGGCGGAGGCCGCCGTCCGGTCCGCCACGATAGTGGTCACTCTGGCTCAGATCGCGAAGGTCGCCGGGACACCGCCGCTGGAGATGCTGACCGAACGGCTGCGGACGGAATGGCGGGATGCGATCGTCGCCGCCGGCGGCGACGCAGATGCTTTCGACTCCGCGATGAAGGACCCGGCCGTCAAGAACACGGCGGACCGTGCCTGGGAGGCGGTGCTCGGCCGCGGACCCGGTGGCGCGCCCAGGCGTCCGGCCTGGGCGGAGCGCTGGGCGACGATCAACGGCTGGGCGGAACTGCTGCGTGACGGCCGCGCTGGGGAGATCGAGCTGGGAGGGATCAGCGACAACGGCGAGAACCGGCCCCTCGCCTTGGCCTTCCTGCTCGACGCCGCATGGCTGGCGCGAGTGGGCCCGACTCCGGCAGCGGATGCCCCCGAAGACAGGCTGGATACCATCGCGACCGGGACGATCGAGAGGATGCTCCAAGTGGTGCAAGACGTAGCGGAAGGTGCCTCGTCTCGACCGCGTCTCCGCCCAGGGAGGAGGCGCAACCCATGACCGCCGCCGAGGCCGCCGCGCCACCCGAGATTCCTGTCGAGGTCGCCCTGAGGCTGCTGCGTAACGCGGTCTTCGAGTGCGCCAACGACGCGATGAACCTGGCGGACGCACTGCATCACCGGGTCGGTCTGCTTGCGGCACGGGTGGATCTGCTCGCGGCAACGGCGGCTGCGACGGGTGACGCGCCCCACAGCTACGCGCAGGTTGACATGGCAGCACAGCGAGTCCAAGAGTTTTCCCCGGCCGACCCTGACGTGCTACTGGAACTTGTTACGGCGCTGTTGGTCGTTGATGAGAACCCAAAGGCAATCGCCGCGACGCTGGCGGGCCTGCGGACCGAGCAACCCAATCGTCCTGAGCCGGATACCGCCGCGGCAGCCCTCCGATACCTGCTGCGCACTGGACACGCCCACCAGGCGAGGAGGCTGCTGGACACGCTGTTGCCGACCGCCCAATCGATCCCGTCCTGGCGTACGGCAACTGCCGGCACGGGTGTCGCAATAACAGAGCTCTCCCCGTTCGCTCGCCAGCTCCTCACCGTGACGCTCGCGGCGAGCGAGGAGGAGTTGGTCCACTCGCCCGACGATCTGGCACTTCGCCGCGTGCACGCATCCGCGCTGGTCGAGCTCGGGCAGCGCGAGAAGGGCCTACAGGAGATCGAAGAGATCCTCCGCCGGGACCCGTCGGACGGCGAGACGGGCTGGGCCGAGGTCATCACGCTCGCCCAGCTGGGCCGTAACGAACGGGCGCTAGCTCAGCTCGACCGGCTGCCCGCGCCGATCTCGCTCGTGCCCGCTGTGCTCGCACTCCGTGTGAGGTTGCTGCTGGCCCTCGGGAAGACGGATACCGCGGCGACTACCGCATTGGACGCAGCGCGGCTGCACCCAGAGCAGATCGACGTGCGGCTCGCGCTGGTCGAGGCGCTCACCGCCACCGGACGACACGACGAGGCGCAAAAACAGGTGGACGGCCTGCTGCTCGAGCATCCAGATAGCCCTCTGCTGCTCACGGTTCGCGGGAAATTGCAGCACGCCAGCGGTGATTTGACCAGCGCCACGGAGACGCTGGGCCGCGCGGTGCATGCAGGCCCGGACGATCCGGATGCACGCGTCGCCCTGGCCAGCGTGTTGTCCGACAAAGGCGATCTGGAGGCGGCCCTCGCGCATCTGGACGCAGCTCTGGAATCGCATCCCGAGCGTGCGGACATTCGGCTGGAGCGGGCCCGCGTGTTGCGGTCCAGCGGGCGTTCGGTCGAGGCGTTGGAGACGTTGGAGGGGGTTCCGGAGGGAGCCGCTGAAGCTACCTGGGAGCTGCGCGGCGACCTTCTGCTCGAGCTGAACCGTGAGCCAGAGGCGATATCGTGGTACGCGCGCTGTTTGGCCAGCGCGCACGAGGCAGGCGGCAGCGCGCAGCGGTTCGCGGACGCGCTGGAGAGCACCGCAGAACGCCTGTACGGCCAGGACCGCTACTCGGAGGCCCTCGACGCGTTGACTCCAGTCCGGCTCGCCGGGCTGCTCTCGCCAAGGGGGATGCGCCTGCGGGCGGAACTGCTGAGATTGACCGAGAAGTGGTTTGAGTCGCTGGCGCAGGCCGACGAAGTGCTCGCAACCGAGACCGGCGACGCCTGGGTGATGGGCACGAAGGCGGCAACCCTGGTTGCGCTCAGCCGGTCTCAGGAGGCGCTGGACTTGCTGGCGACGGCGCTGGAAGAGTCCCCGGACTACCTCTTCGGGCAGTCATTCCGCATTGTCGCGTTGGACGAGCTCGGACGGGTGACCGACGCGCAGCAACTGCTGGAGGAGCACTTCTCCGACGAGGCGATTCAGGACAACTGGGCGGTCTGGGCCGTCATGGCTCGTTCCCAGCTGCTGATCGACGCTGCGCGCTACGAGGATGCGGTGCGGATCCTCAAGGCGGCGCTGCAGGGAGGGCGCGATGAGGCTAGTTGGTATGGCCCACTTGCTGTGGCATACAGCAGATTGGGCAGACCGAAGCGGGCGGTAGACACAATGCGCAGGGCTTTCGCTGCCGTCAACGACAACGTGTCGCAGTGGGCACGGATCGAGCTTGCGGACGCGTTGTCGGTGCTGCATCACGGCGCGGACGAGGAGGCCACTGGGATCTATCAACGGTTGGCATCGGAGCGAGACGAGGAAATCGTGCCGAAGGATGTCGCAATGCGCGCATGGTGCCAGCTCCGGCTCGGTGAGCTCGACGGCGCGATCGCGCGATACCGCGCGGCCATAGGCGCCGCGAAGGACCCCCTGCTAAACGAGCGGTTGCGGCTCGGTATCGGGCTGCTTATCGCCGACGTGCCCGATCATGAGGAACGCACGCTCAATCGCGCTCTGGCCGACCTGGCCGAAATTCCGGACCGGGCCGCTGCCAAGGGCCTCGTGACCGAGGCGCACTATGTGCTGAGTCTCCTAGAAGGCGACACGAGATACGCCGACAAAGACGTGGACTTCACTCAGCTACACCGTCGGTTGTCAGCGTCGGCCTCCCTGACGCCGACCTAACCGGCCTCCATCGCAAACCACGGGAAGGGAGACCCTCCATGGCGCTGTTCTCGAGACCGATCGCGCGCATCTACCTCAACGAGCTGCGAACGTCGCTTGACCCGAGCATCGTGCCGGTGTTCAGCCCGGACGTCGCCTTGGACGTCGGCGACTTCTGCTCGTTCGAGGACGGTCGCCTGGTGAGCCGCGGCAACGTGGCCGATCGGGGTGTCGTGCTCCACGTCGCCGAGACCCCCGCGAATGCGTTCGAGTTCGCGTCCAGCGGCAAGGTGAGCCTGGGCCCATCGATCACGCTCCCCAATCCCGCAGGCGGGGAGCTACTGAAGACCGTGCTTTCGTTCACCAAGGCTCGGGCGGTGGTCGCGTCCTACCAGAACGGCATCGAGCGCTCCGTGAAGGACGCCGACGCGTTCGCCGAACAGTTGATGCAGCTCTGGTACGGCAAGGCGCTGAGGGCAGACCGGGTGGTCATCTGGTCGGTGCGGCGGGCGGCCGGCGGCACGGTCCTAGTGTCTGAGGACGACGACAATCAGGTCGAGATCCTCGCCGACTCCGCTCTGCTTGGACCGGCCGGCATCACGCTCGCCGGCATGTCCGGGGGAGTGACGTTCGGAGCGGAGCGCAAGGCCACCTGGAAGATGTCGTCCGGAGCCACGGCGCTCGTCGTGTGGGCCAGGATCCTCAAGCTCAGCAGGGACCAGGCTCAGGTGGTGGACGCATTTGGTTTCGAGGCGTCGGCAGGGGCCGACGTGCCCGCGATCAAACCTGTGGCGTTCACGACCGACGACCTGCTCGACCTCCTGTAGCCGCCAGGGGCGGCGAGGCCAGTGGCTCGGCCGTGATGCGGGCACTCGCCAGCACATATGTGCGCCGCATCGCCGACTCAGGACGCCCAGAACTGGTGATCTGGAGGCCGTTAGGGGGCTAGATCGTTGAGTGGTCGCCCAGCAACCGAATCGGCGACTGTTTAGATCTGTGTGAGCATCGATTCCCGAGCGCCCGCCGATTCGTCACGATACGTGATCACGGTGGTGCGGTCGACGGTGTAGCTCCTGCGATTGATCAGGGCGTTGTTCTGTCTGCGCCTGGCCGGGGGTCGAGGGCTGAGCGCACAAGGTCGCGGAGCTCCTCGTCGGGGATGCCGGCTGCATCTTCGGGCCGCAGCTGGATGGTCCCCGTGCTCGTCTGGAGCTCGGGGTGGCGGGCGGTGAAGCCGGCATCGCGGCCCTGCTGCCACCCGTAGATCGACACGCCGTGCTTCCATGCGCCAACGTAGAGGCGGCAGCTGCCGACCTTGTAGGCGGGCATCCTGTAGGAGAGCACGACAGCTGCGTCGGGGTAAACGGCCAGGATCAGCCGGTGAATCCGGTCGAACAGGGGGCGATGTCCGGCGGGGATGGCGTCGATGTAGCCGCGCACTGCCTCGTCCACGGTCTGCCTCCAGTCAAGGAGAATCTCCATTCTCAGCTGTGAGGACCGGGCTGCGGCGCGATACGCATCGGCCTGGGCCAGGGCGGCGTTGCCGGACGCGCCGTGAGGAGGGCGGTCCTGGCCGGTCGCAGAGCCAGAGCGTGATTCCTGTGACCAAGCGCACCGACGTTTGCGGCCCCAGTTAGCCGCGGGCGCGGCTTAGCCTTCAGGCACCGGCGTGCAGGTGCGCGGCCCAGAGGAATGGGGCCAGCGGCTCGTCGTCGCGCAGCTGACGTGCCATCCAGTGTAGCGCCGCAGCGTCCTGACTGGGGTCAAGCGCGCCGGTCTCGGTGCGCAGTCGAGAGTAGAACTTCTCGGCAATGGCGATGGCGGCATCGTCATCGATCTCCCACAGCGTGCCGACGACGTGGGGGAAACCCGCGAGCTGGAACGCGGACGCGACGAGGATGGACTCGTCGGCGAGCGCGGCCGCCTCGTTCAGGGCGGTGCTGCAGGCGGATAGATAGGCGAGTTCCGCGGCGTCCAGGCGGACCGGTGCGAGCGCGGCGACGGTGAGCGGCCCGGTCCGGTGATCGTCGCCGAGCAGCAGGCCGCTGCGCGACGGGTCCGCCGGGTCCGCCGGGTCGGTCGTGCCGTGGCAGGCGAAGTGGGCGATGGCGCTCCTGGAGTGGCTCTGGGATGTAGCTGCCGACCCGGCGCTGAATGCTCTGGGACATAGTTGGGCCCCGCCGGTACCGGCAGCACGGGCAGGCCTGCGGCGCTGGGCGCTGGTGCGGTCATGGATTCTCCCTGGCGTGTTCGGCGTAGTGGGGACGCGGCGTTTCCCACGTGTTGCGTGAGGTAATCACTGCGTCACATCCTGCGGCGGGAAGGAATCGTTCCCGCTACCGGACGGCTGCTGACCAGCGCGGCCGGAGGCGACCGGGGTGAGCTGTTCCCACCGATGGCGGCACGGTTCTCACCTGCGGAAATCTGGCGCCGCCATGGACAGTGAGGCGGTTACCGTTGCTGGTGAGGCACCCGTCTCAGGTGATACGCCGGCGCGGCCGGCGGTGGGCAGCGGGAAGGCAGGAGCGATGTCCAGCGACACCCCCACCCTGCGGGCAGAAAAACGCGCCGTACGGGAGAAGATGCGCGCCATGGGCCTTGGCTACGGCCAGATCGCCGCCGAATTCGCCCGCCGCTACCGGCTGCGCCCCCGCACCGCCTGGCGCGAGGCCTACGGCTGGAGCCTGAAGGAGGCCGCCGCGCAGATCAACGACCACACCGGCAAAACCGGCCTGGACCCCGGCGGCATCTCCGCCATGACCGGCTCCCATTTATGTGAACACGAGGCCTGGCCCGGGCCCGCGCCCAAGGAAGCCGGCCGCAAACCGGCCGGCCGCAAGCCCACCCCCTACCTGCTCGCCCTGCTCGCCGCCGTCTACGGGTGCACTGTGGTGGAGCTGATCGACTTCGCCGACCGTGAGTACCTGCCCGCCGCCGACCTGCTCGTCCTGGACCAATACAGCCAGCACCAGCCGACGCCTGCGCCAGTGGCGCATGCTGAGCAACTGCCGCGCCCGCGGCCATCTGCCCTGCCCGCAGCCATAAACGAACAGACCCAAGCCGAAACCCAGGCCGCTGTTCTCGAGCTCCGGCGCGGCGGTGGCGTCGACGTCACCTGTGGTGCGGATGCTGCCGCGCTGTCCCCCTTACCCACCGTCGCTTACCTTTGGAAGAAGCCCGATACGGGCGGTTTCTGGATCGAGCGAGAGGTGCTGGTGGCGGCGCACGACGGCAGCGACCACGCGGAGCTAGCAGAACAGCGTGACATCGGTGAGGCCACCCTGGCACAGTTCCGCGCCGATGTGGTGCGACTATCCGTCGAGTCCGATACACGTGATCCCTTTCCCTTGTTTATGGAGATTCGCCGGGTGCGGGACCGGATGCATGCCGTGCTTGACAGGCGGCTGTGGCCCCGTGACCAGGCGGAGTTGTACCTCATGCTTAGTTGCCTGAACGGGGTGATGGGAGTCACCGCCGATCGTCTGGGGTTCACGTCTGCGGGTGAGGAGCTCATCCGGGCGGGCTGGGCGTACGCAACGTCGATCGATCACCACCCCCTGCTGGCGCAGCTACGCCAGCAGCTTGCCGCTATGGCGTATCGGAGTGGCCGGTATCGCCAGAGCCGTGATCTCGCTGCCAGCGGGCTGCGGTATCTGTCTGTGGGGCCGAACGGTGCCAACCTGCACCTGAAGTACGCGGTGGCGGCGGCCAAGATTGGTGAAACGGGCACCGCCCGGCGCGCGGTCACTGCCGCTCATGACGCCCGCGAACGCGAGTATGACGACGAACTGCTGGAGATTGGCGGTGAGTTCGCCATCTCGCTGGCGACACATCACTACTTCGCTGGTGCGGCTCTCGGCGAGATCGACAGTGCCGAACATGAGACAGCCGAAGAACTGGAGCGCGCCGCGAACCTGTACGAGGCTGGCCCGGGCCCGGGCGAGCAGCACTGGTTCGGCGGGAAGGCCCTCGCGAACATCGATCTCGCGGTGATCCGGCTTCGCTCCGGCGCGCTCGATGCCGCCGTAGCGGCTTTGGCTCAGGTGCTGTCCCTTCCGCCCGCACAGCGGATCACCTCGGTCACCGGGCGGCTCGTCAGGGTGCGCGCAGAGCTTGCGCGCCCGCGCTACCAGGGCTCGGCGCAGGCCAGGGATACCGACGAGCGAATCGAGGACTTCGGCCGCGAGACGATCGGCGCGGCCTTGCACGACCTCCCCGCCGGTCCTGCCTGAGCCGCCGCGTGCCACCCAGCGCAGCCGTTCGGGATGTGCTGCCTGTTCCCGTGCTGGCTGGAGAGGCGCCATGGTCCGGCGGGGTTCGCGCGGAGCCGATTCCTAGCTGGCAGTTCCTGGTGGCGGCGTGCCGTGATGCCGCGCCGGGAGCGGTGCGGCCGAGCCGGTGCGGGTCGCGAAGGCCCGTAGATCGAGTTCCCTGGCGCGTTCCCATTCGCGCGCTACCTCGGGCGGCAGTGGACCCAGATCGGGGGTGAGCCGCAGCAGCCCGCCCAGGGTCGTCACCTCATGTTCCGTGATGGCCCAGGCCGCCAGGGCGCGCAGCGGCAGGGCGATCCACTCAGGAGCGGGCGCCGCGTCGCTCGTACCGTTGCCAGGCTGGGCCGCTGCCGGCGCACCCGGCGGTTGCGGCCAGCGGGCCGCGCTGTCCACCGCGATCGCGGCCATGCGCCATACCGCGGCCTCGCAGATGGCCTCGACGGACATCCGGCCGAAGTTGGGGATGTCCAGCAGATCCCCGCCCGAGCGACATGCGAGAGCACCCCAGGTGCTGATGTCGCGGCGAGCGAGGCCGTTGCGGATCCCGGTGCGCAGGTCTTCCAGGCCGATCATCCGATCGGCGATTAGGTGCAAACCTGGGAGCGCATCCCCGAGCGGCAACGGGTAAGCCAGCACGATCTGGGCGGCTGCCCGCACCGCCTGCGCCACGGCAGGCTCGACCCGTGCCTGCTCACCCGAACACCCTTCGGGCAGCGCGGCAAGCGGCCCGGCCAGCATGCGCGCGGCGCCGTCCACCCGGACCAGGGAAGCGATGGTATGTAAAGCGTCAGCCATTCCCGTATTAGTAGCGGATGAGTCGCTCTGCGTCTACCGCTGGCCTCTACCGGGAATGGCGCGTCGCGGGTGAGCGGATTCCTGGAGAGTGGCGCTCGTTGGATCGCGGGAAACAGAGTTTCCCAGGACCGGAGGTGACTGGCCTTTCGTTGGACTGCCAGGCTCGGCTGGACGCTGCCGCGCAACGAGGGCCACCCTGCCCACGAGCGATGACCGGAGAGATCGAAAAGGCCGAGGTGACCGGCGAACCGTGTCCCAGCGGCGCTGGTTTGGGGCGGGACGGTGATGTGGTGCCTGGCGATGAGGTGGGCAAGGCTGCGCCTCGTCATCGGCAGGCCGCCCGGGCGCCGCACCCCCACCGGCGCACCCGGTGCCGGTGCGAAGCGCTGTCTACACCACGATCCCCGCAGCGTGCCCGGCGATCGATGCCGCGACAGTATGCGCGCTCGTGCCTGCCGCCACGGTTATGGAGAACGCGCCGGTCTCGCGGGCCCACCGCCGTAGCTGTGGCTGGAAAGCGGAAGACAACGCCGAACACCGACGCGGCCAAGCCGATGCTACTGAGTGCGGTTTCGGTCTGTCCGCGCCGAGATATTAGATCGCCGAGCGGGGCGCCGGTGGCCGCGTCCCACACCGCACGAGCGGACGGCGGGAAAGCATGACACTCGCCAAGATTGTTTCCGCAGTTGATTGTGAGTTCGCGAGGCGGGAAACGCAGGTTCCCGTCACAGGAGGTGACGCTGGGGTCACCGTTCGGCAAAGTGGTTGCGTCAACGTCAGCCGACCCGAACCTTTCCTCTTAGGACGTGACCGCCATGACGCCCTGGCCAGCTGAACCGCCGGTGACATGCCGCGCCGGTGCGAGCGCGAACCGCGGTGATGGCTCTTGGCCCGGTTGCGGGATGACCGGCCGATCTGGCCTGGGTCTGTCCTGATGCGCGCTGCGGCCGGGGAACCACGTCTTGCGGGGGAAGGGCCGAATATTGCCCGCGTCTACGACTATCTGCTCGGTGGCTCGCACAACTTTGACGCCGACCGGGCGGCTGCTGAGGATTTCCTGGCCAGGCGGCCGGACGCCCGGGAGACGATGCGCGTCAACCGGGCGTTCCTGGGGGCGGGCGGTGCGGTACCTGGCCGGGCAGGCGGGCATCCGGCAGTTCCTCGATGTCGTCGGGATCCCGACCATGGGCAACGTTCACGAGATCGCCCAGCAGGCCGGGCGCCCGCGTCGTGTACGTGGACAACGACGCCTGTCGCGGTGCTGCACAGCCAGGCGATCCTGGCCCGCAACGTCGAACCCGGCCTCGTCCGTGCTCCCCTGTGGCGGCCCGACGGCCCGCACGACGGCGGGGAGCATCCGGAACTGATCGCGGTCTACGGCGGAGCCGGGTACCAGCGATGAACCTTGACCGTGGCGGACTGGCCGCCGGATCGCCCCAGGCACCGGGCAGCGCGGCGGGCACGAGGGAGCCGTGAATGATGGTGACCGTACCGGACGACCTCGCTGTGAGATACCGGCTGGACCCCGAGCCGGTCCAGATCGGCCGTGCCCGCGAGCAGGCCAGTAAGGCACTTGCGGGCTGGGGACTTGGTGAGCACACCGATCTTGCCGCACTCATCGTCAGTGAGCTGGTGACGAATGCCATGGTGCACGGAGAGGGCCAGATCGAGGTCCGCCTGTCCTGCGCCTGCGGCGACCTGAGGGCTGAGGTCCACGACGACGGCGCCGGTCGGCCGGTCCGGCGGTGTCCTGCCGTCGACGATGAACGTGGCCGGGGCCTGGCGCTGATCGACGGGCTGATCGAGCTGTACGGCGGCGCGCGGGGCGTCGTGGCTGACAGCAACGGCAGCGGCAAGACCGTGTATGTGGCTGTGTCACTCCCGCCCATCCCGGCAGGTGCCCGGTGACAGCGCGGCCGGAGCGGCCGACAAGATCGCGGCCGGCGGCGGGACCCGTTCCGACCGGCACCGGCACCATCCAAAGCGCCTTCAACGGAATGTGCATGGCCGCCGCCACGGAGTCCATGGTTTGTGCTGTCTACTCGCTGGCCAGGATGTTCAGCGCCTCGCTGACGGACCTACGCGGCGCATCCTTCAGATTGTTTTCATTCAGCTCACTACGGGCATCGTCGACGATGTCCCAGCCGCCACGCACGAGCGCAGGAGCATGAACACCGTAATGATGTGCGCAGAAGTCGAGCGTACGGCCATTCCGGTGGACCCGGACGTAGGCGCGGATTGGGTTGGCGTCAGCATCGCAGTTTCTGGTCACAGTCATGCCCTCCGCGCCTCGTTGCTGAAGATCGGTGTCTAGCGTTCAGCCTGGCGCGCGCGAGGATCATCACGGGTTCCGCGGGGTTGCGAGCCGGTAGCAGAAGGACGGCCAAGAGCTGCCGAGGCGATGGTTCAGCTGAGTCCAACCGCGGGCTGGCTACCGTATATCTCGGGTATGGCCTCCTCGGTCGCGGCCTTCGGTCTCGGCGGTGAAGCGCAGCTCGGCGGCGCGCAGCTCAGCCAGCTTGCCGCCACCTGCACCACACCGAACCAAACGAGGACCCGGACGACCCCGACCCAGCCAGCAACGCGATTAGCTGATGGATGCGCGAGCGCTGCGGCCCGGGCGCGCCGGCCCGCGGCCAGAAGCGATCCGGGACGTTGTCCCCTGGCGGGGTCGGTTCCGCCGACCGACAGTCGGGATATGAGCAGATCGGCCGAATCCGCCGGGTTGCCCATGCTCGAAGTGACGGGTCTGGTGAAGCGCTACGGCGACGTGGTGGCGCTGGACGGGTGCAGCCTGCAGGTCCCGGCCGGTCACCTGGTTGGGCTGCTCGGCCCGAACGGCGCCGGCAAGACCACAGTGATGCGAACGCTGTTCGGCTTGGTGCTGCCGGATGGCGGCACGGTGCGGTGGCGCGGACGCCCAGTTGACTCGCGCTGCTGGCGGCGGTTCGGGTACATGCCGGAGGAACGGGGCCTTTACCCCACCATGCGGGTGGGGGAGCAGATCGCCTACTTCGGCCGGATCAGCGGGCTCAGCACCAGCGACGCCGCGGCGGCCGCTGCCCGCTGGATGGACCGCCTTGGGCTGGCTGGCCGGGAGGACAGCCGCGTCGACCGGCTGTCGCACGGCAACCAGCAGCGCGTCCAGCTCGCGGTCGCGCTCGTGCACGACCCCGGCCTGCTGGTGCTCGACGAGCCGTTCGCCGGGCTTGACCCGATCGCTGTCGACGCGCTCGCCGCGCTGATGCATGAACTGTGCGACGCGGGCACGACGGTGCTTTTCTCCAGCCATCAGCTGGATCTGGTCGAGCACCTGTGCGAGGACGTGGTGATCCTCGACAAGGGCCGCGTCGTGCTCGCCGGGCGGCTGAGCGAGCTGCGGGCGCGCGCACCGCGGCGGCGCCTGGAGGTGACGCTGGCCCGGGACGCCGGGGAGCGCTGGTGGGAGCGATGGGCGCCGGCCTTGCCCGGCGCCCAGGTGGTGGACGGCGATTCGCGGCGGGTGCGGCTCACCGTCGACCGTTCGGTTAATCTGGAGAAGGTACTGGCCGGAGCGAGATCAACGGCCGAGGTGGTGCGGTTCAACTTTGAGCCACCCTCGCTGAGTGAGATTTTCCGCGCGGCGGTGCGGCAATGAGCGGGGACGCCGGCCGGGCGCGGGTCTTTTCGGGCCTCATGCTGGTCGCGCGGCGCGAGCTGGTCGTGCGGGCGCGCAGCACGGCGTTCCGCGTGTCCACCATCATCCTGCTGGTTGCCACCGTGGCCGGCATTGCGATACCCGCAGCGCTGATCGGCCGCGCACAGCACTTCACCGTCGCAGTCGCCGCGCAGGCGCCACCGGCGACGGCAGCCGCCGTGCGCGCGCACGGCAACGCCGCCGGGCTTCAGGTCACGGCCGTGACGGTCGCCGACCGGGCCGCCGCGGTCCGGTCGGTCGAGCACGGGAGTGTTACCGCCGCGCTGGTGGCCGGTGGCGAAATCATCTGGAAGGCACGCCCCAACTCCACCCTGAGCCCGGTGCTGAACGCGGCGGTCCAGCAGGCCATCATCACCCAGCGGGCGGCGAGCCTCGGCCTGCCCGCTGACGCCACCGCAAGGCTGCTGGCACCGGTGCGGGTCACCGTGACCCAGTTGCACAGCCAGAGCCAGCGGACAGCCCGGGAGATCATCGCCTCCGTCGGGGTGATCTTGATGTTCATGGCGATCACCGTGTACGGCGGCTACGTCCTGACCGGGGTCGTCGAGGAGAAATCAAGCCGGGTGGTGGAGGTCCTGCTGTCCCGCCTGCCGCCGCCATCGCTGCTGGGCGGCAAGATCGCCGGGATCGGGCTGGCCGGGCTCGGCCAGTTCGTCACCGTGGCGGCTGCAGCTGCGGCCACGCTCCTGGTCACCCGGCCATCCGGCGTGCCGCCGGGCACCTACGCAGCGATTCCGGCGCTGGTGTTGTGGTTCGTGCTCGGCTACGCGTTCTACAGCATGCTCTACGGCAGCCTGGGCAGCCTGGCATCCCGAGCCGAGGATGCGCAGGCCGCTGCGGGCCCGATCATCGCCTTGCTCCTGGGCATCTATGCCCTCGCGTTCATCGCGATGGCCAACCCCGGCGCGGGATGGGTCACCATCTTGTCCATGCTGCCGCCGTCGGCGCCCATGATCATGCCGCTGCGCGCCTCCCTCGTGAACGTTCCGGCCTGGCAGCTGGTGGTCGCGGTGGTCCTCATGCTCGGCGGGATCTACGGCCTGTTCCGCGTCGGTGCCCGGCTCTACCGGAACGCGGTTCTGCGCACCGGCGCACGGCTCCGCCTGCGCGAAGCCTGGCGCGGCGAATCCGCGCGGCCGCAGCCCGCGCGGCGCTAGCCGACGAGGCTGTTACCAGCCGGCCCGGGGGTCCGCGCTACAAGCGGAAGCCGCCGCGGCGCCCGGTTGCTCAGTGGCGGCTTGAGCGCGCGGCGAACTGCGACACCCTGATCAGCAGGCTCAGCCAGCTAGCGGCGGCCGACCCGCCGCTGCGGCTTCAGTCCTGCCCAGTCACCAGGCAGTTGGCCACTGAACCGTCGCCGCTCAGCGATTCGGCCTACAAGCACCGCGAAGACCTGATCGGCGCCCTGCTCTGCGCCTGGACCGCAGCACTTTGGGCGCGCCACGGCCTGGATCGCTGCCAGATCCTCGGCCTTCCCGCCGAGCCCGCCAACGAACCGGCCGCAACAATCATCGTTCCCGCCCGGCCCGAGCAGCGCCGCCATCCCGCCAGGTAGCGCCGCACCGTGGTCGCGGCCGAGGTGCTGCGCCAGGTCCAGGTCCGCACGCTCACCCCACGCTGGCCGGGCTCGACTACTCCACCCCGCGCGCCGCCCAGGCCGTGATCGCGAGCCTCATCACCGCCAGCCCCGCCGTACCGCCACCCGGGCACCGCCCCACCACCATGATCCCTAACGGCTCACGCGGCGTGGCACGCCCACCCGGTGCACCCTCCAGCGGCCGGTCCCAGGACCGCCGCCACCAGCACCCCAGCCTGTCCGGCCGGTCCACCGCGCCCAGGACCGGCCAGCCCGCGCGTCACCCCGCCGGAAGGCCGCCGTCCGGCCACGGCGACGGCCACACCCTGGTGGACGCGGCCAGCCGCATCGTCGCCGCCGCCCGGCGTGACGGCGAGCAGCTCAGCCGGGCCGGGCTCGCCGCCCGGCTCCGCGGGAAGGGCTACACCATCGCCAACCGGCCCTGACCCACGAACTCGCCCACATCCTGCTCCACTGGGTGGTGTGCTGCTCAGTGGTGTGCGGCTGGCCAGGGGCCGGGTGGAAGCGGCGTAGCCGCAGGCTGTTGGACACGACGAATACGGAGCTGAAGGCCATCGCGGCGCCGGAGATCAGCGGGTTGAGCAGCCCGAAGGCGGCGAGCGGGATCGCGGCGACGTTGTAGGCGAACGCCCAGAACAGGTTTCCCTTGATCGTGCGCAGGGTCCGGCGGGACAGGCCGATCGCGTCGGGCACCGCCCGCAGGTCACCGCGGACCAGGGTCAGGTCGCTGGCCTCGATGGCAACGTCGGTGCCGGTGCCCATCGCCAGTCCGAGGTCGGCCTGGGCGAGCGCGGCCGCGTCGTTCACGCCGTCGCCGACCATGGCGACCACCCGGCCGGTGTCCTGCAGCTGCTTGATCACGTCCACCTTGCCGGCCGGCAGCACCTGCGCGATCACCTCGTCGATGCCGACCTGCGCGGCTACCGCCCGTGCGGCGCGGGCGTTGTCGCCGGTGAGCAGCACCGGTGACAATCCCATCCCGCGCAGCGTGGCGACCGCTTCGGCCGAGGTCGGCTTCACGGTGTCGGACACCACGAACACGCCGCGGACGCGGCCGTCCCAGCCGGCGTAGACGACGGTCTGGCCGGCGGCTTCGGCTTCTTCGGCCCGCGCGGCCAGGCCGGCCGGGACCGGCTGCGCCCACTGCGATTCCAGCCAGCTGCGGCGGCCGGCCAGCACGGCGTGACCGTCGGCGACACCGGAAACGCCGCGGCCCGGGTGATTGGTGAAACTCTGCACGGCGGGCAGGCCGGCGCCGAGCCGTTTCCTGGCACCGGTGGCGATGGCCGCGGCGATCGGGTGCTCGGAGGCGTGCTCGACCGCCCCGGCGAGGCGCAGCAGCCCGGCCCGGTCTTCGCCGGGCGCGGCGAGGACGCCGGTCAGGCTGATCCGCCCGCTGGTGATGGTGCCCGTCTTGTCCAGCACCACGGTGTCGATGGTGCGGGTGGATTCCAGCACCTCCGGACCTTTGATCAGGATGCCCAGCTGGGCGCCCCGGCCCGTGCCGACCAGCAGGGCCGTCGGTGTGGCGAGCCCCAGCGCACACGGGCAGGCGATGATCAGCACGGCGACCGCGGCGGTGAACGCGGCCACGGCAGGCTGCCCGGCCGCCAGCCACGCCAGCAACGTCACGGCGGCGACGGCGATCACGACCGGGACGAAGACCGCCGACACCCGGTCCGCCAGCCGCTGCACCGGCGCCTTACCCGTCTGCGCGTCCGCCACCAGCCGGGCGATCTGGGCGAGCTGGGTACCAGCGCCGACCCGCGTCGCCCGCACCACCAGCCGGCCGCTGGTGTTCACGCATGAGCCGGTCACCGGGTCGCCGGCCGTGACCTCCACCGGCACCGGCTCACCGGTGAGCATCGAGGTGTCGACCGCGGAGCTGCCGGCTTCGACGACGCCGTCGGTCGCGATTTTCTCCCCCGGCCGCACCACAAACTGGTCCCCGATCGTGAGCTGCGCCACCGGGATCCGTACCTCCTGGCCGTCCCGCAGCGCCGCGACCTCCTTCGCGCCCATCGAAAGCAGCGCCCGCAGCGCGGCACCCGAGCGCCGCTTCGCGCGGGCCTCCAGGTAGCGGCCGGTGAGGATCAGCACCGTGACCCCGGCGGCCACGTCGAGGTAGATGGCCTCCGCCGCAGCGCCGCGGGCCAGCAGGGCAAAGCCGGTACGCAGCCCCGGCTGCCCGGCGTCGCCGAAGAACAGCGCGTACAGCGACCAAAGGTAGGCGGCGCTCACCCCGGCCGAGATCAGGGTGTCCATGGTCGCCGCCCGGTGCCGGGCATTAGTGAAGGCCGCGCGGTGGAACGGCCACGCCCCCCACACCGCCACCGGGGAGGCCAGGGTCAGCGACAGCCACTGCCAGTTGCGGAACTGCGCCGCCGGCACCATCGCGAGCACCACCACCGGCGCGGCCAGCGCCGCCGACACCAGCAGCCGCTGCCACAGCGAGTCCGCCTCATCCTGATCGCGGGCCCGCCCGCCAGCTTCCAGCTCCGGCTCCACCGGCTGGGCAGCGGGCAGGACCGCCGTGTAGCCGGCCTGCTCGACGACCGCGATCAGCTCATCCGTGCTGACGCCGGCCGGAAAGCTCACCCGCGCCCGCTCGGTGGCGAAATTGACCGTCGCGGCAACGCCGTCGAGCCGGTTGAGCTTCTTCTCCACCCGCGCCGCACACGACGCACACGTCATCCCCCCGATCGCGAGGTCCACGCAGCGCCCGGCGCCGCCCGGTGCTCCGGCCGGCCGGTCATCGGTAACCGTGCTCATCGGCTCATTCCAAACTCCAGGTGCTGCCTGCCGGGCCCGCCGCGCGCCCCAGGGCGGCTGGATTCCGGCCCGTTCGCCGCGCTGCGGTCAGGCCGCGGCCACGCGGTACTCCCCGGCCTCATCAAGCGCCGCGGCGACCGCCTGGTCTGCGACCGGTGCGTCACTTGTCACCGTTACCCGGGACTGCCCGCCGGGGACCAGATCGACCGTCACCCCGCGCACGCCGCCGAGGCTCCCCAGCTCCTGCGTGACCGCGCGCACACAGTGCTCGCACGTCATCCCGGTCACCGCGTAGATCGTCGCTGCCATGTCGCGCCCTCTTGCCTCTTATCGTTCTCCGCTCACGACCGCACCAGAAAATAGCCGCACCCGGGTGCCGCCGCCGATCACAGCAGCGGCACCCCGGCGTCGATTTCCCGTGAAGCTTTCTGTCGCCTGGCACGGACACCTCTGGTGCACACTCAACATGCCCACCCAGCGACAGCCGGAGGTAGAGCCGTGAGTCCTGTCCGGCCGGGACGGATAGCCCCTACCCCCACCGGGTACCCGACGGGGCAGGCTCTCCCTGCGCGAGGAGATGCGCAGCTTCTTCGACGGCTTGTCTAAAGGCAGAACACGATGATCGGCCGCTGGTCACCTCGCACAATGCGGCCGACGCGCCGTACGGCATGATTAACTCGCGGAGTCATCCACACAGACCCAGGTCCCTTGAGGTGACCGGTTTCCGGCACAGCGGCAAGGCCATGCGATCTGTATGATCCCCCGGCCCGGACCAGGGGCGATGCTCGGGTCAGGCGAGCGCGAGGAATAGCTTTTCCAGCCGGTTGAGCACCGCGCCCATCGCCTCCTCGTCGACCTTCATCAGCGGTCTTCCCTCTGTGGCCTCCAGCTAATTTTACCCCCCCGGGGTATATCTCACATGGTGTGCTTCGCCGTCCACGGCGAGGTCAGGGTTTCATCGAGAGCAGGATGGGCCATGAGCTGCCGGTGGTCCGTATCATGTCGAACACACCTGTACTCGTGGATGAGGCGATGAGCATGATATCGGCGGGGCGTTTCGCCGGTGAGGAGCATCTGCGCCGCGCCGGGGAACTGCCGCGCCCGGTCGGCAAGGTGCTGCGCATCCCCGAGGCGCGGCTGGACGCGGGGACCGCCGCGCGTGGACGCGGCAACGAACTGGGCGGGCAAGGGTAGCGGTTCGTGGCGATCGTGGGCGGCGCTGTGGGCGGCACGCTTCAGGTGGTCTGGGACGATGCGCTCGCGGCCTACGACTTCGGGCCCGGGCATCCGCTCGCCCCGGTCCGAATCCAGCTCACCCTGGCGCTCGCCCGCGAACTGGGCGTGTTTGACGCCCCCGGGGTGTCGGTAGCCGTCCCCGAGCCGGCCAGCGACGCGTTGCTCGAACTCGTGCACGACCCCGCCTACATCGCGGCTGTCCGGCGCGCGGGCCAGACGCTGGCGCCCGACCCTGCGGCCGGCCTCGGCACCATGGACAACCCGGTGTTCGCCGGGATGCACGAGGCGTCCGCGCTCGTCGCCGGCGCCACTGTTGCCGCAGCGAGCGCCGTCTGGGGTGGCGCGGCCGGGCACGCCGCCAACCTGGCGGGCGGCCTGCACCATGCGATGCGCGGCGCGGCCAGCGGGTTCTGTGTCTACAACGATCCCGCGATCGCGATCAAGTGGCTGCTGAGCCAGGGCGCCGAACGGATCGCCTACGTCGACCTCGATGTGCACCACGCGGATGGTGTGCAGACGGCCTTTTACGCAGATCCCCGGGTGCTGACGATCAGCATGCACGAGCATCCGCGCACTCTGTTTCCCGGCACCGGCCTGGCGGCCGAGACCGGGTCGGGTGCCGGCACCGGTTACGCCGCCAACGTCGCGCTTCCTGCTGGCACAGGCGATGCGGGCTGGCTGCGGGCGTTCTATGCGATCGTCCCGCCGCTGGTACGGCAATTCCGGCCGCAGGTGCTGGTCAGCCAGCACGGCTGCGACAGCCACCGGCTCGACCCGCTCGCCCATTTCGACCTGAGCGTCGACGCGATGCACGTCGCCTACATCGCCATGCACCAGCTCGCGCACGAGACCGCCGCCGGGCGCTGGGTGCTCGTCGGTGGCGGCGGCTACGCGCTGGTGCAGGTGGTGCCGAGAGCCTGGACGCATCTGCTCGCCGAGGCCGCCGACCGGCCGGTTGACCCCGGCGCGCCGATACCGCAGGCGTGGCGCGAGTACGCGCAGGCGCGGACCGGTGAGCCCGCGCCGGAATGGATGACCGACTGGGAACCCGCTGTGTACACGCCGTTCAGGAATGGTTACGATCCGGCCGATCACGTGGATCGGTCGATCATGGCCACCCGGGTGGCAGTGTTTCCGGACCACGGGCTCGACCCGCAGCCCTGAGCACCTCAGGCGGCCGGCCCGAGGTCGAACGTGGTCCCGACGGAGTTCTGGATGAAGCTGTGGGGGAACCGGCTCCCAGGAAACAACCAGGGGCGGGATTGCGGCAGAGTCGAACTGCAGCGCGGAGGCGCGCTGGCTGCGACAGCCAGGGGAGGCAAGGTGATGAATGCGTCGTCGCCGGCGAGCAAGCCGGAGTCGGAGCCGGTGAGCGTCCGCGACGTCGTGCCTGGTCGGAAACAAGATCGGCCGCATGGACTGGGCCGCCCCGATGGAGTGGATGTGCGAGCTGTTCATGATCCAGCGGACCGGCCTGACCATCGCCGCCCACCAGCCAGCAAGTATCAGGGTGGGAATCCTCCGACGAGCCGTCAACTACCAGGTCGATCGTGCTCATACGACTCCTGGCGCGGTCCCAGCCCACCGTGCTGTGAGCGCGGGCGGGGAGCGAGCCCGGCGGCACACGGCTGTCGTGATCGGTCCGTCAGGCCCCGGATGCGCCCTGCGCGACGTCGCCGATGACCGAGCCGAGCTCCTGCGGGCGCGACCACATCGGCCAGTGGCTCGTCGGCAGGTCGACGTAGGTCACGTCGCGCAGCTCGGCCAGGCCGCCGAGCCACGCGTAGCCCTCCTCGACGGCGTCCTTGATCTGCTCGGAGGTGAACGACGTGCATACGACCGTGCTCGGCACGTCGAGGCGCGCGTCGTTGGTCAGCTCGGGTCCCTCGCGCAGTGCGGCACCCGGCTCGGGAACGGCCCGCCGCCGGAACGTCTCGAGCTGCTCCTCAGTGAGCCCTTCGAGGCTGCTGCCGCCCTCCTCGAGCGCCTCCCACGAGGGCAGCGGCACCTCAGCCGCGGTGAGGTCGGGGTCGAGCGCGGCCGTCGCCGGGCCGGAGTCGACGTAGACCATCGCCGCGATCTGCTCCGGGATGCGGTCGGTGACCGCATAGCCGGGGACCCCGGCGCCGCTGTGCACGGCGAGTACGACGGGACGCCCCGCCGCCGTCACCGCCTCGCAGATCGCGTGGACGTGGTCGGCGAGCGCGATCGAGGACCGGTCGGCGTCAGCCGACTCGAGACCGGGCAGCGTCACCGCCGTGACGTCGTGCCCGTCGGCGCGCAGGGCGGCGGTGACGTCGTCCCACGCCCACGCGCCGAGCCAGAACCCGGGAACCAGGACAATCGGTGTGGTGTTCATGCCCCGAGCCTAGGGTCAGCCACCGACGTTCCGAGTCCGGGGGCGACAGCACATCGAGGTGCCGGCTGCGGAACCCGCAGGATTTTGACTGGCAGGGTCCGGCGGCCCGGTGCCGTCGCTGGGGACAGGAACAGTTCAATTGGTGACAATTTGGAGTGCCCCGAGCCGCAGAAGTTGCTTGGCAATCGGCAGCGCCTGGCGGGAATCATCGCCGCGGAGGAACTTGCCGGCTGGGAAGGGGATCGCCGTGCTCGCTGACCTCAGCGCAGAAGCGGCAACTTCCGGCGGCGAAGGACGGGCTGCGGCTGGCCCGCCGGTTCCGCGACCACCAGGATATGATCTTGCGGTTCGCGACCGACCTGGCCGTCGGATTCACTTCGAACCAGGCTGAGCGCGAGGTACGCCCGGTCAAAGTCCAGCAGCGCTCATCCGGCGGCTGCTGGCGCACCCTGGAAGGACTCGCCGACTTCGCGGTCGTCCACTCATACCTGTCCACCGCCGCCAAATGGGGCATCGACGCGCTCGACGCCCTCACCCAGCTGTTCACCACCGGCCCCTGGCTACCAGCCCCGCTCCTTCAGGGATGAATAGCTACGGTGAGCAGCTCTCCAGCTGCCATGGCGCTGAAGCGGCGCTGAAATGGCGATACGCGGACTCGCGGCCAGGGCCACCGCCGCAGCGGCATCAGCATCTTCCGCAGGCAGCGCGGAGCGGCACGAGTGGATGATTGACTCGCGGTCAGCTGATGGGCTTCTCCCAGATCGAGACGTGCTGGCGGCTCTCGCTCGTGAAGGGCTCCCGCGTCCACCCGTCCCACCGCTCGCGCAGTCGCAGCCCGGCGAGCTGGGCCATCAAGTCGAGCTCGGCCGGCCACACGTACCGGAAGGGGATCGAGGTGTACTGGCCATAGCCGCCGGCGACCTCGACGTAGTTCGAGCTCATCGCTTGCGTGGCGACGTCGTAGACGTCGAACGCCCACCGCGTTGGGCTCACGTGGAACGGCACCACGTTCTGCCCGGCGGGGAGCCTGCGCAGATCGGGGATCGCGACCTCGATGACGAAGCAGCCGCCGGGGTCCAGGTGCGCCGCGACGTTGCGGAAGCAGGCCACCTGCGCCGCCTGCGTCGTCAGATTCATGATCGTGTTGAAGACCAGGTACGCAACGGAGAACGTCCCGTCCACCCTCGTCGTCGCGAAGTCGCCGATCGTCACGCCAATCGCGTCGCCGCCCGGCTTGGCGCGCAGCCGGGCAACCATCGCCCTTGACAAGTCGATGCCGTGGACCGGGACGCCGCGGCGCGCCAGCGGCAGCGCGATGCGTCCCGTCCCGATGCCCAGTTCCAGGGCCCGGCCGCCGCCAGCCAGCCCCGCCAGCACGTCGGCCACCGCGTCCACGACACCCGGCTCGAACATGTCCGCCGACGACTCGTCATACCGCGCCGCGACCCGTTCCCCGAAGTAACCATCCTCATCGTCCATCGCCGGACCGTACCGCGGAAGACCTCTGAGTACCTCATGGCAGCAGATCGTCGCGGTGCAGCGGGCCGACCCGCGGGCGATCGGCGTCATTCTCGGCGGTCACGGGATCACCGCGTGGGGCGGCACCAGCGGCCAATGCGAGGCGCATTCGCTGGAGATCATCGCCACGGCGCAGCGTTACCTGGATGAACGCGGCAGCCCGGAGCGGCTCGCCGCACGCTGAGCGGCTCGCCTCACCCGAAGGAGCTGATGGTTTGACACGTTCCAACACCCCACATGACACTGGCAATGCAGTTAGAGAGGATGCCAGTGAAGCCGCCCGTCGGTATCAGGGAAGTCGCCGCGCACGCGGGGGTGTCAGTCGCGACCGTTTCCAATGTGCTCAACCGTCCGGAAATCGTCGCCGAGGCTACCCGCAAGCGGGTGCTCGTATCGATCGAGGCGCTCGGCTTTGTCCGGAACGAGTCCGCGCGACAGCTTCGCGCTGGGCGCAGCCGCATGATCGGCCTCGTCGTGCTTGACGTGGCGAACCCGTTCTTCACCGACGTCGCCCGTGGCGTCGAGGACGAAGCGAGTAAATCTGGCCTTTCGGTTATCTTGTGCAACAGTGACGATCAGCGGCAGAAGGAAACCCGCTACCTCGAACTGCTGGAAGAACACCGTGTTCAGGGCATCCTGATCACGCCCGTCACGGGCGCCGACGAGCGTATAGCCCGGCTGCAGGGACGGGGGACCCCGGTCGTCCTTGTCAATAGCAGGTCGCCCTCGCGCGGTCAATGCTCGGTGTCCGTCGATGACGTGCTCGGCGGCGACCTGGCGATGTCCTACCTGATCGAGGCGGGCCATCAGCGGGTGGCGTACGTCGGCGGCCCGTTCAGCATCCGGCAGGTGGCTGATCGCCGTGATGGAGTTGTCCGTGCGCTGGAGCGCGCCGGCCGAAGTGCGGACGATCTGCAGGTGATGGAGACGGCGGCGCTGAACGTCTCGGCCGGTCAGGCTGCCGGCGCGAGCATCGCCCGGCTACCCGTCCCGGATAGGCCGACCGCGGTGTTCTGCGCAAACGACCTGGTCGCGCTGGGGCTGTTGCAGGAGACGACACGGCACCGGATCCGGGTCCCTGACGAGGTCGCCATCATCGGTTACGACGACGTCGAGTTCGCCGCGGCCGCCGCGGTGCCGCTGTCCTCGATCCGCCAGCCTCGGCAGGAGCTCGGCCGCACCGCCGCGCAGTTGCTCTTGGCCGAGGCACTCGGGGACGACACGCACCGGCACCGTCAGGTGATCTTCGAGCCGGAGCTGGTTGTCCGCCAGTCCAGTCAGGTGCAGCCCCCACAGGCGCAGCGGCTGCAGCAGCCACCGTTCGCCGCTGAAGCCGTAGGGTGACGCGCTGTGCGCATCGCCTTGTTCGTAACGTGCCTGGCCGACACGCTCTTTCCCGGTGTGGGCCGGGCGACGGTGGGCTTGCTCGAGCGGCTCGGTCACGTGGTGGAGTTCCCTGAGGCGCAGACCTGTTGCGGTCAGATGCACGTCAATACCGGCTATGTCCGTGACGCGCTGCCGCTTGTCCGCCGTTATGCCGAGGTGTTTGAGCCCTATGACGTGATCGTCGCTCCGTCCGGCTCGTGTGTCGGCTCGGTGCGGCATCAGCACGCGATGGTCGCGCGGCGGTGTGGCGACGAAGGGCTGGCCCGGCGGGCCGAGGCGGTGGCGGGCCGGACCTACGAGCTGTCGCAACTGCTGGTCGATGTGCTGGGGGTGGAGGACGTGGGCGCGTTCTACCCGCACCGGGTTACCTACCACCCGACCTGTCATTCGCTGCGGCTGCTGGGGGTGGGCGACCGGCCGGTGCGGCTGCTGCGGAAGGTGGCGGGCATCGATTTGGTGGAGTTGCCGGACGCGGAGGTGTGCTGCGGTTTCGGTGGCACGTTCGCGCTGAAGAATGCGGACGTGTCGACCGCGATGCTGGCCGACAAGATGCGTCACGTCGTGGGTACCCGGGCGGAGGTGTGCACGGCCGGCGACAGCTCCTGCCTGATGCACATCGGCGGCGGGCTGTCCCGGCTGCGCGCGGGGGTGCAGACCGTCCACCTGGCGGAGATACTCGCATCGACACGGGAGGCGCGGTGACAACGTTCGTCGGCATGCCCACGGCACCGCGCGGCATCGGGCATCTGCGGGGGGCCGAGCCGTTCCCGGTGGCGGCGCGGCGTGGGCTCGCCGACACCCAGCTACGGCGCAACCTGGCGAAGGCGACCGCGGGCATCCGGGCCAAGCGGGCGGCGGTCGTCGGCGAGGTGCCTGACTGGGCGGCGCTGCGGGAGGCGGGGCGCGCGATCAAGGCCGAGACCATGGCGCACCTGGACCGCTACCTGCAGCAGCTGGAGGCCCAGGTCACGGCGCACGGCGGCGTGGTGCACTGGGCACGGGACGCGGCCGAGGCCAATGAGATCGTGGTGGGCCTGGTCCGCGGTACCAGCGGGGCGGACGTGCACGACGTCGTCAAGGTCAAGTCCTTAGCCACCGACGAGATCGGGCTGAACGAGGCGCTGGCGGCGGCGGGGATCCGGGCACACGAGACCGATCTGGCCGAGCTGATCGTGCAACTCGGGCACGACTGGCCGTCGCACATCCTGGTGCCGGCAATTCATCGCAACCGCGCGGAGATCCGCGAGATCTTCCTGCGGGAGATGGGTGACGTGGACCCGGGGCTGACCGACGATCCGGCCGCGCTGGCCGAGGCCGCCCGGCTGCATCTAAGGCGCAGGTTCCTGTCCGCCAGGGTGGCCGTGAGCGGCGCCAACTTCGCGGTGGCCGAGACCGGCGCGCTGTGCGTGCTGGAATCGGAGGGCAATGGCCGGATGTGCCTGACGCTGCCGGACACGCTGATCACCGTGATGGGGATCGAGAAGGTGGTCCCCGCATGGCGTGACCTGGAGGTGTTCCTGCAACTCCTGCCCCGCTCGTCCACCGGCGAGCGGATGAACCCCTACACCTCGATCTGGACCGGGGTGACGCCGGGAGACGGCCCGCAGCAGTTCCACCTCGTGCTGCTCGACAACGGCAGAACCGCTGCGCTCGCCGACGAGACGGGCCGCCAGGCGCTGCATTGCATCCGCTGCTCCGCCTGCCTGAACGTATGCCCCGTCTATGAGCGCACCGGTGGCCACGCCTACGGCTCGATCTACCCAGGCCCGATCGGCGCCATCCTGTCACCTCAGCTGACCGGGATTGAGGACAACGCGTCGCTGCCCTACGCGTCATCGCTGTGCGGTGCCTGTTATGACGTCTGCCCGGTGAAGATCGACATTCCCTCAGTGCTTGTCCACTTGCGCGCCCGCCACGTCGAGGCGGCCCGCGCGGCCCGCCGGCTGCCAAGCCCAGAAGCGGTCACCATGGCCGCGGCAGCGTGGGTGATGGCCAGCCCCGCGCGCTACACGGCAGCCCAGCGCGCCGGACAGGCCGGGCGGGCGCTGGGCCGCCGCGGCGCAATCCGCAGCCTGCCGCCGCCGCTGTCCGCGTGGACACAATCGCGCGACGCGCCGATGCCTGCGGCCAGGACCTTCCGCCAGTGGTGGCGGCACGAACACCAGCCCAGCCGCCCGCACCAGCGCGGCAACGCGGATCCGCAACGCGGCGGGGAGCCCGGATGAGCGCCCGCGAGGAGGTGCTCGCGCGCATCCGCACGGCACTCGGCGCCACCGCGGGGGACGCCCCCGCTCGCGGTGGCGGTGGGGGTGTGGCTGGTGGTGGCGGCGGTGAGCCCTCTCGTGATGGCGGCGCCGGAGTGGCTGGTGGTGGCGGCGGGAGCGCGCCCTCTCCTGACGGCGGCGCGCCGCCGTCAGGAGAGGGCGCGCTCCCGCGCGAGGGCGAGGTGCCGCGTCGCTACCGGCTTCGCGGCGACGCCAGCGCCGGTGACCTGCTCGACCTGCTCGCCGGGCGGCTTGCCGACTACCGCGCGGTCGTACGGCGCACCACAGCCGACGGGCTCGCTGCCACGGTCGGCGAGGCTTTGGCAGACCGAGGGACGCGGCGCGTCGTGGTGCCGCCTGGCCTCCACCTCCCCGCCCTGCCCGCCGGCGTGCAGGCCGTCACCGATAGCGCGTTTACCGCGCGGGAACTTGACGGCTTCGACGGTGCCATCACGGCAGCCGCGGTCGCCATCGCCGAGACGGGAACCATCGTCCTTGACGGGTCGCCCGATCAGGGCAGGCGCGCGATCACATTGGTGCCCGACTACCACCTGTGCATCGTGCGCGCTGACCAGGTCGTCGCGCTCGTGCCGGAGGCCATCGCGCGGCTGCCCCCGGACCGCCCGCTGACCTGGATCAGCGGGCCCTCCGCCACCAGCGACATTGAGCTTGAGCGAGTCGAAGGCGTGCACGGGCCGCGCACCCTCGACGTCGTCCTGGTCGAGTCACCCGTGCGTGCGGATGGGCCTGTCGCAGCCGAGGATCGTTGACTGCGGCCTGCTACCAGCCAGTAGCTCCACCGTCCGCCTTTCGGCGCTCGTTCGGTGTGAGACCGGGTCGTACACTGTCGTGGGAGCGGGCCGGATGGGGGGGCGTGCCCTTCTTGGTGCTCGACAGCATCGTGAGGGAGATGACATCGTCGGCCGCCGATGAGCTGAGCGAGGAGCTGGGAGGCGCGATATGGCTCATCAGGGTCAACGCGACCCACGTACGGCTGCCGCCGACCGAAGGTCATGACCAGTCCGATGACCGTGCTGGTCGGCCGCCGCGAATCGTTTAATGCCGCGCACCAGCTGCGCGACCCGGGCCTATCAGACGACGAGAACCGGCGTCTGTTCGGGAAATGCGCGAATCTGCACGGGCACAACTACGCCCTCGAGGTTGTCGTGGCCGGCCAGATCGATCACGCCAGCGGCTATGTCTT
This sequence comes from uncultured Actinomycetota bacterium, assembly GCA_963851085.1. Taxonomy (GTDB): domain Bacteria; phylum Actinomycetota; class Actinomycetes; order Streptosporangiales; family Streptosporangiaceae; genus DATFVJ01. The sequence continues at coordinate 56,497 of CAWKNX010000012.1, read as the reverse complement.
GGACCTGAAACGGCTTTCGGACGTCATGGGCCGGCAGATCATTCAGGATGTGGACCACCGCAATCTGAATACCGATGTGCCGTGGCTGGAAGGGCGTATCCCGACAGCCGAAAACCTTGCCCTGGCCTTCTGGGAAAGGCTCCGGCCGGAACTCCCTGAAGGGCTGCTGCGGTCAGTCCGCGTGTGGGAGACCGACAAGAACTGGGCCGAGGTCAGTGATCACGCCTGAGACCCCGGCCCGGCTGGGCCAGGAATTGCGAAGGCGCTACACCGCCGCGGACCTTGGCGTGCTCACCGACGACGAGGCGAGCCGGTTTGTCGCCCACGGGAGCGGCGATCCGCAAACCGACGTCACCGTGGCCTGGGAGTTGTTGTACCGGCTCGAGCCTGACCTCTATGACCGGCTTGTCAGCGCGGAGTGGCTCCATCCCGGCGTCCTCGAGTGGCTCCCGCAGACGGCGGACCGGATCGTCGAGGTCGGCGCGGGCACAGGACGGCTGACACTTGAGCTCATCGACCGTGGGCGGGAGGTCGTGGCGATCGAACCGGCGGCGCCGTTGCGCCAGATCCTGACGCGGAAGCTCGCAAAAGCGGATCATGGATACCGCGCTCAAGTGATCCACGGCTTTTTCGATGATCTGCCCGTTGCCGACGGTTCTGCCGATTTGCTCGTCGCATGCTCGGCCCTGACCCCCGCCGCGGGCCATGGCGGCGAGGTGGGCCTGGCTGAAATGGAACGAGCGTGCAGGCCAGGCGGCTCCGTCGTCATTGTCTGGCCGAACAACCTCGACTGGCTCGCTGCCCATGGCTACCGGTACGTCTGCTTCGCCGGGCAGATGTGGGTCGAATTCGCCAGTCACGAAGAGGCGATTGAGCTGGCCGAGATCTTCTATCCGCATGCGGTCACAGAGGTCCGCCGCCGCAACCGGCGACGGGTTCCCTACGAGGTGCTGGGGATGAATCCGCCGCGCGACCTCGCCTTCAAGGTGGTGCCGCAGTGAAGGTCGCGATCATCGCGCCGCTCGTGACACCCATCATGGAACCACAGCGCGGCGGCTCGCAGGCATTCGTGTCTGATCTTGCCCGCGGCCTTTCCAGCAGAGGTCACGAGGTACACGTTTACGCCGCGTCCGGATCGGAGGTGCCGGGGGTCGAGGTGATCGATACCGGGGTCGATCCCGCGTCTCTGAGCGCCACGCTTTACCGAGCCTCTGGCGCAGCCGCCCATGACCCAGCCGCGGCCGAGAGGGCCTTTGCCAGCGTCTACTCCCATGTTCGGGAGATCCGTTACGACGTTATCCATAATCACGCCTTCGACGCGCCGGCCGTCGGACTCGCCACCGCATTGCACGCCCCTGTAGTGCACACGCTCCACCTACCCCCGGACGAGGCTGTTGCGGATGCGCTTCGTCACGCCGCTCAGTGCGATGGACCGCCCGCCGTTGCCTGCGTATCCGCGTTCCAGGCGAACGCCTGGCGCCGGGTCGTCCGGGTCGACGCGATTCTCCCGCCTTACGTGCCAACGCGTGTCATCCCCTGGTCGGCTGCAGCCGGCGACGGCGCTGTCTTCGCAGGCAGGTTGAGTCCCGAGAAGGGAGCCGCCGAAGCCATCGACATCGCCCAGGCGGCCGGCATCGGCATCGACGTCTACGGCGACACCTACGACGCCGAATACGCCCGCGAACAGATCGACCCGCGACGTGACGCGCCAGGTGTGGCGGTGCATCCAGGAGTTCCGCGAACGTCTCTCTGGGTGGCGATGGCTCGCGCAGCGGTCGTTGTCTGCCCCGCAAGGTGGGATGAACCCTTCGGCATGGCCGCTGCCGAGGCGCAGGCGTGCGGGACTCCCGTGGTCGCCTTCAAGCGCGGTGCACTCGGTGAGGTGATCAGGGATGGTGTGACCGGCTTCTTGATCGCGCCCGACGACATCCAGGCAGCCGCCGATAGCGTCAGGAGGACGACCGAAGTCTCGCGCTCGGCATGCCGCGACCATGCCGAAAGCCATTTCGACCTGGAACTGAGTCTTGACGCTCACGAGCGCCTCTACCGGCGAGTCGCCAGTCAAGGTGGCGGGGTCGCGGCCAGTGGGTGACCCGAGGCATTGGCTTGCGGGACGGGTGGCGGTGGTCACGGGCGCCAGCCGAGGGATCGGCGCTGCCACCGCCGAGGCTATTGCCGCGGCAGGCGCTCACGTCGTTCTCGCGGCCCGTGACCGCGAGGCTCTGGCCGGCGTCGCCAGACACATCCGAGACGTCGGCGGCGAGGCCACATCGGTGCCCACGGACGTGAGCAAGGTCAAAGATGTCGAGCGTCTTTTCGCCGCCGCCGGGGGGATCGGCCGTCTCGCCGCTCTGGTATGCGCGGCCGGCGTGCTGACGTCCGCGCCGTTCGCCGAAACCACGTCCGAGATCTGGGAAGAGACGCTTCGGGTCAACCTGACCGGCTCATTCCTCTGCTGTCGTGCGGCTTTCACCGCGATGCGCCCGGCCGGCGACGGCCGGATCGTCAACATCGCCTCGCTCTCTGGCGTCTACGCGACCGAGAAGTTCCCGGGGCTGGCTGCATACAACGTCTCCAAGTACGGGGTCATCGGCCTCACCGAGGCGATCGCGGTGGAAGGTAGGCAGCACGGCATCAGCGCCATCTGCGTGAGTCCGGGCGCCGTCGACACCCAGATGCTGCGTCGGGCCAATCCCGAGCTTCGTCCCGGCCTCACACCCGGTGATGTCGCGGAACTGATCGTGGCGCTGCTTGACAGCCCACTTGCTCCCGCCAGTGGGGCGAACATCCCTCTCTTCTCAAACGCGTAGCCGGATTGAACTGGTGATAGGGACGCCTACGCGACATTCCCCAGCGACCACAAGTCCACCTGTTCGTCGGCGAGCTGGCCGCGAGCAGGCCGAGCTTGCACGGCTACCAGGTGCGCACACGCCGCCATTTCCGAGTCGCGGTCCAACTCGGGATCACCGCCGCGGTCCAGCCCGACGGCTGCCTGCACCAGCCCCTTGAGCAGGTAGAAGCCAACCAGCCTTCCTTCTGCCAAGCTCCCGCGGACCACGAACTCGTCCCACCTGGTGGCGTGGCCGACATACTCGAGCTTGTGCTCGTATTGATCGGACCAGAAGCTATGGATGTAGCTATATGGGCTAGCCGAGCCGAGCATGGACCTGGCCGCCGCACCGCCCTGTTTTTCCGCGTTGTTGTAGTGCTCGACACGGACCCGGCCGAATAGCGGATGGAGATGGTTCGCGACATCGCCGGCCGCATAGACGTCAGCCGCGCTGGTCCGGCACAATTCGTCGACGAGAACGCCGTCGGCCGAAGCTATCGATGACCCAGTAACGGCTGGCACATCGGGATCTATCCCGATGCCAGCGACGGCGAAGTCGCATGCGACGCGATCGCCGCTGGCGGTCATGACTGCCTCCAGTCGCTCGGTCCCCTCGAACGCAGCAACCTGATCTCCCGCCAACAGCTCGACGCCGTTCGCGCGGTGGATGGCGCCGATCACTGCGCCTACCTCCGCGCCAAGAACCCGCTCAAGAGGATGTGTCCCAGGAAAGACAGCGGTCACATGAACCCCGAGCTGCGCCAGGGAGGCCGCCACCTCGCAACCGATGAAGCCCATTCCCGCTACCACAGCGTGCCGATCCGCCACCGCGTCGCGCTTGATCGCGTCGCAGTCGGCTACCGTGCGCAGATAGTGAATCCCGGACAGCTCGGCCCCGGGAGTCTCGAGCCTCCGGTTCCGTCCCCCCGTGGCTATCAAGACCTTCTCATAGTCGAGCTCTTGGCCCGAGTCCAGGACCACCCTGTGCGCGGCGGTATCGACGGCCACAACACTGGACTCGCTCAGGCGGTCCACGTCGTGCTCTTCATACCAGCCGGCAGGTCTGACATACCAGCTCTCAAGATCCTCCTCCGACCGCAGGTACGTCTTGGAGAGGGGAGGACGGCCAAAGGGGATGCCCGGTTCTCGGCTGATGATTGCGACTCGGCCCCGGTAACCCTCCTCCCGTAGGGTTACGGCGGCATTGCCCCCGGCGATGCCGCCGCCGACGATCACGATCGGATTCCGCCCGATTTTCTCAGACATCGAGTACATTCTGCCGCCGCCGGCGCTGCGAGAACACTGCCTTCTGCCAAGCCCACCGTGCGCTCCGCACGGTGGGCTTGGTTAATGATCAAAACTTGCAGTATCGGCGGTGGCGCGGCGCCAGGCGCCAAGTGCCGCCTCGATATCGTCGGCGGTGATGTCGGCATGTGTGAAGCCAACCGGCGCGCCCAGCCCCTTGGACAGGCAGAACATCATCGCGCTCGCCGCAGATGCAAAGTCGGCTACCGTCGCGCCTGTCACTGCGCAGGCGTTGAATATCCGCGCTCCGTCCAGGTACAGGGGCACGTCGCGGGCAGCGCATGCCGCGGCGATCGCCCGGACGTCAGCGACAGGCAGAACCGAGCCGCCGCCCGCCTGATGAGTGTTCTCGATTGTTACGAGATCAACGATGCTGACATCGTACGGATCGGGCTCCAGCGCCCGCGCGACCTGGCCGACGCTGAGCAGCCCGCGGGCGGGGGCCGGTATCGGGTGGAAGGCGATGCCGGACAGGGCTACGGCCGACGCCACCTCGGTCCCGCCCACATGCGCGGAAGCCTCGCAGACCACGAAATGCCCGGCCCTGGCGACGCGTGCATCGCGACCTGATCGCACATTGTCCCCGTGGGGAGGTAGGCCGCGGCTTCTTTGCCGGTCAGCTCCGCCGCCCGGTCCTGCAGCCGGTTCACCGTGGGATCCTCGCCGTACCAGTCATCACCGACCTCCGCGGTGGCCATGGCACGGCGCATGGCCCCGGAAGGCAGGCTGACCGTGTCCGAGCGAAGATCGATGGGAGCATTCACCTGGGGCAGCGCCCTCCTGACCAAAATCGTGATAAGTGCGGTCAGCCACCATCAGAACACGCACCTCAATCAAATGAACTGACACATGCCTCGTGCTCCCAGAGCGGGACTCGGTGCGGATCCGGCGGCGGTCCTTGCCGTATGCGGCGTAGCGACGGCGCGGATGCTCCTGGTGGGCAGGATCGCTGTGCGATGCGCAGGAAGTCGCGGAGAGGGGCTATGAGGTTGCGTGCCAGCGCCGCCCCCGGCCTGCTCCTGCTGGACCCTGCACACGAGGATTACAGCGCCTATATGCCCCAGCAACTGAACGAGATGCGGAAGGCATGGGACCCCGACCAGGCGCTCCCCGACGAGTTGCCCGACGACCTCATCCAGCTCTACCGCGGCCTGTTCGCGCAGGAGATGGCGGACTGGCCGGACTCGATTCGCGAGCTGCTCATCGAATGCCATGTCAGCCCGCAATGGCTGCGGGTCGGCCTCGAGAATCGACCGTAGCGCTGCACCAACAAACGCTCATGCCGCCGACAGAGTGGCCTGCTCGCAGGCCGTTGCGGCCACCTCGGTTAGCCTCATGTCGTGGTCACTGATTCCATGCGGCAGCATGAGCCAGCGTCGCGAGGCGAGCTAGGGCGGAGGCTGACGTGATGCCGGGCCGTGGCCGGATGATCGACGTGAACGGGATCTCGCTGCATGTCGAGGACCACGGAGCCGGTGACCCGGTGCTGCTCATCCATGGCTGGCCGGATTCGGCGTTCCTGTGGCGCAACCAGATCCCGTTCCTGGTGGCGCATGGCTTCCGTGTGATCGCACCGGACATGCGCGGGTTCGGCCGCTCCAGCCAGCCCGAAGACGTCGCCGCCTACGCATTGCGCAACGCGGTCGCGGACGTGGCCGCGATCCTGGAGGCGCTCGGCCTGGAGGCCGCCCACCTTGTCGGCCACGACTGGGGCGCGGCGGTGGCGTGGCTCACGGCCATGTTCCACCCGGGCCGCGTGCGCAAGCTTGTTGTCCTTTCCGTCCCGCATCCGCGCTCGCCGCACACGATGCGCCAGCACGAGATGTCCTGGTACCAGTTGCTGTTTCAGTTCGCGGGGATCGCCGAAGCGACGATCTGCCACGACAACTGGGCCTGGCTGCGCACCTTCAGCCGCGGCGACGGCGACCTTGAGCGCTGGATTGCCGACCTGTCCCGGCCAGGTGCGCTCACCGCCTCGCTGAACTGGTACCGGGCCAACGCGGCGCCACGCATGCCAGGGCCACCGCCCCCGCTCCCGCCGGTGACCGCACCCACGCTGGGCATCTGGTCAGCCAACGACTACTACCTCGACGGCGTACGGGTGGAACAGTCGGGCGCCTACGTAGACGGGCCGTGGCGATACGAGCAGATCCCGGGCGCAAGTCACTGGATCCCCGTGGACGCACCCGACCGGCTCAACGAACTGCTACTCGACTGGCTCCGCTGAGCCAGATCCTGCATTACCGCTCATGCCAACGAATCACCAGGTGCCACGCGGCGGATGCCCGGGAGGCAGTCGGCCTCGCCGAGCTCTCCGGCGAGCTCGTGCGGGGCACGCATCCGCCACGCGTCGGTCACGAGCTCCCCCAGCCGCTCGGCGTCCACCTCCGCCAGCCGCAGCATCACCAGCGGCCAGCCGTCGTAGCCGGGCGCGGTGAAGAAGACCTCGGGCTCGCCGAGCAGGAGAGCCTGCTTCTCGGCCTCGTCGCCGACGAACAGCACCGCGATGTCGGTCCGGATGAGCCGCGGCTTGCCCGGTCTGCGCTCGGGGTAGGACCAGACGAACCCCTTGCCGGCCACCCGGAAGTCGAAGCCGTCGCTCTCGATCTCCGCCACGCCAGGCAGGGCCAGCGCGAGGCGGCGTACGTCGTCGGCGTCAGCCATCGAGGTCTGTCCCGGATCGCGGCACCCGCATACGCACAGGCTAGGCGCTGGCCCAGGCAGCCGCACCGTGGATGGGGCAGCCCAGCGGTGACTCGCCTTCTGCCTCGCCACGAAGAGCCTGGAAGGAGCCAATAGCCGCACCCTGCCCCTTCAGTTCCTGCCCTTCCTCAGCAGCGCATCCGTCGCTGCCGCGTCCATGCCCGCCGGAATTTCATGGTTCGCCAACAATCAGCCCCTCACGCCGGTCATCAACACGTTGCGAGGGCTGCTTGCGAGTAAGCCGATCGGCAATGATGGCATCATCGCCGTCGCCTGGTGCGTCGGCATTCGTGAGCCGGGGCGGGTCAAGGCCCGTGGCCGTGCACGAGCGGCTGGACTACCCAGACGCGAGCTGCTCCCGGTGTTGCCATGCGAGGGTGAGCAGGGCGGCGCCCGCGGCCTGCATGGGCTCGCGGCTGGCGAAGCGTTCGACGTTGCCGTGGGTGAAGGCGAATCCGCTGGTGTCGTGGCCGAGCACCTTGCCCTCGGTATTGCTGGCCACCAGGCCCTCGAAGACATCGTCGAACACGTCTGCGTCGATGACTGTGACGGCGAGGATGTCGGCCGCGAGTGACAGCGGGTCGACACCGGTCCCGAGCAGGTAGGAGCGGAGCGAACCGTCGTCACGTGCCTTCGCCAGCGCCTGGTAGAGCGGCCAGGCGTGGTAGTCGAACGCCCCGGTGCCGTCACCGTAGGTCTCCGGGGTGCCGAGAAGTTCCTCGCTGTACTCCCGTACCGCACACCGCCACAGGTCAAAATCGTTGCGCGGCGCTGCGCCGGTGTCGCTGGACGGCTGGAACATTCCGACGGGAATGACCTGGTACAGGCCCCCGCCGTGGACCACCTGGGCGGAGTCACGGTGGTGCAGCAGGAACGTCATCGAGCCGTCACGGTGCCTGCGCAGTGTCAGCATGCTGATCGCGGGGTTGACCGCCCGGCCCGCCAGATCCGCGGGATTGCCCACGAGGTCCCGCAGGGGGAGATCGGCCAGGCGCGGCGCCGTGGTCCCGCGCATACGCCAGGCGGCGAATTCGTGCGCGACCGCCTCACCCACGTTGATCCCAGCGAAGTACGTACCCGGGCCGAAGGTCATGGCGGCAGCGCCATCGCCGCAGGTGAGGCTCGTCAGGCGGTAACAGATCCTGTTCTCAAGCAGCCGCGGCGGATCCAGCGCGGCCAGCGCGTCGGCATAGTCGGCGAATCGCCGCCCGCCGACACCCACTGGCCGGACGGCCTGTGCCTGTGGCCCGGTCCCATCGACCCTTGGCGGCGCCACCTCCGGCGTCCATTTCAGCTTGACATCGGTGAGGCTGACCGGCTCTGGCGGAAGCCAGCCTGCCGGGCAGAGCAGCGAAGTGGGCCGCACCCGGTCCAGGTCGGGATACAGGTGATCGGCGGCTTGGGTCAGCTCATGCCGGTGGCCGTTGAGATACCGGCGCACGCGGCGCCACTGGTCATGCCCCTGATCGCCGTGGTCACGGTCGCGCTCGTCCACTCAGCCCAGCTCCCGTCATTGGGTCAGCTCTCGCCGACGCTCGCATGTTGGACGCCGGGGAGCTGGTGCGGCAGTGGTCCGCGCCGGGTGGCATCTGACCCCTGCGGCGATCGGCCTACGGCTGCTACGGGCGGCTCGCGAATGCGACGACGTGCCCGTCCCGGTCGAGGCAGTAGGCCGCCTCGTCTCCCCAGGTCCGTTGGGTCAACGGCGACAGCTCGCGCGCTCCTGCTGCCAGCGCCCGGGCATGGTGCCCGCCGGGGTCGGCTACGACCAGGTACAGCTCGCAGCGAGGTACCCCGCGCGCCGATGCAGGATCGGGCAGCGCGGGACCAAGCAGCGCCCTGATCCCGGCCTCCGGCATCAGGCCGAGCACGGTCCCCTCAGCCAGCGCGAACTCAGTCATTCCTGGGACGTCGAGTGTCGGGGAATGGTCAAGCACCGTGGTCCAGAATGCCGTCGCGGCGGCCTGGTCTGCCACGTACAGGATGAAATGCGCCGGTCCGGCCACGGTCAGCACCCCGGCGTGTGCCACGTGAGTGGCGGCTGGCCGGGCAGCCCGTGCGCCCGATTGTCGTCCGCTGCGGCTCTGGGCACGGCGCCGAGTATAGGCCGTTTGCCCGGCGACCGGCCTGCCCGCCATGGCCGCAGCGGGCTTCAGGCCGCGTCCGCGCCGGGCGGCGGATTGTTCATCTCAGGCCGAGCACGTGCCCGGCTGTCTTCCAGTCGCGGGCGATGGCCCGCTGAGCGGGAACCAGCCGGACCCGCCCGCCGCAGACCGCGTGGTTCAGGCTGGCCTGGACGCCGTCCTTGGTGTAGGACGCCGGTGCGACTCGGGCCAGAGATTCCGCACTGATCCGGGGTTTCCGCCAAGCTCCAGCGGGATGACGCACTCACCGGACTGCCCGCCGCTGGCCGGGACTAGCAGGCTCTGGCGCACCGGCAGGCCGCGACCCGAACGCGGCGAGGACCACGTACACAGCACCGATCTGGCCGGTCGTTCTGGTTCTGCCGGGATCTGCCCGTTCTGTGGAGCAACCTCAGGGGCGGACGAGAGCGGCGAGCAGAGCCTGCAGCTTCAATTGGGTTTCCTCCAGCTCGGCCCGGGGGCGGGATCCGGCCACCACGCCGACGCCGGCGTACATCGAAGCGTGGTGGCCGTCTACGTCAGCCGACCTGAGCCCGATGGCCCAGCTCCCGTCACCGCGGGCATCCATCCAGCCCACCGGGCCGGCGTACCGGCCGCGGTCGAAGCCCTCGACCTCGCCGATGTAGGCCACCGCCTCGTCGGTGGGCGTGCCACCGACCGCGGGCGTGGGGTGCACCCTCGCCACGAGCTGGAGGGCGCTGGGCACACGGAGTCCGGGATGTGCCGGCTCGGCCCCGGACGGCACTGACTGGCCCCCGGCGTGGTCGGGGTTGCTGCGGCTGCCATCCGGCTCGGCTGACCCGTCCGGGACGGCGGACAGCACCCCGCTCAGGCGGGTGGCCAGGTGGGACACGTTGCGCAACTCGAGCACCGTGGGCTTGTCGGGAACGTCCAGGCTGTCGCAGAGCGGGCCTAGGGTACGGCGGAGACCTTCGATGACGTAAGCGTGCTCCCTGCGCTCCTTGGGCGAGGCGAGCAGCCCGGCGATGAGCGCCTCGTCGGTTGCCAGGTCGCCACTGCGGCCGATGGTGCCGGCCAGGGGATGGCTGGCGACGTGGGCGCCACGGCGCTCGATCAGCAGTTCCGGGCTGGCGCCGAGGAAGCCATCGATCCTGAAGACCATGCACGTCGGGTACAGGGCGAGCAGCCTGGAGAGGACATCGGAGGTTACGAACGGGCGATTGGCCGTCACGTCGACCTGACGGGCCAGGACGACCTTGCCCAGCGCTCCCTCGTCGATGCGGGCGACGGCACCGGCCACGAGCCCGCCCCAGGCATCGTGGTCCATCACCGACGTCAGGGTGAACGCGCTCGGCGCCGGCCGGGGATCGGTGAACCCGCCAAGGGCATCGGCGGCCATCTTCTCGGCCAGCCGGGCGGCCGACGGGCCGTCGTCGGGGCCGGCGATGGTGGTGACCCAGGCTTCGTCGTCGCGGCGCCCGATCACCACGCGAGGGACGACGAGCGCCCCGGGTGCGTCCCGCGCGAACGGCAGGGCCCCGAGAGCTACTGCCCCGGTTCCCGGTCCGGCCACGTCGTCGCCGCGTTGGATGGCGGCCAGGCTTTCGGCCACCTCGGCCACCGCAGCGGTGTCGGTGAGACCGCGGGGAAGCTCGATGCGCAGAGCGACGCCGCGCCCGGCCAGCCCGAAGTCCTCGTGCTGCCACAGGACGCCCTCGCTGCCGGCCGCGGCGAGGAGGTCGACGTCTGCGGCGTCGATGCCGGTGTCTTTGCCGGCGAGGCGGGCTGTCGTGGCTGCGAGGCGGTCTGCTCCCGACGTGGTGCTGGACGTGCTCATTGGGCGGAACCTCGGGTTGCGGTGGTCAAAGCTTCACGTGTCACGGCCGGTCCACAAGCTGCCTGGAGATGGTCTCGTCGGCGAATCCGCACTGCGCGTTCCTTAACCGCGCGATCTGCCCGACGGCCGCGACGACGGCGTCTGCCGCTGTCGCGGCATCCGGCGACCATGGCGAAGCAGAGCTTCCCGCTTCGCGAGGTGGGTGGCCTGGGCACGGATCATTGTCCCATCCCGGGCCGCCCCGCCGCGGCACGCCCCCCGGCCGAGCCAGCTACCGGCGGCCGAGCCGCGTCGGCGTGTTCACCTTGTCCGCGGCGATCTTGAGTATGACGCGCCCCTGCGGACCGATCGGGTTGCGGTAGTCGGTGCCGAGATACTTGCGCGCGAGTTCGTCGATATGCCGGCGCGCCTCGTCGCCGTTGACCGTCTCGACGACCCGGCCGCGCACCTCGGCCCAGTCCCACGGGTCGTCCGCGGAGTGGATCAGTACGGTGATCCGCGGGTCCCTGCGGACGTTGCGGGCCTTCTGCCGCTGCGGCTCGGTGTTGATGAGCACATGCTCGCCGTCGCTGTCCACCCAGGTGAGCAGGGCCTGCGGCTGGCCGTCGGGCATCAGGGTCACGACGGTGGCGAGGTTCTTGCCCTTGGCCAGGCGGATGGCATCCTCATCAAGTGGCATTGCGTTCCTCTCTGTGACCGCCGTGCGCGGTCCAAGGCCATCTAACCGGACCTACGCACCCACCGTCTGGCCAGGCGGGCACACCGGTGCCTGGCCAGGAGGGCACCCGGCGAGCTAGCATCCTGGCGCCCGGCCTACGTGCCACGGAGCGGCAGGACGGCCCGCGGGTCGTCTGGAAAAGGACTGGATGAATCTCTCGGCAACCGTGATGTCAAGGCCGTGACCGCGAGGGGCGCCGGTGATCGCGGGCGCTGCCCAGGTATTCCGCGGCGTGGGGCGTGCGCGCCCGCTGGCCGGGCAGCGCTTCATGATCGCGGTAACTTCTCGGCCGTATTCGCGGAATAGTTACCGCGATCATGAAAGCCACGCTTCGCTGGAGCCCGTGTGCGCTACTGCGCGGCGCGAGCCCCAACGTCAACGTGGACGACATTCTCTGGTGATCGCACCGCCACCCGTCCCAGCGACCGTGCGCACCCATTGAAGCCTGCCGGGTGACCGGCAGGCGTGTCAGCGGAGCAGGGCGTGCAGAACGCGGGCGGCGCGGTCGGCGTCGGGCTCTTCACCGGTGATGGCGGCCCGGTGCAGTTATGACTCGACCACCCGCACGGCGGTGTAGGCCAGGTCCTCCAGCGGCACCGGTGACTCGAGCCTGGCCCGCGGCCGCGTCCTCGGCCAGCAGGTCCCGCACGAGCGTCACGAACCGCGGGTGGAAACCGTACCGGGCCGGCGTGAGCAGCCGGAACGCGAGCCCGCCCTCGTCGCGCTGAAGCTGCTGCATCCCGGGTTTGGAAAGGCAGTCTTTAACGAAGCTGCTGAGCAGCCGGGCGACCCGGCGGCTCGCGGGTTCCCTGCCCCGGCCGGGTCCTCCCAGAGCCCAGGTGAGAGCAGCAGCTTTGCCCGCCCGTTCACCCGAGGCTTCTACCGCCGGTTTCCCGCGAGGCCCCGCACCCCGCACCCCCCCCGCACCCTCGTGCACTCGTATTCACCAGGCATTTTAGGTGACGACGCTACGCCAAAGCAAAGATCAGGCAGCCGGTCGGCCGGGCTGCCTGGCTACTCACTGTGCACAGAAGATCCGGCAGCGGGATCTGGTGCGGCGTCCTGGTAGCCCCAGGCGGCGCAGACGTCTGCCAGCGCATCCGGGATGTCAGCCAGCCGTGGCGGCGGCACCGAGGGCTGGACGCGGCCGGACCGGATCTTGACCGAGGCGTCGCCGAGGCCGGGCGCGAACTTGTTGTGAGCGAACTGGCCGTAGTCCAGCATGGCGGGCTCGAAGGGCACGCCGAGGAAGGCGCACACCTGCCGGGTCTCCCGCTCAGGGTCGGCGGTCAGGTCCTCGTAGCGGACGGTGAGGCCTGGCAGTTCGCGGCGCGCCTCGTCAACCTTGGTCAGGTACTTCAGCGCCTTGCTGATGGTTTCGTCAAGGCTGCCGGACTCGCCAGGAAACCACCCAGGGGTCCAGGAGGCGTGCAGGGAGGTGACCGCGGCCATTGGGTGGCGCAGCAGGAAGATGTACCTGGCGTCCGGCCAGCAGTTCGCGATCTTCCTCCAGATCAGCACGTTGGCGGGCGTCTTGGCCACGATGGTTGGCTTGCCGCTGCGCTCCAGGGCGTCGGCAAGCACGCGGTCCCACAACATGCGATCAAGGTCGTCAGCGGTCAGCTTGAGAGCTTCCATGGACGCCTGAATCCACCGCGTCTCCGCACGCACCCGTAGATGCTCTAAGGGCAGCTCTGGGGGCGCGTACAGCCGGGAGTGGCTGCCCATGATCGCCCGCAGCAGGGTCGACCCGGACCGCGCCGCGGAGAAGATGAACACGGGTGCCACCAGCATGCGTCCGTCCCGCGGGGGCAATAGCCGCCGCGCCTGGTGGCCAGCCGGCCGACACAGTTCGTAACCTACAGTACGCCGCAGCGCACCGTTCACCATTTCGTACGCCGTCTTCTTCCACGCCACGGCGACAGAGCATACGCCTTGCGGCACGTTTCCACCCGAGTAACACGCTATCTGCGCAAGCCCGGCCCGGCGCTGGCCGGCCTGGCCCTGGGACGGCCAGCGCTGTCATTCTTGGTCGCGCAAGTACTCATGGAGAAGCTGAATGGCAATAGCGCCCCCACCCACCGCCGACGCGACCCGCTTAATGGACCGGTGCCGCACGTCCCCAGCCGCGAAGACGCCTGGCATGCTCGTTTCGAGAAGGAGTGGCGGGCGCTCGAGCGGCCAGCCGGTCGGCGGTCCGCCGGCCCGGTGCAGATCCGGCCCGGTGAGAATGAAGCCCCGGTCGTCCCGCTGCACGCTGCCCGCGAGCCACTGTGTGCGCGGCACCGCCCCGATCATCAGGAACAGCGCGGAAGCGGGCACGACATCGGAGGTACCGCCCGCCTGGTCCCGCAACGTCAGGGTCTCGAGGCCACTGCGGCCCCCACCGTCGACCACTTCGGTGCGTGGGCGGACATCGATGTTGGCGGTCTTGCCGATCTCGGTCACCAGATACTCGGACATGCTGGAGCTGAGATCTGGGCCGCGCACGACCATCGTGACAGACGCCGCGTACTTGGCCAGGTGGATCGCGGCCTGCCCGGCCGAGTTACCCGCACCGACGACGAAGATGTCTCGCCCTGCCATCGCGCGCGCCTCCGCTCCCGCGGCGCCGTAGAACACGCCCGCACCGACCAGGGCCTCCAGCGCCGGAACGCCAAGGCGCCGCCAGGTGACGCCCGTGGCGATGATGACGGCGCGGGCTGCGATCTCGCTTCCGTCGGCCGTATGCACGACCCGGTCGGTTCCTTGCGCCGTCAGCCCGGCCGCCCGGGTGAGCACGATGTTGGCTCCGAACAGCCACGCCTGCTCGACAGCCCGGTTGGTGAGGTCGTCACCGCTGACGCCGCGTGGGAACCCGAGATAGTTGCGAATCAATGAGCTCGTACCGGCCTGCCCGCCGGGCACGGCCGGCTCAAATACCACCGTCTCAAGCCCTTCCGACGCCGCGTAGACCGCGGCGGCAAGACCGGCCGGCCCGGCGCCGATGATGACTACATCGCAGGCATGCACGTCTAGATTCGTTCGGAAGCCGAGCTTGCCCAGGAGGTCCGCTCGCGACGGATCGACGAGCACGGTGCCGTCGTTGGACACGGCCACGGGCCCGCGGGCGCCCTCCATGTGGAGTTCTCGCAGCAGTTTCCGGCCCTCCTCGGAGTCGTCCTCGAAGAACCGGTACGGGACGCCGGCGCGGGACAGGACGTCGCGAAGCCGATGCGAGCTTGGGGACCGTGGCGGCCCGACAATACGGAAAACGGTGAAAGACGGTTCGCGCGACTTGTCCCAGGCCGCCAGGAACTCGCTTACCGCCGGATACAGGATGCGTTCTGGGTACCAAGGCGTATACAGATGGTAATCGATCTTTCCCAGAGCCATCGCGCAAACGACAGGGTGCGCCGGTGACCAGTCGCCACGCTGAATGAGCAGCACACGTTTGGCGCCCGGATGCAGATCATGCGCGCTCACCAGGAAATCGACGGCATTCATTTCCACTATGCGCTCATCCGCGATAAGAAGGGCAACCTCTGTCCCAGCATTTGCGAGATCGCGCAGCATGGTCAGCGCCGTGCGGGCCGAGGCCAGGCCGACGACTCGATAGTCAGCGTCGTAGCGCCGGTTCAGATCCCTGGTCAGCGAGTCGAGACGGCTCCCGTCCTCGGCGACAACGAAGAAGACCGGTCGCGGCATGGCAGCCTCCCGTAAAAGATCACTTCCGTCCGCCCCGCCCCGCGCCGCGCCGTGCCGCGGGGCACGGGCACACGCTCACGTTAAGAAGGCCTCGGTTCCTTGTTCAACCCCCGCCGCCGAAGACGGCTCCCCGCGTGCCTGCCTGCGGCCACGCCCGCTCGTCCGGCGCGGCCGACGTTTCCGCGAAGACAAGGAGTTACCCGGCGGGCCGGTCTTGGCCCGCGGCCGCTGGGCCATCGGCGGTCCGTGGCATCGCGCGGCAGCCGTTAAGGATCATCTGCGGTGCGGCTTGCGGCCGTTTGCGCCGGAGCGGATGCCGTCGCCGGCCGCGACCGCGACCGCGGGATCGGCGGCCAGCGCTAGCGGATGCCGTCGCCGGCCGCGACCGCGCGCGGGATCGGCGGCCAGCGCTACCCGCGGTCATCGGTTTCATGGCGGATTATCCGGGCCCGCGGCGTGGTTGGCGCATGCGAGGTGGAGGTGGAGGTGACATGGCTGACTGGGAGGGCAACGTGGTGGCCCGGCAGGCACGGATCCTGCTTGTCTCGGGCAGCACGCGCGGCGCTTCCACCAACACCGCCGCTCTTCGGACCCTGCTGGCGGTAGCGCCCGAGTGGGTGAACGCCACGCTGTACACGGGCCTTGCGGACCTGCCGGCCTTCAACCCCGACGACGATCGCGAGCCATTGCCGCCGGCCGCGGCCGGGCTGCGGCAGCAGATCGCGGCGGCGGACGCGGTACTGTTCTGCACCCCCGAGTACGCGGGCGGGTTGCCCGGCAGTCTCAAGAACCTGCTCGACTGGACGGTCGGGGGCGGTGAGATGTACGGCAAGCCGGTCGCCTGGATCAATGTGGCGGCCGAGGGCAGGGGGGCCGGCGCGCAGGAGTCGCTCGCCCGGGTGCTTGGCTACGTGGGCGCCGCCGCCATCGAACCGGCCTGCCGTCATCTGCCCTTGGCACGGGCGGCGGCCCGGCCGGGCGCGGCAGTGACCGATCCGGCCTTCCGCGCCGGGCTGGTCGATGTGCTGCGGGCCATCCTCGACCACCTCGACGCCGGCGCACCCCACTGAGCGGCTGCGCCCCGCGACGGTTTTTCGATGCACCGCGGCGCTCGCCGTCGCCGCCGCGCTCGCCACCGTCGGCGATGCCGCCTGACAACCTGCGGGCCGGTAGCCGCGGCGCCGCTGGCAACGATCAGAGCCAGCGGCGCCGCTAAACCGGCGCGCGGCCCACCCGCGCGACCGAATGTATTCCGGTGACCACCCGCCTGGTGACCTTCAGCGCGCCACGGCCTGAGCCTGGGCGCTTTTTCAGCGGGCCGCCAAACCGCTTTCTTATCTGTGCAGAGAACGCCAACCCCCGTCCTGATACAGCGGGACCGCTAAAGGCTCTGCAGATCCCGCCGCGTGAAGCGCCACCCACCAAGGATCGCCGCGACGAAGCCGATCGCCAGGTACGTGCCCGCGATGCGCCAGTCCGGGCTGACGGCGGGGGAGAGCGCCACGTGGTGCAGCAGCGAGGTGTCCATCACCCAGTGGTTGACCTTGATAGCCGAGCCCAGCATCTCAACCAGGAAGGCCCACGCGAGGAGCCCATAGCTCACGGCCGTCGTCAGCCGGGGCGCGAAACCGAACGCGAACACGCCGACGCCAAGCAGCAGGGCCGCGGGAACGGCGCTGTTGATGCCGGCCAGCAGCAACTCGTGAAAGGTCAGCGCCGCATGCTGGCTGGCGGCGCCGGCCCAGAAGACCGTACCGCCCAAAACGCCGGCGGCAGCGACGACGGCCGCGACGAGGGCGATGCGCCCGGTCAGCAACCGCGGCCGGCTGACGCTGCGCACGAACAGGTTGTCCAGGTAGCCTTCTGCCTCATCCTCGCGCAGCCTGCCCATGGCACTGGCCACGTAGACCATGATCAGTGTCATGAGCATCAGGAAGACGACGCCGGCGTAGGTCCGCGCGCCCAACTGCTGCACATTTCGTGCGGCCGGCTCGGTGAGGTTGCTGCCGAACTTCCTCAGCAGGCTCGACGAGGCGAACGCCTGGCTGGCCGACTTCGCGAATGAGCCGTACAGCGCGCCCGCGACCGCTATCGCGGCCAGCCAGCTGAGGATCGTCGGCCAGGAAAGGCGCACCGCCAGCCGCA
The DNA here is from genome assembly GCA_963851085.1 of uncultured Actinomycetota bacterium. Taxonomy (GTDB): domain Bacteria; phylum Actinomycetota; class Actinomycetes; order Streptosporangiales; family Streptosporangiaceae; genus DATFVJ01. The sequence goes on along the minus strand of CAWKNX010000012.1, from coordinate 39,167 downwards.
GCGGCGAGTTCAGCAACGCCAGGCGTGGCGCCGCGGAATCCTTGTCGGCGAGCAAGCTCGCGCCAAGGTCGCGGCGGCCCGCCAGATACACGGTGAGCATGGCGCAGGCTGCGGTCAGGGCCGCGATGGGCACCAGCCAGAGCGGCTGCGAGTCGCCGAGCGGGCGTAGTTGCTCCACCCAGCCGAGCGGGCTCACGTAGACCAGCCAGTGGGCGCTGGCCGCGGAGTCGCCGATGGCCCGCAGCATGAAGGCCACCCCGAACGTCGCGGCGGCGACGCCCGCGGCACGCGACCTGGTGGGCATCACCTCGCTGGCCACCGCGCCGACGCCCAGGAACATGGCCGCGCTTGCCACCACCGTCAGCCCGAAGAAGAGACTCCGGCCGACGCCGAACGCCACATCCTGCCGGGCGCCTACCGCGGCGGTGATCGCAGCGACTGCGACGTACATGGCCCCGATGCCTGCAGCCAGGCCGATCAGGGCATTGACCGCGGCGCGGCGGGCGGTTGCCTGGCCCGCCAGGAACAGCTCCAGGCGCCCTGCCGCCTCTTCGCCGCGCAGCGTCTTGGTGGCGGCCAGCAGCGCCCAGATCGACACGACGATGGACGTAACGCCGATCACCCGCCAGTCCACGAAGCCGCCGACGGTGTCGATCCGGTGGGTGTCACCCATCAGCGCCTTCAGCCCGGTGTTGCTCGCGAACGCGGACAGCAGCTTGTCGCGCTGGCTGGCGGTTGGCGCGAGGGCGATGTAGCCGACGGCTGTCTCGTAGGCATAGAAACCGATCACCAGGCCCCACAGGCCGCCCGTCCTGACCATATGCCTGCCGACGAAGCGCGCGACGGCCAGCTCCGGCCGGGGGTAGCGGGTCAGCCCGCTGGCGGCGCTAGCCACCGCGAGCGCCGTTGTTCCTGAGTTCCTGCTCGCCGTAAAGCGACAGGAACAGCTCTTCGAGCGATGGCTCGCGGCTCAGCAGCGTCTTCGGGTGCGCGGCCGCGAGCACGGTCAGCAGTCCGTCGACCGGCCCGCGTATCTGGCAGCTCAGGTTGTGACCGGCGATCCTCACCGCGCTCACACCGGCCACCTTGTCCACCGCGGGGGGCGGGCCCGGGAAGGATGCTTCGACCGTCAGCGCGGAAAGGTGCCGCATCTGGGCCAGTGTGCCGATCTCGACCAGCCGGCCGGCCCGCAGGATAGCGACGCGGTCACACAGCGCCTCGACCTCGGAAAGCACATGCGACGACAGGAACACGGTCTGCCCGTTGCCCCTGGCCTCGAGCACACTCTCGCGGAAGGCCTGCTCCATCAGCGGGTCGAGACCACTGGTCGGCTCATCCATGATCACCAGGTCGGCGCGGGTGGCCAGCGCGGCGATCAGGTTGATCTTCTGCCTGTTGCCTTTGGAGTACGCGCGGACCTTCCTGGATGGGTCGAAGTCGAACCGCTTGATGAGCTGGTCACGGTAAGGGACGTCGGTCTCGCCATGCACCCTGGCCAGTAGGTGAAGGGTCTCGCCGCCGGTCAGCGACGGCCACAGGGTCGCCTCACCGGGCACGTACGCGACGCGGGCGTGCACCGCGGCCTTGTTGTCCTGTACATCCATCCCGAAGATCTCGGCGCGGCCGGCGGTCGGCATGATCAGGCCGAGCAGCAGCCGGATGGTCGTGGTCTTCCCGGCGCCGTTGGGCCCGAGGTAGCCGAGCACCTCACCCGCCGAGACCTCCAGGCTCAGCGCGTCGAGCCCGACGACCGGGCCGTAGTGCTTGGTCAGGCCCTCGGTGCGCAGCACCGTTTGCCCCGCCGGTGCGGCGGTTCCAAGGCCGGGCTGGTACGTCCGCAGATCCATGGCGCCTCTTTCTTCGCCGACGCAGCCAGGATTTCGCCGACGCAGCCAGGATGACGAAGGGCAGACGGGCGATGGCAGGGCTGAAGGTCCCCGGCGGCCAGGCACAAAGCGCCTTCTCCCAGATACTGCGTGCCGTGCGAGGGCCGGTGCGACCCGGCCGGGCCCGGGCGGCGCGGGTCAGCATTGTGGACACCGGGCCGGCGACGGAGCCGAATTGCCGGCCCATGGCGGCCTGTCCCTGCGAAACGCTGTAGAAAGTGTCTGTGGTCGCGGATGAACTCGATCCTGCGCGAGTGCTTGGCCTGCTCGCGACTGAGCAGCGGCTTCGCGTGTTCGCCGCGCTGATTTTGGGTGCGCGGTCCAGTTCGGCGGCCGCCCGCTGGGCTGGGACCTCGGAGCGGGAAACGCTGCGGGCGCTTTCCCAGCTCCAGCGGGGTGGTCTCGTGTCCCGCTCAGGAGCGGACTGGGTGCCTCACCCCGAGGCGCTGCGTGAAGCCGTAATCGCGACGGCGCCCGAGCCAGACTCAGGGCGCCCCGGTGCCGGCGACTCGCCCGGAGCGGCGGTGGTGGGAGCCTTCCTGCGTGGCGGGCGGCTCGAACGGCTGCCGGCGACGCGGCGCAAGCGGCTGGCCGTTCTTGACCATCTCGCGCAGGGCTTCGAGCCGGGTATCAGGCATACGGAGCAAGAAGTCAACACGATCTTGCGCGCATTCAACGATGATTACGCGACGTTGCGGCGTTCGCTGGTCGACGAGGGGTTCCTGATGCGCGAGTCGGGGCAATACTGGCGCACCGGCGGTTCCGTAGACGTCTGATCCACAACGGCAGCGGGCCCTCGGCCTGCGGTGCACCCGTGCGCACCGGGTCTTCATGATCGATGGCTCCTGGGGCCGGTCTGCAGACCGGCCCCAGGAGCCATCGATCATGGTTGGGCCCTCCGGGCCGGGAGCACGGGAGGCCTATACGGCGTGAATTCCGCTGCGATCATGGAGTGATCCGCTGCTAGCCCAGGTATTTGGCCGCTGCCGCATTGGCGGTCGGGCAGTGGCCTTCCGCGCGACCGCACGCCCGCAGATCACACAGCCGGCAGATCCAGGCTCCGCCGCTCTTCTCGTTCACGATGGTCACCATGATCTCAGAGATCAGTTCGTGCAGGCTTTCACGCTGGGCCTGGGTCAGATCCGCCAGGCTCGACGACAGCATGCGGGCTCGCGCCTCGGTGATGCGGTCCGCGACCCGCTGGCCCTGGACGGTCAGTGCCACGGATCGCTCGCGGCGGTCGGCGCCCGGCCCGCGTGTCACGAATCCACGCTCGGCCAGCCGGTCAACCAGGCGAACCGTGCCGGACGGGGTCAGCCCGAGGACCCGGTGAAGCTGGTCGATCGTCGGCTTGTGCAGGATGTGCAGCAGGGCAGAAAGTGCAGATACGTCAGAGGCCGCCAGACCGGACGCGGCGCTCATTTCCGCCGTTGTCATGTCCGTGAGGACGCCGGCGAACGCCCCGAGCAGGTTCGCCTGCTGCTCTAACGTGCTCACCCGATGGAGTAGGTGACCGTCAGCGGCATGAACGGATAGTCGGCGTGAGTCGACACGCTCTCGATCGTCGCGGACAGTCCCGCGAGATCGCCGGTTTGTGAACCGTCGATCACCGAGGCCGCCATGCGCGCCGTCGTCCCGTCGTAGGATCCCTCGCCGCGCAGGACGAAGGTTCCCGACCTTCCTTCCAGCTTCGCGGCCACGTGCATGAGCGTCACGTAGCTGCTCGTGCCGTCCGGCCGGTAGTACAGGAGAGCCTCGAAGGCACCCTCCATTATGGCGTCCGTGCCACCGGCGAGGCTGACGTCGGCCTTGCAGAACTTGCTTCCGTCCTCGAGTTCGCGGTAGGGACGCTCGTCCCACGAGGCGATCCGTAGCTTGGTTTCGAAGGTGTTGGCCATCGCCTAACCATATGTGTGACTCACGCATATGTATAGCCCAGTGGTCCGTGACGGGCCTGCGGCGTGACGGGCCTGCGGGCGTGACGGGCCTGCGGGCGTGACGGGCCTGCTGGCGTGGGGCCGGCAACGGCAATGCGGGCAGGCCGGGGTCGTCTCCCGGCCAGCACTGGACGGCCGGGGTTCCGGGGGTCGTCTCCCCGGGCCAGCACGGATCCCCTCGTGTCGAACTCCTACATCGCCGCCAAGGCGGCACTGATCAATCTGACCCGGCAGGCGGCGCTCGAACTCGCGCCGCACGGAGTCCGCGTCAACGCGATCGCGCCAGGACCGTTCCGCACCAACATCGGTGCGGTGCCCGGGCGGGCAGCGGCAGCCGGGCGACGAATCCCGGTGGAGCCGGACCATCCCGATGGGCCGAATGGGTGACCCGGCCGAACTGAGGGGCCTGGCCCTGTTGCTCGCCTCACCCGCCTCGTCGTTCATCACCGGGGGCTGTCGTGCCGATCGACGGCGGCGCGCTCATCAACTACGCGCGCTGACCGCCGCGAGGTAAAGCTCGCCGCTGTCAAGCCGCGGTCAGCCCGCTGCCAGCCGTCCCGGCCGTGTTGGCTGGCTCCGCCGCCTGCCCGGCGCGCCTGCCGGTACAACTGGGGCATGAGCGAAGCTCTCGCCCGGCTGCAAGATCGGACATTCGCGCGCGCGACCACGGCCACGGCCAGGTCCTATCCGCCGGAGCGGCGCATGACCGGCGGTCAGCTCGCCGGATACCTGGACCGGCGCGCCTTTGCCGTGGTCGGCTCGGCCCGGCCGGATGGCCGCCCGCACGCCGCGATGTCCTCCTACGTCCGGCAGGAGACCTCGTTCTGGCTGCCCACGGTGACTGGGTCGGTGCGAGAACGTAACGTGCGCGGCCAGCCCTGGATGACCATGGTAGTGACCCAGGGTGATCGCGATGAGCACGTAGTTGTGATCGTTGAGGGACCAGTCACCATTGTCGGGCCCGCAGACGTGCCTGCGGACGTCCCGTCGCGGATCGGCGGTGACTGGGTGGGCGTATGGCTCCTGCTGCGGGCAGAGCGCCTGCTGTCGTATGTGTCGGAGGGCGCGTTTCCCGCGGGTCCGTAGCACGGGCCGGGCGCCGTCGTCGTTCACGGGGATCCCGCACCCCCGGCGCGCTGTCGGCCCGCGGTGACCGCCAATTATCCCGAACGGCCTGGCGCGCCGTTCTCCGGCTCCAGCGAGCAGGACGCGCGCTAGACGCGGACGACGCGTCACCGGCCGGGGCTGGCGACGCCGACGATGGCGCCTTTGGCACGGACGGACGGCTGGCGCGGGTTCGGACGGTCGTCCGTTGCCGCGGCGGCGTGTGTGCGCACCAGGTGCGCCGAGGATCCCGGGGAAGCGTCCGCGCATGCGCCGTGTGATGCTTGGGTCATGGTCATGGAGGCTGATCTGGCGCAGCAGATCGATTGCGTACGCGACGCGACCCACCGACTGCTGGTCGGCTTCGGCGCGCTGGCCGACGCGGACGTGCCGCGGCCATCGCTGTGCCCTGGCTGGACTGTCGGTCACGTGCTCACTCACATCGCCCGCAGCGCCGACGGCCTGCGGCGGAGCGTCGAGGGCGCCCGGCGCGGTGAAATGGTGCCGCCCTACGTCAGCTTGCAGGCGCGCGCCGACGACATTGAGTCCGGTGCGGCACGCCCGGTTGCCGAGTTGACGGCCGATGTCAAGCAGAGCGCGCAGGCACTCGACGATGCCTGGACGAGCCTTGGCGCCGAGGTGTGGGATCGCGAGATGCTGCATCACCGGCTCGGCAAGCGGCCCATCCGCGACACGCCAGGCATGCGGTGGGGGGAAGTCGAGATCCACCGTGTGGACCTCGCGGGCACCTACCGCCCGGGCGACTGGCCCGCTTCGTTCGTGGCGCACATCCTTGACCAGACGGCAGGTACGGTGACTGACCGGCTGCCGCCCGATGAGGCGCTTGAGGTGGTCGCCACGGACACCGGCGCGCGCTGGCCCTTCGGCCCGGCGCAGGGTCCGCGGGTCGCCGTCCGTGGTCCTTCCTGGGCGATCGCCGCCTGGTTTCTCGGCCGCCCGGGTTCGGTCGCCGGCTCGCTGGCCGTCACTGGTGGTGAGCTTCCTGCGCTCGCGCCCTGGGGCTAGCTCAAGAGCGCGCGCCCAGGCCTGACGGAGCTGGCCAGGCCGTTGCCACCTTTCCCTCGCGCGCTCCCTGCACACCCGCTTATTACCCTGAATCAGCGTGTTCTCGGGGTGTACTTGTGTCCCTTGCGGACGGCCTTACCTGAGGATCGCCGGAGGCCGGGTCGCGCGCGACCGCAACGGGACAACCATAGGTGCACCGGCGGCGCTGGCCACACGATTGCTCCCCGGACGCAAAGATCAACTGTGGGCTTGGTATACGAATGGCCAGCAGGGTGCCAGATCCGGTCCCAACGGGCCATGGATCATGAGCCGGGCGATGCCCGCGGCCCGGGCAACGCCGGGCTTCATGATCGCGGTAACTTCTCGGCGATATGTGCGGAAAAGTTACCGCGATCATGAAAGCGCCGTAGGTCGAAGGCGATGGTACATATTGACAGCCGTGGGATCGCCCTCCCAAGGGGCCATCGATCTTGGACGCCGCACCTCTGGCCGGGTGGCAGCCCGGGACGTCAGGCGGTCATCCGCGCGCCGGCGGTGAGCTCGGCTTCGATCGCAGCGCGCACGGCCTTCAGCGCGGCGCCGCGGGCGCGGCGCCACGGGCGTGGCGCCGCGGGCGCGGAGCTTCGTGGCCGCGTGCGCGGTGGCATCGAGGCCGGCCAGCTCGGCAGCGGCCGGGAGGCCGGCGGCCGGGAGTTCGCTGGGGGGTACGGCCCGTCCAGAAAGCCCCCGGTTACCGCGTCGTGCGGGCTGTACATCGTGGCGTTGACGACGGTGCGGTCAAAATGCGCCGGGTGCAGCCGCTGGCGCGCCAGCTCGATCGCGAACCAGGGGACGGTCAGGCCGATCTTCACCTCGTTGAGACCGATCCGGAAGGGCCCGTCCACCGGTCCGGGCGGTGGTGATCCCCGCCCGAGGGTCGGCCGGCGTGCCGTCAGGCCCGGTCGGGCGGCACCCACACGCCGCGCTCGTGCATGAGCTCGATCTGCCTCGCCGTTACCTGGCTGCGATATTCTTCGTGCCCGTATGGTGCGCGGTCGAGATACAGGTTCTTCGGGTATATCGGCTCTTCGTAAATGAGCTGGTACTGCTCGGTGGTCAGGTCCTTGATCCAGTTGTCCCATTGCGCGCTCGCGCGGAAATGCCGCAGTGCCTCGATGTCGACGGTCCCTGCGACCCAGGATGATCCGCCGCTGTAGTCGTGCCGTCCGATAATCTGGCCACGGTAGTCGATGACGGCTGACCCGCCGCCAAAAGTGTCGATCGCGGTAGTGGAATCGGCGTGCAGATAATAGGTGCCGACATTGCATGCGATGAGGTAGAGGTTGTTGTCGAGCGCGCGCGCACGGTTCTGGATCTCGAACAGGCCGTTGCCAACGTGCGGATGCGGATACGGACCACGGTACAGCACCTCCGCACCGTTCATCGCCAGGCCGCGGGCGTTCTCGGGATACGAGCCCTCATTGGCCATCAGGAACCCGAGCCGGCCGATCTTGGTGTCGGCGACCGGATAGAACGCATCCAGATTACGGCCGTACAGTTCGATCCATTTGTCCCAGACGTTGTGCGGGGTCACTGAGTGCTCGACCGGCAGGAGCGGCATGACTTTGTGATGCCTGAGAATTATCTCACCGTCCGGGTCGAGAATGAATCCAACATTGAAGAAACGTCCGGGGAATTCCGGATGGCGGGCCTTGGCCTGTGCCATGATGAATGTCTTCCACTGCCGCGCGAGCCCGGCGAGATGATCGGTTTCCGGGCCCGGGATGTCGATCGCGCATTCCCTGGCGAACTCTTCGTGGTCGAGATCAAGGACTTCGTCATTAAAGCCTTGGAGGGCCCCCTCGGGGATGGCGATGAGCCGCACGGGCAGATCCAGGCTGGACAGCCACGAGGCAGCCTTGATCAGGTGCGAGATATGCTCGAGGTTCGTCCTGATCTCGCCGCGATGGCTGATGCCGCGCATGGTAGGGACCAGGCCAAGCGCCTGGTAGGGCTCGATCATGATGTGGTCCCTCCGATCGGCGCAGCCTCCGCTTCGGGTCGGCTCGCGCATCATGTGACGCCCTTTTTCTACCTAACGGCTGTGCGTGCTGTCCGTCCCTTTCGCGCGGCGGTTCATGCTCGCCCGCACCAGCGGCGCGCGGCCCAGCCGTGACGCGGAACCCCCGGCTGCGCTCTGCCGTCCCGCGCTCTGCCGTCCCGCGCTCTGCGTGCCAGGTAGGGCCGGAGTGCCAGGTGGGGCCAGGATGCCAGGTAGGGCCAGGATGCCAGGTGGGGCCAGGTGCCAGGTGGGGCCGGGGTGCCAGGCGGGTCCGGGATGCTCATCCGCCAGTGTGCATGATGACGTACCTGCATCTACGCAGTCAGGAAGCGGCTCCCGCCCGCGGGGCTGGTGGCAGGGCGGGCGCGTGCTCGTGAAAATGCCCGGAAGGTAATACCGTTCGGTCATGCCGGCCGTTCGGCAGGGGGCCGGTCACTCACCCACTGCGCAGAGGTCTGTCATGGAAGTGCCGCTTACCCCCCTCGACTTCGCCCGCCGCACCCGCCACCTGCATGGCCACCGGGAGGCGGTGGTCGACGGCGACCTGCGGCTCACGTACGAACAGTTCCTCGACCGCTGCGACCGGTGGGCGTCGGCGCTCGCAGGCATGGGTGTCGAGCGGGGGGACCGGGTGGCTACCATCGCGCCCAATACCCATGCGCAACTGGAGGCCTTCTACGCTGTGCCGCAGGCCGGCGCGGTGCTCGTGCCGGTCAACTACCGGCTCACCGCCGACGACTTCGTCTACATCGTGAATCACTCGGGCTCCACCGTCGTCTGCGTCGACAGTGACTACCTGGACGCGGTGGACGCGGTCAGGGACCAGATGCCGCGGGTGCGCCATTTCGTGGCATTCGAGGGCGCGCGTGACGGCTGGATCGACTACGAGGCCGCGGTGGCCGCGGCGGCACCTGGCTTCCATGGGCCCGAGCCCGGCGAACGTGACCTGCTCACGATCAACTACACCAGCGGTACCACCGCCCGCCCCAAAGGCGTCATGATCACCCATCGCAACGCGGCGATCAACTCGATCGCTACCCTGCTGCACCTGCCGATCGGGGTCGGGCAGCGCTACCTGTGGACGCTGCCGATGTTCCACGCGAACGGCTGGACCTACACCTGGACGGTGACTGCGGCGGCGGGCGTTCACGTCTGCCTGCGCAAGGTCGAACCCGCGGCGGTGTTCGGGCTGATCCGGACAGAACAGGTGAGCTGGCTGTGCGCCGCGCCCACGGTGTTGATCTCACTGGCGAATGCCGCACCGGAGGCACGGGGCGAGGTGCCCGCCGGCGTGCACGTGGTGACGGCGGGGGCGGCGCCGGCACCGGCCACCATAGAGCGGATGGAGGGAGAGTTCGGCTGGGACGTGACCCAGGTTTACGGGCTGACCGAGACGGCCCCGTTCATCACCGTCTGCGCCCCGCTGCCCGAGCACGACGCGCTTACACTCGCCGAGCGTGCCGTGGTGAAGGCGCGGCAGGGTGTCGAACTGCTCATCTCGGGTGAGCTGCGGGTGGTGGACGAGGCCGGGCGTGAGGTTCCCGCCGACGGCCAGACGATGGGCGAGATCGTGGTCCGGGGGAACGTCGTCATGGACGGCTACTACCACGACCCTGAGGCGACCCAGCGCGCGATGCGTGGTGGCTGGTTCCACTCGGGCGACGCGGCAGTGGTCCACCCCGACTGCTACGTCGAGATCCGCGACCGGATCAAGGACGTGATCATCAGCGGCGGCGAGAACATCTCCTCAGTGGAGGTCGAGGGCGTGCTGCTGCGCCACCCGGCCGTAGCGGAGGTCGCGATCGTCGGATTGCCCCACGAAAAGTGGGGCGAGGCGCCGCACGCGTACGTGGTGCTGCGCGACGGCGGCGCACAGCCGAGCGAACAGGAGATGATCGCCTTCGTCCGTGACCGGCTGGCGCACTTCAAGGCTCCGCACGGGGTGAGCTTCGTGGACGAGCTGCCGAAAACCGCCACGGGCAAGATACAGAAGTACGTCCTGCGCTCCGGCAGCCCGAACCTCGCCCGCCAGTAGAGCCCCGGGCTGTCTGGGCCGTCACTGCGAGAAGTCGGGCACCGCACCGTGAGGTTTGGCGGCACGCCCCTTGGGCTCCTCCCAGTCCTCCTGCCTGCCGAGCGCGGTCAGATCGAGGATGTAGTACGAGCCGCCGAGCATCTCGGCGCCGCGTGCGTACGTCGAGTACGTGTGGAAGACGCTGTCCCTCTCGCGCAGGAAGAAGCTGTAGCCGGGCTGCTCGGACGGTTGCTCGCTGGCCTTGGTCAGCCAGCCCATGCCCGCCTCCTCCAGTTCCGCCGCGGTCCGGTAGTTGTACTCGACCGGGGCGACGGACTCGTCCAGCGTGACGTGGAAGTCGTAGTTGAAGTCACTGCCGTGTGAGGAGTACCAGGGGAAGGCCCATCCCTTGCGCGCCTTGAACGCCTCGATCTTGGCCAGCGGCGCACGGGAGACGGCGGCGAAGGAGGTGTCACGCGCACGCAGGTGCGCCAGGAGGCCCGCCGACAGCTCGTCTGCGGAAGCGGAGCAACTCGGGCAGCCCTCGTCCCAGCTCGGGTTGAACATGAAGTGCTGGACGATGAGCTGGCGGCGGCCGTCGAACAGGCCGGGCAGGCTCACGGCGCCATCCGGGCCCTCGAAGACGTAGTCCTTGTCGATCCGCACCATCGGCAGCCTGCGGCGGTCGGCGTTCAGCGCGTCTCGCCGCCGGGTGAGCTCTTTCTCCCTGGCCAGCAACTCCTTGCGGGCGACCAGCCACTCCTGCCGCGACACGACCTGCGGAAGACTCATCCTGACCTCCTGGTGGATTTATTCTGCCCGGCACTCAACCATCCGACGAAGCGGGGACCGGGAATTCATCGGCGAACGGCAGAGCTGCGCTGCAGGTCGGGTGCCCGCCGGTATCGCGGGTGTCCGGATTGATCCTGAACGGCTGCCGCGGCGCGTCACCCGTCACGCGCCCGCGTGCCATGGCCGCGATGGAAGTTTCTGCCGATACGACGCCACCTGGTGGGCTGCGTGACCGGTGAGGCGTGAAGACGCGCGGCCAGGGGTGACTGTCCGTGTTGGAGTATTGACGAGGCTCCGGTGCTGTGCACCAATGCTGACAGCTTCTCACATTTTCGATCGCCTGCCGATCAGGTCCATTCACTTCAGGGCGTGGAGCCGGTCACCCCTGGCATGCGTGGCAGATGGTCAGCGGCTCTACGGGCTTGCCTGGGGCGCGCCCGGCTGGATTGGCGGCGGCAACTTCTGGTCTCAGGACATGATCAACTACCTCGTGTCGTGGCTGGACTGCGCCAAATCACACGGCCTGCCCTGACCGGAGTGTGCCGCCCTGACCGCAGTGCGCTGCCTGGCCGTTCGTCGTGACAGACTCACCGCGTGAATGCGGACGAGCCTCGAGCGCAGACGGTTACGGTCATGGCGGTTGCGCAGCGTCCGACGGCCGTGATCGCGGCCACGACGACGTGGGAGGAATTCCCCGCGCTGTGGCAGCGCCTGCTTGACCAGGTCTACGCGCACCTCCGCGAGCACGGTGCGGCCAGGCAGGGCCCTAACGTGATGTTCTATAAAGATCAGGTGCCCCGTGTCGAGGTCGGTGTGGAACTTGTCAGCCCCTGCCCGCCGGGCGGCCCGGTGATCAGGTCGCACCTGCCTGCCGGGCGGGTCGCCAGGACCGTTCACCGTGGTCCATACGAAGGGCTTGGCGCAGCTCACGACGCAGTTGCGCGGTGGTGTGCCGCCCATGGCCTGCCATTGGCCGGGCCGCGTTGGGAGGTCTACGGGGACTGGCACGACGACCCCGCACAGCTCGAGACCGACGTGTACCTCCTCCGGTGACCGGCCTCCTCAGGTGACCGGCGCGTCCAGCCGGCCGAATCAGGCCCGCGGCCCGGTGAACCTGATGCGCGGCCGGGCCGGTTCCGAGCGCGTCACGAATGTCGAGCTGTTCTTCGATCTGGTCTACGTCTTCGCGGTCACCCAGCTGTCGCATTTTCTGCTTGGCCACGCGACGATCACGGGCGCGCTCCAGGCGGCGCTGCTGCTGACCATGATCTGGCTGGTCTGGGTCTACACCACCTGGGTCACCAACTGGCTAGATCCGGAGCGCATCGCCGTCCGGTTGCTGCTGCTGGGCCTCGCGCTCGCGAGCCTGGTCATGTCGGCCTCGGTGCCTGGCGCGTTCGGCGCCCGTGGGCTCGTGGTGGGAGCCGCTTACGCGGTCATGCAGATAGGCCGCAGCATCTTCGCGGCAGCGGCGCTGCGTGGCCAGCCGCTGGAGCGCAATTTCCAGCGCATCTTGTCCTGGTGCGTCGTCAGCGGCGCCCTGGCCGTTGCGGGCGGGCTCACCGGCGGCCACGCGCGTGAGCTGCTGTGGGTCGGCGCGGTGGGAATCGACCTGCTCGGCGGCGCCGTAGGTTTCTACACCCCGGGGCTCGGCCGGTCGAGCACCGAGGAGTGGACGATCGAGGGCGCGCACTTCGCGGAGCGGTGCCAGGGGTTCATCCTCATCGCGCTCGGGGAGTCGATCGTGGTGATCGGCGCCACCCTGGCGGCCAAGACCGCCGTCACGGGAGCAGACGTGCTCGCGTTCCTGACCGCGGTCATCGGCAGCGGAGGATTGTGGTGGCTGTACTTTGACCGCAGTGCCGATGACGCCGCGCACGTCATCGCGGGCTCGGCCGACCCGGGCCGCCTGGGCCGCTCGGCCTACCATTTCATTCACCCGATCATGGTCGCCGGGATCATCGTCACCGCCGCGGGGGATGAGGTCGTGCTGTCCGATCCAGGGATTCGCGCCGCGACATCGGCCGCCTGGATGATCCTGGGCGGCATCGCGCTTTTCATCGCCGGGCATGTCGCCTTCAAGGCCACCATCTGGCGCCGGGTCTCCTGGCCACGGATCGGCGCGCTGGCCGTGCTTGGCCTGCTTGGGCTGCTCGCGCCCCACGTTTCTGCGCTCGCGCTCAGCGCATCCAGCGCTGCGGTGGTGGTGGCGGTCGCGGTGCTCGACGCGCGTTCAGCCCGGGCACAGGTAAGCCCGAGGTGATGCAGCCGACCGGGGTGGGATCGGGCCCGATCCGCACGCTCAGCGGCCGGGCGGCAGAAACGGCTGGCGCGTCCAGCCAATGGATAACGCCAAGCGTGTATGGTCCGGTACGCATAGTTACCTAATGGGTAACTGGAGCCACCAGAGCCGTCCGCAGTCCCTGGAGATCCGATGAGCCTCGTCGACCTCGCGATTATTCTCTGTGCCCTCCTCGTGGCCGCCGTGAGCGTCCATTTCGTGCAGGTGTACTGGCCACACAAGAACCGGCAGGAGCACAATGACGTCGCAGGCTTTATCTTCGCGGCGGTCGGCGTGCTTTACGCCGTGTTGCTTGCGTTCGTGGTCATTGTTGTCTGGGAAAATCTCAACACCGCGCGCGACACGACGTACAGCGAGGCCAATCAGCTCGCCAACATCTACTGGATATCGCGCAGTCTTCCCTTGCCGGCGGGAGCGGCCATCGAGAACCTGGCCTTGAGATATGCGCACACTGTCGTCGACAGGGAATGGCCGCTGATGGCCAAACGTGAGAGCAGCCCGGAGGCAACGCGCCTCGTCTACGGGATCCGCGATGACGTGTTTGGCTTCAGGCCACGTTCTGCCCAGCAGCAAGCTCTCTACGCCGAGGCGCTGACCAGCGTGAACGACTTCTCCACGGCGCGGAGGGACCGACTGGACGCCATCGGGGAAGTGATACCGCCACTGCTGTGGGCGGCGCTCATCATCGGTGCCGTGATGACGGTTGGCTTCTGCCTGTTCTTCGGGCTCCAGAACAAGACCGCGCACATCGGGATGGTCGCGATGCTCGCGGCCTTGATCACGATTTCACTCCTCTTGATCAGGGATATGGAGTACCCTTTCGCCGGTTCGGTCCGCATCGGCCCAGAGGCGTTCGAGGTGTTCCTCACCCGTCTCCCTGCGCCGCGCTGACCGCATGGGCGCAAGGCGGCGGGAACCCTGACGCCGGGCCCGCGGTCGCGGGCCCGGCGCGGCCCTTGGGCGGATCGGATCTTGCCGGGGCGGATCGGAACTGGCCCGGCGGACCGGGCCGGGCGGATCGGAACTGGCCCGGCGGACCGGGCCGGGCGGATCGGACTGGCCCGGCGGACCGGGCCGGGCGGATCGGAACTGGCCCGGCGGACCGGGCCGGGCGGATCGGAAGCGTCCGTGCGCTGCCAACGGCGTACCCACCGGTAGCCATCGCGTTCCGCGGGCAAGGGATCTCAGGCAGGCTCTTATTTGCTCGGCTGTGGTGCTTTACACGAGATCTTCGGATTCACGCCGATGTAGTGGAGTGGGCCCGCGACAATCGTCACCGCGATCGTGGCCCCTTTATTACAGTCCAGGTGAGAGTCAGTGTAGTAGTGGCGCTGGCCGGCAGCGAAGGCCCCGATGATTAGCCACAAGATGAGCAGAGCCGTTCCGATGTGCATGTTACCTCCGCTTGCCGGGACAGCCAACGCCGGGTTTGAGATGACTCATTCGTGATTGTAGCTATCACGTCGAGGTTGCAGGGTCCTCGGCCTGTCCTTACCCGCCGTGGGCAGGGCGGTCAACGTGGCGACGCGATCAATCTCTGCTGGCCCGGGCCGGGTAGTACCTGGCCGAGGTGCGGAAACGCCCGATGCCGCGATCTTCACCGCCCGCGCCCCTGCCGCGCAGCGCCCAGGCCGGCGGGACGCGCGGTGCGGACAGGCATGTTCCTGGTGCAGCCGGCGAAGGCGGCGATTGCTCCCCTTATGTGCAGACAGGCCGCAGAAGCGCGGAGCAGAAAGCGGACCGGGTAGGGTCATGGGCCGTCCGCACATTGAAATGGCAGGACTGAGGGCTTCGCCGGTAAGGCTCAATGGCAGCTCGGGGCGCGCCGCCATGCGGACTCGGAAAAGACAAATACCAGAGGGGGATAGTCGATGTCGGTCGAGACGGATTCTGCCGTAGCGGCAAGTAATGGGCATCCGCCCGCGAGCCTGGGCACCGCGGCAGCGCGAAACTTGGCAACAACGACCAAGTCGGTGCCGCAGATGCAGGAAATCACCTCGCGCTGGCTGCTGCGCATGCTGCCGTGGGTTCAGGTGGCTGGCGGCACGTACCGGGTAAACAGGCGGCTCAGCTACGCTGTCGGCCGCGGGCGCGTGAGTTTCGTCAAGACCGGTTCAGCTGTCCGGGTCATCCCCCCGAGCCTGCGCGAGTTGCCTCCCCTGCGTACCGTTAGCGACCTCGCGCTTCTCGGTGAGTTCGCCGACCGGTTCACACAGCGCGAAATCGAATGTGGCGAGGTGATAGCCGAGGCGGGCGAGCCGGCGGACCAGATCATCCTGATCGCGCAGGGGAAGGTGAACAAGCTCGGCGCGGGAAAGTACGGCAGTGAGACCGTGCTGGGCGTGCTGGCGGAAGGAGACCACCTCGGCGAGCAGATCCTCGCGGAGGCTGACGGCACGTGGGAGTTCACGGTCAAGGCCGTGACCGGATGCACGGTGCTCGCGCTCGCGCGCCAGGAGTTGCAGGCACTGACCGGCCATTCCCAGGCGCTGCGCGCCCATATTCGGAGTTACCACGCGGCCACCCGCAAGCCGCAGAACAAGCATGGTGAGGCACATATCGCGATGGCCGCAGGGCACGCGGGCGAACCCGATCTGCCCGGCACGTTCGTCGACTACGAGGCCTCACCGCGGGAGTACGAGCTGAGCGTCGCGCAGACGGTGCTGCGGGTGCACACTCGCGTGGCCGATCTGTACAACGAGCCGATGAGCCAGGTGGAGCAGCAGCTCAGGCTCACGATCGAGGCGCTGCGGGAACGCCAGGAACACGAAATGATCAACAACAAGGAATTCGGGCTGCTCAACAACGCTGACTACAGCCAGCGGCTGCACGCCCACCACGGCCCGCCCACCCCCGACGACTTCGATGAACTGCTCAGCAGGCGCAGGAATTCACGGTTCTTCCTCGCTCATCCGCGCACGATCGCCGCCTTCGGCCGTGAGTGCAACCGAAGGGGGATCTATCCAGGCAGCGTCGAGGTGCACGGCAACATGGTGCCCGCCTGGCGTGGCATACCGGTCCTGCCCTGCAGCAAGATTCCGATCACCGACGAGCACACGAGCTCCGTCCTGGTGCTGCGCACGGGTGAGGACAACCAGGGCGTGATCGGCCTGCACCAGACCGGCATACCAGACGAATTCCAGCCCAGCCTTTCCGTGCGATTCATGGGAATCGACGAGAAGGCCATCATCTCCTACCTCGTCAGTGCCTATTACTCTGTGGCCATACTTGTCCCCGACGCGCTCGGTGTCCTCGAAAACGTCGAGATCGCCCGGCCACGCGACTAAATAAAGGCACACTCCATGATCGCGGTAACTTTTCCGCGAATATTTCCGAAAAGTTACCGCGATCATGAACGCGCGCCAGCCCGCCACGGTCCATGATTGATCATGGGCCGCGACGGGCTGACGCGCCAGGTGTCACTGATTGCGCAGGGAGATGTTGTCAGACTCGGCGATGCTGTCGGCCTCGACGACCCGCAGTCCCTGGCCCAGGCGCTCGCGGGCCTGCCGCAGGAGCTTGAGCGCATTGGTGGAGGTCGTCTGCGGGGCAGCGCGATCGGGATCAGCGCCGTGTTCCTCGATGAGATGCGACTGAAGCGCGGCAGCGACTTCGTCGGCGGCCTTGAGCGCTTGGTAGATGGCCCGTTCCCGCGCGATGTCTTCAACCATGTGGCGAGTATCCCGCGATGCGCTTTGGGCTGCACCGGCCGGGCTGACGGCGTGGGCTCGCCAGGCAGCAGGCCGTGCGCCTGCCTCAGCGCGGTGACCCGCCTTACCGCAGTTCGCTGATCGCCTTGCCGATGCGCCGTTGCCTGGTCTCGGGCGTCTTGGCACCCTCGATCGCGAGCACATGCCGCAACTGACGGCTGTAGGACAGAGCGCCGAAGGCCCGCCGCGCATCGGCGTCGCGGTCGAGCGCGGCGGCGAAGTCCGCGGGCACGGTCACCTGACGGGGTTGGGTGTCGAGTTCGAGATCCACGTCCACCTCGTCGCCGGCGGCCACCCCGGCGTTGGCGCGGACCTCCGCGCTGACCGGGACCATGAACCTCCCGCCCATGGGCGCCACGCTGCTCCGGTAGGTGTACTCGTTGATCGTGACGAGCACGGCCGGCCGTTTGCCCGGCCCGAGGCTGGCGACCACCCCCTCGGGAACCTCGATCCCCGTCGCGGTCTTGCCGCTGAGCTGCACGATGCCGCGGAACCTCATCAGATTCTTCCCTTCCTCATGCCGGTACACGTCTGCTCCTCATGCCGGTACACGTCTGCTCCTCATGCCGGTACACGTCTGCTCCTCATGCCGGTACACGTCTGCGGGATGCCTGCGACCGGCGGCGGCCATGCTGTGGCGGCTACGGCCATCAGCGCCGCCGCCGCGACCCGGCCGTGGCGTCTGCGGGGCATCAGTGCCGCCGCCACGCCGGACGTGATGCCGTGTCCGCACGCGTCACATATTCTCCGCAGTCTTGTGAAAGTACTAGACCGTACAGTACTAGTTTTGGTACTGAGCCGTCTAGTACTATTATTCAGTGGAGAGGAGATCCGAATGGCGGACGCAGTACCAGCCCGGCCGTCCGGCGCGTCAGACCCGGCCGGTGCGGCCGGGGTGCTCCTGACCGGCGCCGCCCAGGCCGGCCGGGAAGCCGATGGTGGGGCCGACCGGCCCGAGGAGGGCCGGTCGGCACGGAAGCGCAGGACGATCATGGAGGCGGCGACCACGCTGTTCCTGCGCAACGGATACCAGGGCACGAGCATGGACGAGATCGCGGCGCTGGCCGCAGTGTCCAAGCAGACGGTCTACAAGAACTTCGCGGACAAGGAGCGCCTTTTCACCGGCATCGTCCTCAGCACCATCGACCAGTTCGGTGGGCCCTTCATCGCGCACATCCAGCTGCTCCACGAGACCGACGATCTGGGCAGGGATCTGGGTGAGCTTGCGCGCCTGTATGTCGCCTCCGTCGTCCGGCCGCAAGTGCTGCGGCTGCGCCGGCTCGTCATCGGGGAGGCCAACCGGCTGCCCGACCTGGCGCGTACCTACTACGAACGCGCTGCGGAACGCGCCATCGGCGCGCTGGCGGCCTGCTTTGAGCATCTCGCGCGCCGCGGCCTGCTGCGCCTGGACGATCCACAGCTCGCCGCCGGCCACTTCGCCTTCCTGATCCTCGGCAGGTCGTTGGACAAGGCGCTGTTCTGCGGAAATGACACGGTGCTTACCGCGGCGGAGCAAGCCCGCATCGCCGACGCAGGAGTTCGCGTGTTCCTCGCCGCCTACGGTCCGCCCTGATCACATCGGCTGGCGTCGCGGGGCCAGGCGGCGGGACCGCCGGACCGCCGCGCGCTGCCGATCACGGGCGATGACGCCGCGGCCAGGCGCGTGGTGGCCGGCCTGATCCATCCGACGTCGCAGACGTCGCCGAGGTCGGCGCGCTCGCTGAGGGCCGCGGCTGCCGGCCGGGCCGGACCTTGCCACCGGGTTCGACGCGGACGGCCTGCGCAAGGCGCTCGCCCGGGGCTGGCGAGCTTGACCTTGCCTGCCGCCGGGTGGCCTAGCGCGGCGATCCGGCGGGATTCGCGTGCGGCTCGGCCGCGTCGAAGCGGCTTCCACCTCGAGCGGCGCGGGCTGCGGCCGGTGGCGGAGCGGGTCACCTGGCTGGCCGTGCAGGACCTCGCACAGTCTGGTCAGCGTGGTGAAGCGGACCGCTCTGGCTCGGCCATTCTTCAGGATGGACAGGTTGACGACGGCTCTGTCCAGAGCGGACCCGGCATGGGATCGCATCGCGGTTGCGGGGCGGGCTGACCTCAGTCGGCGTATTCGGCGCGAAGCTCGCGCGCGGCGGCCGTCATCGCCTGCAGCTTGCCGAACGCGGCAGCACGCGGCAGGTACTTCATGCCGCAGTCGGGGGCGAGAACCAGCCGCTGCGGCGGCACGTACTTCGCTGCCCGCCGAACCCGCGCGGCGACCTCGTCCGGCGTCTCGACGGTGCTGTCGGACAGGTCGAGGACGCCCAGGATCACGGTCTTTCCGTCCAGCGCGGACAGCACGCTGCAGTCGAGATTGGATTGCGCGGTCTCGATCGAGATCTGATCGCACTGTGCGGCGGCGAGTTCGGGCAGGAATGAATAGCCGGCCGGGCGTTCGTGGATGATGGCCGCGTATCCGAAGCAGATGTGCACGGCCGTCGTCCCTGTGACCCCGTCCAGCGCGCGGTTGAGGACGGGTACGCCGTACTGGCGGGCCTTTTCCGGGCGCGCCTGCATGTAGGGCTCGTCGATCTGCACGATGTCGGCCCCGGCGGCGAACAGGTCCTTGACCTCGCCGTTCACCGCCTCCGCGTACGCGAAGGCCAGGCTTTCCTGGTCGGGGTAGTGGTCGTTCTGCGCCTGCTGGGACATCGTGAACGGCCCGGGCACTGTGATCTTGATCGTTCTGTCCGTGGCGGCCCGCAGGAACCTGAGGTCAGCCGTCTCGACCGCGTGCCTGCGGCGGATCGGGCCGACCACGCGCGGCACCGGGTTCGGGTGGCCGCTCCGGTCGAGCGCACTGCCCGGATTGTCGATGTCAACGCCCTCGAGCGCCGTCGCGAAGCGATTCGAATAGCTCTCGCGGCAGATCTCACCATCGGTGATGATGTCCAGGCCGGCCAGTTCCTGGTCGCGGATCGCCAGCCGCGTCGCGTCATGCTGTGCCTGCTCCAGGTACTCGGGCGCGACGCGCCACAGTTCACGGGCGCGCACCCGCGGCGGGAACCTGTCAGCGAGCCGCTTCCTGTCGATCAGCCAGTCGGGCTGCGGATAGCTGCCTACAAGTGATGTGGGAAAGAGCATGTCCGGCCTCCGTCTGCACGTGTCTATCACACCGCGCCGGTCCCGATCATCGGCTTACCCGCCGGCACCGAGGACGGCCTCAGCCGTCAAATGGCGGCAGCCCCAGGCAGGCGCGGAGCGCGTTTTCGATCTCCGCGCTCCTGGCGTGATCGCCCATGGCCGCGGTCACGAAGCCGAACGTATAACCGCCGGCGGTGATCGCGCCCGCGTAACTTCCCCCGAGCCCGCCCATCCCGAATTCATCCGCATCCACCCCGAAGCCGAGGCCCCAGGCGTTGTCGTGGCCGTAAACGGCGTCCACCCCCGAGCACTGCGCCGTGGTCGCCTCCCGCAGCAGGCCCGCCGAGAGCAGTTGCCCACCGAGCAGCGCCGCGTAAAGGCCGGCCACCGCCCTGGCCGTGCCATGACCGTTGATGGCGGGTATCTCCGCGCCGCGCCACGCGCGGCCGTTGACCACGGCTGGATCCTGGCAGCCTGGCGGGTTGCCGACCGCGCGCGCGTAGAGCGCGGGCTTTCCGGCCATGTTCTCGTGCACGAACCGCTCGTCAAGGCCGGTCAGGTCGGCGGCCCGGGCCTGTTCGGCGGTGGTGAGCCCAAAATGGAAGTCGAGGCCCGCCGGGCCGCAGATCTCCTCCCGCAGGAACCGCCCAGGCCCGCGGCCGTCGACGCGCCGCACAAGCTCACCAACGAGGTGGCCGTAGAAGAGCGCCGATTCCCCATGTGCTGTCCCGGGTTCCCACGCCGGTTCCTGCGCCGCGAGCAGCGCGCACAGCCGGTCCCAGTCGTAGAACACCTCGGTCGGCGCGGGTTCGTCGAGCGCCACCACACCGGCCTGATGAGACAGCAACTGGCGAACGGTGGCGCGGGCACGTAGCTGCGGCCAGTAATGCTGCGCGGGCGCGTCCAGCTCGACGAGGCCCCGGTCGGCGAGCAGCAGTGCGCCCATCGCGGCAAAGGGCTTGGATACCGAATACGGCTGTACGAGGGTGTCCCGCTGCCAGCGCCGGGTGCGGGCCGCATCGGCCCAGCCACCCCACAGGTCGGCGAGCCACACGCCGTCCGACCACGCGGCCACTGCCGCACCGGTGCCGCGCTGCTGGCGTAGCACCGACGCGAACGCCTCACGCACTGGCTCGAAGCCGCGCTCCACTCGCCCGCCGATCTCCATGTGCCAAGTGTGCGCCGCGCCAGGCCCGCCCGGCTCGCGAGCCGAGGACCTTCGAGCGCCCGGCAATGGGGGCGCTGGATCAGCGCCCCCATTGCCGGGCGCTCCTTGTAGACTCCTTCCACCGAAGCCATCCTGGGAATATCGAGCCGGGACACCGGTTACAGGTATGCTGACGTGCCGGCCCGCTGCCGCGTCGGCGGTGGCCGGCCGATGAGGCGGCGGAGTAGCTCAGTCAGGCAGAGCAAGCGGCTCATAATCGCTGTGTCGCCG
Source organism: uncultured Actinomycetota bacterium (assembly GCA_963851085.1). GTDB lineage: Bacteria > Actinomycetota > Actinomycetes > Streptosporangiales > Streptosporangiaceae > DATFVJ01. Next base: position 17,803 of record CAWKNX010000012.1, on the reverse strand, counting down.
GTTCAAGTCCGGCCTCCGCTACAAGTTCGCCGGTTCCGCCTGGACCCGGCGAACGGCATGTCCGACCATCCGAACCAGAAGAAAGGCACGCCATCGTGGCTGCCACCGACGTCAGGCCGAAGATCACCCTGGCCTGCCAGGAGTGCAAGCACCGCAACTACATCACCCGCAAGAACCGGCGCAACGACCCGGACCGGCTGGAGATCAAGAAGTACTGCCCGAACTGCCGTAAGCATCAGTCGCACCGCGAGACCCGCTAACCGGGCGCCACGCAGCCCAGACCGAATCGCGTTCTGTTACCGTCGCATGGTGCGGTGCGGGTTCCCGCAGCGCTGCGTGCGGGGCGCGCCAGGCGCCGCATCGCCGGATGATGGCACGCACGTAAATCGCCGCACCTGGCCGGCGCCGGGTCACCTGGTCTCGCGGAGGGCTGCATGGGAATCAACCGGGACTTTCTTGGCCGGACATACCCGCCGACCGAACCGTACGAGGTCAGCCGGTTGAAGATCGCCGAATTCGCGAGCGCGATCGGCGACCCCAATCCGCTGTACCGCGACCGCGAGGCGGCCCAGGCGGCGGGCCACAAGGACGTGCTCGCGCCGCCGACGTTCCCGATCGTGATCAGCATGGCCGGCAGTGCGCAGGCGGTCATGGATCCTGGCCTTGGCATCAACTACGCCATGGTCGTGCACGGCGAGCAGCGATTCGAGTACAGCCGCCCGCTTTACGCGGGTGACGTCGTCACCTGCCAGTCCACCATCTCCGATATCCGTGCGGTGGGCCGCAACGAGCTGCTGACCACGCAGACCGAGATCAGGACCGTCGACGGCGAGCACGTGTGCACCGCGCATTCCACGCTCGTGGAGCGCGGCGGCGCCGGGAACTGAGAGAGGGGCCAGCGATATGAGCGCGCAGGTCAAATACGACGACGTCGAGCCCGGCACCGAACTGGAGCCGCGAGCCTACCCCGTGCAGCGCCTCGATCTGGTCAAGTACTGCGGCGCTTCGGGTGATTTCAACGTGATCCACTGGAACGAGCGGATCGCGACGTCGGTCGGCCTCCCGAACGTGATCGCGCACGGGATGTTCACCATGGCGCAGGCGGGCAGATACGTCACCGACTGGGCCGGTGATCCCGGTGCCGTGCTCGACTTCAGCGTCAGGTTCTCAGCTCCCGTCGTGGTCCCTGACGACGACAAGGGCGCGACCATCGAGGTTGACGGGAAGATCGAGGAGAAGCTGGACGACAACCGGGTGGTCCTTGCGCTGACTGCCAGGTCCGGCGAGGCCAAGGTCCTCACCCGAGCCCGCGCGGTCGTCAAGCTGGCCTGACACCGGTGGCGGTCACGGGAGCAGGTGACACGGCCGCCCAGCTCGGCCGTGACCAGCCCGCGCTGGAGCCTTGCGCCCCGCGCAGGGAACAGGTGCGGCTGGCCAGCCACACGACCCTCCAGCTCGGCGGCCCTGCGGGTGCTTTCGTCGAGGCGCCCAGCGAGCGGGACGCGGTGGACACCGTCCGGCGCGCCGACGCGGCAGGTGAGCCGGTCCTCATTCTCGGCGGCGGATCCAACCTGGTCGTCGCCGATGAAGGTTTCCCTGGCACCGTCGTTCACGTGCTAACCCGCGGCATCGAGATCCGATGGGATCGGGGCGATCGAGCCGCCGTGGTGCTGACGGCTGCCGCCGGGGAGGAGTGGGACGCCGTCGTCGCGCGCTGCACGGCTGGCGGGCTTTCCGGCCTGGAGTGCCTGGCCGGTATTCCCGGCCTGGCCGGCGCCACCCCGATCCAGAACGTGGGTGCCTATGGGCAGGAGGTGGCCGAGACCATCACGGCGGTGCGTGCCTTCGACCGGGCAGCCGGGCGGGTTGTCATGCTGGACAACGCCGCGTGCAAGTTCGGTTACCGGACGAGCATGTTCAAACGCGCGCCCGGCCGGTTCGTGGTGCTCGAGGTGAAGTTCAAAGTCGATCCCGAACGGCTGTCGCGGCCGATCCGCTACGCCGAGCTCGCGTCGTCGCTCGGGGTCGCGCCCGGGCGGCGGGTGCCACTGGGCGACGTCCGTGATGCGGTCCTTGACCTGCGCCGGGGGAAGGCCATGGTGCTCGACGTGGCCGATCCGGATACCCGCAGCGCCGGCTCCTTCTTCACCAACCCCGTGCTCGGTCCTGATCAGTTCGCGGCATTCGAGGACGCGGTGCGCCGTCGGCTGGGCACCGGCACCCTGGTGCCGCGGTTTCCCGCTCCTGATGGCCACGTCAAGGTGCCGGCCGCATGGCTCATCGAACGCGCGGGATTCCGCCGGGGGTACACGGCCTGGGGTGCCCGGATCTCGTCCAGGCACACGCTCGCGCTCACCAACCCGGGCGGCGCGACCACGGCGGGGCTGGTTGCCCTGGCCCGTGAGATCAGGGATTCGGTCCGCGACATGTTCGGCGTGACGCTCATGCCTGAACCCGTGCTCGTCGGCGTCGAGTTGTGACCGGCTGACCATCTGGCCTGCGCCGATGATGGCCGGGCTGCCCAACCGGCGAACTCAGGTAACGCCTGGACGGCCCCGTATCCCGGACCGGTTATCCCCATCCCGGTTATCCCCCCGACCGGCTATCCCCAGAACGGCGTTCACCCTTCCCCCGGCCTTGACGACCCGCCAGAATCACAAGTAGGGCAGCGCCCCCAGGGCGGGCGGGTCTGGTAAGGGGCCGGGAACGCGCGACGGGCGGGTGGGTCCGGTAACGAGGCTTGGGGACGCTACGCTGGCGGGCGGGTCCTGTGCGGTGGGCGGAGCCGGTGGGCCACCTGGTGGTGCGAGCCAGGAATCGATCCCGGCCAGCAGGCTTGCGCGGATGTGGGCGGGCGCGGCTGAGCCATACACCGAGATGCGGGCAAGCTCGGCGAGTTCGGGGTCGGTGCACAGGTAGGTATGCCTGGCGAGTTCGTATTGCGCGGCGAGCCTGGCGCCAAAGAGCAGCGGGTCGTCGGCACCGAGCGCGACATTCACCCCGGCGTCCCGCAGCGTGCGCAGCGGCACGTCTTCGGCCTGGGCGGCCACACCAAGCGCGACGTTGGACGTCGGACACACTTCAAGGATGGTGCCACGTGCCGCGAGCAGACGCGTCAGGGCCGGGTCATCCGCGGCGCGCACGCCGTGACCGATCCGGTCCGCGTTCAGTTGCTCCAGGCACGCGTGCACACTGTCTGGCCCGGCAAGCTCCCCGCCGTGCGGAACGGCGAGCAGGCCAGCGCGTGCGGCGATGCGGAACGCGGGGGCGAACTCGGCGGCTGGGCCCCGGCGCTCGTCGTTGCTGAGGCCAAACCCGACGATGCCTCTCCCCGCATACCGTGCGGCGAGCCTGGCGAGAGTCCTCGCGTCAAGCGGGTGCCTGGTCCGGTTCGCCGCGATGATCACGCCGATGCCAATGCCGGTCGAGTCTGATGCCCGCGCTGCTGCGTCGAGTACCAGCTCGACGGTTGGGGTCAGGCCGCCGAACCGCCCCGCGTAGCCGGACGGATCGACCTGGATCTCCAGCCAGCCGGAACCTTCGTTTCTTTCGTCTTCCGCGGTCTCGCGCAGTAGCCGGTGTACGTCCGCCGGTGTGCGCAGTACCGAGCGAGCGATGTCATACAGCCGCTGGAACCGGAACCAGCCACGTTCGTCCGTGCCGCGCAGCTGCGGCGGCCGGTCAGTGGTGAGCGCGTCGGGCAGCCCGACGCCGTGCTCGCGGGCCAGTTCGATCAGGGTGGCCTGCCGCATCGCCCCCGTCAGGTGCAGATGCAGGTGGGCCTTTGGCAGCGCATGGATCGGCCGTACGGGAGCGTCATTTGCGTCGGACTCGATCCCGCCCCGCTCCGGCTCGATCCCGCCCCGCCCCGGCTCGATCCCGCCCCGCTCCGGCTCGATCCCGCCGCGCTCCCGCTCGGCCCCGCCTTGGCCCGAATGCCCACCCCGGGAAACCCCGAGCATCGTGGCCTGTTCACGACGGGTCTGCGCACGGACGGCCCGCTCACCACCACCGCATCCCATATTCTAGTCAACACTACCGAACGAAATTCGGTGGTGCCGCGGCTCAGTGGGCCTCTGCGAGCAGTTTGGCCATGCGGGTGATCCCTTCCGCGAGATCGGAGTCGCCCAGTGCACAGGACAGGCGGAAGTAGCCAGGAGTCCCGAACGCCTCACCGGGAACCACCGCGACCTCCGCCTCCTCCAAGATCAACTCGGCTAGCGTGGCGCTGCTTTCCGCCCGCGTGCCGCGAATCTCCTTGCCGATCAAGCCCTTGACGGACGGATAGCAGTAGAAGGCGCCTTTCGGCTCCGGGCAGGTGACACCCTCGATGTCGTTCAGCATCCGGGCCATGACCCGCCGGCGCTGATCGAATGCCTCGCGCATGGTCGCGCTTGCGGAGAGATCACCGGTGACCGCCGCCAGCGCGGCCGCCTGCGCGATGTTGCACACATTGGATGTCGCGTGCGACTGGAGGTTCGCGGTCGCCTTGACGACATCCGGTGGCCCGATGATCCAGCCGACCCGCCAGCCGGTCATCGCATAGGTCTTCGCGACGCCGTTGACGACGACGCAGCGATCACTGAGCTCGGGCACCTCGACCGGCATGGATGCGAATCTGGCGTCGTCATAGACCAGGTGCTCGTAGATCTCGTCCGTTATCACCCAGAGCCCGCTCGCCGCGGCCCACCTGCCTATCTCGGCGACGAGCGCCGGTGGGTAAACCGCGCCGGTTGGGTTGGACGGCGACACGAAAAGCAGCACCTTGGTACGTTCCGTGCAAGCCGCCTCAAGCTGGGCGACCGACGCCAGATACCCGGTCCGCTCGTCGGTCAGCACCGGGACGGGATTCCCGCCCGCCAGCTTGATCGACTCCGGGTACGTGGTCCAGTAGGGCGCGGGCAGCAGCACCTCGTCGCCCGGGTCGAGCAGCGCCGCGAATGCCTGGTAGACCGCCTGTTTGCCGCCGTTGGTGACCAGGACCTGGCTGGCCTCGACCTGGTAACCGGAGTCGCGTGCGGTCTTCGCCGCGATCGCGGCTCTCAGCTCAGGCAGCCCTGCCGCTGGCGTGTATTTGTGGAAGCGCGGCTCGCCGCAGGCCCGTTGCGCGGCCGCCACGATGTAATCGGGAGTTGGGAAGTCCGGCTCGCCCGCGCCGAACCCGATCACCGGCCGCCCGGCTGCCTTGAGCGCCTTGGCCTTCGCATCCACGGCGAGCGTCGCGGATTCCGAGATCGCGGATATCCGCGCTGATATGCGGGAATGCTGCGTTCGCATATCACCTATCGTGTCATCCCATCGGCGCGCCGCGCGCGTCTTTTCCCATCGGGTGTCCGCCAGGCCTGGGCCATCGGCTGCGGCGCCGGCAGCCGCACCGCGTCTGGTGCGGCGCGACGCGCACGGTTATGCCGCGCCAGCCGAACGGCCTGCGGACTGATGATCCCCGGGATCCGCGCCGCGGACCACTCGTGCGGCGCCGCGTGAGCCGCCCCCGGGATCCCCCGCAGACCCGCTCGTGGCCGCCCCGCGCGAGCCGTTCAGGCTGTGCCAGCCCCGGGGGGCGACCCCCTGGAACCCCCGCCTGCGCCCGGACGGCGCGCCCCGCGTGAGCCGTTCAGGCTGTGCCAGCCCCGGGGGGCGACCCCCTGGACCCCCCGCCTGCGCCCGGACGGCGCGCCCCGCGTGAGCCGTTCAGGCTGTGCCAGCCCCGGGGGGCGACCCCCTGGACCCCCCGCCTGCGCCCGGACGGCGCGCCCCGCGCGAGCCGTTCAGGATCATGATGGGTGCGTGAGTTCGACGGCGCGCGGCTCTTCAACGTACACTTGCGCCGCTGGCAGTCCACTGCATGGCCGCCGCATGTCCGCGGGCGGCCCTGTGGGACTCCGGGCGCGGCTGTCTGTACAGTTCAAGACGGTCGCCGGTACGTTGAAAGCAAAGGGCAGTAGCTCAATTGGCTAGAGTCCCGGTCTCCAAAACCGGCGGTTGGGGGTTCGAGTCCCTCCTGCCCTGCGAGTGCGGCTCGGGTGTGAATTTCAGGTTCGGTTCGGTTCGGTGCGGCTCAGGTGAGGACATGGCGACTCAGACAAGCGGTTCGGCCGCCGAGCGGCGGGGCAAAACGGGACCCAAGAAGGGACCCCGTACGACGCCTGCGCTGTTCTTCCGCCAGGTCGTCGCCGAACTCCGCAGGGTAATCTGGCCGACCCGCCGTGAGATGTTCACGTACACGGCCGTGGTCCTCGTGTTCGTGCTCGTCATGGTCGCGATAGTGACGGGCCTGGACTACCTGCTCACGAAGGCGGTGCTCGGAATATTCGGCTAGCAGTCGGCTGTCGCCGAGGACGGTGCACCGGGGCGCGATCGCGGGGGAACTAGCTAGCGGGCTCTGCCGTCGCCCGAGGCGACAACGGCAGAGCCATCGGGCCGGCCCTGGTCGGCCCGGCCAAGGACCATGTCGGCACCCGCCGGCACCACAACGAGAGAGAAAGAGTCACCGTGTCCGAGTCCCAACTGCATGCGGGCGAGAGCGAAGCCGACGAGCAGGCTCTCGAATCTGGCGTGCCCGAGGGTCGTGCCGGAGACGTGCTTGACGAGCCAGAGCCGGATGCCGCCGACACGGCGCCCGGCGCTGCGCCGGATGGTGCCGAGCCGGAGATCGACCCGGTAGCAGAATTCAAGCGGCAGCTGCGGCTGCAACCGGGCGACTGGTATGTCGTGCACTCATACGCCGGTTATGAGAACCGGGTGAAGACCAATCTGGAAAGCCGCACCCAGTCGCTCAACATGGAGGATTACATCTTCCAGATCGAGGTGCCTACCCACCAGGTGACCGAGATCAAGGGTGGCAAGAGGCAGCAGGTCTCCGAGAAGGTGCTGCCTGGATACATCCTGGTCCGGATGGATCTCACCGACGAGTCGTGGGCCGCGGTCCGCAACACGCCGGGTGTGACCGGCTTTGTCGGGCTCTCAAGCAAGCCGTCGCCGCTCAGTCTCGACGAGGTCGCGCAGCTCCTCGCGCCCGAGCCCGAGGAGCAGGCGAAGAAGAAGGAAGAAGAGCGCACGGTCGTGGACTTTGTGGTCGGCGAGTCGGTTACCGTGATGGACGGCCCGTTTGCCACGCTCCCCGCCACGGTCAATGAGATCAACGCCGATACCCAGAAGCTCAAGGTGCTGGTGTCGATCTTCGGCAGGGAGACGCCTGTCGAGCTCTCCTTCGATCAAGTGGCAAAGATCTGAAAAGTTAGGATTCTGCAGACATGCCTCCTAGGAAGAGGATCGCGGCGGTTGTCAAGGTGCAGCTGCCGGCCGGGCAGGCCACGCCGGCGCCGCCGGTCGGCACCGCGCTAGGTCCGCACGGCGTCAACATCATGGACTTCTGCAAGCAGTACAACGCTGCGACGGAAGCACAGCGCGGCAACGTGATCCCCGTTGAGATCACCATCTTCGAGGACCGCTCGTTCACGTTCATCACGAAGACACCTCCGGCACCCGAGCTGATCAAGAAGGCGGCCGGTGTCGAGAAGGGCAGCGGCGAGCCGCACACGACCAAGGTCGGCTCGATCACCGCCGCGCAGGTCCGCGAGATCGCGCAGACGAAGATGCCCGACCTGACCGCGAACACCATGGAGGCGGCCGAGAAGATCATCGCCGGCACGGCACGTTCCATGGGCATCACGGTCGAGGGCTGACCCAAAGCGGCCACCGAGGGCGCCGCCATCCAAGGCGCCGCCTGAGGCTTGGCCGCCGCACCAATCACCAAATCGTGGCAGGGCCTGCGCTGGCCCGCTGACCACGTCCTCCTCAGTAAGCCGAAGGAGACAGCACATGAAGCGCAGCAAGGCATACCGCAAGGCGTTCGAGCAGATCGACCGGAGCAAGCTCTACAGCCCGGCCGAGGCGGCGGCGCTGGCCAAGAAGACCGCTACGACGAAGTTCGACCCCACCGTGGAGGTGGCCCTGCGCCTCGGAGTCGACCCACGCCGGGCCGATCAGATGGTCCGCGGCACGGTCAACCTCCCGAACGGCACGGGAAAGACCGCCAGGGTCCTCGTCTTCGCGACCGGTGATCGCGCGGAGGATGCCCGCGAGGCGGGCGCCGACTATGTCGGCACCGACGATCTGATCGAGCGGATCCAGGGCGGCTTCCTTGACTTCGACGCGGTCGTGGCGACACCCGATCTGATGGGCAAGGTCGGCCGGCTTGGCCGGGTGCTCGGCCCGCGTGGCCTGATGCCCAACCCCAAGACGGGGACGGTCACCAATGACGTGGCCAAGGCCGTCAGCGACATCAAGGGCGGCAAGATCGAATTCCGGGTGGACCGCCACGGCAACCTGCATTTCGTGATCGGCAAGGCCTCGTTCCCTGAAGTCGCTCTCGTGCAGAACTACGCCGCGGCGGTGGACGAGGTCATCCGGCTGAAGCCCGCCGCGGCCAAGGGCCGCTACCTCAGGAAATCGGCCTTCACCACCTCGATGGGTCCGAGCATCCCCGTCGACCCGAACAAGACGCGGGGCTTGACCGACGAGCTCGAGCAAGCCCCGACCGGCTGAGGCGGCTCATCCGGGCCAGCCAGGCCGCCGAGTCGGGCAGCGCCTCGCCGAGGTGTGCCACCTCCGCCCGCCCGCTTCGTGATCGCGGTAACTTCTCCGAAGATGCTTCCGAGAAGTTACCGCGATCTTGGTTTCTGGTGCGGCGAGCCGCCGGTCTCCGCAGCGTGGCGGTGGCGCGCCGCGGGCAGCCGTTCGGGATCAATAGCCCATAACGACTGCGCGGATGTGCGCCGTGCGGCGCGTGCGGGGCTGTTTCCGTGGCGTCGAACCGGGGCTGCCTGGTTCGAATTTGGCGGTCGGCGCCTGCGATGCGTAGGCTGTATTACACCGAAGACCGCTGGTTGCTGCTTCGACGCCTGCAACGGACGCCGGAGCAGCCGAAGGTCCCGCGTGAGCGGGCGGCCCGCGCAGGTGAGTTGTGAGCAGATCTTCTGTTGTGGGTGTCTGATACCCCACCGACGTTGATACGCCCCGGCTGGCCTGCGCCCCGGGGCGTTTCCCTTTCGCGGCCTTTCCCGCGTCCCTTCGGGGCCCGTGGCTCGTCCCGCGGGCCAGCATGCCGGCGCCCCGGGTCGTCCCCGGAGCGCACTTCAAGGGTCTGGGGGTCGTCCTCCTGGCCCGCAGCGAGGAAGGAGGCTCATGGCGAGAGCCGACAAGGTCGCCGAGGTCGCCGAGCTCGCGGAGAGATTCCAGAGCTCGAACGGCGCCATGTTGACCGAGTACCGCGGGCTCACTGTGGCCCAGTTTGCCGAGCTACGCCGCTCCCTCGGTGAGAACGCCACGTTCACCGTGGTGAAGAACACGCTCACCAAGATCGCGGCTAAGGACGCCGGGCTCGAGGAACAGATATCCAGCCTGCTCAGCGGGCCCTCGGCGATCGCGTTCGTCGATGGTGACGTGGTCGAGACCGCCAAGGGGCTGCGTGACTTCAGCCGGGCGAACCCACTGCTCGTCATCAAAGGCGGCGTGCTCGACGGCGCCGCGCTGACCGCTGCGGAGATCACCAGGCTGGCTGATCTCGAGCCTCGCGAGGTGCTGCTCGCGAAGCTCGCGGGCGCGATGAAGGCGTCGATGGCGAACGCCGCCGCGACGTTCAATGCCCTGCCGACACAGCTCGCTCAGCTTGCCGAGGCGCTTCGTGTCAAGCGGGAGGAGCAGGGCGCAGCGAGTGCGGACGAATCGCCCGCCGAAGCATCGCCCGCCGAAGCATCGCCCGCCGAAGCGGAGCAGCCCGAGGCCAGCCATGCGTGACCGGCACGACCCGCATGACCCCGCATGACCCGGCACGACCCGCATGACCCCGCATGACCCGGCACGACCCGCGTAATCCCGCATGACCCTGCACGCCACGGCCGCCGCTCATCACCAGGGCGGCCCACGAACATCCGAAGATCTGCTGGTGACCGGCGGTCACCAGTGGGACATAGCGCACACGAAGGAACCATCACGATGGCGAAGCTCAGCACCGACGACCTGCTCGACGCCTTCAAGGAGATGACGCTCCTTGAGCTGTCCGAGTTCGTCAAGCAGTTCGAGGAGACGTTCGACGTCAAGGCCGCCGCCCCGGTCGCGGTCGCCGCACCGGCCGGCCCAGGTGCCTCGGCGGAGGCCGAGGTCGAGGAGCAGGACGAGTTCGACGTCATCATCGAGGCCGCTGGCGACAAGAAGATCCAGGTCATCAAGGAGGTCCGCAGCCTCACGAGCCTTGGCCTCAAGGAGGCCAAGGACCTGGTCGACGGCGCCCCGAAGGCGCTGCTCGAGAAGGTCAACAAGGAGGCCGCGGAGAAGGCCAAGGCTGCCCTCGAGGGCGCCGGGGCTACGGTCACGGTCAAGTAGCGGTCTACTTCACCGCTTCGCGAGGGCGGCCACCCGATCGGGTGGCCGCCCTCGCCGCGTCGCGATGACGCGTTCCGGAACGGCCGCCGCGCCCGCGCGGACCTCATGATCGGGCGCCGCGGCCGTCAGGGCGGTGCTGCCCTGGCAGGAGCGACCACCGACCGTCGCTGCACCGGGAATGGTGGGCCGCGGCGCAGTCGTTAGGGGAATCAGTGGGTCTACCCGCTTGATCGCGGACCTACACCTGCTGCGTGCTGTGGTGTCCCTCACGCCGCTGAGATGCTCGTATATCGGTGTGCGGGCTTGACGAACGGCCGTTGACGAGCGATGCTGCAAAGCAATGTGAATCTCATAACAGGGGTACGCTTGACAGCGGTGTAGCGTTCGGCTACGCTGCTTATTTGCGCTGCACTCTAACGTCCTCGGCCCTCCTCGAACTTCCCGCGGTGAGCCCGCAGGGCGTATTCGTGCGTGCGATGATTGTCCGTCTCAAGCTCGGAAGGACCCCTGTTGGCCGCCTCGCGCAGCGCTTCAGCTAACACTCTCGGTCCGCGTCGCGTCTCCTTCGCGCGCATCAAGGAACCTCTCGAGGTTCCCGATCTTCTCGCCCTGCAAACCGAGTCGTTCGACTGGCTCCTCGGCAACGAGAGCTGGAAGACCCGGGTCGCGGAGGCCAAGAAGACCAGCCGCAAGGATATCCCGGAGCAGTCCGGCCTAGAAGAGATCTTCGAGGAAATCAGCCCGATCGAGGACTTCTCTGGCACCATGTCACTCTCGTTCCGTGATCATCGGTTCGAGCCGCCCAAGTACTCCGTCGAGGAGTGCAAGGACAAGGACATGACGTACTCCGCCCCCATGTTCGTGACGGCGGAGTTCATCAACAACAGCACGGGCGAGATCAAGAGCCAGACGGTGTTCATGGGTGACTTCCCGCTCATGACCCCGAAGGGCACGTTCATCATCAACGGCACCGAGCGTGTCGTCGTCTCGCAGCTCGTCCGCTCGCCGGGCGTCTACTTCGACCGCCAGGTCGACAAGACCTCGGACAAGGACATCTTCAGCTGCAAGGTCATCCCGTCCCGTGGCGCATGGCTGGAGTTCGAGGTAGACAAGCGCGACAGCGTCGGTGTGCGCATCGACCGCAAGCGCAAGCAGGGCGTCACGGTCCTGCTCAAGGCGCTCGGCTGGGACGAGGCGAAGATCCTCGACCGGTTCGGCGACTACGAGTCGATGCGCACCACCTTGGAGAAGGACCACACGTCCGGCCAGGACGACGCGCTGCTCGACATCTACCGCAAGCTGCGCCCCGGCGAGCCCCCGACCCGCGAGTCGGCGCAGACACTGCTCGAGAACCTCTACTTCAACCCGAAGCGTTACGACCTCGCCAAGGTCGGCAGGTACAAGGTCAACAAGAAGCTCGGCCTCGACGCCCCGATAGTTCAGGGCACGCTGTCAGAGGATGACATCGTCGCCACGATCGAGTACCTGGTCCGGCTGCACGCGGGCGAGGAAGAGATCACCGTGGGAGACGTCGCGGTGCCCATCGAGACCGACGACATCGACCACTTCGGCAACCGGCGGCTGCGTACCGTCGGCGAGCTCATCCAGAACCAGGTGCGGCTCGGCCTCGCGCGCATGGAGCGCGTGGTCCGGGAGCGGATGACCACCCAGGACGTCGAGGCGATCACGCCCCAGACGCTGATCAACATCCGCCCGGTCGTGGCGTCCATCAAGGAGTTCTTCGGCACCAGCCAGCTCTCGCAGTTCATGGACCAGACCAACCCGCTGGCGGGTCTGACGCACAAGCGGCGTCTTTCCGCGCTCGGGCCTGGCGGCCTGTCCCGTGAGCGCGCGGGTTTCGAGGTACGCGACGTGCACCCGTCGCACTACGGCCGGATGTGCCCGATCGAGACGCCTGAGGGCCCGAACATCGGCCTGATCGGCTCGCTGTCCTCGTACGGCCGGGTGAACTCGTTCGGTTTCGTCGAGACCCCGTACCGCAAGGTCAGCGCGGGCAAGGTCACGGAGCAGATCGACTACCTGACCGCGGACGAGGAGGACAGGCACGTCATCGCGCAGGCGAACACGCCGCTATCGGCTGACGGCTCGTTCGCCGAGGACCGCGTGCTGGTCCGCAGGAAGGGTGGCGAGGTCGAGTCCATCCAGCCCGACGATGTCGACTACATGGACGTCTCACCGCGCCAGATGGTCTCTGTCGCGACGGCGATGATCCCGTTCCTCGAGCACGACGACGCGAACCGTGCGCTGATGGGCTCCAACATGCAACGCCAGTCGGTTCCGCTGCTGCGCAGCGACGCACCCCTTGTCGGCACCGGCATGGAGTACCGCGCGGCGACCGACGCCGGCGACGTGATCATCGCGGAGAAGGCGGGCGTGGCCGAGGAGGTCTCGGCCGACTACGTGACGATCGCCGCCGACGACGGCACCAGGACGACCTACCGTGTCGCCAAATTCCGGCGCTCCAACCAGGGCACCTGCTTCAACCAGAAGCCCATCGTGGACGAGGGCCAGCGGGTCGAGGCCGGTCAGGTCATCGCGGACGGCCCGTGCACGTCCGGCGGCGAGATGGCGCTCGGCAAGAACCTGCTCGTGGCGTTCATGCCGTGGGAGGGCCATAACTACGAGGACGCCATCATCCTTTCGCAGCGGCTGGTGCGCGATGACGTGCTGTCTTCCATCCACATCGAGGAGTACGAGGTCGACGCCAGGGACACGAAGCTCGGCCCTGAGGAGATCACAAGAGATATCCCGAACGTCTCCGATGAGGTGCTCGCCGACCTCGACGAGCGCGGCATCATCCGGATCGGGGCCGAGGTCGTCACTGGCGACATCCTGGTGGGCAAGGTGACGCCGAAGGGCGAGACCGAGCTCACCCCGGAGGAGCGGCTGCTGCGGGCGATCTTCGGTGAGAAGGCGCGCGAAGTCCGCGACACCTCGCTGAAGGTGCCGCACGGCGAGGAAGGCAAGGTCATCGGCGTCCGGGTCTTCACCAGGGAAGACGGCGACGAGCTGCCCCCGGGGGTGAACGAGCTCGTGCGCGTCTACGTGGCGCAGAAGCGGAAGATCACCGATGGCGACAAGCTCGCGGGCCGGCACGGTAACAAGGGCGTCATCGCCAAGATTCTGCCCGCCGAGGACATGCCGTTCCTTGAGGACGGCACGCCCGTGGACATCGTGCTCAACCCGCTCGGCGTGCCCGGCCGGATGAACGTCGGCCAGGTGCTCGAGACGCACCTCGGCTGGGTGGCGCAGTCCGGCTGGAAGGTGTCGGGTGACGACGCGTGGCAGAAGCGGCTGCGCCAGATCGGCGCCGACGAGGCCCCTTCGGGGACACCCGTTGCCACGCCGGTGTTCGACGGCGCGCATGAGGAGGAGATCACTGGCCTGCTCAGTGCCGCGCTGCCCAACCGCGACGGCGACCGCCTCGTCGGCGGCGGCGGTAAGGCACGGATGTTCGACGGCCGGACCGGTGAGCCGTTCAGGGACCCGATCGCGGTCGGCTACATCTACATCCTCAAGCTGCTGCACCTGGTCGACGACAAGATCCACGCGCGGTCGACGGGCCCGTACTCCATGATCACCCAGCAGCCGCTCGGCGGTAAGGCACAATTCGGTGGCCAGCGGTTCGGAGAGATGGAGGTCTGGGCGCTCGAGGCCTATGGTGCCGCCTACGCGCTGCAGGAACTGCTCACCATCAAGTCCGACGACGTCCTCGGTCGGGTCAAGGTCTACGAGGCGATCGTCAAGGGCGAGAACATCCCGGAACCGGGCATTCCCGAGTCCTTCAAGGTGCTGATTAAGGAGATGCAGTCGCTGTGCCTCAACGTCGAGGTGCTGTCGAGCGACGGCGTGTCCATCGAGATGCGCGATACGGACGAGGACGTCTTCCGCGCAGCGGAAGAGCTCGGCATCGACCTGTCCCGGCGTGAGCCGAGCAGCGTTGAAGAGGTCTGAGGCGTGTCGTCCAGGCATGCTCCGGAAGCCGCGATCTACCCAGGGGATGAATAAGTGCTCGACGTCAACTTCTTCGACGACCTGCGGATTGGCCTAGCCACCGCTGACGACATCAGGCAGTGGTCACACGGCGAGGTCAAGAAGCCAGAAACCATCAACTACCGCACCCTCAAGCCGGAGAAGGATGGGCTCTTCTGCGAGAAGATCTTCGGCCCGACCCGGGACTGGGAGTGCTACTGCGGTAAGTACAAGCGGGTCAGGTTCAAGGGCATCATCTGCGAGCGCTGCGGCGTGGAAGTCACTCGCGCCAAGGTTCGGCGCGAGCGGATGGGTCACATCGAGCTCGCCGCGCCGGTGACACATATCTGGTACTTCAAGGGTGTGCCGAGCCGGCTCGGCTACCTGCTCGACCTGGCGCCGAAGGACCTGGAGAAGGTCATCTACTTCGCCGCCTACATGATCACGTACGTGGACGAGGACGGCCGCGGCCGTGACCTGCCCTCGCTCGAGGCCAAGATCTCGGTGGAACGGCAGCAGCTCGAACAGCGCCGTGACAGTGACATCGAGGCACGGCAGGCGAAGCTCGAGGCCGACCTCGCCGAGCTGGAGGCGTCCGGTGCCAAGGGCGACGCGCGGCGCAAGGTCCGGGAGAGCGCGGATCGCGAATGCCGCCAGATCCGTGACCGCGTGCAGAAGGAACTCGACAGGCTCGAGGAGGTCTGGACCCGGTTCAAGAACCTGAAGGTCCAGGATCTTGAGGGTGACGAGCTGCTCTACCGCGAGATGCGGGACAGGTTCGGCAGGTATTTCCGCGGCGGCATGGGTGCCCAGGCGATCCAGGAGCGGCTGGCCAACTTCGACCTGGAGGCCGAGGCCCAGAAGCTGCGGGACACCATCCGCACGGGCAAGGGCCAGAAGAAGGCGCGGGCGCTCAAGCGGCTCAAGGTCGTGTCGGCGTTCCTGAACACCCGCAACAGCCCCATGGGTATGGTGCTCGACTGCATTCCGGTGATCCCGCCGGACCTACGCCCGATGGTTCAGCTCGACGGTGGCCGTTTCGCCACCTCGGACCTGAACGACCTGTACCGCCGGGTCATCAACAGGAACAACCGGCTCAAGCGCCTGCTCGACCTCGGGGCGCCCGAGATCATCGTCAACAACGAGAAGCGGATGCTGCAGGAGGCCGTCGACTCGCTGTTCGACAACGGCCGCCGCGGCAGGCCGGTCACCGGCCCGGGCAACCGGCCGCTCAAGTCGCTGTCCGACATGCTCAAGGGCAAGCAGGGCCGGTTCAGGCAGAACCTGCTCGGCAAGCGTGTCGACTACTCGGGCCGCTCGGTCATCGTGGTCGGGCCACAGCTCAAGCTGCACCAGTGTGGCCTGCCGAAGCAGATGGCGCTCGAGCTGTTCAAGCCGTTCGTGATGAAGCGCCTTGTGGACCTCAACCACGCGCAGAACATCAAGTCGGCCAAGCGGATGGTGGAGCGCGCCCGCGCGGTGGTGTGGGACGTGCTCGAAGAGGTGATCACCGAGCACCCGGTGCTGCTCAACCGTGCGCCGACCCTGCACAGGCTCGGCATCCAGGCATTCGAGCCGCAGCTGGTCGA
Source organism: uncultured Actinomycetota bacterium (assembly GCA_963851085.1). Classification (GTDB taxonomy): domain Bacteria; phylum Actinomycetota; class Actinomycetes; order Streptosporangiales; family Streptosporangiaceae; genus DATFVJ01. Next base: position 1,838 of record CAWKNX010000012.1, on the reverse strand, counting down.
GGGTAAGGCCATCCAGATCCACCCGCTGGTCTGCACCGCGTTCAACGCGGACTTCGACGGTGACCAGATGGCGGTTCACCTGCCGCTGTCGGCCGAGGCGCAGGCCGAGGCCCGGATCCTGATGCTGTCCACCAACAACATCCTCAAGCCGGCCGACGGCAAGCCGGTCACCATGCCCACCCAGGACATGGTCATCGGGCTGTACTGGCTGACAGCGGAATCGGCGGACGCCACGGGCGAGGGGCGTGCCTTCTCCTCGCCGTCCGAGGCGATCATGGCACACGACCGCGGCGAGATCGATGTCCGCGCGAAGGTCCAGGTCCGGCTGAAGGGCGTGACCCCGCCGCCGGGCTTCGAACTGCCTGAGGGCTGGGTGCCGGGTGAGCCGATCCGGCTGACCACCACGCTCGGGCGGTGCATCTTCAACGAGACGCTGCCCGCCGACTTCCCGTTCGTGAACTACGAGGTCGGCAAGAAGCAGCTTTCCGCGATCGTCAACGAGCTTGCGGAGAGCTACCCGAAGGTGCAGGTGGCCGCGGCGCTCGACGCGCTCAAGGACGCCGGTTTCCACTGGGCGACCCGGGCGGGGCTGACCATCGCCATCGAGGATGTGGTGGCGCCGCCGCGCAAGGCCGAGATCCTTGAGTCCTACGAGAAGCGTGCCGACAAGGTGCAGCGCGAGTACGAGCGCGGCCTGATCACCGACGACGAGCGCCGTCAGGAGCTCATCGAGATCTGGACGCACGCGACCGCGGACGTGGCGCAGGACATGGAGGCGGCCTTCCCGGCGACCAACCCGGTCTGGATGATGGTCAACTCCGGCGCCCGCGGTAACCCGATGCAGGTACGGCAGATCGCCGGTATGCGTGGCCTGGTCTCCAACCCGAAGGGCGAGACCATCCCGCGGCCGATCAAGTCCAGCTTCCGTGAGGGGCTGTCCGTGGTCGAGTACTTCATCTCCACCCACGGCGCACGGAAGGGTCTTGCGGACACCGCTCTGCGTACCGCGGACTCCGGCTACCTCACCAGGCGGCTGGTGGACGTGGCGCAGGACGTTATCGTCCGTGAGGAGGACTGCGGCACGGACAGGTGATCCCGATGCGGATCGCGGAGAAGGGCCGCAACCCGTCAACGTCGAGAACACCGGGACGGGCCGTACGCTCGCGGCCGACGTGGAAGCCGAGGGCAGGGTTCTCGCGAAGGCCGGCACCGACACCACGGAGCCGATGATCGACAAGCTGGCAGCCGCTGGCGTGGAGACCATCCGCACCTACAGCGTCCTCGTCTGCGACTCCAGGATCGGCGTGGCGCCAAGCGCTATGGCCGCTCGCTGGCGACGGGCAAGCGCGTGGACGTCGGCCAGGCGGTCGGCATCGTTGCCGCTGAGTCCATCGGTGCCCCGGGTACGCAGCGCACGATGCGGACCTTCCACATCGGCGGCGTGGCCGGTCAGGACATCACCGATGGCGTGCCAAGGATCCAGGAACTCTTCGAGGCCAGGATCCCGAAGGGCATGGCACCGATCAGTGAGGCCAAGGGCCGGGTCCGGATCGAGGAGACGGAGAGACCCGCAAGATCGTTGTCGTGCGTGACAACGGTACCGACGAGATCGCCTACCAGGTCCGATGCGCCGCGCTGCTCGTGGGCGAGTGCAGCATGTGCATGTTGGGCAGCAACTCATCCAGGGCGCGGCAATCCGGACGAGGTGCCGAGGTCCTCGGCGCACGTGAGCTTCAGCCGCACCTGGTGGACGAGGCGCAGGAGGTCGACCGGTCTCAGGGCGTGTCGATCCATGAGAAGCACATCGAGATCATCGTCAGGCAGATGCTCAAGCGGGT